>SSFF01000028.1 GCA_008015235.1 Rhodoferax sp. | reverse complement strand
CGGCGCTCGGCACCCCATCGCGGATACCGCTGTCGATTTCATGCTTCTTGACCCATTCATGCAGCGTGACCGCCGCACAGCCAATCTTGGGGGCAATCGACTCAACCGCTGCCCATTGTGACGGGTAATCCTTGCGCGCTTCTTGCACCAGCCGGACCGCGCGCTCTTTGACTTCCGGTGAATACTTGTTTGACTTGTTCATGGCTCCATTCTCTCAGGTAATGGAGCCTCCTCAATTCCCGGGGCGATTCAAACCATAGGAGCAAATGCATGGACATGGATCAAGAGTTGGTTAAAGCTCTCGATGTGAGATGTGCAGAACTAAATACTCGACCAGCAATGCATTTGGATCGTGTTTTTAGTGTAATTAGGAGGCTTGAGGAGCATTTGCAAGGGAATCGTTTGCCCGATGGCTTGGCGGCACAATTAATTGGTGAACTTACGTACTATGTCGTATTAATCCCCATCCCAATACCGCTAGGGCAGCGAATTAAGTTCTCGCGCGCCGTCCGATACGAAGAATCCACAGGGATAACCTATGAGGCGTTATCGCGTCTTTCATATATACCAATCGGTGGTCCTATAACAGCAAAACTTGGGCGGCTCAATAAAGTTGGCGAGTCTAAGTTCTATGCCTGCAAGGACGATCATGCCAACAGTATTGGCGCTGTGCTGTCCGAAGCAAGAGCAAGACCCGGAGAGATTTTTAATATCCTGATTTCTGAAACGATTCCGCCCGAAAAAGTAAAAGAGCCGACGGATAATGAGCTAATAATTACTCCCCTCGGCATTTTTGATTACTACCGGAGAGGTGTGCCAGACCCCTTTGGACTACATCCGGCGCATCGAAAAAGTTACGAGTATTTGGTCAAAAACTCTCATCCTGAGGGGATGTTGGCCATGCAATTGGTAGATGCCTTCATATCCGACATTCTGAAGAGGCAAGAGACAGAAGGGCTGTACACACTCACCTCAGTCCTCGCTGCAGAAATTGACGCGATTCCAATTATTGACGGGATCCTTTATCCATCAACGCAATTCGATAGTTTCCCAAACGTTGCCCTAAATCCTTCTGCAGTCGACAAAAAACTTCAGCATACAAGTGCTATAGCAGTACGTGTGCTTGAGCGCTATGGCTACGGAATTTTTAAGACCGAGCAAATCGCAAAGGGGACCGTGACGAATGGTCTGTTGACATGGGAGCACCTTCGAGTAGCCTGACCCTTTGCTATAAAGTACCAGACGCGAGTATTTAGCTTTGGTATGTAAATGAACGCAATGGGTCGATTGCGTGAATCCAGCAAGTCGTTGAAGCGAGTGTCCTGCCGGACGCAAAGCTCCCAGACCGAAGTCAACCCTTCCGCTTAACCGCCCGCCCCGCAACAACCTTTGCCTTCGCCGCCGGCTTTGGCAAGTGCGCCACCGCCTCTTCCACCCACAGCAGCGCTTCCATCTGCGCCAGGAACAGGCGCAGGTAGTCTGGCGATAGGCGGCGCATTTGGGTGAGGGCGCGCAGCATGAGGCGGTGGGAATTGAGTGGCCCGGCGTTCTTGGGGGCCTTGGCCAGGGCCTCGATCATCTGCTGCTCGGTGGCAACCTTGGCCCACGTCTTGCCGAAACGGCGCACGCTGGACAGTTCGGGCAGCGTTGCCTGTGCATCAACCGCTATGGAACCAGTAGCGCCCTGCGCACGCTGTGCAAGCTCGGCGTTCAGTTTGGCCAAGGCACTGGCGCGCGGCGCGGGGGGCACCGGCGGGGCCGTTTCCACCAAAGCAGGAACAGCCTCTATGCGCTGGCGAAGGCGCTGCTGCACGGCGGGCGGCTGCTCGGCCAGCCGGCGCGCCAGCACCTGCCGGTAGTGGGCCAGCAAGGGCTCAGCCATTGCTAGCTGCCGCAGCCGGGCGTGGTGCGCGTGGCACCGGGGCCATTTCCACGCGGCGGTTCTGGGCGCGGCCTTGTTCGTCGGCGTTCGACGCCACCGGCTGCTGCGCACCGAAGGCGGCGGCAAACACCTGGGCGGCGGGCATGCCCTCGGCGATGAGGGCGCGGGTCACGGTGAGCGCCCGCTGGGCCGAGAGTTCCAGGTTGTCGTCGAACGGCGCTTTCTTGCCGCGCATCTGGGTGTTGTCGGTAAAGCCGCTCACCATGAGCATTTCGTCGCGCTCGCCCAGGTAGACCTTGAGCGGCTGCACCAGGCTCTTGAGTAGTTGGCGGCCTTCGGGGTGCAGCTCGTCGGACCCAGCGGCAAACAGCACGCTGCCGCTGATGCCGATGCGGCCGTTGCGCACGGTGACGCGGCCACTGGCCAAGGGGATGGCCAGGGCTTTTTCCAGCGCTTCGCGGCGGCGCTCTTCCTGCTGGCGCTTTTCCACTTCCTGCTTGAGGCTGGTGACCAGGTCCATCTGCACCAGCACCATGCCCACCAGCACGAGCACAAAGGCGCCGAGCAGGCCGGCCATCAGGTCGCCAAACACGGCCCACACCGGAGCGGTCTGCTCCATGGTGTCGTCGGCTTCTTCCCACGCGCTCATGCTGCTACACCCGACGCTTGCGCGTGCAGGCGGCGCAGGTCTTCCACCAGGCTCTGCTGGGCGGTGATGCTCAGGTCGATGACCTCTCTTGCCTGGGCCACGTAGTAGGCCAGTTGTTCGTCGCTGCGCAGCATGGCCTGCTGGATGCTGCCCTCGATAGTCTGCAGGCTGGCAATGAGCTTGTCGTTGCTGGCGCCAAACTGGGCCACGCCGTGGCCAAAGGTTTCACCCAGGCTGGAGAGTTCGATGGCGCTGGCGGCCACATGGGTGGCCACGTCGTCCACCTTGCCGCTTTGCGCGTCCAGCGCCTGGGCAAAGCGGTTCGATGCCTGCTCCAGCACGCCAGTGGCGGACTGCACCAGGGCGTCGATGGCCTGGCGCTGCTGTTGCGATGCCTGCTCCACCGTGGCCAGGAGCGTGCCCACCTGCTCCAGCATGGCGGTGCGCTCGGCCAGGGCGGCGTTGTCGCGCTCGCCCAAACCGGTCATTTCCTGGCGCAGCTGGGCAATGACTTCGGCCGCAGCGCGCGGCACGTCCGACGCCGTTTGCAGCAGGCTTGTCAGCGGTGCTTCCAGCGCTGCGCCCAGGGTGGCCAGGTGCTGGGCCACGGCGGCCTGCAGGGCGTCGAGCCGCTCCACGGCGGCCTGGCCGCGCTGCTGTTCGTCGCCGCGTAGTTCGGCCAGCGACTGCTGCCACACCTGCGCCAGTGCCTGGGTCTGGGCCTGGTGCGACTCCATCCATTTAGCCTCGGATTCGGTTCTAGCCCGCACAAGGTCTGCGGACTGCGCTACCAAAGTAGTAGCACTTTCCACCGTCGCCTGCACCTGGGTGGCGACCTGCTGGGCCACTTGATCGGCAGCGGCTTGCAGCGAAGCGGCCACGCGCTGCTGGTCTTGTGCGCTTTGGGCACCCACTTGCTGCCATTCGGTAGCCAGGCTGCGGGCCGTGGCCTGCAGGCTGTCGTTCCACGCGGCCAGGCGGGCCTGGTCGCTTTGCGCCTGGGAGGCCTGGCTTTGCGCGGCGTGGGCTTCCCAGCCGGCCAGCACCTCGGCGCTGCGCGCTTCAAAGTTAGTAGCAAAGCGCTGCAGCGCGGCGTCCAGCGCCTGCACCAGCTGCTGCTGGGTGCCTTGCTGGGTCTGCAGGGCCTGCGTCCAGGTGTCGGCCACCTGCTGGGCCGTGCCGCGCCATTGTTCCGAAAGCGCCTGCTGCTGTTCCTGCGCGGCGGACTGCTGGCGCTGGTGCGATGCGGCGGACTCACGAGCCAGATCGGCCATGGCCTGCACCACCACCGGGCGGATGGTGTCGCCGGCAATCTGCGCACTGGCGGCCAGGCTATCGCGCAGCGAGGTGCCCACACTGGCGGCCAGCTGCTGGTAGGTAGCGCTGGCCTCGCTGTGGAAGGCCTGCTGCTGGGTCTGCAGGTGGCTACCCAGGGCGTCGTGGCGGCGTTCCACCGCATCAATGAGGCCTTGCAGGCGGTCCACCACCTGCGGCATGGCCAGGGCCTGCATCTGCAGCGCCTGGAACAGGTCTTCGCGCTGCTGCGCCTGCGAAAAACCGCGCAGCGTGGTGGCAATGCAGTGGTCCAGCGCGCGCACGGCTTCCAGGCGCTCGCGACGGCACAGCGACGACAACAAACCCAGCATGGCCGACGTGGCCACGCCCGCCACCGAGGTGCCAAAAGACAAGCCCAGCCCCTTGATGGGGGCGGCTAGCGCAGCGCGGATGGCGTCCAGGTCGGCCGAGCCTTCCAAGGCAAACACCGCGCCCTTGAAGGTGACCACCATGCCCAGGAAGGTACCCAGCATGCCCAGCATGACCAACAGGCCCACCAGATACGGCGTCATGCCCGGGGACGGCAGGGCCACGCGCTCGCCTTCGATGCGCTGGCGCACCGGGGCGCGCAGGGCCGGGTGCAGAAGCTGCAGCCAGGCGGGCAAGTCGGTCACCGGCTCGGCGGCCTGCTGAACGGCGCTGCAAAGGCTTTGCGTGCCCTGCTCAAACTGCCACAGCTCGCGGGCACCCCAGCAGTACACGGCGGCGATCACCGCCGTCATGAGCAGCGCGAGCACACTGGTGCCTACAAAGCCCCAAGCCACCCAGGCCACAGCCGCCAGCCCCAGGCCGAAGACGGCCGCCATTCGTTGTGTGTTGTTCATCTCTACTTCTCTCTCACGTTCCCTTGCGGGCGGCTTCCACCAACCCTTGCAGCGGCATCAGCCGCAATTCCAGTTCGGCGGCCAGCAGGGCCTGCACGTCTTGTTCAAAACCACGCACCCCCACAGTGGGCAAGCCGCTAGCAGCCTGCATGTGCCAATGCCAGCGCGGCTCCAGAAACGCCGGAATGGCGGCCCACACCGCCTGCTCGCGCGCGGCCAGCATGGTTTCCATCACCGCGTCCAGCGCGGCCAAGGCGCGCAGTGCGCCGGTGCTGCGGGCCAGCAGCTGGCGCACACCCTCGCGCAGCCGCGCGGTCTGGGTGGCCAGCTGCTTTTGCGTGAGCAGGTAGCGTTTGTGCTGCGCGGCAAACACCGGGGCTTCGGGCACCACCGCAGGCAGCGGGGCCAGGCGGGCGGCCCGCCCACGCGGGGCGGGCTCGGGTGCGCCGTGCTGCGCCACCAAGGCCCGCAGTTCCTGCACGCCCTGCTCCCAGCGCACGTCCAGCAGGTCGCCGTCACGCTGCGACAGCGCCACGCGTTCGGCCGGGGCGGACTCCAGCGTGCGCATGGCGGCGTCCAGGCGCACGGCGTCCATGGCGCCGAGCCACTGGCTCAGGCGCTGCGCCACGTCCTGGATGTCGCCCGGGGGCAAGTCGCGCTGCCAGCGCTGCAGCAATGCCTGCAGGGCGCAGCGGTTGATCCGATACTGCAAAACCGTCCCTTGTCACTCACGGCCGCCAATACGCCGGTCGCCCGGCTTTGCGGCAAAACCGCGTATTTTCGCTTAGACCAAGCTTCTTCCTTATTTGCGTGCCAGGTACACCCCGCAAACGGTCAACCCCATGCCCACCAGAGCGGCACCACTGAAGACCTCACCAAACAGCAGCCAGGCCACCAAGGCGGTGCAAGGCGGCACCAGATAAAAAAGGCTGGCCACATTCACCGCCTCGGTGTGGCGAATGAGCCAATTGAGCAGGCTGACCGCGCCCAGCGAGAGCACAAGCACCAGCCAGGCCAAGGCAAAAACAAATTCCCCAGTGCACTGCACCTGCATCGACTCGGTGCACCACGCCGCCAGCAATGTCAGCAGCGCTGTGGGCAAGAACTGCGCGACCGCCCCGGTACGCCAGTCAAACGGCGGGCAAAACCGCTTTTGGTACAGCGTGCCCGCCGTAATACCGCCCAGGGCGGCCAGGGCCGGCCACAGCGCATCGCCACTGAACGCCGTACCGAGTTTGGACGAAACAACCAAACCGATACCCACCAAGCCCAGTAGCAGGCCCAGCCACTGGCGCTGGCGCACCGTTTCGCGCAGCAACCAGCCGGCGCCCACGGCCGTGAGCAGCGGCTGCAAGCCTACGACCAAGCTCGTGACGCCCGCTGGCAGCCCTTTCGATATGGCGATGAAAACACCCCCCAGGTACACCCCGTGCAGCAGCAAACCGGCCATGCCAATGTGCATCCATGCCCGGGCCGACGACGGCCAGGGGGCACGGGTGAGCCACGCCACCAGCACCATGCACACCAGCACCGCGAGGTAGCGAATCCATAGAAAAGTCAGCGGCGGTGCGTGCGGCAGCCCAAGCCGTGCCCCGATAAACCCCGTGGACCACAACACGACAAACAACAAAGGGAATATGGCGGACGCTCGGCGGTTCATGCGGTGAAGGAAACACGGAAATACGGGGCGGCCATGATGCCACGGGCGTCTGGCGCTCCATGGATAATTTCCATGCATGACCTCCACCGATCCTTTTGCAGCCTTGGCGGCCCAGCGTACGTCGGTACGTGGGTATACCCGCCAGCCCGTACCCGATGACCTGCTGCACGACCTGTTGGTAAGCGCGCGGCTGGCACCCAGTGGTGCCAATCTGCAGCCCGGCACCTTTGTTCAAGTCCGTGGAGCCGTGCGCCAGTCGCTGTCCCAGGCCATGACCGACGCCTACCGCGCCAACCTGGCCGAGGCCGAGGACTACAGCTACTTCCCCGACCCCATGCCCGGCCACCTGCGCCGCAGGCAGGTGGCGGCGGCGCGCGCGCTGTACGACAGCCTGGGAATTGCCCGCGAAGACCGCGCAGGGCGGGATTTGCAGTTTGAACGCAATTTCCGTTTCTTCGATGCGCCGGTAGCACTGGTTGTGACCATTGAAGGGGGCATGGGAGCGGGCTGCTACATGGACCTGGGCATGGCTTTGTACGGCTTGCTGCTGGCCGCGCAGTCGCGCGGCCTGTCCAGCTGCGCCATCGGGGCCCTGGCGTCGTATCCCGACCTGGTTCGCACCCACCTCGGCTTGACGCCCGATACCCACATCGTCTGCGGTGTGGCGCTGGGCTATGCCGATGCTGCGGCACCGGTCAACCAGACCCGCACCCACCGCATCGACCTGGAAAACTACTTCAAAGTCGTCGGCTGATCAGCAGCGCTGTACCAAGGCCGCGGCGCCGATGCCACCGGCACCTGCGATGGCAGCCAAGCCCCAGGCGCCTGGGCCATGCAACCGTTGCAGATCCGTCAGTACCCGCACCAGTGCGATGGCGCCCGAAGCGCCTATGGGGTGTCCACGTGCAATACCGCCGCCGCGCCGGTTGATGGAGGCGGGCTCCAAACCCAAGGCATGGCAATACGACAGCCCCTGCACCGCAAAGGCATCGTGCAACTCGATGACCCCAAGCTCCTGAACACCCGCAAGACCTGCACGTTCCAGTGCGGCACGCGTGGCCACCTCGGCCGCGAGCAGCGGCATGGCGGGGTCGTGTCCCACGGACACGGAAGTCCGCCATTGGACGGACGGATGCACACCCAGGCGCCGGCACGCATCCGGCGTCATCAACAACACCAGGGCCGCACCGTCGGCACGCGGTGAAATGGCCAGGGTGCTCACGGCGCAGTCTTCTGCAGCAACTCCGCTGGGGCCTGACTGGGGCACGGCCTGCACCGGCAGGCGGGCTGCGGCGCTGGGACGCAGCCTGCGCGGGTAGGCATCCGCAGACAGTCCGGCGATGGAAACGATTTCGTCCTGCAGCGCCGTCTGGTTTTCCACGGCCCGTTGGTGGCTCTGAACAGCGTAGGCATCCTGGGCCAAGCGGTCGATTCCGTGCGCACCGGCATAGTCGGCAGCGGCTTGCAGCAGGTCCGGGTCGCGCGCGGCCGATGGTGCGAAGGCCGGCCTGTCGTATTCCACCGGTACCTCTCCGGGGTGCAGGGGGCGGTGCTGGCGAATCGGGGCGCGGCTCCAGGCCTCTGCACCGCCGGCCACGACCACATTGGCCTGGCCGCTGGCCAGTATCCCGACCGCCACCGCAATTGCGTCGAGTCCCGCACAACATTGGGTGTCGATGGAGAGGGCTGCACACCGGTCGGGCAAGCCGGCGGCGAGCGCCACCATGCGTGCCGGGTTGCCGCCTGCGCCCAGCGCGTTGCCCAGCACGACAGCGTCTACGCTGTTCCCCGAGATTCCTGCCCGTTGCAACAGCGACTGCAGCACAGGCGCCGCAATTTCGTGGGCCGCCAGCGCCCGAAAGGCACCACCGTGCGGCGCCACGGCGCTGCGGGCCCAGGCGGCGATCAGTGCAGGGGTGTCAGGCATGTGGGAGAACCTTCTGCACCGTGGATTGCGGCCACGGCGCGCCCCAACGAAACGTGGTCCGTCTTGCCGCTGGCGGTATAGGCCCAATCGGCATGGGTCCAGATCTGGCGCGGTACCTTGAAAGCTTCCAGCCGGTCACGGCACCAAGTCTGCAGGCTGTGCAGGTCAGGGGGGGAAATGGGCTGCGCCTCGGAAGTGGCCCATTGCACCACCGCCACCACCTGCAGGCCACGCTTGGCATCGGGCAGTCCGTGCACCGAAGCGCGGGCCACTGCCGGGTGGGCCTCCAGAACCGCTTCCAACTCCTCGGGAAACAGCTTCTTTGCCATTGTGATCAGCATGCGGCTCTCGCGCCCAGCGACGCACAAGCGCCCCGCCCCATCCACATGGCCCAGGTCACGGACACACACCCAGTCACCGTCGCGCAGGGCGGCGGTGTGGTCATTGTCCGCCCCGACATAGTCGATGAAGACCATGGGGCTGCGCACGTAGATCAATCCGTCAGGACTGTCTGCGCTGGCCCCGCGCACCTCCACTTCGACGTTGTCGAACGGCCGCCCCACTACGTTGTCGGGCAGATCGGACGCGGACTCGGTCCAGGCGATGAAGCTGGTCTCCGATGCGCCATAAAACTCGATGATGCGCGCCTGGGGAAAAAGTGCCTGCAGCTCGGGAGTACGGTTGCGGGGCCAGCGTGCTCCGCTGATTAGGACCAACCGCACAGCGCTGATCGGCACCAGATGGCGGTGTTGCGCCCACTCCAGCATCATCAGCAACTGGCTGGGAACGGCCACCAGGCAAGGGGTTTGCCCCTGGCGCAGGGTGTCCAGTGCGCCGGGCGCAGAAAACTGCTCCTGCACCACGACCCCGGCACCGGTCCACAGACCCAGCAGCATGCCGAACAGGAACAGGGAATGGGAGTCCCGTCCCGGGGCAAAAATGCAGGTGGCCGAAGCCTCGCCGAAAGTGCGCAGGCACAGGTCGAAACTTTCCGTCCAGGAGCGGTGGTGGCGCCGAAAGCCTTTGGGCAAACCGGTGCTGCCAGACGTAAAGCCGGTGTAGAACGGCGTGAGCGGGGTGGGCGGCACGCTGTCCCAGGGGGTTGCAGGCAGGCGTTGCCGGATCGCATCCAGCACCGCGTCGGGCCATGCCGGGTCACTCACTGCCGCACAGCGGCCGCTGGCGATGGTGCCCATGAAGGAAACCAGGCGCTGCACCAGTGGCAGCGACGCGTCCTGCAGCACCGTGGCCGGTGCACGTGTGCGGTTCAGACTTTCGGCGTGGTCCTGGACCTGGCGGGCCAGCTCCGCAAAGGTGATGCCACCGAGCTCGCTGCGGATGGCGCACTGATCGCCCCGCGTCTGGGCCCACAGGGCCAGGCGGCCATGGACCAGCTCCGTGGAATCGGCCATCAGGCGTTGGACTTGCCGAACTGCCAGTCAGGAAGGCCGCGCGCCACGGTATGGCAGACCAGGGCGGTCAGCACACACTTGATCAGGTCACCGGGCACAAAGGCGGTGGTACCGATCAGGGCCTGGGTGGGGCTCATGCCGGCAATGGCCATCAAGCCCACCACGCCGCTGGCGTGGATGACCAACAGCCCCCCCACCACAGAAGCCAGGAATGCGCTCAGTGCCACACGGCGTGGCGAGCCCACGGGCAGGCTGCGCATGATCCATCCCGCCACCAGCGCACCCACGGGCCAGGCCAGCAGATAGCCAGCTGCCGGTGTAGTGAACACCCCGAAGCCGCCACGTCCACCCGAGAGCAGCGGCAGGCCGATGGCCACGGCAATCAGAAACAAGGCCATGGCCTGGAAGGCGCGGCGCGGCCCCAGCAAGCAGCCGGCGAGCATGACGCCCAAGGTTTGCAGGGTGATGGGCACGCCCAGTGGCAGGTCGATCTTGGGAATCAGGCCCAGCACCGCCATCAAGGCGGCAAACAGGGCGATCAAGGCGGTTGAGTGGTTGCGGTCTTGCATGCTTCAGTCTCCAACAAGTAATAGTAGTCCCGGCTATTCGCCCAGGCGGACGCCGAGTGTATCGGCTACGCGCCGGGCGGTTTGCAGCATCTGGATGGTCAAGGGTGCCAGCAGCCGAAAGCCCCCGGATTTTCCCGTGCGCAGCCGGTGCGATTCGTCCAGACGCTTCCAGACCACAAAGAAGTGCTCAATGAAGCGGAGCATCAGCGCCAGCTGCAGCGCAAAGCGCGCGGTGCGCACACCCATCCGCTCCAAAGGCTTGAGCAGCCGCTCCAGCACATCCTGCAGCTCTGCCGCGCGGGTGGTCAGGGTCAGGGCGATGCTCAGCAGGGTGGCGCCCACCATGCGCAAGCTGCTGACCACGCCCACCATGGGCTGTTGCAGCGCCGTGTGCAAGGCCAGCACCAGCACGGTCGCAATCAGCAAGCCACGCAACAGCACGCGCCCCGGGCCCCGGGCCTTGCCCAGGGAAAGAAACAGCAACACCACCAGGGCACAGGCCGCACCCAGGATCAGCGGATTATTGATCCAGAAGAGGCCCGTGCTCAAAAGCACCAGCAGGGCCAGCTTCCAGCCCGCGGGCACCCCATGCAGCCAGGTCCGGTGTTCGCTGTACAGGCTGCCCATCCCTCACCCCACTGCAGCGGTGCGGGCCGCAACGCGCGCTGCGACATCAGCGCGGTATTGCGCGCAGACGGTTGCCGGTGCTCCGTCCGCGCGAACCCGCCCCTTGTCAAGCCACACCACCCGGTCGAAGTGCTGCAGATGCTCCAGCACGTGGGTGGAAACGATGATCTGCTGGGGGGCACGGGCAATGTCTTCGTGCAACAGGGCCTGGCTCGGCAAGTCCAAGCTGGCAAAGGGCTCGTCCATGAGGATGAGCGACGGGCTGCAAATCAGGGTGGCCAACCAGCACACATGCTGGCGCTGGCCTTGGCTCAGGCTGGAAATTGCCCGCTCGGCCCAATCCCCCAGACCGCGGCTTGCCAGGAACGCACGGGCATTAACCAGGGCCTGCTGCCGGGACTGTCCGCTGGCCGTCAGACCCAGCGCCAACTCTTCCTGCACGGTGGGGAACACGATCTGTTCTTCCGCATTCTGGAACATCATGCCCACGAAGTTCGGTTTGCGGCTGCTGATGCGGTAGGCCGTATGGCCTTGCAAGGTCACCGTGCCCGCATCAGGCGCATCCAGGCCACAGGCCAGGCGGAACAAGCTGCTTTTCCCGGCACCGTTGTCGCCAATCAGGCCGATGCGGGGCTCGTTCAGTTGCAGGGACAAACCTTCAAACACCGTGGTGGAACCACGCTTGAGGCTTGCATTGGAAATACTTAACAAATCGGACGCCCGGTGAATCAAAAAGTGGCCGGACTATACCAACGCCCACTTTTGCGCTGCTTGCGTGGCCCGGCCGCGGCGCTCCATGGGGCCATTGGTACAGTCACAGGGCTGACAGGGGCAAGGGCACCAGCTGTCCCCGCGCACCGAACCTATACCCGTTGCACCCACCATGGAAATCAAAGACTACCCGTTCACGCTGGACCGACTGGCCATTGAATGCCTGCTCCCCCACCGTGGCCCCATCTTTGCCTGCGAAAAGCTGGTGGTGCATGGCCCGCGCAGCTTCACCGGCACCGCGCGCTGGTCCTCGGACAACGCACTGATTCAGGGCCATTTCCCCGGGTACCCCATCGTTCCGGGCGTCCTGCTCATCGAAGCCGCCACCCAGCTCGCGGGCGCCGGACTGGTGAGCGCGGATGCCGGGCTGAAATCGAGGTTCGAAGATCGCATCGGCGTACTGGCCGCGGTGCAACGTTGTAGCTTCAAGGCGCCAATCCTGCCGGACCAGGACGTCGTTTTCGAAATCCGCTGCCGCACCGTCGGGAAGACAGCGGTCCAGGTCACCGCACAGACCCTGGTGAACGGGACCGAGGCAGCCCAGCTTGAAACGCTCATGGTTTATGCGCAGCGATTGTCGATTCGCAGGGAGTCTTGAACTCCATTCATTGAGAAATCAATAACTTGCCACCATTTGCTTGGGCAAGTCTTGAATCGTTTTCTCAAGAAGTTTTGAATTTCCCGGAATTTTTTTCAGAGAGTCTTGAACTTTTGTGTTTTCTTGAGAACAAGGGGCTCGAGAGCGCCCAAATGAACACGATGGGCCACTTGATGTCACTCTCCAAGACGGAACCCGAGCGGTGAATCCGTCTATTTTTTGCTGAATTTCAACCTAGCGGAAACCGGAAGATTTTTGTAGTTATCTATATATTTAGGCAACGGAAGGGCTCCTGAGCATTGAGATTTTGGCTAACTGCAGCTTCCGGGCCAAAGCGGGCGATATGTTGAGATAGCAATGGGCCTCAGCCGTCGTTGACGATGGGGTGCATTGGGTTAAAAGCAGACCGCTGGATGTTGGTCTGCAAAAACAGCCTGGGGCCACAAGCGGGCACTAATGAAGCCTGATTTAAGTAGGCCCGGATTTCACTTGGTTAAGTCCTTCAGACTACCCCGTGCGCTCAGGCAATCACAGCCTTGCATTCCTTAATACAAGCTTGGCAGGATTCCATACACGCTTTGCACTCGGCGTGTTTCTTCTCATGTTTGCTGCATTCCTTGGCGCACTGCTCGCAGGCATCGAGAGCGACTTTAGCTAAAGCGGGGACCAGCGAAGACTGTTGAGCGCCCAAGTTTTGCAAGGCACCGCAAAGTGCCAACATTTGGTTGACCTTGGTGGCACAACCCGCCATTGACTTATCACCATCCCCCAACAGGATGAGGCAGTGGGCCAGGCATGCCTGACCCTTAACGACACAATCCGCCGCCGCAGCGGTGAGCGCTCCTTTGGTATTGACGTGATGCATTTTTGAATGGCCATGCTCTTGGGCAAAGACGGCTGTACCAACGGCCGCCATCATTACTGCACCAGTTCCAGAAAAAACATCGCGACGATTCATGGCGCTCTCCTTGGAAGTGAAGTAGAGATTGATCATAGCGTTCCATGTACCTATTGCACATCCTTGCCGACCAATCGTTTTTGGAAAACGATTGCTGAAATGCAATAATTGACCCTATGCAGCGACTCCGCAACGCCCAATTCCTCACTCGCCTCGTGCTGGTGTGGTTTGCGTTGTTCGTTGGAGTTGCAACCGCAGCGCCCATTCTGAATCCCCAGTCCAAGCAACTGGTTTGCTCAGCAACCGGACAGATGAAGCTGGTTGCAAGTGATGACGCTTCGGACGAAGGAAGCAGCCATATCGGTCTGGAATGCGTCCTATGCACTGGCGTGAGTGCCCCCCCTCCCCAGTCTTGGGGGAGTGTTGAACCCTACCAAGCCTTGTCCTATGCGCTACAGACCATAGAGTCTGCACGCATTGCTGCTGCCACCGCGGCCCCCTTGCCCGCACGCGGGCCCCCCGCAATCCTGTAAGCGTTTGAATTCCTGCCTGCTGGCGTAGGTCGGCGGGCTCGTTCATTGTTTTCAGGAAGCGATCCCCATGTCTGTGCCGCACTGCCGGCCTTTTCTCTCGCATAGCGTTCTTGCGCTACCACCTCGCTGTTGCCTATCGCTGTCGGGTGTTACCGCAAGCGCCGCTGTGCGCCACCAGTTTCGCCTGCAAAACACAGTGCGACTGCACCCTCCAGGTATCCCGTTGCCTTACCACTTCATGGATAAACCTGGGCTGAAGGGGCACCGCATTGGCGGGCGTTTTTTATTTCCCCAACCAAAGAGCAGATCATGCAACGACTAACTTTTCGCTCGATCATCCGCCCTCTTGTCGGATGTTTTGCCTTTTTTTGCATTACCACTGTGGTGTATGCCCACGGCACAAAGACGGGAGACTTGGTGATTGACCACCCCTATGCAACGCCAAGTCTAAGCGGTGTTCCCAATGGCGCTGCCTATCTGCGAGGGATTGAGAACACGGGTAGTACTGCAGACAAACTGCTTGGCGCCAGCACCGAAGTAGCAGAGCGCGTAGAGCTGCATCGCATGACCATGGATGGAAACATCATGCGCATGCGTGAGGTGCCCAACATCGAACTGCCCGCGAAGACGGTCGTCAAATTACGTCACAACGGTGAATATCACCTGATGTTGATGAATCTAAAGCGCCCTTTGAAGGATGGCGACCGCTTTGACATAACGCTGGAATTCCAACGCGCGGGCAAACAGACCGTGAATGTTTGGGTACAAATCCCCCGAGACGGTTCCACCGAGCACAAACATTGAGCAATAAATCATGCAAATCAGAATAGCCATTCAATGGGTATTTGCGGCAGTCGCCTTATTGGGGCTCGGTTACTCGTATGCCCAAGGAGCCGACTCAGCTGCTGTCGAAGCAGTGATGAAGAAACAGTTTGATCGACCCGATGCACCACTCAAGGTTGCACCAGTCACGATCGTCAATGATCTCGCAATAGCTGGATGGCTTCAGGGTGATCGTGGCGGCCGCGCGCTTTTGCTGAAGGGACATGGTGCCTGGGTCATCACCGTTTGCGCAGGCGATGGACTCAAAGACATAAAAGTGCTGGAAAGTACTGGCATGTCCTACAGCACAGCAAAACAGCTGGCCATTGAGGTGGTTCGTTCTGAATCCAAACTCAGTGAGGAAACTCGCCAGCGCTTCGCAAGCTTCGAGGGCTTTATGAAGATTGATGCATCTTCTGCCCATGGTCATGGTGCACACCATGACGAGCCGCACTCGAAGCCAGTCAAGGGTTCAACACACCCTTGAGGTTGATCGTGAACATTGCGCACTGGTCGAGCCAACGCTGCACCCATAGGGTGTGGATGGTGGTACTCGGCTACGTTTTTGCGGTGTTTGCTCCCACTGTTTCGCTTGCCATAGCGGCCGCAGCATCGCCCGTACCTGCGCAAATGATTTGTGGCAGCGGTGGTGCTCTGCTACAAAATTCCCCAGCTCCATCGTCACCGGACGATGGAGAGGCGATGCAGTCGATGCATTGCGCTTTTTGCCTGCAATCCTCAGATCGGAGTGCACCTCCGTCTGAGCCGTTGCCTTACCACTTCTTGGTCCAGGACGGGCATCAGGTACCTTCGATCTGGCAGGCTCTTTTCTACGAATCCAGCCCAGTCTACAGCCCCCCAGGGCGAGGTCCCCCGGAATCCGTTCGTCAGCTTTAACCACGAACACCCCATGGCTTCACAGCCGTGGTGGCGACGATTCAATCCCGGGTTTTCGATATGACTGCACGTACGCCAGTTGGCCAATGTCAAATAGCACCAAGATACGCAATTCTTTCGTCCGATGAAACGCCCATGTGGCGAGTCGTCAGTGGTGCACTGAGGCTCGATGCTGAATATGACGGCAAGCCTACACAGTTTGTTCGCCTGGCACTTCCAGGTGACGTAATTGGAGTGGAGCGATGGGCCAAGACGGACAACTGCCTTAGGGCGTATTCGTTGGTCACCTCGATCGTCGAGCCCATCGAGACAGTGCGAACGCAGATGATTGATCTGCTGGTCGATGCCGTAGTCATTGCCCACCAACGCAGTAGCGAAGCACTCGAGTTGCGCCGTGGACCTGTGGCCAAGCGTGTCCAGAAACTCCTGATGCTCTTTGGTGAGCTCAACGGAGGCAGTGTCGAATCCAATTTGCGGTGTGAGCTTCCGCACCTGGTAGATATGGCGGACGTGTTGGATGCGGCACCGGAAACTATTTCCCGGGTTTTTTCGAGCATGCGAGATCGGCAATGCGTCCAGGAGCGCAAGCCGCAGGCCGCCGTATTTGATATTGCCGCTCTGAGTGAACTCGGGAGCATTGCTGGCATGTCCGCGTCCAGGACGGTCAAGCTGGGTAATGCCTGAAGGCTTGCGCGCACACCTTCACCCTAACGGTTGACAGGTTGAGTCGCCGACATCAACAACATTGTGTTCTATGCATTTTTTAAAGGAGTTAATGATGAAAAATTCTCTGGCTACTCTTACCGCGGTCGCTGCGGCGGGCCTCTTGAGTGCCTGTGCCAACCAAGGCGCAGGATTGTCGGCTACAAGTCAGCCGGTCAGCATTGCGTTTGCTGCCCAAATCAACGGTGAGGCGTTTGCTTGTGGCAGTAGCTACAAGAACGTGGGTACAACAAAATCCACCATCACCCCGAGTGACTTCCGCTTCTACGTGAGCGATGTAGCGCTGATCAACTCCAAGGGTGAAGCAGTACCCGTCAATCTGACTCAAGACGGCGTCTGGCAATTGGAAAACATTGCCATGCTCGACTTCGAGAATGGCACAGGACCTTGCCGCAATGGCACCAGTGGAACCAATATGGCGGTCAAGGGGGCCGTGCCTGCCGACACATACACCGGTGTTCAGTTCACTGTGGGTGTGCCTTTCAAGCGCAACCATGCTGACCCCACCATCGCTCCCAGCCCGCTCAACAACACGGCCATGTTCTGGAACTGGCAGGGTGGCTACAAGTTCATCAAGTTTGATGCTGCGTCCAGCGGAATGCAGAAACCTGCCATGGGCGCGGGTAGTGAACATGGTAATGCTGCGGCCTCTGGCTTCTCGGTGCACCTTGGCAGCACGGTATGTGCCGGTGCCAGCAAAACCGAAGCACCCAGCGCTTGCCAAAACCCCAACCGCATGACCATCAAGTTTGACAAATTTGATGCAGCCAAGGGCGTCGTGGTTGCCGATATGGGTGCAGTTTTGGCTGGTGCGAATGTGGACGTTAATTCGCCCGGTACATCGCCAGGTTGCATGAGCTTCCCCAAAGATGGCGATTGCCCCCCAGTGATGAATGCCCTTGGCTTGGCCTATGACGGCAAGGCCGCCACTGGCGCACAAAAACTTTTCAGCCAGCGCTAATGTGAAAGGCTACGCAAGCATGACACCCCGGACTCACTTCCCATTCAACCGCAAGTTGTGCACATGGCTGGGAGCCGTGCTGGTGTTGTGCCTGTGTGCTGGAGCCGCAAGCACCAACTACCGATGGATCTTGCCAGCGTGGGCCCCGGCTCCCGTGGTACCAGAAGACAATCTTATGAGCGATGCCAAAGTGGAGCTAGGCCGGCATTTGTTCTATGACAAGCGACTGTCCGGCGACAACTCTATGGCGTGTGCGACATGCCATGTGCAGTCACTCGCATTCACCGATGGGAAGGCAGTGGCGACTGGGATTACCGGGCAAACCGGCGCCCGCAGTGCCATGGCTTTGGCCAACGTAGCCTACCTGCCGACCCTCACATGGGCGAATCCACAGCTCAAGGCTCTGGAGATACAAGCACTGGTTCCGATCTTCGGCGAGCACCCCGTTGAGATGGGAATGGCAGGAAAAGAAGAATTACTGTTCGAGCGGCTTCGGACCGACGAAAAATACCAGCAGCTGTTTGCACGCGCATTCCCGCAAGAAGCTGCTCGAGGGGTAAAGGAGCTGTATTCGTTGTCAACGGTGACCAAAGCGCTCGCCAGTTTCCAGCGAAGTCTTTTGTCGTTCAACAGCCCTTATGACAAGTTCAAATATGGGGGTGACTCAAACGCCATCAGTCCTGCCGCAAAGCGGGGTGAAGCCCTATTTTTTGGCGAGAAGATGGAGTGCTACCACTGCCATGGCAGCTTCACCTTCACCGACAACATTCATCACGCGCGCCTGCCATTCGCTGAAAAAGGTTTTCACAACACTGGGCTGTACAACGTAGACGGTCGGGGCGCTTATCCTGCCGATAACCAGGGAGTCGGTGAATTCACAGGTGATGCTGCCGATATGGGCAAATTTCGAACGCCTAGCCTACGCAACATCGCAGTGACGGCACCCTACATGCACGATGGAAGCATCGCAACCCTGCGAGAAGTGGTCGTGAAGCACTACGCCCTGGCAGGCAAGTCTGCATCCAGTCCGGGTGGTCGAAGCCCGCTAAGAAGCGAGCTGATTGCTGGGTTTGAAGTGGATGAAGCTGAAGTAAGCGACCTCCTGGTGTTTCTGCAATCTCTTACAGACACCGAGTTTCTGACGAACCCAGCGCATGCCAACCCGTGGCCGCAAAACTCCCAATAGCCGATAACTGCATTGTTTTATTCAGGACATAAACGAAAGTTGGCACACACCGCTGGCGGAGAGCACGTGGTGGATTCGATGTGTGCATTGCTCGGGTGATGCCGAGTGCAGTTGAAGACGCAGTACCTCATATAAATCGCGACGTGCTTCGGGTGAAAGCAGGCATCCGATACGAATGGTCTGTATTCCGTTGCTGATGGAAATGCCGTCCCGTCGACGCGCATCGAGTGAGATGCGAAGTTGTGAACGGGAAAATGTGCAGGATTTTCGGTTACCCCGCAGTTCCTGCTCCAACACAACCGTGTGCTGAGTAAGGATCACCGCTTCGGTATCGGTAGCCTGGCGGGCGTAGACCAGGAAGGTTGCCGCCAAGCCGAGGCACAACAACACAGAGTAGAAAAGCACGATCGGAGCCCCCAGGGCGAAGAACGCCGTGCTGATGGACAAAGACATCAGTCCGATGGTTGCAAAGACGCACCCCATGACTTGTGGGGAAACTGAACAGTTGCGTCGCATTTGGATACCTACCGGGTTTTCACACGCGGCAGATAAAAGTGAGGAAGGTTGAGCAGACATTCTTGAAACAGTGAATTCGTTGAGGTATTGGTCGGGCAGTGTCCTCACTGCGAACACTGCCCGCGACCATCAATTCAAAAGAACGGTTCTTGGCTTACTGTGCATCACGACCAGAAGCCGCGTCCTGCGACTCAAGCCACAGTGCGTTGACCACGGCGAGCAGCACCGCAAATCCCAAACCCAGTACCCAGGTGAAGTACCACATAGAAAATTCCTTTCAGTTCAATACAGCATGCGATCGTTTGCGGTGACATAGTCACGTGTGACCGTTCCCCGCATGACGCGATAGGCCCAGGCTGTGTAAGCGAGCACGATGGGCGTGAAGATAAGAGCGACCCACAGCATGACGTTGAGGGTCACATAGCTAGACGTTGCGTCCCAGGCGGTCAGGCTGGCTCTGGGCAACTCGGACGAAGGCAGCACAAAAGGAAACAGCGCCACACCTGCGGTCAATATGACGGACAGACATGCGAGCGAAGAGCCCACAAAGCCCAATAGCGTTTTGCCGGTCTTCACACACACCACCGCCATTGCAGCACCGACATAGGCCACTGCAGGAATCAGCCACAGCAAGGGCACCTTCTGGAAGTTGCCAAACCAAGCGCCGGGTTGACGCGCCACCTCCTTCATGAGGGGGTTCAACGCTGTGTTGACGTCAGGGATGGACTGGATGACGTAGCCGTCCAGACGCGATACCCAAAACCCCGCTGCAGAAAATGCCGCCAGCAGAACCGCAGCAGCGACGTAGACCGCCTTTTTGGCGCGTGCCTGCAGATTGTCATCGGTGCGATGGGCGACGAAGGTAGCGCCTTGCAGCATTAATAGCGACAGGCTAACGACTCCGGTCAGCAATGCGAACGGATTCAAAAGTGCCCAGAACGATCCCGAGTAGTAGGAGCGCATGGTGTCGTCCAAGGTGAAGGGCACGCCCTGAAACAGGTTGCCAAACGCCACCCCGAAGACCAGAGCAGGAACGGCACTGCCCGCAAACAGGCCCCAGTCCCATGCGCTGCGCCAAGTCGGATTGGGAAGCTTCGAGCGATACTCGAACCCTACCGGCCTAAAGAACAGAGCAAATAGCACCAACAGGAGGGCCCAGTACATGCCGGAGAAGGCTGTGGCGTAGACGAATGGCCAGGCTGCAAAAACGGCACCGCCTGCGGTAATGAACCACACTTGATTGCCATCCCAGTGGGGGGCTACGGTGTTGATCATGACGCGCCGATCTAGGTCATCTTTGCCGAGAAATGGGAGCAAAGTGCCCACCCCCATGTCATGCCCGTCCATGATGGCGAAGCCGATGAGCAGTACACCCACCAGGAGCCACCAAATCAATTTCAATATGTAGTAATCAAACATGGTGTTACCTCATGCTTTCTGGGGATGAAGGACGACTGGGCCGAGGCGTGCGTACTTGAACATCAAGTACATCTCGGCAACGAGCAGTAGCGTGTAGAAACCCATGAATGCGGCTATGGAGCCATACAGACTCGCAGCAGAGAGGCTGGACGCTGAAAGATGGGTTGGAAGTACGCCAAAAACGGTCCAAGGCTGACGCCCATATTCCGCGACGATCCAGCCACACTGAATGGCAATCCAGGGCGCCGGAATGGAGTACAGCGCCCACTTGAGTAACCACGGCTTTTGCTGGAAGTTGTTCTTCACACTCGCCCACAAGGACAGCGCGAACAGAGCCAGCATGGCAAAGGCCAGTGCCACCATGATGCGAAAGCTCCAGAACAGCGGCCAAACCTTTGGAACTGTGTCTTTGGCGGCGCGGTCGAGAATCTCTGGCGTTACGTCGCTGAGATTTGTGACGTACTTCTTAAGCAAAAGTCCATAACCCAGGTCTTTCTGACGTGCTTCAAAGGCCTCGCGCGCCTGCGCATTGGTCCGATCCTTGCGCATGGCTTCCAGTGCCGCCACTGCAATTGCTCCGTTCTCGATGCGTTTGCGATTCTCAGCGCGAATGTCGCGAATTCCTGGCAGTGTCTCGGTGGTGGACCGGGTAGCAATCAAGCCCAGTACGTACGGAATACGCACCGACCAATTGTTCTTCTGCTCGTCCTCGTTGATTGACGCAATGAGATTGAATCCCGCAGGTGCAGGTTCGGTCTCCCACATCGCTTCAATGGCTGCCAGCTTGGACTTTTGAGACTCGGAAACTGCGTATCCGGATTCATCGCCCAGGACAATCACGGACAAAGCAGACGCCACACCGAAGGCAGCAGCGATCCGGAACGAACGACGAGCGAATTCGACGTGGTGTCCTTTGAGCAGGTACCAACTCGAAATGCCCAGTACGAAGAGCGATCCGGTGACATAGCCTGCCGCAACCGTATGCACGAACTTAGATTGTGCGACCGGATTGAATACCAGCGCAGCAAAGTCCACCAACTCCATACGCATGGTGACTGGGTTGAAAGCGGAACCCACGGGGTCTTGCATCCAGCCATTGGCAATCAGAATGAGAACGGCCGAAAGATTGGTACCCAAGGCCATGAAAGCTGTCACTGCCAAATGCCCCACTTTGGAAAGACGGTTCCAGCCAAAGAAGAACAGCCCCACCATGGTGGATTCCAGGAAAAATGCCATCAGACCTTCGATGGCCAGCGGCGCCCCAAAGATGTCCCCGACATAGTGTGAGTAGTAGGCCCAATTGGTCCCGAACTGGAACTCCATGGTGATGCCTGTAGTCACGCCTAGGGCAAAGTTGATGCCGTAGAGCTTGCCCCAGAACTTGGTCATGTCGCGGTAGATTTCCTTGCCACTCATGACATAGGCAGACTCCATCACCACTAGGAGCCAGGACAGTCCCAGTGTGAGTGGGACGAATATGAAGTGATACATCGCGGTTGCAGCGAACTGCAATCGCGAGAGATCAACGACCGTTTGTTCGATCATTTTTTTCTCCGGTTGAATTGGGGGTGGCTTGCGCTGCTAGACGTTGGCCCATCACTGACTCGTCAACATGGACTTTGTGGTTACGAATAAAGTGGTGCCACAGCAGTCCCAGTAGCAGAATCTTGAGAATCAGTGCTATGGACAAATGCCAGACGAGTTGGCTCTTTATGGGAAATTTCGGTATTGGCATGTGGAATCCATCCGTCGATAGGCCGCGAACTATCTAATTCGCTGCCTGGGCGCAAAGCAATCGGCACATTGCTGGGCAATATGCGGGCATTGACCACTTGCTGCTACGGAGAGTCAGACATCCTCCTAGTCCGACAAATCGCAGCAAGCTCGATCCGCCGAGAGATGGCGGGTTTCAATGCGTAACCTCAATCGAAGATTGGGCATTTACGTCCCACGTCGTAAATGCAACGATAGTGGGACGAGGACTTTCTTCAGGGCCTGATTGCTAATGAAGAGAAGTTGTACGTCAAGCGCAGTGGGGGGCGGGTGGCCCGCGGGGTGGCATGGGAGGCTCTGCCACATGGGCCACGACCACCTCAGAAGAGGTGGTTGAAGTGATGTGAGTAAGCCGCGCTCCTTGGACTGATGTCTCGAGAGCAGGGAATACCGCAATGACGGAGGCGCACAGTGAGCACTGCATGCCTGAGTCGGCAAGTCCGCTATCGCTGGAGTCTTGATCCAAACTCACCAATTTCATTGCACCGGATGCCGAGCAGACGAGCTGCATTGATCCAGGATTTACAAAACTGGTCGCAATTGAGCTTCCAATGAACAACATGAACCACGCCAGCACGATGCGGCGAAGGGTGATGTTGTTCCATTTAAAGCGCATAGGTCAAATTATCTGGAGTTCTGGACAACCAAGTTAACTTCGCGCAATTTTTCCTAGGAAAAACTATTGATCTGAGTCAATAAAAATTGCCCTGAATATCTTGTGCAGGCATGCGAGTTGATAGTTCTCAAATCGCCGCATGGGCCAAAGGCTTTTGACGCACTCTAGTTATGTTTCATCCCAGCCACTAATGCTTGAATGTTGTAGCGCATCATCTGCAGGTAGCTGGCACCGAGTTGGTCAGCCTTGGACAGGGTGTCTGCGTACACCTGCTGCCCGAGTGGGGCACCGGCGTCCTTGCTCAGATGTGCAATCAGCTGCGGGTTCCCGACCACGTCCGCATTCGCGTGAGAGAGAAGCACGGCCATCCGCGCGAGACCTTCTACGATCACATAGCCAGCATGATCTTTGAGGTGATCTTCCACGCGTCAGCAGTCAGATCGCCACAGTGGGGATGCTGGACGATTCAGCACAACTCGGTGTGGGGCGAATTGTTCAACTTCAATCACCTCGATGGTCCAGCCGGCAAGGTGTTGAAGTTCAAGGTGCGACGGCTCCTGTACGACGAGATTGCAGACATGAAGCGCTTCCCCAATTTCAAAGGCGCAAAGATCCTCGGCTTCTGCCTGAATGTGATGGGACTCACTGTCAGGCAAGGCAACTACGACAAGGACAGTCGGGCGCTACAAAGGGCCGTGCTGGCATGGACGAGGAAGAACTTTGTATGGCTGCACGGGTACAACCCGCGCGTTGCCGAGGAGTGCTTGGTGGATGGCATGACCTTCGATGCGGAGAATCGACGATTGGTGCGTACGTCTTCAGTCGAAGGACTTAGGCGAGCACCCAGCTACGTCTACCTCGAACTTGATCCGGCGCCACCTGCCCCAGAGCTAGATGCCGCAGTCATACCTGAAGGTAACGCGTAGGCCCTCAGTCTCAGACAATACGAGCACAACGATGTACAAAGTACGCTCTGGGTCGAATACTGCTGATCGCCAGGACCGGGACGACTGACCGCAATCAGCGGTCATTCCCAGCAGCGGCCCCAGGCACATAGCAATCTAGGACAGACCGTTCAGTGTGCTCGCACCGCCATTGAAAAAAACGAAGATTTGGCCGACTTCGGAACTTTCGATCGCGTCTGACCCCGAAAAACTGTGCAAAAGTGATGAAACAGGACTGGACGTTGATGAGTGCCCTTCATTGCCAGATGGAATTTTCCTTATAAATCAACATCTTACGCTCCTATTCTGACTTTAAAGAGTTCAAAACTTCGTGCAAAAAGTTCAAAACTCCTTGAGATCCGACAGCGATCCAGGTTGCCGGCCCCCTCCGAATTCCCCAACCCTTGAAACCGGGCCAAAAGGCCTTATCATTAGCACTCGCTGGAGTTGAGTGCTAACAACGCACTTCAGCCCAAGTTAGTGAAGGCCAACTTTTCGGTTGGCCTTGTTGTTCAGCTCAGTTGTTTATTCAGGAGAAAAATCCATGAAACTGCGTCCTTTGGCAGACCGCGTGATTGTGAAGCGCGTTGAAAACGAAACCCGTACTGCCTCCGGCATCTACATTCCGGACGCCGCTGCCGAGAAGCCCGACCAAGGTGAAGTCCTGGCTGTGGGCCCCGGCAAGAAGAACGACAAGGGCGAACTGCTGGCCATGCACGTCAAGGTCGGTGACCGCGTCCTGTTCGGCAAGTACTCCGGCCAGACCGTCAAGGTCGACGGCGACGAGCTGCTGGTGATGAAGGAAGACGACCTGTTTGCGGTTGTCGAGGCGTAATTCACTATAAATTTAGTAGCTGGCTGCGCAGTATTCATGCTGGCTAGTAGCATATTTGACATATTTTTAGGAGCTCCAACATGGCAGCAAAAGACGTAGTTTTCGGCGGCGAAGCCCGCGCACGCATGGTTGAAGGCGTGAACATTCTGGCCAACGCAGTGAAGGTCACCCTGGGTCCCAAGGGCCGCAATGTGGTCCTCGAGCGTAGCTTCGGCGCCCCCACCGTGACCAAGGACGGCGTGTCCGTGGCCAAGGAAATCGAACTGAAGGACAAGCTGCAGAACATGGGCGCCCAGATGGTCAAGGAAGTGGCTTCCAAGACTTCTGACAACGCTGGCGACGGCACCACCACCGCCACCGTGCTGGCCCAAGCCATCGTGCGCGAAGGCATGAAGTACGTGGCCGCCGGCATGAACCCGATGGACCTCAAGCGCGGCATCGACAAGGCGGTTGCCGCCCTGATCGCCGAGCTGAAGAAGCAGTCCAAGGCCACCACCACCACCAAGGAAATCGCTCAGGTTGGCACCATCTCTGCCAACTCGGACGCTGATGTCGGCGAAATCATCGCCAACGCCATGGACAAGGTCGGCAAGGAAGGCGTCATCACCGTTGAAGACGGCAAGAGCCTGAACAACGAGCTGGAAGTCGTCGAAGGCATGCAGTTCGACCGCGGCTACCTGTCGCCCTACTTCATCAACAACCCCGAGAAGCAAGCCGCACTGCTGGACAACCCCTTCGTCCTGCTGTACGACAAGAAGATCTCGAACATCCGCGACCTGCTGCCCACCCTGGAGCAAGTGGCCAAGGCCAGCCGTCCGCTGCTGATCATCGCCGAAGACGTCGATGGTGAAGCCCTGGCGACCCTGGTGGTCAACACCATCCGTGGCATCCTGAAGGTCGTGGCTGTCAAGGCTCCTGGCTTCGGCGACCGTCGCAAGGCCATGCTG
>SSFF01000010.1 GCA_008015235.1 Rhodoferax sp. | reverse complement strand
GAGAAGAAGGAAGACGCCGGCCCGACCAACAACTGGGAAGAGCCCGCCAAGATGCGCGAGACCCTCAACGGCCTGTTCAAGGGCTGCATGAAGGGCCGCACCATGTACGTCATCCCGTTCTCGATGGGCCCGCTGGGCTCGCCCATCGCCCACATCGGCGTGGAGCTGTCCGACAGCGCGTATGTGGCCGTCAACATGAAGATCATGACCCGCATGGGCAAGGCCGTGTTTGACGTGCTGGGCACTGACGGCGACTTTGTGCCCTGCGTGCACTCCGTGGGTGCGCCGCTGCAGCCCGGCCAGAAAGACGTGGCCTGGCCGTGCAACCCCACCAAGTACATCGTGCACTACCCTGAGTCGCGCGAGATCTGGAGCTACGGCTCGGGTTACGGCGGCAACGCGCTGCTGGGCAAGAAGTGCTTCGCGCTGCGCATCGCCTCCAACATGGGCCGCCAGGAGGGCTGGCTGGCCGAGCACATGCTGATCCTGGGCGTGACCAACCCCGAAGGCAAGAAATACCACGTGGCCGCAGCCTTCCCCAGCGCCTGCGGTAAGACCAACTTCTCCATGCTGGTGCCGCCCGAAGCCGCCTTCCAGGGCTGGAAAGTCACCACCATCGGCGACGACATCGCCTGGATCAAGCCCCATGCCGACGGCAAGATGTACGCCATCAACCCCGAAGCCGGCTACTTCGGCGTAGCTCCGGGAACCAACATGCACACCAACCCCAACTGCATGCGCAGCCTGGACAAGAACGTGATCTTCACCAATGTGGCACTGACCGATGACGGCGACGTGTGGTGGGAAGGCATGGAGAAGGACGGTGGCGGCATCCCCGCCCACCTGATCGACTGGCAGGGCAAGGACTGGACACCCCAGATCGCCAAGGAAACCGGCGCCAAGGCTGCCCACCCGAATTCCCGCTTCACCGTGGCCGCAACCAACAACCCGGCACTCGACCCACAATGGGACGACGCCAATGGCGTGGCCATCGACGCTTTCATCTTCGGCGGCCGCCGTTCCACCACCGTGCCCTTGGTGACCGAAGCCCGCACCTGGATGGAAGGCGTGTACATGGCCGCCACCATGGGTAGTGAGACCACCGCCGCCGCCTTTGGCGCCCAAGGCGTGGTACGCCGCGACCCCTTCGCCATGCTGCCCTTCTGCGGCTACAACATGAGCGACTACTTCCAGCACTGGCTGGACATGGAGAAGAAGCTCGAAGCCACCGGCCACACACTGCCCAAGATCTTCTGCGTGAACTGGTTCCGCAAGGGCGAAGACGGCAAGTTCGTCTGGCCCGGCTACGGCGACAACATGCGCGTGCTGAAGTGGATGATCGACCGCATCGAAGGCACGGCCAAGGGTACCGAGACCGGCTTCGGTGTGGCGCCAACCTACGCCGAGATCAACTGGACTGGCCTGGACTTCAGCGAAGCCCAGTTCAATTCCGTGACCAGCCTGGACAAGGCCGCCTGGATCGACGAGCTCAAGCTGCACACCGAGCACTTCGGCCAGCTGGCCTACCACCTGCCCCAGGAACTGGTGGCCACCAAGACCAAACTGGAAAAGAGCCTGACCGCGTAATGACAACAGAACCCCAGCTCACGAGCCGGGGTTCTAAAAAATTCCAGCCATAAAAAAAGCCGCCCTCGGGCGGCTTTTGCATTGGAGGCGCGACAGGTATCAGTCGGTGCTGCGCGATTGGGCGCAACGGATCTCGGCCAGGATACGCGGATCGTGCTGGGCCATATCCCACAAGGTGGCTTCTTCTTCACGCTGGCGTGCCGCCTTGTACGAGTCGGCCATTTTGCGGGCGGCGGCGCCAGACCAGCGACGCAATGTAGGTGCGAACAGCGCCATGGTGACGAAAACAGCCATCCACAGGCTGGCCCAGCCCAACAGCGTGTCGCCATCGGCCCAGGATTCAATCAGTTTGTCGGCGACCACCAGAATCAGCGACAGGGTCGCGGCCAGCAACATGCCGGCGAGGGTACGGGAAGTCAGAACGCCATTGCTCCAAACCGGGGTGGTGTTGGCAGCGGACTGGGCGCTGTACTCTTGGCGGGGGGTGAATGCGGGAATGAAGCGCGTCATGGCAAGCTCCTTGGAAAAATCAACAGGTGTTTGTGTGTCGTATTGCATGGGGGCGTATCCTAGGGTTTCTACTAGTGTTAGTAAACTTTAGTTTATTGATCTAAACTATTCACACTAGTGATACATCGCCATGCCCAGTCGTTCCCTGCGCACTTTTGACCTGAACCTGCTCAAGGTATTTGATGCGGTCATGGGCGAACGCAGCCTGACCCGGGCCGCCCACCAGCTGGCGCTGACCCAGCCTGCCATCAGCAACGCTTTGCGGCGCCTGCGCGAAACCGTGGGAGACGAACTGTTGGTGCGCCAGGGGCGTGGGCTGGAACCAACACCCCGGGCCCTGGAGCTGTGGCCGGCCGTGCGTGAAGTACTGGAACGCCTGCAAAGCACGCTCACCCCCAGCGTCTTCGACCCCACCCAGGCGCGCACCAGTTTTGTGCTGACCCTGGCCGACTCGACCGCGGCCGAACTGATGCCGCCGTTGGTGGACGCCATTTCGCACCAGGCCCCGGGCGTGTCGCTGCGCGTGGTGCCGCTGACCACACGCGACCCGCGCAAGCTGCTGCAGGATGGCCAGGCCGACTTGGCCATCGGCCACTTTCCGGCTGTGGTGGCCGACCTGGGCGAGCGCGCCGCATCCGAAGGGGCCGTGCCCTTTCTGCACCATCGCCTCTTTGTGGGCGACTACGTGTGCGTGATGCGCCACGGCCACCCCCTGGCCGGTGTGCCGCTGACGCTGGAGAATTTCTGCGCCGCCCGCCACATGCTGGTCAGCTTTTCCGGCCGCGCCTACGGCTTTGTGGACGAAGCCCTGGCCTCGCTGCAGCGCAGCCGCCACGTGGTGCTCACCGTCAACCAGTTCTTCACTGCCGGCCGGGTGGTCATCAACTCCGACCTGCTGACGGTGCTGCCGCGCCATTTTGTCGGCGTGACCGGTTTTGCCGACCAGCTGGTGATGCGCGAACTGCCGTTCCAGGTGGCCCCGATCCAGATCGACGCCCTGTGGCACCCGCGCCACCATGGCTCCAGTGCCCATGCCTGGCTGCGCCAATTGGTGGTGGAACAGGCCCGACGCTCCTTCCTATGCTGAAAATCCAGCTCCTCTCGGACATCCATCTCGAAACCCACCCACTGTGGCGTGCCACCCCCGTGCCCGAAGCAGACCTGCTGGTGCTGGCCGGTGACATCGGCTCTTATCAGGGCGGCTCGCACTTGGAAGGCGACGATTTCGGGCTGGAGCACTTCAGCCCGCTGCGCGGCTGGCCGACACCGGTGCTGTTTGTGCCCGGCAACCACGAATACGACGCGCTCGACTTCGACGACGCGCACGAACGCCTGCGCGCCACCTGCGGGCGCCTGGGTATCCACTGGCTGGAGCGCCAGACCCTGGTGCTGGGCGGCGTGCGCTTTGTCGGCACCACGCTGTGGACCGACTTCGACGCCCTGGGCAGCGACGACAAGTCCCGCACCAAGGCGTTTCGCGCCGCCAACTACTACCTGCAGAAGACCAACACCACGCGCGCAGACGCACCTTGGCTGGCCGAAGGCATACGCGCGCAGGGGTTGGTCTGCCAACAATGGCTGCGCGCGGCGCTGGCCGAGCCCTTTGACGGCAGCACCGTGGTCGTGACCCATTTCGCTCCGAGCCTGCACAGCGCCGATCCCCGCTACGGCCGCACCCCCGGCACCGCGGGTTTCTGCAATGCACTCGACGACCTGCTGCCCCAGGCCCAGCTCTGGCTGCACGGCCACCTGCACGCGCCCAGCGACTATGTCCACCAGGGGTGCCGCGTGGTGGCGAATCCGCTGGGCTATGCGCGCAAGAACGAGCAGGCGCAGCATCGCCCCAATTTGCTTATTGAGATTTCGTAACGTTCTACACTGTGCTTTTGGAGGACTGATCCCATGAAAATCTTGTTGGCCGTTGACGGCAGCGCGTACAGCAAAAAAATGCTCGCTTACCTGAGCACCCACGAAGCCCTGCTGTCACCCCAGCACGACTACACCATCTTCACGGTACAGCCCGCACTTCCGCCCCGCGCGCGTGCGGCGGTGGGCAAGGAGGTGGTACAGACCTATTACGCCGAAGAATGTGAAAAGATCCTGGCGCCCGTGGCCAAGTTCTTGAACCGCCATGGAATCGATCCCAAGTCGAGCTGGAAGGCCGGCCACGCAGGGGAGTTGATTGCCAAACTGGCGGACGAAGGCGGCTTTGACCTGCTGGTGATGGGTTCGCACGGCCACAGCGCACTGGCCAACCTGGTGATGGGCTCGGTCACCACCCAGGTGCTGGCGCACTGCAAGGTACCGGTGCTGCTGGTACGCTGATTTGCGCAGAACCGCTCTGTTTTTGGTAGCTAATTGCGCTTATTCCACGCGGGCTAGGCCGCATTTTTCACCTGAACCAGGGACTGCTGGGCACCCGTTTGCAGGGCCGCGGTCAGGCGGTCGATGACGGCCGAGTGCAGGTTCCAGCAGTGCCAGTACAGCGGCACAGTGACCACGGCGCCCGGGCACAGGTCGACCAGCTCCCCACTGTCCAGGCCCTCCTGTACCAGCATGTGGGGCAAGGCACTGGCGCCCCAGCCATCCAGCACGGCCCGCATCTGGCCTTGGGCGCTGGGCACAAAGCGCTGGTTCAGGCTCACACGCTTGAGCCCCAATGCCTTGGACACAAATTCCACCGGCAAATCGTCCTTGCGGTTGAAGGCCACGAACGGAATCTGGCGGAAATTGTGCGCATTGAGCCCCTGCGGACAGACGCGCGCAGCGTACTCGGCGCTGGCCACGGCCACGTAGTCCATGGCGCCCAGGAACTGCACCTTGCAGCCGCGCAAGGCGTTGTCCAGCGTGGTCACACAGCCCAGCACCTGGCCTTCGCGCAGCCATTCGTGGGTGAAGTCCTGGTCGTCGGTGATGATTTCCAGCGGCAACCCGTCTTGCACCACGCTGCGCAAGGCCGGCAGCACCCAGGTCGCGATGCTGTCGGCGTTGACGGCGATGGCGATGCGCTCTTCCTCGCGGTTCGAGGCCATGCCCGGCGTCAGTTCCTGCAGATCGCTTTCCAAGTCCGAGCGCAGCAAGCGCATCTGCATGGCGTGCTTGATGAGCAGACGCCCGGCCGATGTCGGCTTGACCGGGCGGCTGCGCACCAGCAGGACGGTGCCGACCTGGGCCTCCAACGCCCGCAGGCGCTGCGACACCGCCGACTGGGTGATGGAAAGGCGCGCCGCAGCGCGCTCGAAGCCGCCTTCTTCCACGATGGCGGCCAGGCATTCGAGGGCATCGGTGTCAAAATTGCGCATGGTTCTATAGGGCGGCCAGTGGGGGCTTTAATTATTAGTCTTGCTAATGATTTTGTAAACAAGTTCATTTTGCTTTTACAAAATCAGCGCCTGCGGCACACTGCGCCCCATGAAAATCATCGTCCTTGGCGCCGGCATCATCGGCGCAACCACTGCCTGGCACCTGCTCGAGAGCGGGCACGAAGTCACTGTCGTCGACCGCCAAGCCGACGCCGCACTGGAAACCAGCTTTGCCAATGCCGGCCAGATTTCGGTCAGCTACTGCGAGCCCTGGGCCAACCGCGAAGCGCCCTGGAAAGCCCTGAAATGGATGTTCAGCAAGGAAGCCCCGCTGCTGTTCCGCCCGCAAAACCCGTTCGGAAAGGGTTTTGCCCAATACACCTGGGGCCTGGAATTCCTGGCCAACTGCAACGACACCGCCTTCGAGCGCAACGTGCAGCAACTGGTGGCCCTGGGCTCCTACAGCCACACCGCGCTCAAGGACATCGTGGCTGCGACCGGCATCGAATTCAACCGCCTGGAGCGTGGCATTGCCCACTACTACACCGACCAGAAGTCGTTTGACAGCGCCGCCTCTGCCGCCGCCCTGATGGGCAAGTACGGCGTCAACCGCCGCGTGGTCGGCAAGGAAGAACTGCTGCAGATCGAACCCGCACTGCGCCAGATCGGCGACCAGCTGGTGGGTGGCACCTTCACTGCCAGCGACGAGTCCGGCGACGCCCGCATCTTCACCCAGGAGCTGGTCAAGCGCTGCCAGGCCCGCGGCGCCCAGTTCCTGTGGAACCACGACGTGCTGCAGCTCGACAGTACCGGCGGTGCCATCCAGTCGGTGCTGGTGTGCGACCGCGACACCGGCCTGAGCCGCAACCTGCACGCCGACCAGTATGTGGTGGCCATGGGTTCGTACTCGGCCCCGCTGCTGCGCACCGTGGGTGTGAAGCTGCCGATCTACCCCGGCAAGGGCTACAGCGCCACCTTCAAGATCCTGCGCCCCGAACTGGCGCCCATGGTCAGCATGCTTGACGACAGCGTGAAGTGCGCCATGAGCCGCCTGGGCGACACCCTGCGCATCGCAGGCACCATCGAAGTCGGCGGCTACGACCTGTCGCTGGACACCGACCTGGCCCGCGCCCGCTGCCGCATGCTGGCCCGCCGCGTGGAAGAAGTGCTGCCCGGCGTGTGCGATACCCGCCTGCCCGAGCAAGGCGGCGACCCACAGTTCTGGACCGGCCTGCGCCCCGCCACCCCCACCAACATTCCCTACATCGGCAAAACCGCTGTCGGCAAACTTTGGGTCAACGCCGGCCACGGCACCCTGGGCTGGACCCACGGCGCTGGCTCCGGCAAGGCCATGGCCGAACTCATCTGCGGCCACCGCCCCGACATGGCGTTCAACTTCTACGGACCGGTGCCGGAGAAGGTGTGGAGCCCGGCGGGCAAGCTCAAGGCGGCTTGATTTCTCGGCTTGGCTTGGAATGATAGAAAGGGCACCTTTGGGTGCTCTTTTTGTTGTGCATTCCTTCCAAACAAGCTATTTCGCTCAAATTGATCTATGCGCACTCGCTGAGTGACACACGTGAATCCGATGATCGTCTAATTTGCAGGGGTCAGTTCGGCTGCTACCGAATCCAACTCAGACGACAGACAACTCATCGTAGAAGACATGATCTTCATGTAAAGATAACTCTTGAAGTCAGCATCAGCACCTATTCGCTTATCGGTATCCCGTGTCGCAGCCTGCATCCCGGACAGGACTTTATCTTTGAACAAACGATCCGTAGCACATTTACAAATGCCCTGTGGCGTTCGCGCCAACCTCTTGAAATGTGCAAAAGTATCCGGTTGAAAAACGACACCACTTGAAACCTCAAGGCACATTCCAAAAGCCGCTTCACTTAAGCCGACTGATTCCGAAGCAGCGTGCGCGGTCGAAATCATTGCCAGCCATGTGATCGCAATGGGTACAAAGAATTTGGCAGACGAACGAGTCGACAGAATCGAAAAAACGTTCGCGACGTGTCGTACAAAGCCTGTCTTGCAGTCCGGGATGGGCATACTTTGAAGAGAAATATGAAATTGGAGGAAGGGCAAACGTTCTCAATGGCCTTGCATTTCGCAAGCAAGCTACGGAGAGCTCACAACTGCTCAAAATTTCTGCGTATCTTGACATAAGCCCTTGGACTCAGCTTACCCATGCGCCGTCACCAGCGCCTGCAGCAAGGCCCGCGTCGCCCGTGAAGGCTGCGGGCTTTTGCGGGTGATGGCGAAGAATTCGCAGCGGTAGCCCAGTGTGCCGGGGTTGATCGGGCGCATGAGCCCCATGTGCACGAAGTGCGCGGCGTAGTGGTCGGGCAGGAAGCCCAGGAACTCGCCGCTCAATATGAGCGTGGCGATGGATTCCTGGTCGAAACCGGTGGCCGCGCGCACCATGTTGCTGCGCTGCGCCAGCTCCATGTTGGGCGAGTGGTAACCCAGGCCGGCAAAGCGGTAGCCGCGCAGATCGGCCCAGCCCACGGTGTCCACGGTGTCCACGGCAGCACGGTACAGCGGGTGGCTGGCGCCGCAGTACATGTACATGGTCTCGTCGAACAGGTGGTCGTAGCGCAGCAGCTCGGAGCTGCGGTGGCCGGGGATGATGCCGATCTGGAACGTGCCGTCGAGCACGCCACGGTCGATGGCGTTGAGCGTGGCCACGTGCAGGTTCAGCCCCACCGACGGCGCCTCGCGCGTGAACGCGGCCAGGGCCTGGTGGATGTGGCTGGCCGGGTTGGTGGCGGTCTTGTCGAACACGGCCAGGTGCAATTGCCCGCCCATGCGCTGGTGGATTTCGTCCACCCCGGCGCGGAAGGCGTCGGTGGCGGCCAGCAACGCCGTGGTCTGGGCGTAGATCTGCTCGCCTTCGTTGGTGAGCGCAAAACCTGCGCGACCCCGCCGGCACAGCGTGAGCCCCAGGCGCGTTTCCAGGTCCTTGATGTGGCGGCTGACGGTGCTGGTGCCGATATTGAGTTCCAGCTCGGCCGCCGCCATGCCCCCGCAGTCCACCACGGCGCGGAACACACGCAGCAGGCGCAAGTCCATGTCGCTGATCTGGCCTAAAACCGCCTTGCTCTTTGCTTTCATAAATTCACAAGTGAATAGTGATATTTGATACTTTGTAAGAGTAACAGAGGCACCCACAATGCGCCCATACCACTTGGAGACACTTCATGAAAGCCAATGACATGCCCACCCCCACGGTCACCGTCAGCACCGACGCCTTTGCTGCCACCCCCGCGTCCATGGACGCGCACTGGATGCCCTTCACCGGCAACCGCGACTTCAAGGCCCACGCGGCAGGCAACGGCCAGCGCATGCTGGTGAGCGCCCAGGGTGCTTACTACACCGACTCCACCGGCCGCAAGATTTTTGACGGCCTCTCCGGCCTGTGGTGCAGCGGCCTGGGCCATGCCCGTGCCGAGATCACCGAAGCGGCTGCGCGCCAGATGGCCACGCTGGACTACTCGCCCGCGTTCCAGTTCGCGCACCCCCTTTCCTTTCAATTGGCCAACAAGCTCAAGGAGCTGACCCCTGCCGGCCTAGACCACGTGTTCTTCACCGGCTCCGGTTCCGAATCGGCCGACACCGCACTGAAGCTGGCCCGTGCCTACTGGCGCACCAAGGGACAGGCCAGCAAGACCCTGCTGGTGGGCCGCGAAAAGGGCTACCACGGCGTGAACTTCGGCGGCATCTCGGTCGGCGGCATCGTCGGCAACCGCAAGGCCTACGGCCAGGGCGTGCAGGCCGACCACATTGCCCACACCCAGCCGGCCAACGGTTCCTTCCACCGCGGCCAGCCCGCCACCGGCGCCGAACTGGCCGATGACCTGCTGCGCGTCATCAACCTGCACGACGCCTCCAACATCGCCGCCGTCATCGTCGAGCCCTTTGCCGGGTCGGCGGGCGTCATCATCCCTCCCGTGGGCTACCTGCAGCGCCTGCGCGAGATCTGCACCGCGAACAACATCCTGCTGATTTTTGATGAAGTCATCACCGGCTTCGGCCGCGCCGGTGCCTACACCGGTGCCGAAGCCTTTGGCGTGACCCCGGACATCGCCAACTTCGCCAAGCAGATCACCAATGGCTCGCAACCCCTGGGCGCCGTGATGACCAGCAAGGACATCTACGACACCTTCATGGCCGCTGGCGGCCCCGAGTACATGCTGGAGTTCGCCCACGGCTACACCTACAGCGCCCACCCCGTGGCCTGCGCGGTGGGCCTGGCCACGCTGGACGTGCTGGTGCGCGAGAACATGATCGACCGCGTGAAGGAACTCGCCCCCCACTTCGAGAACGCCGTGCACAGTCTTAAAGGCTCCCCGCACCTGGCCGACGTGCGCAACTTCGGCCTGGCAGCCGGCCTGACCATCGCGCCGGTACCCGGTGAGCCCGCCAAGCGCCCCTACCAGATCGCCATGGCCATGCTGGCCAAGGGATACTACGTGCGCTTCGGTGGCGACACCATCCAGCTGGCACCGCCGTTCATCAGCACCCGCGAGCAGATCGACGGCATGGTCAACGCCCTGGGCGAGACCCTGCGCGAAGTTGCGTAAATCCTGGACGGGCCATGCACATCGCCATCCTGACGTTTGACGGCTTCAACGAGCTCGACTCGCTGATCGCCTTCGGCATGCTGGGACGCCTGCGCCTGCTGGGCGACCAAGATTGGCGCGTGAGCATTGCCAGCCCCACCGCGCGTGTGACCTCCATGAACGGCCTGACGATTGACGCCCATTGCGACCTGGCTGCGGCCAGCGCCGCCGATGCGGTACTGATCGGCAGCGGCATGAAGACACGCGAGGTGGCGGCCAATGCCGACATCATGGCGCAGCTGAGGCTGGACCCTGCACGTCAACTGCTGGCAGCGCAGTGCTCGGGCACCTTCCTGCTGGCAAAACTGGGCCACACCGCCAATCTGGCCGCCTGCACCGACACCACCAGCAAACCCTGGGTGCAGGCCGCGGGCGTGAAAGTGGTGAACCAGCCCTTCATAGCCCAGGGCAACGTGGCCACGGCCGGTGGCTGCCTGTCGGCCCAGTACCTGTGCGCTTGGCTGATCGCACGCCTGAAAGGCGAAGAGGCCGCCCGCGAGGTGCTGCACTACTTTGCACCGGTGGGCGAGAAAGAACTCTACGTACAACGCGCCCTGCAACACATCCAGGCCTCGGCAGAGGATTTGCTTGCACTATCTATTTCATAGCTGTCTACGCATATTTCATGCGGGCTAGCACCACTTTTTACCACTAACTCCACCCTACCATGAGCACCACACTCCCCACCATTGGCCACCTGATCGGCGGCAAGGCTGTCCAAGGCGGCAGCCGTTCGCAAGACGTGTTCAACCCCGCCACCGGACGTGCAGAGAAACGCGTGCTGCTGGCCGACAAGCTGACCGTCGAGCAGGCGATCGAGAATGCCCAGGCCGCTTTCCCGGCCTGGCGCAACACGCCGCCGCTCAAGCGCGCCCGCGTCATGAGCAACCTAAAGGTTCTGCTGGAGCAGCATGCCGACGAACTCTGCGCCCTGATCACCGCTGAACACGGCAAGGTGCTCGCCGACGCGCTGGGTGAACTGCAGCGCGGCATCGAGAACGTGGAATACGCCAGCTACGCCCCCGAACTGCTCAAGGGCGAGCACAGCAAGAACGTGGGCCCGGCCATTGATTCGTGGTCCGAGTTCCAGGCCTTGGGCGTCTGCGCTGGCATCACCCCCTTCAACTTCCCGGCCATGGTGCCGTGCTGGATGTGGCCCATGGCCGTGGCCTGTGGCAACACCTTTGTCCTGAAGCCCTCTGAGCGCGACCCCAGTTCCACCCTGCGCTTGGCCGAACTCGCGCTCGAAGCCGGTCTGCCCCCGGGCGTGCTCAACGTGGTCAACGGTGACAAGGAAGCCGTGGACACGCTCTTGCAGGACCCGCGCGTCAAGGCCGTGAGCTTTGTCGGCTCGACACCGATTGCCGAATACATCTACGCCGAAGGCTGCAAGCACGGCAAGCGCGTGCAGGCCCTGGGCGGCGCCAAGAACCACGCCGTGCTCATGCCCGATGCCGACATTGCCAACGCCGTCTCGGCCCTGATGGGTGCGGCCTATGGCTCCTGCGGTGAACGCTGCATGGCGATCCCGCTGGTGGTGGCCGTGGGCGACGCCGCCGGTGATGCGATCGTGGCCGGCCTGAAGGCCGAGATTGCCAAGATGAAGGTCGGCCCCGGCACGGCTCCCGGCATGGACATGGGCCCGCTGGTGACCAAGGCCCACTTCGAGAAGGTGCGCGGCTACGTGGACCAGGGCGTGAAGGAAGGCGCCACCCTGGTGGTGGACGGCCGCGGCCTCAAGGTTGCCGGCCACGAGGACGGCTACTTCCTCGGCCCCTGCCTGTTCGACAACGTGAAGCCCGGCATGGTGATCTACCAGGAAGAAATCTTCGGCCCCGTCCTGGGCGTGGTGCGCGTCAAGACCCTGCAGGAAGCCATGGACCTGATCGACGCCCACGAGTACGGCAACGGCACCTGCATCTTCACCCGCGACGGCGAGGCCGCGCGCTACTTCACCGACAACATCCTGGTCGGCATGGTGGGCGTGAACGTGCCGCTGCCCGTGCCCGTGGCCTACCACTCGTTCGGCGGCTGGAAGCGCAGTCTGTTCGGCGACCTGCATGCCTACGGCCCGGATGCGGTGCGCTTCTACACCAAGCGCAAGACGATTACGCAGCGTTGGCCGAGTGCCGGCGTGCGCGAAGGGGCGGTGTTCAGCTTCCCGAGCAGCCGCTGATCGGTGTGCGGCAGCCTGCGCACTTAGGCAGGCAATGCGTATGATGTGAGCTCCTGCTCCTATTGCAACATCCCCCATGCGCATTGCCGCGCTTTCCCGCATTCGCCAGCTACGGCGCACCTTGCCTGCGTTGCTGCGGTCATGGAAGGCTGAAAACGATGCCGTAGCACCGGCGGCGGCGGCGGCCAACCTACTGCGCCTGCGCCTGCTGTGCCCGATCGTGGCACTGCTCAACGCCGCCCATGTGGCGGTCTTTTATCTGGCCTGGCGCAACAACACGGCGGGTGACCATACCGTACAGTGGCAATGGGCCTTGCTCGTTGCCCACACCGGCATGGGCCTGGCCATGCTGGCATCCACGTGGCTGGCCCATCGCATTATCCGCAGCGCCAGCCCCACTGGAATGCGCTTGTTCCCTGCAGCGGTGATGGCCTTGGGTCTCGGATTTGCCATCACCGTGGTGGTGATAGACCAGTGGGTCACGCCCAGCATCACGCCCTTCCTGATTGCCAGCCTGATTACCGGTGTGGTCGTCTACCTGCGCCCCGCCATCGCGACAGCACTGTACCTGGGAACCTACGCGGCTTTTTTTGCTGGCATGGGTTTGGTGAGCACCCAGCCGGCAATGCTGCTGTCAAACCGCGTCAACGGCATTACCGCCTGCGTGATGGGACTGTCGCTGTCGGTGCTGCTGTGGCGCAAATTCACGATCATCACACGCCAGCATGCGCAGCTGGTTGCCGCCAACGCTGCCCTGGAGCGACTCACTCGCCTGGATGGGCTGACCGGTCTTTACAACCGTGCCACTTTTGTCGAAATGTCGCGCCGCGAACTCGCACGGGCCCAGCGCAGTGGAGGATCGACGGTCATCCTGCTGCTCGACCTGGACCATTTCAAGCAGATCAATGACCAGTGGGGTCATCCTGCGGGGGATGCGGTGCTGCGCCATGTGGCGGTACTGTTGCAGAGTTCCGTACGCCACACCGACCTCGTCGGGCGGCTGGGCGGTGAGGAGTTCATGGTGCTGCTGCCGGACACCACTGTCCATGATGCCTGCACCCTCGCCGAAAAACTACGCCAACGCCTGGCAGATACGTCCACGCCCTGGAACGGTACACACATTGCGGCATCCGCAAGCATAGGTGTGTCAGGTACCAGTTCTGGACAGGACCGCAGCTTCGATAACCTCTATCAGGAGGCCGACCAGGCACTGTACAGCGCCAAGCTGCATGGCCGAAACCGTGTCATTGGCAGCACGCAGAACTGACAAGGCTTCTGCTTACCAAACATGCCGGACATCGGCTTGAGTCCGTCATAACGGAAAAGGGCCACGACCTGGTGTCATGGCCCTTTGTGCCTGGGTGTCGATCTTTCCCAGTCGGCACAAACCGACTGGTGGCGAACTTAAACCGTCAGGTTATCGGAGAAGGGACGGACGGGGGTATTGCGACGAGCCTGCACACCCTCTTCACGCACCTGGGCACGGGTCTTCACGCTAGGCTGCATCATCGTGCTGCGCAGTTCGCCAATATTGGTTCCAGAAATGGTGTCCACGACATCGCTCTTGTGGGCAGCACGATCGGCAATCAATTCGGCCTTAACTTGTGCGCGGGTCACCGTGCTGGGGGTATTCATCGCGGCACGCAGGGCGTCGATGTTGACACCAGTGGTCGGGTCGATGTTGGCGGCCATGGCTTGGCCAGCGGCCAAAGAAGCAAAAGCGATGGCAATGGAGGCTACAGAAGTCTTGTTCATGATGAAGTTCCTTTCAAAGTTGAAGATTCCGCTGTGGCGGTCTTGTACCGTCTGAACAGCATCGATGGGGCGTTTCAAACATTCGTCTCGTCGATGGGATGAACTGTATGATTTCTGTTTGAATAGATAAATATTGCCATCAGCACACCATCATTGCTGATTCAGCAATAATCAAAGTCCTTGAAACCCGCCAGCAAGCCCTTATGGACCGTTTGATGTCGATGCGCGTCTTCCAGCGCGTCATGGACGAAGGCAGTTTTGCCGCCGCCGCCCGCAGCCTGGACCTGTCCGCGGCCGTGGTGACGCGCCTGGTGGCCGACCTGGAGGAGCACCTGGCCGTGCGCCTGCTGCACCGCTCCACGCGCAAGCTGGCGCTCACCGACGCAGGCGAAACCTACCTGCGCCGGGTGCGCGCCATCCTGCAGGACATCGACGAGGCCGATGCCCTGGCCAGCGCCCACACCCAGGAACTCAGCGGCACGCTGCGGGTGCTGTGCCAGCCGGTGCTGGCCACCCACGTGCTGGCACCGCTCTTGGCCGGGTTCCGCCAGCGCTACCCGCAAATCAGCATCGACCTGGTGGCTGAAGCCTTTCTGGAGCCGGCCGTGGAGGAGCACGACATCGCCCTGTTCGCGGCCGATGCCAGCTTTGATGGCGACATCATTGCCCGCAAGATCATCACCACGCGCACGGTGTTTGTTGCCGCCCCTGACTACCTGCGCCGCAAAGGCACTCCGAAGGTGCCTGAAGATCTGCACCGACACGACTGCCTGCGCCTCAAGGGCAGCCAGAGCCGCACCCGGCGCTGGCAGCTGCGTAACGTCGACGAAAGCGTGGCCATGGTCGACATCGACCCGCCGGCGGCGCTGCGCTCGAATCACATCGACACCCTGCTGCGGGCGGCCCTGGAAGGCAGCGGCATCACCATGGCCTCGGTGGAGCTGGTGGCGCCCTACCTGGCCGCGGGCCAGCTGGTGCACATCCTGCCGGACTGGATCACCGGGGAACTGGTCATGCTGGCGGCCTTGCCCACACGCAAATTCCTGCCGCAGCGCACGCGCGTGTTCCTGGACTTCCTGATCGAACAGACGCGTTCGCTGGTGGACGAAGCCGACTGCGAGCGGAAGGGAAATCAGGCTACGCGGTAGCGCCCCAACCACCAGCGGCGCAACACCCAGCACACCAGTGCCAGGGTGAAGGACAGCAGCCCCACGGCAAGGGGCAGCCCTCTCAGGTACTCCATCCACCAGATAGCACCCAAAGCACCCAACAGGCCGACCCCTTGCAGCACGGCCAGCACCCGATCGACCCAACGGACCCAGGCCGGGCGCGGATCGGCCGCCGGGGGCACCCCATCCGTCCCAGCGACCTGCGCCTGCTGCCGACGCCGGTTGCCCCAGCGCGTCAGCAGCTTTCCGCCCAGGTACAACCAGAAGGCACTGCCGAGCCAGTTGCTGAGGTCCTTGCTGTCCAACAAGGTGGCGTAGAGCACCCCGAGCAGCAGCGAAAACGCGGCCAGGGCGCGCAGTGCAAAACCGGCACGCCGCAGCAACCAGCCCACATGGCGCTCACCGTACGCGCTTTTATGGCCCTGATGCAGGATCTCATCCGACAGGTCCACATCGGCCGCCGCCAGCAGGTCGCTCGCCATGGGCTGGAGCATGGAAACAAACACGAACAGCGCCACCAAGAGGCCCGGCCAGGGGTACCAGTAGCTGAGCCAGGCATCGGCATCGGGGTTGTCGAGCAAGAACTGCGTCGGCAGGTGCCCGTACAGGTAGGTCAGCACCGCGGCGGCCAGCACGCAGGCGCTCACAAAGCTCACGAACACAGCCGCCAACGGCCGGTGCCCGGCGCGCAAGGCGCGCAGTGCCCACAGGCCGGCCAGCTTGAAATTGGCATCGGCATCGCGCCCGGCCTGGATCGCCGCCAGCACCGGCAGCAGCGACAGCAGGAAGGTGGCATAAGCCGCCGCCATCACCACCAGCACCAAGGCTGCCAGCCCGAGCAGATTGCTGCCCAACACCAGCACCAGGGCCTGGACCAGGTCCGGGGCATAGGCAAACATCAGGTGCGACACCAGCGCAGCGGGCAGCCCCCACAGGCCACACACCGCCAGTGCACGCCAGCGACCCCGCAAGGCCTGGCGCCCGGCCCGCAGCGGCGACAGCGCCGGGTCGGCCTGGTGCTGGGCCACGCCCATGAACACCCAGGTGAACACCAGCGCGTCGGTGAAGTAGGACAGGACAATGAGTTCGCCCGCACCCATCAGATCCAGCTGCCAGCGCGCGAGCAGCACCAGCAGCGTGGCCGTGAGCAGGAAAAAGGGCGAGCGCCAGGCCACGCTGCGACCGCGTGCAAACCACTGCCCGCCGCGTTCGAACGGCAGTACCGGGGCATTGGCAAAACGGTCCGGCAGCACGGCCGCCACTGGGGTGATGGCTTCGCTCATGACTGCGCTCCCTTCTTGCTGGCCTTGGCCGGTGCTTCGGTTCTCTTCAGTTTTTCTGCCAGGGCCTGCAGGGTCTGGAGCCGCTCTTCGTCGAGCGGGTGGTCACCGAGAAAGCCCACCAGGCGTTTGGCGCCGGTCCCCATTTCCCCGCGCTGGAAGTCGAGCCAGACCCGGGCACCCTCCACCGGGTCGAAACCGGCGCGCGCCATCAGTTCCAGCCCCAGGGCATCTGCCTCACGCTCGGCGTCCCGGTCCATCGACTTCAGGCCCAGGTGCAAGTCCTGCGCAATGGCGTTCATGCGGCCCGTGCCGATCTTGAAGCTCTTGCTGGCGATCCACAGGCTGCTGGAAAGCAAGGCCTCGCGCGACATTCCGGTGCGCGTGTGCTCCAGCAGTGCGTGGGCGATTTCATGGCCCAGCACCGCCGCCACCTTGTGCGGGTTGCCTTGGGTGGCATCCACCAGGCCGGTATAGAGCGCCATCTTGCCGCCAGCCATGCACCAGGCATTGAGCTCGCCGGTGCCCACCACCGCCAGGTCCCAGTCCCAGCCTTGGCTGTGCGGGTACATGCGCTCGGCCTGCTGGATCAGTGCCACGGCAATGTTCTGCGACCACTCCAGCAACTCGGGGTCTGCGTTGATGGGGTGGCCCTGGTCGGCCAGGGCCCGGAGCTGGCGCGGGTAGGCTTGCACCGCCGTGGTCAGCGCCATTTCGCGGCTGATGAGCTGGATGTGCGACTTGTCGCGCAAGGCCATCTGCCCGTCGACGAACTCCTGAGCCCGCTGCACGCGGTCACATCCGGCCAAACCCAGCAGCAGAGCCAGCACTGCGGCGGTGGTTTTTCTTCTGATTTTCAAGGTGAACTCCCCCTGCTTTTGGCGCCACGGTAGCAAGGCCGGATGACAGCCAGCTTTCATCCCGAAGAGCGCCGCTGCAAGCTACCCGTGCACGCGGCTGCGCAGCTGCTTGGTACTGGCACGTTGCAACTTCCCTTCCAGGCGCCGCTGGCGCGATGCTCGCGTTGGCTGGGTGGGCTTGCGCAACACCGGCACATGGGCGCCCTGGGCCACCCATTCCAGCAGCCGCGCCAGGGCGTCCTGGCGATTCGCCTCCTGGGTGCGGTAGCGCTGGGCCTTGAGCACGAACACCCCCTCCTTGCTGACGCGCTGGTCGCGCAAGTGCAACAGCCGTGCCTTCACATCGTCCGGCAGGCTGGAAGCCGCCACGTCAAAACGCAGATGAATGGCACTGGACACCTTGTTCACGTTCTGCCCGCCGGCGCCCTGCGCCCGCACGGCGTCGAGCTGCACTTCGCTGGGGTTCACGGCAAGGGGGGGATGGTGCAGATGGGGCATGGCAATCGGTCCGCCAATGATCGCACGCCCGTTGCACATCAGTGCCGCTTATGCAATCGCTGTTTGGGTAATCCGACTTTTCAAAGCGCGGGCGCAGGCGCACACTGCCCCGCACTATTCACCCCACCAGGAGACAGACATGCAAATCGGATGCCCCAAGGAAATCAAGAACCATGAATACCGCGTCGGCCTCACGCCGGCCAGCGTGCGTGAGCTCACCAGCCGTGGCCACAGTGTGCTGGTGCAAAAAGGTGCGGGTGCCGCCATCGGCCTCTCCGACGAACAGTACCTGGCGGCCGGTGCCACGCTGGCGGCCGACGCCGCTGAAGTGTTTGCCAAGGCCGACATGATCGTGAAGGTGAAAGAGCCCCAGCCGCAAGAGTGCGCCATGCTGCGCCCCGGCCAGATCCTCTACACCTACCTGCACTTGGCTCCGGACCCCGAGCAGACCGCGGCCCTGGTCAAGTCAGGCGCCGTCTGCATCGCCTACGAGACCATCACCGGTTCCGGTGGTGGCCTGCCGTTGCTGGCCCCCATGAGCGAAGTGGCCGGTCGCATGGCGATCCAGGCCGGTGCTGCGCACCTGGAGAAATCCAAGGGCGGCATGGGCGTGCTGCTCGGTGGCGTGCCCGGTGTGCCTGCTGCCCATGTGGTCATCCTCGGTGCCGGTGTGGTCGGCAGCCATGCGCTGCAGATGGCCGTGGGCGTGGGTGCCCGCGTGACCGTGCTCGACAAGAACGTGGACCGCCTGCGCCAGCTCGACCTGGTGTTCGGCAACCGCATCAGCACCGTGTACTCCACCACCCACAGCGTCGAAGAGGCCGTACTCGATGCCGACCTGGTGGTGGGCGGTGTACTCATCCCCGGTGCCGCGGCTCCGAAGCTGGTCACCCGTGCCATGATTTCCCGCATGAAGAAGGGCGCTGTGGTGGTGGATGTGGCCATCGACCAGGGCGGCTGCTTCGAGACCTCGCACGCCACCACCCATGCCGACCCCACCTTTGTGGTGGACGGAGTGGTGCACTACTGCGTGGCCAACATGCCCGGCGCCGTGGCCCGCACCTCGACCTTTGCCCTCAACAACGCCACCATCGGCCACGCCGTGGCCCTGGCCGACAAGGGTTGGAAGGCCGCACTCAAGGACAACGTGCACCTCAAGAACGGCCTCAACGTGTGCGAAGGCCAGGTCACCTACGAGGCCGTGGCGCGCGACCTGGGCTACACCTACGTGCCGGCCGACAAGCTGCTGGGCTGAGTTCAGCGACGCCGGGTGAGCCGCAGTTCCACGCGGTCGTGGAAGGCGGCCCCGGCCGCATTGCAGGCCCACCAGGCCAGCACCATGCCCGCCGCCTGCCACCACAGTGTGTGCGGCATGAAGCGGCTGAAAACGGCGTTGAACACCAGCGCCACCGGAAAGTTCAGCAGGAACACTGCGTAGGAGATATCGCTCATGCGCGCCAGCACGCGGCTGCGCGGCCAGTGGTAGAGAAAGCCGCGAACACTGCCCCAGGCCAACAGCAAGGCCACTGCCAGGGCCACGGCGATGCGGGTACGGAAATCCAGGTACAGCGCCAGTCCGGTTCCCAAAACCAGTACGCCCAGCGCCAGCACGCGGCGCGCCCGCCGCCGCGGCAGGCTGAACCAGTAGGCCAGGGCGCCCATGCCATAGGCACCGAAGAAGTACAGGGCCCAGTCGTCCCAGTCCGGGTCGCGGTTGAAGACATACAACGACGCCAGCACCCCCAGGAACACCAGCGTTACCACATGGACAGGGCGGGCTCCCGCACGCCGACCCAGCCACAGCAGGGCCACCAGCAGCGCATAGAGCTGGAAATCGATGGCCACGTACCAGACTCCGGCCGAGAGCGAGTCGACGTCAAGCACGCTGTGCAGCAAGAGCGCATGGGCCACAAACTGCCAGAACTCCACGCGGTCGTGGCAGCGAATCGTGCACCATCCAGCGCCGGGCGATCTCGGTGCAGACCACACCGATGAGCAAGGCAGCCAGGTACGGCAACGTCACGCGCCGGTAGCGGTTGCGCACTTCGCGCCAAGGACGGTGCGTCAGCAGCTGGGCCTGCGGCGCGAGCTTGCGCGCCGCCAGGAATCCCCCGACCACCAGAAACATCTGCACGGCAATGCGGGCGTCCTGGCTCAGCCAGCCGATGACGGCGGGCCAGACCTGGTAGACGGTGTCCGACATCGGCCCATAAAAGGACAGATGGTGCAGGACAATGAGTTGGGCGCCGACGGCCTTGAGGGCGTCAACCAGCGGCATGCGGCCATGAAAAACTGACATAGGAATACAGGCGCCGAATGCGCGGGCTCATGCAGAACCCTCGGCGATAATCGGAAGTGCAAGCTGCTGCAACTTTCGCAGCATGTCCGCGATTTTCGCATTTTCACCATTTACCGAACCATGTCTTCTTTGCACTACTCTGCCATCGCCCTGACCGGCGCCCTGTTGTTGAGCGCCTGCGGCAGCAAGCCCCTGGCCCCGTCCGAAACCGCTACCCCGGCACCCGTGTCCCAGGCCACGGCACCGCAGCAGACAACGCCCCAGGTGGCCAAGCCCGCCACCCCGGCCAAGGTGCTGCCCGCCCACCTGGATCCGGCCAGCCTGATCAGCAAGGAACGCAGCGTCTACTTTGCCCTGGACAACTACAGCGTCGAGCCCAAGTTCCTGCCCACCATGGAGGCCCATGGCAAGTACCTGGCCGCCAACCCGGCCCTGCACATCCGTGTCGAAGGCCATGCCGACGAACGTGGCGGCACCGAATACAACCTGGCGCTGGGCCAGAAGCGTGCCGACGCCGTGGTCAAGGTGCTCAAGACCTATGGCGTGAAAGACAGCCAGCTCGAAGCCGTGAGCTTCGGCAAGGAAAAGCCCGTAGCCGCTGGCCATGACGAAGCCGCGTGGTCGCAGAACCGCCGCGTCGACCTGGCTTACCCCACACGCTGAACCATAGGCACACCGCCCCGTCCGGGGGCGGCGTGATGCCCCTGGCGGTACCGGATCAAACCGGTGCCGCCATTTTTTTTTCGGCGATGATGCGCTGGCCCAGTGCGATGGCCAGCAAGGCCGCGTCCACCAGGAAACCCACCTCCATGGCGTGCAGGCTGGCCATGCTGAAGCCCACGGTGCCGGTCACCGCCAGCCAAGCCAGCGTGGCGCCTGCCATGCTCACGGCAACGGCGGCAAAGAACAGACGCCCGGAAGGCTGGCGTGTCCAGGCCGCCCAGGCACCGAAGCCGAACAACGACGCGGTGGCCGCCAGGAACACCGAAAACGCCCACCACACGGCCAAGGCATGCTGGTCCAGGACCGCCCACAGGACCATCGCACCCAGCACCAGCCATGCCCCCCCGCGCACCAGGCGCGCTACCTGCGGCCAATGCCGCGGCAGGTGCAGGAAGTGCGTGGCGAAATTCAGTCCCAGCACATTGAACAGCACCATGGCACACAGGATGGCATAGCGCTGGAACCCGGGGCTGTCCGGCCACCAGGATGCCAGCCCCTTGCCGGTGTAGGCAATGCACAGCAGCAACATGGAACCGACATACAGGGCATACAGCAGGTGAAGGGGGTGGCGTGCCACGGCAAACAAGGTAAGGTTGTAGAGCACCAGTGCGAACAGTGCACCAAACAACAGCTCGTAGCCGTACTGCACCTGGTCCCGCTGGGACGCGAGTGCCACCGCGTCGAGCAGCTGCACCGGCAAGACCAAGGGGTCCAGCGACTGCACGCGCACCAGCAAGTCACTGCGCTGGGGCGGCAGCTCCAGCTCCCACTCGAAACCGAACCCGGGCACCACACCGTAGGCATAGGGAACCTCGTCGCCCAGGTGCCAGCGGCTGCGTACCTTGCCCCCCTTGACCACATAGGCATCGGCACTGTCCATCCAGGTGGTCCCCAGCAACAGATGCATACGCAGGCTGCCCTGGTTGGCATTGTGCAAGGGCAAAAGCACCCAGACCGGGGCTGCGCCAATGCCGAAGCTCAGCACTTCATCGCGCAAGGGCGGCGGGTTGAGCTGGGCAAAACGCGCCATGGCCTGCTCTGCACTCCAGGGTGCGCCGTACTCGCGCAAGACCTGTACATACCGCCCCAGCGAACTGGTGGGCAGACCCTGCACGTCCCAGGCAAAGTTCTGAGCCTGCGCAGCCCCGGCCACCAGTACCGGCATGCAACGGAGCAGGAAGATAAGCAAAAGACGCAGCATGCCTACATGCTAGTCTCGGGCCGTGGGCCTGTCTCTCGGGTGCATCCCGGATAATCCTGCCCTCAACAGGATTCCCATGGCACTCATTACCCTCTCCGACGCCCAACTCGCATTCGGGCATGTCCCCCTGCTCGACCACGCCGATTTTTCTCTCGAAACCCAGGAACGGGTCGGCCTGATCGGGCGCAACGGCGCCGGCAAGTCCAGCATGCTCAAGATCCTGGGCGGCATGGAAAAACCAGACGACGGCACCCTGCAGGTGCAAAACGGCATCCGCATCGCGCACGTCGCGCAGGAGCCGCAGCTCGACGCAGACGCTAGCATTTTTGTAGCCGTTTCCGCAGGATTGGCGCGGGTCCAGGCCCTGATTGAGCAGTACTGCTCGGGCGAAGGCGACCTCGACGCGATGCAGGGCGAGATCGAAGCCCTGGACGGCTGGAACTGGGAGCAGCGCGTGTCGGAAACCCTGCAGCGCCTGCACCTGAACCCGGACGCCCTGGTCAAGACCCTGTCGGGTGGCACCAAGAAACGTGTGGCCCTGGCCCAGGCCCTGGTGGCCCAGCCCGACGTGCTGCTGCTGGACGAGCCCACCAACCACCTGGACCTGGACAGCATCGAGTGGCTGGAGGGCCTGCTCAAGGAATTCAAGGGCTCCATCATCACCATCACCCACGACCGCGCCTTCCTGGATGCCGTGGCCACGCGCATCGTCGAACTCGACCGCGGCAAACTGCTGTCCTACCCCGGCAACTTTGCCGCCTACGTAGCGCAAAAGGCCGAGCAGCTGGCGCAGGAAGCCGTCATCAACGCCAAGGCCGACAAGCTGCTGGCCCAGGAGGAGGTCTGGATCCGCAAGGGCGTGGAAGCGCGGCGCACCCGCGCCCAGGCGCGCATCGAACGCCTGAACGTGCTGCGCGCCGAACACGCCTCGCGGCGCACGGTGCAGGGCAGCGTCAAGATGGACGTGGTCACCGGCGACAAGAGCGGAAAACTGGTGTCCGAACTGACCCACGTCACAAAAACGTTCGGCGATCGCACCATCGTGCGCGACTTCACCGCCACCATCCTGCGCGGCGACAAGATCGGCCTGCTCGGCCCCAACGGCGCCGGCAAGACCACGCTCCTGAAGCTCATTTTGGGCGAACTGCAGGCCGACCCGGCACCCGCCAATGCCCCTGCACCCGAACCCGGCCACAGCCCCTGGGGCACGGTGCGCCTGGGCGCCAACGTGACCGTGGCCTACTTCGACCAGATGCGCAACGCCCTGGACCTGGACGCCACGCTCGAAGACTTCATCAGCCCGGGCTCGGAGTGGATCGAAATCGGAAGTAAGCGCCAGCACGTGAAAAGCTACCTCGGCGACTTCCTGTTCTCGCCAGCGCGCGCCAACTCGCCCGTGCGCTCGCTCTCGGGTGGTGAGCGCAACCGCCTGCTGCTGGCGCGCCTGTTCGCGCGCCCGGCCAACGTGCTGGTGCTGGACGAACCGACCAACGACCTCGACATCGACACGCTGGAGCTGCTGGAAGAACTGCTGCAGAGCTACGACGGCACCGTGTTCCTGGTCAGCCACGACCGCGCCTTCATGGACAACGTGGTCACCAGCACCATCGCCTACGAGGCCCCAGGTGAATGGCGTGAATACGAGGGCGGCGTCAGCGACTGGTTGGTTCAGCGCGAACGCGCCGCCGCCCTGGCCAGCGCCAAGGGCAAAAACACGACCCAGCCCGCACAAGCTGTGCGTGAGCAGCTAGAAAAACAGGAGCAAGTGACCAGCCCTGCGGCAACGGCCCCGGCTGCCACCAAGGCGCGCAAGCTCAGCTACAAGGAGCAGCGCGAACTCGACGAGCTGCCCGCACGCATTGCCGCGCTGGAGACCGAGCAGAAACACATCCACGACCAGTTGGCCGACGGCAGCCTGTTTGCCAATGACAACGCCCGTGCCCTGGCATTGAGCGAACGCGCAGGTGCCATCGACGAGGAACTGCTGCAGGCGCTGGAGCGCTGGGAGCAACTGGGCGGCTGAGCCTCCCCCGCCGGCGTAGCGGCACCTGTCGCGCATTCGCCATTGCGCCCAAGGCGCAGTCCCCGCACAATGCTCTCAGAACGCGCGCCGACAAACTCCGCGGACTCGTCGGCACGCTCCGAGACAGCACACCGCCCAGGTGATCGCTGCACGCACAGGAGACTTGGCAATGAATGTGTTGATGGCCGCACTGTCGGTGCAGCTGAGCCTGTATGGCGCGGCCTGGATCGCCGTAGCGCTGGGCTTTCGCCTGTATCCGCGCACCAGCCTGCGTTGGGCCGCGGGCTGGCTGGTCAGTTCCCTGGGTACCGCGGTGCTGTTCTGGCGTCCCCCGGTGTTGGCCCCGGTCCTCGATCTGGTGGTGAACCTGAGCATCATTGCTGCGTTCATCCTGCTGCAGCAGGGAATCACCCTGTTTTTGCGCGAACCACTGCAACACCGCGTGGCCATCCTTGCCCTGGTGGTGTTGGCGCTGATCGAAGTGGTACGGCTGCTCTGGCCCGACACCATGGTGCTGCGCACCTGGATGTTCACCCTGGCGGTAGGCATTGCATTGGGCCCCATGGTGCGCGACCTGCTGCTGGGACTGCCACGCAAGTTCCAGGTGGCCCGCCCGATTGCTGCGACAGCAGCCTTGCCGGTGGCACTGGCCCTGCTGGCCTTCGTGGTGCGCGCCGCCGTCATCTCCTACAGCGAATTCACCGGCGTGGTCGAACTGGACGTGGGCAGCACCTTCGATGTCGTGGTCACCCTGGGTTTCCTGGTATTCCTGGGCATGTTCAACTTCTCGCTCTACCACCTGGTGCTGGGCTCGCTCATCCGCAAGCTCGAAGACCTGGCCGCGACCGACCAGCTCACCGACCTGTACAACCGCCGCGTCATGATCGAGCGCCTGGACGTGGAACACGCCCGCTTCCAGCGCAGCGGCCAACGCTATGCCATCATCATGATGGACCTGGATCACTTCAAGGCCATCAACGACACCCATGGCCACCATGCTGGCGATGACGTGCTGCGCGAAGTGGCAGCGCGCTTGCAGCAGAACGTGCGCGGCACCGATACGCTGGCGCGCATGGGTGGGGAGGAGTTCCTGCTGCTGCCCATGAACGACACCGATGGCGCCCTGGTCCACGCCGGGCGCATCCGCAAGCACATGGCCGCCACCCCGGTGAAGACTGCAGCCGGTGACGTTGCCATCACCATCAGCCTGGGGGTCGCCGAGGTTTTTCACAGTGACCAGGGGGCCAATACCGTGATCTCCCGGGCCGATGCCGCCCTGTACCGGGCCAAGGCCGCAGGCCGCAACCGGGTCGAGGCAGCCGAACGTGCCCCTCTGCCCACCACCCCCTGATCCGAAGGACGCTGCATGGCCCCCATTCCCCATGCCTTGACGCACGGTCAAGGCCAACGCCGCAACTGGCTGCTGCGCAGCGCCGCCGTGGCCGCCGCGTTCCTGGCGGAAACGGCCGGGGCGCAGACCGACTACATTGCCCAGTACGGCCTGCAAGCTGCGTCGGCCGACCTGGAACTGGGCATCCAGCCACTCGGTTTCCCCTCCGGGGTGGTCAGCGCCGTCATGCGGCGCGACCGCATCCTGCAGGGGGCACTGGTCCAGCGCAAGACCCCCCTGCGCAGCTTTGCGTTCCGCCGTGGGGCCGACATGCTGCCCCTGCTGGCCGACCAGCGGCTCGACGCCGGGCTGTTGGGCGACATGCCGACCTTGCTCACCGCGGCCAATGGCGATGTCTGGATCGTGGGGCTGGTGAAGCAGACCGCCACCGCCCTGATTTCCCGCAACAACATGGTCGCCGGGCAACTGGCAGGCAAGCGCATCGGCTTTGTCGAGGCCTCCAGCGCCCATCTCACAGTACTTCAGGGCCTACAAGCGGCTGGCCTGAATGAGCAGCAGGTACAGTTGGTGGCCATGGGGGTGGCCGACATGCCCCAGGCCCTGGAGGACGGCACTGTCGACGCCTTTGCTGCGTGGGAGCCCTACACCACCATCGCCCTGAACCGCAACCCCCGCAACCACGTCGTCTTTCGCGGTGCCAGTACCGACTACTTCGTCATCTCGCGCAGCTTTGCGCGCCAGCAGCCGCAATCGGCCCTGGCCTTGGTGGCCGGTTTCGTGCGCGCACTCGAATGGATGCGCGAGTCGCAGGGCAACCTGGAGCAGGCGGCACGCTGGGCCATGGCCGAGAGCAGTACCTTTTCCGGCGCCGCCCCGGCCCTGAGTTCGGCCCAGGTGCGTGCCATCACACGGCGCGAACTGCTGGACATTCCCTCGGCCCCGGCCCTGCTCGACGGTGCCGGTCCCCCGCGCCTGAAGGCCGAGTTCGAGTTCCTGCGCCGCCTGGGCAAGCTGCCCACCACGGCAGGTTGGGCGCAGGTGGAGTCCGCCTTGTCCTATGATGGGCTGGCAATCGTCCAAAGCGACGAACGCCGCTACCAATTGCACACCTACGACTACCAACCCTGACCTGCTTCGCAATGCACAGTGCCTACTCGAACCGCCTTGCCCTGTCCATTGGCGCATTGCTCACGGTATGTGTGTCGCTGCTGGTGGCCGGGTGGTGGTTCGGCCTGCCGGTCGTTGGCGAAGGCGGCATGCTGGGCCAGCGCAAGGCGGATGTCCAGCACACGCTGGAGCAGCGGGCCGATTTCCTGCGCCGACTGACCGAACAGAGCCTGGAAAAGCGGCGCAGCGAAGTGCGCTCCGTGGCCCAGGTGGTCGGTGCAGTCCATGGGCCACAGCTTTCCAGCGAGACCGGCAGTTCCGCGCCCGTGCAGCGCACACTCAACCAGTGGCTCAACAGCCACCCCGGCGACTTCCAGCATGCCCGCATCCTGCGCCTGCCCGGCGGACGCATCGTGGCCAGTACCAACCCATCGGAAGTCGGTTCCGAGCTGAACGACAGCAACCTGCTGCAGCGTGCCCAACGCCCCGGTGTGCAGGAAATGATCGTGTCCCTGGTCAGCCCGGCGGGCAAACCCGCACTCGGATGGATACGGCAAATCCGGTCGGCCCCCACCGGCCAGGACAGCGGCACGGTGCTAGGACTGGTAGTGGCCTACTCCGAAGTCCAGGATTTGCTTGAAGAAGTGCTGCAAACGCAAGCGGCCAGTGCGGGTCAGGCCGGGCAAAGCCTGCTGTTTGACGGCCAGCAGCGCCTGCTGGCCGCCGTCCCCGCACGCGAGGCCGCCATGGAAGTGCTGCGCCTGGATCCGGAGGTCAGCCAGGGCTTCGAAGGCAGTCTGTACAAGCCCAACACCGCGGGTGAGCACCAGCTGGCCGTGTACCGCTCCATCCCCCTGGGCGGCACACAGGCCTGGACCCTGGTGCAGCAATACCCCGAATCCGAGATCCTGGCCGACATGCAACCGCGCCTGGTCCGCGGAGTGCTGGTCAGTCTGCTGGCCGTCGCCTTGCTGGGCGCAGTGCTGTGGCAGGCGGCACGGCTAGCCACCCGGCGGCTGCTGACCGTGAGTGCCGCCTTTGACCGCCTGGCACGGGGCGAGTGGTCGCTGCGCCTGCCGGTCAAACCGCACGACAGCCTCGAAATCGTGACGCTGGTCGGGGCCTTCAACCACCTGGCCGACGCCATTCAGAAATCCAACGCCACGCTGGAGCAGCAGGTCAGTGAACGCACCGCGCAGCTGCAGGCGGAACACGACCGTGCCCAAGGCTACCTGGACGTGGCGGCCATCATGCTACTGGCGCTGGATGCCCAAGGCCGCATTTCCATGGTCAACCGCAAAGGGGCCGAGTTGCTGGGGTACCCCGCCGCACAGCTGCTGGGCATGGACTGGTTCCTGCACTTCATCCCTGCCCACGAACGTGACGAACGCCGCAGGGATTACCAGCTGGCGATGCAGGGCGAACGCACCATCGAGGCACGCTTCGAAAGCCACATCGTCGACGCCAGCGGTCGTACCCGGCTCATTGTCTGGAACACCACGGTCCTGCGCGACGCCAAGGGCCTGCCCTGCGGCGCCTTGTCCAGCGGCCAGGACGTGACCGCCAACCGCGCAGCACAGGCCGAGCTGCGGGTGGCTGCCATCGCCTTCGAATCGCAGGAGGCCCACATGGTGTGCGACGCCAACTGGATCATCCTGCGCGTCAACCAGGCCTTTACCCAGATGACCGGTTACAGCGCACACGACGCCATTGGCAAACTGCCGCAGAAACTGCTGGGTTCGGGGCGCACCCCGGCCGACCTGTACGTCAACATCAACGAGACCCTGAGCCGCGAGAGCCTCTGGCAGGGCGAGGTCTGGGACCGGCGCAAGAACGGTGAAGTATTCCCGGTGTGGGCACAGATCACGGCCGTGCGCGACGAAGACCAGCATGTGACCCACTTCGTGGTGTCCATGAACGACATCACCCAGCGCAAGGCCGCCGAGGAACAAATCCGCAACCTGGCGTTCTACGACCCCCTGACCAACCTGCCCAACCGTCGCCTGCTGATGGACCGGCTTGAAGTGGCGCTGGCCACTTGCGCCCGCCACCCACGCATGGGGGCGCTGCTGTTCGTCGATCTGGACAATTTCAAGACGCTCAACGACACCCTGGGCCACGACATTGGCGACCTGCTGCTGCAGCAGGTGGCCGAGCGCCTCAAGAGCTGCGTGCGCGAGGGTGACACCGTGGCCCGGCTCGGTGGCGACGAATTCGTCATCATGCTGGAAGACCTGTCCAATGACGCCATCGACGCAGCCACCCAGGTCGAGGCTGTCGGCGAAAAGGTGCTGCAGACCCTGGGACGCTCCTATGTGCTGCGGGGCCACGCCCACCGCAGCACCCCCAGCATCGGGGTGACGCTGTTCGGCGACCGGGTGGAAAGCATCGAGGAGCCGCTCAAACGCGCCGATGTGGCGATGTACCAGAGCAAGGCCGCCGGGCGCAACACCTTGCGCTTCTTCGACCCCGGCATGCAGGCCGCAGTCAGCAACCGGGTGGCCCTGGAAGTCGACCTGCGCAACGCCATCGAGCAGAAGCAGTTCGTGCTGTACTACCAGCCCCAGGTGCAAGCCAAGCCCGATGGCAGCCTGCGCGTGGTCGGTGCCGAAGCCCTCGTGCGCTGGCAGCATCCGGAGCGCGGCATGGTGTCACCGGCCGAGTTCATCCCGCTGGCCGAGGAGACCGGGCTCATCGTGCCGCTGGGACAGTGGGTCATCGAAACCGCCTGCCGCCAGCTGGCGCGTTGGCACGGCCACCCCGAACTGGGCGAACTGACCGTGGCCGTGAACGTCAGTGCCCGGCAGTTCCTGCAAAACGGCTTTGTCCAGCACGTCGGCCAGGCACTGGAAGCCACGGGCGCGCGCCCGGCCATGCTCAAACTGGAACTGACCGAAAGCTCCCTGGTGGGCGACATCAACGAAGTGGCGCGCAAGATGACGGAGCTGCAAAGTTGGGGGGTCGGCTTCGCACTCGACGACTTTGGCACCGGCTACTCGTCCCTGGCCTACCTCAAGCGCCTGCCATTGGACACCCTCAAGATCGACCAAAGCTTTGTGCGCGACGTGTTCGAAGACGCCAACGACGCCGCCATTGCCCGCATGGTGGTGGTGCTGGGCCGCAGCCTGGGCCTGACCGTCATTGCCGAGGGCGTGGAGACCCTGGAGCAGCGCTATTTCCTGGCCCAGCAGGGCTGCCACCTTTACCAGGGCTATCTCTTTGGCAAGCCCCAGGCGGTGGTGGAGTTCCAGCAGAACGTGCTCAGCAAGGCCTACCTGAAGTCCTGAATTTCAGGCCAAATCGGCACCTGGCCCGCACAGATACTGCGCAGCATGCTCCTTAAAGAGGAGCAAGATCCGAATGCGACTCGGGCGTGGGCTGTGGTTTTTGCCAATGCTCGCGAATTTCCAGGATGGTCGGCATGATTTCCAGGAACAGCGCCAGCAAGCGCGGATCGAAATGGCTGCCGGCTCCTTCGCGCAAGGTCTGCAATACCCGCTCCAAGGGCCAAGCTTCCTTGTAGGGCCGCACCGTGGACAGGGCATCGAACACATCGGCGATGGCGACGATGCGCGCCATTTCCGGAATGTCCTCACCGGCCAGGTTGCAGGGGTACCCCGTACCGTCCCAACGCTCGTGGTGGTAACGCGCCACGGTAGCGGCCATGTGTAGCAGGGGTGCCGAACTCTTGGAAAGAATCTTGTAGCCGGTCTCGCAATGGGTCTGCATCACCGCCCATTCCTGTGCATCGAGCTTGCCAGGCTTGTGCAGGATGGCATCGGGCACCGCCAGCTTGCCGATGTCGTGCATGGGGGCCGCCATTTCCAGCTGCAGGCAGGCGGCATGCTCCCAACCGGCCGCCTGGGCCAGCGCACTGCTGTAGGCCGCCATGCGCCAGATGTGGGTACCAGTGTCGGTGTCCTTGAACTCGCTGGCCTCGCCCAGCATGTAGATGGCATCGTCGTAGCTCTGCGCCAGCTGCTTGGCACTGACCAGCGACAGGTGGGTGCGCACACGCGCACGCACGATGGGCGGCGAGACCGGCTTGACGATGTAGTCCACGGCCCCGGCGTCGAAGCCTGCTGTCTCGTTGCCCACCTCGGACAGGCTGGTCACGAATATCACGGGGATGCCCTCGGTGGCCGGATTGGCCTTGAGTGCGCGGCACACCTCGTACCCACTGATACCCGGCATCTCGATGTCCAGCAGGACCAGTGAGGGTCGGTGCTTGTGTGCAGCCGTCAAGGCCTCGGCACCGTTGCGTGCAAACACCAGGCTGTAGTCCGGCCCGAGGATCTGGCGCAGAAGGGCCAGATTGGCAGGTTCGTCGTCAACAATCAGTATGGGGGCCGTCATGTGCGCGCAGACTCAGGGGGTGGATTGCAGGCTATGCAACAACTGCCGGGTAGCCACTTCGGCCCCACGGAAATCGAAATCGGTCAACGTGGAGCGTACCAGCTCCAGAGCCTGACGCGGCAATATCCCTTCCAGCTGTAGCACCAAAGGCTCGGCAGCATCGGGGTTGTCGGCATCCAGGGCAGCGAGCAATGCTTCCAGCAAGGGCATGGCCTGCGCTGCACCAGCGGCATCGGGCGCTGCGCTGCTGCGGGTCCCGCTTGTGACCAGCTCCCCCTCCGGGGCATAGCGCGCAATCGACACCTGGGCCACCTGCAAGGCCTGGTGCAACTGCTCAAGCGCATCGGACACATCCTGGTGGGCCTTGATTCCCGAGTCGATGTCGCGGGCGCAGCGCGCAACATCCACCAGCGCCAAGTTGCCCGCTGCCCCCTTGATCTTGTGGGCATGGGTGGAAACGGACTGGCGCTCACCGCGCGCCAGCGCCTGCACCATCTGGGCCGCAGCGTCGGCATGGTCCAACACGAACTTGCGCAGGAACTTGCCGTACACCCCCTTCTGGCGCCAGGTCTTCAAGCCGGCCTCGACATCCAGCCCCGGGTATTCACCAGCTTCGTCGAGCTGCTCAGCCTCCAGCACCCCCATGGGCACGTGCAGCCGCGTCACCCCGCGGTTGCGCTCGGGCAGCCACTTGAGCAGGGTCTTGTAGAAATGCTCGGGTTCGATCGGCTTGAACACGAAATCGACCATGCCGGCCTCGACGCACGCGCGCCGGTCTTCGTCAAACACATTGGCGGTCATGGCGATTACCGGCAAGGCTGCGCGCCCGGACAACTGGTGGATTTCGCGTGTGGCCTGCATGCCGTCCATGACCGGCATCTGCACGTCCATGAGAACCAGGTCGTATTCGGTCGTGCGCACTTTGTCGACCGCCACACGCCCGTTGTCGGCCATGTCCAGCAGCAATCCGGTACCCTCCAGCAATTGCTGGGCTATTTCACGGTTCACATCCACGTCATCGGCCAGCAGGATGCGGGCCCCGGCATAGCGTCGCAGCAGCATTTCCGGACTCTCTGCGTCACCGAGGGCATCGACGGGCATGGGACTTTGGCCGTGGCGCATGCACGCTGTGAACCAGAAGGTGGAGCCCTGCCCCAGCACACTTTGCACACCGGCATCGCCCCCCATCATGCGCGCCAGCTTGCGCGTGATGGCCAGGCCCAGACCGGTACCACCGTATTCGCGCGTGGTGCTCACGTCCGCCTGCTCAAACGCCTGGAAAAGGTGGTGTTGCTTGTCCTCGGCAATGCCAACCCCGGTGTCTTCCACCTCGAAGCGCACCACGCAGGTCTGTCCATCGTCGGACAGCAGACGCGCCCGCAGGTGCACGGCCCCCTGTTCCGTGAACTTGATGGCATTGCCCACGTAGTTCAGCATGGCCTGGCGCAACCGGGTGGGGTCACCGCGCAACCACAGGGGTACGCTGTCCGGGTCGACACTGAAGGCCAGCCCCTTGGCCCGCGCCTGTTCGGCAAGCAGCGAATAGACGTTGTCGAGCAGGCTGCCCAAGTGAAAGTCCGTGTCCTCCAACACCAGGCGCCCGGCCTCGATCTTGGACAGGTCCAGGATGTCATTGATGACCGACAGCAAGTGCTTGGAAGCCGATTCGATCTTGCCCAGCCGCTCTTCCTGCTCGGGCGAAGGATTGGCACGGCGCAACAGGTGCGAAAAGCCCACGATGGCATTCATGGGCGTGCGAATTTCGTGGCTCATGTTGGCCAGGAAGGCGCTCTTGGCACGGTTGGCCGCCTCGGCTGCGGCGCGGGCTTCTTCCAGTTCGGCCGTGCGCCGCTTCACCAACTCCTCGAGGTGCTCACGGTGCTGCTCCAGTTCTTCGGTCAGACGGTTCTTTTCGGTAACGTCTTCTTTGGTGGCCATGTAGTGGGTCACTGTCCCGTCGGGCTGGCGAATCGGCGACAGACGCGCCATCTCGGTGTACGCACTACCGTCCTTGCGCCGATTGTGAAGGATGCCGCGCCACTGCTGCCCCTGCGTAAGTGCCGCCCACATTTCGGCATAGGTTTCCTTCGGGGTCGTTCCGGACTGCAGGATGCGCGGGTTCTTGCCCATAGCCTCTTCGCGGCTGTAGCCCGTAGAGCGCACAAACTCTTCATTTACCCATTCCAGCTTGCCCTCCAAATTGGTGATCGCCACGCTGGCCGGGCTCTGGTCAATGGCCATCGACAGGCGCCGCAACTGCATTTCAGCCGCTTTGCGCTCGGTCACGTCCATTACATAAGACAGGATGCACTGCTGGCCGTTGAGCTCGGCCAGTTCGGCCGAAATGCTGACGGCACATAGGTGGCCCTTGGCATGACGCCAATGGGTTTCATAGTCCACCACCCGCCCCTGGGCACGCAGGATGGCAGTGAATGCCTCGCGTGTCGCGACATCGGGCCACACACCCACCTCGACCGAGGTTTTTCCCACCAAGTAATCCTGGTCATAACCAAAATCACGGGTGAAGTTTTCGTTGGTCTGCATGAAGCGGCCATCGGCCGCACTGGCGATGGAGGCCGCAATCGGGCTGGCGTTGAATACGCGTGCAAACAGTTGCATCGAACGCACCAAGGTCGCCTGCGCCTGCTTCTGCTCGGACAGGTCGCGTATGTAGGCGCTGAAATAGGTGGCGCCATCCTGCTCGGTGGACACAATGGAAAGCTCCATCGGGAACACCGTGCCGTCGCTGCGCAGGCCCTCGACCTCGATGCGACGCCCCAGGATGTGCGAGCGGCGTTCGGCCAGGTAACGCGCCATGCCCAGGCGGTGCGCTTGGCGGTGTTGCGGCGGAACAATCAGGTCCGCCATGTCCCGGCCCAACGCGTCTTTGGTGGTGTGCCCGAAGAGGGGTTCGGCTTGGGCATTCCAGCCCACGATGCGTCCGTGCTCATCCACCGTCACGACGGCATCGAGCGCGGCGTCGATCAGCATCTGTGCCCGTGCCAGCGCCTGGCGACTGGCATCGAGCAAGCGCCGCTCCTGCAGTTCCGATTGGGTCTGTCGGGCGATCTCCGCCAGGCGAAGGCTACGGCGGTACTCCCGTAACAGCAGGTAGAAGCCGAGTGCCACGCTGGCAGCAGCCACCAGCGACATGGCACTGGCCCATCAGGCCAATCGGTACAGCGGTCCAAGGATTTCGTCGTGGTCGATCTTCGTCACCACACGCCAGTCGGTGCCACGGACGGGGCGGTACGCCGCCAGCACGGCAACCTTGCGGTAGTCCAAGCCTTCGATGATGCCGGGTACCGGGCTGCGCACAGCCTCCGCCGCAGGAAGACTGGTGGTGTTCAGACCGAACGACAATTTCAGGGCAGACCCTCTGCGATGGCGCAATTCGTTGATGAACTCCACCTCGTCACCCACCCTGCGAACCAGCAGGGTCTCACCACTGGGACTGGCGGTGGGCCAGGTTTGCACCAACGGATACACAAAATCGTGGGCATTGACACGCAACACGATGAAGCCAGCAATCTTCTCGACCCCACCCTCTCGCCGAACCAAAGGTACAAGCCATTGCATGCCCGGGCGACCATCCTCCATGCGGTACAAGGGACTGCGGTGAACCCGAAACGCGTCCGGCCCTTGTGCAAGCAGATTGGTTTGGGTGTCAACCGCAGTTTCATTGCCGATGGAGAGTAAGGGCCTCAACTCGGGCGTTAAAACCATCACGCTGCTGAGGTGGTACTGCCTTCTCTGAATCGCCAATCGAGCCTGCACAGCAACCTGCTCGGGTACGTCGGCTCGCCCATGGGCCCAATCATCCACCGTGACAGCAAGCGCATGGTCTTCCCGAAGCACCTCGGCATCGCTGTCACGCTCATGCAGCCAGTTTTCCAGCTGCTCGACCTTCATGCGCGCAATCGACTCCAGGTTGGCATAGGCATCGCGTTCGACCTCCGGGCCGTACAGGTACACCACCAAGCCGGCAGTGAGGGGCACCACCAGAAACAGCGCCATGAACAGGAAACCCAGGATGCGCATGCGCCGGTGCATGCGCGCGTCAGTTTCCGTTGGCGGTCCTACGGGCCTGGGCGTGGTGGTGTCTGATTCAGTTCCCATGTTCAAGACACCATCCTAGCGTCTTATCGTGGTGTCATGAAGACCGTTTTTTCCACCAGCTTGTGTTGGGTACCGTCGAGCAACACTTCAAGTTCCACTTTGGTGGTACCAGCCGGCGCCTTGTCGGGCGAGGCCTGCAGCTGAACCACCACCCAGCGCGATTGGGCAGGTTCCACCTGAATCGGTGTGGCAGGGCTGACGCTGATGCCCTCGATGCCACTGGCACGCATGGTGTAGTGTTGCATCTTCTCGCTGGCATTCATGATCTGCACGCGGTACACGTTTTCATAGTTACCGCCTTCGGCGATGCGCGCCATGACACCGCGGTCCCGCACCACATCGACCTTGAACGGAATGCGCAGGGTCAGCGACACGAACATGCCGATGGTGATGGCCAGGATGATGCCGCCATACACCAGTACGCGTGGGCGCAGCACGTGGGCCAGCACTTCACGGCCTGACCAGTGGTGCTCCAGCGCGTTTTCGGTGGAGTAGCGCACCAGACCCTTGGGCTTGCCGATCTTTTCCATCACGGTATCGCAGACGTCTGCGCAGGCACCGCAGCCGATGCACTGGTATTGCAGGCCGTTGCGGATGTCGATGCCGGTGGGACACACCTGCACGCACAGGGTGCAGTCGACGCAATCGCCCAGGTTCAGCGTGGCCGGGTCGGCCTTCTTGGAGCGTGCACCACGGGGCTCGCCACGCTCCTTGTCGTAGGTCACGATCAGGGTGTCGCGGTCGAACATGGCGCTCTGGAAGCGCGCATAGGGGCACATGTGTAGGCAGATTTTTTCACGCAGGAAACCGGCATTGCCGTAGGTGGCGGCGCTGTAGAACAGTACCCAGAACCACTCCCAGGGACCGAAATTCAGGGTGCGCAGCTCATTGGTCAATGTCAGGATGGGCGTGAAGTAGCCAACGAAGGTGAAGCCGGTCCACAAAGCCACGCTCACCCACATGACCTGCTTGGCGCTCTTGCGCCAGACCTTGTTCCAATTCCAGGGCCCGTTGTCCAGGCGCATCCGGGCAGCACGGTCGCCTTCCGTCTTGCGCTCCATCCACATGAAGAGTTCGCTGTACACGGTCTGCGGGCAGCTGTAACCGCACCAGAGGCGACCCGCCACTGCGGTGAACAGGAACAATGACAGGGCACTGATCACCAGCAAACCGGTGAGGTAGATCAGATCCTGGGGGTACAGCACCAGGCCAAACAGGAAAAAGCGCCGACTTTCCAGGTCAAACAACACCGCTTGGCGCCCGCCCCACTGGAGCCAGGGAATGCCGTAGAAAACCATCTGGGTCAGAAATACCATGCCCCAGCGCCAGCGGGCGAACACGCCTTCGACGCTGCGCGGATACAGCTTCTTGCTCTCCTCGAACTGGGGCGGTGCATTGGCCGCGGTACGGTCGTCTGCCACGGACTGGATGGGTATGACTTTGCGCTCGCCTGACTCTGGTGTACTCACAGTGTGTTCCTTTGCACGGGGCGGCCGGGGCCGATCAGCCGCAATGATACTTCATGGGGTATATAAACTGGTATTTACCCTAATAGCTCGGTCGGGATTGTCCCCCACTTTCGCCCGATTCCGTGCTTACTTGCGCGGAGCCAGATAGCGCCGATCCGACCAAGTGACGAGCCAAGCGGGCTCAAACGCCACAAAAATGGCCGCGAGCAGCCCGGTCATGAAGCCATCACCCCAGGCCACCAGCCAGCGCGCCACCAAAGCCGTGCCATCGTCCGTGTCGGGCAGACCCGGTCCGAACCACTGGGCCAGCACCTGGGCGGCAAACAGACTCAACACGGTTCCCGCAAATGCCCGTCCCAAGGTGTACACAAAGATGTGGGGCGGCGCATAGCGCCGCAGAAGGCCACCCCAAAGCACCGACAAGGTGGCCGGCAGCACGCCCTGCCAGAAAGCCTGCTGGACCAAAATTTCCGAGGGAGCAGCCGCCCACACATACGACAAGGCCGCCACGGCGCACAGCAAGGGGACAGCCAAGGGCCAGCCCATCATCAGGGTCACCAGGCAGGCGCCCGACCACTGCAACGGCAAGGGCATGCTGTGCATGCGCGGCATGGCCCACAGCCAGGGCAGCAGCACCAGCACTCCCAGGAGCGGGGAAACCAGGCTTCCGCTGGACAGCAAGCGCCAGGGTCGCATGGCCAGCGCCAGACAAACGGCTACGGCAAGAAAGAAAATTTCCAGATCCATGGGGTGACTACGCCTTCACGAACCCGCCCAAATGTGGCATGGTGTGTGAACCCAAGGATACGCCAGACTCCCGTGCGCCCATGAATCACCCCTCTGCCATCACCCCCCCGCCTGTGCACGAGGACATGGTCATCGCATTGCAGAAACGCCGACTGCACCAGATCCTCCGTGCCATTGTCGCGGCCTTTCTGGTGGCCTGCGCACTCAGCGCCTTCAAGGGGGTCTGGCTGACCACGGCCTTCGAGTTCGGTGCCGTCCTACTGCTGTTGTATGCATTACGCCTCAATCAGCAAGATCAACTCTCTCGCGCCACCGGGGTCATGGTGACAACCTTGGTGCTGGTGCTATCGGGCCTCATGGCCATGGACGAGGGCCTGCACGACGAGGCCGTTCTGGCCTTCCCGGGCCTGCTGGTGTTCGCCAGCATGTTCAGTTCTCGGCGCCTGTTCCTGGCCTTGCTGTCCCTGGTACTTGCCCTGTTCGCAGCGGTGTATGCATTGGGCGCAGGCGGTGTGCTGACCTTCGCGCCCCAACCCCAAACCATCGGCCGCTTGGTACTGTTGGCAGTCATCCTCCTCGTGACCGCCCTTTTTGTATGGCTGCTCGCGGGCGATCTGCGCCGCGCCATGCGCCAGCTGGAGACCGACAAGCGCGCCCTGATCGATTCCCATGCCCGTATCGAAGTGCTCGCCCACCGCGAATCCCTGACCCACCTCCCGAACCGGGCACTGGCAAAGGACCGCCTGGAACAGCTGATCTCCCTGTCCCGGCGCAACCAGACCATGGCGGCGGTGATGTTCCTGGACCTGGACAATTTCAAGACCGTCAACGATTCACTGGGGCACGCAGCGGGCGACCAGTTGCTGTGCCAGGTCGCGCAGCGGCTGCAGGAGTGCGTGCGCGATTCGGACACGGTAGCCCGACTGGCCGGTGACGAATTCCTGCTGCTGCTGGGCGACATGGCCGACGAGGAGGCCATTGCAGCCACCGCCACCAAGGTGATGCAGCGGCTCGGTACAGTGTTCAACGTCAACGGCCTCGACATCATGGCCACGGCATCTCTGGGGGTAGCTGTCTACCCACGCGACGGCGTCGACATGGACATGCTGCTCAAGAACGCCGACCTCGCCATGTACCGCGCCAAGGACGCCGGGCGCAATGCCTTCCGATTCTTCGACCCGGCCATGAACGAAAGCGTGGTGGAACACCTGCACATGGCCTCGGGCCTGCGCGCCGCGCTGGGCAATGGCGAACTGCGTGTGCACTACCAGCCCCAGTTTGACCTGCGCAGTGGACGCATCGTGGGTGCCGAGGCCTTGCTGCGCTGGAAACACCCCAATCTGGGGTTCATACCCCCCAACAAATTCATCCCGGTGGCGGAACGCACCGGTCTGATCAACGACGTCGGCGCCTGGGTGCTGGAAACTGCCTGCCGAGAGGCGCAGGAATGGCGAACCCAGGGCTTGGGTGATCTGGTGGTGGCGGTGAACGTTTCACCCATCCAGTTCCGTCGCGATGACATCGAGCGCGAGGTCGGCAATGCGCTGGAACGCTGCGCCTTGCCCCCCTCGGCCATCGAACTCGAACTGACCGAGTCCTTGCTGGTGGCCGACGCCCAGCATGTCAGTGCCGTGCTGCAGCGTCTGCGGGTGCTGGGCGTGAAATTTGCCATCGACGACTTTGGCACCGGCTATTCCAACCTGGGCTACCTGCAGCGCTTCGCCGTGCAACGGCTCAAGATCGACCAGTCCTTTGTGCGCAACATGGGCACCAGCGCCCATGACGAGGGCATTGTGCGCGCCATCATTGAGATGGCCCACTGCCTGCAACTCGAAGTGGTGGCCGAAGGCATTGAGGATGCCGTGATGCTTTCCAAGCTCCAGGCATTCGGTTGCGAATTCGGCCAAGGCTTCTACTGGTCACCAGCCCTGCCGGCCGCTGAATTCACCGCTTTCGTGCAAAAGCACCATGCAGCAACGGCGGCATGAACCCCCTGGAACACTACTGAATCAGGCCTTGGCCATCAGTGCCTGACCCAGCGCAAAAACCGAGTTCGGCACCATGGGGCGCAACTGCAGTGCCACGGGCTTTTGCAGCACGCCCTTCTTGCGCGTCTTGCGCACGGGCACCTGAATGCCGCGTGCGCGCTGCTCGGCTGCCAGGCTCTTGAGGGTGATGGTCTGCATGTGCGCCATGACGGCGCTGTGCAATGACGCCCACAGCGAACGGGTCATGTCCTGCGCCAGCTCGCTCTGGCCCGCCTGCCCATTGCCCAGGGCCAGCACATCGTCTTCCTCGATCGCCAGGACGATGTCGGCCACGGTGACCTCGCTGCCACGGAAGCCCAGGGTGTAGCCACCGCCGGGACCGCGCGTGCTCTGCACCAGACCGTTCTGGCGCAGCTTGGCAAAGACCTGTTCCAGGTAGGACAGGGAAATGCCATGGCGTTGGGCCAGCTCGACAAGGGGGGTGGGCTGCGCGTCCTCGCGCATCGCCAGGTCGATCATGGCGGTAATGGCAAAACGTCCACGGGTACTGAGTCGCATAGTTTTACTCCTTTCGAGTAATTTCACTGGGATGGCGCAACTGTAGGCGCCATAATCATTCGCGTAAATTCGTATTTTTTGGTTTTTTACTTCGCTTTTTTCGAAGTATTTTCTAGCACCACCCTGTTGGAAAGATTTGCCATGAACTTCAAGCACCTGCATTACTTCTGGGTCACCGCGAAATCGGGCGGAATCCTGCGTGCCGGGGAACAACTGCACACCACGCCGCAAACCCTGTCCGGGCAGATCAAACTGCTCGAAGACCGGCTGGGGCAGGCCCTGTTCCAGAAGAAGGGCCGCAACCTGGAACTCACCGAGGTCGGGCGCATGGCCCTTGGCTATGCCGACCAGATCTTTTCGCTCGGCGCCGAACTGGAGGAAGCGCTACTGCGCGCCCCCGGCACGGCGCAGGCCCTTGATTTCAAGGTCGGTGTCGCGGACTCGGTAGCCAAGTCGGTGGCCTACCGCCTGCTGGAGCCCGCCATGGCACTGGATGTTCCGGTGCGGATGATCTGCAGCGAAGGCAAGTTCCCGGAACTTTTGTCACAGCTGGCGCTGAACCGTCTGGACCTGGTCATTGCCGACGCCCCCATGGGCAAGAAGCTCAACGTGCGGGCCTTCAACCACCCGCTGGGCAAGTCGGGCATGTCGTTTTTCTGCGCACCGGCACTGAAGGTCCAGTTGCAGGGGGAGTTTCCGCGCTGCCTGCACCAGGCCCCCATGCTCATACCTGGCGCCCAGGCCAGCGTACGCCCACAACTGGATGCCTGGCTGGGCCGCCACCGGCTGCAGCCACGCATCGTCGGCGAGTTTGACGACGGTGCCCTGATGTCGGCGTTCGGCCGTGAGGGCCGGGGGGTGTTCATGGCCCCCAGTGCGCTGGAGTCCGATACCCTGTCCCAATACGGCGTCGAACTTCTGGGTCGAACCGACGAGCTAAGCGAGGAATTTTTCGCCGTCTCGGTCGAGCGGCGCATCACCCACCCTTGCGTCGTCGCCATCACCGACATTGCGCGCGATCAATTGTTCGGACGCTGAGAGGGGCTTGCGGCACGCAGGCAAAATCGGGGCTGCGCACGCCCTGCAGGAGTTTCCGATGTCCGATGTTGTCCCGCCCAGCCACCCGTCCTCCACTGTGAACGGCATCACCCGGACGCATGGCGACATCATCGCCCACCTGTTTGACTTGGCCGGGCTGTCCACCAGCGCCCCGCTGGATGCTGCGGCACGGGCATTGGCCGAACGCGCCATCGACTTCTTCGACCGCACCATGCTCGCGCACCATGGCGCGGAAGAACAACACCTGTTTCCCGCGGTACTGGCCTTGGCCATTGACGGCGCCGAACGCGAGTACGTGCAGGCCCTGGTGTCGCAACTGACCGAAGAACACCGCAAGATTGAAGCTCTGTGGACCGAGCTCGCGCAACGCTTGCGCTTGCTGATCCAAGGCGGTACCTCCCCCGCCACCGACGAGCGCATCCAGCGGCTGGTGCTGGACTACGGCGACCACGCCACGCGCGAAGAGTCGGAACTGCTCCCGCTGTGCCATGCAATCCTGCAGCGCGCCCCTGAAAGCAAGCAGACCCAGGCCTTGCTGGCCATGCACCGCGAGGCTTCGGACTGAAGCGGATCAGCAGGTCTTCAGATGTTTAAGTAATTTAAAAACTATTATTCAGTAGTTTCAGTTTTAACGATGAACTTCCAGAATCCATTCCATCGCACTTTTGCGTTGCATTTCTGGAGTTTTTCATGGTCCAACGGCCCACTACTGCCCAAGGCACCACCCGCCGCCCTTTCCTGAAACTCGCTGCCAGCGCCGCGCTGGCGACCACCCTGGCCGCCGCCTCGTTCAGCGCCCTGGCCCAGCAAGCGGTCACCCTGCTCAACGTCTCCTACGATCCAACCCGCGAGCTGTACGTGGAGTTCAACCAAGCCTTTGCCAAGCACTGGAAGGCCAAGACCGGGCAAGACGTGACCGTCAAGCAAAGTCACGGTGGCTCGGGCAAACAGGCCCGCTCGGTGATCGACGGCCTGGACGCCGACGTGGTGACCCTGGCACTGGCCGGTGACACCAACGCCATTGTGAAAAACGGTGGCTGGATTGCCCCCGACTGGCAAAAACGCCTGCCGCACAACGCCTCTCCCTACACCAGCACCATCGTGCTGGCGGTACGCGAAGGCAACCCCAAGGGCATCAAGGACTGGGACGACCTGATCCGCCCCGATGTCAAGGTCATTACCCCCAACCCCAAGACCAGTGGCGGTGCACGCTGGAACTACCTGGCGGCTTGGGAGTTTGCCAAGCGCAAGTACGGCAGCGACGCGAAAGCCAAGGAGTTCGTGAACAAGCTGTTTGCCAACGTGCCGATTCTGGACACCGGTGCACGTGGCTCCACCATCACCTTCGCCCAGCGCAACCAGGGCGATGTGCTGATCGCCTGGGAAAACGAGGCCTACCTGCTCGAAAAGGAATTCGGCGCCAAGTTTGATGTGGTCGCACCGTCGCTGTCCATCCTGGCCGAACCGGCGGTGTCGGTGGTCGACAAGAATGTGGACAAGAAGGGCACCCGTGCCGTGGCCGAAGCCTACCTGCAGTACCTGTACACCGAAGAAGGCCAGGACATTGCGGGCAAGAACTTCTACCGCCCCGCCGTGTCCGCCAAGGCCCAGGCCAAGTACGCCAAGCAGTTCGCCAAGATCAAGCTCTTCACCATCGACGAAGCCTTTGGCGGCTGGGAAAAGGCCGATAAGGAGCACTTTGCCGACGGCGCCAGCTTCGACCAGATCTGTACCAAGAAGTAAGGAGCCTCACCATGCGCCGCCTCTCGGTTCGCAGCAGACGCAGGCGCTACGGGGCCACCCCAGCCCTGCGCCTGCTGCGCACCACCGCCCGTGCCTGGGGTCTTAATGCTTAATTTCGAATAAACAAACAATAAATAAGTAGTTTGAGTTTTAAGGCGTCATGCCAACAATGCAAACCTTCCCTGAAACACCCATGGCACACGCACCCACCCTCCTCATCGTCCCCGGCTGGCGCGACTCTGCGCCTGGACACTGGCAAAGCCTGTGGGCCGAGTCGCTGCCCGGTGCCCAGCGCACGGTGCAGGACGACTGGGAAACACCCAAGCGTGAGGCCTGGGTGGGCGCGCTGGCCAAGCAAATCCTCGCGGTCAAGGGCCCGGTGGTCATTGCCGCCCACAGCCTGGGCTGCATCACCACCGTGCATCTGCCAGCCGAGGCTGCGGCGCGCATCCAGGGTGCGTTGCTGGTGGCCCCGGCGGACCCCGAACGCCGTGGCGCGCTGGCCGACTTCGCGCCGGTGCCCTACCAGCCGCTGCCGTACCGCAACATCCTGGTGGCCAGCACCAACGACCCGTACTGCCCGGTGCGTACGGCCGGTGCCTACGCCCGCGCTTGGGGCAGCGAGCTGGTGCGCCTGAACAACGCCGGGCACGGCCCCTGGCCGCTGGGCCTGGCCTTGCTGCAATCACTCATGGGTGAAGTGCCTACAGCACGTCCCACCACAACCCCGAACCACACTTTCCAACTGCAGGAGATCGCCGTATGAACTTCAAACAAAAAACACAGCTGGCCCTCGCCATTCTTGCGCTGACAGCTAGCAATTTGGCAGCAGCCCAAACCACATTGCTCAACGTCTCCTACGACGTGGCGCGCGAGTTCTACAAGGACATCAACACCGCCTTCGTGGCCAACTACAAGAAGACCACGGGCAAGGACATCAAGGTCGACCAGAGCCATGCCGGCTCCAGCGCCCAGGCCCGTGCAGTGAACGACGGCCTGGAGGCCGACGTGGTGACCATGAACACCACCACCGATGTGGACTTCCTGGCCGGTACCGGTGTCGTGGCCAAGGACTGGCGCACCAAGTTCCCGCACAACGCAGCCCCCACCAGCTCCACCATGCTGTTCCTGGTGCGCAACGGCAACCCCAAGGGCATCAAGGATTGGGACGACCTCGTCAAGCCCGGCATCCAGGTCGTGGTGGTGAACCCCAAGACCGGCGGTAACGGCCGCATGGCCTACCTCGCAGCCTGGGGCCAAGTGCGCAAGAAAGGCGGCACCGACGCCCAAGCACTGGACTATGTGACCAAGCTCTACAAGAACGTGCCGGTGCTGGCCAAGGGCGGGCGTGACGCCACCAGCATCTTCCTGCAGCGCAACATCGGCGACGTGCTGGTGACCTTCGAATCCGAAGTAGTGTCCGTGGACAAGGAATTTGGCGCTGGCAAGGTCGACGCCATCCACCCCTCCATTTCCATCGTGGCGGAAAACCCCGTGGCCGTGGTCGAGCGCACCGTGGCCAAGAAGGGCACGGCCGAGCAGGCCAAGGCCTATCTGAACTTCCTGTACTCGGACGAGGCGCAAGAGATTGCCGCGCAGCACGCCATCCGCCCCACCAAGGACGCCCTGCTGAAGAAGTACGCCAGCACCTTCAAGCCCATCACGCTGTTCAAGGTGGAGGACTATTTCGGCTCGTTCGCCGAAGCGCAGAAGGTGCACTTCAATGACGGCGGCCAGTTCGACAAGCTCTATACGGTCAAGTAAATGGTGGCTGCGCATCTCTCGGCCCCGAAGCGCGCGCAAAAGCGCGTGCTGCCGGGCTTTCACCTCACGCTGGGCTACACGCTGTTCTACCTGGGCCTGATCGTGCTGCTGCCGCTCTCCGCGCTGCTGTTCAAGACCTTCACGCTCAGCTGGGAACAGTTCGTGGCGGCCGTGGCCAGCCCGCGTGTGCTGGCTTCGTACCGGCTGACTTTTGGCGCCTCGTTCCTGGCGGCCCTGGTCAACGCCGTGTTCGGCCTGCTGGTGGCCTGGGTGCTGGTGCGCTACCGCTTTCCGGGCAAGAAGATCGTGGACGCCCTGGTGGACCTGCCCTTTGCCCTGCCCACGGCTGTGGCAGGCATTTCGCTGACCGCACTGCTGGCCAGCAACGGCTGGATCGGCAGCCTGCTCGAACCCCACGGCATCCAGCTCGCCTTCAATCCCAACGGCGTGGTCATCGCGCTCATCTTCATCGGCCTGCCCTTCGTGGTGCGCACGGTGCAGCCGGTGCTCGAAGACGCCGAGAAAGAGCTGGAGGAAGCCGCCACCAGCCTCGGTGCCACACGCTGGCAGACCTTCCGCCACGTCATCTTCCCCACCATCGCCCCGGCGCTGCTGACCGGCTTTGCCATGGCCTTTGCACGCGGCATGGGCGAATACGGCTCGGTCATCTTCATTGCCGGCAACATGCCCATGGTGTCCGAGATCACGCCGCTCATCATCATCGGCAAGCTGGAGCAGTACGACTACGCCGGTGCCACCGCCGTGGCCACGGTCATGCTGTTCTTCTCATTCGTCATGCTGCTGGTCATCAACGCGCTGCAGTCGTGGCAGCGCAAACGCTCGGGGATGCCGACATGAGCAACGTAACGAAACGATCTGCCCGCGCCGGTACCACCGAGCCGGCATGGGTGAAGTGGACGCTGATCGGCGTTGCGCTGGGCTTCATGACCCTGTTCCTGGCCCTGCCGCTGGCGGCCGTATTCACCGAGGCGCTGCGCAAGGGCACCGACGTGTTCCTCGAAGCCCTGAAGGAGCCCGATGCCTGGTCGGCGATCCGCCTGACCCTGCTGGTGGCCGCCATTGCCGTGCCGCTGAACCTGGTGTTCGGTGTGGCCGCGGCCTGGGCCATTGCCAAGTACGAATTCCGTGGCAAGGCTTTCCTGACCACGCTGGTGGACCTGCCGTTCTCGGTGTCGCCCGTGGTGTCGGGCCTGATCTACGTGCTGCTGTTCGGTGCGCACGGCTGGTTCGGGCCCTGGCTGCAGGCGCACGACATCAAGATCGTGTTTGCCGTGCCCGGCATCGTGCTGGCCACCATCTTCGTGACCTTCCCTTTCATCGCCCGCGAGCTGATTCCGCTGATGCAGGCCCAGGGTACCGAAGAAGAGCAAGCAGCCCAGGTGCTGGGCGCCAGCGGCTGGCAAACCTTCTGGCATGTGACCCTGCCCAACATCAAGTGGGGCCTGATCTACGGCGTCATCCTGTGCAACGCCCGCGCCATGGGCGAGTTCGGTGCGGTGTCAGTGGTGTCGGGCCATATCCGCGGACAGACCAACACCATGCCGCTGCACGTGGAAATTCTCTACAACGAGTACCAGTCGGTAGCCGCGTTTGCCGTGGCCTCGCTGCTGGCACTGCTGGCGCTGGTCACGCTGGTCATCAAGTCCTTTGTCGAATGGCAGTTCGAGCGCGCCGAAAAGGCTGCTGCCAGCCTGCCCCCGGAACAACCCCTGGCGCCCCGCGCCGTGTGAAATGAGTAAGCCATGAGTATTGCCATCCGCAACGTCAGCAAGGCCTTCGGCAACTTCCATGCCCTGAAGGACGTGAACCTGGACATCGAATCGGGCGAGCTGATCGCCCTGCTCGGCCCCTCCGGCTGCGGCAAGACCACGCTCCTGCGCATCATCGCCGGGCTGGAAACCGCGGACCAGGGCAACATCCTCTTCAGCGGCGAAGACACCACCGACGTGCACGTGCGCGAGCGCAACGTGGGCTTCGTGTTCCAGCACTACGCGCTGTTCCGCCACATGAGCGTGTTCGACAATGTGGCCTTCGGCCTGCGCATGCGTCCCAAGGCCACGCGCCCTAGCGAAGCCGCCATCAAGCAGAAGGTCATGGACCTGCTCAAGCTGGTGCAGCTCGACTGGCTGGCCGACCGTTTCCCGGCCCAGCTCTCGGGCGGGCAACGCCAGCGCATTGCCCTGGCACGCGCACTGGCGGTGGAGCCCAAAGTGCTGCTGCTGGACGAGCCCTTCGGTGCCCTCGACGCCAAGGTGCGCAAGGAACTGCGGCGCTGGCTGCGCCGCCTGCACGACGAGCTGCATGTGACCAGCATCTTCGTGACCCACGACCAGGAAGAAGCTCTGGAAGTGGCCGACCGCGTGGTGCTTATGAACAGCGGGGTGGTAGAGCAGGTAGGCTCACCCCAGCAGGTGTGGGACCACCCGGCCAGCCCCTTCGTCTACGGCTTCCTGGGCGACGTGAACCTGTTCCACGGCCGCGCACACGAAGGCGAAATGCTGCTGGGCGACGCCGCCTCCGGCGTGCGCCTGCAAAGCCCCGAACACGCCACGGCGCAGAACGCACAGGCACAGGCCTACGTGCGCCCGCACGACCTGGAAATCACGCCCTACACCCCGGGTCAAGCGCACCAGGGCATTGCCGCCAAGCTGGTGCGTGCCATCGTGGTCGGCCCGATCGCTCGCCTGGAGCTCGAACCCCTGGGCGGCAGCGCCTCCGGTGCCAAAGACATTCTGGAAGCCCACATCGCCGCGCAGAGCTACGCCGCGCTGGGCCTGAAAGAGGGCGACGAAGTGGTGGCCACGCCGCGCAAGGCCCGCGTGTTTGTGCAGGAAGACCCGGCTCTGTCGATTTGATTCGTGCCAAACGCTATCTTTTTGCTAGCTTCTTACGCAATTTGCATGCGGGCCAACGCCACTTTTTGCCAATAAATCAGCCCAGAATGCGAACCACGCCATAGACCGCCAGCGCAGCCGAGGCACCGGCCAGGGCGGTTTTGGTGCCGCGCCCGGCAACAGCGATGGCGAGGACGTTGCACAGGAGGATGGCGCCGAAGATGTAAAGGGTTTTCATGGCGCCAATCGTACAGGCTGCACCGGGCAGTTTGCACCGCTTTCAGTGGGCGTCCGCCAGTGCATTGCGGCCGTGCGCCTTGGCCTGGTACATCGCAGCATCGACGCGACTGAGCCAGTCCGAATAGTTCTCGTGCCCATGCAACTGGGCCACGCCGAAGGAGGCCGGAATAGGAAACTCAGTCGAACCTGCGCGGATGCGGGTCGCCGCCAAGGTCTGGCGCAGGCGCTCGGCCAGCGCATGGGCCTCCGGCAACGTGGTCAATGGCAGCAGCACCAGGAACTCCTCACCACCGACCCGGCCCAGCAGGTCCCCCTCGCGAAGCTGGGTGGTCACGGAGCGCACCGCTTCACGCAGTGCCTGGTCGCCGGTGGAGTGACCGTAGCGGTCATTGATTGCCTTGAAGTGGTCCAGGTCGAACATGACCAGCGACACCGGTGTGCCATGGCGGTCATGCATGGCCACATGTTGCTCCAATTGCTCCAGCATGAAACGCCGGCTGTATGCTCCGGTCAGCTGGTCGTGGGTGACGAGCTCGTCCAGACGCACCACCATGGCCTGGTTGCGCACGTATTGCTCCACTTCGCGCAGCAGCATCAGGCCCAGTCCGCGCGCGTACCAGATCTGCAGCGGCATGATCACCAACAGGCCCGCCACCAGGAACTCCGACGGCCCCTTGGGGTGGACTATTTCGTGCAGGAGCGGGAAAAGGTAGATGAGGCCAAAGAAATACACCGCGACAGACGCATAGGACGACATGGTGACGATGCTGACACCCGCCACACCGATCAGGATGGTCAGCGTGGCCAGGTACGGCACAAACTCCCCGGGAACCCACACAAACCACACCGCGGTTCCCCAGGCAGCGCCGCTGGCCGCCGCCAGCGTCATCTGGATACGCAACCAGAAGTTCTGACCGCTCTGGCGCTGCAAGGCCCGCGAGCAGGCCACACCGGCGAGCAAGATACCGCCTTCGACGGCCACCATGCATGCGCCCCACATGAATGCACGCTCCCACCCGACCACCTTCACCAGCACCCAGAACATGAGCGCCATGCCCACAAAAGCCAGACGCGCCGCGGTCACGGAGCGTTCATTGAAGACATGGATGCGCTCGTTTTCCACCTGGCGCGCGATGGCCACTTCGTCGAGTGCCAAACCTGCGTTTTCTCTCATGCTGATATCTGCCAGTTGGTGTGCGGTTCCTAACCCATGGGAGTATCTGACCGCGGCAAGCTGTCACCAGCCTGACCCTCAGCAGGTGGCTGGCCAAGGACAATCACGGACGCCATCAACCATCGTTTTTCAGGAGGCTGCATGCCGGTCTTGGAATTGCTCCAACAAGTCAACGCCAGTGCCGCGTTCAACCGCTGGTGCGGCATGGAAGTCACCCAGGCCGACAGCGGCTCGGTGGAGCTGCGCCTGCCCTGGCGTGCAGAGATGGGCCAGTACAGCGGTCTGCTGCACGCCGGCCTGGCCGCCACGGTGATGGAGACCGCCAGCGGTTTTGCCGCTGCTACGCAGTGCGGACCGCAGGTTCTGGTGACCCAGTTTTCGGTGAACTGCCTGCGCCCGGCCCAGGGGGTAGCCTTTGTGGCCCGGGCCCGCGTCATCAAGGCCGGCAAGGTGCAGAGCTTCACCCAGTGCGACCTGTTCGCCGTGGACGCCGCCGGGGCTGAGAAGCTGGTGGCCAACTGCCAGGCGGTGCTGGCCGTGGGTACTACGCCTGCATAGCGATCAACCGCGCCTCGGCCAGGGCTGCGGTGCGGTGGTGGGTGAAGGCCTGGTAGGCCGGTGAACGCACCATGTCCATGAAGGCCGCGGCACTCGGGTACTCGACCAGCAGCATGGCGTCCCAGTGCTCGTCGTCCGGGGCTACCAGCGGGTGGCGCACGCGGCCCTGCCACAGCACCCGCCCCCCGGCTGCCGCCACCGACTTCAGCGCATTGTCGGCATAGCGCGCGTAGGCTTCGCGCCCGCTACAGGTCGGCTCGGGGTGCTCGGGCGGGTACTGGGCTTCGTCGCGAAAGCGCAGCAGGTTGAGCATGACCACAGGCTGGTCGGGTGCGGTGTTCACAAACAGCTGGCTAAAGCTCTCGCGGCTGGGGTCGATGGTGGCCATGCAGTCTCCTTGCGGTGGTGGGGGTCCGGTGCCATCCATTGTGGGCACGCGCAGCGCCTAGGCTTGTCACGCAGGAAACACGGGGACTTCTCTGCAGGGGTTCATTGGTCGTAGTAGAGTGGCTCGTTCTTGGCTGTCACAGGAGTCGCGCACCATGCAAGCAATTCGGCGAGGATGCTTTTGTCTGGCACTGGCCTTGCTGCCGCTGGTGGGCCTGGCGCAAGGCCCCGTGTCGGTGTGTGCCGACCCCGACCCACCCCCCTGGACCTACTGGGTGCGCGATGCCCAGGGCAACAAGGGCAGCACCTACACCGGCTTTTCCGTGGACGTGTTCAGCGCCGTGTTCCGAAAGCTCGGACGCGAGGTGCGCTTCATCGGCGATGTGCCCTGGTCACGCTGCCTCAAGATGGTGGAGGCCGGTGAGATCGACTTCGCCATGGACGCCTACTACAGCCCCGAACGCGACAAGCTGTTTGCCTTCAGCCGCCACTACAACACGCTCACGCCGCAAGTGTTCTACCGCGCCGACAGCCCGGTTCAGGTGCACAACAAGGCCGACCTGCAACGCTACCGCGGCTGCGGCATGCTGGGCGCCAGCTATGCCCACTACGGCCTGCGCAGCGAACAGCTGGACCTGGGCGTGAACACCTACCAAGGGATGATCGCCAAGCTCAAGGCCCGGCGCTGCGACTACTTCGTGGAAGAGCTCGAAGTGATAGCCGGCTACAAGAAGCTCGGGGTGGACCACCTGGGCGACAAGGCCCTGCGCTACAAGCCTGTGGCCGATGCCGAAGCCCCCGCCAAGCACCTGATCGCCGCCAGGGGCAGCCCGGCCGCGGCTTTGCTGCCCGACATCGACAAGCAGCTCGGCGCCCTCATCGCCAGCGGCGAGGCGGTCAAGCTGTGGAAGAAACACAGCGGCGGCAACTACACGCCCTGACCCTATCGGGCCCCGTATAGGCACCATACGCGCCAGGGCATGGCCGGCAGCCGCAGCCTTGCCATACTGGCCCAGCTGGCGCGCTGGTCAGCGCCGAAGCCGCTCCTCATTTCATAGCAAAATCCGTATATCCTGTGCGGGCCAAATGCCATTTTGTCCCCCAAAACCGGACTCAGGGTGCAATCTTCTTCTTCAGCGCGCGCGCCACCGGTTTGGGAAGGTTGGGCAGGGAACGCAGCAGCAGCGGCAGGATCTTGCGTTTCATGCCGGACAGCGACTCGGGCACCACCACCTCGATCAGGTGTGGGCCCGGCGTGGCCAGCGCGTGCTCCAGCGTCCGCACCATCTCCTCGGTGGTGGTGGCACGTACCGCGTGCACGCCCATGCCCTGCGCCATCTGTGCGAAGTTCAGCACCGGGCCCTTGAGGTCGAGCTGCGACTTGGCCTTGGGGCCGGCTTCCTCGGCACCGACGCGTTCCAGCTCGACATTGAGCACCGAGTAGGAGGCGTTGTTGAAGATGATGGAGGTGACATTGAGCTTCTCGCGCGCCATGGTCCACAGCGACTGGATGGTGTACATGGCGGTACCGTCGCCGATGAGGGCAATCACCGGTCGGTCCGGGCAGGCCACGGCCGCGCCGATGGCATTGGGCAGGCCCTGGCCGATGGCGCCACCGGTCAGGGTGATGAGGTCGTGGCGCGGTGCACCCGCCGTCATCGCCGAAAGCATGAGTCCGGAGGTGATGGCTTCGTCCACCACGATGGCATTCTTCGGCAGCAGGTGGCCCACGGCCTTGCACACCTTGTCGGCGGTGAGCTTGCCGCGCGGACGGCCAGGGCGCGACGGCGCCTGCAGCTGCGGCGCCGTCTGGTCAGCACCCAGTGCCCGTGCCAGTTTTTCCAGGCTGCCCACGGTGTCCTGCACCGGCGAGGCCAGTGTGTGCACGGTGCAGGTGTCGGGCACCAGGTAGCTCTTCTTGCCGGGGTAGGCAAAGAAGGACACGGGCGCCTTCGCATCCACCAGGATCAGGTGCTGGTAGTCGGCCAGCTGCACGCCGGCCAGCTCCGCCAGGTAGGCAATGCGCTCCACCGCCGGCACACCAGCGCCGCGCTCCAGGCGCGTGGGAAACACTTCGGCAAACAGCTTGGCGCCGCTGTGCGCCGCAATGCGGCTGGCCGCCAGCAGACTCGGCTCGCGCAGGGCGCGCCCACCCAGCAGCAGGGCCACCTTGCCACCGCTGCGCACCGCCTGGGCAATGGTGGCCACGGTGGCGTCGTCGGCACAGGCGGGCTGCAGCGGAGCAATCGGCGCCTCGGGCATGCCGCCTTCGCCCCAGGACACGTCGGCGGGCAAGATGAGCGTGGCCACCTGGCCCGGCAGACCCTTGGCCGCGGCCACGGCCTCAGCGGTGTCGCGCCCCAGTTCGGCCGTGGCCTTGGAAGTGCGCACGAAGCCGGGCGAGACATTGCGCGCCACGGTTTCGATGTCGCTTTGCAACTGCGCGTCATACTGGGTGTGGTAGGTGGCGTGGTCACCGACGATGTTGACCACAGGCACCTTGCCCTTGCGTGCGTTGTGCAGGTTGGCCAGGCCGTTGCCCAGGCCGCAGCCCAGGTGCAGCAAAGTGGCCGCCGGCTTGTCGGCCATGCGTGCGTAGCCGTCGGCAGCGCCTGTGGCCACACCCTCGAAAAGCGCCAGCACGGCGCGCATCTTGGGCTCGCTGTCGAGCGCGGCCACAAAGTGCATCTCGCTGGTGCCGGGGTTGCTGAAACAGACTTCGACGCCGGAATCGACCAGGGTCTTCATCAGGGCTTGTGCGCCGTTGGACATGGCTATCTCCTAGAAATGGGGAACGGGTTCAGGCCGCAGGGGCGGCACTGTCACGGGTGAATCGGCGCATGGTCAGCGCAAACACCAGACCACCGGCGTACATCAACACGCCGTAGAGCGCGCCGGGGATCGCCATGGCATCGTCGTGGAGCACGGAGCTGGCGATCACGATGGCCAGGGTGGCGTTCTGTACGGCGGTTTCAATACCCAGCGTGACCGACTGGCTGCGCGACAAGCGCACGCCCCAGGCCACGGCAAAGCCGATGCACAGCATGGTGACGTTGAGCACCACGGCGAACGGAGCCAGGGTGGCGAAGTTGTCGCGCAGCAGGGCCCAGTTCTTCACCACGGCCAGCACCACGATCAGGATGAAGAAGCCGGTGGCAATGCGGGTGGCGCGCGGCTCGAAGCGCAGCGCCCACGCGCTCCAGCGGTAGCGCGCCGCCATGCCCAGGCTCACCGGCAGCCCCAGCACCATGGCCACCTGGCCCATCATCATGCCCACGGGCACATCCACGGCACGGGCAGCACCGAGGTAGTGGCCCAGCGACCAGGTGACGATGAGCGGCAGGGTGAAGATGGTGAGCACGCTGGCAATGGCCGTGAAGCTCAGGGCCAGGGCCACGTCGCCACGGGCCAGGTAGGTCAGCAGGTTCGACGTGGTGCCGGTGGGGCAGGCCGCCAGAATCATGAACCCCACGGCAAAAACGCCTGTGACGCCCAGGGCGGTCAGCATGGCGTAGCACACCAGGGGCAGCAGCACGAAGTGGCAGACCACGCCCACCAGCAGTGCGCGCGGCTGGGCCAGGATGCGGCGGAAATCGGACGGGGTCAGGCCCAGCCCGAGCGAGAACATGATGAAGCCCAGGATCAGCGGCAGCAGCACGCTGGAAACGATGTCACCTTGCATGGAGTCTCCTCGTTGTAGTCAGGTCGGTGGGTGCAGCTTCAACGGCCGGCCACGATGGAGCGGGCCGCGGCGCGCCCCGTGAGGATGCAGCCCGGCAGGAAGGTGCCCTCCAGTGACCGCTTGCCGCTGGCGCCACCGCCGCCAAAGCCGGCCGCTTCCCCCACGCAGTACAGGCCACCCAGGGGCTGACCTGCGGCATCGAGCACGCGGCTTTGCAGGTCGGTCTGCAGGCCGCCCAGGCTCTTGCGCGTGATGAGCTGCATCTGGATGGCGATGAAGGGGCCACTGCCGGGCTTTTGCAGCGGTGCCGGCTTGCAGGTGCGCAACTTGTCCGGGCCCCAGTGGCGTGCGTGCTCGATGCGGCGGATCTGGTCGTCGTTGACCACCTTGGCTCCAAGAGCGAAGTTCGCGTCGAAGGCATCGGCCGTGGCCTGGAGCACTTCGGGTTTGACATCGTCGGTCCCGGCCAGCGCGTTCATCTTGGCCGCCAGGCCCGCCAGGGTGTCGTCGACCAGGAAGTGCTTGCTCTCGGCCGCCATCTGCTTGACTAGGCGGTGGTTGCCGAACAGGGTTTCCTTGAGGAAGGCCGGGAACTGCATGTCGCGGATGCGCTGGTTGTGCTCGGCGCCCGAAATCGCGAACTCCTTGGCTGCGATGCGCCAGTTCAGCAGGTGCCAGGTGTAGGGCTTTTCCTGCGCGGCCACGCGCTGGCACAGGGTGTGGGTGTCGAAGCCGGTCACCAGCGGCTCGGGACCGATGCGCTCGCCGCGGTGGTTAAGCCACAGTGCCGACTTGCATGGAATGGTGGACAGGCCATGGCCCTCGAAATGCGGAAACGGGTGTGGAAAACCTGCCGCGTAGTTCCACATCTCGCCCGCGTGCGTGATCTGCCCGCCCAGACCGGCGACCAGGTGGTGCAGCTTGCCGTCGGCAAAGGGGTGGGCGCCGTTGAGCATGGTGGCCGGCATGGGCCGGTCCTGGGGCCAGTTGGCGCGCGTCTCCTCGTGGCTGCCGTTGATGCCGCCCATGGCCAGCACCACCACCGGGGCGCTCAGGCGCACTTCGGCGCCATTGGCCTCGTTCACGGCCACGGCGCCGCTGACCTGCCCGGCGCTGCTTTCCAGTGCGGTGACCCGGTGCTCGGTCAGCAGTGTGAGCTTGCCACCGCTACCGGCTTCGAGCACCAGCTCGATCATGCGCGTGGCCAGGCGCCGCGAGGTGCCCCAGACGATGTGGTAACGCGGCAGCGTGTTGCCCTCGCCCTGCAGGCCACGTTCCACCCAATTCACCGCGGGCATGAATTTCAGGCCCTTTTCGATCAGCCAGTCGTAGACCTGGGCGCGCGAGTGCTGCACGTAGTAGCTGGCCCATTGGCGTGGCAGCTCGTCCTGTGGGCCCAGTTCGCCAAAGCGGATCCAGTCGCGCAGGGCGATCTCGGGCGAGTCCTGCAGTTTCATGCGCCGCTGCAGCGGGGTGTCGACCAGGGCCATGCCGCCGAAGGCCCACAGGGCCAGCCCGCCCAGGCGTTCGCGCGTGTCGCGCTCCACCAGGGTGACGCGTTTGCCCGCCTGCAGGCACTCGTACGCCGTCACCAGGCCGGCCAGGCCGCCGCCAATGACCAGCACATCCGATTCCACGGTAGTTGCCAAGATCTGTCTCCTCGTTGTACTGCCCGTCGTTGTTGCGGGCATGGAAGGCAACGATAGCGGGATATGATCGCGGCATACTTGACTTTACAGGCCAAACTACTTGACTTTGCAGGCCACCGTGTCGATGAGCTGGGTCAATACCGTGCTCGGTGCCGCCCAGCGCCAGGGGCTGGAACGCGCACGGCTGCTGGCGGCCGCGGGCATCACGGAGGCCGAGCTGGCCTTGCAACGCTGGCCCATCGACCACATCACCCGGCTGTGGCGGGCCGCAGCTGCACTCACGCAGGACCCGGGCTTTGGCCTCAAGGCCGGTGCGCTGGTGGGTCCGGCCAGCTTCAACGTGGTGAGCTACATCCTGCAGTCTTCGCCCACCCTGCGCGAAGCCTTTGGAGTAGTGCAGCAGTTCCAGCGCCTGATTTCCGATGGTGGCCGCTTCCAGCTCCTGCCCGGCGAAACTGCGAGCTGGGTGGTGTACCACCCGCGCCAGGGTGAGCTGGCCTTCAGTCCGCACCAGCTTGAAGCCGTGCTGGCAGCGGTGGTGAGCTTTTCGCGCTGGGTCACCGGCGGCCCGGCCTGCCCCTTGCGCGTGCAATTCAGCCAAGGGGCTCTCGGGCCTCTGTCGGGCTACGCCGCAGTGTTCCAATGCCCGGTGGATTTCGACCAAGCCTTTTCCGGCCTGCTGCTGGACAACGCCTTGCTCGATGCCCCCCTGCCGCAGGCCGACGCCCAACTGGCCAGCGTGCACCGCCAGTACGCCGCGGCGCGCCTGGCCGCGCTGACCGACAGCAGCAGCTTTGCCGACACCTTGCGCACCTGGCTGACCGCCCAACTGGCGGGAACGGTACCCACGCGCGCGCAGGCAGCCCAGGCCTTGGGCCTGAGTCCGCGCAGCCTGGCGCGGCGCCTGCAGGCCGAAGGCCTGAGCTTCAGCGACTTGCTCGACGATGCCCGTCGCACGCGCGCCTGCGACGCGGTTGGGCGCAGCACCCGCAGCTTTGCCGACATCGCCCTCGCACTGGGCTTTGCCGAGGCCAGTACCTTCAACCGCGCCTTCCGGCGCTGGACCGGTGACACACCGGGCGCCTGGCGCAGTGCGCAGGCCCATGAACTGCACACCTGAACGACAGGCCAAACGCATGCCCCGCACTGGCATGGCAGCACGCATCCCGGTACCGGATGGACGGGCGCCGCCCCCCGTGGTGAAATGGCGGCCCAACCCTATGTGCCTACGTGGACTGATTGCTGTCGTTCTGGCGGGCTGGGCCCTGGCAGCCGGGGCCCAGATGCGCTACGTCTACCCACCCCCCGAGAGTGCCAACGACCACCGCACGGACTACTACTGGCGGCTGCTGGGTGCCGCGCTGCAGGCCACCGAAAGCAGGTGGGGTCCCTACGAGGTGGTCCCCAGTGGCGTGGCCATGAATTCGGATCGGGCCCAGATGCTGCTGACCCGGTCGGACACGGTCACGGTCATTGCCCGCACCACCAGCACCGAGCGCGAAAGCACGCTGACCCCCATTCGCATCCCACTGGACAAGGGGCTTACCGGTTACCGCCTGTTCCTGATCCAGAAGCCTCTTCAGGAGCGCCTGCGCAAGGTACGCACGCTGGACGACCTGAAAGCATTCCCAATTGGCCAGAAATCACAGTGGGTGGATGTGGACATCCTGCAGGCGGTCGGCCTGCAGGTAGTGGGAGCGCTGGACTACGAGTCGCTGTTTCGCATGCTGCCGGCAGGCCGCTTTGACCTGCTGTCGCGCGGTGTCAATGAGATTTACCAGGAATGGGAAGTCCACCGCCCGGACAACCCCGACCTGGCCATTGAACGCAGCCTGCTGCTCTATTACCCGCTGCCCCGCTATTTCTTCTTTGCCCCGACACCGCAGGGTGAACGGCTGGCCCAGCGGGTTCGGGAAGGCTTGGAGCGGCTGCAGGCCAACAAGGAGTTCGAGCGCCTGTACCAGGTCTACAAGCGCGAGATCCTGAGCGGGCTGGACCTGTCGGGTCGGCGCCTGCTGCGCATTCCGAACCCGCAGCTGCCCGCACAGACGCCGCTGGGCAAGGCGGCCTACTGGGATGACCTGCAGGCCGAACGCAGCGGCCCGGCAGCACCCTGAAATCGCTCTGCTTTTTGTAGCAATACCAGCAGATTTTGTGCGGGCGAGAGCCCGATTTGGCTTATAGAACCGCGACTTCGGCAATGGCGTTGGCCATGTACTCGATCTTCTGTTGCATGTCGGCGTCGGTGTCGGCCAGGCGCTGGGCAATGGCGGCGAACTCGGCCTGGGCCTCGACAAAGGCATCAACCACATCAGGGTCGAAGTGGGCCCCGCGCTCGGACACGATGATCTGCATGGCCTTCTCGTGCGGCACGCCTTCCTTGTAGACCTTGGCCGAGATCAGCGCGTCGTAGACATCGGCCACCGCGACGATGCGCGCCGACAGCGGAATGAGGGCGCCGGACAGGCCCTTGGGGTAACCGGCGCCGTTCCATTTCTCGTGGTGGCAGAGCACCACGTCCTTGGCCATGGCCAGCAGCGGCGAATGCAGCTTGAGCGTGGTCTCGGCCCGCACCATGGCCTCGTAGCCCAGGGTGGTGTGGGTGCGCATGATGGCCAGTTCGTCGGCGGTGAGCCGCCCGGGCTTGAGCAGGATGCGGTCGGGCACCCCCACGGTGCCCATGTCGTAGATGGGTACGCACAGGCCCAGCAGTTCGACATATTCGTCGGTCAGCACGGCCGCATGGGCCGGGCGCGTCTTGAGGCGCTGGCACAGGGCGCGCACATAGTGGTGCACCCGCAGCAGGTGGCTTTCGGTATCGGATTCCCGCAGCTCGGCCAGTGTGGCCAGTGCAAACAGCACCACCTGGTGGGCGTTGGGAAGCGCCGGATCGGCGGGGGTCGATGGGTTGGACATGCTCATCCTCCTGTGCGCCCATGCAGGTGCGCTGGGTCTATCGGTGGCATTTTGCCACTGTCACTGGCGCAGCGGAACCTGTCGCCAGGAATCCGTGGCGCTCAGGTGGCCATGTGGTCGGTGCTGCGCTTCTTCTGGCGCACCTTGGCCTCGTACATGTGCTGGTCGGCACGGGCCACGCACTGGTCCATGGTGCTGTCGCGTTCGGTGCGGATGGAAAAGCCAATGGCGGCGCTGGGCCGCAGCGTCACACCCCCGTCCAGCACCAGCGGAGTCTGGGCGCAACGTGCCAGCAGCGCGTCGATCTGCCCCTGCACCGCCTGCGGGTCTGCGCCTTCCAACACCATCAGGAACTCGTCGCCACCCATGCGGTAGCCCGTGGCCTGCGGCCACTGCGTACGCATCTGCTGGGCAAACAGGCGCAGCAATTCGTCACCGACGGCATGGCCGTAGGCATCGTTGGCGCGCTTGAGGTTGTTCAGGTCGGCCACCACCACGGCCGCAGGCAGCGCCATGGACTGCTCGAGTGCCGCGATGTGGGCGCTGTAGTGGTTGCGGTTGAAGAAGCCGGTCAGGACGTCGGTGTAGAGCAGCTGCTCGCGTTCACGCAGGAACTGGTTCGAGAGGCGCTCGTTGGTGAGCTTGCGCGCCATCACCGCGGTGAGGGTCACGATGGCCGCGAGCGCCAAGGTCAGCAGGGCGGCCAGCCACAGCAGGCGGCGGTTGGCCTCGTTCTCCACGGCGGGCACGGTCTGCAGGCCGCGGTACTTGAGCTCTTCGAAGGACAGCAGCGGAATCACCTTGTCCATGATGCCGGCCAGCTCCGGCTGGGTGCGGCTGACACCGAAGTACAGCGCCGAGTCCCCGGAAGTCTCGCCGCGCTTGGCCAGGTCCTGGTAGCCCAGGCCATTGATGTAGTACTCCACCACGGTCGGGTTCTCGATCAGGTAGTCGGCCTCGCCGTCGCGCACCTTGCGCAGCGACTCCAGGATGTCGGCGGTGGTGACGATGTGGGGTTGGCGCAGGTTCTTGCGCAGGTACTCCTCGTGCCAGAAACCTTCGATCACGGCCACGCGCTGGCCGTCGAGCGCGTAGATGTCGCTCACCGGCGGGCTGGTCTTGCGGCCGATGACAATGTCGCGCTCGGTGCTGAAGGGGTGCGGGAAGATGAAGTCCTTGAGCCGGTCCTCGGTTTTGGCCATGTTGACCACGTGCACCTGGCCCGCGCGGGCGGCGTCCATGATCTTGGCAAAAGGGGCAGAGACCACGGTCAGCTTCAAGCCCACGGTGTCGGCAATGGCCTGCAGGGTTTCACCGGCAATGCCCTTGTACTGGCCCTTGCTCTGGTAATCGAAGGGCAGGTAGTCTTCGGCGGCACCGACCACCGCCGTGCCCACATGCTCCAGCCAGTCGAGTTCGGCCGGACTCAGCTGCAGGGCCTTGCGGTTGTAGATCTGTCGCGCTTGGCGCGCCAGCCGCGCAATGGCGTCCTGGCGCTGGCTGATGTAGGCCTGCAGGATGCCCTGCAGCTCGGTCTGGTCCAGCGCCACGGCCAGGGTCATGTCCGAAGTGATGGCCCGCAGCTGCGCCACCACCGCCAGCTGCGGGTGCGCCACCAGGTACTCGACCTCGACCCCGCCGCCGGAAGTGACAAAGGCATCGATGCGCCCGGCCTCCAGGGCCTGCAGGGCGACGAGCTGGTCGGAGTAGGTGACCGACTCGAAATGCAGGTTCGGGTAGGCCTGGGGCAGGGCCTGCTGGACAAAGTCGTTCTCGATGAAGCCGACGCGCTTGGCATGGATGTCGGCCAGGGTCTGCACGCTGCTGGCCTTGCGCGCCAGGGTCACGTAGGGGTAGCGCACCACCGGCGCGGTGAAGCGCATGATGGCCTCGCGCTCGGGCGTGGGGTTGGCGCCGTACAGGATGTCGGACTTGCCACCGACGAAGCGCTGGTAGGCCGCGTCCCAGTCCTTGCTGTCGGCGGGTACCAGGCGCAGCCCGGTTTCCTGCGCCATGTCCTGCAGCAGCAGGTGCAGCAAGCCCTGGCGCTTGCCCTGCAGGACGAAGCTGTCCATGCCAGCGTAAGGGTCAAAGCCGACGCTGAATACCTTGCCTTGCTGCTGTGCGATCCACGCACTTTGCTGCGGTGTCAGGGCCAATGTGGCCTGTGCCGCCCCCACTCCACCAAATAAGGCTGTGGCAAGAACGAGTAGCCCCGCCCACAGCCTCCTGCCGTGTCCCCATCGCACCATCGAGCGTCTCCTGCTTTTGCTTCTTATGCCGCTAGTTGTATAGACCTGCTGTGCTGCAGGCGGCAGCCACTGTAGCGGAAAGCGCAGGGGTGCGCCAGCTTTCAGGGCCGACGGTGGTCAGTTGGCGACACGCGGTAGAGCCAGACGCCATGGACGCTGCCGGGGATGTCCCAGCGCGCCTGGGGCACCAGGCCCGGAATGGCGAAATCCAGGCTCACCAACCAGGCACCGGGGCGCAGTTCGGCCTGGGCCTTGTCCCAGGCACGTGCCATGCTTTCGGGGCGCTGGAACAGGTAGACCATGTCGTAGCCGCCCCAGGGCTGCGCCCACATGTCGCCCTGGCGCACGCGCGCCCAGGGGCAGCGCAGGGCGCACAGCAGGCGCAGCGGCCAGCTCCACTCCACGCCGTGCAAGGCGGCGTCGGGGTAGGCGCGGTGCAGGGCCTGCAGACCGTGGCCCAGGCCGCACCCGGCGTCGAGCACCTGCGCGCCGGCAGGCAAGGGCGCGTGACTGGGCAGCAGGGCCAGGGCCTCGGCGGGCGTGGGAAACAGCGGCGCATCGCGCCAGGCATTGAGCGGGTAGACCAGCAGCAGCAGCAGCAAAGGCAGCAACCAGGCCCAGGCCGGGAGGCTGAGCGCCCCCGTGAGGGCCACCGACAAGGGAAAGCCTGCCGCAATGAAAAGACGCCGCCACCAGCTGTGGCCCCAGCGGCTGCAGAGCACGCCCAGGGCACAGGCGGCCGCCAGTGCCCCCAGGGGGTCGGCCTGCCAGGCCACCAGACCCCACAACAAGGCCCAAGCCGCCAACCAGGCCAGCACGGCGGGCAGGGGCCAAACCCAGAGTTTGCGCAGCAGCGTCATGACAACGGGGGCCGGCTGCAGGCGGGTTTCATATGCCAAATTGGCCTTTGGCCCCCATAATCATTGTGCAGGTAGCTATGAAAAACGCAGCACCTAGCGGCTCGCATGGCCGCTCAGGCGGTCGATCAGGCCATTGAGTTCATCGAGCGAACCGAACTGGATGACGACCTCGCCCATCTCTTCCATGCGGCCATGGCGCTTGACGCGCTTTTTCACATGCACTTCCACCTGCGCGGTCAGCAGGTCGGACAGTTCCTCTTCCACGCGCTTCAGGTCGCGCGACTTTTCCTTCCGCGGCTTGGAGGGTTTGAGCGAGAACTCGGCGCCCAATTTTTTGACCAGGCTCTCGGCCTCGCGCACCGACATCTTCTTGGTGGCGATCTGGTTGGCCGCCGTAATCTGCGTGGCGCGGTCCAGCGCCAGCAGGGCGCGGGCGTGGCCCATGTCAATGTCGCCAGCCATGAGCATGGTCTGCACCGGGTCGGCCAGGTTCAAGAGGCGCAGCAGGTTGGAAGCCGCACTGCGCGAGCGCCCCACGGCTTGGGCCGCGCTTTCGTGCGTGAGGCCGAATTCGCGGATCAGGCGCTGCAGGCCCTGCGCTTCTTCGAGCGGGTTCAGGTCTTCGCGCTGGATGTTCTCAATGAGCGCCATGGCGGCTGCAGCCTCGTTGGGCACATCGCGCACCAGCACCGGCACGCGCTCCAGCCCAGCCAGTTTGGCAGCGCGGAAGCGGCGCTCCCCGGCAATGATTTCGTAAATAGCGCGCTTCTTGCCGTCGCCCAGGTGCTTGGCCGCGTCGGCCTCATCGAGCTTGCGCACCAGGATCGGCTGCATGATGCCCTGGGCCTTGATGCTCTCGGCCAGTTCGTACAGGGCGCCTTCGTCCATGCGCGTACGCGGCTGGTAGACACCGGCCACCATGTCGGCCAGCAGCAGGGTGCTGGGCGTGCCAGTGTCCGCCGTGGTGTCGGCCGGTGCCGCGTCCTTGACTTTGGGGCCCAGCAGGGCTTCGAGGCCCATGCCCAGGCCTTTGGGTTTCTTGGTGACCATGGTGGTTTATCCCTTGTGCAATGTGTTCAGAAATTCCAGCCCCTCGGGCCAGTCGCCCAGGCCGGAGTCGGCGTTGATGTGGCCGCGGTGGCCGTAGTCCACGAAGGTGCTGCCCCAGCTTTGCGCAAAGCCCTGGGCACGTTCAAATGTGCAGTACGGGTCGTCGTGGCTACCCAGCAGGATGCTCGGGAAGGGCAGCGGCTGGCGCACCACCGGGGCCCAAGAGCGCAGCGGCACGCGCAGCTCTTCGCGCTCGGGGTCGCCGGGCGCCACCAGCAAGGCACCCGCCACCAAGTGCGGGTTGCGTGTGACGCTGGCCCAGGCGGCGGTGAGCATGCAGCCCAGGCTGTGCGCCACCAGGATGCTGGGGCCGCTCTGGCCCAGCAGCACGTCTTCCAGGCGCGTGATCCAGTCGCCGCGCAGCGGCAGCATCCAGTCGTGCTGCTCCACGCGCACGAAACCGTGCAGCGCCTCCCAGCGGCTTTGCCAGTGGGCCGGGCCGGAGTTCTGCCAACCGGGCAGGACCAAGACGCGGGAGGCATCAAGCGGAATCATGTGCTATGACTTTTATAGCTATTTAATCAATAAATAAGCGAGCTAGTGGCCAATTTCGCATGCAAGTCACATGGACTGGATGCGTTCGACCATTTCCTGGGCAAACGTCACAAAGGCCTGTGCGCCCTTGGAAGCCGGGTCAAACGCCACACCGGGCACGCCGTAGCTGGGCGCTTCGGCCAGGCGCACGTTGCGCGGAATGACGGTGTTGAACACCTTGTCACCGAAATGCGCCTTGAGCTGGTCGCTGACCTGCTGCTGCAGCGTGATGCGCGGGTCGAACATGACGCGCAGCAGGCCGATGATCTGCAGGTCGTCGTTGAGGTTGGCCTTGACCTGCTTGATGGTGTTGACCAGATCGGTCAGGCCTTCGAGCGCAAAGTATTCGCACTGCATCGGCACGATGACGCCGTGGGCACAACACAGGCCGTTGAGCGTGAGCATGGACAGGCTGGGCGGGCAGTCGATGAGCACAAAGTCGTATTCCGAGTCGACCGCGGCGATGGCCTGGCGAAGGCGCTTTTCGCGGCGCTCCAGTTCCACCAGCTCGACCTCGGCCCCGGCCAGTTCGCGGTTGGCACCCAGCACGTCGTAGCTGCAACCGGCGTCCTTCAATTTGTCGCTCTGCGCACGGGCCTCGGCAATGCTGGCCGACTCCAGCAGCACGTCGTACACGGTGAGCTCGATGGCGCGCTTGTCCACACCCGAGCCCATGGTGGCATTGCCCTGCGGGTCCAGGTCGACCATGAGCACACGCTGGCCGATCTTGGCCAGACCGGCGGCCAGGTTCACGGTGGTGGTGGTCTTGCCGACGCCACCCTTTTGGTTCGCTACGCAGAAAATTTTCGCCATGTTGCTATGCTCTTCAGAAAACCGTTAACGCGAAACCGCGAGCTTGACGCCAAAGCCCAGCAGGGCCACACCCGCCAGCTTTTCCAACACCCGGCCGATCATCGGGTTGGAGCGCATGCGGGTGGCCAGGAAATAGGTCAGCAAAGTGGCGCCGAGTCCGTACAGGAAAGTCAGAAAGGCAATGGTGGCCGCCATGAAGCCATAGGTCACCACCCCTTGCTGCGTGGCCGGATCGACGAACAGCGGAAAGAAAGCCATGTAGAACAGAATGGCCTTGGGGTTGAGCAGGGTGATCATCAGCGCCTGGCGCAGGTAGTGGCCAGCGCTGATGTTGAGCACGGGCGCCGCACCGGGCTTGGCCAGCAGCATCTTCACGCCCAGCCACGCCAGGTAAGCCGCGCCCAGCCATTGGATGGCGTTGAAGGCGTCGGGGTAGGCGTGCAAGAGCGCCGCCACACCCGCCACCGCCGACCACATGAGCACCTGGTCCCCTAGGATCACGCCGAGAGTAGCTGCCAGACCGCCCTTGATTCCGCCCTTGGAGGTGGAGGTCACCAGGGCCAGATTGCCGGGGCCGGGGATGGCGAGGAACACGATGATGGTGACGACAAAAGTGAAGTAGTCGGTAACGCCGAGCATGGGGTTTCCTGGTGGTGGGGGCCCGGCGCGGAAGTGCGCGGGGAAAGGGAGTTTAACGGGTGGACTGTTGTTGGTTTGTTTTTGCTTCTTGGGTGTCGCTTTTTTGTTTCTTTTCGGGTGTTTGTTGCAGGCCGGGTCTCGCCCCGGCGGCCGATCTACTTTATCGAAACCCGCATAGCGGGTTTTCTTTGTTTGCCAAAGGCGTGCTGCACACGCGGTGCTTGCGTAACTTCGCTGTGCGAAGTTACGCAAGCACCAAAGTAGCCCAAGAAAGGCGAGCCGGATGCGTCGGCCCTTCGGGCGCACTGCGTTGCTCGTGCGGGGCGGGAGGCACGCAAACTCGCCTGCGGCTCAAACAGCGCGCGCCTCTTCATCCGCCCCACCCTGCGCTACTCGACTCCGCATAACGGCAAAAACCAACGTACCGTCGCTTTGTTCGGCCAGACTGAGTTCCAGGCTATGTATCGGTTGCGCCGGTCTGCGATTCAACACGTGCTTGCCACTGGGTCCCAACAACAGCCCCGCCAATCACCAAAGCAATGCAATACGGTGCCGTAAACGCCGCAAAAAGCATGGACAGACCAACTGCAACTGCGATTGAACAAGCTATGCACAAGAGCAATCGCCAATGCATGACTGCGGCAAGGGCTGAAAGTAATTCGTCCATGCAGTCAACCTTACCACGCGGGCCGAGCGCAGCAATGGCATGTATTCCCCTATCCCCTTCTGGCTGCGCCGAGGAGTGGAGGAAGCAACGGATCAGGGCTGGCGACTGTTTGAGCCCGAAGGGCGAGTTTTAGCCAGACCCCGTTGATTCCGAGCACCACAGGTTGCCCCGGTGCGCCCGGCGCAACGGGGTCGCAGACAGCGGGGTCGCCTTTTCTTTGCTCACTTTCTTTTGGCGAAGCAAAAGAAAGTGAGTGCGCTGTCGGGCGCACATCCCGACATGCCACACCCGGCTAGGGAAAACGGATCAAGCAGCGACCGGCCGCATCCACACAATGCACCGTTCCGCATCCAGCCCCGGCACCACCAACTGTTCCACGTGAAACACCGCCACCGATGCAGGCAGCGCAGCCAACTCATCGGCAGGGTACTTCCCCTTCATCCCCATCCAAACCCCACCCTCCCCCACCGCCGACCGCGACCAGGTGGTGAAGTCCACCAGCGAAGCAAACGCGCGCGAGCTGACCACGTCGTAGCCATCGGTCAACGACTCCACCCGCGCATGGACCCCGCGCAAATTCTTGAGCCCCAGGCTCACCGCCACTTGCTGGATGAAGGCCGCCTTCTTGCCCACGGTGTCCACACAATCCACCTTCACGGCCGGGCAGCAAATGGCAATGACCACGCCCGGCAGTCCGGCACCCGAACCCACGTCGAGCAAGCGGGCAGCCTCGCCCTTCCCCATGCCTGCCAACTGCCGCTGCAGCGGCGCAATCACCGACAAGCTGTCAAACAGGTGGTGCGTGAGCATTTCCTCGGGGTCGCGCACGGCGGTCAGGTTGTAGACCTTGGTCCACTTTTGGATCAGCGCCAGGTAGTCGGCCAGCAGTTGCGCCTGCTGGGCGCTCAAGTCCAAGCCCAGCTTGGTGCCCGCATCCAGAATCCGATCCGTCAGCACTGCCATCACACCGCCTCCGCTTCCGTGGCAAAGCCTTTGAACTTGCCCTTCTTCAGATGGATCAGCAGCAGCGAAATGGTGGCCGGGGTGATGCCCGACAGGCGCGAGGCCTGACCCAGGGTTTCTGGCCGGTGCTTGTTCAGGCGTTGCCGTGCTTCGATGCTCAGGGCCGACACCTGCATGCAATCCAGGTCCGCCGGCAGGCGCAGGTTCTCGTAGTAGGCTGCACGTTCAATCTCGCCTTTCTGGCGATCAATATAGCCTGCGTACTTGATACCGATCTCCACCTGCTCCTGCACGCTGGCACGCAGCACCTCCTCCTGCACGGGAGAGGTTTCACGTGAAACAGATGGCAGCAGGTCGGCATTCACAAAGCGCCCACCCTCCATGCCCACCAATGTTTCGTAGGTCACACCGGGGCGGCGCAGCAGGTCGGCCAGGTTGTATTCGTGGTCAATGGACTTACCCAATACGCGCTCAGCCTCGGCCTGATCCAGATTGCGCGGATTCACCCAGATCGATTTCAGACGTTCTGTTTCACGTGAAACAGCGTCGCGCTTGCGGCAATAGGTTTCCCAACGCACATCGTCCACCAGACCCAAGGCCCGGCCATCCTCGGTCAGGCGGGCGTCGGCATTGTCCTCACGCAACTGCAGGCGGAACTCGGCGCGGCTGGTGAACATGCGGTAGGGTTCGGTCACGCCCTTGGTGATGAGGTCGTCCACCAGCACACCCAGGTAGGCCTGATCGCGGCTGGGCAGCCAGGTGTCACCGGTATAGGTAATGCTGCCGGCGGCAGAAGCAGCTTCCATGCGTTCGCTGGCTTCACCGCCCAGGGCGCGCACCTGCAGTGCGGCATTGATGCCGGCAAACAGGCCCTGCGCCGCCGCCTCTTCATAACCCGTGGTGCCGTTGATCTGGCCGGCAAAGAACAAACCGCCAATCTGGCGCGTCTCGAAACTGCTCTTCAAAGAGCGCGGGTCGAAATAGTCGTACTCGATGGCGTAGCCGGGACGCAGGATGTGCGCGTTCTCCAGCCCCTTCATGCTTCTGACCAGGTCGTACTGCACATCGAACGGCAGGCTGGTGGAGATGCCGTTGGGGTAGTACTCGTGGGTCGTCAGCCCCTCGGGTTCCAGGAAAATCTGGTGGCTTTCCTTGTCGGCAAAGCGGTTGATCTTGTCTTCCACGCTGGGGCAGTAACGCGGCCCCACCCCCTCGATCTTGCCGGTGAACATGGGGCTGCGGTCGAAGCCGCTGCGGATGATCTCGTGCGTGCGCGCATTGGTGTGCGTGATCCAGCACGGCATCTGCTGCGGATGCATCTGGGCGTTGCCCAGGAAGCTGAACACCGGCACGCCCAGTTCGGGGCGCTCGCCGCCGGGCATGCCGTCGCCAGGCTGTTCGGTGCATTGCGAAAAGTCGATGGAACGGCCGTCGATGCGCGGCGGCGTGCCGGTCTTGAGCCGCCCCTGCGGCAGCTTCAGTTCTTTCAGGCGGGCACTCAAGGATTGGGCCGGCGGATCACCCGCGCGCCCGGCGGCGTAGTTGTTCAGACCCACATGGATCTTGCCGTCGAGGAAGGTACCGGCCGTCAGCACCACCGTGCTGGAACGGAAGGCAATGCCCACCTGGGTCACCGCCCCCACCACGCGCTCGCCTTCCACCAGCAGGTCGTCCACGGCCTGCTGGAACAGCCACAGGTTGGGCTGGTTTTCCAGCATGCGGCGGATGGTCGCCTTGTAGAGCACGCGGTCGGCCTGGGCCCGGGTGGCGCGCACGGCCGGGCCCTTGGAACTATTCAATATGCGGAACTGGATGCCCGCTTCGTCGGTCGCCAGCGCCATGGCCCCGCCCAGCGCATCCACCTCCTTGACCAGATGGCCCTTGCCGATGCCGCCGATGGACGGGTTGCAGCTCATCTGCCCCAGGGTTTCGATGTTGTGGCTCAGCAGCAGCGTCTTGCAGCCCATGCGGGCGGCAGCCAGGGCCGCTTCGGTACCGGCATGGCCGCCGCCGACGACGATGACGTCGAAATGTTGTGGGTAAATCATGTTGGAAGGCACGGACGCAGGCTCCCGTCACGGGGCGGCGTCAAGAAGAGGGGAAGCCGAGATTTTACCGGGGGGCCCACATCCCTACAACTTATCGGACGCCCGGGCACCGCCATCACCGGCTCAGCCCAAACCCGCGACAATCGCGCGCCATGAAAACACTCATCTTCGCGGGCAGCACCCGCACCCATTCCTTCAACCGCCGCCTGGCCCACAACGCCGCGGCCATGGCGCGCACCGCCGGCGCCGAAGTCACCCATATCGAGCTGGCCGACTTCGACATTCCGCTCTACAACGCCGACCTCGAAGCCCAGGGCACACCGGCCGACGTGCTACGGCTGAAAGAGATCATGGACAGCCACCCGGCCTGGATCGTGTGCTCGCCCGAATACAACGGCAGCTACACCGGCCTGATGAAGAACACGCTCGACTGGGCTTCGAGCCCAGTCAAGGGCCATGCCGTCTGGGCCGATGGCAACCGCCCCTTCGGCGGCAAGGTGGTGGGCCTGCTCAGCGCCTCGCCCGGCGCACTCGGTGGCCTGGGTTCGCTCACCCACCTCACACCCCTGCTGACCGGCCTGCAGTGCTGGGTCTGCCCCACCCGCTTCGCCCTGGGCCACGCTGGCGAGGCCTTCGACGAACAAGGCCTGTTGCGCAGCGAAGCAGCCCGCGGCCGGGTTCAGGCCGTGGTCGACCAGACCCTGTGGGCCGCCCGTCGCCTGGCCGCTTAACTGCGTTCGGCGCGGCGCGTGAGCGCCTGCACATCGAGGATGTCGATGCGGCCATAGCCCAGCGCCAGCACCCCGGCGTCCACCAGGCTGCGCAGCTCCTTCCACAGCGTCTGGCGCGTGATGCCCAGCAGCATGGCCAGGGCATCCTGCGACACCAGCACGCGGGCGCGCGCCTGTTCGGCCATGGTGGCATCCCCATGGGCCAGCACCAGCAGGCGCCGGGCCACCCGCGCACCCATGTCGCGCACCATGGTGTCCTCGACCATGCTGAACACGGCGCGCAGGCGAAGCGCTTCCAGCCGGGCGATGGCCACGGCAAAAGGCAGGCGCTGCATCAACTGGGCAAAGCCTTCGGGTGAGATAAGCAGCACCTCCAGGGCCTCCAGGGCCGTGGCGTCATACGGGTTCGGCTGGCCGTCGAGCAGAGTCGATTCGCTGAACCAGTTGCCGGCCTCGATCAAGGCCAGGATGCCTTCGCGGCCGTCCAAGCCCACGCTTGAAATCTTGACCACGCCCCGCACCAGGCCGTAGAAGTTGCAGCCCGGCTCGCCCTTGCGGTAGAGCACGGCGCCACGCGGCAAGGCCACGGGCTCGGCCAATTCCAGCATGGCCGCCTGCTCCGGCGCCGGCAGTGACGCAAACCAGGGATTGCCATGCAGTACCTGGACCATCTCGGCACTGGGGTTGCGCATCGAAAGACCCTCCGTAGAAACCCTAAACTGTTAATTATTTGACAGTTTACAGCCCGCAAGCGGTGTAACGTCCGCAAAGTCGTTTGGCACGGTCGTGCGTATCCTCGCCCGGCCGCTTTGCAAACCCTTATTCACAAGGAAGTCCATGTCCGCCATTCCCCTGCATGCCGTCACCCCCATCGATGTGGTGCGCAATGAACTCGAAGCCACGCTCAAGCTCCAGCGCGAGGCCTACCTGGCCCACCCCTACCCCAGCTATGCCGAACGCCGCGCCGACCTGAAGAAGCTCCAGGCCTTCATCCGCGACTACCGCGACGCCATCGTCGATGCCATCAACCAGGACTACGGCAACCGCTCACGCCACGAAACCCTGTTCGCCGAAATCTTCTCGGTGATCGACGGCGTGGACCACACCTTGAAGCACCTGCGCGGCTGGATGCGCCCGCAGCGCCGCGGCGTCGACTGGCGCAATTTCTTCGGCGCCAGCAACCGCGTCATCCCCCAACCCCTGGGCGTGGTCGGCTCCATCGTGCCGTGGAACTTCCCCATCAACCTGGCCTTCGGTGGTCTGATTGCCGCCATGGCCGCGGGCAACCGCTGCATGGTCAAGATGTCGGAAAACTCGCGCCACCTGGCCGCCTTGCTGATCGAGAAGATGCCGGCCTATTTCCCGCGCGAAAAGCTGGCCTTCTTTGACGAGACCGGCGGTGTCGGCATCGAGTTCTCCAAGCTCAAGTTCGATCACCTGCTGTTCACCGGCTCCGGCACCACCGGGCGCGCCGTCATGGCCTCGGCCGCGGCCAACCTGGTGCCGGTGACGCTGGAGCTGGGCGGCAAGTCACCCGCCATCGTCTGCGACGACTTCGACCTGCGCAAGGCCGCCGAACGCCTGCTGTTCGTGAAATGCTTCAACGCCGGCCAGATCTGCACCACGGTCGACTACACCTACATCCCGCGCGCCAAGATCAAGGAGTTCGTGGCACTGGCCAAGGACATTGTCAGCAACCGCTATCCGACGCTGGACACCCCCGACTTCACTTCGATGATCGACAAGCGTTCCTTCCACCGCGTGATCGAGGCCATGGAAGAAGCCAAGGCCGGTGGGGCCGAACTGATCCAGCTCATTCCCGGCAAACCCTGGGACGAGACCACCCACAAGATTGCCCCGCACATCGTGCTCAATGCGCCCGAAGGCTGCGCGCTGCGCACGCGTGAAATCTTCGGCCCGGTGCTGCCGGTGCTGCCCTATGACTCGATCGAAGAACCCATTGCCGCCATCAACGCCCGCCCACGCCCGCTGGCGCTGTACCCCTTCAGCAACAACAAGGCCCTGGTGCACGACATCCTGCACCGCGTCATGTCGGGCGGTGTGAGCGTCAACGACGGCCTGTTCCACGTCGGCCAGCACGACCTGCCCTTTGGCGGCGTGGGCGACAGCGGCATGGGCCACTACCACGGCTACGAGGGCTTCGTCACCTTCTCCAAGATGCGCCCGGTGTTCTACCAGGCCCCCTTCAGCGCCGTGAAGTTCCTGTGGCCGCCCTACGGCAAGTTCGCCACCAAGTACCTGCATTTCCTGACCAAGTAAGCACCTGCAGGCCCGGCACAGAACCGGGCCGCACCGTGCAGGCGCTATTGGCGGCGCCTGCGCCTCTGACCCGAGAGAGACCCCCATGCAAGAATTTGACTACGTGATCGTCGGTGGCGGTTCCGCCGGCTGTGCCCTGGCCGGACGCCTGAGCGAAGACCCCAACACCACGGTCTGCGTGCTCGAAGCCGGTGGCGAGGACCACTCGGTGTTCGTGCGTGCACCGCTGGGCATTACCGCCATGGTGCCGTGGGGGCTGATGAACAGCTGGCACTACTTCACGGCGCCTCAAAAGGGTTTCAACGGCCGCAAGGGCTTCCAGCCGCGCGGCAAGGTGCTGGGTGGTTCCAGCTCCATCAACGCCATGGTCTACACGCGCTGCAACCGCAACGACTACGACGGCTGGGCGGCGCTGGGCAACCCCGGCTGGGGCTATGCCGACCTGCTGCCGCTGTTCAAGCGCGCCGAGAACAGCCACTGCTTCTCCAACAACGAATACCACGGCAACAGCGGCCCGCTGCACGTGAGCTACGTGCGCAGCCCCAGCGCCATCAACGACGCCTTCATGCAGGCCTGCGTGGAAAAGGGCATTCCCATCAACCCCGACTACAACGGCGAAAAGCAGTACGGCATCTCGCGCACCCAGGCCACCCAGTACAACGGCGAGCGCTGGAATGCTGCACGCGCCTACCTGCACGCCAATGCCGACCGCAAGAACCTCACGGTGCGCACCGGCTGCCACAGCCGCAAGGTCCTTTTCGAAGGACTGCGCGCAGTCGGCGTGGAATTGCGCTGCAAGGGCGCCATCGAACAGGTGCGGGCGCGCAAGGAAGTGATCGTCAGCGCCGGTGCCTTCGGCTCTCCACAGCTGCTCATGCTCTCGGGCATCGGCCCCGCCGCCCACCTGAAGGAACACGGGATTCCGGTCCTCAAGGACCTGCCCGGTGTTGGCCAGAACCTGCAGGACCACGTCACCAGCTCCATCATCTTCCGCACCCCGCGCTGGAAAGACACCATCGGCAACTCGATCCGCGGCGCCTGGGAGCTCATCAAGGCGGTGTTCGAGTGGCGCAGCAAACGCACCGGCTGGATCGCCACGCCGGTGTCGGAAACCAACGGCTTCGTCAGCACCTGCGGCAATACCGAGCACCCGGACATCCAGTTCGCGCTCTTACCCAGCATTGTGGACAACCACACCCGCCGCCAGCACCTGGGCCATGGCTTTACCCTGCACACCACGCTCATGCGCCCCAAAAGCCGCGGCAGCGTGACCCTGCAGAGTGCTGACCCGCACCAGGCCCCCAAGATCGATCCCGGCTTCTTCACCCACCCCGACGACATGGCCGTGTCCATCAAGGGCGCCCAGATGGGCTTCGAGGTGATTTACGCCAAGGCCATGGACAGCTTCCGCGGCCAACCGCTGGTCGCCGTGGACCACCGCGACCCGAAGGCACTGGAAGCCTACCTGCGCAAAACCTGCGACACCGAGTACCACCCGGTGGGCACCTGCAAGATGGGCCCGGACTCCGACCCCATGGCCGTAGTCGACGCCCAGCTGCGCGTCAAGGGCGTGCAAGCCCTGCGCGTGGTCGACGCCTCGATCATGCCGGCGCTCACCAGCGGCAACACCAATGCACCCAGCATGGTGATCGGTGAAAAGGCGGCCGACCTGATCCGCGCCGCAGCCTGAACAGCGCGCCCAAGCTCGAAAATTTGCAATGCTGTCTTCAACCCTGCACGTGGCAGGGCGGGAGGCAGCGTTCTAGCATCGTGGTTTTCCGTCCAACCTTTCAGGAGACCCCATGAAGCTTTACTACTCCCCCGGCGCCTGCTCGCTCTCCCCCCACATCGCCCTGCACGAAGCTGGCCTGGCCTTCGAAGCCATTCCCGCGCCCACCAAGACCCACAAGCTGCCCGACGGCACCGACTTCTACAGCATCAACCCGCTGGGCTACGTGCCCTACCTGACGCTGGACGACGGCCGCAGCCTGCACGAAGGCCCGGCCATCGTGCAGTACATCGCCGACCAGGCACCGGCCAAGAACCTGGCCCCCGCCAACGGAACCTACGAGCGCTACAAGCTGCAGGAATGGCTGACCTTCATCGGCACCGAGCTGCACAAGACCTTCTCGCCCCTGTTCGTGCCCGGCACGCCCGAGGCCACCAAGACCGCCTCCATCGACCGCATCCACAACCGCCTGAAATGGGTGGAAGGTGAACTCGCCGGCAAGCAGTACCTGATGGGCGACCAGTTCACCGTGGCCGATGGCTACCTGTTCACCGTGACCAACTGGGGCCAGTACGTGGGCGTGGACCTTGCCGCCTACCCCAACCTGGTGGCCTACCGCGCCCGCGTGGCCGCACGCCCGGCCGTGCAGGCCGCCATGAAGGCAGAAGGCCTACTGAAGTAAGTCGCTTGCTCTGCTTTTGATAGCTAACTGCGTAGCATTTGTGAGGGCTAAGCAGGGTTTTGCGCATAGAACGGGCTAAAGCGGGGTGGCTGGGTAGAATCCCGGACACCCCCTTCCGATCCCCCCAGCCCGCCCGCGTGCGGGCTTTGTCTTGAGCCTCTGTTCCATGCATTCCTTCACCCTGGCTGCGGCGCAAAGCTGCTCGGTGTCCTGCGACGTAGACGCCAACGTGCAGCAGCACCTGCAGCTGGTGCAGGCAGCGGCCCGCCTGGGCGTGCAGTGGCTGGTATTTCCCGAACTCTCGCTCACCGGCTACGAACTGCCGCACCTGCAAAGCCTGGCGGCGCAGATCACCCCGCAGACGCTGGCGCCGCTGCAAGACGCAGCCCGGCGGTACGGCATGGCCATCACCGTGGGCTTGCCAATGCAGCAGCCTGGGCTGGACAAGCCCTGCATCGCCGCGCTCACCCTGCATCCGCAGGGCGCGCCCTCGCTCTACTGCAAGCAGTACCTGCACGGGAGCGAACAGCAATACGCCAGCCCAGGCCCCGAAGCGTTTCAGGCCCATGTGCAGGTGCTCGGCCCTGCCAATGGCCCGGTGCTGCGCATCGCCAGCGCCATCTGCTTCGACAGCAACCAAGTGGCCCACGCCCAAGCGGCGGCCGATGCGGGGGCCCAGGTCTATGCCGCCGGGGTGCTGGTCTCGCCCAACGGGTATGCACCCGACAGTGCCCTGTGGCAGCAAGCGGCCCAACGCCACCGCATGTGCGTGCTGGTGGCCAACCACGGCGCGCCCTCGGGCCCCTGGGCCAGCGCCGGACGCAGCGCCTGCTGGGGACCGGACGGCACTTTGCTGGGCGAAGTGCCCGGCCTGGGATCGGCCCTGTTGGTCCTGACGGTTGAAGCTGGGCAGCACCGCGCCCGCTGCCACCTGCTCTGATTTCAGGAGCTGCTTAGTCAGTATCTGTGCGGGCTACAGCCTGATTTGGCACTGTTTCTTCGGGCTTCCAGCGTTTCAGCAAGAGCGCATTGGTGAGCACGCTCACCGAACTCATGGCCATGGCCGCCCCGGCGATGACCGGGTTCAGGTAGCCCAGCGCCGCCAGCGGAATGCCGGCGGCGTTGTAGGCAAAGGCCCAGAACAGGTTCTGGCGGATTTTCTTCACGGTGCGCTGGGAAATGTCCAACGCCGCCACCAGCAGCAGCGGGTCGCCGCGCATGAGCGTGATGCCGGCCGCGTGCATGGCCACGTCGGTGCCATTGCCCATGGCCAGGCCCACATCGGCGGCGGCCAGGGCCGGGGCGTCGTTGACGCCGTCACCCACCATGGCCACGGTGTAACGCGGCGCCACACCCAGGCCCTTGCTGGCAACCAGCGTACCCGGTGCCACCACGCCATCGTGCGGAATGGCCTCCAGGCCGCGCTGGCGCAGTGCGGTGACCAGGGCCGACTTGTCCCCCGGCAGCACCTCGGCCACGACCTCACCCTTCTCCACCGACAGGCCCAGGGTCTTGGCCATGGCCAGGGCCGCGCCGCGGTTGTCGCCCGAGATCATGACCGTGCCAATGCCCCGCGCGTGCAAGGCGGCCAATGCCTGCGCACTGCCGGGTTTGGCCACATCGGCAAAGGCCAGCAGGCCCAGCAGCACCACCGCGCCCTCGTGGCGCTGCGCCACAGCCGAGACCGTGGAACCCGCCGTCTGCAATTCCTTGGCGCGCAGCAGCAAGGGCGAAGGCACCATGCCCAGTTCCTGCATCCAGCGCAGGCTGCCCATCACGAAGCGGTGTTCGCCCAATGTGGCTTCCAGCCCGCGGCCCTGTACCGCCTGCACATCGCTGCACGGGGTCAGTGCCAGGTGTTTCTCCTGCGCAGCCTGCACCACGGCGTGTGCCAGCGGGTGCGTGCTGGCGGTCTGTACGCTCGCAGCCACGGCCAGCAGCGCGGTTTCATCCACACCCGGGGCCACCTCCATGGCCGTGAGGCGCGGGCGCCCGACGGTCAGGGTACCAGTCTTGTCCATGGCCACGATCTGCACCTTGTGCGCCAATTCCAGCGCCTGCGCGTCCTTGATGAGGATGCCGTACTTGGCCGCCACCCCGGTGCCGGCCATGATGGCAGCGGGCGTAGCCAGCCCGAGCGCGCAGGGGCAGGCAATGACCAGCACCGCCACGCTGCGGATCAGCGCCGTCTCCATTCCCACGCCCATCCACCACCAGCCCAGGAAGGTGGCCAGGGCAATGAGCAGCACGGTGGGCACGAACACGGCACTGACCTGGTCCACCAGGCGCTGAATAGGCGCCTTGGCCGCCTGGGCGTCCTCCACCAGGCGGATGATGCGCGCCAGCACGGTGTCGCTGCCAGCGGCCTTCACGTACATGACGATGCGGCCGTCGCCGTTGAAGGCGCCACCCGTGAGTGTGGACAGCGGGTCGCGCGGCGCGGCAGCGGCGTCCATCGGCAGGGCGCGCTTGTCCACCGGCAGCGGCTCGCCCGTGAGCATGGATTCGTCGACCTGGGTGCGGCCCTCCAGCATCCAGCCGTCGGCCGGAATGCGCTCACCGGGCTTGACCACCACGCGGTCGCCCACCAGCAGCTCGGCCACCGGCACGTCCACTTCGCCGTCGGGTCCGATCAGATGCGCCACTTCGGGGCGCAGCGCATGCAGGGCGCGGATGGCGGCGGTGGTCTGGCGCTTGGCGCGCGCCTCCAACCACTTGCCCAGCAGCACCATGGTCACCACCACCGCAGAGCCTTCGAAGTACAGGTGCGGCGCGTGGCCTTCGTGGGCGTTCATCCACAGCCACACCGACAGCGCCCAGCCCGCCGTGGTGCCGATGGCCACCAGCAGGTCCATGTTGCCGCTCATGCCGCGCACGGCATGCCAGGCGCCTTTGTAGAAGCGCCAGCCCAGGCCGAACTGCACCGGCGTGGCCAGCAGGAACTGCCACAGTGCCGGCAACATCCAGTGCTGGCCCGCCAGATCGCCCAGCATGGGCAGCACCAACGGCAAGGACAGTGCCAAGCCCAGACCCACGGGCGCAAAGCCGGCCCAGGGTCCTTCGTCGGGGGCATCCACGGCGGCGTCCTTGGCCCGGGGCTCGTAGCCGGCATCGCGCACGGCCCGGGCCACGCGCGCCTGCGCCGTGTCGGAAGCCGCGACAACCACACGGGCGGACTCGGTCGCCAGGTTGACGCTGGCCGACTGCACACCCTCGACCTTGTTCAGCGCCCGCTCCACACGGGCCACGCACGAGGCACAGGTCATGCCGCCAATGCCGATGTCGATTTCACAAACTTCCGCGTTTTGTTCCGTACGGTTCATGGCCACTTTCGTGCTGTGCAATGCCGCTATGGTAAGGTCAAGACTGCTGATCTACCTCCTGGAGTATCGTGATGAAACAAACCTTTACCGTCACCGGAATGACCTGCGGCCACTGCGAAAAAGCCGTCACCCGCGCCATCACCCGCCTCGACCCCCAAGCCCAGGTGCAGATTGACCGCGAAGCCAACAAGGTCCAGGTCGAAACCGAGAAACCGCGCCAGGACATTGCCAACGCCATCAGCGAAGAAGGCTACAAGGTCCAGGACTGAAGCCTCCAAACGCTACCGTATTGATAGCTGCACTCAATTGATTGGTGCGGGCCAGAACCCGATTTGATACCTAAAGCCATGCAAACCCTTCCCGCCACGGTCCAGGACCTTTACCCCTCGCTGGCCCAGGTGCAACCGCCCGTGGCCCAGCTGCCGCAGGCGCTGCAGCCCATGGAGGTGCCCGCGGGTGCGGTGTTGTTCAACGAGAACGCCGCCTGCCAGGGCTTTCCGCTGGTGCTGGAAGGCGAGGTCAAGGTGTCGCGCCACTCGGCCGACGGGCGTTCGCTGGAGTTGTACCGCGTGGTGCCGGGCGAGCTGTGCCTGGCCTCCAGCGCCAGCCTGTTTCGCACCCAGCCGCTGTCGGCCAGCGGTGTCACCACCAAACCCACGCGCCTGGTGGTGATCGGCCCCGACGTTTTCCAGAAGTGGTTGGAGACCCCGGCCTTCCGCAACGAGGTGCTGGGTCTTTTTGCCGAGCGCATGGCCGACCTCACCAGCCTGATCGACGCCGTGGCCTTCCACAAGCTCGACGGTCGCCTGGCCGGAGCCCTGCTGGGGCACGGCAGCGACATCCACACCACCCACCAGGCCCTGGCCGACGAGCTGGGCACGGTGCGCGAAATGGTGACCCGCTTGCTGCGCCGTTTCGAGCGCGAAGGCTGGGTCAGCCTGGGGCGCGAACACATCCACATTGCCAATGGTGCCGCCCTGCGCGAACTGGCCTCCAGCCTGACACGCTGAAACCCGGCAGAAAATAAAACCCCGCAAAAAACCCCCACCGGGTATACTCGTCCGGTTCGAGCGACTTGCTTACCTTCGCTCCAGCCTCTGTTGCACACGGTGCACGCCCTTAAAACCCGGGGCATCCACCCGCCCAGGCCGCCACCCAAAGGCGCCACCGGCAGTCTCCATTTCCTCTCTCGGCAAGCCCCTCCTCCGGTCTTTTCCTCATTCCTGACCGGTCCAAAGCGCAGGCGGCCTTTGTCGCCCCGGTCAGCGCTCGCGCCGATCGCCCATTCCTTTTTTCCGCATGCGACCGATGTCGGCATGCCACACCATGATTACCACCCTAGAAAAAGCATTCTCGGTGGGCAAGTACCTTGTCTCACCCTCCGCCCATACCACCGAAACCGGCCAGTTCACGGCCGGTGTATCGATCCGCAGCGGACGCGGCAGCGGCACCCATGACCGCATCTACCGCTTCGTACCCGAGTTTGCGCAGCGCGACTGTGCCCTGCGCTACGCCGTCAACGAAGCCCACCGCTGGATGGCACAGCGCCACCCGGTCGCGCTGGCAGCCTGACACCCCCTCTATCTATTTCCAAGGAGCACCATGGCCAAAGAAGAACTGATTGAAATGAGCGGCAAGGTCGACGAAGTCCTGCCCGACTCACGCTACCGTGTCACGCTGGACAATGGCCACGGGCTCATCGCCTACACCGCCGGCAAGATGCGCAAGCACCACATCCGCATCCTGGCCGGTGACAAGGTCACGCTGGAACTCTCGCCCTACGACCTGGGCAAGGGCCGCATCACCTTCCGCCACCTGGAGCCGCGCTCCGGTGGTGCCATGCCGAAACGCCGTACTTTTTCCCGTTGAACAGGTCTTTTTGACCTGTCAACATCCCCCGCACCTGCCTCAATGAGGGAACGGGTGCATTTTTCCTGAAAGGCTCACACCATGAGCAGCAAACTGTATGTAGGCAACCTGGCCTACGGTATCCGCGACGCGGACCTCCAAGACAACTTCTCCGAGTTCGGCACCGTCGTGTCGGCCAAGGTCATGTCCGACCGCGAAACCGGCCAGTCCAAGGGCTTCGGCTTTGTGGAAATGTCCTCGGCCAGCGAAGCACAAGCCGCCATCAGCGGACTGCACGGTCTGTCCGTGTCCGGCCGCTCCATCGTGGTCAACGAAGCGCGCCCCCAGGCGCCCCGTGCACCGCGTTATTGAGGCCTGGGCAGGGATAGCCGGTCTTTCTGCGTGACTTCGGTCACAGACACTCCTGCGCCGGTCGGGTCCAATGGACCCATCAACCACACATTCAGGAGTTCCTCATGAAAGCAAATGTCGGCGGCGTTGACCGCACTCTTCGCATCGTTGCAGGCTTGGTGCTCATCGGCCTGGCCGCCACCGGCACGGTAGGCATTTGGGGTTGGCTGGGCATTGTTCCGCTGGCAACCGGTGCCATCGGCTGGTGCCCGCCCTACGCCATTCTGGGCTTCAACACCTGCGCCATGAAGAAAGACTGACCGGTTCTCCTTCCTTACCAGGAGATGCTTGCGCCCGACGGCCCTGTGCCGTTCGGGCGCTTTTTTATGCGCTGGCCGTTTGCCCCAGCGGGACTTCACCGCCCAGGGCCTCCAGTAGATCGTCGATCAAAGGCTGGATCTCGCCGGTAGCAATGGCGATATCAGCATCGAAGTTGTCGTCCTTGCGGTCACCGGCGGCGCCACTGTTCTCTTCGAGCACCACGTCCAGGATGGCCAGCTTCTTGAGCTGCAGGCCTTCGGTCAGCACAAAGGACACGCGTTCGTTCCAGGTCAGGGCCAGGCGTGTGGGCAGCTTGCCTTGCGTCACGTGCTGCACCACCTCGTCGGTATCGAGCGCATGGCGGGTGTAGCGCACCACCGACTTGGATTCGTCGGCTGCCTTGAGTTCGCACTCGCGGTCGACGCTGAAATGCTGTGGTGCCTCGCGTTCGCGCAGCCAGTGCGCCATGGCGGCAGCAGGCGAGGTCTGGGTGTTGATGAGCGCCACCGACAGGCCGCCCGCGGCCTTGATCAGCGCCGTCATCACCTCGTCGGCGCGGGCGGTGCTGCCGCAATCCAGCACCAGCAGGTTTTCCTGCGGGCACAACCAGACCCAGGTGCTGGCCATCTTGGAAAAGGCCATGGGCAGCAGGGCGTTGCGGGCGTCGTCGGTCAGGTCGCGGCGCTCCTTCTTGCCGGGCTTGCGCCCAGTCTGCGCCTCGATGCGGTCCACTTCGTCCTGCACCTTGCGCTTGACCACCGAGGACGGCACGCTCTTGACCTCGATCTGCAGCTTCATGATCCACTGCCCGCCCACCACTTCCACCAGGGGGCCGTGGGCGTGGCCACGCGGTTCCACCCAGCCCACCGATTTTTCCTGCGACGCACCGCAGGCGGCAAAACGTCCTGCCTGCAGCGCATCTTCCAAATCCGCCTGTGCAGTCGTCCAGGGAGACTGCAGCCGGTACACCATCACATTTTTGAACACGGTTGATCCTTTGTAGAGCCGGGTATTTTCACGCATCTTTACCCAGCGTTTGCCTGGGCTTCCCGGCGCAGATACAGAGGCGGCGCAAACTTTCTTCCACGCTGATGACGGTGTTCGTCACAGCCGCAACGCAAAGGAAACTGTGATGACAAAGATCTTCAAAACCCTCGTTCTTGCTGCTGCACTGGGCACTGCCGGTCTGGTGGCCATGGCCCAGCCCATGGGTGCCCACGACGGCATGATGGGGCCACATGGCCGCCACGTGAAAATGGATACCGCCAAAATGGAAGCCATGGCCACCAAGCGTGCCGATGCCCTCAAGGCCCAGCTCAAGCTGACCCCCGAACAACTGCCCGCCTGGAACACCTTCCTGACCGCGATGAAGCCGGACGCCAGCGCCATGCCAAAGCACCCGTCACGCGAAGAGCTGGACAAGCTGAGCACCCCCGAGCGCATCGACAAGATGCGTGCCCTGCGCGACCAACAGCACAAGGACATGCTGGCGGCCATGGACAAGCGCGACCAGGCCACCAAGACCTTCTACGCCACGCTCAACGCCGAGCAGAAGAAGACGTTTGACGCCCAGCACATGCGCATGGAGGACCATGCGCGCAAGGGCCCGCGCCACAGCGCCCAAGGCGCAAAACCGGCGCCCAAGACACCGCAATAAGCCGGGAATCAGGCGCTTGCCAGCATCTGCGCAAGCGCACCGCTGGCGATCAGCTTTTCCAGGTCGTTGGCGCCGCCAACCAGCACACCCTTGACGAAGACCATGGGGAATGTGGGCCAACCGGTCCACATCTTCAGGGCATTGCGACGACGCCAGTGGTTGAAGTAGTTGCCGTACTCTAGGTACACATGGGCAATGCCCTGGGCGTCCAACAAACGCCGGGCCTTCTTGGGCATCGGATTGATGCCCATGCCCACCACCACCACTGCATTGGCAGCAATGGCTGCCTGGACCTCCTGCACGATGTCGCTGTGCAGGCGACTGACATAGTCCCGGATCGCCGGATGAATGCGATTTTCGTCAAGAATATTGCGCGCCATGGAAGCTCCTGAAAAAGCGGACGGACTACACTCGGGGGTATTGCAGTGCAACACGAGCGCATCCCATGTTTGGTTACTCCGAAGAACAAGTCGCAGACTTTGCCATCACCTACCTGCTGCCGGCCTTCATGGCCTACATGGTGTTCATCATTGCCAACCTGGCGTGGAAGAACAAGGTAGGAAAATTTGGGACTTTTGTTCTGTTTCTAGGCTTGGCCTTGGGCATGACCGGCTTCATTGCCAAGTACTTCATCCAGTGGTACTTCAATTCCCACCTGTGATTTCAGGCCGGGCGGTGTTCAACCAAACGGGCGAATGCCAATGAGCATGCCGTGCAGCAGCACGGCAAACACCGCATAGGCGCCCCCACCCAGCAAAACAGCCAGGACCGTTGCGCCACGGGACACTGTCGGCGCATCGACCATGCCCGCCAAACGATCGCGCTTGCGTGCGGCTGCAAAATTCAGCACCGCCCACAGCAGGAAAGCGCCGAACAGCAGTACGGTTTCCAAGCGACCGGTAGTCAGAAGGTGGGCCAGTGCCCAGGTTTTCACCCCCAGAACCATGGGGTGGTGAACCCGCGCCTTGATCGCGTTGCCCGGCACGTAGGCCGCTGCCAGCAGCACAAACGCAACCAGGATCACCAGGGCCGCGGCATGGCGCAGGGCCACCGGGGGAACCCACAACACCACAGGTGCTTCGCGTGCCACACCGAAACCGTAGACGATCAGTGCAAATCCCAGCAAGGAAAGCACCGAGTAGACCCCCTTGTACGCCGCTTCGCCACGCGCCTGCAGCTGCCGTGCACGCCAGTCTTCGGCAAAGATGCGCACCGAATGCACACCGAGGAACAACACCAAGCCAATGATCAGGTACGTCATGCGCCCACCACTCTGTTCTTGCCGGAACGCTTGGCCAGGTACATGCCCTGGTCGGCCCGCTTCATGGCATCCGGTGCCGATTCACCTTCGGCCACCTGGGCAACGCCAGCACTGAAAGTGATGAGGATTTTCTCGGTGCCCGCCAGGAAGAAGCGCTTGGTCAGCTCGCGCTGCAGCCGCGTCATGGCTTCAATGCCGTTTTCCAGTGGCGTGTCAGGCAGCAGGATGACAAACTCTTCCCCGCCGTAACGGGCCAGGGTGTCCTGCGGGCGCATGCACTCACGCGCCACCGTGGCCAAGTGCTTCAAGGCCTGGTCGCCGGTATCGTGGCCCATGCTGTCGTTGAGCTTCTTGAAGTTGTCGATGTCCAGCAAGGCCACGCACAACGGCTGCTCCTTGCGCCGCATGGTCGACAGCTCCTTCTCCACCGCCTCGTCCAAGCCCTTGCGGTTCAGGGCACCGGTCAGTGGGTCGTGGCGCGCCTGCTCGCTCACGCGGTCCAGTTCCTGGTGCAGCTTGGCCAGCTCGGCTTCGGTCTGGCGGGCCTGTGCGCGCATGTTCTCCAGCTCCGAACTCGACGCCTTGCTGCGCTCCGACATCGCACGTGTGGCGCTGACCACTTCCTTGAGCACCGGGGCAATTTCCTCCAGTGACTTGGCGTTTTCAATGGCACGGGCGCTTTCTTCGAGCTTGCCGCCAAAGCTGCCGGTGGTCTGGGTCAGTTCGGACAAACGCTCAATGAAGGTGGCCAGCATCTGGCGCATTTCTTCCTGCGCCTGCAGCATGCGGCCCTTGGCTTCCTTCTGCTTGAAGATCACATCCTTCAGGCGCAGGCCCACGTCGTCCAGGCGACGCAGGCTCAAGGGTGGCTGGGCTGCCCCCATGAGGGCATCGACCTGCCCCTTGAGCCACTGCTCCTCCAGACTCAGTTCGCTGATGTTCTCAAAGACCATGTGCAGCAGGTTGAGCAAGGCCTTCTTGATCTCCGCCTGATCTTCGGCGGTGAAAGACAGCCGGTCGCTGTAGTTGCTCAGCATGAGCTTCACGGCCACGGCATCGACGCTGGGCTGGCGCAGGGCCTTGATGAGTGCATCCGTCTGAACCATGAAGCGTTCATCGTCTTCGCCAAAGGCCGGGCGGGCATATTCGATGAGGCGTGCAATCTGGCCAAAAAATTCGGGCGTCAGTGCCGGTGCTCCATAGTCACGAACCGGTGCTCCAGCCGTGGCAGGCGCATCGGCTTCCGCCGTGCTAGGCACAAATCCCCCATAGCCGACCAAGGCCGTCTTGACGCCATCCCAGTTCATGCGGTCCACGGCCGACTCCAGCAAACCTTTTTGCCGCTGCTGTCCGGGGGTTTTTGCAGGCAGTGCCTTGGCAATGTCACGCAAGGTGTCGACCGGAAAGGGTTGGACCTGGGGAATCCCGGCTATTTCGTTGTAGATCGACTGGTAGTTGAGCGGCGTCGGTACCAGCTTGCGAGCGGTCAGCTGCTTGAGCGTTTCACGGGCAACTTCAAATGGTTTTTTTTCAGTCATGGTCGGTCAATTGCTCTGAAAATAGGAGCGCACTGCGCAGTTCACATGCGGGCCAGAGGCATTTTTTACACTTCAATGGCGTTTTCCCAGAAACTCCTGCACCACCTTCACCGTGGCAGCAGCGTCTTCTTCCTGGGGCACATGCCCCAATCCTTCCAACACCACCAACCGTGCACCGGCAATATCGGTTTCGAATTTCCTGCCATTTTCCAATGGAATCAGACGGTCCTGCGCACCCCAGAGTATGAGGGTAGGTTGCTTGATCGTCCTGATCTTCTCTTCATCCCCCCACAGGCGCTGGTCCATGCGCTGCGCCAGCGCCTTGCGGTTGCCAGCACGCAAAGTCAGCTCGAAGTAGCGATCCACCAACTCTGGCGTCACCCGCTCGGGCTGACCATAGACGTTGCGCACGCTCGACTTCACCACGCGACGCGGAAGGACATACTCCATGGCACTGCGCACCCCTGGCATGCGGGCAATCAGGAAACCGACCGGAACCGACTTGGGTTGCATCGGGTAACCGGCAGCGTCCACCAGGATGAGACTGTCCACGCGCTGTGGAGCCGCCACCGCGATTCCCCAGGCAATCTGTCCACCCAGCGAATTGCCACCCACCACGGCCCTGGGCACCTGCAGACTGTCCATCACCGCCAGGACGAAGCGCACATACATGGCGATGGAATAGTCCCCTTGTGGGTGGGGACCCGTCAACCCGAAGGCCGGCAAATCAACCCGTATGACCCGCCGCTGCGTCGCCAGCACATCCACCCATCCTTGCCATGTATGCAAGCTGTCCGACGTTCCGTGCAGCAACACGACCGGCAAGGGATCGTCGCGTGGCCCTTCGTCACGCAAATGCACCTGCATTCCCTGGAGTGCCAGCATCCGGGACGGTGGTTGGGCCCATTTCTGAGCAAGTTGCTCTACCGGGCGATCCGGTTCCCAATTCAAGCCGATCCAAACGATTGCCAGCAGCAGAAATGCCGCAAAAGCCCCGACCCCGTACCCTAACCAGCGCCGCATGTGAAATTTCCTTCCCTGTATAAACCTGTGTATAAGTTTCTGGCAACCTGCTACTTATCCACAACTTTTTGGATTCCGCGAAAGTTGTTCCAGTTCGCAGAACATTTGGAAAGCACAGGTACCCACACCTATCCAGCTACCGCAAGTACTTGATAAAAATGAACTTTATGGGGTTTTCCACAATAAAGTACTTTGCTTATCTACTACTGCTATCTTTATCAAAGAATAAAAGAAGATAAGAAGAACAACTTCCAGACCATTGAATCATGAAAGGCGCAGCAGCAGGCTTTTTTCGCGGAGAAGAGGCAGCAATCAAGTAAGATTTGCGTTTCCCGCCGACCCCAACCCCTCCCTTTCATGCCTGTGAGTCCACCCGCTGCAAAGCAAACTGCCGCGCCCAAGAGCTTTGAAATCAAAAGCGCGCAATTGCCACTGGTAGCCTTGTTGGTACACACCACCGATTGGCAGCAACTGCAGCACGAGCTCCTGGCTGAGTTTGGTCCCCAAGGCGATAGCCCAGATTTTTTCGACCATGACGCCCTGGTCGTGGATTTTTCGGCCTTGCCGCAAGACACACCGGTGGACGACATCGTTCCCCTGCTCAGGACATTGCGGCAATGCAATCTGATGCCGGTGGCCATGCGTGGTGCGAGTGACTCTTGGATGCAAGCTGCGCAGGAATTAGGTCTGTGCAAAGCCGAACCCGAAGTGCATCGCCAGTCCAAGTCAGCGCCGGCCAGCGAAACTGCAGCGGTGCAGGTGCAGGAAGTGGTGCGCGAGGTCGTCCGGGAAGTGCCGGGCCCCGCTACCATGGTGGTGGACAAACCTTTGCGTTCCGGCCAGAAGGTTTATGCCCGTGGTGGCGATCTGGTCGTGCTGGCACCCGTCAATCCGGGTGCCGAAGTGGTGGCCGATGGCAATATCCATGTCTACTCAAGCTTGCGTGGCAAGGCCATGGCCGGTGCGCGTGGCAATGCCAATGCCCGCGTTTTTGCGTTGAGCCTGGACCCCGAACTGGTGTCCATTGCCGGTGTCTACCGCACCAGCGAAAACCCCTTGGCCCCCGATGTGCGCGGCAAGTGCGCGCAGGTGCGCTTGAGCAACGACGGGTTGGAAAAACTGTTGTTTGAAGCCCTCAAATCCTGAAAGAGAAGCAATTCATGGCAAAAATCATCGTGGTGACCTCGGGCAAAGGTGGTGTGGGCAAGACCACCACCAGCGCCAGCTTTGCAACCGGCCTGGCCCTCAAGGGCTTCAAGACCGCCGTCATCGACTTCGACGTGGGCCTGCGCAACCTCGACCTCATCATGGGCTGCGAGCGCCGCGTGGTCTATGACCTCATCAACGTGATCCATGGAGAGGCCAACCTGAACCAGGCCCTCATCAAGGACAAGCAGTGCGAAAACCTGTTTGTGCTGGCCGCCTCCCAAACCCGCGACAAGGATGCCTTGACGCAAGAAGGCGTGGAGAAGGTTCTGAACGACCTGGCCGCCATGGAATTCGACTACATCATTTGCGACTCCCCGGCCGGTATCGAGACCGGTGCGCTCATGGCCATGCACTATGCTGACGAAGCCCTGGTGGTGACCAACCCCGAGGTGTCTTCGGTGCGCGACTCGGACCGCATCTTGGGCATGTTGTCCTCCAAGACCAAGCGCGCCATGCAAGGGCTGGAGCCGATCAAGGAGCATCTGCTGATCACGCGCTACAACCCCAGCCGCGTGGATTCGGGCCAGATGCTGTCGCTCGAAGACATCCAGGACATCCTGCGTATCAAGCTCATCGGCGTGATTCCCGAAAGCGAATCGGTGCTGCAGGCCTCCAACCAGGGCGTGCCGGCCGTGCACATGCAAGGCAGCGATGTGTCTGAGGCCTACAAGGATGTGATCGAGCGCTTCCTGGGCAAGGACGTTCCGATGCGCTTCACCGAAGCCCCCAAGCAAGGTCTGCTCAAGCGCCTTTTCGGAGGGAAATAAGCCATGGCTTCCCTGCTGTCATTCTTTCTGGGCGAGAAAAAGTCCACGGCCAGTGTGGCCAAGGAGCGCCTGTCCATTCTGCTGGCCCACGAACGCGCCGGACGCAATGCGTCTGCGCCAGACTACCTGCCCGAGCTGCAGCGCGAGCTGGTCGCCGTGATCAGCAAGTACGTCAAGATCAATCCCGAAGACATCAAGGTCATCGCCGGACGCCAGGACAACCTGGAAACGCTGGAAGTGAAGATCGAGCTGCCGGAAACGCGTTGACCTGTCCGCCTGTTAGCCCCCTTGGGCCAGGCGTTCACTTTTCCAGTACACGTCGTCCCCCACGCTGCCATCGCTGCGGTGGCGGTTGAGCACCCGGGACAGGACGAACATCAGGTCGGAGAGCCGGTTCAGGTACTGGCGCGGCGTGTCGCGCAGTGCGTCCTGGGCTCCCAGGGCCACCACGGCACGTTCGGCACGGCGTGCCACGGTGCGGCATACATGGGCCTGGGCCGCTGCGCGGGTGCCTGCCGGCAAGATAAATTCCTGCAACCGCGGCAAAGCCGCATTGTGCTCTTCGAGGGCTTCGTCCAGTGCCAACACGGCGTCCATCTTGAGCAGCTCAAAACCGGGAATCGACAACTCGCCACCCAGGTTGAAGAGCTGGTGCTGAATTTCCACCAGCAGATTACGCACCGGTTGCGGCATGTCCTCGCACAGCAGCACACCGATGTGGGAGTTGAGTTCGTCGACATCGCCCATGGCATGCACACGCAGACTGTTCTTGGAGACGCGCGTGTTGTCGCCCAGGCCGGTGGTGCCATCGTCCCCGGTGCGGGTGGCAATTTGCGAGAGTCGGTTTCCCATCGGGCGCTCCTTGGTTCAAAATGCAAAGGCCGCCATTGTGCCGCGCCCCTTGCCACCAAGCCCGAATGTCCCTACTCCCCGCCCCGTTGCCGGTCTTTTCCGATCGTTTGACTCGCCGTACCGTCCTGTCGGCGGCGATTGCGTGGTCCGTGCCTGTGTTGGCGCAGACGCTGCATACCTTGCGGGTGGGTGTCCCACGCGATGTGGCCGACGACTACGTGCGTTTTCTCGCCAACCGTGACCTCGCCTCGCTGGAGCGCTTTGACGGACCCTACAGCCGCCGTGATGTGATGGAGCTGGCCTGGTTGCTGCGTGAGATCAAGCGCCAGCCCAAGGCCCCCGACACCCAGCTGGTGCGCATCGACAGCTACGAGCGCCTGCTGGCCAGTTTGCGCGATGGGCACATCGATGCCATTGGCACCAGTGCCTGGCTGGCCGATCTGGAGACCTTGGGCAGCGGCAACGTCATCAACTCGGCGGCCATGATTCCCAAGGGAACTTTTGTGGTGGGCGTGTACACATCGCCCCGCAACGAGGCGGCGCTGCAAACGCGTACGCTGCAGCAGTTGCGGGTACTGCGCTTTGCCTGCAACAGCAACTGGCAACTGGACTGGACCACCTTGCGCAACCTGGGCATTGCCCCGCCCATCGATGTCGACACCTGGAGCCAGATGGTGACCTTGGTCGATTCCGGCCGTGCCGATGCCTTGCTGGCGCCATTTCAACCCAGCACCAACGCCATGGAGCTGCGCTTCGATGGCAAGACACTGGTACCGATTGACGGCATCGCCATCGCGCTCAATGGCAGCCGCCATCTGGCCAGCAGCAAGAACACGGCCCAAGGCAAGTGGGTGGCTTCCAAGGTATTTCCGGCACTGGCCGCCCAGGCCAAGAGTGGTGCCCTGCGTAAGGCTTATGAAGAGTGCGGCTTCCACAATCCACGCACCCGCGCTTGGACTGTCTTCTGAACCATTTCTCCATGAACATCCCTGCTTTGCACCCCACCGCGCACCAGCGCCCCGCTCCCGCCGAACTTCTGCAGGCGCTGCAAACGCGCTTCGGCGCCCAGTTCAGCAGTGCGCAGGTCGTGCGCGAACAACATGGACGCGACGAGTCGGCCTTCGACATTCCGCCGCCAGCGGCCGTGGTGTTCGCCGAGCGCACACAGGACATTGCCGACTGCGTGGCCCTGTGCGCACAGTACCGGTACCCGGTCATTCCGTTTGGCGTGGGCTCCTCGCTCGAAGGGCACCTGCTGGCCGTGGAAGGCGGCATCAGCCTGGACGTGGGCCGGATGAACGCGGTGCTGGCCATCCACCCCGAGGATCTGACCGCCACGGTGCAGCCGGGCGTGACGCGCACCCAGCTCAATGCCGCGCTCAAGAGCCACGGCCTGTTTTTTCCCATCGACCCGGGCGCGGACGCCAGCATCGGCGGCATGAGCGCCACCCGCGCCTCGGGCACCAACGCCGTGCGCTACGGCACCATGCGCGAGAACGTGCTGGCGCTGGAGGTGGTGACCGCCACGGGCGAGGTCATCCGCACCGGCACCCGTGCCAAGAAATCCTCGGCCGGCTACGACCTCACGCGCCTGCTGGTGGGCAGCGAAGGCACGCTCGGCGTGATGAGCGAGATCACCGTCAAGCTCTATCCGCTGCCCGAAAGCGTGATGGCCGCCACCTGCTGTTTTCCCACACTGGCCGACGCGGTCAACACCACCATCCAGATCATCCAGCTCGGGGTGCCGATTGCACGCTGCGAACTGCTCGACGCCACCACCGTGCGCTTGGTGAACCAGCACTCCAAGCTGAACCTGCCCGAAAGCGCCATGCTGCTGATGGAATTCCACGGCTCGCCTGCCGGGGTGCAGGAACAGGTGGAAACGGTGCAGGCCATTGCCAGCGAGTTCGGTGCCGCCGACTTTGCCTGGGCCGCCACGCCGGAGGAGCGCACCCGGCTGTGGACGGCGCGGCACAATGCCTACTTCGCCGGCGTACAGTCGGTGCCCGGCTGCAAGGCCATCACCACCGACGCTTGCGTGCCGATCTCCAAGCTGGCCGACGCCCTGCTGGCCAGCGTGGACGAGGCCGTGGCCGCGGGCCTTCCCTACTTCCTGGTGGGGCACGTGGGCGATGGCAACTTCCACATGGGCTACCTGATCGACCCGACCAAGCCCGAAGAGCGTGAACTGGCCGAAAAGCTCAACCACCAGTTGGTGGCCCGTGCGCTGGCGCTGGGCGGGACCTGTACCGGCGAGCATGGGGTGGGCCTGCACAAGCAGGGCTTCCTGCTGGAAGAAACAGGCATGGGCGCCGTGGCCCTGATGCGCACCATCAAGCAGGCGCTGGACCCGCTGGGCATCCTCAATCCCGGCAAGATCTTTGCCCATGCTGGGCTTGGGAACACCTCCCATTAAGGGTTTGCCCTTGCAGGCAGCCATGGGGCTGGCGTGCAGGCGCACTGCGGCCTAAGATGGGCTCTCCCCTAGTTGTCCATGGCACCACTGTCCCGCCCCATCCGCCTGCTTGCTGAAGTCCTGCTGATCATCGGCCTGACCGAGGTGGTGGTCATGTGGGTGATGCCGGTGCTGGCCCCTGGTCTGACGCCATGGCAGGAAAGCCTGCTCGATGTCACGCTGCTGCTGGTGCTGTCTGCCCCCATGGTGTACTGGCGCTGCATGGTGTTCTTTCACACCCCGCGTGCGACTACGGCGGCTCAGTACGACAATGCTCCAGGTCGGCTCAGCTTCCGCCAGGCCGTGGTATGGACTGTCATGGCCCAAGTGCTGGGGCTGCTGCTGACTGCGGGTGGTGTCTATTACCTGCACCGCGACCTGGAGGGCGAAGCCACCACCCGCTTTGCCTACGAAACCGACCGCCTGGAGCGGGAGATCGCGCGCCGTTTCCAGCAGATCGATTTCGGGCTCAGTGGCCTGCGGGCCAATCTGGCCGCGGCCCAGGAAGCCCGCACTCCGGTGCCGCTGCCACGTGCTGTCTTCCAGGCCCACGTGGCGGCACGGAGCATGCGTGCCGAGTTTCCGGGTGTGCGTGGAATGGGTTTCATTGAAAAGGTGAAACGGTCGGACGTGCCCGACTTTGAACAGCACATGCGTGCCGATGGCGCCCCGCAGTACCGCGTTCACACCTCGGGCGAGGTCCCAGATGTCTTCGCCATCCGCAACATCGAACCCTTGGCCGGCAACGAGGCCGCCTTGGGCTTCGATGTCGGCCAGGAGCCGGTGCGCAGGCAAGGTATCGAACGTGCCATTGCCAGTGGCGAGGCCAGCCTCACCGCCAAGATTACCCTGGTTCAGGATGCCGGCCACACCCCGGGGTTCCTGGTGTTCCTGCCGGTGTTCCGCGAAGGTCAGGCCCCCTACCTGCTGCCCGATCTGCGACCGGCCACCCTGGTGGGCTTGCTGTACGCCCCCATTGTTGCGAGCGAACTGCTGGACACCACACGCGTCGCCACCCAGTCGAACCTGGATTTCACCCTCTATGACGGAAACGACCTGTCGGACAAGGGGCGCGTGTACGCCGACAGCTTGCCTGGCAACGACCAGGCGCTGGACAGCGGCGCACGCTCAACCCAGCGGGTGCTGCGTGTCGGTGGCCGACGCCTGACGCTGGTGACCCAGTCCACGGCCGAGTTCGAAGCGTTGCAAGACCGCAGCAGTCTGGTGCTGGCGGGCATCGGTGGCAGCTTGCTCAGTCTGCTGGCGGCCTTGGCCACCTGGCTGCTGGCAGCCGGACAGATGCGCGCCCAGAACATGGCGCGTCGCATGACCCACGATCTGGACCGCATGGCCCGCGTGGTGCAGCACACGCACAACGCTGTTGCCATTACCGATGCAGCAGGTGTGATCGAGTGGGTGAATGCCGGTTTCACGCGCGTGCTGGGCTACAGCGCCGAACGGGCCCAGGGCAGTGCCATCATCTCCTTCATATCGACCCAGCCTGCCGACCAGGAAGCCTGGCATGCCATGCTGTACCAGGTGCAGGCGGGCCAGTCCGCACGCACCGACCTGCGCATACGCGCCGAAAGTGGCCAGCCGGTCTGGCTGGACACCGAAATGCAGCCGATCGTGGACGCCACCGGTGCCGTGACCGGCTTCATGGTGATTGCGTCGGACATCACCCTGCAGAAGCACGCGCAGCTGGAGAAAGAGATGGCCCTGCGCGAGGCCTCCACCCTGCTTTCCACGTTCGAGCACCATGCGATTGTCTCCATCACCGACCGGCAGGGCACCATCACCCAGGTCAATGACGCCTTCTGCGCCATCTCCGGTTACAGCAGTGAAGAACTGCTCGGGGCCAACCACCGCATCGTCAATTCGGGCACCCATCCACCGGCGTTCTGGGAGGCGATGTGGGCCGACCTGACCAGTGGCAAGGCCTGGCGTGGTGACGTCTGCAATCGCGCCAAGGACGGACGCCTGTACTGGGTGGACAGCATCATCACCCCCTTCATCGGTGACGATGGTCTGGTGGAGCGCTATGTCTCCATCCGCAACGAGATAACCCACCGCTACGAGCAGGCGCAGGCCTTGCAGAACGCCTTGGAACGTGCCGAGCAGGCCAGCCTGGCCAAGGGACAGTTTCTGGCCAACATGAGCCATGAGATACGCACGCCCATGAATGCCATCATCGGCATGCTCAGGCTGCTGCACCACACCGAACTGACACCCCAGCAGCTGGACTACGCCGACAAGTCGCAGAATGCCGCGCAGTCCCTGCTGGGTCTGATCAACGACATTCTCGACTTTTCCAAGATCGAGGCGGGCAAGATGACCCTGGACCCCCAGCCCCTGCGCATCGAGCAGCTGTTGCGCGACCTGGGGGTGATCCTGTCGGTGAATGTCCACAACAAGGATGTCGACCTGCTGTACGACGTTGATCCGGCGCTGCCGGACAGGGTGCTGTGCGATGGCATGCGCCTGCAGCAGGTCTTGCTGAACCTGGGCGGCAATGCCATCAAGTTCACGGCCCAGGGACAAGTGGTGGTGGCGGTGCGTGTGGTGACCCAGGACACGGACACCGTGCGCCTGGAGTTCGCTGTGACCGACTCCGGCATCGGCATTGCACCCGAGAACCAGGCACACATCTTCTCCGGTTTCTCCCAGGCCGAAGCCTCCACCACACGCAAGTTCGGTGGCACCGGCCTGGGGCTGGCCATCAGCCGCCGGATGGTCGAACTCATGGGCGGTACGCTTGCGCTCGACAGCCGCCCTGGCCAGGGAAGCACCTTCAGCTTTGTGCTGGACTTTCCGCTGGTTGGCGGCGAGACGCCAACCCTGGAGCCCAGCAAGCCCCTGCACGCCTTGGTGGTCGATGACAACCCGGTGGCCCGCGATCTGCTGGCGCGCATGGTCCGTTCGTGTGGCTGGCCGGTCCAGACGGCTTCCAGCGGAGCCGAAGCCTTGCAGTTGCTGCAAGACCCGCAGGCGCGCTTTGAGGTCGTCTACACCGACTGCGCGATGCCTGGCATGGATGGCTGGGAGCTGGCGACCCGGCTGCATGCCTTCTGCAGCGAAAGTGGCGCCCATTTCCCTTCCGTGGTGATGGTGTCCACCCAGGGCCGCGAGCAACTGGCGCAGCGGTCCAGTGCGGAGCAGGCACTGCTGCAGGCCTACCTGGTCAAGCCAGTCACCGCATCCATGCTGCGCGAGGCCACCTTGGAGCCCCAGCGTGGGGGTGCCGCCCTGCGCAGCAGCGTCCGTGGCCCCAGCAGCGCCCGCCGACTGCGTGGCATGCGCCTGCTGGTGGTGGAAGACAACCTCATCAACCAGCAGGTCGCCGAGGAGTTGCTGGCCAGTGAAGGTGCCCTGGTGGCCCTGGCCGCCAATGGCTTGCTGGGTGTGGAAGCCGTTGCTGCCGCCCAACCCCAGTTCGATGCCGTGCTCATGGACGTGCAGATGCCGGTCATGGACGGCTATACCGCCACCCGCACCATCCGCAGCAGTCTGGGCCTGGACCGCCTGCCCATCATTGCCATGACGGCCAATGCCCTGGAATCGGATCGACAGGAATGCCTGCAGGCGGGCATGTCCGAACATGTGGGCAAACCTTTTGACCTGGACCAGTTGGTCAACACCCTGCTGCGCACCACCGGCTACCAGGTGCCGGCCCTGCTGCCTGTGCCACCGCCGGCACAGGCCGAGCCATCCGAAACCTTGCCGCAGGTAGACGGGCTCGATGTCCACGGGGCACTGGAGCGCATGGGGGGTATGCGGTCGCTCTACCTGCGCGCGGCCAGTGATTTTCGCCAGGCCTTGCCCGCTGTCCTGCTGCAATTGCGCCAAAGCATGCGCAGCGACCTGGCGCTGGCCACCATACAGGTGCACACGCTCAAGGGCAATGCCGCGACGCTGGGTGCCAGCGCACTGGCCAACACTGCGGCCGATGTCGAGCGCCAGCTCAAATCCGGTACCGGGTCTGGCATTGCGCTGGAGCCCCTGGAAAGCCGGATTGCGCAGACGCTGTCGGCCCTGGACCAACTGCTGGGCCCGCTGGCGGACCCGGTGCCTGCCGGTGTAGCGGACTGGCATGCGGCCATGCGGAAGCTGGCGGAACTGCTGGCCCAGGAAGACTATGCCTGCCTGGACTTCTTTGCACAGGAACGCAACCTGCTCGCTGGCCTGCCACCCGCAAGCTTGGGTGCCCTGGAGCAAGCCCTGCAGGGTCTGGACTTTGCCGAAGCCCACCGCATTTGCCTCAGATTGCTACAAAAACAATAGCTATCTGCGCAATGGATATGCGGGCAGAAGCCCTGAAACACCTGTAATCCAGAGCGGTGCGATGTGCTCAGTAATGCTGGTCAATCCAGGCATGCAGGGCATCGAAGACCCGTGCGGCATCGGGTTCGTTGAAGATCTCGTGGTACATCCCCTCCATGCACTGGGCCTGCACTACCGTCGCAGGTGCAGCGGCGGCAAAGTCGCGGCTGCCTTGCGGGTTCACCAGCCGGTCGTCCCCGGCATAGAGCAGCAGGGTCGGTACCTGCCAGCGGGGTGCTGCAGCCAGCACCTCAGAACCCGCATGGGCGATGAAGCGGGCCAACCGGGCGCTGATGCGGTCATGCACCTGCGGGTCAGCGCGGTAGGCTGCCACCACGGCCGGGTCGTGGGACAGGAAGTCGGATAGCAGACCATTGCCTACGCGCAGATTGGGCAACACTGCGGGCAGCACCGACACCAGGAACTTCTGAAAACCGGAGAGCCCGGCGTTCAGGGCTGGCGAGGACAGTACCAGTCCTTCGACCTGGCCCATGCGCTGCGCGACAAAACGGGCCGCCACCAGGCCGCCCATGCTGTGGCCCAGCAGCAGCAGGGGGGTGCCGGGGTCCATGCGCCGGCGCGTGCTGTCCACAATGTCGGCCAGGTCGTCGAGCAGCCGGGTGTCGCAGGGCAGCCCGCCGCGCGGACCGCCGGACTCGCCGTGGCCGTACTGGTCGTAGCCGCGCACGGCAAAGCCCCAGTCATTGAGTTGGCGTGCCACATGGTCGTAGCGCCCGGCGTGTTCGCCCAGGCCATGCACCACGATGACCGTGCCGCGCTGCGCCAGCTGGTGCGGCAGCGGCCATTCCTGCAGCATCAGCTGCTCGCCATCGACGGCGGTGAAGGTGGAAAGGGTCGATTCAGTTTCCATCGGTTCCATCATTCCATGGGCGATTTGGGCATGGAATCAGGGCATGCGGCCCAGTACCTGGGCCACGGCGGCCGTGAGCTTCTTGGCGTAGGGCACGTGCAGGAATTCGTTGGGGCCGTGGGCATTGCTCTTGGGGCCCAAGACGCCGCACACCATCATCTGCGCCGTCGGAAAGCCCTTGGACAGCATGTTCATCAGCGGAATGGTGCCACCCTGGCCGATGTAGCCGCAGGACGCGCCGAAGTGGGCTTGGCTGGCGTCATCGAGCGCCTGGGCAAACCAGTCGGCGGTGTCGGGCGCGTTCCAGCCGGTGGCGCTGGACAAGCCCTCGAACGTGACCCGGGCCTGGTAGGGCGCGTTGTCTTCAAGCAGGGCCTTGAGTTCCTGTACGGCCGTGGCCGCTTCCACCAGCGGCGGCAGGCGCAGCGAGAGCTTGAAGGCACTGTAGGGCCGCAGCACATTGCCAGCGTTGGCAATGTCGGAAAAGCCCTCGGCCCCGGTCACGCTCAGCGTGGGCTGCCAAGTGCGCTTGAGCAAGGCTTCGAGCGGATCGGTGGTGGTGGGCAGCGCGAACACGGTGGAGCCGCCACAGTCGTAGTGCGCCCAGGGAAAGCGCTTGTAGATCTCGTCGCCCAGGATGGCGGCCGTGGCCTGCGCCTGGGCCAGACGCTCGGTGGGCACTTCGCAGTGGAAGCTGGCCGGCAGCAGGCGGCCGGTGGCGCTGTCTTCCAGCCGGTCGAGTACCTGGCGCATGATGCGAAAGCTCGACGGCACCAGGCCCGAGGCGTCGCCCGAGTGGATGCCCTCGGTGAGGATTTCGACCTTGAGCACACCACTGGCCATGCCACGCAGGCTGTTGGTCAGCCAAAGCTGGTCGTAGTTACCGGCACCGCTGTCCAGGCACACCACCAGGCCGACTTCGCCCAGGCGATCTTTCAGCGCGTCGATGTAAGGCAGCAGGTCCTTCGAGCCGCTTTCCTCACAGGTCTCGATCAGGCCGACGATGCGCGGGTGCGTGCCCCCTTGGGCCTTGAGCGCCTGGATGGCGGCAATGGCCGCATAGGCGGCGTAGCCGTCGTCGGCGCCACCGCGGCCATAGAGCTTGCCGTCCTCGTACTTCGGACTCCACGGGCCCAGGTCGGAGCGCCAGCCGGTGAATTCGGGCTGCTTGTCCAAGTGGCCGTAGATCAGCGCGGTCTGGCCGCTACCCGGCGCGTCGGAAGGTCGGGTGGAGGGAATCTCAAAGAACAGCACCGGCGTGCGGCCTTCCAGGCGCACCACTTCGAGCGTGAGCCCGGCCACCTTTTGCGCTTCGATCCACTGCGCGGTGTTGCGCACCACGGTGTCCAGGAAGCCGTGGCTGGCCCAGTCGGCGTCGAACATGGGCGACTTGGCCGGGATGCGGATGTAGTCCTGCAGCTGCGGAACGATCTGCGCGTCCCACTGGGCGCTGACGTTCTCCAGCGCGGCGGTGGTCTGGAAAGCGGTGTCGGGGATGCGTGCGTTCATGGCAATTCCTTGTGGGAGTTGGACGCCGCCAGGCGGGTAAGGCGGCGAAAAGCAGGGCGCATCATGCCACGCCCTATTGCGCTGCGCCGCCACTTTTCAGCGCAGGCTCGGCCCGATCAGCGGGTAGCGCCAGGGCTGGCCGGCCATGGCCTTGGACAGGGCAAACATGCCCAGCAGCACCAGCGTGCCGTGGATGCAGACAAAGTAGGTCAGCACCACCACCCAGGTCCAGGCCGAATCCAGCCCGCCGAACGCCACCCAGGCGCCCGACAGGGCCACGATGAGCACCCCGCCCACCAGGCTGACCATGGTGGCCTGGTGCAGGTGCTGGCGCGCCAGCAGCGGGGCCGTGTCCTTGTGGCGCTGCCACAACCAAAAAAGCACACCGAAGGCCAGGCCCGGGGCCAAAAGCAGGTTGGCCAGGTACAAGGACTGGGCCCACACGGCCAGCGACTGGCCAGTGTCGGATGGTGCAACGCCCACTGATGTATCGGCATCGACCGGAACTTGCATGCGTAACTCCTTTAATCCTTGTGGGGCACCGTGGCAAACCCCCTAGGCTTGCACACCGCAGCCTGTGCCCCATTATCATGACCCCATGATCGGCTTGCGCACTTCGCCCTATCGCAACTTGCGTGTGGTCCTGCATGGGGTATTGTTGATCGCATGGGCCTTGTTCGCTCTTGTGTCGCACGCGCAGGTACACAACGGCACCGTGGAGGCGCCCAGCGACCATGCCGTCCGCCTCGACGGCCTGTGGCACTTCACGCCGGGGCCACTGCCAGGTGCCGACACCACCACAGCCACCCCGCCCAGCCCGACGACACTCCAGGTTCCGGGCAACTGGGACAAGTTGCAAAGTACCTTCGGCAGCGGCACCTACGGGTTGGAACTGCGCCAGCTGCAGCCGGGGCGGACCTATGCGCTGCAGTTCAAGGGCATTGCCAGCGAGGCCACCATCTCCATCAACGGCACGCCCATCGGCCGCTGGGGCGCACAAGGGGTTGCATTCGTACCGCAGGTTTATTTTTTCCAGGCGACCGCCCCTCAGGCCATGCTCCAGGTGGCGGTACACAATCAGCACCTGAGCTTCAGCGGTCTGTGGATGCCGGTGTATTTCGGTCCGGCCGAGGCGGTGTCCCAAGCGGCTTTGCAGACGCAGTTTTTCGATGCCGTGCTGCTGGGTGGTGTGCTCATCATCGCGGTCTACCATCTGGGACTTTTTGGCTTCCGGCCCCACGACCCGGCCTCGCTGTACTTCAGCATCTTCAGCATGCTGTCGGTCCTCAAAGCCAGTCTCTCGGGCGAGCACCTGCTCTATACCGTGTTGCCGTGGCTTGACCAGGGCGTGGGCCTGCGCGTTGCGTACCTCGCCACCATTGCCCTGCCCGTCACCTTCATGGCGTACCTGCAGGCGATTTTTCCAGTGCGCCATTACGACAAGGCACGCCTGGCGCTGCTCGTGGCGGCATTGCCCGCTGTGCTGCTGAGCCTTCTGGCACCTTTCCATATCCTGCAATCCTGGTTCTGGCCCTACCAGATCGCCATCATCGGGGTGCTGGCCCATGTGGCCTACACCCTCAGCGGTGCGATCCGCCAAAGGCTGCCGGGTGCGCAACTCATGTTCGCGGGCTTCATCGTCATCTTTGTCGCGGCCATCAATGACATCCTGCATGACAACCGGCTGATAGTGACCTTCTATGCCTTCAACATCGGCGTGTTTGTGTTCCTGCTGCTGCAGGCGTTGCTCATGGGGGGCATGTTTGCCCGGGCCTTCAACCGGGCACAGGAACTCAACGAAACGCTGGAACAGAAGGTGCGCGAGCGCACCCACGAACTGGAAGAACTGTCGCGGCGCGACCCACTGACGGGGCTCATGAACCGGCGCTGGTTCATGGAAAACCTGCACCGCGAGTGGGAGCGCTGGGAGCGCTACCAGGACGATTTCTGCGTGGCGCTGGTGGATGTGGACTACTTCAAACGTATCAACGACAGCCAGGGCCACAGCGCCGGTGACGCGGCGCTACAGGGGCTGGCGCGTTTGCTGGAGAGCCACCTGCGCAAGACCGATTGGGTCAGCCGCCATGGCGGCGAGGAGTTTTGCGTGCTGCTGCCGCACACCGATCTGTTCCATGCCAACACCGTGCTGGAAAAAATGCGCCTACAGTGTGCCGCCACCCAGGGGTTCACCTTCAGCTACGGTGTGGCCCTGGCGTCCCGCTACCGCCGTGCCGAAGACTTGCTCAATGGCGCCGACCGCCTGATGTACCAGGCCAAACAGGCCGGGCGCAACCGGGGCTGCAGTGACACTGCCGTGTCGGCCACGCAGCTGCACTGACAGCCCCTGCGCCCTTCAGCGGCAGAGCTGGTACACCGAGGTGCCGGCGCGCAGGTTGGGGGCAAAGCGCACCACGGCACCGTTTTGCAGGCCGAAACTGTCCTGCACTTTCAGGCCATTGCGCGCTGCCAGAACGGCCAGGTCGGCATGGGTGCCGACGCGGATGTTGGGCGTGTCGTACCACTGGTAGGGCAGTCGCTTGGTCACGGGCATGCGGCCTTGCAGGATACTGAGGCGGTTGGGCCAGTGGGCGAAGTTGGGAAAGGCGACCACGCCCACCCGGCCCACGCGCACGGTCTCGCGCAGCATGACCTCGGCATTGCGCAGGTGCTGCAGGGTGTCGATCTGCAACACCACATCAAAGCTGGCGTCGTCGAACATGGCCAGACCTTCTTCCAGATTGAGCTGGATGACATTCACGCCGCGCTGCACGCAGGCCAGCACGTTGGCGTCGTCAATCTCGATGCCGTAGCCGGAGCAGCCGCGCTCGGCCTGCAGGTAGGCCAGCATGCTGCCGTCGCCACAGCCCAAGTCGAGCACGCGGGAGCCGTGGGGCACCAGTTCGGCAATGGCGCGTTGTGTCGTCAGATCTGTCATGCCGCAATCTCCTTGCCAACGCTATCGAAAAATGAGCGCACTACGCTTAAATAGCGCGGGTCATCGAGCAAAAAGGCATCATGCCCATGGGGCGCGTCGATCTCGGCGTAGCTGACTTCGCGCTGGTTGTCGAGCAGGGCCTTGACGATCTCGCGGCTGCGTTTCGGTGAAAAGCGCCAGTCGGTGGTGAAGCTCACCAACAGGAACTTGCAGGTGGCCGCGGCCAGGGCCTTGCTCAGGTTACCGCCATGGGCGCGGGCCGGGTCGAAGTAGTCGAGTGCGCGGGTGATGAGCAGGTAGGTGTTGGCGTCAAAGTACTCGGCGAACTTGTCGCCCTGGTAGCGCAGGTAGCTCTCGATCTGGAATTCCACGTCCTGCGTGCTGTATTTGTAGCCATTGGCACTATCGAGCACCGCTTCACGCAACTGGCGCCCGAACTTCTCGTTCATCACGTCGTCGCTGAGGTAGGTGATGTGGCCGATCATGCGCGCGATGCGCAGGCCGCGCTTGGGGATCACGCCGTGTTCGTAGAAATGGCCGCCATGGAAGTCGGGGTCGGTGACGATGGCGCGGCGCGCCACTTCGTTGAAGGCGATGTTCTCGGCCGTGAGGTTGGGCGCGCTGGCCACCACCACGGCGTTGCGCACCCGGCGGGGGTACTGCATGGTCCAGCTCAGGGCCTGCATGCCGCCCAGCGAGCCGCCCATCACGGCGGCCAGCGTGTCGATGCCGAGCTTGTCGAGCAAGCGGGCCTGGGCGTTGACCCAGTCCTCCACCGTGACCACCGGGAAATCGGCGCCATAGGGTTTGCCGGTGTCGGGGTTGGTGTGCATGGGGCCGGTGGAGCCGAAGCACGAGCCCAGGTTGTTGACGCCGATGACGAAGAAACGGTCGGTGTCCAGGCTCTTGCCCGGGCCGATCATGTTGTCCCACCAGCCCTCGGAGTTGTCCTTGCCTTCGTAGCGCCCGGCCACATGGTGCGAGGCGTTGAGCGCGTGGCAGATGAGCACGGCGTTGGACTTGTCGGCGTTCAGCGTGCCGTAGGTCTCGAAGCTGAGGTCGTAGTCGCGGATGCTCGCACCGCTTTGCAGCGGCAGCGGTGCATCGAAATGCATGGACTGTGGTGTGGCGTACATAAAAGAAAACCCGGCAATGCTCGCTTATCAACTAAGGGCAGTGCCGGGTGGGCGCGGTCTTTAGCTGAACTTATAAAGCGCCCGCAAGCGATGGCAAATCGGCGCAGGACTAGTATAGCGCGCCCAGCGCCGCACGCAGCTCCGGGTAGCGAAAGCGGTAGCCTGCTTCCAGCGTGCGCTGGGGCTGCACGCGCTGGCTGCCCAGCAGCAGCACGGCCATTTCGCCCAGCAGCATGCGCAGGGCCCAGGCCGGTGCCGGGAGGATGGCCGGGCGGTGCAGCGCAGCGGCCAGGGCCTGGGTGAACTCGGCGTTGCGCACCGCGCCCGGTGCGCTGGCGTTGAAGCTGCCTTGGCAGTTGCCGTGGTGCAGCAGGTAGTCGAACAGGCCCACCACATCGTCCATGTGCACCCAGGGTATCCACTGCGTGCCGCTGCCCAGCCGACCACCCAAGCCCAGCGAGAAGGGCAGGTGCAAACGTGCCAGCATGCCACCCTGGCGGGCCAGCACCGGGGCGATGCGCAGCACGGCCACACGCACCCCCAGGTCCTGGGCGCGCCAGGCCGCAGCCTCCCAGGCCTGGCACAGGGTGCTGCCGAAGTCGGCATGTCCCGGGGGCGGGCTGTGCTCGTCCAGAATCTGTTCCTGCGCGTCGCCATACCAGCCCACGGCCGAGGCCGAGAGCAGGGTGTGGGGTGCGCGGGGAAGCTGGCCCATCCAGTGCACCAACTCCTCGGTCAGGTTCACACGGCTGGTCCACAGCAGGCGCCGGCGTGCGGCGGTCCAGGGGCGGTCGGCAATGGGGGCGCCCGCCAGGTTGACCACCGCGTCGGGTGCCGCATCGGGTGCGATGTCGGACAGCCGGGCCACACCCTGCGCCCCCGCGCACAGGGCGTGCACCCGCGCGGGCTGGCGGCTCCACACGGTCACGCGGTGGCCTTGGGCAATCCAGTGGGCGCACAGGGCGCGGCCGATGAGGCCGGTGCCACCGGTCAGCAAAATGTGCATGGTGTCTCCTGAATGGGGGCTTGCCTGGTTGGGCCTGTGCTCAGTGGCTGGCCCGGCGTTTGAGCCAGCGCATCAGACCGCCCAGCACGGGCAATTTTTCGTACAACTCCTCGGCGGCATCCCAGTAGTCGCGGTGCAGCAGGATGCGCCCATCGGGCGCCAGCTGCAGGTGCGTGGCGCCATGGATGCAGCGCTCCTGGGTCTCGCCCCGGAAGCGAAAGAAGAAATCCCACACCAGCATGGCGTGCGCACCGTCCACCAGGCGCCTTTGCACCACAAAACGCGGGCCGTCCAGGCGCGCAAACATGTGGGTGAACACCCCACGGATGGCGTCGTGGCCGCGCACGTCGTTGAAAGGGTCCTTGAAGCGCGCGGAAGGGCTGTACACGCGGTCCAGCTGCCCCAGCGTGGACGGGGTCAGTTGTTCGTACCAGTGCACCACCTGGTCCACGGCGGTGCGGTAGTTCAGCGCGGAAGGGTCGGAGGCAGTTGCGTCAACGGTCATGGTGCGATGGTAGGCAGGAAAGGTGGGGGTCAGGTGCCCAGGCGCCGGGTGAGCGCAAAGAATGCCGTGTCGGGCAGGCAGCGCAGCAGTTTCATGCCCAGCGTGAAACGCCGTGGAAAGTGAATCTCAAAAGCACCACGCGCCCAGCCCTCCAGCATCGCCTGCGCCGCTGCCTCGCTGCTGATGAGGGCGGGCATGGCAAAGCGGTTCTGTGCGGTCAGCGGCGTTTCCACAAAGCCTGGATTCACTACCGACACGCCCACGCCCAGCGGGCGCAGCTCGGTGTACAAGGACTCGGCCAGGTTGATGAGCGCGGCCTTGGTCGGGCCGTAGGCCAGGCTGTTGGGCAGGCCACGGTAGCCGGCCACGCTGGCCATCAGGCTGATGTGCCCGCGTCGTTCCCGAGGCTGGGCGAGCAGGAGCGGCAGCACCGCGTGCAACAGGTGCAGTGCACCCACGTAGTTGACCTGGTTGTGGCGCAGCCAGTCGTCCAGGTCTCCGCCCTGTGCCCGGCTGGCGCGGTAGTGTGCGGCGCAGAACACCACGCGGTCCACCGGCCCCTGCGCCCAGATGGCATCGGCCGTGCGGCGTAGGGCCTGCACATCGGTCACGTCCAGCGGCCAAGCCTGGCTGCCAGGGTGGGCCTGCACAAAGTCCTGCAACGCCCCAGCGTCGCGGGCCGACACCAGCACCTGCGCGCCCTGGGCGTGCAAGGCCAGCGCCGTGGCACGACCGATGCCGCTGGACGCCCCGACCAGCCACACGCGCTGGCCCTGCCAGCCGGTCACGGGAGGGTTCAGTGCCATGGCCGGACCTCCCGCTGCAAAAAATCATTTGCTATGTAATTCATAGCTAACTGTTCAATCCTTATGCGGGCGGTCATGTGTTTTTCCTCTTGATGAAGCTCAAGGTCACTTCGCCCAGGTGCACGCCCCATTTGGACATGGCGGCGCGGTTGAGCATGACGCGCTCGTCCATCAGGAACATCCAGTCGTCAAACTGCACTTCGATCACACGCCCGTCCACCGGCAGCGCCAGTGTGTAGCCCCACTGGAACGCATTGCCGCTTTGCCGGCCCTGGGCCTGGCCTACCACGTCGTCGGCGCGACCGACAAATCGTCCGTTCTCCAGCGCGGTCAGTCGCCAGACACGGCGTTGGGTAGTGCCATCGGAATAGGTGAAGGCTTCGTCCAGCACACCCTCGTTGCCCTGCCAGCGGCACTCCATGACCACGGTGAAGCGCTTCACCACCGCGCCGCTGCGGTCGGTGAAGATGCCGTAGGCATCGAGCGTCCCGTTGAAATAGTCGCGCAGGTTCAGGGCGGGTTTCTGGTCGGCGTAGTCCGTCACCTGGGGGCTGCTGCAGGCCGCCAAGGCCATGGCAGTGCCCCCAGCCAGGGCGGTCAACAGGGTTCTACGTTGCATGGGGATGCCTTTCTGCGGAGTGCACAAAAAATCGGTAAAGGGCTGCCGCTGCCAGCGCCTTGAGCGCGCAGGGCAGCAGGCAGTACACCGTGGTCAGCGCCTGCAGCGCAGCGGCGTCGCGGCTGCCGGGCGTATAGCCCAGCGCGGCCAGCAGCGGCAGGGTCAGCCCTGCGGCCAGCGCCAGATTGAGTTTGGTGACCAGGTTCCACCAGCCGAAGTACACGCCCTGCCCTGCAAGGGCCTGGCTGCCACGCTGTGCCACCTGGGCCAGCAGCGCGGCAGGGATGGCCAGGTCGCTGCCCAAGGCCAGGCCGCTGGCGGCGCAGACCGCGCCGTACAGCAGTACATCGCCCGCACCAACGGCCGCAGCCCCCAGGAAGGCGGCGATGGACAGCCCCATGCCAGCCAGCCAGGCCCGCTCCAGCCCCAGGCGCGCCACGGCGCGCAGCCACAAGGGCATGGACAGTGCCGCGCTCAGGAAATACAGACCCAGGAACAATCCCTGCCAGCGCACAGGCACCTGCAGCCGGTCTTCGATGAAGAACAGCACCAGTGTGGCCGGTACCGCACTGGCAATGCCATTGAGCGCAAACACCGCCACCAGCCGTACAAACGCCGGATTGCGCCATGGCGCACGCAAACGGCCCCGTTCGGACGGTGCCGTGGGGTGGGTGGCAGGCACCTGCGGGCGTGGTGCGCCGTGCAAGGCCAGCAGGGCGACCAGCAACAAGGGTGCCATGGTCCAGCCCAGGGCTTCGGCGCCCCACAGCACCGGGGCCGTGGAGGCCAGCACCACGCCCAGTAGGCCCAGTCCTTCGCGCCAGGCCACCACGGTGCTGCGCCCGTGGGCATCGCCCCCGAGCCAGGCGCCCCAGCTTTGGTGCCCCACGGTGACCACGCTGTAGGCCAGGTAGGTCAGTGCCAGGCTCACACCGGCCCAGGCCAAGGCCTGGGTGGGGGCCACCAAGGGATTGAACAGGGCTGCAAACGCCAGTGCCAGCACTGCGGCCGCCAAGGCCATGGCGCGCCACAGGATGGCCATGCTGCGCTGGGCCCAGGCATCGCACCAGCGTCCGATCCAGGGGTCCAGTACGGCATCGAGCACACGCAGCGCCAGCAGAAGGCTGCCCAGCGCAGTGAGCGAAACGCCCCACTGTGTGGCGTAGAAGTGCGGCATGACCACGTACAGCGGCAAGGCGCAAAAGGCCAAGGGCAGGCCCAGCAGCCCGTAGCGCAGGCCATCGGCGGCGGTGGTAACCGGCTGCGGCGCGCTCATGGGGAAACCTCCGTGCTACGCACTGCGGTGCGAGCGTGCTTGGGAGCGGCCCGGCGCGCGCTCATGGGGAAACCTCCGTGCTACGTACTGCGGTGCGAGCTTGCTGGGGAACGGCCCGACGCGCGCTCATGAACATTCCGCCAGGGCGCAGCGCATCTGGGGCTCCGAGGTGTGTGGGCTGAGCCAGATGCCGAAGAAATGGCGTGCAAAGGCAGCGTCCCGGACTTCGCCCAGCGGCTGGCCGTTGAACCAAAAGCGGGCCCCCACGCCGGGCAGGTGGGCGCCGGTAATGCGGTCGCCCGCCTTGACATCGGGAAACAGGGCTTCCATGCGCTGCTGCCAGGTCGCGGCCAGCGTCGCCGGGAAGTCGGGTTGGCGCCGCATCTCCACCACCGAGCGCTCGGCGATGCGCTGCCCGCTGAGGGCGCGGCGGTACGCCAGCTCCAGTGCAAACGGGTAGCGCTCGTACTGGGCCAGTGCAAAACCGGCATCTGTCCACAGCCGGCCTTCGTAGATGTCCAGTCCCAGGAATCGCAGGGTGCTGCGTCCGCTCAGGCTTGCCTGCGGCTGGGCCAGACGCACTTCCTGGGGCGCTGTCAGTGGCTGCGCTGTGGCCGGGTTCTGCATGCCAATAAAGACCGCAGCCCGCGTAAATATTGCCAAGACAGCTGCGATTTTCATAGCATTTACTTCTGCAGCGTGAACTGCATGAGCTCGATGTCGCCGGTCTTGAAGGCGGCTTCGCAGTAGGCCAGGTAGAAGTCCCAGATGCGCATGAAACGCTCGTCAAAGCCGAGTGCGAGCACTTCCTGGCGCCGCGCATGGAAGGCCGCACGCCACTGGTGCAGGGTGAGTGCATAGTCGCCGCCGAAGGCGATCTCGTTGACCACCTTCAGGCCCGCAGCCTGTGCCTGCTCCCGGAACGCCTGCGGCGAAGGCAGGCAGCCACCGGGGAAGATGTACTGCTGGATGAAGTCGGTCGAGCGCACGTAGCGGTCAAACAGGTCATCGCGGATGACGATGCTCTGGATGCAGGCTTTGCCGCCGTCCTTGAGCAGACGCTGGACAGTCTGGAAGTACTGCGGCCAATATTGCTGTCCTACCGCCTCCACCATCTCGATGGAGCAGATGGCGTCGAACGGCGCGTCACTGATGTCGCGGTAGTCCTGCAGCCGCAAGTCGGCCTGGGCCCCGGGACCGGTGGACACGCCTTGGCGCTGCATGCGGGCATTGGCCCAGGCCAGCTGTTCGGTGGACAGTGTCACACCCACCACTTCGGCACCATAGGCCAGCGTGGCCTGTTCGGCCAGCGCACCCCAGCCGCAGCCGATCTCCAGCACGCGGCTGCCTAGGTTCACACCGGCTTCATCGAGCGCGCGGCACACCTTGGCGGTCTGAGCCAAGGGCATGGGCAAGTCGGGGTTGCCGTTGAACCAGGCGCTGGAGTAGTTCATGGTCTCGTCCAGCCAGAGCTTGTAGAAATCGTTGCCCAGGTCGTAGTGCGCGTGGATGTTCTTGCGGCTGCCTGCGCGGCTGTTGCGCTGCATCAGGTGCTTGATGCGGTAGGCCAGGCGGCCCAGCCAGGTACCGTAGACCACCGACTCCAGGGCCTGGCGGTTGGCGCTGAGCAGGGCCAGCAGGCCCACGAGGTCGGGTGTGCTCCAGTCCCCTGCGATGAAGCTCTCGGCAAAGCCGATGTCACCACTCTTGAGTGCCGCGGGGAACACATTCCAGTTGTGCAGATGCAACTGTGCATGCGGCACGGAGGAGCCAGCGTGGTCCTCGTGCGCCTGTCCGAAACGGTGCTGGCTGCCGTCTGGCAGGTGGATAGTCAGCACGCCCACGTGCAGGCGCTGCAGCAGGCGCAGCACGCGGCGGGCGGTGAACGGTGTGTCTTGTGGAAGTGCCAGGGCGGCGGAAGCTGTCACGTTCAAGGGCAGTGCAGTGGGCATGGTGCGTGTTCCTGAAGTCGATCAATGGGTGGGCGTGCGCCCGAGCGTGGCCGGGTGTGTCGGCGGGGATGGCTTGGAGAAGAAGGGCACGCGCTTGCGCCACAGCGCAAAGGCTTGGGCGTGGATATGCCAGAACACCCCCAGTGTCATGAGTGGGTAGGCCCACAGCGCACGGCGCCGCGCACCTGCATCGAGCGGCTGAAGGCTGCCCGTGATGCGGGTATGCAGCAGCAGACCGTGCGCGTCGTGGTAGTCCACCCGTGCACTGAGGGCGGCCACGCCGTCACGCACTTCACGTTCAAAGCAGAAGGCATAGTGGCCCTGCACTTCGCAGAAGGGGCTCACGTGGAACTGCTTGTCGGCCTCTACCGTTTCGCCCCAGCGTGGCGCCTGGAGCACGTAGCAGTGGCGCTCGCCAAAGGTGTTGTTCACTTCGGCGACCACGGCGCGCAGTGGACCGTCGGCACCGTTTTCAAAGCAGTACCAGAAGCTCACCGGCTTGAAGCTGTAGCCCCACACCCGCGGGTAGGTCTGCAACCAGATGTCGCCCCCAGTGTCATGCAAGCCATTCGCTGCCAGAAGCGCCAACAGCCAGGGCAGTGCACCGCCCTGCGTGGTTGCAGCGCCGGCACCGTGGTCTTCGTCGTGGAAGCTCAGCAAGCCGGGGCGATTGGGCTGCCACACCAGGGGTTGGGCGGGCTGGACGCGGGTGCGCACGGGCAGAAGCAGGAAATAGGTACCGTACTGGAACTGGTGGCGTGCCGGGCGCGTGCGCGCATGCACCACCTGGCCAAAGCCCAAGTGGGGCACGGGCGTCCAGGCCTGCGTCACAGTGCGGGCTCCCGTGCGGCGCTGGCGTTGGTCGCCTGCTGTGGGGCGTGGCGCGCGCGCTCCAGGTCGTGCAGCAGTGCGCTGGCGGCGGCCATGCCGGCCTTGAGTCCGTCTTCATGGAAGCCATAGCCCATCCAGGCACCGGCAAAGTAGCGGTGGCGATCGCCCTGCAGCGCCGGTACCTGTTGCTGCGCGGCCATGGCGGCCAGGTCGAACACCGGGTGGGCGTAATCGATGCGCTGGATCACCTTCGCCGGGTCGATTTCGCGCACCGGGTTCAGGCTGACGATGACGTCCTGCGCAAAGGGCAGGGGCTGCAGGCGGTTGATCCAGTAGTGCAGGCAGACGCGGGCATCTTCCTGGCTGGTGTCTTGCGCGCGTTCGTAGTTCCAGGCCGACCACGCGGCCTTCTGGGCGGGCATCACGCTGGTGTCGGTGTGCAGGACCGCGATGTTGGGCTGGTAACCGATGGCGCCGAGCACACGCTGTTCGTCGGTGGTGGGATCTTGCAGCAGGTGCAGGGCCTGGTCGCTGTGGGTGGCCAGGACCACACGGTCGAACAGCTCTGTGCCGGTTGAGGTCTGCACCCACACGCCGCCACGTCCACCATGGGCCTGGTCGTCAAAGCGCACTCCTTGCACCGCAGAGTTCAGGCGTTTGTCCGCGATGTCGGCGGTGATGGCCTGCACGTAGTGGCGGGCACCGCCGGTCACCGTCCACCACTGCGGGCGATTGGTGACCTGCAGCAAGCCGTGGTTGTGGCAGAAGCGCACCATGGTGGCCACGGGAAATTCCAGCATCTGGCGGGTGGGGCAGCTCCAGATGCAGGCCATCATGGGCATGAAGTACCACTCGCGAAACGCCTGGCCGAAGCCCTGCTCGGTGAGAAAGTCGCCCAAGGTCTGGGACATCTGGGCGTCCGAACCCTCACGGGCCAGCTTGGTGGTGAGTGCGTTGAAGCGCAGCAGGTCAGTCAGCATGCCCCAGAAACGCGGATTCCACAGGTTGCTGCGCTGGGCGAACAGGCCGTTCAGGTCGGTACCGCTCCACAGCAGGGGCTTGTCCGCAGGTCCGGCAAAGGCTTGCACCGAGAACGACATGTCGGACTTGTTGCTGGCGACCCCCAGCGTGTCCAGCAGGGCGATCAGGTTCGGATAGGTGCGCTCGTTGAACACCAGAAAGCCGGTGTCCACGCCGTGTGTGATCGGGCGGCCGCTGGCATCCGGCAGGGTCACGTCCACGGTGTTGGTATGGCCGCCAAAATACGGGCCTGCTTCGAGCAGGGTGATGTCGGTGTGGCCACGCAGGGCATGGGCTGCGCCCAGGCCGGCGATGCCGCTTCCGATGATTGCTACCTTGGGTGCCACAGGGTTTCTCCAGACTCGTAAAATAACCAAAACGTTTGAAAATAGCCGGTAATGTATGTTTTGTGACTAATCAGTTCACAAAAATACCAGAAAGACTACAATCGCATCATGGTTACTGCCCGCACCCCCAAGGTTTCGTTCAAAGAACAGATGCTGGTCGCGCGCGAACAGGCCATCATCGAGGCCGTGAACCGCTTGCTGGCTGGCAAGGGGTTCGACGCCATGACGGTCGACGAAGTGGCCGCGGCCGTGGGCATTGCCAAGGCCAGTCTGTACAAGCACTTTCCCAGTAAGGAGGACTTGGCCGCCGCCGCCATGGCCCACCTGATGTCACAGGCGCAGGCCTTCCTGGCCGCGTTGCCAGAAGACCATGCCCCGCTGGACAAGTTGCGTGCCACGGTGGAGTGGACGATGCGCCTCAAGCTCGCCGGCAACATGCCCACCTTGCCAAGCCAGAACTCCACCCTGCGCGCTGCGCTCATGGCACACAAGGGCTACATGGACGGACTCATGGAGGTGAGCGATGTGCTCGGGGGCTGGATCGAAGCGGCGCAGGCACAAGGCGCCATCAACCCCGCTTTGCCCGCCATCGCGGTGCTGTACACCTTGTATGCGCGGGCCTGCGACCCGGTGCTTGAGTTCCTGAAACAGGCCGAGTTGCACAGCGACGACGAAATCATCGCCCTGGTGATGAGCACCTGCTTCGAGGGCTTGCGGGCGCGCAGCTGATCGCAGCGCAGTCTTGTACGGCGCTCGGTAGCAAGGATTCTGTCAGGCTGGGCACGGTGCGGCCTGCGACAATACATGTCATATCGATGGTGATCGGGAGAGACTGCAAGGGACACACCGTGCAGCGCCGAAGGAGCAACCGCCCCGGAATCTCTCAGGCAAAAGGACCGATCGCCACGCAATACTCTGAAGAGCTGCCAGGTCTAGTCAACTGGCACACCGCAGGAGCAAACAGCCTGGCCACAAGCCCCGGCTGCAAATCTCTCAGGTTCCAAACAGAGGGGGTGTTCGCCGTGCATGGTGCACGACGCTCCATTCCCTGTGACTGTTAGGAAACCCGTTTCATGGCTTCAGTTTCAAGTCCCGGCACAGCAAGGGCCCGTGCCCCCACCTCTCTATCCGCTTCCGGCTCCGCGGGCCTTGCCCATCCTGGTGCCTTCAGCGCCTGACTCCAACACGCGGTTTAACTGGCCTGGACCTGGGCTTCCAGACCGCGTGCCATCTGCACTGGACACGGGGTACCCCGTGAAATCGGGTGCAGCATGGGTTCAGGCCACACACATGAAGGTTAAATATGAAAAACACATTGAAATCCACCACCCTGGCCGCTGCGCTGGTGTGTCTGGGCGGCAGCGCCTGGGCGCAGAACGCTGTTGTCACCATCGCCCACGTTGGCCCCACCAGCGGGCCGATCGCGCACCTGGGCAAGGACAATGAAAACGGGGCGGTGCTCGCGGTGGAAGAACTCAACGCCGCAGGCGTCACCATCGGCGGCAAGAAAGTGACCTTCAAGCTGATGGCGGAAGACGATGCGGCCGACCCGAAGCAGGGCACAGCCGTGGCGCAGAAGCTGGCCGATGCCAAGGTCGCGGGTGTGGTCGGGCACATGAACTCAGGCACCACCATCCCCGCCTCACGCATCTACAACGACGCCGACATCCCCCAGATCTCGCCCTCCGCCACGAACCCCAAGTACACCCGGCAAGGATTCAAGACCGCGTTCCGGGTGGTGGCCGATGACACCCAGCTGGGCGGCACCATGGGACGTTATGCCGTGAATACGCTGAAGGTCAAGAACATCGCGGTGATCGACGACCGGACCGCCTACGGACAGGGTGTGGCCGATGAATTTGCCAAGGCTGTGACCGCGGCCGGGGGCACCATCGTTGCCAAGGAATTCACCAACGACAAGGCCACGGACTTCAGTTCCATACTGACCACCATCAAGAGCAAGAAACCCGATCTGCTGTTCTTTGGTGGCATGGATTCGGTGGGTGGTCCGATGATGCGGCAGATGAAGTCGCTGGGACTGAACGTCAAGTTCATGGGCGGCGACGGCATCTGCTCAGCACAGTTCGTCAAGTTGGCCGGTGACGCTGTCTCCGAGAAACAGGTTTACTGCGCCGAAGCGGGCGGTGTGGAAGGCAAGGCCAAGAGTGGGTTGGACGCTTTCAAGGTGCAGTACAAGAAGCGCTTTGGCACCGACGTGCAGATGTATGCCCCCTATGTCTATGACAGCGTGAAGCTGATGGTTGCCGCCATGGTCAAGGCCGGAAGTGCAGAGCCTGCCAAGTACCTGCCAGCGCTGGCAGCCACCAAGTACCAGGGCATTACCGGTCCGATTTCCTTCGATGCCAAGGGCGACATCAATGGTGGTGCATTGACCTTGCGCACGATCACCAAAGGCAAGCTGGAAGAGCTCGCCGTCATCCGCTGAGCGGAGCACTGCCACAGCGCCGGGTGCATGCGCCCCGCCGCTGTGGCAACATCGGCGCCACCTCAATCCCGGGGGGCCACCACAGGTGCAATCGCAAATGCTTCAGTCCAATCTGGTCGATGTGATGGTTCTCACGGTGGAGGCGGCGGCGACCTTGGCATTTGCCGTTTCCGGCATGTTGGAGGCGGCGCGCAAGCGACTCGATCCCGTAGGCGTCTGCGTGGTGGCTGGCTTGGCCGCATTCGGTGGCGGAACCTTGCGCGACATCCTGCTCGATCGCCGTCCTTTCTTCTGGGTGGCCCATGCCACCTGGTTGTGGGTCCTGCTGGTTGCCTGCATCGGGGCCATGGCCTGGCTGAAAGTGCGCCATGTTGTGCTGACCCACCGTGCCATGCAGTGGCCCGATGCACTGGGGCTGGGTTTGTTCAGTGCCAGTGGCACCCAGCTGGCCATGCTGCAGGGTATGCCGGCCATCGTGGCGGTCCTGATGGGCGTGATTACTGCCGTGTTCGGCGGTGTGCTGCGTGACATCGTGTGCAACGAAATACCGAGTGCCTTCGCTGACCACAAGCCTTATGCCGTCTGTGCCTTCGTGGGTGGCTGGGCATTGCTGGGGCTGCAGTACCTGCATGTCCCGGATGGATTGGCCCTGTTGCTCGCAGCGGCAGTCACCTTCGGCTTGCGTCTTTGGGCGATGCAAACGAATTTCCATCTGCCCGGTTGGGATACCGGCCACTGAACACGCCATGCGCGATGGGGTGGCACCGGGGCGCACAGAGTCGCGGGCAAACACCAGTACCTCCCGGGCCAGGCGCGGTGCATCATGGTTCCATGTCCGACCATTTTTCCTTTGACGCCTACACCCCCGCCGAAATTGCCCGCCGCATAGAAACGGTGGGGGTGACCAAGGCACGCATGCCGCTATTGCCCCTGTTGCTGCTGGGTGTGATGGCAGGCGCCTTCATCGGGCTGGGGGCCATGTTTTCCTTCATCGTGCGCAGCGACACGGGGTTGGGTCCGGCGGCTGCGGCCGTGGGCGCCGGGTTGGTGTTTTCGCTGGGCTTGCTGCTGGTGGTGGTGGCCGGTGCCGAGCTGTTCACGGGCAACAACCTGCTGGCCATGGCCTGGGCCGATGGGCGCATCACCACGCGCGAGGTACTGCGCAACTGGGGCTGGGTGTGCCTGGCCAACCTGCTGGGGGCTGCCGGTCTGGCGCTGCTGGTGTTTCTCAGTGGGCATGCTTCGGCCAACGGCAATGCCGTGGGCATGGCGGTACTGAAAGCGGCCTTGGCCAAGCAGGCCCTGCCCTGGGAGCAGGCCTTCGTGCGCGGCCTGCTGTGCAATGTGCTGGTGTGCATGGCGGTGTGGATGGCCATGGCCGGACGCAGCGTGGTGGACAAGTTCTTCGCCATCGTGCTGCCGATAGCGGCTTTCGTGGCCGCTGGCTTCGAGCACAGCATTGCCAACATGTACGTCTTTCCGCTGGCGTGGCTGGTCCAGACATTTTCAGTGCCAAATGTGGACTTGGCCCGCGTGGATATTGCACAAGCTGCTATCAATTTAGTAGTTGTCATCGCCGGCAACCTGGTGGGTGGAAGTCTGCTGGTGGGGCTGAGCTACCACGTGGTCTACCGGCGCAAGCCCGGGGCCTGAGCGACCCGATTTGGGGCGCCTGGACAGAAAGCCTCCAAATTGGCGCGAATTTTGCTTTGAAAAGGTGCGTACGGGTCTGAAAAACCCGAAATGCACCAAATCCAAACATTTTTCGCACGAGGTTTTCTCATGGAAGCACTAAAGCAGGGCGCCGACACCCTGTTCATCCTGTTGGGCGCCATCATGGTTCTGGCCATGCACGCCGGTTTTGCCTTTCTCGAGCTGGGCACCGTCCGTCGCAAGAACCAGGTCAATGCCCTGGTCAAGATCCTGGTCGACTTTTCGGTCTCCACCGTGGTGTACTTTGTGGTGGGCTACGGCGTGGCCTACGGTACCCACTTCTTTGTCGGCGCCGAAGAGCTGGCGGCCAAGAACGGGTATGACCTTGTCAAGTTCTTCTTTCTGCTCACATTTGCCGCGGCCATCCCGGCCATCATTTCCGGCGGCATTGCCGAGCGTTCGAAGTTCTGGCCACAGCTCATCGCCACGGCGGTGATCGTGGGCTTTTTCTATCCCTTCTTTGAAGGCATTGCCTGGAACCAGCACTTTGGCTTTCAGGCCTGGCTCAAGGCGCTCACCGGTGCCGAGTTCCACGACTTTGCAGGTTCTGTGGTGGTGCATGCCGTGGGGGGCTGGATCGCATTGCCCGCCGTGGTGCTGCTTGGGGCCCGCGCCAACCGCTACCGCAAGGATGGTGGCATGTCGGCCCATCCACCGTCCAGCATCCCGTTTCTGGCGCTCGGTGCCTGGATTCTGACCGTGGGCTGGTTCGGTTTCAATGTGATGAGCGCGCAGACCCTGGACAAGATCTCCGGTCTGGTGGCGGTGAATTCGCTCATGGCCATGGTGGGCGGAACGATTGCCGCCCTGGTACTGGGAAAGAACGACCCTGGCTTCGTCCACAACGGCCCCCTTGCCGGTCTGGTGGCGGTGTGCGCTGGCTCGGACCTGATGCACCCGCTGGGGGCGTTGGCAGTCGGTGCCATTGCGGGTGCGATATTCGTGGTCATGTTCACCCTGACCCAGAACAAGTGGAAGATCGACGACGTCCTGGGTGTCTGGCCGCTGCACGGCCTGTGCGGCACCTGGGGGGGTGTGGCTGCGGGCATATTCGGCAGCAAGGCGTTCGGTGGATTGGGTGGCGTGAGCTTGGGAGCCCAGCTCATCGGCACCGGACTGGGCGTCGTGTGGGCCGTACTGGGCGGGGTGCTGGTCTATGGTGCACTCAAGGCCACCGTGGGGCTGCGGCTGAGCCAGGAAGAGGAATACGATGGCGCAGACCTTTCGATCCACCGCATCAGCGCCACGCCCGAACGCGAAGTCAACTGGTAGTTGGCTGCCCCCGGTGCCTGGAAAAATTGCCCGAAGCTGTCGCAGAACCTCTGTATGCAGCTTCGGCACCACTGTTCAGGGCCCGAATCCGGACTACGGCAAAACCCTAGTGAAAATCTTCACTACAAATTTGCAAAGTCGCGCATAATGGTGTAGCACGCCCTGTAGACAGGGGTGCAAGTTTGCGGTGTATGGTCGGTTCGCGTTTCCCAAATAGCGTTTTGTGGTTTGTTGGTTGCGGGTTTGGACTCCATCGCGTTATGAGTTATTTTGAGGAGTCCTTTCATGGGCAACAAACTTTACGTAGGCAACCTGCCTTATTCCTTCCGTGACAACGATCTGCAGCAGGCTTTCTCTGCGCACGGCAACGTCACCAGCGCCAAGGTCATGATGGAACGCGACACCGGTCGCTCCAAGGGCTTCGGCTTTGTGGAAATGGGCAGCGATGCTGAAGCCCAAACCGCTATCAATGCCATGAACGGTCAACAAATCGGTGGCCGCGGTCTGGTGGTGAACGAGGCACGTCCCATGGAACCCCGTCCCCCCCGCACTGGCGGTGGTGGCTTCGGTGGTCCCCGCAGCGGTGGCGGCGGTGGCTACGGTGGTGGTGGTCGCAGCGGTGGTGGCGGCGGCGGTTACGGCGGTGGCCGTAGCGGCGGTGGCTACGGCGGCGGCGGTTACTAATCGCCTGACCCGTTCAGACACAAAAGAAAAGGGCCTTCGGGCCCTTTTCGCATTTCTGCATGCTGCCGACGAACTGACTTAACTCAGCCTTGCGCACGCGGCTTGCGCGGTCGTCCGGCAAAGAGCTTGTCGAAAGCCCAGTTCGGCAACACCCGCAAAAACTTCGCCACTACGCCCATCTGCCAGGGAATCACCTGGTAGCTGCTGCCGCGCGCAATGGCACGGAATGCCGCCTCGGCAAACTCGGTGGCAGGCATCAGAAAAGGCATGGAATAGCTGTTGCCCTGCGTCAGTGGGGTGTCGATGTAGCCTGGCACGATGGTGACCACTTTGACGCCGCTGCTGCGCAGCTCGCCGCGAAGGGCTTCGCAGAAACTAATGACGCCGGCCTTGCTCGGGCAGTAGGCCCCATGGCCAGGCATGCCGCGGATACCGTGGACGCTGGCCACGCCCACCAAGGCCCCCGAACCGCGCGCTGCCATGGCCGCGATGAAGGGGTGGAAGGTGGCCGCCGTGCCCACGTTGTTGGTGGCAAAGGTGCGGGCCATCACGTCCAGGTCCTCGCGGTAAGTGATGTCGACACCAGAGCTGAATCCAGCACAGGCGATCACCACATCGGGCACGCCCTGCTGCGCCAGGCATTGCGTTCCGGCCGCAACGATGCTGTCGATCACAGCCACATCGGCACTGTAAACCGCAAAACGTCCCAGGTCCCAATTCTGTACCTGCGCCCATGCCAGCACGGCCTCGGTACGTCGTGCTACCAGCGCCAGCCGGTATCCGGCCTGGTAGTAGCGCACGGCCAGCGCCTGGCCCAGTCCACTGGATGCACCGGTGATAAATACAAGGGGCGTCATGGTTTGCCAGTCTTGGTCGGCGCCGCTGCCGTGCGTGGAACCAAGGTTCCGCGCACCCGGCCTTGCAACTGCAAGGTGCGGCTGCCATTGTCGTAATGCAGCGCGTCAGCCGTGAAATTATCTCCCCCGCTGCGCAGCAATTGCACCGGTTGGTTGGAGCTGACCACTTCATCCTTCAGATGGGCCAGCAGGTATTCGCTGCGGTATTCGGCACGTTCCTGGCTCTGTCCCTTGGTGTCGGTGAAGGCCTCCCGCACCACCAGGGCCTGACCCATCAGTTCGACCTGGGTCTGGGCATCGTCCGTCACCCCCTGGCGGGCCGAGGCGGTACTCAAGCGACCGGTGCTGTTGACGTTCTTGATGCGGATGTTGTCAATGACGATGGCTTTCCTGTCGGGGAAATGGGTGGCCGTGTCTCCGGCTACTTCGGTGCGCAGTTGGCCTTGTGCGTCGAAAGAGCGCATGACAAAGTCCTGCAGGGTGTAGTCAGGGCCCTGCGGGGCGATGCTGGGGCCTGCGGCCTCCTGCACCGAAGGGGTGGTACGCACCAGCCAGTAGGTGCCCAGGGCCAGACTACCCATGAAGATCAAGGGCAGGTACAGGAGTGCGCGCTCCCCGAGTTGGCGTGTCCAGGGTTTCAAGGCAGGTACTCGGCCAGCAGGGTGTCGTAGCGGCCGTTCGCCACTAGCAGCAGGTCGCACAGCTCGCGCACGGCACCATGGCCCCCCGCAGTCTGGGTGACAAAGTGCGAACGGGAACGAACTTCGACCTGGGCATTGGCCGGCGCGCAGGCCAGGGCCGCGCGGCACATGACGGGCAGGTCCGGCCAGTCATCGCCGATGGCCGCTGCCTGCTCCCAGGTGCAACCCAGGGTCTGCAAACTTTGCTGGGCTGCTGGGCACTTGTCTTCGGTACCGAAATGGGCGTGGGTAATCCCCAATGCCTGCAAGCGCGCACGCAGGGGCTTGGAGTCGCGCCCAGTGATGACCACCGGAGTGATGCCGGCCTTTTGCAGCATCTTCAGTCCATGCCCGTCAAGGGTGTTGAAGCGCTTGAGGGTCTCGCCAGATTCACTGAACAGCAAGCCTCCGTCAGTGAGGACACCGTCAACGTCCAGAAACACCACGCGCACACCCTGGGCGCGCAGTAGCAGGGTGGGATCGAATTGGATCGCGGGCTTCATCAGATGACTTTCGCGCGCAGCAGGTCGTTGATGCTCAAGGCACCACACAAGCGTTGCTCGGCATCGACCACCAGCACGCTGGTGATGCGGTGCAGTTCCATGAGCTCTGCCGCCTCTACCGCCAGTCGGTCCGCGCGTATGCTGCGCGGATTGGCATGCATGACATCGCGGGCGATCTTGGTGCGCAGGTCCATGCCTTGTTCCACCAGGCGGCGCAGGTCACCGTCGGTGAAGATGCCGATGGCATGGCTCTGGTCGTCGACGACGATGGCCGCACCCATGCTCTTGGCGCTCATTTCACGCATCACGTCACTGAAGGTGGCGGTGGGGCTGACGCAGGGCAAGGCGTCGCCCGTGCGCATCAGGTCACTGACATGGGTGAGCAGCTTGCGTCCCAGGGCTCCGCCGGGGTGTGAGCGTGCGAAATCCTCGGCACGAAAACCTCGGGCATCGAGAAGGGCCACGGCCAAGGCATCGCCCAGGGCCATTTGCGCAGTGGTGCTGGCAGTGGGCGCCAGGTTCAGCGGGCAAGCCTCCTTGTCCACCGCGCTGTTGAGCCAGATATCGGCATGCTGTGCCATCGACGACTGGCCATTGCCAGTCATGGCAATCAGCGGCACCCCCAAGCGCTTGAGTACCGGCAGGATGGCATTGATTTCCTGGGACTCACCACTGTTGGAGATCATGAGCACCACGTCGTGTGCGGTGACCATGCCCAAATCGCCATGGCTGGCTTCCGCGGGGTGCACAAACAGGGCCGGGGTGCCGGTGGATGCCAGCGTGGCTGCGATCTTGCGGCCCACATGGCCACTTTTGCCCATACCCATGACGACCACGCGACCGGTAGTGGACAGGATCAGTCCGACGGCCTGTGCGAAGCTCGGACCTGTCCGGGCCGCAAGGCCGGCAACGGCTGCCGCTTCTATCTGGAAGGTCTCGTGGGCCAAGGCCAGTGCACGCTGCGACTGCAGGTCGCTCAGGGGATTCGCGGGAAGGGTCATAGGACCATTTTATCGACGCGTTGCCGTCTTGTACGATGCAGGTATGTCCGGCCTCGAAATCATCCTCCTGTATCTGCTGGCCGCCGTGCTGGGTGTGGTGGTGTGCCGCTCACTCAAGCTGCCGCCCATGCTGGGTTATCTGGCCGTGGGCGTGGTCATCGGTCCGAATGCCTTGGCATTGGCCCAGAACTCCGAAGGGGTGCGGCACCTCGGCGAGTTCGGGGTGGTTTTCCTGATGTTTGTCATTGGGCTGGAGTTCAATTTGCCCAAGTTGTGGTCGATCCGCAAGCATGTGTTCGGCTTGGGATTACTGCAGGTCAGCCTCACCATGGTCGTGGCCGCCGCCGCCACCTTGGTGCTGACCCGGCAATTGGGCTGGTGGGGTGACATATCCTGGCAAACCGCATTGGCACTGTCCAGTGCGCTGGCCATGAGCAGTACGGCCATTGTGGTCAAGCTCATGGCCGAGCGGCTGGAGATGGAGTCCGAGCATGGCAAGCGCATCATGGGTGTGCTGCTGTTCCAGGACCTCGCCGTCGTGCCGTTGCTGGTATTGATTCCAGCCCTGGGTGCTGCAGGGGAAAATCTGGCTGTCGCCCTCATGTGGGCTGCATTGAAGGCCACGGTCCTGGTCGCCTTCCTGTTGGTTGGCGGTCAGCACCTGCTGCGCCGCTGGCTCAAGGTCGTCGCCCAGCGCAAGAGCGAGGAGCTCTTCGTACTCAACCTGCTGCTCATCACCTTGGGCTTGGCATGGCTGACCGAGCTGGCGGGTCTGAGCCTGGCACTCGGGGCGTTCATCGCCGGCATGCTGATTTCAGAAACCGAATACAAGCACCAGGTGGAAACCGACATCCGTCCCTTCCATGATGTGCTGCTGGGCCTCTTCTTTATCAGTATCGGCATGCTGCTGGACTGGCGTGAAGTGGCCCATAGCTGGCTGCTGGTGCTGGCGCTTTTGGTGGTTCCAACCGTGTTCAAGGCCGTGCTGGTAACAGCCCTGGCGCGTGGCTTGGGGGCGACCACGGGTGTTTCCATGCGCACGGGGCTGTATCTGGCGCAGGCAGGTGAGTTCGGCTTTGTGTTGCTGGCGCTGGCCCAGGACAAGGGTTTGCTGGCTCCGAGTCTGCTCAATCCGATTCTGGCCGGCATGGTGCTGTCGATGCTGGCGACACCGTTCATCATCATGCACAGCAACTGCATCGTGCTCAAGCTGGTGGCCAGTGACTGGTTGCAGCAGTCGCTTCAAATGACCAATATCGCCCGCAAGTCGATAGCGGCCCACGACCATGTGCTGATCTGCGGTTTCGGCCGTTGTGGTCAAAACCTGGCGCGTATCCTGGAGTCCGAAGGCATTCCGTACATGGCCTTGGACCTGGACCCGGAACGCGTGCAGCAGGCAGTACAGGCTGGCCACACGGTGGAGTTCGGCGATTGCGGGCGCATCCAGTCGCTGATGGCAGCCGGTTTGGCACGTGCCAGTGCCGTGGTGGTGACGTACCTGGATACCCCTGCGGCCAGCCTCAAGGTGCTGCACCATGTCCGCACCCATGCGCCCCAGGTGCCGGTCATCATCCGTACCCAGGATGACCAGGACCTGGAGCGCTTTCAGGCCGCGGGGGCAACCGAGGTGGTGCCGGAGTCGATCGAGGGCTCCTTGATGCTGGCCAGCCACGCCCTGGCGCTGGTGGGCGTGCCCATGCGCCGCGTGATCCGGATCGTGCAGGACCAGCGCGATGCGCGCTACAACCTGCTGCGCGGCTATTTCCACGGTGCGGACGACGACAGCGTCCAGGAGATGCACCTCGAACGCATGCACACCATCACCTTGCCGCGGCCTTACCTGGCCGAGGGCCGCCCTCTGGTGGCCTTCGCACTGGACACACTGGCGGTCCGGGTGGTCCGACTGCGGCGCAGCAATGGCCAGACACATGTGGTGGATGGGCAGACGTGCTTGCTCGGGGGTGATACGCTTGTGGTCTGCGGAAGGGCCGAGTCCTTGGCGTTGGCCGAGCAACGCCTGCTCCACAGCGGCCCACCGGCCTGATCCCTTTCATTCATCAAGCGCTTACGCAAATTCACCATGCACCTGCAAAGTGTCAACCAGTACCTCAAAGACCACATCCGTACGGTGCCGGACTGGCCGGCGCCGGGCGTGCAGTTCCGCGACATTACGCCCTTGCTGCAGGATGCCAAGGTATTCAGGGTTTTGATCGACGCCTTCGTGCACCGCTACATGGACCCGGCCCTGCGGCCCGATGTGGTGGCCGGACTGGATGCCCGCGGCTTCATTCTGGGCGCCGTGGTCGCCTACGAACTGAACGTCGGCTTCGTGCCGATCCGCAAGAAAGGCAAGCTGCCTTTCACGACGGTGGAAGAGACCTATGAGCTGGAGTACGGCAGTGCCACGGTCGAACTGCACACCGACGCGGTGCATCCCGGTGACCGGGTGCTGCTCATTGATGATTTGATCGCCACCGGTGGCACCATGATGGCAGGCAAGAAATTGCTCGAACGCCAAGGCGCCCTGGTGATGGAGGGTGCTGCCATCGTCGATTTGCCGGAGTTAGGCGGATCACAGAAACTGCGGGAATCCGGCCTCGCCTTGTTTACCCTGGTCGATTTCGAGGGGCACTGACCTGCCACCGCCAGTGGCTATCCGAGGTCATATCCAGCAACCGGATGGTCCTACAGATCGCCGTACTGGGTGGCGCTCAAGGGGGTGGCACGCTCGTCCACCTCGGTGTCTGCAAAACCGGTATCGGTTGGTGGCAAGAGGGGCCCTGACTGCAGCAATTCACCTGGCCGCACCGGCGTGCGTGGGGCGGCTGCCAATGCTTTCTTGAATGCCTCGACTTCGTCGGACTGGATCGGCTCGTAGGCAGGTTTAGGCGGCTGGCCCATCGCAGTGGGCGCAGCGGGTGTGGTATGTACCGGTGGCAGGAGGCTGGTGACCTGTTCGCTCAGACGCCAGTAGACGGCCGTGACCAAAATGTCGTGGCGCGCCTTGGCGGTTTGTGCAATCAGGGTTTCGATCTCGGCCATGCGGGCCACTTCACCGGTTTGGAGACGCTGCAGATCCATCATGACCAGGTACTGGCGGCCACGTGAGTCGAGCGAAAGGACCTTGAACTTGTAGCTGGAGGACAGCACGCCCATCTTGTTCATGGATTCGCGAACCACGGTGTAGAGCAACTCGCGCATGGCGTGCCGTTCTTGTTTGCGCGAGCCGACCGCCGCAGATGGTGCGCGCGCCGGTGGCGGCGTGTTGGGCAGGGTGGCGTCCAGCTGGGCCAGACCGGAGGATGAACGTGGAGCGGTGTGGGGTGGCTCCGCCTTGCTTTTACCGAACCAATTGAACAACGACATAGTAATGGAGGGGTACGGACTGCTGAGAGCGCGCAGTATGCGCTATTTCCCGATGCAAAACTTCGAAAAAATCACGCCTAGCAGGTCGTCTGACGTGAATTCGCCGGTAATTTCACTCAGGGCAGTATGTGCCAACCGAAGCTCCTCCGCCATCAGGTCCAGATGGGAGGCAGTCCCTTGCAGATGAACGGCTGCTAGTTCAGCATGGTCGCGGGCTTTGCGCAGTGCCTGCAGATGGCGCTCCCGGGCAATGAAGGTGCCGGTTTGGGCGCCTTGCCAACCCGCCGCCCGTAGCAAGGCCTGGCGCAAGGTCTCCAATCCGTTCAAGGTCTTGGCTGACAGGACGATGCCGGTTTCAGGAACCGGAACAGTGCTGGCGTCACTCTTGTTCCAGACTTCGAGTACGGGTATCGATGAAGGACATTTCTCGGCGATAGTCCGCGCAATGTCTGCATCATGCGCTATGTATTCAGGAGCGTTCTGGCGCGACAGATCGTGCAGGAACAGGACCACGTCAGCACCCGCAATGGCGTCCCAGGCGCGGGCAATACCCATCTGCTCGACCACATCCTCGCTTTCGCGCAAACCGGCGGTGTCGACGACGTGGATTGGCACGCCCTCGATCTGTATGGTCTGTTCGACCTTGTCGCGTGTGGTGCCGGGAATAGGGGTCACGATGGCCAACTCGGCACCGGCCAAGGCATTGAGCAGTGAGGACTTGCCGGCGTTGGGCTGTCCGGCAATGACCACGCGAATGCCCTCGCGCAGCAAGGCGCCCTGGCGTGCCTCCTGCAAGACAAGCTGCAAGCTCGACAGGATGTGGTCCAGCTGGCCCTGGGCATCGGCCTTCTGCAGGAAGTCGATCTCCTCTTCGGGAAAGTCGAGCGTAGCCTCGACCAGCATGCGCAGGTGAATGAGGGCGTCCTTGACCGCATGGATGCGCCGCGAGAACACCCCGGTCAGCGATTGGCTGGCGCCGCGGGCGGCGGCGGAGGTTGAGGCATCGATCAGGTCGGCAATGGCTTCGGCCTGCGCCAGGTCAAGCTTGTCGTTCAGGAAGGCGCGCTCAGAGAATTCTCCCGGCTGGGCCAGACGCAGTCCAGGTAGCAACGGCCGGCGGGTTTGCGCATCCGCTTGTGCGGCCAAGCCCAGGCAGCGGGCCACCAGCAGCTGCAGTACCACCGGCCCACCGTGGCCCTGGAGCTCGAGCACATCCTCGCCGGTGAAGGAATGTGGTCCCTGGAAAAAGAGCGCCAGGCCCTGGTCGATGACGCTGCCGTCGGTGTCATGGAAAGGCAGATAGCTGGCTTGGCGCGGCAGCAGGTCGCGCCCGAACAGCGCCCGGCAAAAGGGCATGAGCCCGCGGCCGCTGATGCGCACGATCCCTACCGAGCCGCGGCCGGGGGCCGTGGCGATGGCGATGATGGGGTCGTGCTGGCGCGACAGCATGCTGCAGTCGCTCCGGGCTTACTTGAACTTGGGCAGGTTGAACTGCGGCGGCACACCCATGCGGGTGTTGATGATCCACTGCTGGGCAATGGACAGGATGTTGTTGGTAATCCAGTACAGCACCAGGCCCGAGGGGAAGAAGAAGAACATCACGCTGAAGGCCAGCGGCATGAACCACATCATCTTGGCCTGCATCGGATCCGGCGGTGCGGGATTCAAGGCTGTCTGCAGCAGGGTGGTCAGGGTCATGACCAGCGGCAAGATGTAGTACGGGTCGGGTGCCGAGAGGTCATGGATCCACAGCAGCCAGGGTGCGTTGCGCATTTCCACGCTGGACAGCAGCACCCAGTACAAGGCAATGAAAACAGGAATCTGGACCATGATGGGGAAACAGCCCCCCATGGGGTTGACCTTCTCCTCGCGGTAGATGCGCATCATCTCCTGCTGCATCTGCTGCGGGTTGTCCTTCATGCGTTCACGCAGTTCCATGATGCGCGGGTTGACCGCCTTCATCTTGGCCATGCTGGCATAGGCCTTGGCATTGAGCCAGTAGAACGCGATTTTCAACAGCAGCACCAGGGCCACGATGGACCAGCCCCAGTTCTGGATGAAGCCATGCAACTTGTCCAGCAGCCAGTACAGCGGCTTGGCCAGGATGGTCAGCCAACCATAATCCTTGACCAACTCCAGGCCAGGGGCCAAGGCTTCCAGCATTTTCTCTTCCTGGGGGCCCACAAACAGCTTGGCTTCAACCGATTGGGTCTGTCCAGGAGCGATGGTCTGCAGGGGGGCAATGGCCGACACGCGGTAGCAGCAGTCGGCCACGCTGGAGCCGATGTCCACGCCATCGAGAGACAGGTTGCGCTGCATGCCTTGCGGCAGGATCCAGGCGCTGGCAAAGTAATGTTGCACCATGGCGATGTAGCCAGTGTCGGACGACTTTTCCACGTCCACTGCTTTTTTCTTGATGTCCGAAAACTCTGCTTTCTGGTACTTCTTGGCCTCGGTGTAGATGGCCGGGCCAGTGAATGTCGAGTAGAACGACGATTCGCCTGCGGGCTTGTTGCCGTCGCGCACCAACTGCACGTACAACTGCGGCGCCAACGGCGTGGCCGACACGTTGACGAGTTCATGCTTGACGTTCATGTCATAGGCACCGCGACGCAACGTGTAGGTCTTGACGAGTTTGAGGCCGCCGACTTCGGCGGAGGTGAAACGCACCTGCAGTTCGTTGCTTCCGTCCTGGAGGCTGCGTTCGCCACTGAACACCATGGGGGTAGTGTGGGTGGGGAAGGCCCCAGGCGTAGCACCGCCGATCACGCCGGATTGGGCCTTGTAGACACGGTCTTTGCTGTCGTTCAGCAGGACAAAGTTCTGGGTTTTGTCGGCACTGTCACCGTACTTCAGGAACTCGGCGCGCACCAGCGAGCCGCCTTCCGAATCAAAACTGAGCTTGAGCACGTCGGTGGTGATTTCGACAATTTCACGCGGGGCAGCGGGAGCCGCGGTGGGTGCGGCGACAGTCTGCGCGGAAGGAACCGTGGCTGTGGCCGCAGGGGCGGATGCTGGCACACCGGCATTCGCTGTCTTGCCATCCGCCGCGGGCGCTGTGGCGACAGCCTTGGGCGCCTGCGGGAAGAAAGTGGCCGGGTGACCGTTGTACACCTGCCAGTTGTCCCACAGCATGACCATGGAAAAACCGAAAACCAGCCACAAGATGGTGCGACGAATATCGTTCATGAAGTTTTCTTTGTCGAAGAAGAGAGCAAACGGGAAAACAAAGGGGGCGCTTGCGGTGGCACCGGATCTGAGCCCCCCGCACACCATGGGTGGCAACGCGCCAGACGGGCCACAGTCAGGTAGCTGCCCGCTGCAGCGCCATGCTGCTGCAGGGCCCCCAGGGCATACGCCGAGCAGGTGGGCTCAAAGCGGCATGCACTGCCCAACCATGGGCTTAGCAACAAGCGGTAAGCCTTGACCACACCGATCAGGAGCGCGCGCATCATGCAGCCACCTCGGGCTGCGGCACGCGTGCCGACGCCGCAAACAGCTGCAGGAGCTCCTGGCGCACGGCCAGTTTGAGTGCGTCGGAGCTGGCACTGGGAAAACCTTGGGTGCCAAAACTGCTGCGCAGACGTACCACATGGGCGCCTTGCGCAAACGCGTGTGCGTGCGCTGCACTCAGTGTGTAGATCTGGCGCTTGATCAGGTTGCGGGTGGCGGCACGCTTGGCCCAGCGTTTGGGAACCATGGCGCCCAACCAGATGTCCACACACGAAAAAAGGGCTTGCGCCCTTTCTTGTCCCTGCGGCTGTTCAGCCGAGGTGGTGTGCGGCAAAGCGCAGCCTTGCAATACGAAGTGGGCAGTTCTTGACAGGGTTTTGCCTGCCAGTGCCGCTTGGTATTGAGGCCGTGTCTTTAAACGCAACATGTGTCGTTCCCGCATCCACGGTGAAGCGCCAACGCAAGACCTGCGATGCGCTGCCCCGGTACAGGATTAGACAGCCAGGCGCTTGCGACCCTTGGCGCGGCGTGCGTTGATGACAGCGCGGCCACCGCGGGTCTTCATGCGAACCAGAAAACCGTGGGTACGGGCGCGGCGGGTCTTGGAGGGTTGGTATGTGCGTTTCATTTCAGATTTTCCTAACTATGCATCGATCCCGACAGGGCAGACAGGGCGCGCAAAACATAGCGCACACATCTGTTCAGTTCATTCATTCACCCTGAACGCAAGTCAGGGAAACCCGCGATTATCGCAAATTTTCTCAAGCACGGCAAGGCCTTACTGGATTTATGCACGGTAGCACTGGAGGTTGCGTCGGGAATACCCTGAACGACTACAGCATGTGGATAAGCTCTTGATAAATTACAATCTACGGCGCGGCAAAGCAAGAATATCCACAGAACGCTGCCGGTCTGCCAGAGGAAAGCACTCGTGTTATCACCCCCCCCCAACCAGCCCGATGCCGGGCAATTGCTGTGGCAGGACTGTGTCGGCCTGTTGGCCCAGGAACTGCCGGAGCAACAGTTCAACACCTGGATCAAACCACTCAATGCCCAGGTCGCCGCCGACTTCTCCAAAGTCACGGTATTTGTCGCCAACCGCTTCAAGCTGGACTGGCTGCGCGCGCAGTACGGCAAGCGCCTTGCTGCCCTGCTGGAGCAGGTTTCCGGACGTTCGGTTGAAATTGAGTTAGCGATCACTCCGCGCGAAGCCCCTGTGCGCACCACGATTGCCCCCAAGCCTGCCCCCATGGCAAACACCGAGGAGGGTGAAGGGGGGGAGGCCGAAAAGTCCAATGGGCTGGCCAAGAATCGCATCAATACTGCCTTGACCTTCGACAACCTGGTGGAAGGCACTGCCAACCGCATGGCACGTGCCGCCGCCATGCACGTGGCCCATACGCCGGGCCAGTTGTACAACCCTCTTTTCATCTACGGTGGTGTCGGCCTGGGCAAGACCCATTTGATGCATGCCATCGGCAACCGCTTGCTCCAGGACAAGCCCAGTGCCAAAGTTCTCTACATCCATGCAGAGCAATTTGTCACGGATGTGGTTAAGGCCTACCAGCGCAAAACTTTTGACGAATTCAAAGAGCGGTACCACTCGCTGGATTTGCTGCTGATCGACGATGTGCAGTTTTTTGCCAACAAGGAACGCACGCAGGAAGAGTTCTTCAACGCCTTCGAGGCCTTGCTGGCCAAGAAGAGCCACATCGTCATGACCAGCGACACCTACCCCAAGGGGCTGGCCGACATCCACGAGCGCCTGATTTCGCGCTTTGACTCCGGCCTGACGGTGGCCATCGAACCGCCCGAGCTCGAAATGCGGGTGGCGATCCTGATCAACAAGGCGCAGCAGGAAGGCTCGGAGATGCCCGAAGAAGTAGCGTTCTTCGTGGCCAAGAACGTGCGTTCCAACGTGCGTGAGCTCGAAGGCGCGCTGCGCAAGGTGCTGGCCTATTCGCGCTTCAACCAGAAGGAGATATCCATCCAGCTGGCGCGCGATGCCCTGCGTGACTTGCTGTCGATCCAGAACCGGCAGATTTCGGTGGAAAACATCCAGAAGACCGTGGCCGACTATTACAAGATCAAGGTCGCCGACATGTACAGCAAGAAACGCCCGGCCAGCATTGCCCGGCCGCGCCAGATTGCCATGTACCTGGCCAAGGAGCTCACCCAGAAGAGCCTGCCCGAGATCGGCGAAATGTTTGGCGGGCGCGACCACACCACGGTGCTGCACGCCGTCCGCAAGATTGCAGCCGAGCGCCAGCAGATGACCGAACTGAACCAGCAGCTGCACGTGCTGGAGCAAACGCTCAAAGGCTGATCCGTGCAAACCCTGCCCACAAAAACCGCATCCGCTGCCACCGTTTTGTCGCTAAAACAAGAGAAAATGGCGGGATTGCCCCCACAAGCGCACCAAGCGGACATGCCGCTGGAGCCCCACAACACGCTTTGAGGTAGACATGATCGTATTGAAAGCCCCCCAGGACAAAGTCCTGTCGGTACTGCAGTCCGTAGCCGGCATCGTTGAACGCCGCCATACCTTGCCGATCCTGGCCAACATCCTGCTGCGCAAAACCGCCGGCACCCTGCAACTGACCACCAGCGATCTGGAAATCCAGATCCGCACCACGGCCGAACTCGGTGGCGACACCGGTAACTTCACCACCACCGTCGGCGCCAAGAAGCTCATCGACATCTTGCGCACCATGCCGTCCGACCAGACGGTCTCGCTCGAATCGAGCCAGAACAAGCTGATTGTCAAGGGTGGCAAGAGCAAATTCACTTTGCAGACCCTGCCGGCTGAAGACTTTCCGCTGGTGCAGGAGTCGCCCAATTTCGGCCCCGCGTTCAGCATTCCGCAAAAGACACTCAAGGGTCTGATGGACCAGGTGGCCTTTGCCATGGCAGTGCACGATATCCGCTACTACCTCAACGGCATCCTGTTCGTGGCCGAAGGCGACACCCTGAGCCTGGTCGCCACCGACGGCCACCGCCTGGCCTTTGCCTCCGCCAAGCTCGACGTCGAAGTGCCCAAGCAGGAAGTGATCCTGCCGCGCAAGACCGTGATCGAGCTGCAGCGCCTGCTGTCCGACGCCAGCGTGCCTGAAGGCCAGGACGCGCCGATGATCGAGATGCAGTTTGCTCCCAACCAGGCCAAGTTCAGCTTTGGCGGCATGGAGTTCGTCACCAAGCTGGTCGAAGGCAAGTTCCCCGACTACAACCGCGTCATCCCCAAGAACCACAAGAACAGCGTGACCCTGGGCCGCGCCCCTCTGCTGGCCAGCGTGCAGCGCACCGCCATCATGACCAGCGACAAGTTCAAGGG
>SSFF01000022.1 GCA_008015235.1 Rhodoferax sp. | reverse complement strand
GTGGTCGGCGATCCAGACGACCTGGTCGGGATGCAGGCGGGGGTTGAGGGTGTGCAGGACGGCGCCCGAGCCGGAAACGCCGTAGTACAGCTCCATGTGGCGGTGGCCGTTCCAGGCCAGGGTGGCGACGCGATCGGACATCCGTATGCCCAGGCGCTGCAAGGCATTGGCCACACGGCGTGCGCGTGCGGCCAGTTCCACGAAGGTTTCCCGGTGGATGTCTCCCTCCACCCGGCGTGACACCACTTCCTGCTCTGGGTGGTGGCGCTCGGCATGCACCAGCAGGCTCGATACCAGCAGCGGCATCTGCATCATTTGTCCATTCAGCATTCTTTGACTCCTTGGGGTTGTGGCTCTTCGATATCGAGCACGATTTGTCCGTCGATCACACGTACGGGGTAATTGCCGGTGCGCAGCTCGGCAGACACCGATGAGCAACCGGTGCGCACGTCAAACTTGAGCCCATGCGCTGGGCAGCTCACCAAGGCACCTTGAAGCTTGCCGTTGGCCAGGGAGGCGCCCTGATGGGGGCAGCTGTCGGCGATGGCATACGCCGCGTCACCGATTCGAAACAGGGCCAGATCCAGCCCCTCGACCTTGCATTGGCGGCCCCGGTCCACCGGAACCTCGGCAAGCGCCATCAGCACGATGGTGCGCTTCGTCAAATCACTGCCCCTCCATTGGGACTGATGACCTGACCCACCAGGTAGTGGGGGCCTGCAAGGAACAGTGCGGTGTCCGCATATTCCTGCATCGTACCCAGCCGACCTGCGGGAATGACTTGCCAGAACTGGTTGCACTTTTCCTCCCCCATGCGCGCCAGCAGGGCATCAAAGTCTGGAGTCTGAACGCCACCAGGCGCCATGGCATTGACAAACACATTGGCACCGGCCACTTCGGCTGCAACCGCCTTGGTAAACGCGATGACCGCCCCTTTGGTGGCGCTGTAGTGCGGACTATGGGCACTCATGGACGAGATGCCTGCAATGGAGGCCACATTGATGATCTTGCCTTCACGCTGGGGCTCCATGCGCTTGAGCGCCTCGCGGGTGCAATAGAACACCCCGTGCACGTTGACGTCCCACCAGCGGAGCCATTCGCCGTCGGACATCTGGCTGGTGAACCGCAGCGACTGGCGTGGTTGCGGCGTCGTGATGTAGGTGTAGTGCCTGTTCCGTCGGACATCGTCCTCGGGACGCGAAGGCACCAGGGCGGCATTGTTCACCAGGATATGCACCGTGCCGAAGACATGGCAGACATGATCAAACAACGCAGCTACGCCATGGCTGTCGGCGACGTTGCAGGGTACACAAAGGTGCTTGTCGCCATGAGTGTTCAGTTCGGTCGCAAGCTGGGTCAGACCGCTCTCGTTGACGTCGCAGGCCACCACCGTGGCTCCGTGTGCGGCATAGTTCAGGGCAATGGCGCGGCCCAAGCCACCGGCAGCGCCGGTGACGATGGCCACCTTGCCCGCGATGGGGTGGGTGGAGGATGACATGGACGGACCTGTGTCAGTGCATCACGACCGACTTGTCGCGGGCATCCGCCAGTCGGGAGTCGCCGCTGCTGGCGGCACGCCAGAAGAACCAGAGAGACAGCATCACCAGCACATCAGTTCCTATCAGCGCAGTGCTCAAGCCGAAGCTGGAGCCACTGGCGGTCAGCCTGTCGCTGATTGCACCAACGGCAAGATTGCCGATCGCGATGGCAAATACGTTGATCAGCATCATGGTCGCACCGGTAATGGTGGAACGCATGTTGACCGGCGTCAGGGCCTGGATCAGCGCATTGGCAGGGCCGTAGCTGGCCAGCGGCAGAATGAAACCAGCACACATGCCGATAAAAAACAGAGCCGACCCGGGCGTTGCAAAACGGTACAGCAACATCAGAGGTGCAAAGACCAGCACCATCAACGACAGCACGGTGGCATGCCCCCCCTGGAAGCGTCCGGCCAACCGGTCACTCGCAATCCCCCCCAACACCGCACCAATGGTGCCGAAGAGAATCTGCATGGAACCCATTTGCTTGGCGATGCTGGCTCCGTCAAAGCCGCGCTCACGGACCAGCCACAGCTGCACGAAGGCAAGGCCAGCAAAGGCAAAGTGAATCAACACGAAACCAATCATGGTCTGGCGCAGCGGCTTGCTGGCCCGCATCGCGCCCATGACCAGCTTCACCTGCTGGCCAAACGGAGCGCCCGGCTCGTGGCCGATACCGTTATCCCGCTGGTCCTTCAGAAACAACAGAGGCAGAGTCATGACAACGCCGGCAATACCCAGCACCATGAAGGTACTGCGCCAGCCCATGGAGGCACCCATGGTTCCTGCAATCACAAAGGCCAGTCCGATGCCCATGGGGATGCCGATAAAGAACACACCGACTGCCGTGCTACGACGCTGGGCCGAAAACACTTCGGCCAGCAACGATACGGCTGCGGGTACCAATGCGGCCTCCCCCGTGGCCACGAAAAAGCGTGCCAGCACCATCTGCTCAAAGTTCTGGGCGTAGCCGGAAGCGGCTGTACAGACACTCCAAACCAGGACCCCGAAAGCCATGACCTTGGTCCGACTGAAGCGGTCGGCCAGTGAACCCATGAAGATGGCCATGAAGCCAAAGCTCAGCACCCAAACCGCACCAGTCAGAAACCCGAACTGTTTGTTGTTGAGCACCAGCTCCTGGGTGATCTGTGGCGCAAAGCCGGACAGCATGTGCCGGTCGATATGGGCCAGCACATGGATGAGCAACAAGCCCATCAGAACGGCAATCGGTTTGCTTTTCCAATTCATGGAATGTCTCCTCTTGTTTGTTTCCGACCGCCGCGTTAGGCCGCCAGGCGCAATGGCACGCCCAGTTCCCCATTCTTGCGATTGGGTGCGTAGCCAAGCTTTTCAAGCGTCGCATCCACACTGTTGTAGTGTTCACCGATCTTGTAAATGGCCCGTGCCTGCGCTCCGGTTGCCACTTCGCGGTGCAGCTCGCGGGCGATGCGCACCTGCTGTTCGACTTGCCGCACGGAGGTCATGCGCTCTCCCTTCTTGCCCCACAGATTGTCTTCAATGCCCACACGGGTATGCAGACCCATGGCGATCGCCATGGTTGTCAGCGGCAGCATATTGCGCATCAGGCCCTCAATCGTGAGTACAGCACCTTCCGGCACCCGGTTAATGAACTCCATCATGTTGCGAGGGTTCGGGCCGTCTGCGCCGCCACCGATCATGACGTGGTTCAGGACAAGAGGGCCCGTGTAGATGCCCCGTCGTATCAGGCGCTCGACCGTCTCCAGCTGCCCCACATCAGCCAGCATGAAATGGGGCTGGATTCCAGCGGCCTGCAAGCGCTTCAGATGCTCTGCGACAAAGGCTGGCCCCGAGGGTATGGTCATCTCCGAGTAGGCAGCCTGGTACGCCGGCAAGGCCAGCGAGGTGTTGGCAACATCGTCCGCTGTCAGCAATTCACAGACATTCATCTGGTTGGTGTTGATGGCAATGGTCACCTGGTCGGGTTTCGGTGTCAGCTCGGCCAGCATGTGGCGGGTGTCGTCGCTCAGCCACTTGGCATCGGCGCCCTCTCCTTCCGGTGCGAAGGAAATGGAACCACCCACCTGCAAGACCATTTCCGGAACAGCCTGGCGCAGACGGTCAAGCATTTCGTTGAAGCGGGAAAGCCGCTTGGAACCCTGGCCGTCTTCCTCGCGGCAGTGCACGTGCAGCACGGTGGCGCCTGCGTTGTAGCAGTCCACGGCTTTCTGGATCTGTGCATCCATAGAGACGGGGATGTCGTCCGAATCGCCAGGCAGGAATTCTGGTCCATAGGGGGCTACCTGGATCACCAGGGGTTGTTGGTTCTCGGGCAAAAGGGAGTCGTCGAAAAATTGCATGGTCTGTCCTCGGTTGAATGGAAAAAAGTTGCTTGAACCTGATTTACTTGTGCGCGGTCGCACGTGTGTTGGCGGTCGCCAGCTCTTCCTGCAGGATGGGGGCCCCCAGGCTCATGGTGTGAATTCCGAGCACGCTGGTCAGTTGAAGCACGGCGGTGATCTCTTCCTTGGTAGCGCCCAACTCCAAGGCCTTGCGGATGTGCCGGCGAACGCCAGGGGCGTACATGTGGGTGCACGAGGCATCAACTGCGATGGCAATGAATTCGATGGTCTTGGGATCCAGCACCTTGTCCAGCATGGGCTTGAGCCCCATGTGCATGAAACGCTCGGTCCATTCGGGATCGAGTTCGGCGAAAGGGGTCCAGTTCGGGTTCCACTCACCGGTGCTGCGCAACAGGTCGGTCAGTGGTGTCGGGCTGGGGGATTGATGGGTCTGCACAACATCTCCTTCGATTGACGTGCATCAATTATTTGGAATCCCCCCATTGGGCGATTAACATTTCGGGACATTGAATTAACCTTTCGGGACAGCTTGGTACAAACCCTATGACCGCCCTGGTTCGCGCTGCAGCGCTGACAAATTACGAGGAAGTGGCCCGCAGCGTGGGACTCGATCCCTACGCAATGCTCAAGCATGCTGGGATCAGTCAAAGCGCGCTGCTCGAGAAGGACTTGCGCATCCCCGTGACAGCAGTGCGCGAGCTGCTCGAAAACTCGGCCGCTCTGTCGGGGGTCGAAAATTTCGGTTTGCGCATGGCCCAATCGCGCAGACTGTCCATCCTGGGCGCACTGGGTCTGGCCGTGCGCGATGCGCCCAACCTGCATGCGGTGCTGCGCATGGTGATCGAGTACATGCAGGTGCACAACGAATCACTGGCCATGCATATGGAAAGTGCCCAGGGCTACACCACCATACGGGCTGACATCCTGTTGCCGCAACAAGGCAGCACGCGCCAATCGATGGAACTGAGCATGGGTGCGCTGATGCGCATTCTCAAAATCTACATGGGCGAAGACTGGTCGCCACTGCGGGTGTGCTTTGTGCACCAAAGTCCGGTGGACCTGCGACTGCACCACCGTATTTTTGGCAGCACACTGGAGTTTGGCAGCGAGTTTGACGGTGTCATCTGCAAGAGCACCGACCTGGAGCAGCCCATTGCGTCGTCTGACCCGGTCATGGCGGCGTACGGTCGCCGACAGCTGGAGCTGGGGTTGTCACAAGGCAGCAACCCCTTGGTGCGTGAAGTCCGCCAGCTCATACTCATTTTGCTGCCTTCTGGCCGCTGCTCCGTGGAACAGGTTGCGCGCCACCTGGGCAAGGACCGGCGCACCATACATCGCCAGCTGGCAGCCCAAGACATCAGCTTTTCACAGCTTCTGCAGGAAACACGCGCCGACCTGTCGGACAAGTACCTCCAGCAATCGAACCGCCCTCTGGCCGAAATTTCACTGTTGCTCGGTTTTTCCGGGCCCAGCGCCTATGCGCGCTGGCACCAACAGGTTTTCGGTGAAACGGGCCTCCAAAGACGCATCCAACTCCAGAAAGTATCCCCATGAACACGACCACCACACTGTCACGTCCCTTGGTCCTACCCTGCGGCGCAAAAATCAAGAACCGGCTGCTCAAGTCGGCCATGTCCGAGGCGCTGGCCACACGCGAAGGCGTGGCCACCCCCGAGCTGGTGCGCCTCTACAGCGCTTGGGCACAAGGCGGCATTGGCCTGTGCATCACCGGCAACGTGATGATCGACAAGCGCGCCAAGGGAGAACCCGGCAACGTCATCATCGAAGGCCCCCAGCACCTGAAGGAACTGCAAGCCTGGGCCCAGGCCGCCACAGCGAACAAGACGCAGTGCTGGGTGCAGCTCAACCACCCCGGCAAGCAAGCCCCCAAGGGGCTTAACCGCGAAACGGTGGCACCGTCGGCCATTCCATTCCGCAAAGACATGCAGGCATTCTTTGCCACACCGCGCGAACTGACTACCGACGAGGTGCAGGCCCTGGTGGAGCGCTTCGCCGTGGCCGCGAAGACGGTCAAGGACGCGGGCTTTACCGGCGTGCAAATCCACGGCGCCCACGGCTACCTGGTGAGCCAGTTCCTGTCACCGCACCACAACCAGCGCACCGATGCCTGGGGCGGTACCGCCGAGAAACGCCGCCGTTTCGTGCTGGAGGTCTACCGGGCCATCCGTGCAGCCGTGGGCCCGCAGTTTCCGGTGGGCATCAAGCTCAATTCGGCCGACTTCCAACGCGGGGGTTTCACGGAAGAAGAGTCGCTGGACACCATCCGTGCGCTGGCAGATGCCGGCATCGACCTGATTGAAATCTCGGGCGGCACCTACGAAGCCCCGGCCATGACGGGTGTAAAAACCTCCAAGGAGCCCGTCAAGGAAAGCACCCAGGCCCGTGAAGCCTACTTTCTGGAATTCGCCGAGAAAGCGCGTGCAGCGGTAAACACACCACTGGTGGTCACCGGCGGTTTTCGCAGTGCCAAAGGCATGGCCCAGGCCATCGCCAGCGGGGCCGTGGACATGGTCGGCCTGGCACGCATACTGGCCGTCGAGCCCGATGTGCCCAACCGACTGCTGGCTGGCAAAAACCCCGAACAGGTGGTGCGCCCCATCAAGACCGGCATCTCAGCCATCGACAAGATGGGCCTGCTGGAGATCAGCTGGTACACGGGTCAGCTCAAACGCATCGGCCGCGGCCAGCCCACGAAGCCGAAGGAGCCCGGCCTGTGGGTCTTTGCCAAGCAGGTTTGGAGCATGGTGGGAGTGGGCAGGAAAAAGCACAAACCGACGAAGCTGCGGGCGAATTGAGGCCCACGATGGTGGGTCGGACCGGCATTGACCGGACGACTGCTGTGCAGCGAAAGCTGACTTTCCGTGGCGTGGTCCACGCTTGGTCCGATCTTGCGGATCTCCCACACATTATTCGTTAGGAGCTTGTCTCAGTGGTCCTTCTGTCCGTCCTCGTTCTGGGTTCTATGTTCATGCTGGGTTGCTCCGCGTTATGGCGTGCGCAGATGCTTTTCAGGCACAGAGCCGCGGACTTTCTCAGGAGCAACTATGGTGTTGTTGATCCGACGCAAGTTGGGTCGGCCTCCAAATTGCTTGGCTGCGTATTTGTGATTTGGGGGCTTTGGTTAATCGTGGCACCAGTGCTCGTATTTACTTTGGGCATTCCGTTCAGCTCTTGGGCAGGCTTGCTCGCTTTGGGAATCGGTTTTCAATATTTGGCGGGGCTTATAGTAAAGAGAAGATATGGGCATCAATGTCCCTAACTTGTTGGCTCATCGGACCGCCTGCAGCCTCCCCTAGCCTGGGTATTAATCCACCCTTTCGACGTCTGCTTAGGACCGCGGGGAAAGGCCGCTATCAGCCTATGACTGCCGCAAGCAACAAGCACTTCAGCCGGTGCGCTCCACCTTCGGCACCCCCGCCCGCACCCGAAAACTCGCCAGGGTCGAGACAGCAGTGTCCGGTCGGGTGACATCGTCCAGCACCCGCAGGCGCACCGTAAGTTCATTGTCTTCAAAGCGGGCCAGACCATAGCCACGGTGCAGTGAATCTGCGAACACAAAGTGTGGATTGCGCGCCAATTGCTCGGCACTGCGATCTGTCTTGCCCGCATGGGAGGTGATGCTGGTTCCGCAGAATTCGACGCCGATTGCAGCACTGGCAGGGTTCTGGTAGTCGGCCAGCACATGGCCCACCCAGTTCTCGTGCACATCGCCACCCAGCACTACCGGGTTGGGCACGTGGTGCTGCTGCAAGGCTGCGGTCAGCCGCTGGCGTGCGGCTGCATAACCATCCCAGCCATCGTTCCACAGCCGTGACCCGCCCTCCAGGGCGAAATCACGTTGACCCAGCAAGGTCGATTGGCACAGGATGTTCCATATGCTTCCACGCGCCTTGGCCTGGGACAGCTGCGCGTACAACCACTGTTCCTGCGCAGCGCCAAGCATGCTGCGCTGCGCGTCCTGCCATGCGGGGCATCGTGCAGGCGTGACCATGGCCGAGCCCGGCTTGCCATCCTTAGTACAAACCTGTGCATCCTTGTATTGGCGGGTGTCGAGCAGGTAGAGGCTGGCCACCTGCCCCCAGTCGAGCCGCTGGTAGATACGCATTTCGGCGCCCTGCACCAAGCCAGCCAGCGCCTGCGTCAGGCACGCGGCCCGCATGGGCATGTTTTCGTAGTAGGCCTGGTAGGCTGCTGCGCGGCGCGCTGCAAAATCCATAGCACCCCAACCGCCAGGTGGAACCCCGTCGCCCGGTGTCAAACCGGCATAGTCGTTCTGCACCTCGTGGTCATCCCAAGTCAGCACCCACGGGCAGGCCGCATGCATGGCCTGCAGGTCCGGGTCGGACTTGTACAAGGCGTAGCGTGCCCGGTATTGCTCCAGCGTGACCACCCAGCCGCCACCAGGAACGCGCAGCTTGCTGCTGGTGCCCGGGTATTCGTAGATGTAGTCGCCCAGGAACAGCACCATATCGGGCCGGTCCTGGAGCATGTGGCGCCAGGCCGTGAAGTACCCGTCTTCCCATTTCTGGCACGAGGCATAGGCCAGGCGCAAGGGCCGCCGGGCGTTTCCGTCCGGCAAGGTGCGGGTCTGCCCCACGGCCGACGTGGCTCCAGCGGCATGGAAACGGTAGTAGTAGGCGCGATCCGACTCCAGCCCGCCCGGCTCGGCATGTACGCTCCAACCCAGCTCGGCCCGTGCCTGCACCGTCCCGCGGGCAACGATGCGGTTGAAGGCCGCATCGGGGGACAGCTCCCACTGCACAGGAATGGCCTGCCCAGGCTCCAAAGGCAAGGCTGTGGGGGCTATGCGGGTCCAAAGCACCACCGAATCCAGCGCAGGGCTGCCACTGGCCACCCCCAATGCAAACGGGTCGTTGCGCCACACCGGTGCTGCCTGTGCCTCCCCCGGCAATATGGCACCGGCCGCAGTGACAGCGGCGAGCACGATCCAGTGGCGCCGCGGCCAGAGCGGCACACCGTGCTCAGGCATGGGGGCCGCCGTGCTCCGTTTCACGCAATGCGATGTGGCGCAAGGCCTGTTCGAAAACTTCCGGTGGCTGACCGCCGGAAATCAGGTGGCGGTCATTGATGACAATGGCAGGCACTGACTGGATGCCACGCTGCTGGTAGTACTGTTCAATGGCACGGACCTCCTTGCCATATGTGCCCTGCTCCAACACCTGGCGTGCCTGCTGGGCATCCAGCCCCGCCTGGCTGCACAGGGCCACCAAGGTCTCGTGGTCGCTGGGGTTCTGTCCATCGGTGAAATAGGCCTTGAGCAACAACTGCTTGAGCTGCAGCTGACAACCCTGTATACCGGCCCAATGCAGCAACCGGTGGGCATCGAAGGTGTTCCAAGTACGCGAACGCCGATCCATCCGAAAGGTGAATCCCACCGCTGCACCGCGCTCTTCGATGGTCTGGCGCGACTGTGCCAGTTGCTGCGCATTCATGCCGTACTTGGCGCCCAAGTAGGCGTTGATGTCAGCCCCTTCCGGGGCCATGTCCGGGTGCAGCTCGAAGGGCTGGAAATGCAGCTCGACCTGCACCTCGTCTTCCACCGCCTGCATGGCCATTTGCAGGCTGCTCAGGCCAATGGCGCACCAGGGGCAAACCACGTCCGAGACGAAATCGATTTTGACTTTGACAGGCATCCGAAGTCTCCTCGTGCTTACAGGATGAAAGGCAGCAACCACCAGCTGCGTTTCTTGTACGCGGTCCAACCAGGGTACCTTGACATACTGGCCTCCTTGAGGACCATGTTGACCGCAAACAGGCCGCCCCACACCCAGGCCAGCACCAGTACCGGCAACCAATGCCAAGCCAGCAGGGCAAAACTGCCGTAGATCATCATCTCGCCCAGGTAGTTGGGATGGCGGATGTAGCGGTGCACGCCATCGGTGATGAGCCCACGCTGCACTCGCAGCGTGAAGAACTTCTGCGCATCGGCGGCGATCATGAGTACGCTGCCGAACATGCACAGGGTGATGCACAGGCAGTACCAGGCATATTCCGGTAGCGGGTAGACGGGTTTGGAAACCCCGGCAATCAAGAGCCAGCCGAAAAGCCAGTAGGGACCCAGCACGAACAGAAAAGCATTGATCCCCGCGCCCAAAGTAATGCGCTTTTGCCAGTTCGGGTCGGGAAAGGCCATGTCCTTGAGCATCCACACCAGGCCATAGGTGCCATGCAAGGCCAGGTACACCCAGGCAGCCACTGAAGTCTGCCCGTACCACCACATCAGCGCGCCCAGGAAAAAGAAGGTGCCGGTTTTCTGGAAGTTGATGACCCAGGCGAATTTCCAGGGGCGTGGCCCGCCGCCGAAATCCTGCGACAGGTAGTCGGTCACCCGGCGCATGAAGAGGGCCCAGGACGGAGCGCTTGCTGCAACAGCAGCAGGCGATGGATCGGAGGTACTCGTCGAAGGGGTAGCGGGGGTTTTCATGGCAGCGCCAATGGTCGTTCAATGCAGGGCCAAATTCCATGGGAAAGACCCGATTGGTGGAAACCCTCTACCAAAGCTGCACTGCACATTGACCACGCCTATCCATGTGTGACAATGTCCCGTTACCCCAGTGTTTGCGACCATGACCGCCACGGAATCCACACCCGACAGCCAATTTGTCGAAGCCCACCAACTGCGGCCGGGCTTGTACGTCGTTCTGGATTTGCCCTGGTTCAAGCACAACTTCACGCTGAACCAGTTCAAGGTTCGCAGCGACCAGCAGGTGCGCGAGCTGCGCGAACTGCGCCTGGAGCGTTACCGCATCGATCCGTCCCGCAGTGACCCGGAAGCTTTGGCCAGCGTGGCACCCCAGCCTCTGCCGGAACCGTCCGTGGTGTCGGCAGAGGCCCCGGTGGTCAGCGTTCCCGAGTCTCCGCAAGAGCAGGCTCGCCGTGAACGGCGCGAAGCGCTGGCACAGCGCCAACAGCACATCGCCAACGTGGAGCGCGCCTTTTCCAAGGCAACCGCCACCATGAAGAATCTCAACCGCAACCTGCTGGCCAAGCCGGCCGAAACCATCGGCGAGATGGGGGACTTGGTAGGTCAGATGGTTGAGGCCTTTCTGGTGTGCCCCGAAGCCACCCTGCATGTCATGGGTGACAAGGTCGGGGGTGAAGAGGTGTACTTCCACAGCCTCAACGTCAGCATTCTGGCCATGATGCTGGCCAAGGACATGGGGTTTGACGCCGACAGCGCGCGCGACCTCGGACTTGGTGCCCTGTTGCACGATGTAGGCCTGATGGACATACCCGACAAGGTACTGACCAAGGACCCCGATGAATACAACAATGCCGAACGGGGCCTTCGCCAGATGCATGTCGAATACGGCTGCACCATCGCCGCCAAGATCGGGCTGACGCCTTCTGTGATGGCCATCGTGGCCCAACACCACGAGTTCATTGACGGCAGCGGCTACCCCAAGCGCTTGTTGGGCGACCAGATGACGGAAGCGGCCCGGCTGGTGGCTCTGGTCAACTACTACGACAACCTGTGCAACCCGGTCAACGTGCGCAAGGCCATGACGCCACACCAGGCGCTGTCCTTCATCTTTGCGCAGCGCAAGACCAAGTTCGATGCCAAGGCGCTGCAGCTCATGATCCGCAGCCTGGGTGTCTATCCCCCGGGCTCCATCGTGCACCTGTCCAATGACATGCTGGGTACAGTGACTGCCGTGAACCCCAAAAAGCCCTTGCGGCCTTGGGTGCTGGTGTACGACGAGAAGGTGCCGAAGGAAGAAGCTACCCTGCTCAATCTCGAGGAAGTGCGTGACATCAACATCAGCAAGTCGATACCCCCAGGCCTTTTGCCCCCAAAGGCGCTGGCCTATCTGAACCCGCGCAAGCGCGTGACCTACTTTTTCGATGGCGGCGACAGCTCCCAACCGACCTGATGCCATGACGTCCTCCCCCCCAACAGCCCAGACACCGGACGCCTTGTTGCTGCAAGCCAGCCAGGAGGTGCTCTTGCTGATTGATGCGCAAAGCCTGTCGATTACGGCGGCCAATGCCGGCGCCTATGCCACGCTTGGCTACGCTCCTGGTGCATTGGTTGGCATGTCGATCGGAGACCTGGAGTGCGCCCTCAGCGACCTGTTCTTCTGGGATGAAATGCCGACCCGCGACTGCGCGCTCGACGTCGAAAGCGCCTTGCGCTGTGCCGATGGCACCGTGCTTCCGGTATACAAGACCGTGCGCCCGACAGGAACAATCCCACCGGCCTATACCCTGCGGGCAGCTCCGGCCTCGGAACAGAACCGGATTGAAAACGAACTGGCCACCATGGGTTCGCGCCTGCGTGCAACCCTGGAAGCCACTTCGGAGGGCGTCTTGCTGGTGAACCAGGATGGCGCCATCGTGAACATGAACCAGCAGCTCTCCACCATCTGGAAACTCTCGGAAGACCTGCTGTCCAGTCACGATGACAGGGCCATCATTGTCCACATGCAGGCACAGTGTGCGCGTGGGGAACCGGTGGCCGGACCAGAATCGCAAGCCATTCTCGATGCCAAAGGTGGAAACGGCAGCGAGACCGCCTACCTGCACGATGGACGCGTCATCGAATGTGCCGTCAAGACTGCCCTATCGGCTGGCGAAGTCATCGGCCGGGTGTACTCCTACCGCGACGTGACCGAACGCCACCAGCAGCAGCTGGAGCTGATGGCAGCCCGCGACGAAGCCAAACGCGCCAGCACTGCCAAGGGCGAGTTCCTGGCCATGATGTCGCACGAAATCCGCACCCCGATGAACGGCGTACTGGGCATTGCCGAACTGCTGGCGGCCACACCCCTCAATGCGTCACAGGCCGAATACGTGCGCACCATCCAGTCCAGTGGGCAGACGCTGCTGGCCATCCTCAATGACATCCTGGACTTTTCCAAGATCGAGGCCGGCAAGCTGGAGCTGGAAAAAACCCATTTCCACATGCGCACCCTGCTGGAGGAAATCAACGCGCTGTTCCGCTACCGCCTCCGCGAGGGCGGACCGCAGTTCAGCTGCAGCGCCGACGCTGACGTGGCCGACGCCCTGCTGGGCGACCCGGTGCGCCTGCGCCAGATCCTGTTCAACCTGGTCAGCAATGCCTTCAAGTTCACCCAGCAGGGCCGCATCGACCTGAAGGTCAGCTTGGCCACTGCGCCGGACCAGACTGCGGGCAAACTCCAATTGCGCTTCAGCGTGCGCGACACCGGCATCGGGCTGTCGCAAGAGCAGATGGGGCGGCTTTTCCGCTCGTTCGAGCAGGCCGACAACTCCACCACCCGAAAGTACGGGGGCACCGGTCTGGGCCTGGCCATCTGCAAGCGTCTGGCCGAAATGATGGGCGGGTCCATTGGCGTGGAGAGCACGCTGGGCAGCGGCTCGGAGTTCTGGTTCACCGCCGCCCTGGAGCAGGCCCCGCAAGAGAAGGCACTTTCCGCGAATTCCACGGAAAAAGCCGCCGCCGAAGTCCATCCAGCGCTGCTGGAGCACACCCGTATCCTGCTGGTGGACGACCACCCGATCAACCGCATGGTGCTGGGCAGCATGCTCAAACGCCTGGGGGCCACGGCCACAGACACCGCCGAAAATGGCTTGCAGGCAGTAGAAATGGCCACCGCAGCACCTTATGACCTGGTGCTCATGGACATCCAGATGCCAGTCATGGACGGTTTGGAGGCCACCCGCGTGCTGCGCCAGCGCGGCTTTGCCGCCCCCGTCATTGGTATTTCCGCCGGTGCCACCGAAGACGAACGCCAGGCCGCGCTGGACGCCGGCATCAACGATTACGTGCTCAAACCGGTGCAGATGGACCTGCTGCAGGCTTCGCTGCAGCAGGCACTGGCCTGAGCGGCCTCGTTCAGAGCGCCTGCGCCATGCGCGCAATTCCTTCGTTGATCTTGTCCTTGTCGGCCGTGGCAAAGCTCAGGCGCAGCGTGGACACATCGGGGTTGTTGGCAAAGAACGGAGCCCCCGGCACAAAGGCCACCAGTTTTTCAATGGCGGACTTGGCAAACACATTGGCATCGCTCGCACGGCCGTTGGCACCGGTCAGGCGTGCCCAGAAGAACATGCCGCCTTGGGGCTGGTTGAAGGCAATGGCGTCGCCCAGCTCGCGGCGCAGTGCTTCGGCCATGACGGCAGCACGTTCGGCATAGGTCGCACGCACCGCCGCCAGGGCGGTGCCCAGGCGGTTCATGGACAGGTATTGCGCTGCAATGGCCTGCGTGAGGTTGCTGGTGTGGGCGTCGCTGAACTGCTTGCACATGGTGGCCTTGGCCAACAGGGCCGGCGGGGCGATGAGCCAGCCCACGCGCAGGCCCGGCGACAAAATCTTGCTGAAGGAACCGCAGTGCGCCAGCCATTCGCGGCTACCAGGCACGGAGTCGCTCAGCGCCAGCAGGCTGGCCGGAGGGGCTTGGTCGAAATAGAGTTCGCCGTAGGGGTCGTCCTCCACCACCAGGGTCTGGGTCTTGGCAGCGAGTTCCAGCACGCGTTTGCGGCGCTCCAGGCTCAAGGTGGCGCCACTGGGGTTGCCGAAGGTGGGAATCAGGTACACCAGCTTGGGCTTGTGCTCGGCAATCAGGGCTTCGAGCTTGTCCACATCCACGCCATGGGCATCCACCGGGGCGCTGATGAGTTGGGCGCCGTACAGGCGGAAGCACTGGATGGTGGCCAGGAAGGTCGGCGCTTCGACAATGACCTTGTCTCCGGGCGAGATCATGGTCTTGCCAATGAGGTCCAGCGCTTGCTGGCTGCCGGTGGTGACGATCAGGCCGTCGGCCGCCACCGTGGCGCCCTTCGCGCCCATGAAACCCACCAACGCCTCGCGCAACGGCTGGTAGCCTTCGGTGGCACCGTATTGCAGCACGGCACCGGGGCTGTTCTTGAGTACCGCGTCACTCGCCAGAGCAATGCCTTCGGCATCGAACAACGCAGGGTCCGGAAAACCACCGGCAAAGCTGATGATGCCGGGCTTGCCCAGCAGCTTGAACAGTTCACGGATGGCGGAGGTTTCAACGTTGTTGAGGCGATCGGCAAATTGCATGGTTTCTTAAGGCTCAAAAAGTGCGAAATGGGTACTGCAGGTGCTTGTGGAACCTGCGCACACCGCTGAAAAGCGGCTAGCATCGATTGTCACCGATTGACTGCCCGCATTTTCAAGGAGACCCCATGCCGAGCCTGGACGCATTCTTCGAATCGGTCCAACTGCCCACCATGAGTGAAGTCGCCCAGTCGCTGGTCCGCACACTGCACGACGATGAGGCCACGGTCGAGACCATTGGGCACATCATCTGCGAAGACCCCGCCCTTTCGGCCAAGCTCTTGCGTCTGGCCAACAGTGCCCAGTTTGGGCTGCCACGGGGCGTGGCCACCACCGAAGAAGCGATCCAGATGGTGGGCATGGGCCAGGTGCGGACGCTGTGCCTGGGCGCCTGCCTGAACGACACCTTTCCCACGGTGGCGGGGCTGGACCGGCAGGCATTCTGGAAGTCGAGCACGGCCTGCGCCGGGTACGCCCAGTGGCTGGCCGTTCCCTTGGGCATCGACGGCCAGATGGCCTGGCTGACCGGCCTGATGCTGCGGCTGGGCGAACTGCTGATCGCCCAGGCCAGCCCCGACGTGCTACGCGAGATTGAACAGTTGCCGCAACTGCCCGGCGTGCGCTGGGAACGCGAGCGCCACCTGCTCGGGTTTACCGAAACCCAGATCACGGCCGAACTGGCCCGGCGCTGGAACTTCCCCATGCAAATGGTGCAGGCCCTGCACCGCGCGGCCGACCCACTGTCCGAGCAGGCCTTCTCCCGCCTGGGTGCCGTGCTGCACTTGGCCGGGCTCCTGGCGGACACCCCGCAGCCGGACGCCAGCACCCTTGACAATCTGCCCGTCGAGGTACTGGACTCCTTGAAGCTCGACATTTTCGAGCTGCACTCCACTTTCCCGCACACCGACAGCTTTGTCGATGTGGTTACAGCATGATGAAAACCCAAGCCATCGAAACCTTTTTTGCCACCTTGCAGGCGGCCAATCCGCACCCGAAGTCGGAGCTGGAATACAGCTCGAATTTCGAGCTGTTGGCGGCTGTCCTGCTGTCGGCCCAGGCGACGGACGTGGGGGTGAACAAAGCCACCCGACCCTTGTTCTCAGTGGCCAACACCCCAGAAAAAATGCTGGACCTGGGGCTCGAAGCCCTGGAGGGCTACATCAAGACCATTGGCCTGTACCGCACCAAGGCCAAGAACCTGCTCGCAACCTGCGAAATCCTTGTGCACCAGCATGGTGGCGATGTACCCCACGACCGGGCCGCGTTGGAAGCCCTGCCCGGCGTGGGTCGCAAGACAGCCAACGTAATTCTCAATGTGGCTTTTGGCGAGCCCACCATGGCGGTGGACACCCATGTGTTCCGGGTGTCGAACCGCACCGGGCTGGCGCCGGGAAAAACACCGCTGGCGGTCGAAACCAAACTGCTCAAGCGCATTCCGGCCCCTTACATGCAACACGCCCACCACTGGCTTATCCTGCACGGGCGCTATGTCTGTAAGGCAAGCTCCCCAAAATGCGGCGAATGCGCCGTAAATTCGGTGTGTGGATTTAAGCTCAAGCAATCGCCAAAGCGCACGTAATACGTTACCCTTGCTCCATGTCCTCGCCGTCCGAATTTCTGCGCTCCCTGAAACTGCCGACCATGCCCGAGGCAGCCCAAGCCCTGATGCGCACCTTGAAGGACGACAACGCCGACGTCACCACGGTACGAGACATCATTTCCAAGGACCCGGCCCTCACCGCCACCCTGCTGCGCATGGCCAACAGCGCGGTTTTTGGCCTTTCGCGCACCGTGCACACGCTGGACGCCGCCGTGCAGGTGGTGGGAATGTCGCACATCCGGGCACGGGCCCTGTCGATCTGCATGACCCAGAGCTTCAAGCTCCCTCCTAACCTGGACCGAATGGTGTTCTGGCGCCACAGCATGGTGACCGCCGGGTACGCCCGCTGGCTGGCGGGTGAGGTCCGTATCGACGAACCCCAGGCCTGGCTGGCCGGCATGGTGCACCGTGTGGGTGAACTGGTCATCGCACTGCAGTCGCCCTTGCTCATTGACCAGGTGGAAAATCCCCCCTGCGTACCTGGTGAACGCTGGGTGCGCGAGCGCGCCGTGATTGGTTTTGACGAAGGCCAGCTCATGGCCGAAGTGGCCCGCCGCTGGGATTTCCCCGAGGAAGTGGCCCTGGGCTTCAACTACATGGCCCAGCCACTCACGGCAAAACCCTTTTCCCCGCTCGCAGCCGTACTGCACTTGGCCTCCATGCTGGCCGAACACCCTGCCGACGCCACCGACCCGGTGCTGGGCCTTCCGGCCGTTGTGCTGCAAACCCTGGGGCTGGACGCGGCCGAACTCAACGCCGAAATGCCGGATCCGGAATCTTTTGTCGACCTGAATCTGGTCTGAACTAGAAAGTCAGCCCGGTCAGGGCTCCCGGCGCCAGCCCGTCCAAGGGCCACTGGGAAGCGTCCTGCACCTGCTGGATACCAGCCGACAGCAAACGTACGCAACGCACGACTCCGGCATGCGTAATCCACAGCCCTTGGGCAGCACCGGAAAGCTGCAGCTCGGTACGAAAGTCGTCCAGGGCCTCGGCCACCCGCGCCATCACCGACTGGGTGCTTTCGACTCCGCCAAAGGCATGGTGCGCAAAGTCCGCCGTCCAGGCATCCATTGCCGCATGCGGAATGTCGGCCCAGGGCACGCCTTCCCAGCAGCCAAAATTCATCTCCCGTAGCCGTGGCTCCGGCTTCACGATCAAATCAGGCCGCAGCCCGCACAAAACTTGAGCAAGTCGCTCACATCTTTGTAGCGGTGAGTACCAGACAAGCAAATCCGCGGGCAGCGTCTGGGCGGCCTGACGGGCGGCCTCCAGCGTGGCGGCATCGTCTGCGGCCACATCGAGTGCGCCGTAGCACACGCCACTGTCCACCAGCGGGCGGGCATGGCGCAGCAGCCACAGCTTCATAACGCCAGCGCCATTCCAAGGTAAAAGCCGATTTCACCGAACTGCTGGGTGGCCCCCAGGCCATCGCCTGTAAAGCCCTGCAGCCGACGCTGCAGGCGCCAGGCCATGCAGGCCGCTGCCAGGGCCGATACCAGCACGGCAGAAGCCAGAACACGCATGTCATTCGCTATGAAAAACATAGCTTGCCACGCAATACCTACGAGGGCCAGAACCGCAAAACACCATAAAAAACCGGCCGCCAGCGCACACAGGCTGATCTGGTCGGCCAGGGGCTTGGATTTGGAGCCGGCAGCATCGCCCACGTGGGGCAAGAGGCGAATGACCAGCAGTGGCCAGGTGCGCGACACCACATGGCCCGCGAGCAAGGCCAATACCAGCAGCCCCGCGCCCTGGCTACCGAGCAAGGCCAGCAAACTGACCTTGGACAGCAGGACCAGCACCAGCGCCATGGCGCCGAAGGCCCCGACGCGCGAGTCCTTCATGATCTCCAGCGCCCGGTTGCGGTCGTAGCTGCCGCCCAGGCCGTCGGCCACATCGGCCAGGCCGTCTTCGTGGAAGCCTCCGGTGAGCAGCACGGTGAACACCGTGCCCAGCACCGCCACCACCAATGGGCTGAACGGCCCAGGCAGCAAGGCCTGCAGCAAGGCCCAGGACAGCAAGGCCACCAGCCCCCCCACCAGCACGCCAATGCCCGGCAGGTGCGCCGCACTGGCGCGCAGCATGGCCGGGCTGTAGCCCACCCAGTCGGCCAGGCGCCCCGTGATGGGGATGCGGGTGAAGAACTGGACCGCCAGCAGGTAGTGGCGCAGAAAGCGCATCACGCTTGTGCAGGCGTTTTGGTGGGCACTTCACCCGTCTTGTCCGAGACCCCGGCCGAGGCGAAGCTGGCCATGTCGCGCAGTACCGCGCAAGCGGACTGCAACAGCGGCCAGGCCAGCGCGGCGCCCGAACCTTCGCCCAGGCGCAGGCCCAGGTCGAGCAGAGCCTGCACGCCCAGGTGCTGCAGCATAAATTCATGGCCGCGCTCGCCAGAGCGGTGGGCAAACACGCAGCGCTGCAGCACCAGCGGCTGCAAGGCATGGGCCACCAGCACTGCGCTGGTGGCGATGAAGCCGTCCACCACCACCACGCGGCGCTCGTGCGCGGCCTGCAGCACCGCGCCGACCATGGTGGCGATCTCCAGCCCCCCCACGGCCGCCAGCACCTCCAGCGGATCCTTCTTGTCGGCATGGCGTTCCAGCACCTCACGCAGCACCGCGGCCTTGCGCTGTACCGCCGGGGCGTCGAGCCCGGTGCCGGCACCGGTGCACTGCACGATGTCCAAGCCAGCCAGCTTGGCCAGCAAGAGCGAGGCCGCCGAGGTGTTGGCAATGCCCATTTCACCAAGCAGCAAGGCGTTTCCGGGCAGTCCGCGCACCAGGTCCATGCCGTGGGCCAGTGCAGCTTCGCATTCGCCGGTGGTCATAGCTGGGACCTGCGAGGAGTCGGCCGTGCCCCAGGCCACCTTGCGCACCTGTAGTCCGGGACGCGTGCTGCCCGCGGGTAAACCGGCCAGGAAGTCGTGCTTGACGCCGCAATCGACCACGGTCAGAGCCAGCCCATGCTGGCGCGCCAGCACGCTCACGGCCGCGCCGCCCGCGAGGAAGTTCTCGACCATCTGCCAGGTCACGTCGCTGGGAAAGGCCGAAACGCCGCGCGCCGCCAGGCCATGGTCACCGGCAAACACCACCATCTGCGGCTGGTCCAGCACCGGGTTCTCGGTGCCCAGGATCTGGCCAATCTTCAGGGCAAGGTCTTCGATGCGCCCGAGCGAACCCAGCGGCTTGGTCTTGTTGTTGAGTTTGTCCTGCAGTGCAGTCGTGAGTGCAGGTGTTGCTATATCCGAAAGGATAGGAAGTGAGTAATTCAAGGCAGTCCCCTGTGCATGAACATGAAGATGCTGCCCGGCCTTGCAGCACCAAGAAAAGCATCAGGCCGGTCTTCTGGCTTGGAGTCATCTGCCCCGTCACACCTTCCCGGCCTGGCAGCCAGTGGTTTAAGTGGTGGGCATCATCCTTACAGCGTTGGGCACGCGACGGATTCACACCGTCTTCCCGATTCTCCCGAGGCCAATGGCACACGGGCACCTGAAGCGGTGGATCATAGCAGCGCCGAAGCGCTTGCCTTCAGCACACCAGGGCGTCGAGCACGCCGGGGGCGAAGTGTGTACCGATGTAGTCCGCCAGACCATCGAACACCGCGTCCAGCGTAGGCGCATTAGCACCGAACAGGGCTTGCAGCACCGCAGGGTCTTCGAACAGACCGTGCAGGTACAAGCCCAGCACATTCCCTTGGGCATTGCACCAGCCCAGGCCGTTGGGCAGCACCACATGGGCGCCGGCCTGGAGCGCACGGGTTTGGCCGTGGTGGATTTCGTAGCCCGCCACCGGTGTAGCAGCCAGTGCCGACCAGGGTAGGCCACCTTCGGGCCAGACCGTGGCAAAGGCGCTGCGGGTGTGGCACACCGTCTTGTCCTGCGCAAACTCGGTCACCAGCGGCAACAGCCCCAAGCCCGGCGCATTGCCGTCAATGCCATGCGGGTCGTGCAAGGCTTCGCCCAGCATCTGCAGCCCGCCACAAATGCCCAGTACCGCCCCCCCCTGCGCCGCGTGCTGGACGATGGCCGCGTCCAGCCCTTGGCTGCGTAGCCAGGCCAGGTCGGCCGCCGTGGCCTTGGAGCCGGGCAGGATGATCCAGTCGTCCTGGCCCAAGCCCGCCAGCTCCTTGGGGCTGCGCACCCACTGCAGGCGAATGCCGGGAATGTTCTTGAGCGGCTGGAATTCGTCCAGGTTGCTGATGCGCGGATAGGCCAGCACCGCCACGGTGCGCGTCACACGCCCGGCCGAGACGCTGCGGTCATCGAACACACCGTCTTCTTCGGGCAAGCCGTGGTGCCACCACATGGGCAGCGTGGCCACCGTAGGTACGCCCGTCAGGTCCTGCAACATCTGCGGGGCCGGGGCCAGCAGGCTGGCGTCGCCACGGAACTTGTTCAGCACAAAGCCTTTGAAAAGCTGACGCTCCTCCTCGGGCAGCAGCGCCCAGGTGCCGTACAGGTGGGCAAAGGCGCCGCCACGGTCAATGTCGGTCACCAGCAGGCAGGCGGCATTGCAATGCACAGCCACGCGCATGTTGACGATGTCGCTGGCATGCAGGTTGATCTCGGCCGGCGAACCGGCGCCCTCGATCACCACCACATCGTTCTCGGCACGCAATGCGTCCAGCGCAGCCGCGATTTGCGGCCAGACGCTGGCACTGCGGCCGCGCCAGGGCATGCGCGAGAGTTCCTCGCTCACCTGCCCCATCAGAACCACCTGGCTGTGGGTGTCGGCTTCGGGCTTCAGCAGCAATGGGTTCATGCGCACGTCGGGCACCGCCCGGGCGGCCAGGGCCTGGAAATACTGGGCACTGCCGATTTCCCCCTGGCCGTTTTCAGACGCCACCACACGAGCGTTGTTGCTCATGTTCTGCGCCTTGAACGGCGCCACTTTCAAGCCTTGGCGTGCGTAGTAGCGGCACAGGGCCGTGGTCAGCCAGCTCTTGCCGGCACCACTGGTGGTGCCCAGCACCATCACGCAACGAGCAGCCATCAGCCGTCGATCTCCGCCCAGCAGTTCGGGGTTTCGTACAGAGTGACCTTGGTCAGCGACAGGTGGCGGCCGAAACGATTGTTGTAGACGTCCTTGAGGATGTCAAAAGCCGCCTTGGCCAGGTTTTCCACCGTGGGCACGCGGTCAATGACCACGGTCTTGTGGCCCGGCATGCTGTCAAGGAAGGCGCGCACGGCCGTGTCTTTTTCGTAGACGATGAAGGCGTGGTCCCACAGGTCCACCAAGTGCTGTTTGGCCAGTGCCTTGATGTCACCGAAGTCCATGATCATTCCGTTGTCGGATTCGCCGTCCTTCTGCACCACATCACCTGTGAGAGTGATGAGCAGGGTGTAGCGGTGGCCGTGCAGGTTGCGGCACTGGCTATTGTGGTCGGGAATGCGATGCCCGGCATCGAATTCCATCTTGCGGGTAATGGTCAGCATGGGAAAAATCCTGTTGTTCTTTACGGAATCTGCAGCAGCTTATGGGTCTGCAGAGACAGTTTCCAGCGCGGATGGGCCTTGCAGTAGTCAATCGCCAGTTTGAGGTTGGTGGCCTGCAGCGGCCCGTCCATGGCCTGGACAAAATGGTGCTCGAAGTCGAGCGCGGCGTATTGGTCCAGCGGTTGCCCGGCCTGCGGAATCACCACCTTGATCTCGTTGCCGCTGCGAACCACCAGTTCCGCCCCCATCTTGGGGCTGACGCAGACCCAGTCCACGCCCGCGGGCACCGGCAAGGTTCCATTGGTTTCGATTGCCACGGTGAACCCCGCCGCGTGCAGCGCATCGATCAAGGACATGTCGAGCTGCAGCAGTGGCTCACCCCCGGTGCAGACCACGTATTTCTGCGCGGGGTAATCGGCAGGCCACAGGGCGTTGATACGCGCTGCCAGGCTGGCAGCATCGACAAACTTGCCGCCGCCTTCGCCGTCGGTGCCTACAAAGTCGGTATCGCAGAACTGGCACACCGCGCTGGCCCGGCCCTCTTCCACCCCGCTCCATAGGTTGCACCCGGCAAAACGGCAGAACACCGCCGGACGACCGGCATGGTTGCCTTCGCCTTGCAGGGTGTAGAAAATTTCCTTGACGCTATAGGTCATGCACGCACTCACACGGGAACACTGGGGTGCGTATTGTCGCCGCGTTGCGCTTCCAGGGCCGTACGCAGGGCATCTTGGGCTTCCGGCGCCAGGGTGCCCAGCCGGTACCAGCCCGACAGACCGAAGGACGTGGCGTCGCGCAGCTTGATGCCAGCAGCCCGTAGGGCGGCCAGGTCCAGCGGCGCCGGGGGCCGGGCGCAGAAGAAATTGGCGTCGCTGGGCTGACACTCCCAGCCCTGGGCCTGCAGCAGCACTAGCTGGCGTTCTTTCCACTGCCGCAGCAGCACCAGACTCTGCGCCAGCCACTGCTGCGTTGCAGGCTGCGTCCAGGCCTGCAGCATGGCCTCGCCATGCGCGCCTACCACCCAGCTGGGGGCCAGGGCGTCAAGTTGGGCTGCAGCGTCCTGCGCGTAGACCGGCGCCAGGGCGTAGGCGGCGCGCACGCCCGTCAGGCCCAAGGCCTTGTTCGGCGAGTACAGCTGCCAGACGCCGTCGCGCTGGGCCGTATCCAGGCTGGGCGCGCCCTGCAGGCGCAAGGGGGCGTAGGCGCAGTCCAGCACCACGGTCGGAGCACCCACCTGCCCCAGGCGGCGCGGCCAGTTGCCGTGCGCCTGGCCCAAGGGGCTGGAAGGCTCGCAGGCCCAGACCAGATCGGCAGCGTCCTGATCGCCCACGCGTTCCAGGCCCCAGGCCTGGGCGCCGTGCAGGTAGTCGCCATAGGCGTGCCGTGGCACATGGACGCTGCGGCCCCCTTGGCGCGCCACCCAGGCGCTGATTCGGAAAATGAATTCACTGGCGCTACCGGCCAGGACGATGCGCCCGGGCGCCACGCCATGGAAGTCGGCCAGGGCCGCGCGCAGCGCGGTATAGGCCGCGTCGGGGTAGCGGGTGGCGTCTGCGTCCTGCACCGCGGCCAACGCCATCGGGCACGGCCCAGCAGCATGGCTGTTGGTGGAAAAATCGAAACGTGCCGCGCCCAGGGCGTCGGTGCCACCATGCACCCGTTTCGCGTTGAAGGAACTCACAACAGGCCTCCAGTCGCTATCAAAACAGAAGCTGCCAGCGCAATGAATACGAGGGCCAGAACTACATTGGATGCAAAAGCAAGGGCCCGGTGCATGTCCTGGGCCGTGGCCGCACGACCTGCCGCGTGGAGCACATAGCCGCCGGGTTTGGCCAGGCGCACACCCAGCACCAGGGCCATGGCGGCCATGGGCCAGCCGCTGTTGGGCGACGGTGTGCGTGCCGCCTCCACCCGCAGCTGCCGCAGCCCCTGCCCTGTGCCCACCACCATCAGCAAGAGTGCGGTGATGCGCGCGGGCACCCAGCCCAACACGTCGTCCACGCGCGCCGCCCATTTGCCGGCCCAGGCCCAGTTCTGGCCCTGGTAGACCCCAGGGTAGCCCCACATGGCGTCGGCGGTATTGGCAAAGCGGAACAGCGCCGCGCCCGGCAGGCCCAGCAGCACAAACCAGAACAGCGGCGCCACCACCGAGTCGTTGAGGTTCTCGGCCAGGGTCTCGATGGCGCTTTCGCGCACGGTCGTCGCATCCAATTGCGATACATCCCGGCTCACCAGAAAGCGCAGGCGTTCGCGCCCAGCGTCCAACGACTGCGCCAGCGCCGCCTCCACCGCCAGCACCTCGCTGCGCAACAAGGCCCAGGCCAGCAGAGGTTTCAGCAGCAGACCCAGGCCCAACGCCGCCAGCCACCAAGGTGCGCCCCGCAAGACGGACTGCAGCCCGGCCGCCGCTATGCAAACCGTAGCTGCCCCCGCAATCCACACGAGGGCTCCAAGCCAAAATGCCCTCCAATCACGCTTGGAGGGGTCCTGCACCGCACGGGCTTGCAGCCAACGCCCGGCCACGCCCAGGAAATTGCCCATCCACACCACCGGGTGCCAGCGAACCGGCGGCTCGCCCAGCCAGTGGTCCACCACCAGGGCGACGAGCACGGCCACCCCCAGCACGGCACCCCCCAGGGGGGCCACGTGCAGTGGGAGCATCCAAGCCGCAACCAAACCTCAGTCCTCGATGCCGCGCTGGGCCGGAATGCCGGCCTTGAAGGCGTGCTTGACCATCTGCATCTCGGTCACGGTATCGGCCAGTGCAATCAGCTCGGGCGGGCAGCGGCGCCCGGTCAGCACCACGTGCACCTCGCGCGGGCGTGTGCGCAGAGTTTCCAGCACATCGTCCAGCGGCAGCCAGCCGTAGATCAGCGGGTAGGTCACCTCGTCGAGCGTGACCATGAAGTAGTCGCCGCTGAGGATGGCAGCCTTGGCCTTTTGCCAGCCGTCGCGTGCCAGCTGGGCGCTGTGCTCCAGGTCCTGGCTTTTCCAGCTGAAACCGTCGCCCAGGCCTTCGATGGGAATACCCAGCTGCTCGAACATGCGGTGTTCGCCAAAGCGCGCCGTGGGCACCTTCATGAACTGGAATATCTTGACCTTCTTTCCACGGCCATGGGCCCGCAGCGCCAGGCCAAAGGCCGCCGTGCTCTTGCCCTTGCCATCGCCGGTGTTGACGATGACGATGCCGCGGCGCTCGCCCTCGGGCTTCTCGTACGGTTTCTCAGAAGGAGGTGTTTCGATTTGCATGGTGTTGTGTAGTGTGGTGGTGGCGTGCGCTCTATGCGCCACAAGCGGGATCACCCTGGTAAAAGACCAGTTCCTGAACGGGCTGACCGCCCACCAGGTGCTCTTCGATGATGCGATCCAGGTGGTCTGGCGTGACGTTGTAATACCAGGTGTTGGCGGGCTGCACGCACAGGATGGGGCCTCCCTTGCAGGCGCCAAAGCAGCCCACGGCATTGAACTTGGTGCGCTCCGACCCCTGGTGAATACCGGCCGCCTTGAGCTTGCCCCAGAGACTGTCATACAGCGCCTGCGCAGCCCCTTCCTCGCCGCAGCGCGGGCCGGTGCAGACCAGCGCGTAGTGCTTGAAGGGGCTGATGGAAGGTTTGGGCGTCGTCTCTGTGCTCATGCTTCTTTTTGATGTTTAACGGTAGGGCGTGTCCGCCAGATGGGCTGGCAGCTCGGACTTAAGATAAAAGTCGACTTCAAAATTGCTGGTCGGTGGAACGTAAATATTGGGGCCTTCAAGTTTCAAATCCACGCAAATCAAATGACCATCTGCTGCCTCAGAGTCGAAGCATTTCGCCGCTTTCACTCCTTTGGGAAAACCCCCTGCGACTCCCGACCGGGGCTTGTCAGCTCGGGGGGTACTTAGCGCTATTCCAGCATGCTTCCACCCCGCAATACCCGGCAGGTAGAAGTCGCGGTAAAAGGTAAGCTCGTAGTGCTTGGAATCCAGTTGTTTCGCTGTCAGCGTCTGTCTGCCACCGTGGCATGGAAATCCCTCACTGCTCATGGGATAGCCACACCACCGATTGACCCAGGGCGTGGTGCTGCTCGCTTCCTGGAACATCTCCATGGTGTACCCCTTGTCAAAGGGAAACGCGCCGCGAATCGTGACCTTGTCGGTCGGGTGGGGGTTGAGGGTGGGGGTAGTTACCCAACGAAAGGCCAGCCAATACCCATGCAGCAGCAGATATAGCACCAGCAAGGTACTCACGAACCAGTGCTTGCGCATCCACTGGCACAGGCGCTGCCTAGCCCCGCCTGCCAGCGCTGCCGCATGGGTCTTCCATTCCTGCGTTGTCATTTCGTCCTGTTCTTTTCTGTTTTCATACTTACCACCGAGTGCTCTGCGGGAGCCCCTGGACAGACCAGACCCTACGGTTTCAAGCACTTTTGGCTGCTAGCCCGCATGGACACTGCGCAAGCAGCTACTGTATTCATTCCAATTCCTTGTTATGCACTGACGGGCAGAGCCACCCATTGCCCGGCCAGGGCGTGGATGGCGATGCGCCCGTCGAATACCTGCACCAGGGCGTCGTGCGTGGCCGCATCCCCACTGGCACCGTGGTGCACCAGCTGGCCTTGGGCCATGACGGCCACGCGGTCAGCGTGCAGGGCCATGCCGATTTCGTGCAGTACGCTGACCACGGTCACGCCCTGGGCCACCAGGCCCCGCACCACGGCGAGCCAGTCGGCCTGGTGCGGCGGGTCCAGGTTGGCCAGCGGTTCGTCCATGAGCAGCACCCGGGCCTGTACGGCCAGCGCACGCGCCAGCAGCACACGCTGGCGCTCGCCTCCGCTGAGCTGCCCCAGGGTACGGCAGCGCCAATCCCAGGCCTGGGTGGCGCGCAAAGCGCCTTCGACCGCGGCATGGTCGGCGGCGCTGGGGGCCGCCAGCCAGGGCTGGTGCGGCAAACGGCCCAGCATGGCCACGTCCCACACCGTCAGATCGTCGGCCGAGGCTTCGTTCTGCCCCAGCCAAGCCAGGGTGCGTGCGCGTTCGCGCGAAGGCATGGCGTGCAGGTTCTGCCCAAGCAATGTCACGCTGCCGCTGTGCGCCAACACCCCGGCCAGGCACTTGAGCAAGGTGGACTTGCCGGCGCCATTGGGGCCGACGATGCTGGTCCACTGCGCCTGGGCAATGTCCAGCGTCACGCCGTGCAGCACCTCGCGCTTGGCAGGGCCATTTCCGAGGGTGGCCCGCACGGAATCTGCGCGGACAGCTACGTTATTCATAGCAGCATTCATGCATGCCCCCCGCTGTGACGCCCGCCACGGTGCATCAACCAGAGCAGGTAGCCGCCGCCCAGCACGGCAGTGAGCACGCCCACGGGAAGCTCCTGCGGCGCCATGAGCGAACGCGCCAGGGTGTCGGCCGCCATCAGCAGCACGCCGCCCACCAGGCTGGACAGCAACATCAGGTGGGCGTGGGTGGTTTTGACGATGGAGCGCACCAGGTGCGGCGCGGCCAGGCCCACGAAGGCAATGAGCCCGGTCTGCGCCACGGCGGTGCCGGTGGCCAGCGCCAGCACCGCCACCAGCGCCGCGCGCATGGGCGCTACCGGCAGCCCCAGGCTCACGGCGGTGGCGTCGCCCAGGCTCAGGCCGTCGAGCACGCGCGCCAGCAGCCAGGCGGCCAGCACGCACAGCAGCCACACGCCCACCATCAGCAAAGCCGAGGTCCAGCCGACAAAGGCGGTAGAGCCCAGCATGAAGGCCTGCATGGCCTGCAGCGAATCGGGCGAGACCAGCAGCACCAGGTGCGTCATGGCCCCCAGCACCACACCGACCACGACCCCGGCCAGCAGCAGGCGCAGGGTGTGGCTGACGCCACGCGACAGCACCAGGGTCAGCAGTACCGCCAGCACGGCCCCGGCAAAGGCGGCGCCAGTCAGCCCCAGGCGCACCCAGACGCTGCTGGAAAACAGGCTGACCGCCACAGAGCCGTTCATCATGTTGCCGCCCCCGAGCATGCCGGCGCCACCGCCCAGGGCCGCCAACGCCAGGGCCACGCCCAGTGAGGCGCCCGAGGCACTGCCCAGCAGGTACGGGTCGGCCAGCGGGTTGCGGAACAGGCCCTGGGCCACGGCCCCGGCCAGACCCAGCAAGGCGCCTGCAGCCCAGGCCCCGAGCGTGCGCGGCAGGCGGATTTCCCAGACGATCTGCTGTGCCATGGCGGCCAGGTCGGGGTGCTGCTGAGGCTGCAGGATGGGGCCGATCAGGTTCTCGAAACCGGTGCTGCCCACGCAGACGCCCACGGCCAGAAGCGCCAAAGCCGCTGCCAGCCCCAGGCCACCCAGCCAGAGTGCACGCGCGTGGTTCAAGGTTTCGCTCCCGACGCGCGTGGCGATTTGCTTTCCAAGCAACGCGCCATGATGCGGGCAGCCTCGGCCATGCGCGGCCCCGGACGCACCAACACATTGGCCTCGTCCGAGGCAAACACGCACATGCGCTGCTCGCGCATGGCGCGGATGCTTTGCCAGCCCGGGCGCGTGGACAGCGAGGCGGCGCTGCTCTGGCCGATGAGGATCACGTCCGGATTGGCGCGCACGATGTACTCGGGGTTGACCTTGGGGAACGGCCCCAGCGACGCCGGGACGATGTTCTTGACACCCAGGCGCGTCAGCGTTTCGCCAATGAAGGAAGTTTCGCTGGCGGCATAAGGGCCGGGATTCACTTCAAAGTAGACACGGGTGCCGCGCACGCTGGCCGGCAGCGACTGGGCCGCGGCCGAGACCCCAGCGTCGATGGCACGCCAGATGCGCTGCGCGTCCTTGGCTTCCAGCAGCTGGCCGATCTTGAGCATCACGCGCTGCACGTCGGCATGGGTCTTGGGCTCCAGCGCCACCACCTTCAGGCCCAACGCTTCCAAGCGCGATGCGGCAGCGCGCGTGGACTTGGCGAGGAGCACCACGTCCGGGTGCAAAGCCACAATCATTTCCACGTTGGGGTCCACCCCGCCCCCCACCTGGGGCAGCTTTTGCAACGCGGTGGGATAAGTGGAATAACGGTCCACGCCCACCAGGCGCTCGCAGTAACCCAGCTCGCACACGGTTTCACTCAGCGAAGGCAGCAGACTCACGATGCGCTGCGGCGCACTGGGCAATGTCACCGTCACGCCGCGGTCGTCGGTGAGCTGCAGGGTACCGGCGCTGGCACTTGCGCAAGCCAGCATCGCCGCCAGCGTCCATGGAATCCACTTCATTGCACATCCTTCAAAGTCAGTGGCAGCCCGGCTGCCATCAGGGTCACACGCTGGCACACCTGGGCCACGGCCTGGTTCAGTTGGCCCAGGGCGTCAACAAAGGCGCGCACCTCGCTGCCCAGCGGAATCACACCCAGGCCGATTTCATTGCCGACCAGCACCACGGGGCCGGAAGCATTTTCAATTGCTACCAAAAGAGGAGCTATCTGCGCAGCTTCCATGCGGGGAGGAGGCTGATTTGGCTCCAATTCTGCAGGCATGAGGCAATTGGTGAGCCACAGCGTCAGGCAGTCCACCACCAGCAGAGTCTGGGGCGTGCTGTGCTGCTGAATAGCCTGTGCCAGCGCCAGCGGCTCTTCCACCGTGACCATGCCGGGCACGCGCGCGGCGCGGTCGCTCTGGTGGCGTGCGATGCGGGCGCGCATCTCCTCGTCCCAGGGCTGGGCGGTGGCAATCAGCAGCGCTTGAGGCCCAGTCCCCTGCTCCAGCCACTGGCGCGCCAACAGCTCGGCGCGACGCGACTTGCCGCTCTTCTGCCCGCCCAGGATCAGTTCACTCTTGGCGATGGTTCCGGGGGTCATGCAAAAGCTCCTTGCTGGTCTGCATCCATCCAGCGCGTGACGATGGCATGCAGCTGCGCCACGCCATCGGTCAGCGCGGCCGGTCCCGGCTGCAGGATGTCGCAGGACTTGATCTCGAACAGCTGGCCGTGGCGCACCGCATTCACGTTCTCCCAGCCCGCGCGTGCGGCCACGTTCTCGGGGCGGAACTTCTTGCCGCACCAGGAGCCGATGACGATGTCGGGGTTGCGGCGCACGATTTCCATACTGTCAGCAATGATGCGCTGCTTACCAGCCCGCTCTTTCGCCAATTCGGGAAAACAGTCGTCACCCCCAGCAATGCCTAGCAATTCGGACACCCAGCGGATGGCACTGATGGGCGGCTCGTCCCACTCTTCGAAGTACACCTTGGGTCTGCGCGCACCGGCAGCTACACGCTGGGCCACGGCGGCCTCTATGGCGCACAGCTGCGTCTGCATGGCCCCGATGCGCTCCAGGCCCTGCGGCCCCTGCCCAACCATGGTGGCCACCTGGTAAAGGGTGGAAAAAATCTCGGCCACGCTGCGCTGGTTGAAGATGGTGACCTGCACCCCGTGGCGCACCAGCGCCGAGGCGATGTCGGCCTGCATGTCGGAAAAGCCGAGCACGCAGTCGGGCTGCAGTTCCAGAATCTTGTCGATCTTGGCGCTGGTGAAGGCACTGACCTTGGGCTTTTCCTCGCGGGCCCGGCGTGGGCGCACGGTGTAGCCGCTGATGCCAACGATGCGGTGCTCCTGCCCCAGCAAATACAGCCACTCGGTGGTTTCCTCGGTCATGCAGACAATGCGCTGCGGGCCCTGCGGGTCGTCACGCCAAGTGGTCGTCATGCATTGCCTCGTTCTGACGCAGTGAACAGCTCCACCACTGCTTGCGGGCAAGACGGGAACCAGGCATGGAAGTAGCTGGCGCGCACGGCGGCGTGCTGCCACAGGGCTTCGCCAGCGTCGGGCAGCGGGTCGGTGTCGGGGCGCGCGGTGCGGGCAACAGGCAGCAAGGCGGTCGCCGTGGTGGAGTAATGGAAGGTATGGCCACGCAGGGTGCCACTCTCCAGCTTCAGCTGCTGCGGACCAAGCGCCGCCAGGCGCTTGTGCATGGTCACGACGCCCGGCAGCAGGCCCCACAGCGGAACGCGAGCGCCATCCACCAGCTCCAGCGTTTCAAACAAGGCCATCATGCCGCCGCACTCGGCCCACACCGGTTTGCCTACCGCCACGTGCTGGGCCAGGCTGTCGCGCAGGCCGGTGTTGGCCGCCAGCGCCTGCGCGTGCAGCTCGGGGTAACCACCGGGAATCCAGACCGCATCACAGGCGGGCAACGCCGCATCCGCCAGGGGCGAGAAAAATACCAGCTCGGCACCGAGGGTGCGCAGGGTGTCGAGGTTGGCCTGGTAGATGAAACAGAAAGCCGCATCACGCGCTACGGCAATGGTTTTTCCTTCCAACGCAGGGAGACTTGGGGGCAGAGTGCTCTGCTCCGTGTCCCCCGCCCGCGTTGCGGGCTCCTCCTTTACCTGCGCAGAACACTCCGCCCCCAAATCTCCGGGTTCCGCCTCGGGATCGGCAAACTCCACCGCCCAACGTTGCAAGTCTTGCAAGCTCATCTGCCCCAGGGGCGTCGCTGCTAGGGCATCAGCGGCCGCGTCCAGGCGCTCCAGGGCGTCGGTCACTTCGCTGGCCACGGTCAGACCCAGGTGGCGTTCGGGCAGGGTCATGCCGGCGTCGCGCATCACGGCACCCAGGTAGTGCGCCGGGTCGCGCACACTTCGGGCCAGCATGTCGGCATGGCGCGCGCTCGCCACGCGGTTGGCCAGCACCCCAGCCCAGGGCATGTTTTCCCGGTAGTGCTGCAGGCCGAAGGCCAACGCACCGAAGGTACCGGCCATGCTGGAAGCATCGACCACGGCCAGCACCGGCAACCCAAAGCGCTGCGCCAGATCGGCGGCGCTGGGTTCGCCATCAAAGAGCCCCATCACCCCTTCCACGATGATCAGGTCGGCCTCCTGCGCGGCGGCATGCAGCCGAGCACGGCAGTCGGCCTCGCCCGTCATCCACAGGTCCATCTGGTAGACCGGCGCACCGCTGGCCAGGCTGTGCCAGTACGGGTCCAGAAAGTCGGGCCCGCATTTGAACACCCGCACCCGGCGCCCCTGGCGCGTGTGCAGGCGCGCCAGCGCCGAGGTGATGGTGGTCTTGCCCTGGCCGGAGGCGGGGGCGGCGATGAGGATGGCGGGACAGAAAGTGGTCATACGGTCAGGGGGCCCAGCGCAGGTTGACGAACAAGGAACGCCCGGCCGTGGCATAACCGTCGGCCAGCTGGTATTGGGCATTGCCCAGATTGTCCACGCGCGCCAGCAGCGTCCAGTCTTTGGCCACCCGCTTCTCCGCCGCAATCCCCACCAGCACATAGCCTGGCATGTAAGTGGCGTTTGCCGCATCGTTGTAGCGGTGCGAATAGGCCTGCACATCGGCACTCCACTGCCAGCCCATGGCCGGGACATCCAGGCCCAGCACACCGTGGTGGGTGGCGCGTCGGGCCAGCAATTTGCCGGCATTGGCACCGGTGTCGCTGGCGTCACGCGGGTCGGACAGGTCGAGCGAGCCACGCAAGGCCACATTGCCTTCAAAGACATGCCGTGCTGCCAACGTAAGCCCACGGTAGCGCGCCTTGCTGGTATTGCCATAGCAGCCGGAGGATGCACCGCCGCCGGTATTGCCAGGACAGGTGCCAGTGTTCGCGACAAAGGTAATGAGATTCGACACATCGTTTTGGTACACCGTCGCATCCCAACTGTTGGGACCGCTTGCATAGTGGACGCCAAACTCCTGGTTGCGGCTGGTTTCGGCCTGCATGTCCGCTGAACCATACTTGCTGAAGCGTTGGAACAGGGTCGGTGCCCTGAAAGCGGTGGCCAGCGATGCCGTCACACGCCACTGCGGTGCCAATGCAAGCCCGTAGCCAACCGAACCGGTGCTGACCGGACCGAACACGCTGTCGGCATCGTGGCGCACGTTGAGCTGCACACTGTGGGCCCCACCTTTCCAGCCGTACCCTGCTGCCAGCGAATTCTGGAAGTGCCCAGTGTCTCGCGGGGTGGTACTTGCATTGTTGAGCGCGTCCTCCCGGCGTTCGGCGATCAGGGTGTAGAGATGCCCGCCGCTACGCCACTCGTTCTGCCAGAGGTAGGCGCTCAAATCGGTCTTGGTCAGGTAGACCGCGGGCGTGGTTTCGTAGCGGTCCTGCGAATTGGTCCAGCCCACGGTGGTGCTGTAGCGGTCGTCCCAGTGCGCCACCCAACGCAGCCCACCCGTTTGCAGTTTGCGCAAATTGCGGTCGTCCTTGTTGCTGGTGTCGTACCCCGAATTGAGGTCGCTGGCCAGGGCGTTGAGTTCCAGGCGGTGGGCCGGGGTCAACTGCCAACCCAGGCGAGCAGAAAAAGAGTCCAGGCGGTAACCGTCGTCGTCCCCGTTCTTCGTGGAGGGGGCCAGTGCATCAAAGCCACGGCTGTATTCATTGGCCAGATTCAGTGCATAGTCCAGGCGTTCGCCTGAGCCAGCAATCCCTGCCTCGACGCGGGTGGTGCCATAGGTACCCGCGCCCATGGAAACATAAGGCGCAGCAGCTCCCTCACCCTGGCGCGTAAATATCTGCACGACACCACCCAGGGCATCGGACCCATAGACTGCCGCCGCCGGTCCCCGCAGAACCTCGATGCGCTCGATCTGGGAAGCCGGAATCGCTTCCCAGGCTGCACCGCCGGTCGACTGCGAGTCGACACGCACGCCATCGACGTACACGGCCAGGAAACGCGTCTCGGCACCTCGGACATAGACACTGGTAGTCGAACCAGGCCCTCCGTTACGGGCATATTCAAAGCCCGGCAAGCGAACGAGTATCTCGGCCATGGCCTTGGCCCCCGTGCGCTCAATCTCGGCACGGTCCATGATGGAAACATCGGACACCAAATCGCTCAGGGGTTGCTCTACGCGATTGGCGGTGACCACCACATCACTGAGCGTTCTGGAGCGGGTGGTGTCTTGCGCCAAGACACTGGCGCTCAAAAAACAAGCAAGTAAGAAAAATACGCCGGGCCGGGCCGGGCTGAGGGAAGCAGACATGGTTAAAAAACACGACGAATACCCGCACCGTCGTCCCCGACAGCATTGGGCAAAACAGTGACGCGCCTGGGGCGCACCACCACCGTATTGGCCGGTATCCGGGCTGGTGGAAACAACCTCCATCGCCTTCCCGGGTGCTTGTTCAGAACACCCAGTGGCCATGATGGAAGCGGAGCGCAAAGACTCGTCCACTTACCGTTGCGGGGGCAGCGCAGGTTAGGTTTGCCCGGTACCGGGCGTTCCCTCCTGCTTCCCGTTGAACTGCAGCGTGTGAACCACACCGCGAGCACCAACGGTCGGGATTTTACGCTGAAGCCGTGTTCACAAACCCTACAATGCGGGTCTTATGTCGAAACCAAGCCAAGTCGACCAAATCGCCGAACGGGTGGAGCGCCTGCTGGTGCGCTACGAAGAACTGCGACGCACCAATGCCCTGCTGACCGAGCAGGTGGCAACACTCACCCATGAACGCGACTCGCTCAGATCGCGCCTGCATGCCGCACGTGCCCGTGTCGATGCCTTGATCCAGCGCTTGCCAGAATCTTCGACCACCTCCAGCCAATGAAACAACTCGAAGTCCAAATCATGGGGCAAAGCTACCTGCTCGGGTGCCCCGAAGGTGGCGAAGCGCGTTTGCTTGAAGCCGTGGAACGTGTGGACACGGCCATGTGCAAGATCCGCGATGCTGGCAAGGTGCGAGCCCGCGACCGGATTGCCGTGCTGGCTGCATTGAACCTAGCCTTCGATCTCTCCGACCAACACCTGGCCGCGACGACACCGTCCGTGCCAACGGTGCCTGCAACGGACTCCGGCACAGAAACTGCTGAGTCGTCCACCTTGCTCAATTCCCTGCTGGAGCGTCTGGACGCGACCCTCGGCGACGACGGCCAGTTGCTCTGAGACCTGCGCGACAAGCTGCCCGATCGGGCGTAGAATGGACACCGTCTGCGACACTGCCGGGCTTTATATTTCCTTGAACCAATGCGCATTGCGCCCGGGCTTGGAAGATCACGGTACAAGCGCGACCGTCTCGCGTTAGATGGACCCAATGTGCCGTTGACCTCGCCCACCTGAACTCCGGTTCAGGATGCGGTTCGGTGGTTTCGCAGACACCCTATTCCCCACCCGCCCCCTCCCGCGACACTGCGTCGCAGACGCACCATGCTGGAACCCTCCCTCATCATCGAAATGGTCGCCCTTGGCCTGGTCGCCGGTTTTCTGGCGGGCCTGCTGGGCATTGGCGGTGGCATGCTGATCGGCCCGGTTCTGACGGCCATCATGTCCGCCCGCGGCATTGGTACCGACCTGGCAGTAAAGATGTCCATCGCCACCTCCATGGCCACCATCGTGTTCACCAGCATTTCCAGTGTCCGTGCCCACCATCAGCGCGGTGCAGTGCGCTGGGACATCGTCAAGCGTCTAGCGCCCGGCATTGTTTTGGGTGCCGCCCTGGCCAGTGTGGGCGTGTTCAGCGTGCTCAAGGGCACTGCACTGGCCCTGTTCTTTGCTGCTTTCGTGACGTTTTCTGCGACCCAGATGTTCCTCGACAAGAAGCCCAAGCCGGGGCGTGACATGCCTGGAAGCGCTGGCCAGATGGCCTGGGGCGGCGGTATCGGCTTTCTCTCTGGCTTGGTCGGTGCCGGAGGAGGCTTCATCAGTGTGCCGTTCATGGTGGCGCACGCTGTTCCTGCCATCAACGCGGTCGCCACCAGCGCCGCACTGGGATTCCCGATTGCTTTGGCCAACACGGTGGGCTTCATCATCAGTGGCCAGTCGGCAGCGGATCTGCCCACAGCTTCCGCGGGCTACGTGTGGCTTCCGGCCTTGGCCGTGATCGCTGGCGCCAGTGTGTTGACCGCTCCACTCGGTGCGAGAACAGCACACCGACTGCCCGTAGCAAAACTCAAGAAGATATTCGCCTTGCTGCTCTATGGCCTGGCCGCCTACATGGCCTACAAGGGCCTGCGCAGCTGATCAGGCGGCTGGCAGTTTGGCCACCAGCGCTTCGAAATCCGAAGCGGAAAGACCTGGCGAACACAGGAATCCCTGGTAAGCAGCACACCGCAGACTCTGCAGGTAATCGTGCTGCGCAGGCGTTTCCACCCCTTCAGCCACTACCTTGAGCTTGAGCGCACGGGCCATGGCCACGGTGGCCTCCACGATCGCCTTGTCGCTTTCGTCCTGGGGCAAGCCCATGATGAAGGCGCGGTCGATCTTGAGCTTGGAAATCGGAAACTTCTTGAGATAGGCCAGACTGGAATAGCCGGTACCGAAATCATCGATCGCCAGGCTGATACCCAGCGCCGCCAGCGCATCCAGCTTGGTCAATGCCTCTTCGGCATCCTTGACCAGAATCGACTCCGTCAGCTCCAGCTCAAGCAAGGCCGGGTCAAGGCCCACACTGCGGATGCTGTCGGCGACGCGATCCACAAAGTCGGTTTGCTGGAACTGCAGGGCCGATACATTGACCGATACCACCAGCGGCATGCCCTGCTTTTGCCACAGGGTGGCCTGGCGCACGGCCTCCCCCAACACCCAGTTGCCAAGGCTAATGATGAAACCCGACTCCTCCGCCAGGGGGATGAAGGTGGACGGTGGCACCTGACCCAACTCGGGGTCGATCCAGCGCAGCAGGGCCTCGGCCCCGGTCAGGCAACCGGTGTCCAGCGCGATCTGTGGTTGGTACACCAAGCGGAACAGCTGGCGCTCCAGCCCCTGGCGCATGGCGTGTTCCATCTTGATGCGCGAAAGCCAGTCGACGTTCATCTGCGGCTGATAGAAACGCAGCGAACCGCGCCCCCGTTCCTTGACGCCATGCATGGCCGTGTCGGCACACTGGATGAGTTCGTCCACCGTGTTGCCATCGTCCGGGTAGAGCGCGATACCGATGCTGCAACCCAGGGAAAAATCCATGTCCTGCACTTCGAAGGGTTGGGCCAAGGCGGCAATGATGCGCCGTGCGGCTATCTCGGCCCCGAAAGCATCGGCCTCCTGCAGCAAGACGACAAACTCGTCCGCTCCCAGGCGCGACAAGGTATCGACCTCACGCAGGCAAAGGCGGATACGACGTGCAACCTCGACCAACACCCGGTCACCCAAGGCATGGCCAAAGGATTCGTTGATGTTCTTGAAGCGGTCCAGGTCCACGAACAAGACACCGCAGGGATGGCCCTGGCGTTGGCTCAGACCCAGCATCATTTCCGCACGCTGCGTCAGCAGCACCCGATTGGGCAAGCCGGTCAGGATGTCGGTATGGGCCAGCAGGTCGATGCGCTTCTGAGCCTCCACACGCTCTGTCAGGTCCTGAGCAAAACCCACGGTATGCAAGGTTCGTCCCTGGGCATCGCGCAGCAGCACCCACGAAACCTGCAATGGAACCGGACGGGAGTCCTTGACATACACCAGCTCGCCGGTCCACACCCCTTCGGTCTGCAACACCTGCTCAACCTGTGCAAAGAAGTCCGACTGCAGTGGGTTCAGGAACAGGGAAGGCGCCATGCGCCCCAGCAAAGCGGTGTGGGACTGCTCCCAGAGCTGCTCGCACATGGGGTTGACCTGCAGCAAGCGGTACTGCGCGTCGGTGATGAACACTGCATCAGGGCTGCACTCGAACACCTTGGCTGCCAGTTGCAAGCGTTGCTCGGCCATTGCTTCCTGCGTGATGTCGCGGAACGAAAACACCCGCCCCTGCACGCGGCCCCGGCTGAACTTGGGCACCACGCGACGCGCCAGCTGACGACCATCGTGCAGGACCAACACGTCCTCCACACTGTGCTGCACCGTCGGCATGTCCTGCGCCAGTCCTTCACTATGTGCCAACGGGTCGGCCAGCAGGGACTCCATGTGGCGCCACAGGGTCGAGACATCGCGGTCATTAAGCAGGTCTTCGGGCAGCTGCCACATCTGCACAAAGCGGCAGTTGTAGTGCTGGACATGGTTGGCGAGGTCCACGACCAGCAAGGCGTCATGGCTGGACTCCAGTGTCGCCCGCAGGTCGGCGAGACGGTCTTCCAGCAAGGCCTCGCGGGCCAGCTGGCCCCGCAAGTCACGCAGTAACACCAGGTACAAGGGCGTCTGGGCCTCCAGACGTACGCGGCTGACCTTGCGGTCCACCGGTATGGCCACACCGTCACTGCCACAGACCAGGGTTTCGGAGTGGATGCTGTCTGCCAATCCTGCTGCAACATCTTCCCAGAAGTACATGTCCTCGGGCGAGGTCATCAATTCAATGGTCGGCCGGTCCTGCAACGCCCCCTGCGGTAAGCCCAAGAGACTGTAGGCCGCGGCATTGGCCACCACCACACGCAAACTGCGGGGTTCGACCAGCCACGCCGCGTCAGTCAGCGAGCCCAGCCAACCCTGCAGCAACTCAGTCGTCATGCAGCCGCCTCCGACGGCTCCACCGCGTCCGAGGCTTCGAAGAAATAATTGACCCGCAAGCGGGGTGCCAGATAGTCCAGCGAAGCTGCAGGCAGCAGGCTCGGCTTGACGCTGCGGCGGATACTGAGTTCCGGCATTTTTTCCAGGTCCATGACCAAGGCCTCATGGCGTGGAACCCGTGGCTCATGGACCACCACGCTGGGCTTGAGTGGTCGCGTGGAATTGACGGCCACCACCAACGCATAGCGCTCGTCCGACAGCTGCACCACCGAACCGGGCGGGTAGATGCCCATCATGCGGATGAAGGCAGACAGCACACTGGGTTCACACTGGGCTTTGTACTGGCTGAAAATCGCGGCCAGCGCTTCGTGCGGCGTCAATGCCGCCGAAGCACGCGCCGGATTGACCAGGTTGTCGTAGCGGTTGACCACGCTCAGTATGCGTCCCAGCGGGCTGATTTCATCCCCTTTGCTGCGCTTGGGAAAGCCACTGCCATCGTGCCCTTCGTGGTGTTGGGCAATGGCCAGTAGCGCCGCTGTGGACAGACCCATGGCCTTGGCTGCCTGCACGCCAAAAGACACGTGCTCCTGGTACAGCCGGGTTTCGGCGGCATTGAAACCATCCACCAGCGAACGCACCCGGTCCGGTACCTGCTGCTTGCCGATGTCGTGCAGGAAAGCAGCCACGCCCAGCTCTTGCATCTCGGGCGCGGGCAGGCCCATGGCACGCGCCAGCAGCAAGGACACGATCATGACATTGACTGGATGCTGGGCCGATTTTTCACCAGCCGATTCGGACAGCAAACGAATTGAAATTTCCCCGGCAGCTGCCATGTCAGTCAGCATCGAGGCCACCATGGCGCTGCTTTGTTGCGCAGCATCCTTGGGTTTCGCCGTAGAGATGTCTTGGACCTGGCGGTAGAGCTTGCCGGTTTCCAGATAGCGCTTTTCACACACCTGCAGACTCTTCTGCTGGGTGGCCAGCATGCGGGCGCGTTCGGCGCGCTCCATGGCCTGGCGTCCGGCTTTCTCGGCAGCGAGCTGCTCGGCGGCGGCACGGGCCGCGGCCTGGGCCGCCTGCAAGGGGGTCTGCGCCGCAGCCGGACCCGTTTCCTCCACAGCATCACTGCGTGACCAATCAACCTTGACCGACTTCAGCCCCAGGCTGCGCAGGGTATCGATCTGATTGGGGTTAGTCAGCTTGAAGCTGCTGGTGGGAAACGGATGCGACAGCCAGCCAATATCGAGCACCACGTACAGGCCCAGGCGCAACTGGGAAATATCGACAGATTCAATGACTTCTTTTTGCATGCGTTTCCAAGACCGGGGTTGCCTCGCTCCCTACCGACCAGACATTGTGTGCCTGTTCATCGACCCGTGCGGAACTTACCACGGATTGCCGTACTTTGGAGGACCAGTAGCCCTGCGATTCGCCATTGCACACACCGGGTGCGCAAGCGTGCCAACATCCTGTGCACCAAAGAAAAACCCCCATGACCAAGCGGCATGGGGGTTTGCAGATTCGGCACCTGCGGCAAAGGCCGCAGATTGCTGGCCGATCAGCTCATGTGCAGGCCGCCATTGACGGCAAACTCGGCACCAGTGGCATAGCCACCTTCGTCGGACGCCAACCAGGCAATGATGGAAGCGATTTCGCTGGGTTCACCCAGGCGCTTGACCGGCACGGTGCTGACAATCTTTTCCAGCACGTCCGGGCGAATGGCCTTGACCATGTCGGTACCGATGTAGCCGGGGCTCACGGTGTTGACCGTCACGCCCTTGGTGGCCATTTCCTGGGCCAATGCCATGGAGAAGCCGTGCATGCCGGCCTTGGCGGCCGAGTAGTTGGTCTGACCCGCCTGGCCCTTTGCGCCGTTCACCGAAGAGATGTTGATGATGCGACCCCAGCCGCGCTCCACCATGTCGGCCACCACCTGCTTGGTGACGTTGAACATGGAAGTCAGGTTGGTGCCGATCACGGCATCCCAGTCTTCCTTGCTCATCTTCAGGAACATGCGGTCCTTGGTAATGCCGGCGTTGTTCACCAACACGTCAATGGGGCCATGCTCGGCTTTGGCTTTGGCAAAAGCTTCCACGGTGGATTCCCACTCACCCACATTGCCCACCGAGGCGTAAAAGGTGTAACCCAATGCCTTTTGCTCATCCAACCACTTGGTAAAATCGCGGGTGGGGCCGCAACCGGCAATGACCGTGAAACCCTCCTTGTGCAGACGCTGGCAAATGGCGGTACCGATTCCACCCATACCGCCTGTGACATAGGCTACGCGTTTTTGACTCATTTTTTGCTCCTCTTGGGGTTTAATGCTACTAATTTTATAGCTGCCTGCGCTTGCGATACGGGGGCAGGCGGCCTATTTCCCGTATATTTTTCAGCGTTCGATGGTCAGTGCCACACCCATGCCGCCGCCGATGCACAGCGAGGCAATGCCCTTCTTGGCATCGCGGCGCTGCATTTCGTGCAGCAGCGTGACCAGCACGCGGCAGCCGGAGGCACCAATGGGGTGACCGATCGCAATAGCACCACCATTGACGTTGACCTTGGACGTGTCCCAGCCCATTTCCTTGTTCACGGCACAGGCCTGCGCGGCAAAGGCTTCGTTGATTTCCAGCAGATCCAGATCCTGCGCCTTCCAGCCGGCACGGGCCAGCGCCTTTTGCGAGGCCGGCACCGGGCCCATGCCCATGATGGCGGGGTCCAGACCGCTGGTGGCGTAGCTGGCAATGCGGCCCATGGGCGTCAGGCCCAGGGCGGCTGCCTTCTTGGCCGTCATCACCATCACGGCGGCAGCGCCGTCGTTGATGCCCGAGGCGTTACCAGCGGTCACGCCACCGGCCTTGTCAAAAGCAGGACGCAGACCGGCCAGCGCTTCGGCATTGGATTTGCGGTTGATGAACTCGTCGGCAGCGAAGGAGATGGGGTCCCCCTTCTTCTGCGCGATCAGGAAAGGAACGATTTCGTCCACAAACTTGCCAGCATCCTGCGCAGCGGCAGCCTTCTGCTGGCTGGCCAGCGCCAGGGCGTCCTGCATTTCGCGGGTGATGCCGTACTGCTTGGCCACGTTCTCGGCAGTGATGCCCATGTGGTACTGGTTGTACACGTCCCACAGACCGTCCACGATCATGGTGTCGGCCATTTTCCATTCGCCCATGCGCATACCATCACGGCTGCCCAACAGCACGTGGGGAGATGCACTCATGTTTTCCTGGCCGCCGGCGATGACGATTTCGCTGTCGCCCGTGGCCACGGCCTGGGCCGCCAGCATGACGGCCTTGAGACCGGAGCCGCACACGGCGTTAATGGTGAGCGCAGGAGTACCCTTGTCGATGCCACCTTTCAGCAGCGATTGGCGTGCCGGGTTCTGGCCCTGTCCCGCTGCCAGCACCTGGCCCATGATGACTTCACCGATCTGGTCGGCACCCACCTTGGTGCGCTCGAGCAGGTTCTTGATGACGGCGGCGCCCAGCTCGGGGGCCGGGGTCTTGGCCAGCGTGCCGCCGAATTTACCGACTGCGGTGCGCGCAGCCGCAACAATGACGATGTCTTCCATGAAAAAGTCTCCTTGAATGGGAAAAATCTGAAAACTCAGGCCTTGGCCTGGACGTAGCGTCCGGGTGCTGCCTCGATGGCTTTGTACTGGCCTTTGCCGTAGCGCTTGGGTGCAGCAATCTGCGTGCCAGCATGGCTCTTGAGCCAGTCGGACCAGTCGGTCCACCAGCTGCCGGGGTGTTCGACCGCACCTTCCAGCCACTGTGCATGGGTCTTGGGGAGCTTGCCGTCGGAGCGGATCCAGTGGCTGCGCTTCTTCTTGGCCGGCGGGTTGATGACACCGGCAATGTGGCCCGAGGCCCCCATCACGAAGCGCTTCTTGCCCTTGAAAACCTGGGTCGACGCGTACGAGCCGTCGATGGGCACGATGTGGTCTTCGCGCGAACCGTAGATGTACACCGGCGTATCGACCAGGCCCAGGTCCAGGGGGGTACCACAGACTGTGGCCTTGCCGGGCTTGATGAGGTTGTTTTCGAGGTAGGTGTTGCGGATGTACCAGGCGTAGTAAGGGCCGGGCAGGTTTGTGCAGTCGGAGTTCCAGTACAGCAGATCGAATGGCGGCGGTGTTTCACCCTTGAGGTAGTTGCCCACCACATAGTTCCATACCAGGTCGTTGGGACGCAGGAAGCTGAAGGTAGAAGCCAGGTCCTGCCCCTTCATCAGCCCGCCCTTGCCCATTTCCTGCTCACGGTACTTCACAAACGCTTCGTCGATGAACACGTCCAGGATGCCAGTGTGGCTGAAATCGAGGAAAGTGGTAAGGAAGGTGGCGCTCTTGACCGGCTTTTCACCACGCCCGGCCAGCACGGCCAGTGCGGTACCGAGCATGGTGCCACCAACACAGAATCCCAGCGCGTTGATCTGCGGCGCACCGGTGATCTCCCGCGTCACCGCAATGGCCTTGATGACCGCATCTTCGATGTAGTCGTCCCAGGTCTTGTGCGACAGGCTGGCATCGGGATTGCGCCAGCTCACCACGAAAGTACGGTGGCCCTGCTCCACGGCGTAGCGCACCAGCGAGTTCTCGGGCTGCAGGTCCAGGATGTAGAACTTGTTGATGCAGGGCGGCACCATCAGAAACGGTGTGGCGTAGACCTTGGCCGTGAGTGGCTTGTATTCGATCAGCTGGAACAGCTCGTTCTCGAACACCACGGCGCCTTCGGTGGTGGCCACGTTCTTGCCCACCTCGAACACGCTCTCGTCGGTCATGGACACGTGGCCCTGGGCCATGTCGTGCACCAGGTTCTTCATGCCCTTGGCAATGCTCTCGCCCTTGGAATCGATGGCTTTTTTCTGGGCTTCGGCATTCAAAGCCAGAAAATTGCTGGGTGCCGCCGCCGCCGACCATTGTTCCACCGCAAAGCGGATGCGGTTCTTGGTCTTTTCGTCGGCCTCCACGGCTTCAGCCAGTCCCATCAGCGTGCGTGAATTGAGCAGATACACCGCTGCGCTGTAGGCCGCGAACGGATTGGATGCCCAGGCCGGGTCGGCAAAGCGTTTGTCATTGCCCAGCTGCGGGCCTTTCATGCCTTGACCGAAAAGTTCCATGGCCTGTGCCATGTACTGCTGCTGCAGCGATTGGAGTTTTTCCGCGTTGAAGCGGATTTGCGGCAGGTCAGCTGCGGCACCTTGGCCCATGCTGCCAAAATCCATGGTCTGAAAAGACTGCAAGGCCTTGCTCCAGCCGGTCGAGAGACTGTCCTGGAATTGCTGCGTTGCCTGGGCCCAGAATTCGTTGGGGGCTTGACTCACTCCATCACCTCGCGCATTTTTCATATCAGAAACCGTAGTATCTCAGTAGTCGGCCCACACTAAACTGACAAACCCGAGCAATTCATTCATGTACATCATCCCGATTGCCTGGCTCTACGTAGCCCTCATGATGGCCTTTGCCGAGGCAACCAATAGCAATGGCACGGTCCTGGGCGCCATCATCACCTTCGTGTTGTACGGACTACTACCTATCGGGCTCATGCTGTACTTCATGGGCACGCCGGCCCGCAAGCGCGCCCTGCGCGAACGCGAAGCCGCCGAACGTGCGCAGTACCTGTCACAACAAACCACGGTCGATCCAGACACAAGCAGCCATGCGGCCACTGACACGGTCGCGCCGGTGGCTGAAAAAGCGACCGGGGTTGCTGACCGTGCACCACGGCAGTGAACCGTCGTTGCCATAAACCACCGTAACGCCACAAGCGGCAAGGCGCCTGCGCGCCAAGGCCGGCAGATCGGCCAGCCACTTGTCCTGGGACAGTGGCACAAAGCACTGCGCAGCATCGGCATCCACCGCCACGAACGCCTGGCGCACTTCAGCCCCCACCTCGAACGCCTGAGGGCCGATGCACGGCCCCAGCCACGCTATCAAATCAGAAGCTGCCTGCGCAGTATCCACGCGGGCTACAGCCCCAAATTCCTTGTAATAGGCAGTCACCCCCTGCTCCAGCACGCCAACACCGGCTTCGCCCACCAGGCCACGCCATCCGGCGTGCAGGGCGGCCACCCAGCGCCCCTGGCGGTCGCTGAGCAGCACCGGCAGGCAATCGGCCACCATCACGGTGCAGACGACACCGGGCTGGGATGTGCAACTACCGTCGGCACAGGCTGTGCCCGACAAGGCAGCTTCCAAGGGTACGACACGGGTGCTGTGCACCTGCTCCAGATAGTTGGGCGCCAAGCCCAGGTGCTGCTGCAGCAGTGCGCGGTTGTGCGCTACCGCGGCAGGGTCATCGCCCACGTGGTTGCCCAGGTTCAGGCTGTCATAGGGCGCTGCCGACTGGCCACCCTGTCGGGTGGTGAGCACGGCGCGCACGCTCGGTGCCACCGGCCACTGGGGGTGCAGCAAGGCATCAGCAAGGAGGAAATTCATGGGCATTGGGACAAGGATAAACCACGCCAGCGGCAGAATGGTGACATTCCACCGCTACCATTGCCAGCCTGCAAAAACGAAGGAGCACACCATGATTCTTGAACTGGCCGACATCCGCATCCGCCCCGGTGAAAACGCCGCCTTTGAAGAAGCCATCGCCCGCGGCTTGGCCACTGTCATTGCCAATGGCGTCAAGGGCTACCAGCGCCACAAGGTCAACCGTGGCATCGAGAGTACGGAGCGCTACATCCTGCAAATCTTCTGGGACACACTCGAAGACCACACCGTGGGCTTTCGCCAGTCCGAAGCGTTCACCCAGTGGCGCGCCATTGTGGGTCCGTTCTTTGCGGCGCCGCCCGTGGTCGAACACTTTGAACTGGTCACCAAATCGGCCTGAACCGCGCCATGACTTACCTCTTTGACCCCGCCCCCCAAGTGGCACTACCGATCGCGGGTGGTGAAGCCCTGTTTCCGGTGCACCGCATCTACTGTGTCGGCCGCAACTACGCCGAACACGCCCAGGAAATGGGCCACAGCGGACGCGAAGCCCCGTTCTTCTTCATGAAACCGGCCGACGCAGTGCTGGCGGGCAGTAGCGAACACCCCTCGGAAATGCCCTTCCCGCCGCTAACCAGCAACCTGCACCACGAGGTCGAACTGGTGGTGGCCATCGGCACAGGCGGCGCCAACATTGCCGTGGCGGACGCCCCGCTCCACATTGCCGCCTACGCCGTGGGCCTGGACATGACGCGGCGCGACCTGCAGGCCGAAGCCAAGAAGCAGGGCCGCCCCTGGTGTATTGCCAAAGGCTTTGACCACAGCGCTCCTGTCGGTCCGCTGGTGCTGGCGGAACAGGTGCACGGCCTGGCGGACGCTGCGATCACACTCCACGTGAATGGGAGCCTGCGCCAGAGCGGCAAGATCAGCGACATGATCTACAACATCGCCGAGACCATTGCCGAAATCTCCAAGGCATGGGCGCTGCAGGCGGGTGACCTGATCTTTACCGGCACCCCGGCCGGTGTGGCGGCAGTCCAGCGTGGCGACCTGCTGGTGGCCGAGGTGGACGGTCTGCCGGCCCTGCACGTGCGCATGGGCACCGATTGATGCGTTGGCTGGAAATGGCAGCGCGCCTGTGTGCGCTGCTCGGTGGTGTGCTGATGGGCCTGGTCATTGCCATGACCTGCGCCAGCGTCCTCGGGCGCAACACCACCGGCACGGCCATTACCGGCGACTTCGAGCTCACCGGCGTGGCCACCGGCATGGCCATTGCCCTGTTCATGCCCTGGTGCCAGCTCCAGCGCGGCCACATCATTGTCGACTTCTTCACCGCCAAGGCGTCGCCCAAGGTGGTGGACTTTCTGGACCGCCTGGGCAGCCTGGCGTTGGCCATGCTCATGGCCGTGCTGGCCTGGCGCACCAGTCTGGGCGGAATCAACGCCTGGGGCAACCATTCGGCCAGCATGCTCATGGGTGTTCCCGATTGGCTGGTCTATGCCAGCATGACGCCGCCACTGCTGCTGTGCGCGCTGATTGCACTGGCGCAGGCCCTGCAGCGCGGTGCGCCCCAGCACCCAGGCATCAACGCCGACTTCGTATGAACCCGCGCCAAACCGCCACCACGCCAGCGCGCACCGCAGTGCGCCACACCAAGGTGTACCCGTGACGTCCGTCGCCATCGCCCTCGCCATCTTTGGCCTGATGCTGTTGCTCTTGGCGGTGCGCATTCCGATCGCCGTGGCCATGGCCTTGGCTGGTGCTGCCGGCTACGTGGCCCAGGCCGGCTGGCTGCCGCTGGCCAGTTTCCTGAACAACGCCGCCTTTGCACGCTTTGCCAGCTACGACCTTTCGGTCATTCCACTGTTCATCCTGATGGGGCACTTTGCCACCCAGGGCGGCATTTCCAAGGCCTTGTTCGACGTGGCTGCCCACGCCATGGGACGCTTCCGGGGCGGTCTGGCCATGGCCGCGGTGCTGGCCAGCGCGGCCTTTGGCGCCATCTGCGGTTCCTCGGTGGCCACGGCGGCCACCATCACCTCGGTGGCCCTGCCCCAGATGCGCCGCCATGGCTATTCGGGTCAACTCAGCACGGCCACGCTGGCCGCTGGTGGCACCCTGGGCATCCTGATACCGCCTTCGGTACCGCTGGTGCTGTACGCCATCCTGGCCGAGCAGAACATTGCCAAGCTGTTTGCCGCCGCCCTGGTGCCGGGCCTCATTGCCGTACTGGGTTACATGGTGGTCATTGCCATCGTGGTGCACCTGCAGCCTCAGCATGCCCCCGCCACCGAACGCAAGGAACCTACCCCAGCGGACACCAGCGTGGCCCGCGGCGTGTTGCCCATCACCATCGTCTTCGGGCTGGTGTTTGGCGGCGTCTACGGCGGTCTCTTCACCCCGACCGAAGGCGCAGCCGTGGGCGCAGCGGCCACCTTTGTTGCCGCGCTGCTGCAGGGTGAGCTCAACCTGCAGAAGATTGCCCACTGCTTCTACGCCACCGCCGAGAGCAGCGCCATGATTTTCCTGATTTTCCTGGGCGCCGACCTCATGAACGCGGCACTGGCGCTGACCCAGCTGCCCAACCAGCTCTCCAGCATCGTGCACGGATGGGGGCTGCCGCCACTGGCCGTGGTCGGGGGCATCCTGCTGTTCTACGTGGTACTGGGCTCGGTGATGGACGAACTGTCCATGATGCTGCTGACCATTCCCATCTTCTATCCCATTGTCATGGGCTTGGATCTGGGCATGCCGCCACAGGACGTGGGCATCTGGTTCGGCATCATGGTGCTCATGACCGTGGGTTTTGGCATGCTGGCCCCGCCGGTGGGACTGAACGTGTACGTGGTCAATGGCATGGCCAAGGACGTGCCCATCGCCCAGAGCTACCGCGGCGTCGTGCCCTTTCTGCTCAGCGACACCCTGCGCACCCTGCTGCTGCTGTTCTTTCCCGGCATCAGCCTGTGGTTGGTAGGGCTTGTGACCTAGGCCACACGATTGCAATCCGGCTGCATTACAGTAACCGGATTCACTGAATTTCAGAAGAACCCACGATGAAACGCCGTACCCTGATACAGGCTGCCGCCGGCAGTGCACTGGCCGCCCCTGCGCTGGTAGGCTTTGCCCAGCAAAGTGTCACGCTCAAGTTCCACACCTTCATGGCCCCCATGTCCAATGTGTGGCTGACCATGCACAAGCCCTGGATGGACAAGGTGGAGAAGGAGTCCGGTGGTCGCATCCGGTTTGAAGCCTACCCCGGCATGCAGCTTGGCGGCACCCCGGCCCAGCTGTACGACCAGGTCAAGGACGGTGTGGTAGACATCATCTGGACCCTGCCCGGCTACAGTGCCGGACGCTTCCCCAAGACCGAGGCCTTCGAGCTGCCGTTCATGATGAGCAACGCCGAAGCCACCTCCAAGGCGCTGTACGAATACCTGAGCACCGTGGCCACCGACGACTACCGCGAAACCCAGCTGCTGGCGGCCAATGTACACGGGCCCGGCGCCCTGCATTCGCGCGACAAGCCCATCCGCACCGTGGCCGACCTGCGTGGCATGAAAGTACGCGGCCCCTCGCGCCCCATCACGAAGATGCTGGGCTACCTGGGTGCCACCCCGGTGGGCATGCCCCTGCCCGCCATTCCTGACGCCATTTCCAAAGGCACGATCGACGCCTGCGTACTGCCGTGGGAGGTGGTGCCCTCGATCAAGGTGCAGGAATTGGTCAAGCACCACACCGAATTCGCGCCCGACGCGGGCGGTTTCTACACCGCCGCCTTTGTGCTGGCCATGAACAAGAAGCGCTACGAGTCGCTGGCGCCCGAGCTGCGCCGGGTCATCGACGCCAATTCCGGGCTGGCCACCTCGGGCTGGCTGGGAAAAACCCAGCAAGGCAATGACCCGGCCGGGCGCAAGACCGCCACCGACCGTGGCAACACCATCACCACCGTGTCACTGGCCGACACGCAGGAATTCAAGCGCAAGGCCGCCGTGGTCGAAGTGGAATGGATCGAGGAAATGAACAAGCGCGGCCTGGATGGCAAGCTGCTGCGCGACAGTGCCCGCGCGCTGATCCAAAAACACTCCCACACCACACAGGCCCCGAACAAGGGTGCCAAGCCGGCCAAAGGCTGAGCACGGAGCCGCCCATGCTGCGCAAGCCCATCAAACACTGCCGCGAATGCGGTACCGCCGTGGTCTACCGCCTGCCGGACGACGGCGACACCAAGGAACGGGCGGTGTGCCCGGAGTGCGTCACCGTCCACTACGAAAACCCGCTCAATGTGGTCGGCACCGTGCCCTACTGGGGCGACCGGGTGCTGCTGTGCAAGCGCAACATCGAGCCACGCTGGGGCAAATGGACGCTGCCGGCCGGCTTCATGGAGCTGGGCGAAACCACGGCCGATGGCGCCGCACGGGAGACCGTGGAAGAAGCCGGGGCCGAGTTCGAGCTGCAGGAGCTGTTCTCGCTGGTCAATGTGCCCGTGGTCGGTCAGGTGCACCTGTTCTACCGCGCCCAGTTGACAAGCGACCAGTTCAACCCCGGCACCGAAACCCTGGAAGCCCGCCTCTTTGCCGAGGACGAAATCCCCTGGGACGAAATCGCGTTCCAGACCGTCAAGCAAACGCTCAAGCGTTACTTTGCCGACCGCCAGCGCGGTCAATTCAGTTTCCATGCCATTGACCTGGTCTGAACACTGGCTGCCACTGCAGGTGCGCTGGTACCAGCTCAGCACCTACATGGCCTTGACCCTGGTCGACGACCCGGCCTGGCTGGCCCTGGTTTTTTGCTGATGCCCACCATGCTCCCCTGCTATGTCATGCTCGACCTGGAAACCACCGGGGGCAGCGCCACGCATGACCGCATCACCGAGATTGCCATGGTGCGCGTGGAAAACGGTGCCGTCACGGCACGCTGGAGTAGCCTGGTGAACCCCGGGCAGCCGATACCGCCCTTCATCGAATCACTCACCGGGATCAGCGATGCCATGGTGGCCGAGGCCCCTCGTTTTGTGGAAGTTCTGCCGCAGGTGAAAACCCTGCTACAAGGTGCCGTGCTGGTGGCCCACAACGTACGCTTCGACCACGGCTTCCTGGCCCACGAAATGGAGCGTGCCGGTGACCTGCTCAATGTGCAGACCCTGTGCACGGTGCGCCTGTCGCGCAAGCTCTACCCACAGCACAAGAGCCATGGCCTGGACGCCATTTCCCAGCGCCACGGCCTGCACAATGAAGCCCGCCACCGTGCCATGGGCGACGTGGACGCCGTGCTGGCCTGGCTGGCCATTGCCGAGCGCGAGCTGGGGGCGGACGCCGTGCAAGCTGCGGCCCAAAGCATGCTGCAGGGCAACGCCTTTTTGCCCGCGCACTTGCAGACACCGCTCAGCGAAATTCCCGACGGCCCCGGCGCCTACGTGCTGCGCGATGCCCAGGGCCAGGCCATCTACGTGGGCAAGGCCGCCCACATGCGCCAGCGCGTGCTCAAGCACCTGCAAAGCGCCAAGACCGTGGCCAAGGACCGCGAACTGACCGCCCAGACCGTCACCATCGAATGCCACCCCACCGCGGGTGAGTTGGGCGCCCTGATCGAGAAAGCCCGCTTGGTGGAGCAACTGCAGCCCGCGCACAACCGCCTGCTCAAGCGCGAACGCACCACGCTGCAGTTCACGCTCGACACCCTGCCCGCCTGGCCGCTGGACACGCCGCTGGCCATCCGCGAATACCACGCTGCCAGCGAGCGCAGCGCCGTGCATGTGTTTGACCAATGGCGCTGGCAAGGTAGCGCCACATCGACCTCGGAGCTGGCCGAACTGGACCTGAACCCGGTGCGCTCCGGGTTGCGTCCATTCGACCTGGACATCTTCCGCGTGCTGCAAAAGCGCCTGCCCACGCTGCGCCACGACCCCCACGTTTTTGCGTTGCAGGAGGTGCACCATGGCTAAGTCCAGCGCAGACGAACTGGGCAAGGTGCAGTCCGCCATCATGGACCTGGTGGTGGCGATACCCGAAAGCGCCGAGCAACCGGTGGAACTGCCCGCTGTGCGCGCCCACGCCATTGCGCGGGCTGCTGCACGCCAGACCAGCCTGATCGCCGCCTCCATGGCCCTGCCACCGGGCATCCTGGGCTGGCTCACGGTACTGCCCGAACTGCTGGGCGTGTGGAAGGTCCAGGCACAAATGGTGGCCGACATCTCGGCGGTCTACGGCAAGAAGAAAGAGCTGGGGCGTGAGCAGATGCTGTACTGCCTGTTCAAGCATGTGGCGGCGCAGCTGTTCCGCGATGTGATCGTACGCGTGGGCGAGCGTGCCGTGGTGCAGCAGACCACCTACAAGATGCTGCAAAGCATCACCCAGCAGCTGGGGCTGGCGCTGTCCAAGACCCTGCTCAAACGCAGTGCCTCGCGCTTCGTGCCCTTCCTGGGCGCCGCCACCGTCGGTGCCTATGCCTACTTCGATACCCTGCAGGTCGCCAAGAATGCCACCGAACTCTTCGAGCGGGCCACAGTTATAGACGAAATCAAGCGCTAGCCCGCGTATAAATTAAGTAGGCAGCTATAAATAAAGGAGCAATCATGAATATCTGGCACGACGTGGCCTGGATCGTCCCCTACCGCACCGAGCTGCTGACGCAGTTGGCCTTTGGTCTGTCCTGGCTGGGCTATGCCACCTTCATCATGTTCTTCATGGCCATAGGCTACTGGAGCGCGAGCAAGACCGTGTTCTACCGGCTGCTGGTGCTGGTTTCCATTTCGGCGCTCGTCAACGCCTACGCCAAGGACTGGTTCCAGGACCCGCGCCCGCCGCTGGAACTGCGCCTGGACGACCTGGTCAACGCCAGCTACGGCCTACCCAGCGGCCACGCCCAGCTGGCCGTGGTGATGTGGATGTGGCTGGCCTGGGAAATCCGCGCCGCCTGGGCCTGGCTGCTGTGCGGCCTGATCGCCCTGGGCGTGATGGCCAGCCGCATGTACCTGGGCGTCCACGATTTGGAGGACGTGACCGTAGGTGCCGCCATCGGGGCCGTGACCTTGGTCATCTTTGAGTCGCTGCGACACCGCAATTTCCAATGGCAACTGCACTTCACCACCAGTGCGCTGCTGATCGCCGTGGTAACCGCCGTAGCCCTGAAGACCTGGCCCGGCAACGCCCCCGACTACGTGCCGATGCTGGCCGGTTGGCTGGCCGCGGCCACCTGGGCGCTGCACGTGGACGATGGCCAGCTCGACTACGCCCCTCCAACCGAACTTCACAAGAAGATCCTGGTCGGATTGTTCGGAGCCGTGGCTTTCATCGGCGAACAGAAACTGCTCAAGGTGCTGGGCGCCGACACCCTGATGGACCCGATGCAGTGGTCGCTCATGAAGGGACTGGTCAGCGGCATCTTCGTCTCGCTGCTCCTGCCCGCCATCTTCGTGCGCATGGGGCTGGCCGGCCGTGCCCACCCCATGCCCCACGCCCATTGAATCGACTTTTCCATGGCCAAACTATTTTTCCGCTACTCGGCAATGAATGCCGGCAAATCGACCTCGTTGCTGCAGATTGCCTACAACTACGAGGAACAAGGCCAGCAGGTGGCCCTGTTCACCGCCGCCATTGATGACCGTGCCGGTGTCGGCAAGATCAACTCGCGCCTGGGGCTCACGCGCGAAGCCCGGGTGTTCGACGCCGACACCGACTTCTTTGCCCTGTTGTCACCACCGCAGGGACTGGCCTGCGTGCTGATTGACGAGGCACAGTTCATGGGCGTGGACCAGGTGCGGCAGCTGCACCGTGTGGCCCACACCTGCAACCTGCCCATCATCTGCTTTGGCATCCGCTCCGACTTCCGGGGCGATGCTTTTCCAGGCGCTGCGGCCCTACTGACCCTGGCCGACGATTTGGAAGAGCTCAAGACCATCTGCGCCTGCGGCCGCAAGGCCACCATGAACGTGCGCATCGACGACCAGGGCCGCAAGGTCAAGGAAGGCGAACAGGTGGTCATCGGTGGCAATGACCGCTACAAACAGTCGTGCGCGCGCTGCTTTTACGCAGATACGTGAGACCCTGACTTCCATGACCCAGCGATACCGTATACCTTGCTTGGTACTTGCCCTGGCCCTGCAGGGGGCTGCAGCGCTTGCAGATGTCACGACACAGGTTGTTGCCAAGGGTCTGGAACATCCGTGGGCCCTCGCCTTTCTGCCCGACGGCTCCTTCCTGGTGACCGAACGGCCGGGAAGAATGCGCATCGTGCAACGCGACGGCCGTATTGGTGTGCCACTGCAAGGTGTTCCCGAAGTCGCCAGCGCGGGCCAAGGTGGCTTGCTCGACCTGGCGCTGGATGCCAGGTTTGCCGAAAACAGGCGCCTGTACTTCTGCTATGCGCAGGCTGGGAGTGACGGCAATACCAACAGCACCGCCCTGGCCACTGCCACGCTCTCCCAAGACGCCAACCGGCTGGTCGACGTGAAGACTATTTTTGTGCAGCAGCCCAAGGTGAAAAGCACCCTGCACTTCGGGTGCCGTATTGCCCTGGCTTCGCCCCCGCCCCCCGCACAGAAGCCCCTGCTGTACCTGACCCTGGGTGAGCGATTTCACCACCGGGACAATGCCCAGAAACTGGACAACCACCACGGCAAGGTAATTCGCATCGCAACGGATGGCAGCGTCCCCCCAGACAATCCTTTCGTGTCCACACCAGGCGCACTACCCGAGATCTGGAGCTTTGGACACCGCAACCCCCAGGGGGCTGCCATGGCACCCGATGGCACGCTCTGGATCCACGAGCATGGCCCCATGGGGGGTGATGAGATCAACCTGCCGCAACCGGGTAGCAACTTCGGCTGGCCGCTGGTCAGCTTCGGGCGCAACTACAACTTCACCTCTGTGGGGGACGGCAAGCCACAACGTGAAGGAACCGAGCAGCCACTGCACCAGTGGACGCCGTCCATCGCACCGTCGGGCATGGCATTTGTGACAAGCAAACGCTATGGCGAAGACTGGGTTGGCAACCTGCTGGTCGGTTCACTCAAGTTCACCCATCTGGCGCGTCTGCACCTGGCAGCACCTTTCCAAGGCGCGGTCGTGAAGGAAAGCCGCCTGCTCAATGACCTGGGTGAACGCGTGCGTGATGTACGCCAAGGCCCCGACGGCTACATCTACCTGCTCACCGACCACCCCCAAGGTCGACTGCTTCGCCTGGTACCCAGCCCCTGAATCCAGGGGCTCGGGCAGTGCCGGTTTGACGCACATCAAACGTCCCGCACAAAGCCCTTGAGTTCAGCGCCAGAGTTCCTAAATTCGATGGGGGTGCACTGGCACGGTGCCAGCGCATCGGCCCCTACTGAAGCGAGGAGTAAAAGATGAGTTCCCTGATGCATCGTGGCAATTTTCTCGACGACTTCTTCCGTGACGTAGCCCCCAGCTACTACGTCAAGCCCCTACACGGCGACCCGCTGCCCAGTGCGCAGCAGATCAAGATCGACGTCAAGGAAAACGACAGTGCCTACATCGTGCATGCCGAAATTCCCGGTGTCCCCAAGGAAGACATCCACATCACCCTGGACGGCCCGGTCGTGACCCTGCGCGCCGAGGTCAAGCAGCACGACAGCAGCAGCCGCAACGAAAAGGTGCTGCGCTCCGAGCGCTATTTCGGCGCCGTCTCGCGCAGCTTCCAGTTGCCGGTAGACATTGACCAGGAGCGCTCCAGCGCCCAGTTTGACAATGGCGTGCTCACGCTGACCCTGGCCAAGCGCCAGGTCGGTGCCGGGGCCCAGCGCCTGGCGATTGACTGATCCGCTCAGGGGCCGGTGGTGGCCTGCATTTCCTGCAGGCGCTGCCGGTAGGGTTTGATGAGGTATTTCGGCAACCAGCGCTCATAGGCTGCCATGAAGGTAGGCTGTACCTTGCGGGTCTGCACCAGGCGCGACACGTCGGCAAACACCCGGTCGGTTTCCGGACTCTTGGTGCAGCTGAAGCGTCCGGGCAGCAAGTCGCTGTTGCCTTCAATCGGATAGAAGCGTAATCCGCTCGACGGCCCGGCAAAGAACTCAACTTCGCTGGGAAATGCAAACATGTAGTCAAAGCGCTGGCGCCCCAGCATGGCCAGCAGCACTTTGGTGGATTCGCCCTGAAACACCTGCTGTACGTTTCTCGCAGCCGCCCCCACCAAGGGCTTCACCAGGCTGTCGATCTTGGCTCCGTAGCTGCGGTCGCTGGCCACTCCCAAGCCCAATCGCGCGTCCTGCAAGGCTTTGTCCAGCAGGAAGTTGCCTGACTTGGTGATGTATGGGGCGAACCGGGCCTGGTCGCTATCGCGCGTGACCACACCGATGGGGTACAGGTAACCGTAGGGTGCCGTGAAACGCAGGAAGGCCTCGCGCTCGGGTGTCTGGAACAGGATGCTCATGCAAATGGGGCCATTGCGCTGGGCCATGAACATCACCCGGGTAAGGGGAACAATTTCTTCCTGCAGGGTGTGCTGGGGCATGGCCTCGACCAGGTATTTGTAGAGCTGGTCGATGTAGCCTTCACGGGCATGCTCGCCTTGCGGCATCGTCATCGGCGCAAGGTCCGTGCCGATCCAGCTCACGGTGTCGGCCGCAACCGGCCCGGCACAGCACAGGGCAACAACCAATGCCCCCAGCCTGCGCACATGTTTTTCAAGACCAACCCTTGGTGTTTGCATGGAAATCCTGTGTAGTCCAGACGCCCCACTCCCTGCATGTTCTGCGCACATCATAGGCATTCGGTGCGGAATGTTCCAGTGGGCGCCAGCACCCACTGGCTTGGACTTAATTGGCCAATTGCGTCCAGGCCTTGTGGCTCCGGCCAACATGCCCTTTGGGCATATGACCCTGCACCGAAAAGCCTGGTCTCAACTCTGCAGCTGCGACCACGCCTTATCAAGTCGCTTCACGCTCACCGGCTGCGGCGTGCGCAGTTCCTGAGCAAAGAAGCTTACGCGCAGCTCTTCGAGCAGCCAGCGGAATTCGTCCATGCGTTCGTCGCTCACGCCCTTGCGTTCGGCCACCAGGCGCCAGTAGCGCTGCTCCTGCGGGCGCAGCTCCAGCAGGCGGGCCGTGTCGCGGGCCGGGTCGGCGCGGTACTTGTCCAGGCGCAGGGTAATGGCCTTGAGGTAGCGCGGCAGGTGCTGCAGCCGCTCCCAGGGCGTGGCGGTGAGAAAGCGCTTGCCCATTAGGCGCTGAATCTGCTGCAGCGAATCCACCGTGGCCTCGCCGCAGTTCTTGCTGTCCTTGATCTTGCGTGCGGCCGTGGCGTATTCGGTGAGCACCGTGAGCGCCAGGCGCGCCACCTCGTTGGCAATCAGCGTGAGGCGCCCACGCCCCTCTTCCACCCGTTTTTTGAAGGCGAACTCGTCAGTGGGTAGCGGGTCGGCCAGGAAGGCGCGGTCCAATGCCACGGCCAGAATCTGCTCGCGCAGTTCTTCCACGGTGCCGCCACTGGCGCCCTTGCCACCGTCGAGTGTGCCCACCTGCATGTAGGCAACGCCCATCTTCTGCAGGTCGGGGATGTTCTTTTCCAGGTACTTGAGCGCGTCCTTGATCTGCAGCGCAAACAGGCGCTGCAAGCCGGCACGGTGCTTGGCCGCTGCCACCTCGGGCTCATCGAAAACCTCGATGCTGACCGCGTCCCCGCCGTCGATGAGGGCCGGGAAGCCGATCAGGGTCTGGCCGCCCTTCCTGATTTCCAGCAGCTCGGGCAGTTCGCCAAAGGTCCAGGCTGTGTGGCGCTGGCCAGCCTGCTGCTGCGCCAGTGCACTTCCCCCCGCACTTGCTCCAGATTTGGGAGCGCCTTGCGCAGATTCCGTGCGGGCGGAAGGCACTTTTTGCCCTTGAACAGAGCCTGCTGAAGCCGCTACGTTTTTTGTAGCTTTCTGCGCAATATCTACGCGGGCTGGGGCCTGATTGGGCTCTGAACCACCGAGTTTGAGCTGCGCCAGCGCCTGGAAGGCCCCACGCGCCTGCTTGCCCCACTCGGCTTTCAACGCGCCAATGTTGCGCCCCTGCCCCAGCTGGCGGCCGTGCTCGTCCACCACGCGGAAGTTCATGAAGTGGTGCGCAGGCACCATATCCACCTTGATGTCGGCACGCACCAGGTTCAGCGAGGTGGCGTCCTTCACCAGCTTGAGCACAGCGTCCGTCAAGCTGCCGCTGCCAAACACTTCAGGGGCGTTGAGCTGGTCGGCAAATTTCTGCGCCGTGTCCGGCAACGGCACCAGCCGGGAACGCGGGCGCTGGTGCAGGGTTTTGAGCAGGGCCTGCACCTTGTCCTTGAGCATGCCGGGCACCAGCCATTCGCAGCGCTCTTCGCTGACCTGGTTCAGCACGAACAGCGGCACGGTCACGGTCAGGCCGTCGCGGGCGTCGCCGGGTTCGTGCAGGTAGGTGACCGCACAGTCCACACCGCCCAACCGCAGGGTCTTGGGAAAGGACGCCGTGGTGATGCCGGCCGCCTCGTGGCGCATGAGCTCGTCGCGCGTCAGCTTGAGCAGGTTCGGCTGCTTCTTTACCTCTTCGCGGTACCAGCGCTCCAAGCTGTAGCCGCTGCACACGTCGGCCGGCAGCTGTTGTTCGTAGAAGGCGTAGATCAGTTCATCGTCCACCAGCACGTCCTGGCGGCGCGACTTGTGCTCCAGCTCTTCCACCTGCTTGATGAGCTTACGGTTGGCGGCCAGGAACGGCAGCGGGGTTTCCCAATCGCCATTGACCAGCGCTTCGCGGATGAAGACTTCGCGCGCTGCGGCCATGTCGTAGCGGCTGTAGTTCACCCGCCGGCCGCTGTAGACCACGATGCCGTAGAGCGTGGCACGCTCCAGCGCCACCACTTCGCCCGCCTTCTTTTCCCAGTGCGGATCGAGCAACTGCTTTTTCAGCAAGTGCGCGCCCACGGTTTCCAGCCACTGCGGCTCGATGGCAGCCACGCCGCGCCCGAACAGGCGCGTGGTTTCCACCAATTCGGAGGCCACAATCCAGCGCCCCGGCTTCTTGGTGAGGTGGGCGCCGGGATGCGGATAGAACTTGATGCCACGCGCGCCCAGGTACTCGCCCGAGGCGTTTTCGGCCTCGACTTTGCAGCCCACGTTGCCCAGCAGTCCCGCGAGCATGGACAGGTGCAGCTGTTCGTAGGTGGCGGGCAGCTGGTTTTCGCGCCACTTGTGCTCGGCCACCACGGTATGCAGCTGGGTGTAGATGTCCTTCCACTCGCGCACGCGGCGGATGTTGACGAAGTTGGCGCGCAACAGCTGCTCGTACTGGCGGTTGGTGAGCTTGTGCGTAGGCTGGGCGCCCGGCGTGGCTGCGGTCTTTTCGCCGCGCGCTTCGTGAATCCACTTCCACAGCTTCAGGTAGCCGGTGAATTCGCTCTTCTCGTCGTCGAACTTCTTGTGCGCAGTGTCGGCCTGCTGCTGGGCCTCCATGGGCCGGTCGCGCACGTCCTGCACCGACAGGGCCGAGGCAATCACCAGCGCTTCGCTCAATGCATTGCGCTCACGCGCCTCGATCAGCATGCGGCCCACACGCGGGTCCAGCGGCAGGCGTGACAGCTCCTGGCCCAAGGGGGTCAGTTCGTTGGCGTCGTCCACCGCACCGAGCTCGTTGAGGAGCTGGTAGCCGTCGGCAATGGCGCGGCCGCTGGGACGCTCGATAAAGGGAAAGTCTTCCACCGCCCCCAGGTGCAGCGACTTCATGCGCAGGATGACACCGGCCAACGAGGAACGCAAAATTTCCGGCGTGGTGAAACGCTCACGCCCAGCAAAGTCTTTCTCGTCGTACAGGCGTATGCAGATGCCGTTGGCCACCCGGCCGCAGCGCCCGGCACGCTGGTTGGCAGCGGCCTGGCTGATGGGCTCGACCATCAGCTGCTCCACCTTGCTACGGAAACTGTAGCGTTTCACCCTTGCAGTACCGGCGTCAATGACGTATTTGATGCCAGGCACCGTGAGGGACGTTTCGGCCACGTTGGTGGCCAGCACAATGCGCCGCCCAGTGTGGCCGTCAAAAATGCGGTCTTGCTCGGCCTGGCTCAGGCGCGCAAACAGCGGCAACACCTCGGCGTGGCGCAGCACCGGGTTATGGCTCAGGTGCTTGTGCACATGGTCGGCGGCCTCGCGGATTTCGCGCTCGCCGGGCAGGAAGACCAAAATGTCGCCCTGCTGCTCGGGCACGCGCCAGAGTTCGTCCACCGCTTCGGCAATTGCGTCGTTGAGATCGTACTCGCGGCTTTCTTCGAACGAACGGTAGCGCTGCTCCACCGGAAACATGCGCCCCGACACCATGATGACGGGCGCCTTGCCCTTGGCGGATGCAAAGTGCTCGGCAAAGCGCTCGGCATCAATGGTGGCCGAGGTCACCACCACCTTCAGGTCCGGGCGGCGCGGCAGGATCTGCTTGATGTAGCCCAGCAGGAAGTCGATGTTGAGGCTGCGCTCGTGCGCCTCGTCGATGATCAGCGTGTCGTAGGCCTTGAGCAGCGGATCGGTCTGCGTCTCGGCCAGCAGGATGCCGTCGGTCATGAGCTTGACCGAGGCGCCACGCTGCAGGCGGTCCTGGAAGCGGACCTTGTAGCCCACCACCTCGCCCAGCGGCGTTTTCAGCTCCTCGGCGATGCGCTTCGCGACCCTCGAAGCTGCGATGCGCCGCGGCTGGGTGTGGCCGATGAGGCGCCCGCGCTGCCCGGCCGGGTAGTTGAGCTTGCCGCGCCCCAGGGCCAGCGCGATCTTGGGCAACTGCGTGGTCTTGCCCGAACCGGTTTCGCCGCAAACGATGATCACCTGGTGCGCGGC
>SSFF01000031.1 GCA_008015235.1 Rhodoferax sp. | reverse complement strand
TTACGAGGTAGACCAGCGCGTCAATTGGTGACCCAGTGAAGCGGCGGTATCAATCGCTGCGGCGAGTAGCTGCGTGCGCGCCGGCCCCAAATGCATCTTGCATCCCAAGGTTTCGCCATTTAGAGGTAAGCGAGCGCTCAACCTGCCTTGACCGAACGTGTTTCGAGGCCAAAAACTCGTGCCATACTTGGCCTCATGCGGTTGAATTTCCTATCCGTCTTCCTGCGGTTGCCTTCCGCCTTGGCCTGCAGCAGCTGCTCGGCCACCACGTTGGATGGTGACAGGTTGAGTCGGATGGGGGTTCCCGGTTGCCAGTAACTGGAGATTTGCAGCACCGCCGGGCCACTGAGGCCGCGGTGTGTGAACAGCAGGTCTTCCTGGAAGCGCATTGTGTCTTTCTTGCCCCCAGTGGCGATCTCCACCGGCAGTGACAGGCCGCTGAGTTCGGCAAACGGTGCCCAGGCGGCGGCATCGAAAGTAAGCGGTACCAGGGCCGGGCGCGTCGGCACCACCGGCAGGTCGAACTGGCGTGCGATGCGGTAGCCCCAATCGCTGGCGCCGATTTTCGGAATCGACAAGCCACCGGTGGCTACCACCAGGGCGGCGCAGCGCAAGGTGCCGCGTTCGCTATCTATTTCATAGCTGCTTGCGCTTTTCCCACAGGGGCTAGAGGCCGAAAAGCGTACTGAATCGAGGGCGCAGGGCTGCCAGTGGGCCACGCCCCCTGCGGCGCATTCGGCCTGCAGCATGTCAATCAGCTGCTGGGCCGACTGGTCGCAGAACAGCTGTCCCTTGTGCTTTTCGTGGAAGCCGATGCCGTGCTTGCGCACCAGCTCGACAAAGTCGCGCGGTGTATAGCGCGCCAGGGCCGACTTGGCAAAGCGCGGGTTCTGTCCCAGGTAGTTGGCGGCACTGACCTGGGTGTTGGTGAAGTTGCTGCGGCCACCACCGGAAATACGGATTTTTTCTGCCACGCGCGCGCTGTGGTCGATCAGCACCACGCGCAAACCCAGTTGGCCGGCCACGGAAGCACAAAACAGGCCGGCGGCACCGGCGCCGACGATGGCAACATCAAACTCTTGCATGGCCGCGAGTGTAGGGGGAAACACTGTAGTGGCCGGCTCACGTCAGGTCGCAGAATCGGCGGCTTCTTTATCCCGACCCCTGTGGCCCGCCTGCTCCCATGAATCCCATCGTGTACGCCATCCCCGTCTTCATGCTGACCATCGTGCTGGAGGCCTGGTGGGCCTGGCGCACGCGGCGGGCGGTGTACGACATCCCCGACGCTGTGACTAGCTTGCACCACGGTGTGCTCAGCCAGGTAATGGGGGTGTTCACCAAGTTCGGCATCTATGCCCTGGTGTACGAAGCCTTCCGTGCCACAGAGTGGCCCCTGGAGCCCTGGTGGCTGTGGTTGCTGGCGCTGGTGTTCTACGACTTTTGCTACTACTGGGCACACCGCATGGGCCATGAGGTGAACGTGCTCTGGGCTGCGCACGTGGTGCACCACTCGTCCGAGTACTACAACCTCTCGACCGCCTTGCGCCAGACCTCCAGCGGCTGGCTGTTCGGCTGGATTTTCTACCTGCCCATGGCGGTGGCCGGGGTGCCGCCCATCATGTTCGTCACAGTCGGGTTGATCGATCTGCTGTACCAGTACTGGGTGCACACCGAACTGGTGGGGCGCCTGGGCTGGTTTGACCGGGTGTTTGTGTCACCCTCGAACCACCGCGTGCACCATGGGCAGAACGACTACTGCATCGACAAGAACTACGGTGGCATCCTGATCGTCTGGGACCGGCTGTTCGGCACCTTTGTCGATGAGCGCGAGGGTGAAAAAATCCACTACGGTATCCGCAAGCCACTTCGCAGCTTCAACCCGGTGTGGGGCAACTTGCACTACTACGCCGACCTCTGGCGCGCGTCTTGCGCTGCTGTGGGTTGGCGCGCCAAGCTCGGGGTCTGGCTGGCGCCACCGGGCGGCTGGAACGTGCCGCTCGAACATTTTGACGGCGCCCAGTTCACACGCTACCAGCCCACGGCGCCGGGCCCCTTGCGCTGGTACGTGGCACTGCAGTACGCGGTGAGCGTGCCTTTTGTGACCCACTGCATTGCCGTGGCACCGGCGCTGCCATTGGCGCAGGCTGCAGCCTATGCGCTGGGCATTCTGGCCAGCAGCGTGAGCCTGGGAGCTTTGCTGGAAGGGCGTGGCTGGGCGCGCTGGGCCGAAGCCGCGCGGGTGGCACTGCTGGGTATGGCCTTTGCCCTGGTGACGGATTGGTTTGGTTTTGTCACACCCGATGCCTTGCGCTGGACAGTATTGTTGTTGGGTTTGGGCAGTGCGTTTTATTTGCTGCGTTTCGGTGCGTCCGCATCTGCGGAGGTGCGCGCATGAACCCCGATGCGCTGTCGGATCTGGTGCTGCTGGCCGCTTGCGCCGCTTCGGCCTGGCGGGTTTCGGTGGTGCGTGCCGCATGGTGCGGGGCGATGTTGTTGCTGGGCCTGGCCGCGGCCATGGGGGTGTTGCGCTACAGCGGTCTCGAATGGGCGCTGGGCCCGCACCGGTTTTTCAGCCTGCTGGCTGCCTGCGCCGCTTTCTGGCTGATGGCGGTTGCCTTGCGCTGGCCACAGGCGCCATTGGCAAGCCAAACCACGGCAGTGGGCCGTTTTGTGGTCTTGCTGGGTGGCCTGGGCATTGCGGCCAGTCAGGTTGGGGCTGCCTGGTGGGCGCAGGTGGTACCGGGACTGAGCGCGTTGGTGCTGGCCTGGACCATGGTGCAGCAGCGCTCCGCCCTGGGAATACTGGGTAGCGTGGCCTTGGTGGCCAGTTTTGTAGTGGCAGCTCTGGCCGCGCCGGATGTCCAGCTGTTGGGAATGTTCAACAAGACGCAGTCCCTGCATTACCTGTTGGCACTGGCGGTGTTGCTGCTGGGACAGGTGCAGTCCGCGGAAGCGGTGGGGCCACCGCCCACACCGACACGGTAGCGGCGGAATCTAGGCCTGCGCCAGTGTGGCCAGTTGCACGATGTGCTGGACCTGGCGCGCAATCGGTGCGGGCACCGGCAGCTCACCGGCCAGCACCTGGCGCGTGTAGCGCGCCGTAGTTTCCGCATCGATCTCGGCGGGCAGCTCGGGCAGCTGTACCAGCGAACCTTCCTGGCGTGCTTCGAGTTCGTTGCACTGGCCCTGGTGGATGCCCTGCATGCGCGGGCAACGTCGCGGGTCGGCCACGGCTTCGCCTTCGAGGCCACGCAACAGCAAGGCCGTAGTGCCCATCGTTTGCAGCGTGGCGGACATGGAGTCGGCGTATTCGGGGTGGGTGTAGCTGGTGACCAGCACGTGCGGCCCGGTGCAGGGCACCAGCAGCTTGACCAGGCTGTGGGCGCTGTTGCGCAGGTTCAGTGTGCGACGCACTTCCAGCAGCTGCTGCAGCCGCGGATGCAGGGCCGAAGTCGGTGCCTGCACCAGTTCGCCATTCGCTATTGTTTTGATAGCTTCTTGCGCAGTGATTCCGAGGGCTGCAAGCACATTTTGTGTGGAAACCCGGCTGGCTTCGGTGGAGGCGGCGTGGACCAGCACCGGCAGGCCTTCGCGCGCCAGTAGCAGGGCCAGCAGCGGTGTCAGAAGTGCCAGCTTGCGCGCGCCGTTGTAGCTGGGCAGTACCACTACGGGGCGGCCATCGGGGTTCTGGACCTTGTGCATGCGCTGGTTCAATGCATCCAGGAAACCGGCCATTTCTTGTGGGGTTTCGCTCTTGATGCGCATGGCAATGCAGAAGGCACCCAGCTCCAGGTCGCTGACCTGGCCATCGAGAATCTGTCCCATCAGATCGGCCGCCTGTTCGCGAGTGAGATCGCGTGCGCCTTCTTTGCCGCGTCCGATGTCTTTGATGTAGGAACCGATGGCCATGTAGTGGTGGTCAGCCTTTGCCGACTTTGCTGTAGAGGTTGGTAACTTTGTCCATCACGGTGAGCAGGTTTTCGCTGGCAGCGAATACATTGCTGGCACCGGTGGCGCTGGGCTTGGCGTTGAGCGCCGCACCGAAGAGCACCCATTGTGCATCGGCCAGGGCCAGTTCCTGGCGAATCTCGCCCGTGGCTTCCGAAGCATTGCGCAAAAGATCCAGCGCCTGGGCAAACTCGCTGCGTGCTTTTTCGATTTCGCCCGCCGCCGCGCTGCCATCCACCCCCCAGGTCAGGGCCAGGTAGTACTTGGCCATGCGTTGGCTCAGCATGCGCTGGCGCCCGGCCACGTTGACCAGCTTGCCCGTGGGCTTGCCGTATGCCTGCTCCAGCTGCTGCGTGCCGGTATTGGCCAAGGCCAGCACCGAGGCGTCCTGCGGCAACAGCTTGACCGCATTGGCGGCACTGGGTGCGCTGCCCACCAGCAGGGACTTGAGTGCGGACCACTGGCCTTCGAGCTGGCCGTAGACGTCCTTGATTTGCGGGTTCGGCGCGAAACTTTTCAGTTCGACCAGCTGGCGGTCAAACAGGGCCATGGACTGGTCCAGCACGCGGGCAGCCTCCGTGGCCTTGACCTGCAGACCCAGCGCCAGGTAGGCCTTGACCATACGCTGGCTCAGCATGCGCTGGCGTCCTGCCTTGTTGATGGCGTCGCTGAAGTCGGTGACCTGGGCGTGGACAGGCAAGGCCAGTGCGGCGCACATCCCCAGCAGGGTTCGTCGTTGGATAGTCATGGTCGGGTGTTGGTCTCGGTGAAATGGATTGGTCTCTCCCCCAAGGCGGCGATTGTGGGTGGGGCTGGGATGGGAATCATTGACATTGCTTAATTCGCGGGCTGCATGGAGCCTTTCCCCTACACTGGCGGCATTGCGAGGGGGATGCATGCTGGTTTTGGGAATTGAGTCGTCGTGTGACGAGACAGGGGTGGCGCTGGTGGATGCGCCCGATACACAGCTGCCGCGGCTGCTGGCGCTCGGTTTGCACAGCCAGATCGAGATGCACCAGGCCTACGGTGGCGTGGTGCCCGAACTGGCCAGCCGCGACCACATCCGCCGCGTGGTGCCGCTGACGCGCCAGGTGCTGGCGCAATCCAACAAAGCGCTTTCTGAGGTGGACGTGGTGGCCTACACCCGTGGCCCCGGTCTGGCCGGGGCTTTGCTGGTGGGCGCTGGTGTGGCTTGCGCGCTAGGTGCGGCGCTGGGCAAGCCGGTGCTTGGTGTGCACCACCTCGAAGGGCATTTGCTGTCACCGTTCCTGAGCGAAGACCCGCCCGAGTTTCCGTTTGTGGCCCTGTTGGTGTCGGGCGGCCATACCCAGCTGATGCGGGTTGAAGGCGTGGGGCAGTACGAGCTGCTGGGTGAAACCATTGACGACGCCGCCGGCGAAGCCTTTGACAAGTCGGCCAAGCTCATGGGCCTGGGCTACCCCGGTGGCCCGGCGCTTTCGCGCATGGCCGAAGACGGCAATCCGGCCGCCTACGCCTTGCCGCGGCCGCTGTTGCACAGCGGCAACCTGGATTTTTCCTTTGCAGGCCTGAAAACGGCGGTTCTGGTGCAGGCCAACAAGTTGGTGGCGGCACACGGTGCTGCCGCATTCGAGGTCTTGGCCATGGATATCCGTCGCGACCTGGCGGCTTCCACCCAGGCGGCCATCGTCGATGTGCTGGTGAAAAAGTCGTTGCTGGCCCTGAAGGAAACCGGCCTCAAGCGCTTGGTGGTGGCCGGCGGCGTCGGGGCCAACCGGCAGTTGCGTACCCAGCTCAACGCCGAGTGTGCCAAGCGCAAGGTGCGGGTGCACTACCCGGAACTGCACCTGTGCAGCGACAACGGCGCCATGATCGCCATGGCCGGGGCCATGCGCCTGCAATCCGGCTTGCAGGTGGCCACACGCGACTACGCTTTCGACGTCAAGCCACGCTGGCCTTTGCACATGATTTCAGGTGCCAGCGCTTGATGGTATTGCGCAGGCAGCTATGGTTTTTGTAGCGCCTGCGGACCAGTACCGGTTTATTGGATAGACAGTTCGCTGGCCTTGTTGACGGGCTGGAGCTTGGCGAGCTTGAGCGTCAGCACGCCGTGCTCCATACTGGCCTGGCTGCGGCTGGCATCGATTTCCTGGGCAAACTCGTAGGCCACGCGGTACTGGCGTGGCGCGCCTTCCTTGGACTGGATGCGCACCTGATTGTCCTCGATGGCGATCGACAGCTGGTCCTTGGGGACGCCGGGCATGTCGAGTTCCAGCTGGTAATGGGTTTCGTCTTGCGAATAGGCGCAGCCGCTGCGGTTGCTGGAGGCCAGTGTCTGGTTGATGAAGCGTTGTACCGAGCGGTCTACGGCCGAGAACGCTGGGGAGTGGATGCGGGGTTGGGCGGTAGCGGCGAAGAACATAGAGGGCTCCTATTACATGCGCGGCACTCACCGTGAGCGCTGCATGCTTCCCAAACTGTGTCTGCGCCAAGGGTTTTCAAGAGGGAAAAATCACCAATATTGTTGGCGCCCAGGCCTTGAAAAAAACGGTGTTGGCGCCAAGCGCGGAACGGGTGGGGCGGTACCAATCGGGTTGGCGCTGCAGTGGCCGCCGCTGTGAGATGGTGTGGGAATTTTCTGCTTCTCGGGTTATAATCGTCAGGCTTTGCATAGGGCAGGGCGCACGCCGGTAGCAGTTCCAGCCGCTGGCGCAAGTGAAACCGGGACAGCTGCCGACATGGGCAACTGTTCCTATTTGAAGGAAATACCATGATCGCATCCAGCATCAAAGCTGAAGTCGTAAAGGCCAACGCGCGCCAAGCCGGTGACACCGGATCCCCCGAAGTTCAAGTGGCTTTGTTGACCGCCCGTATCAACGAACTGACCCCCCACTTCAAGACCCACGCCAAGGACCACCATGGTCGCCGCGGTCTGCTGCGCATGGTGAGCCGTCGCCGCAAGCTGTTGGACTACCTGAAGTCCAAGGACGCTGACCGTTACACCGCGCTGATCGCCAAGCTGGGTCTGCGCAAGTAATTGCAAAACCAATGACGAACGCCTGAGTTAGTTCACTAGCTCAGGCGTTTTTTACTTCGGAGACAACAAAAAGCAGAGCGAAGCTGTGTCATTCCAGAGAAGTTCACCGAGTTTCTGTGGAATGGCATCGTGGACTGCGTTGTTGAATCCGGGCTTCACAGGGTGGCCTGCACCCTGGTGTTTGACGGAGAAATACACATGACAATGTTCAACAAAGTGACAAAGACCTTCCAATGGGGCCTACACACGGTCCGCATGGAAACCGGCGAAATTGCCCGCCAATCCACCGGCGCTGTGCTGCTGGACATGGACGGTACCGTGGTGCTGGCCACCGTGGTCGGCAAGACCGAAGGCAAGCCCGGCCAAGACTTCTTTCCCCTGACTGTGGACTATCTGGAAAAGTCCTACGCTGCCGGTAAAATTCCTGGCAGCTTCTTCAAGCGCGAAGGCCGCCCCAGTGAGTTCGAGACGCTGACCAGCCGCCTGATCGACCGCCCGATCCGTCCGCTGTTCCCTGAAGGTTTCTTCAACGAAGTGCACGTGGTCGTGCACACCGTGTCGCTGAACCCTGAAGTGGACGCCGACATCGCCGCCATGATTGCGGTGAGCGCCGCTCTGTCCATCTCCGGCATCCCGTTCAACGGCCCCATCGGTGCTGCCCGCGTGGGTTACATCAATGGCGAATACGTGCTCAACCCGGGTCAGACCCAGCGCAAAGACTCGGTCATGGACCTCGTGGTGGCCGGTACCGAAGCCGCTGTGTTGATGGTCGAATCCGAAGCCCAGCAACTGTCCGAAGAAATCATGCTTGGTGCCGTGGTGTTTGGCCATGAGCAGGGCAACATCGCCATCAACGCTATTCATGAACTGGTGCGTGATGCTGGCAAGCCGGTGTGGGACTGGAAGCCCGCCGCCAAGGACGAAGCGCTGATTGCCAAGATCGACGCACTGGGCAAGGCCAAGCTCGAAGCTGCCTATCAAATCCGCAACAAGCAAGCCCGTACCCAAGCCTGCCGTGCCGCCTACGCCGATGTTCTGGCTGGCCTGAAGGCTGATAGCGTGGAATTCGATAGTGTGGCCGTGGAAGGCCTGTTGTTCGAAATCGAAGCCAAGATCGTGCGTGGCCAGATTCTGGCTGGCGAGCCGCGTATCGACGGACGCGACACCCGCACCGTGCGCGCCATCGAAATCCGCAACAGCGTGTTGCCCCGTACCCACGGTTCGGCCCTGTTTACCCGCGGCGAAACCCAGGCTCTGGTCGTTACGACCCTGGGCACCGAGCGCGATGCACAGCGCATCGATGCCTTGGCTGGTGAGTTCGAAGACCGCTTCATGCTGCACTACAACATGCCTCCCTTCGCCACCGGCGAAACCGGCCGTGTCGGTACGCCCAAGCGCCGCGAAATCGGTCACGGTCGTCTGGCCAAGCGCGCCCTCGTTGCCGTGCTGCCGAGTAAGGAAGAGTTCCCCTACACCATGCGCGTGGTGTCGGAAATCACCGAATCCAACGGTTCCTCCTCCATGGCCTCGGTCTGCGGCGGCTGCCTGTCGCTGATGGATGCTGGTGTACCCATGAAGGCACACGTGGCCGGTATCGCCATGGGCCTGATCAAGGAAGAGAACCGCTTCGCCGTGCTGACCGACATCCTGGGTGACGAAGACCACCTGGGTGACATGGACTTCAAGGTGGCCGGTACCACCAACGGCATTACCGCCTTGCAGATGGACATCAAGATCCAGGGCATCACCAAGGAAATCATGCAGGTTGCACTGGCCCAGGCCAAGGAAGCGCGCATGCACATCCTGGGGAAGATGCAGGACGCCATGGGCGAAGCCAAGACCGAAGTGTCCAACTTCGCGCCCAAGCTCTACACCATGAAGATCAACCCCGAGAAGATCCGTGACGTGATCGGCAAGGGCGGCGCCGTGATCCGTGCGCTGACCGAAGAAACCGGTTGCCAGATCAACATCGAGGAAGACGGCACGATCACCATCGCTGCCACCGATGGCGCCAAGGCCGATGAAGCCAAGAAGCGCATCGAACAGATCACCGCTGAAGTCGAAATCGGCAAGGTCTACGAAGGCCCGATCACCAAGTTGCTGGACTTCGGCGCCCTGGTCAACCTGCTGCCCGGCAAGGACGGTCTGCTGCACATCAGCCAGATCGCCCACGAGCGCGTGGAAAAGGTCACGGACTACCTGTCCGAAGGCCAGATCGTCAAGGTCAAGGTCCTGGAAACCGACGAAAAGGGCCGCATCAAGCTGTCCATGAAGGCCTTGCTGGACCGTCCTGCTGCTCCCGCGCAAGCGCAGGCACAGGACGTTGTCCAGGAATGATGTAGGAGGTGCTTCGTTTTTGATAGCTGCTTGCGTACTATCCATGCGGGCGGAGTGCCAATTTTGCATATGAAGGCGATTGAAATCTCTTCCTTTGGTGCGCCGGACGTCTTGCGTCTGGTGGATCGGCCTGCGCCTGTCGCGGGGGGGGGGAGGTTTTGATCCGCGTATCGGCCAGTGGTGTCAACCGCCCGGACGTGCTGCAGCGCAAGGGCGCCTATCCGGCCCCTGCGGGTGCTTCGGACCTTCCGGGTCTGGAAGTGTCGGGCGTGGTCGAAGGCGGCGATGCGGCGGCCATGGCGGATGCCGGCTTGCACATCGGGCAACGGGTGGTGGCATTGGTATCGGGTGGTGGCTATGCGCAGTACTGCGCAGCACCTGCCGGGCAGTGCCTGCCAGCGCCTGAAGGCTGGAGTGATGCCGAGGCGGCGAGCCTGCCCGAAACCGTTTTCACGGTCTGGAGCAACGTGTTCGAGCGTGGACGCTTGCAAGCCGGTGAAACCCTGTTGATCCAGGGGGGCAGCAGCGGCATTGGCGTCACCGCCATTCAGCTGGCCAAGGCTGCGGGTGCCACGGTCATCGTCACCGCGGGCTCGGATGCCAAGTGTGCAGCCTGTCTGGCATTGGGTGCCGACCACGCGATCAATTATCGCAGTCAGGATTTCGCTGCCGAAGTGCTGCGCCTGACCGACAACCGTGGCGTTGACGTCGTTCTGGATATGGTCGCGGGTGACTACGTGGAAAAGGAAGTTGGCGTGCTGGCGGAAGACGGTCGTCTGGTCATCATTGCCGTGCAGGGCGGGGTGCAGTCGGCCATCAATGCGGGGTTGGTGCTGCGCAAGCGCCTGACCATTACCGGTTCGACCTTGCGTGCACGTTCAGTGGCTTTCAAGAGTGCCTTGGCCAAGGCTTGCCAGGCCGCGGTCTGGCCGTGGATTGCGCAGGGCAAGGTCAAGCCAGTGCTTTACCGGACGTTTGCAGCGGGCGATGCTGCGCAGGCGCATGCGCTGATGGAGTCCAATGCGCACATTGGGAAAATTGTTTTGACATGGGGTGATGTATGAAAAAACTCATCGCAGGCAACTGGAAAATGAACGGCAGCCTGGCTGTCAATGAAGCGCTCATTCAGGCCTTGCTGGCAGGGGCGACCACGCCCTGGGGTTGCAATGTGGCGGTGTGTGTGCCTTCGGTGTATCTGGCGCAGGTGCAGGCCTTGACCCACGGGACGGCCATTGCGCTGGGTGCGCAGGACGTATCGCAGCACGAATCGGGTGCATTCACCGGGGAAAACTCGGCGGCCATGCTGCGCGAACTCGGTGTGCGCTACGCCATCGTGGGGCACTCGGAGCGGCGCCAGTACCACGGTGAAACAGATGTTGTGGTGGCACACAAGGCGCAGCGCGCCTTGGCAGGGGGGGTGACCCCCATTGTCTGCGTGGGTGAAACCCTGGCCGAGCGCGAAGCTGGTGTGACTGAAGAAGTGGTCAAGCGCCAATTGGCGGCAGTGATCCACGTCAATGGGCATTGCATCAGTGAAATCGTGGTGGCGTATGAGCCGGTCTGGGCCATTGGCACGGGCAAGACCGCGACGCCGGAGCAGGCGCAGCAGGTGCATGCGGTGCTGCGTGCACAGTTGCGTGCAGCCAGCCCCCAAGCTGACCGTGTGCCTTTGCTCTACGGTGGCAGCATGAACGCGGCCAACGCAGCCGAATTGCTGGGCCAGCCCGACATTGACGGTGGCTTGGTCGGTGGTGCAGCGTTGAAGGCGCCCGACTTTTTGCGCATCATCGCTGCAGCCGCTTGAGCGTGTGGTTTTTCGAATTCTTAGGAGAGTAGTGTGAGCATTGTTGTTTCGATCATTTTGACTGTTCAAATGTTGTGCGCCATTGGCATGATTGGCCTGATTTTGGTGCAGCATGGTAAGGGCGCAGACATGGGCGCGGCTTTCGGCAGTGGTTCTTCGGGCAGCCTGTTTGGCGCCTCTGGCAGTGCCAATTTCCTGTCACGGACTACGGCCATTTTGGCGACGGTTTTCTTTGTTTGTACATTGGCATTGGCCTACTTTGGCAACGTGCGTCCTACCGGTGGCAATAGCGTTCTGGAGTCTGCTGCTACCCAGGCACCAGTTGCGGCGCAGCCTGCGCAGAATCCGGCTTCCGATGCAAGTGGCGCAGCACAAATTCCTGCGAAATAATTTCAGTACAAACTCCGATCGCCCCTCCTAAAGTGGGGCGATTTCAGGGTAAACTCTAAGTCTGATGTGAGTGCGTGCCCACTGGGCGACCTCGTAGCGCTCACCAAGGTTTAGTTCCGCAGCCGTCGTGGTGAAATTGGTAGACACGCTATCTTGAGGGGGTAGTGGCGAAAGCTGTGCGAGTTCGAGTCTCGCCGACGGCACCAAAAACAAGACTCCTAAGGGTGCAATGCCCTCGGGGGTGAGCAGTGATCAGTTATCGCGATGAACCTCGATCAATACCTCCCCGTCCTCTTGTTCATTCTGGTTGGTGTTGCCATTGGCATCTTGCCGCAGGTGATCGGCTATGTGTTGGGGCCCAATCGCCCTGATTCGGCAAAAAATTCCCCTTACGAGTGTGGTTTTGAGGCATTTGAAGATGCGCGCATGAAGTTCGACGTGCGCTACTACCTTGTGGCCATCCTGTTCATTTTGTTTGATCTGGAGACGGCCTTCCTGTTTCCGTGGGCGGTGGCGTTGAAGGAAATTGGCTTGCTGGGCTTTTTCATTGGTGCGGAATTTGTGGCGATTTTGACCATTGGTTTTGTATACATGTGGAAAAAAGGTGCCCTCGACTGGGAGTGATCGATGATTGAAGGCGTTTTCAAAGAAGGGTTTGTTACCACGAGCTATGACTCGGTAATGAACTGGGCCAAGACGGGCTCGATCTGGCCCATGACGTTCGGTCTGGCGTGTTGTGCGGTCGAGATGATGCATGCTGCTTGTGCGCGCTACGACCTCAGTCGCTTTGGTGCTGAGGTGTTTCGTGCCAGTCCGCGCCAGAGTGACTTGATGATTGTGGCGGGTACTTTGTGCAACAAGATGGCTCCAGCGCTGCGCAAGGTGTACGACCAGATGTCGGAGCCGCGTTGGGTTATCAGCATGGGTTCTTGTGCCAATGGCGGTGGCTATTACCACTACAGCTATTCTGTCGTGCGTGGCTGTGATCGCGTGGTGCCTGTGGATGTCTATGTGCCGGGCTGTCCACCGACGGCTGAAGCCTTGGTGTACGGAATTTTGCAACTGCAGCAAAAAATCCGCCGTACTGAAACCATTGCGCGCGCCTAAGGGGATTTGTGATGACCAATATTTCCGTAACAGCGGAGCAGATCAAGGCGGCCGTGACGGCGGCTTTGGGCAAGGCTGTATGCAAACTCACCATCGATTTGGGTGAGGTGACGGTCTGGGTTTCCTCGGCAGACTATCTGGAGGCGGCGCGCACCTTGCGTGATGCCGAGGGTTGCAAATTCGAGCAGCTGATCGATCTGTGCGGTGTCGACTACTCCGAATACGAAGAGGCGGCCTTTGGCGGCAAGCGCTTTGCGGTGGTGTTGCACCTGCTGTCCGTGTCGCTCAACCAGCGTGTACGTCTGAAGGTTTTTGCAGCCGACGACGATATGCCCATGGTGGATTCGGTGTGTGCGGTCTGGAATTCCGCCGACTGGTTCGAGCGCGAAGCGTTTGACCTCTTTGGCATTGTCTTTGATGGCCATGTCGACTTGCGTCGCATCTTGACCGACTACGGTTTTATTGGCCACCCCTTCCGCAAGGATTTCCCGTTGTCGGGTCATGTTGAAATGCGTTACGACGCGGAGCGTGCCCGCGTGGTGTACGAACCGGTCACGATCGAGCCGCGCGAGAACACGCCGCGTGTAGTGCGTGAAAGCAACTATGGGGGACTGCGCTGAATAGGCGCGTGTATCTATGGCGGAAATCAAAAATTACACACTGAACTTTGGACCGCAGCATCCGGCCGCGCACGGTGTGCTGCGGTTGGTGTTGGAGCTCGACGGCGAGGTGATTCAGCGGGCCGACCCCCATGTAGGTTTGTTGCACCGGGCGACCGAGAAGTTGGCAGAAACCAAGACCTACATCCAGGCTTTGCCTTACATGGATCGTCTCGACTATGTGTCGATGATGTGCAATGAGCACGCCTATTGCCTGGCGGTCGAGAAGCTTTTGGGTATCGAGGTGCCGATCCGCGCGCAATACATCCGTGTCATGTATGCGGAAATTACGCGCTTGCTGAACCACCTCATGTGGATTGGCTCGCACGGCAATGACATTGGCAGCTCCACCATCCTGATCTACACCTTCCGCGAGCGCGAAGACCTGTTTGACATGTACGAGGCTGCCAGCGGTGCACGCATGCATGCGGCCTATTTCCGTCCGGGTGGTGTCTACCGTGACCTGCCGGACAGCATGCCGCAGTTCAAGGACAGCAAGGTGCGCAACGCCAAGGGCGTGGATGCCATCAACTACAACCGCAAGGGCTCCTTGCTGGACTTCATTGACGACTTCACCCAGCGTTTCCCCAAGTGCCTGGAGGAATACCACACGCTGTTGACGGAAAACCGCATCTGGAAGCAGCGGACCGTCAACATCGGTATCGTGAGCCCCGAGCGTGCGCTGAACATGGGCTTCACCGGTCCCATGCTGCGCGGCTCCGGTATTGCCTGGGATTTGCGCAAGAAGCAGCCGTACGACGCTTACGACAAGCTGGACTTCGACATTCCGGTGGGCAAGACGGGCGATGTGTACGACCGCTACCTGGTGCGCATGGAAGAGATGAAGCAATCCAACCGCATCATCAAGCAGTGCGTGGATTGGTTGCGAGCCAATCCCGGTCCTGTCATTACCGACAACTTCAAGGTGGCGGCTCCTTCACGTGAAAGCATGAAGACCAACATGGAAGCCTTGATTCACCATTTTAAGCTGTTCTCGGAAGGTTTCCGCGTTCCGGCAGGTGAGGCCTATGCCGCAGTGGAGCATCCCAAGGGGGAGTTCGGTATCTACATGGTCAGCGATGGCGGCAACAAGCCCTACCGCATGAAAATCCGTCCCCCAGGTTTTGTGCACCTGTCTGCACTGAATGAAATGGCCAAAGGCCACATGATTGCCGATGCTGTGTCCATCATCGGCACCATGGACATCGTTTTTGGAGAGATTGACCGATGATCTCTGAATCTATGAAGGCGCGCTTTGCGCGTGAAGTTGCCAAATATCCGGCCGAGCAAAGCCAGTCGGCTGTAATGGCTTGTTTGACCATCATTCAGCAGGAGCTGGGTTATGTGAGCGCCGAGAGCGAAGCCGAGCTGGCCGCCTACTTGGGCATGCCTGCCATGGCGGTGCACGAAGTCACCACGTTCTACAACATGTACAACCAGGCTCCGGTTGGCAAGTACAAGCTCAACGTTTGCACCAACCTCCCGTGCCAGTTGCGCGATGGTGTGAAGACCTTGCACTATCTGGAAAAGAAGCTTGGTATCTCCATGGGAGAGACCACTGCGGATGGATTGTTCACCTTGCAGCAGAGCGAATGCCTGGGGGCTTGCGCCGACTCTCCGGTGATGCTGGTGAATGACCGCAACATGTGCAGCTTCATGTCTGAAGAACGCATCGACCAATTGGTCGAAGGCCTCAAAGCAGCAGAGGGCAAATGATGAGCGTCCAAAATCTGCTGAACCAATTTGCCTCCACAGGCAACGAGACCTGCTTTCATGGTCGCCACATCAATCCCCAGATCTACGCTGACCTCAATGGTAGCAACTGGTCCTTGAAGGACTATGTGGCCCGTGGTGGCTACCAGGCACTGCGCAAGGTGTTGGCCAAGGATGGCGGCGAGGGGCTGACCCAGGACCAGGTGATTGCCACGGTCAAGGAATCGGCTTTGCGTGGTCGTGGCGGTGCGGGCTTCCCCACCGGGCTCAAGTGGAGCTTCATGCCACGCCAGTTTCCGGGACAGAAGTACCTTGTCTGTAATTCGGACGAAGGGGAGCCGGGGACCTGCAAGGACCGTGACATCCTCATGTTCAACCCCCATATCGTGATTGAAGGTATGGCCATTGCTGCGTATGCCATGGGCATCAGCACGGGTTACAACTACATCCACGGTGAAATTCTCCAGGTCTACGACCGCTTTGAAGCAGCACTGGAAGAAGCGCGCGCCGCTGGTTTTCTGGGTGACAACATTCTGGGCTCCAGTTTCAGTTTCCAGTTGCACGCAGCCCATGGCTTCGGCGCCTACATTTGCGGTGAAGAAACAGCCTTGCTGGAATCGCTCGAAGGCAAGAAAGGACAGCCGCGCTTCAAGCCACCCTTCCCGGCAAGCTTCGGTTTGTATGGCAAGCCGACCACCATCAACAACACTGAAACCTTCGCCGCAGTACCTTGGATCATTCGCAATGGTGGTCAAGCCTATCTGCAGTGTGGCAAGCCGAACAACGGCGGCACCAAGATCTATTCGGTCAGCGGTGACGTCGAACGCCCCGGCAATTACGAGATTCCTATGGGCACACCCTTTTCCACTTTGCTGGAACTCGCTGGTGGGGTGCGCAAAGGGCGCCAACTGAAGGCTGTCATTCCTGGCGGATCTTCTTCGCCCGTGCTGCCTGCCTCCATCATGATGGAGTGCACCATGGACTATGACTCGATCGCCAAAGCAGGTTCCATGCTCGGTTCGGGTGCATTGATCGTCATGGACGACTCCCGTTGCATGGTGAAGGCCTTGCAGCGCCTTAGCTATTTCTACATGCACGAGTCCTGTGGCCAATGTACGCCGTGCCGCGAAGGTACGGGCTGGCTATCCCGCGTGGTGGACCGCATTGAGGAAGGCCATGGCCGTCCTGGTGATATGGATTTGTTGGACAACGTTGCAGAAAACATCCAGGGACGCACGATTTGTGCACTGGGTGATGCGGCTGCAATGCCGGTGCGGGCGATGATCAAACACTTCCGCCATGAGTTTGAGCACCACGTGACACACAAAACCTGTCTCGTTCCTGCAAACGTTTGAGTAGGCCCGAAGATGATTGAAATCGAACTGGACGGAAAGAAAGTAGAGATCGCCGAAGGCAGCATGGTGATGCATGCTGCCGAAAAGGCGGGTACCTACATTCCACATTTTTGCTACCACAAAAAGTTGAGCATTGCGGCCAGCTGCCGCATGTGCCTTGTGGATGTCGAGAAAATGCCCAAGCCAATGCCGGCCTGTGCAACCCCTGTGACCCAGGGTATGGTGGTGCGCACCAAGAGTGACAAGGCCATCAAGGCACAACAGTCGGTGATGGAGTTTTTGCTCATCAACCATCCGCTGGATTGCCCCATTTGTGACCAGGGCGGTGAGTGCCAGTTGCAGGATTTGGCCGTAGGTTATGGTGGCACCAAGTCCCGCTACGAAGAAGAAAAGCGCGTAGTGGAACACAAGGATGTGGGTCCGCTGATCTCGATGGAAGAGATGAGTCGTTGCATCCACTGCACACGTTGTGTGCGCTTCGGCCAGGAGCTGGCAGGTGTCATGGAATTGGGCATGTCGCACCGCGGCGAGCATGCCGAGATCGAAACCTTTGTTGGCGCCAGTATCGACTCCGAAGTTTCCGGCAACATGATCGACCTGTGCCCGGTGGGTGCCTTGACCAGCAAGCCCTTCCGCTACAGTGCCCGTACTTGGGAGCTGTCTCGCCGCAAGTCGGTGAGTCCGCATGACTCCACCGGTGCCAACCTGATCGTCCAGGTTAAGAACAATCGCGTGATGCGCGTGGTTCCCTTGGAAAACGATGCCGTCAACGAATGCTGGATTGCCGACCGTGACCGCTTCTCGTACGAAGCCCTGAGCGGTGCCGAGCGTTTGACCAAACCCATGCTTAAGCAGGATGGCAAATGGTTGGAAGTCGAATGGCAGACAGCTTTGGAATACGTTGCCAACGGCCTACGCAATATCGTCGCTGAACAGGGCGGTGAGGCCATTGGTGCCTTGGTCAGCCCACACAGCACCTTGGAAGAGGCCTACCTGGCTACCCAACTGCTGCAAGGCTTGGGCAGTGGCAATGTCGACTACCGTCTGCGCAATGCACAGTTTGCACCGCAAGAGGGTGTCCGTTACCTCGGTATGGACATCGCAGCCTTGTCCGAATTGCAAGCTGTATTGGTGGTCGGCTCCAATCTGCGCAAGGACCATCCCTTGTTTGCCATGCGTGTGCGCCAGGCTGCGCGCAAAGGCGGCGTTGTCAGTCGTATTGTGGATACAGCCGTCGACTGGGCCTTGCCGGTCAAGAACAGCATGTTGGCCCCTGCCAGCCAGTGGGCACAGTCGCTTGCCAAAGTGGCAGCGGCAGTGGCCCAGGTGAAGGGCATTGCAGCACCACCGGCTGCTGCGACCCCCGACGAGGCTGCCACCGCTGTCGCCCAAAGCTTGCTGCGTGGGGAACGCAAGGCCGTGCTGCTGGGCAATGCCGCAGCCCACCATGCCCAGTTTGACACCCTGCTGAGCTTGGCAAACTGGATTGGTGAACAAACCGGTGCTCAAGTGGGTGTGTTGACTGAAGCCGCCAATACAGTGGGGGCACAAATTGCAGGTGCCTTGCCCAAAGCCGGGGCACTGAACGCTGCGCAAATGCTCGGCGGTGCACTCAAAGCCGTGTTGCTGTTGAATGTGGAACCCGGTGCAGACTCTGCTGTGGATGGCAAAAACCTTGCTAAGACCGACATGGTGGTGACGCTGAGTCCGTTCAAGACCAACCTGGACATCAGCGATGTGCTGCTGCCCATTTCACCATTCACCGAAACCTCGGGTACTTTTGTTAATGCCGAAGGTCGTTCGCAGGGCTTTCATGCCGTGGTCAAACCTCTTGGAGATACCCGTCCGGCCTGGAAGGTTCTGCGGGTGCTGGCCAATATGCTGCAACTCGATGGTTTTGCGCAGGAGTCGTCGCAGGACGTGTACCAGGCCATTTGTGCTGCGGGCCTGATCGATGCCAATACGGGTGTGGGCAACAAACTGTCCAATCGTTGTGCAGTGGCGCTGGATTTCAGCGGCAAGGGTGAAGCGCCTGTGAGCGCCTCCATCTACCAGCTCGACGGTATTGTGCGGCGTGCACCCTCCCTGCAGGCAACAGCCGATGGACGGGCGGGAGCTTCTGCTTCCCGTCAAAGTGGAGTTCAAGCATGATTGACGCGCTCTATAACGGCGGCCTGGGTTTGGTCGCAGCCAATTGGTGGACCGGTTTGGCGTGGCCGGTGATCTGGGCATTGCTCAAGATCGTTGCAGTGGTGCTGCCCTTGATGGGTGCGGTGGCCTATGCAACCTTGTGGGAGCGCAAGTTCCTCGGCTGGATGCAAGTGCGTATTGGCCCGAACCGCGTCGGCCCCTGGGGTTTGCTGCAACCCATTGCTGACGCCTTCAAGCTGCTGACCAAGGAAATCTTGGTTCCAGCCATGGCCAACAAAGGACTGTTCTTTGTCGGCCCGGTTCTGACCATCATGCCGGCCATGGCGGCCTGGGCGGTGGTTCCCTTTGGTCCCGATGTGGCATTGGCCAACATCAATGCCGGTCTCCTGTTCATCATGGCCATTACCTCCATGGAGGTGTATGGCATAGTGATTTCGGGTTGGGCGTCCAACTCCAAGTACGCGTTCCTGGGTGCCTTGCGTGCTTCCGCACAAATGGTCAGCTACGAAATTGCCATGGGCTTCTGCTTGGTGATCGTGCTGATGGTCTCCGGCAGCATGAACCTTACCGAGATTGTGATGTCGCAGGCCAAGGGCAGTTTCGCAGACATGGGCTTGGGTATCTTCTCCTGGAACTGGTTGCCTTTGCTGCCGATTTTTGTGGTCTACATCGTGTCGGGTCTGGCCGAAACCAACCGCCATCCGTTCGACGTGGTTGAGGGCGAAGCGGAAATCGTGGCCGGGCACATGGTGGAGTACTCAGGCATGTCCTATGCCATGTTCTACCTAGCGGAGTACGCCAATATGTGGCTGATTTCCATTCTGGCATCGGTCATGTTCCTGGGCGGCTGGTTGGCGCCGGTTGGTGCCTTGGCCTGGATTCCCGGCTGGGTCTGGTTGGGTGCGAAAACCTTCTTCATCCTGAGTCTCTTTATTTGGATACGGGCAACCTTCCCGCGTTATCGCTATGACCAGATCATGCGTTTGGGCTGGAAAGTGTTTATTCCCGTCACCCTGGTTTGGTTGATGGTGGTGGGTGTTTGGTTGCAAACTCCCTTCAACATCTGGAAGTGAGGGCATGCCCATGTCCAATCAAGCAAATACCCGCGTTGCAACGCCTTTCTCACTGAAGGATTTTTTCCTCAGTTTTCTATTGCTGGAGCTTTTCAAAGGCCTGGCCCTGACAGGACGTTACCTGTTCCGCCGCAAGGTGACGGTGCACTATCCTGAAGAAAAGACGCCGCTGTCACCACGGTTCCGCGGTCTGCATGCCTTGCGCCGCTACGAAAATGGTGAGGAGCGCTGCATTGCGTGCAAATTGTGCGAAGCCGTATGCCCTGCCATGGCCATCACCATCGAATCGACAGTCCGCGAAGACGGCACCCGCCGCACCAGCCGCTACGACATCGATTTGACCAAGTGCATCTTCTGTGGCTTCTGCGAAGAAAGCTGTCCGGTGGATTCAATTGTGGAAACCCACATTTTTGAATACCACGGCGAGAAGCGTGGCGATCTCTACTTCACCAAGGAGATGTTGCTGGCCGTGGGTGACAAGTATGAAAAAGAAATCGCTGCCAACAAGCAGGCCGATGCCAAGTACCGCTAATAGGACAACAGGAAGTAAATTGCTATGAGCGTAACGACTGGTCTTTTTTACTTGTTTGCGGCGACCATGCTGTTTGCCGCTTTCCGAACCATTACTGCACGTAATCCTGTGCATGCAGCGCTGTTCCTGGTGCTGACCTTCTTCCAGGCTGCCGCGATCTGGATGCTGCTGAAGATGGAGTTTCTGTCGATCACCCTGGTGCTGGTGTACGTGGGTGCGGTGATGGTGCTGTTCCTCTTCGTGGTGATGATGATGGACATCAACGTCGAGAGTCTTCGCGTGGGATTTTGGAAGCACTTCCCGTTGGCGGGCTTGTTGGGTGTTTTCATTGTTCTTGAAATGGCTTCCGTGCTGATGTCCATCCGCGTGACGGAAAATCCAGAGGCGCGGTCCGTGGCGGCCAATGTGTCCAACACCAAAGAGCTTGGCAAGCTGATGTTTACCAAGTACCTCTATCCGTTGGAAATTGCTGCCGCCATTCTGTTGGTGGCCATGTTTGCAGCCATCGCACTGACCCTGCGCGCACGCAAGGACAGCAAGTACGTCGACCCGGCTGATCAAGTGCGTGTGAGAGCCCGTGACCGCATGGAAGTCGTGAAAATGGCACCGACCATGCAACAAGATGCCGCACAAGCAGCAGACTCCACCGAAGGGAGCAAGAAATGACTATCACTTTGGGCCATTACCTGACGCTGGGCGCGATGCTGTTTGCGCTGTCGGTCGTCGGTATTTTCCTCAATCGCCGTAACCTGATTGTCCTGCTGATGGCCATCGAGTTGATGTTGCTGGCGGTTAATACCAACTTTGTAGCCTTCTCCCATTACCTGGGTGACATGCAGGGGCAGGTGTTCGTTTTCTTTATCTTGACGGTGGCTGCTGCCGAGTCCGCAATCGGGCTGGCGATCCTGGTATTGCTGTTCCGCAATCGTTCCAGCATCAACGTCGAAGAGCTCAATTCGCTCAAGGGTTAATACGATGAGTCAAACCTTGTCTGCTACAACCTTGCTGGCGGTGCCATTGCTGCCGCTGGTGGGTTCCGCCTTGGCGGGTGTTTTCGGCACTAAATTCGGTGGCAATGTCTTCGGACGCACTGCCAGCCATACCTTCACGATTCTGGGTGTCTTGCTGGCCTTCGTGTTGTCGGCCATGACATTGCAGTCGGTAGTGACCGATGGCGCCCGCTTCAATGAAACCATCTACACCTGGATGGTGGTGGGCGGCTTGAAAATGGAAATTGGATTCATGGTGGACGGTTTGACCGCCATGATGATGTGCGTGGTGACCTTCGTGTCGCTGATGGTGCATATCTACACCATTGGCTACATGGAAGAGGATGATGGCTACAACCGTTTCTTTGCCTACATTTCCCTGTTCACCTTCTCCATGCTGATGCTCGTAATGAGCAACAACCTGCTGCAGCTGTTCTTCGGCTGGGAGGCGGTGGGTCTGGTGTCGTACCTGCTGATCGGCTTCTGGTTCAACAAGCCCACGGCCATCTTCGCCAATATGAAGGCCTTCCTGGTCAACCGTGTTGGTGATTTCGGCTTCATCTTGGGCATCGGTCTGATTGCCGCCTTTGCCGGCACGCTGAACTACACAGAGGTTTTTGCTGCAGCCCCGAATCTGGGCACCCTGCTGTTCCCGGGGACCGAGTGGATGCTGATCACGGTGATCTGCATCTGTCTGTTCATTGGTGCCATGGGCAAGTCGGCGCAGTTCCCCTTGCATGTGTGGCTGCCTGATTCGATGGAAGGTCCGACACCGATTTCGGCACTGATCCACGCCGCGACCATGGTGACCGCCGGTATCTTCATGGTGGCGCGCATGTCGCCTCTGTACGAGCTGTCGGACACGGCACTGAACTTCATTTTGGTCATCGGATCGATCACCGCCTTGTTTATGGGCTTCCTGGGCATCATCCAGAACGACATCAAGCGCGTCGTGGCGTATTCGACACTGTCTCAGTTGGGTTACATGACGGTGGCATTGGGGGCCTCAGCCTACTCGGTGGCCGTGTTCCACCTGATGACACACGCGTTCTTCAAGGCTTTGTTGTTCCTTGCTGCAGGTTCCGTCATCATCGGCATGCACCATGACCAGGACATCCGCAATATGGGTGGTCTGCGTAAGTACATGAAGATCACCTGGTTCACCTCCTTGCTGGGTTCGCTGGCCTTGATTGGCACACCGTTCTTCTCGGGCTTCTACTCGAAAGACTCGATTATTGAAGCAGTCCATGCCAGCCACCTGCCGTTTGCGCACTATGCGTACTACGCCGTCATCATTGGCGTGTTTGTGACTGCGTTCTACAGCTTCCGCATGTACTTCCTGGTCTTCCATGGCAAGGAAAACTTCCACCACAAGCCTTTCCCGGGCGAGCACGATCACCATGATGACGACCACGGTCATGGACACGACCATACGCCGCACGAAAGCCCTTGGGTTGTGACTTTGCCTTTGGTACTGTTGGCAATACCTTCGGTAGTCATTGGTTATCTCACCATCAAGCCCATGTTGTTCGGTGACTTCTTTTCTGGGGCAATTTTCGTCAATGGTGAGCGGCACCATGCCATGGGCGAGCTGGCGCAGGAGTTCCATAGCGCAGCGGCGATGGCGATACATGGCTTTGGGACCTTGCCTTTTGCATTGGCCTTGGCGGGCGTTGTGACTGCCTATGTCTTTTATATGGTGATGCCATCCATTCCTGCTGCGATAGGTCGCATGTTGTCCCCAGTGGTCACTGTCCTTGAAAACAAGTACTACATGGACTGGATCAACGAGAACATTCTGGCCCGTGGCGCCCGTGCTCTGGGGGTTGGTTTGTGGAAGGGCGGTGACCAGGCTGTCATTGACGGCGCCATTGTCAATGGCTCCTGGAAGCTTGTAGGGGCCGTTGCAGCTGTTGTACGCCAGCTGCAGACCGGTTATCTCTACCACTATGCCTTGGTCATGGTGTTGGGTGTATTTGCCTTGATGACTTGGTTTGTCTGGCTCAAGTAGGAGAACAAGAACATGGGATTTTTGAGCCTTGCAATCTGGATGCCAATCGTTTTTGGCGTTCTTCTCCTGGTCATTGGCAAAGATGAACAGGCCGGGTTTGTCCGTTTTGTGGCGCTGCTCGGGGCACTGTGCAGCTTCGTGGTAACCCTGCCGCTCTACATCAACTTCGAAGTGGCCTCTGCGGCCATGCAGTTTGTTGAAAAGGCCCCCTGGATCGGTCGTTTCAACATCTACTACCACCTGGGTGTCGACGGCATTTCCATGTGGTTCATCCTGCTGACCTCGTTCATTACCGTGATCGTGGTGCTGGCCGGTTGGGAAGTGATCACCGAGCGTGTCAACCAGTACATGGGTGCTTTCCTTATTCTGAGTGGCCTGATGATCGGCGTCTTCTCGGCACTGGATGGCATGCTGTTCTATGTGTTCTTCGAAGCCACTTTGATTCCGATGTACCTGATCATCGGTGTCTGGGGTGGTCCGAACAAGATCTACGCAGCCTTCAAGTTTTTCCTGTACACCTTGCTCGGCTCCTTGCTGATGCTGGTGGCCTTGATTTACCTGTACGTGCAGTCCCAAGGCAGTTTTGACATTGCATCGTGGCATGCATTGCCTTTGGGCATGTCGGCGCAAACCCTGCTGTTCTTTGCCTTCTTCTCTGCGTTCGCAGTGAAGGTTCCGATGTGGCCGGTGCACACCTGGTTGCCCGATGTTCACGTTGAAGCGCCTACCGGTGGTTCTGCCGTGCTGGCTGCCATCATGTTGAAGCTGGGTGCCTACGGTTTCCTGCGCTTCTCCATGCCGATCGCGCCCGATGCAGCCCGCGAATGGGCTTGGTTCATCATTGCCCTGTCTCTGATCGCGGTGATCTACGTGGGCTTGGTGGCCATGGTGCAACAAGATATGAAGAAGCTGGTGGCCTATTCCTCTGTTGCCCATATGGGTTTCGTGACACTCGGGTTCTTCATCTTTAACGAGTTGGGAATTTCCGGTGGCTTGGTGCAGATGATTGCTCACGGCTTTGTTTCTGCGGCAATGTTCCTCTCTATTGGGGTCTTGTATGACCGGGTGCATTCGCGCCAGATAGGAAGCTACGGTGGTGTGGTCAACACCATGCCAAAGTTTGCGGCCTTTGCCTTGTTCTTCTCCATGGCCAACTGCGGTCTGCCTGGAACAGCCGGGTTTGTGGGTGAGTGGATGGTGATCTTGGGCGCGGTGAAATACAACTTCTGGATCGGTTTCGCTGCAGCTTCCGCCCTGATCTTTGGTGCTGCATACACCTTGTGGATGTTCAAGCGCGTCTATCTGGGGCCGGTTGCGAACGAGGATGTCAAGGGACTGGTGGATATCGGTGCACGTGAGTTCACAGTCATGGCGCTGCTTGCAATAGCGACCCTCGGCATGGGTGTGTATCCGAAGGTCTTTACCGATGTGATGGATGCCTCCGTGATGCAACTGCTGCAGCAGGTCAATGCCAGCAAACTGCAATAACGGGTTGAGAACGAGAGCTAAAAATGATCGATAAAGTCAGTTTGATTGCCGTCTATCCAGAGATATTGCTCATGGTGATGGCCTGTGTGGTGGCCATGGTTGACCTTGGTGTCAAGACACCGCGTCGTGGCCTGTCCTATGCCATTACCCAGTCAACCTTGGCGGTAGTAGCTTTGATGCAATGGCAGTACGCGGCTGCTGGGGCGACCTTGTACGGATTTGACAACATGTTGGTCAGTGACCCAATGGGCAACTGGCTGAAGTGTTTCGCCACCATCGCCGTAATGGTCACCTTGGTCTATGCGCGCGACTATTCTGCAGCACGGGACATGATTTCCCGCGGTGGCGAGCTCTTCACACTCACCCTGTTCTCTCTGCTAGGCATGTTCGTCATGATCTCCGGGGCGAATTTCCTCGTGATTTACCTGGGGTTGGAACTGCTGACCTTGGCCAGCTATGCCTTGGTAGCGTTGCGTCGTGACGACTTGAATGCAACGGAAGCGGCAATGAAGTATTTTGTGCTGGGCGCACTGGCTTCCGGCTTCCTCCTCTACGGCATGTCCATGCTGTATGGCGCCACAGGCTCCTTGGATGTCGCAGAAGTGTTCCGTGAGATTGCCGCTGGCCAGATTCGTGAAAAGGTGTTGGCCTTCGGCTTGGTATTCATCGTCGCGGGGCTCGCCTTCAAGCTGGGCGTGGTTCCGTTCCACATGTGGATACCCGATGTCTACCATGGAGCGCCGACGGCTATTACCTTGATGATCGGCGGAGCCCCCAAGTTGGCTGCCTTTGCGCTTGTCATGCGCTTGCTGGTAGAAGGCATGTGGCCTTTGGCTGGCCAGTGGCAGCAAATGCTCATGTTCTTGGCAATCGCGTCCTTGCTTGTCGGTAACCTGGCCGCATTGATGCAGACCAATGTCAAGCGCATGCTGGCGTTTTCCACCATTTCGCAGATGGGCTTTGTCCTGTTGGGCCTGATCGCCGGTGTGGTCAATGGCAGTTACCTCGGTGGTGCCAATGCCTACAGCTCTGCCATGTTCTACGTTATCACCTATGTGCTGACGACCTTGGCATCTTTCGGTGTCATCATCCTGCTGTCCCGCAATGGCTTCGAAAGCGATGAGCTGGTGGACCTGGCTGGATTGAACCAGCGTAGCCCCTTGTACGCGGGCATCATGGCCGCGTGCATGTTCTCGCTGGCAGGCATTCCCCCGATGGTCGGCTTCTACGCCAAGCTGTCGGTGTTGCAGGCTTTGCTGGTCTCCGGTTCCACCATGTACATTGCACTGGCGATTTTCGCCGTGATCATGTCCTTGATTGGTGCCTTCTACTACCTGCGTGTCGTCAAGGTCATGTACTTTGATGCGCCTGCCGCCGATGCAGCACCGATCGTGGCTTCGGGTGAAGTGCGCATGGTGTTGAGTGTCAATGGTCTGCTGGTGCTGGTGCTGGGCCTGGTCCCCGGTACTTTGATGGCACTGTGTGCCCAAGCCGTGGTACAGATGCTCACAACCTGAGTACCTGCACGCCCACTTCAGGAAACGGAACCATTTGGAACATCTTCCAGACTCCGGGCAGTTGAAACTGCAAGAGGACCGCGTTGACAGCCAAGAGCTGTTCCGCGGTCTTTTTTTGCATGCCTTCAGGGACCGCGTGCGCTTGCCCGATGGGGAAACTGCTGCCCGTGAATACGTGGTGCATCCCGGTGCCGTGATGGTGGTGCCACTCCTGGATGGAGGGGATGACGGTCTGCGCGTGGTCATGGAGCGCCAGTTCCGCTACCCCATGGGCAAAGTCATGCTGGAATTTCCGGCCGGCAAGCTCGACCCGGGTGAAAACTCCCTGCACTGCGCGCAGCGGGAGTTGCGTGAGGAAACCGGGTACACCGCCACACAGTGGGGCAAAGCCGGTACCCTGCATCCGGTCATCGCGTACTCGACCGAATTTATCGATGTCTGGTTTGCACGAGGTCTCCAACCTGGGGAGCGGCAATTGGATACCGAAGAGTTTCTGGAAGTGTTTGATGTGCCTTTCACGGCCGTGCTCCAGGGCTGCCATGACGGCGCCATCACCGATGCCAAAACCTTGATTGGGGCTTTTTGGTTGCAAAGCCATTTGTCCGGTCAACTGCCTTTGCACTGGCAATCGCTGGTGTAGACAATACGGGCATGAAAGTTTTGAATCTGCTGTGCGCCAACGCGCACCCGTTTGAAGGCTGGTTCTCCAACGAGGAGGACTACCAAAGCCAGCATGCGCGCGGCCTGCTGACTTGCCCAGTGTGCAACGATAGCCAGATATCCAAAGCACTGAGTGCCCCGCGCCTGAACCTGAAAGCAGGCAAGAATTTGCCCGCACTTGCCACCCCCGAAGGCAACAACGACGTGGCAGCTGTCCGTGTCCCGGGTGATGTTCAGCGCGATCTGTTGCGGGCCTGGCTGGATGTTTCGCGTGCGCTGATGGACGCTTCCGAAGATGTGGGGAGTCGCTTTGCCGATGAGGCGCGCAAGATGCACTATGGCGAGGCAGAAGACCGCAGCATTCGCGGCAAGGCCACACCGCAGGAGCTTCACGAACTGCTGGATGAAGGTGTTGACGTGCTGCCACTCATGGTGCCCGACGCCGTCAAAGGCACACTGCAATAAAAAAACAGCCGGTACCGTAGTCGGTACCAGCCGTTATCAGAGCGCTGGAGTCTGGATCAGGGGTACAGACCGCGCAGTTCGCGTGCATGCAGAATGCGTGAGCAAGCCACGATGAAGGTGGCGGTGCGCAGGCTGACTTTCTTGTCCTGCGCGACGTTCCAGATGCTGTTGAAGGCGTCTTTCATGATGCGTACCAGGCGGTTGTTGATCTCCTCTTCGGTCCAGAAGAAACTGGAGAAGTCCTGCACCCATTCGAAGTAGCTCACGGTCACGCCACCGGCGTTGGCGATCACGTCGGGCAATACCAGAACGCCGCGGTCTTGCAGGATGTCATCGGCGTCCGGTGTGGTCGGGCCGTTGGCGCCTTCGATGACCAGCTTGGCCTTGATGCGCTGGGCACGGGCACCTGTCAGCTGACCTTCCAGTGCTGCAGGGATCAGGATGTCGCAGTCCACGTCCCAGAAGCTCTCGTTGTCAATGACGTCGGCCCCCGGGAAACCGGCTACAGAGCCGTTGGCTGCCACGTGCTTGAGCAGGGCGGGTACGTCGAAACCGTTGCTGTTGAAAATGGTGCCGCCATGGTCCTGGACGGTCACGACACGTGCGCCGGCTTCGGCGAACAGCTTGCCAGCGATACCGCCGACGTTGCCGAAACCTTGCACGGCGATACGGGCCTTGCTCACGTCCATGCTCAGGTGCTTGGCTGCTTCACAGCCCACGGTGAATACACCGCGGCCGGTGGCTTCCTGGCGACCCAATGAGCCGCCCAGGTCAACCGGCTTGCCCGTTACCACGCCGGTGGCCGTTGCGCCTTCGTTCATGGAGTAGGTGTCCATCATCCAAGCCATGATCTGCGCGTTGGTGTTCACGTCGGGCGCCGGAATGTCCTTGGTGGGGCCAATAATGATGCCGATTTCGCTGGTGTAGCGGCGGGTGATACGTTCCAGTTCGCCCATGGACAGGGTGCGCGGGTCAACACGAATGCCGCCCTTGGCACCACCGTAGGGGACGTTCACTGCGGCGTTCTTGATCGACATCCAGGCCGACAGGGCCATCACTTCGGACAGTGTCACGTCCTGGTGGAAGCGCACGCCGCCCTTGCCGGGGCCGCGCGAGGTGTTGTGCTGGACACGGTAGCCTTCAAAGTGGGCGACGGTGCCGTTGTCCAGGTGGATTGGCACGTCCACGATCAGCGCACGCTTGGGGCGCTTGAGGGTGTCGGCCCAGCGGCTCAGGGAGCCGAGGTAGGGGATGACGCGATCGACTTGCTGCAAGTAGATACCCCATGGGCCAAGGTTATCGGCGTTGAGGTATGAAGGGACGGCCAGGGTAGAAGCCGGGTGGGACATGCATGCTCCTTGTGTTAATGGAAGGCCGCACTGTAGGTGGCGTGCTCACGAATGTCCAAGGCCAAGTATTTTGCTAACTATGCAATAAATGAATAACGTTAAGGATTCAATTCCAATTGAATAGACAGCGAGGCTCTGGGTACTGTGCCTTTGCTGGCACTCACCGCCTCAGGCGGTCACGTTCAGGAGCCGTCCCGTCGTTTGACCCTGCGTATTCACCACAGGCTTGGGTTTTTCTTGCTGGGCTTGACGCTCAGATGCTTCTTGGGCAGCCGCTTTGTTCAGGGCAGCACGGTCTTCGGTGCGCGGGTTGGGCTTGGTCTGCAGCGCCTCGACATTGCGGGGTGGGCTTGATTTTGAAACTTCCATGGAACCTCCCATAGCAGGTAACGGTGGTTAAGCCATTCTAGGAACTTCAGGGCTTGAATTCAATCGGTCGCTGAAGTCATGGCATTGGTTGGTCCATCGCTGAACTGCAGGGCTGCCAGGCCGGCATAGACCCCAGCACGGGCCAGCAACTCGTTGTGCGTGCCTTGTTCGACGATGCGGCCTTGTTCCAGCACGACGATGCAGTCTGCTTTCTGCACGGTAGCCAGGCGATGGGCAATCACCAAGGTCGTGCGATTTTCCATGGCTGATTCCAGCGCGGCCTGCACCATGCGCTCGCTTTCGGCATCGAGCGCGCTGGTGGCTTCGTCCAGCAAGAGCAGCGGTGGATTCTTGAGAATGGCGCGGGCAATGGAGATGCGCTGGCGCTGCCCGCCCGACAGGCGTACGCCGCGTTCACCCAGGAAGGTACGGTAGCCCTGCGGCAGGGCTTCGATGAATTCGTGGGCGTAGGCGGCACGGGCTGCGGCCATGACTTCGGCATCCGACGCTTCGGGCTTACCGTAGCGGATGTTTTCCATCGCATCGGCAGAGAAGATGACAGCGTCCTGCGGCACGATGCCAATGCGGCTGCGCAGCGCTTCCAGGGACAGCTGGTGGATGGGCACGCCATCGAGCGTGATACTGCCGTTTTGGGCGTCGTAGAAACGCAGCAGCAGCTGGAACACCGTGCTCTTGCCCGCGCCGCTGGAGCCCACCAGGGCCACGGTCTTGCCGCTGGCTACCGACAGTGTCACGTCCTGCAAGGCCGCCTGCTGTGGCCGAGACGGGTAGTGAAAGCCAAGGTGTTCCAGTGTGAGGGTGCTTCCTCCCACCACTGCAGGCAGTGGCAGGGGAGTGGCGGGCGAGCGGATCGGTGAGCGCTGGGCCAGCAGTTCCATCAGGCGCTCGGTGGCACCGGCCGCACGCAGCAGGTCGCCATAGACTTCACCCAGGACGGCGAAGGCACTGGCCAGGATGATGACGTACACCACTGTCTGCCCCAGGTGCCCGGCGCTGATGCGTCCAGCCGCCACCGCCTGTGTGCCCATGTACAAGCCCCACAGTAGGGCCGCGCTGGTGGCAATGATGATGAACGCTACCAGCACAGCGCGTGCCTTGCTGCGGCCCACGGCGGTCTGGAACGCTGCCAGCGTGGAGCTCTCGAAGCGCCGGGCCTCACGCGCCTGGGCGTTGTAGCTCTGTACCACCGGAATGGCGTTGAGTACCTCGGCCGCGATGGCGCTGGAGTCGGCAATGCGGTCCTGGCTGGCGCGCGAGAGCTTGCGCACACGCCGACCGAACCACATGGCTGGCAGCACCACCAGCACCAGGCCGACAAGCACCTGGGCCATGACCACCGGGTTGGTCCAGACCAGCATGCCCAGGGCGCCCAGTCCCATGATGGCGTTGCGCAGCCCCATGGAGAACGAGGAGCCCACCACGGTCTGCACCAGCGTGGTGTCGGCACTCAGGCGCGACAGCACCTCGCCGGTCTGGGTGGTCTCGAAAAACTCCGGGCTCTGGGCAATGACGTGCCCGTACACCGCATTGCGCAGATCGGCCGAGACCCGCTCGCCGAGCCAGCTGACCATGTAAAAGCGCGCTGCAGAGAAGAGCCCCAGTGCTACAGCCACGGCAAACAGGTTGAAGAAGTGCCCGGCCAGTTGCCCTGGCGCGGCCCCCACCAAACCTTCGTCAATCAGGTTTTTCAGTGCCGCCGGGAAGACCAGGGTGGCCCCGGCGGCCAGCACGAGCAGCACCAGCGTGGCACCGATGTGCCAGCGGTAGGGCCGCAGAAACGGGGCCAGCCCGGCCAGGGCGCGTGGAGGTGGTGGACTGGTGGTCGATGCGGTGGGCGTGGCGCTTGTGTTCATGTTGCAAGCCAAATGGGGCGCTAGCCCGCATATTTCAAGCGTAATTAGCTATAAAAAAAGTAGTGGCTGCACGACTTTCGACGCGCGCCACTAGCTGAGCCAGAAGTTGATTTTTTCCTGGGCAGACTGCAGGTCACCCACGGTCTGATCGACCCAGGCCGGGTTGTAGTAGTTGCCCAGGTAGCGCTCGCCCGAGTCGCACAGCAGGGACAGCACCGATCCGGTCTGGCCGCGCTCGCGCATTTCCTTCGCCAGGGTCAGCATGGCCACGAAGTTGGTGCCGGTGGATGGGCCCACGCGCCGACCCAGCAGCTGGTGCAGGGCCTGCATGGCGGCTATCGACTCGGTGTCGGGGATCTGCATCATGCGGTCCACCAGACTGGGAATGAAGCTGGGCTCGACCCGGGGGCGTCCAATGCCTTCGATGCGCGAGCCGGCGCTGGTGAGGCCTTCGTTGCGGCAGCTGTGGTAATGGAAAAACACCGAACCTTCGGGGTCGGGTACGCACACCTGGGTGGCATGGCGCTGGTAGCGGATGAAGCGGCCGATGGTGGCGCTGGTGCCGCCGGTGCCGGCTGCAATGACCACCCAGCGCGGAATGGGGTGGCGTTCGCGTGCCATCTGGCTGAACATGCTCTGGGCGATGTTGTTGTTGCCACGCCAGTCGGTGGCACGTTCGGCGTACGTGAACTGGTCCATGTAGTGGCCGTTGCGTTCGGTCGCCAGGCTGCGCGCCGCTTCATACACCTGGGCCGGGCTGTCGACCAGGTGGCACTGGCCGCCGTAGAAGTTGATCTGCGCAATCTTCTCGGGCGAGGTGCTGCGCGTCATGACTGCAATGAAGGGCAGTCCGATGAGGCGGGCGAAATAGGCTTCGCTGACGGCTGTGGAGCCGCTGGAGGCTTCCACCACGGTCGAGCCTTCGTGCAGCCAGCCGTTGCACAGCGCGTACAGGAACAGCGAGCGCGCCAGCCGGTGCTTGAGGCTGCCGGTGGGGTGGGTGGATTCGTCCTTCAGGTAGAGGTCGATGCCGCAGCGCTCGAATGCAGGCAAGGCCAGGGGAATGAGGTGGGTGTCGGCACTGCGGACGTAGTCCGCTTCGATCCGGCCGATTGCCTGGTGCAACCAGCTGTTGGTCATGGTCATGGAAAGTCTTGGTAGGTTTAACGGGTGGCCTGGGCCAGGCGTGCCGCCATCGGGATGCGGGGCTTGTTGGCGTAGGCGTCCAGGCGCTGGCCCATGGCCTGCTCGAGCTGGTCCAGCCGCGCTGTGGTGGAAGGGTGGGTGCTGAAGGTGAGCGCATAGGCCGGGTTGTCGCCCGGCGTGGCGGCCATTTGCTGCAGCACGGCCAGCAATCCATAGGGGTCGTAGCCGGCGGCGGTGGCATAGGTCACGCCAATGCGATCGGCCTCGAACTCGTCACTCTGGTCCAGACCGCGCGAATACAGGTCGCGGCCCAGCAGCAACAGCTGTTCGGACAGGGCACCGCCCACGCCGCCGCCCACCTGGGTGGCCAGGGCGCGTGTCAGCAGCCCGCTCTGGGCCGATTTCTGGATCGCCTTGAGGTGGTGCTTGCCGACCACGTGCGCCATTTCGTGGGCCAGCACCGACGCCAGGTCGGCCTCGTCGGCCATGCGGTCGATCAGGCCCTTGGTCACAAAGATGTAGCCACCGGGGGCGGCGAAGGCGTTGTAGCCCTCGTCGTCGAGCACGCCGAAGGTCCAGGGCAGCTGGGGGCGCGGGGTCTGCAGGCTGATCCAGCGGCCCAGCCGGTTCACATAGCGCTGCAGCGCGGCATTCGGGTGCAGGGGTTTGGCGCCCACCAGCACGGCGGCCAGGTGGCGCCCGATCTGGATTTCCTTGGGCTCGTCAATCTGCTCGATTGACTGCGACAGCAGGCCGGCCAGTTCGCCCACATTGACCGCATTGCCAGAACCCTTGTTGCCGCCGAACGAGAGGCCCAGCCCACCTTGGGGACTGGCGGGTGCATTGTTGTTCTGGTTGCCGCGCATCAGGCCCTGTAGCAGGCCGCCAATCGCTTTGGCCGCATCGTCTTGGGCCTGGGTACATCCGCAGGCCAGCAGCAGGGTCAGGGTCGCAAGGAATTTTTTCATTTGGAATACTCCCGGGGGGCGTTGACCGCTGCGGCCTGCGCAGGGGCGGGCAGTGCCGCAATGCTGTGTGCCACCAGCGCGCGTTCGCTGGCGTAGCGACGGGCCTGGGCTTCGTCGGCACGCAAGTGCTCCAGTTTCTCCAGGGCTGCCATATTGGGGGCGGCGTTCTGGATGTCTTCCTTGCTCAGGCCGCGTATGCCGGCGGTGGATGTGGCCACCGTGGTGCCGGAATTGCTGCCGCGGTTCAGAAAGCCGGACAGCCCGCGCAGGGCACCTGTGAGGCCGTTGCTGGCCGGGGCGCCAGCATTGCTGGCGGTCAGTTCAAACATGTGGACCCAGCCGACCTGGCCGCTGGCGGTCTGCACCTGCATCCAGGGCCCTGAGCGCTGGGGTGTGCGTGTGACGCTGGTGCCGCTGGCCAGTGTGGCCAGCGTGGCGGCTGTGGCGGATGGCTGGTCGCGCAGGCTGATGGCCTGCTTGGTCTGCAGGGTTTCGGTCTGTGCCTGGGCGGTCAGGGCCGGCAATGCCAGCGCGGCAGCCAGTGCGCTACGGACCATCAATGCATGAATTTGGGGTGGCATGGCGGTGTGCTTGGTCCAAAACGGCCACCAGGGCCGGTGCAGGGGGGAAGGGAGCGCCAGTTTACGCCCGCAGTGGCGCAAAGGGAATTGGGGCAGTGCGCGGGGGCGGCTCTGGCTAAAATGGCGTCTCCACCGGGGGTGTCTGGCGTGGGTGCCAGTCTGAGAAATACCCCATGAACCTGATCTGGCTCATACCAGCGTAGGAAGCGTGAGAAGCCTTGGGGCCTGCAACACAGGCCGTTCGGTGCATCAGTGCTTCGTACTGTTTTACCGAAAGAGAGTACCAAGTGACCTTCAAATTTCCCTTGCGTTTTTCCCTGCTGGCAGCGGTCATTGCCAGCGCAGTGTCGGTCCATGCCGTGGAGCTGCGCGTGCTGACACACAGCTCCTACTCCCTGCCCAAGCCGTTGGTCGCCCAGTTCGAACGCGACAGCGGCATCCAGCTCAAGGTGTCCAAGGCGGGGGACGCAGGGGAAATGCTCAACAAGCTCATCCTGACCAAGGCCAGCCCGATTGCCGACGTGGTGTTCGGCATCGACAACGCACTGGCCTCCAAGGCTCTGGCTGCCGGGGTGATCGACACCGAGCTGGGCGCTGCGGGGCAACGCAAGTCGGTGGCACCGCTGCCGGCTGGCCTGGTGCCGGTGGACTACGGTTATGTCACGCTCAACTACGACAAGGCCTGGTTTGGCAAGAAAGGTCTGGCACTGCCCAAGTCGCTGGCAAGCCTGACCGACGCCGCCTACGCCAACCTGCTGGTGGTGCAGAACCCGGCCACCAGCAGCCCCGGCTACGCTTTTTTGCTGGCCACCATCGGCCAGATGGGGGAAGATGCCGCCTTTGACTGGTGGGCCAAGATGCGTGCCAACGGACTGAAGGTCGCCAAGGGCTGGAGCGAGGCCTACTACACCGAGTTCAGCCGCAATGGTGGCCGCTACCCCCTGGTGGTGAGCTACTCCACCAGCCCGGCGGCCGAGCTGTTCTATGCCAAGGACAAACCCAGCGAACCGCCCACGGGCAGCCTGTCCGTGCCTGGTGGGGTGTTCCGCCAGGTCGAAGGTGTGGCCTTGGTGCAGGGTGGCCAGGAGCGCGCAGCGGCTTTGAAGTTCATTGACTTCCTGCGCTCGCCTGCCGTGCAGCAGCAAATGCAGACCGTGATGTGGATGTACCCGGCAGAAATCGGTGTGGCACGAGACGACGTCATGCGCCACGCTCCCGAACCCGACACTTTTGCCGCGCCGTCGGACAAGGACATTGCTGAAAAAGGCGCTGCCTGGGTGTCGCGCTGGACCAAAGTGGTCCTGAAGTAAGCGCTGGGCTGGTCGCGGGTGCCCTTGTCCTCCGATTCCTTCACCGATTCACGCGCGGGTCGGTATCTGGCGGCCTTGCCGGTGCTGGTGTTCCTTGGGGCAGTGCTGGTGGCGCCTGTGCTGGCCCTGCTGGCCTACGCCGTGGCCCAGTCGGGGCAGGGCAGTGGAATAGGCGGGCAGGCCTGGGGCCTGTCGGCCTGGATGGCGCCGCTGACCGATGGCTACCTGCGCCAGCGCCTGCTCTGGACCTTGCTGCAGGCCGTGCTGACCACGGCTCTGGCCTTGGTATTGGGCGTACCCATGGCCTGGGTTCTGCAACGGCTGGAATTTGCCGGCCGCAGCGCCATGCAGCGCACCCTGCTGCTGCCTTTTGTGGTGCCTACCCTGGTGGTGGCGCTAGGGGTGCTTGCCCTGCTCGGGCCGCACGGCGCATTGGCACGGGTTTTCGGCGTATCGGTGGACAGCGGAGCCTGGCTGCTGTTGTATGGCAACCTGTTCTTCAACCTGAGTGTGGTGGTACGGCCCGCCATGGCGGCGCTGGCCGGGGTCAATGCCTCGCAGCTGGCGGCTGCCCGGTCCTTGGGCGCCACGCCCTGGCGCGCGTTCTGGCGGCTGGAGTGGCCGTTGGTGCGGCCCGCGGTGCTGGCAGCCTGCTGCCTGGTGTTCCTGTACTGCTTCAGCGGGCTGGGCCTGGCGCTGGTGCTGGGCGGGCAGCAGTTCGCCACGCTGGAGGTGGAGATCTACACCCTGGTGGCCCATGAGCTGGCCCTGGGTCCAGCCAGCATCCTGGCCCTGTGGGTGGCCGCGGTGGGAGCGTGGGTGACCACGCTCTATGCCCGTCTGGCCAGCCGCTCCATCACCCCGGTGCGCGTGCAGCCGCTGCCGCGGCGCATCCCCAGTGGGCGTACGGAAACCGTCCTGGTGCTGTCCATGGCCCTGGTTTTTATGTGTTTTGTGCTCCTTCCCCTCGTCGCTATTGCGCAGGCAGCTATTAATTCCATAGCGACTGGCTGGCAGGTACTGGTCGATGGGGACACCTTGCTGGCCTTGGGGAATACCTTGCGCTTCTGCGCGGTGACGGTGCTGGCCAGCAGTGTGCTGGGCTTGTTGCACGGTTTGGCGGCGCAGCGTTGGCGCTGGCTGCGGGCCTTTCTGTTTGCGCCGCTGGTGGTGTCGTCGGTGATGGTGGGCTTTGGTCTCCTGGTGCTGTACCCGCGCTACAGCGGCAGCATGGTGTTGCTGCTGGCGGGCTACACCCTGGTGGCCTACCCGTTTGTCACCCAATCGGTGGTCGCGGCGCTGGACACCATGCCCACCCAGTGGCTGGCGGCCGCGCGGCTGCTGGGGGCTTCGCCCTGGCGTGCGTTCTGGCGTGTGACCCTGCCTTTGCTGGTGCCGGCCCTGCGCCGCGGGGCGGCGTTTGCCGCAGCCACGGCCATTGGCGAATTCGCGGTCACCCTGTTTCTCTCGCGCCCGGAGTGGACCACCCTGACCACCCTGATTTACCAACGCCTGGGGCGCCCCGGCGCCAGCAATCTGGCCGATGCCATGGTGTTGGCTCTGTTGTTGTTGCTGCTGGCCTATGGCATTTTCCGCGTCCTCGAGGGGCCGGTGAAGAAGGAATCCCCCCGTGCTTGAACTGCAATCGGTCCGAAAAAGCTGGCAAAGTGACACCGGTGCTGTGTGGCCCCTGCTGGCCGACATTTCCTTGCAGGTGGCGGCGGGGGAGACCGTGGCCTTGCTTGGGGCTTCGGGCAGCGGCAAGAGCACGCTGCTCAAGATCATTGCGGGCATCGAAATCCTGGAAGGTGGCCAGGTATGCATTGGGGGTGCCAGCATGCGCGATGTGCCGCCCGAGCGTCGTGGTGTCGGGCTCATTTTTCAGGACTTTGCACTGTTCCCGCACCTGGACGTGTGGGACAACGTGGCGTTTGGGCTGGTGGAGCGCGGTGTCAAGCGCCAGGAGGCGCGCGCCCAGGCGCAGCGCATGCTGGCGTCCTTCAGCCTCGACGTGCCTGCGGGGCAGAAGGTGTGGAAGCTGTCCGGCGGCGAGCAGCAGCGCGTGGCCCTGGCGCGTGCGCTCATCGTGCAGCCGCGCGTGCTGCTGCTGGACGAACCCTTTTCCGCGCTGGATGCCGATCTGCGCGCCCACTTGCGTGCCGAGTTCGTGCGCCGCATTGCCGAGAGCCGCATGGCGGCCTTGTGGGTTACGCACGACGAGGACGAAGCCCGCGCCGTGGGGCAGCGCGGCTACCGCCTGGTGCAGGGCGGTTTAAACCCTTTGTGGTAGCGCGGTTTCGATCAAGCGCAGGCAGTTTTCCAGCGCGTCGGGGGCGTCGCAGTGCACCACCTGGCGCTGGGGCATGGAGCGCAGCCAGGTGATCTGGCGCTTGGCCAGCTGGCGCGTGGCAAAGATGCCGCGGTCGCGCAGTTCGGCCAGGGGCCATAGGCCATCGAGTGCTTCCCATGTCTGGCGGTAGCCAACGCAACGCATGGAGGGTAGGTCCGGGTTCAAATCACCACGCTGGCGCAGGGTTTGCACTTCCGCGATCAAGCCGCCAGCCAGCATGGCGTCGAAGCGCTGGGCAATGCGGGCATGCAGCCAGGCGCGGTCCTGTGGCTCCAGGCTCACCAGCAGGTAGTTGGGGGCCGGTTTTTCTGCGCTGTCGGCCTGTGACCGGCGGTGAAAGCTCGACAGTGCTTGCCCGGTCATGCGAAAAACCTCCAGGGCGCGCTGGATGCGCTGGCTGTCGTTGGGCGACAGGCGCGCGGCGGTGACCGGGTCCACCTGGGCCAGTTCGGCATGCAGGGCCGGCCAACCCAATGCTGCGGCCTGAGCGTCCAACTCGGCGCGAATGCTAGGGTCGCTGGTGGGCATGTCGTCCATGCCCTCAAAAAGTGCCTTGAAGTAGAGCATGGTGCCCCCCACCAGCAAGGGCAGGGAGCCACGGCCGCGGATGTCGGTAATCAACTGGCGCGCATCGCGGGCGAATTCGGCGGCGCTGTAAGCCTGCAATGGGTCGCGGATGTCGATCAGGTGGTGTGGTACCTGTGCCAGCTCTTCTTTGGTGGGTTTGGCGGTGCCAATGTCCATGCTGCGGTACACCAGGGCCGAGTCCACGCTCACGATTTCGCACGGCCGGCGCGCGGCCAGTGCCAAAGCCGCCGCTGTTTTGCCACTGGCGGTCGGGCCGGCAATGGCAACATATTCCGGGGCAATGGTCGGGTGCTGGGGCATAGAAGGGGCCGGGCAGGAGTGGCGCAGGGTGTTCGTGCTAGAATCGACAGGCTTTGCACCGGGTGGGTATTTCTAATGCCTGTCAGCAAAGCGAAATCGCAAACCAGTCCAACAAGGTGTTGAATTCCTGAATGATCAGGTCAACGACGGGCTGGATTTTAGACCTAACCTTTGGAGTTATTCATGGCTGTAACAATGCGTGAGATGCTGGAAGCCGGCGTTCACTTCGGACACCAAACCCGCTTCTGGAATCCCAAGATGGCACCGTACATCTTCGGACACCGCAACAAGATTCACATCATCAATCTGGAAAAATCGTTGCCGATGTTCCAGGAAGCTGCTGCCTTCGTGCGTCAGCTGGCTGCCAAGCGCGGCAACATTCTGATGGTCGGCACCAAGCGCCAAGCACGTGAAATCGTGGCGGCGGAAGCCCAGCGCGCTGGCGTGTCCTATGTGGACCAGCGTTGGCTCGGCGGTATGCTGACCAACTTCAAGACCGTCAAGACTTCCATCAAGCGCCTGAAGGACATGAAGGCCCAGCAGGAAGCTGGTCTGGATAGCCTGAGCAAGAAAGAGCAGCTGATGTTCGCCCGTGAACTGGAGAAGCTGGAAAAAGACATTGGTGGCATCCAGGACATGACCGCACTGCCCGATGCGATTTTCGTGATCGACGTGGGTTACCACAAGATCGCCATCGCCGAAGCCAAGAAGCTGGGTATTCCCCTGATCGGCGTGGTGGACTCCAACCACAACCCTGAAGGCATCGACTACGTCATTCCTGGTAACGACGACTCCTCCAAGGCTGTGACTCTGTACGCCCGTGGTATCGCTGACGCGATCCTCGAAGGTCGTGCCAATGCTGTGGAAGAGGTGGTTAAGGCCACTGGCGAGAGCGAAGACGAATTTGTGGAAGTGAATGAGGCTGCTGCCTGATTGCTTTCCCTGCTGAGAGAAAGGGGCAGCGTTGCCCCTTTTTTTTAAGTTTTTTGGAATAACCGAATTTAGATTTACGGAGAATTGAAATGGCTGCTATTACCGCAAGCATGGTTGCTGAACTGCGTGGCAAGACGGATGCTCCCATGATGGAATGCAAGAAGGCCCTGACCGAAGCCGATGGCGACATGGCCAAGGCGGAAGAGATCCTGCGCGTCAAGCTCGGCAGCAAGGCTGGCAAGGCCGCTGCCCGTATCACTGCGGAAGGTGTTGTTGCCGCCGCAGTGGATGCAGGCGTGGGTGCATTGATCGAAGTCAACTGCGAAACCGACTTTGTGACCAAGAACGACAGTTTCTTGGCCCTGGCCAATGCCGCTGCCGGTCTGATTGCCAAGAACAACCCTGCCGACATCGAAGCGCTGGGCGCTCTAGCCTACAGCCAGGACGGCTTTGGCCCCACCCTGGAAGACGTGCGCAAGGGCCTGATCGGCAAGATCGGCGAAAACATGACTTTCCGCCGCTTCAAGCGTTTCGCTTCCGGCGCCAAGCTGGCCACTTACCTGCACGGCACCCGTATTGGCGTGGTGGTGGAATTTGACGGCGACGAAGTGGCTGCCAAGGACGTTGCAATGCACGTGGCCGCCATGAAGCCTGTGTCCCTGACCAGCGCTGACGTGCCTGCCGAACTGATCGAGAAAGAGCGTTCTGTGGCTACAGCCAAAGCGGCCGAATCCGGCAAGCCTGCCGATATCGCTGCCAAGATGATCGAAGGCTCGGTGCAAAAGTACCTCAAGGAAGTCTCCCTGGTCGACCAAGTCTTCGTGAAGGCTGCCGACGGCAAGCAAACCGTGGGCGCCATGCTCAAGGAAAAATCCACCGCCGTGAAGGGTTTCACCTTGTACGTGGTGGGTGAGGGCATCGAGAAGAAGGTTGACGACTTCGCAGCTGAAGTGGCTGCCCAGGTGGCTGCTGCCAAGCAGTCGGCCTAAGACCGTTACACTGCCCAGAAAAACCGCCATCCAACCATTCAGGAGTTTGCCCATGCAGCAGGAAAAACCGGCCTATAAGCGCATTTTGCTCAAGTTGTCCGGTGAGGCCCTCATGGGTGACGATCAGTTCGGTATCAACCGCGACACCATCGTTCGCATGGTGGCAGAGGTAGCCGAAGTGATGCGTCTGGGTGTCGAGGTGGCGGTGGTCATTGGTGGTGGCAACATCTTCCGTGGTGTGGCCGGTGGTTCGGTCGGCATGGACCGTGCTACGGCAGACTATATGGGTATGTTGGCCACCGTGATGAATGCACTGGCCCTGGGGGACACCATGGACAAGGCGGGCTTGACGGCACGCGTCATGTCCGCCATCGGTATCGAGCAGGTCGTCGAGCCCTATGTGCGTCCCAAAGCCCTGCAGTACCTGGAAGAAGGCAAGGTGGTGATCTTTGCCGCTGGCACAGGCAATCCGTTCTTTACGACGGATACTGCGGCTGCCTTGCGCGGTGCCGAGATCGGTGCGCAGATCGTGCTCAAGGCCACTAAGGTTGATGGCGTGTACTCGGCGGATCCCAAGAAAGATCCGCAGGCCACGCGTTATGCTTCGTTGACGTTCGACGAGGCCATGACTCGCAATCTGGGCATCATGGATGCTGCTGCCTTCGCGTTGTGCCGTGACCAGAAGCTGCCGATCAAGGTGTTCTCGATTTTCAAGCATGGCGCGTTGCGTCGCGTGGTGTTGGGTGAGGACGAAGGAACATTGGTTCACGTTTGACGTCGGGCCTGCAAGCAGGCTGGTTTAACCCCGCTGAGGAAAGCAATCATGACGATTGAAGAAGTCAAGAAAACGATGGACTCCAAGATGGACCAGTCCATTGCTGCGTTCAAGAACAATCTCTCCAAAGTTCGTACCGGCCGCGCCAATCCGGCCTTGCTGGATACGGTGCATGTGGACTATTACGGTTCCATGGTTCCATTGAGCCAGGTGGCCAATCTTACCCTGCTCGATGCACGTACCATCAGCGTGCAGCCATGGGAAAAGGGCATGGGAGCCAAGATCGAGAAGGCCATCCGTGAAAGCGATTTGGGTCTGAATCCTTCTTCCATGGGAGACTTGATCCGCGTCCCCATGCCCCCCATGACCGAAGAGCGCCGCAAGGAGCTGACCAAGGTGGTGCGTGGAGAAGGTGAAAACGCCAAAGTGGCCGTGCGCAACCTGCGTCGCGATGCCAACGAGGCCGTCAAGAAAATGGTCAAGGACAAGTTGGCATCTGAAGATGACCAGAAACGCTCCGAGGCGGACATTCAGAAGATGACCGACCGCCATATCACTGAAATTGACCGTCTTGTGGCCTCGAAGGAACAAGACATCATGGCCGTCTGATAGCTCGGTCACTGGGCCCCACTGCAGTGGACAAGATGTCGCCACGCCACGTGGCCATCGTCATGGACGGCAATGGTCGTTGGGCCAAACAACGGTATTTGCCGCGCATTGCCGGGCACAAGCGGGGTGTGGATGCGCTTAAACGTGCCGTTAGGCTCTGCGTTCAGCGTGACATTCAGATTCTGACCGTGTTTGCGTTCTCCTCCGAAAACTGGAACCGTCCGAAGGATGAAGTTTCCGGTTTGATGGAGTTGCTAGCGCTGGCCTTGGCACGCGAGGTGGCGCAGTTGCAAAAAGAAGGCGTCCGACTGCGTTTCATAGGGGAGCGCCAGGGCTTGTCGGCCAGTATCACGAACGGTCTGGACGATGCAGAGCGTGCAACCGCCGCCAACACCCGTATCGAACTCAATGTGTGTTTCAACTACGGTGGCCGCTGGGATGTGGTGCAGGCTGCGCGCCAGCTGGCTGCGGATGGAAAAGTCATCACCGAAGAGTCGCTGTCTGCAGCAGTGACCACCGCCCATTGCGGCGATCCGGACCTGATCATCCGCACCGGTGGAGAAATGCGTTTGAGCAACTTCCTGTTGTGGCAGGCAGCCTATGCTGAGCTGTTTTTCAGCCCCTGTTTGTGGCCGGATTTTGATGCGGCCGATCTGGATGCTGCACTGGCAGCCTACGAGGGGCGCGAGCGCCGTTTCGGCAAGACCTCCGAGCAGCTTCACCCAAATAACTGACAAGGACAGCCGCATGCTGAAGCAACGAATCATTACCGCGTTGGTGTTGTTGGCTATCTTGGTGCCAGTTGTGCTGTATCCCGATAGCCGCCTGTTTGCATTGGTCTCCTTGGTGATGATTTCGGCTGGGGGATGGGAGCTGGGCCGACTGACAGGCTTGGGGTCGCATGCAGCGGTCGCTACCGGCTTCGTCTGTTTTCTAATAGGGGCCCTTCTGTGGATGGCAGGCGCCTTGCAAATGTCCTGGGGTGTTTTGTGGCTGCTGGGAACGGCTTTCTGGGTACTGTTCAGTGCCTGGGTGTTGCGCCAGGGGGCGACATCATGGCTGGCGGTGCCACAGATCGTGCGTGTGTGTGGCGGTGTTTTTGCCCTGCTTGCCGCCTGGTTGGCAGTAAGCCAAGCCCATGCCATCGGCGTCAACTACCTGTTCTCGGTACTGTTTCTGGTCTGGGCTGCCGATGTCGGAGCCTATTTTGCCGGCCGCGGCTTGGGGGGGAAGTTCATCCGACGCAAACTGGCACCTACTGTAAGTCCTGGCAAGACCTGGGAAGGCGCTATTGGCGGCATGCTGACGGTTTTCCTGGTTGCGGCGTTGTGGCAGATGGTGGAAGCGCGCGGTGGCATGGGGGCATACAGCCTGTATGCCAGGTTGTCCGGGAATGGCCCCTTGTTCTATGCGGTGGCCCTGCTGTTCTTGGTGACCATGAGCATCGTGGGTGACTTGGTCGAGTCCTTGCTCAAACGCAGCATAGGCGTCAAGGACAGCAGTGGCTTGCTGCCAGGACATGGCGGTATTCTGGACCGGGTGGATGCCCTGTTGCCGGTGCTGCCCATTGCCATGATGTTGGGGACTTTGTGAACATGGCTCAGCAAAACGTGGTCGTCCTGGGGGCGACGGGTTCGATTGGTGCCAATACCCTGGATGTGATGGCGCGGCATCCTGACCGCTACCGTCTGTATGCGGTCACGGCTGCAACCAAGGTCGATCTGATGGTCGACATCTGCATGGCACACCGACCGCGCTATGCCGTCATGAGCAACCCTGCATCGGCCCAGGATCTGGCGCGACGGCTGGCTGGTACGGATTCCCGTACCGAGGTGCTGGGGGGCGCCGACATGCTGGTGGAGGTGGCTCAGGCCACGGAAGTCGATGTAGTGATGGCCGCCATTGTGGGGGCGGCCGGGCTGGAGCCGTGCATTGCTGCCGCACGCGCTGGTAAGCGCCTGTTGCTGGCCAATAAGGAAGCCTTGGTGGTCGGTGGTGATTTGTTCATGCAGGCGGTTGCAGTGGGTCAGGCCACCTTGTTGCCCATTGACAGCGAACACTCGGCCATATTCCAGTCGCTGCCCGATGATCGTGCCCAGTGGGGGCCTTCCATTGACAAGATCATTCTGACCGCTTCGGGCGGTCCTTTCCGCGATTGGGATCCGGCGCAACTCCCTCAGGTCACGCCCGAGCAAGCGTGCGCCCATCCGAATTGGGTCATGGGACAAAAGATTTCGGTGGACTCGGCGACCATGATGAACAAGGCACTGGAAGTCATCGAGGCACGCTATCTGTTTGGTGTGGTTCCCGACAAGATCGAGGTGGTGATCCATCCCCAGAGCGTGGTGCACTCGATGGTCCAGTTTGTCGACAATTCGGTGGTGGCCCAACTGGGGACCCCCGATATGCGTGGACCGATTGCCTATGGATTGTCCTGGCCCCAGCGTATTATTTCTGGCGCGAGCGCCCTCAATTTTGCCGCCATGGGGCATTTGACTTTTGCCAGTGCGGACTCCGAGATCAACCAACGTCGCTATCCCGGATTGCGTCTGGCCTGGTATGCGATGGCGGCAGTGCCAGGCACCACCGCGGTCTTGAATGCCGCCAATGAAGTGGCTGTGGAAGCCTTCTTGCAGCGCCGCATCCGCTTTGACCAGATCCATCATTTGAATATGGCCATGCTGGAGCAGGTGACACCGCATGCCATTCATACGCTGGACGACGTACTGGCGCTGGATGGGCAGACCCGTGCAGCCGCCAGCGCCTGGGTGTCGCAGCAGCGGCACTGACACCACTCCTGGATGCGACGATGACCACCCTGTTTGCCTTTGTTGCGGCCCTGGGGGTGCTAATTGCTGTGCACGAATGGGGGCATTACCGGGTGGCCTTGGCCTGTGGTGTCAAGGTTTTGCGTTTTTCTATTGGATTTGGCCCCACCCTCTGGAGTCGCACCTCCGCACGTACCGGCATTGAATATGCGCTCTGTGCCTTGCCCTTGGGCGGCTATGTGCGCATGCTGGACGAACGGGAAGGGGATGTACCTGCGCAGGAGCGCCACCTTGCATTCAATGTGCAGCCCCTGTCGCGGCGCGTCATGATTGTCGCTGCGGGACCGATCGCCAATCTGGTGCTGGCTGCTGTGCTGTATGCCGCCGTCAACTGGGCGGGGGTCGAGCAGGCGCGTGCCGTGTTGTCTGCGCCTGTGCCAACGACACTGGCAGCAAAGGCAGGATTACGAGGAGGAGAGTTGGTGCTGGCCGCTGGACTGGATGGACATAGCATGGAGCAGGTGAAGTCGTTTGAGGATGTGCGTTGGTGGATGACACGCGCAGCGTTGGCCCGACAGGATGTGTGCTTGCAAATTGAAGTGCTACCCAACCAAAGTGCCCCAGTGTTTTGCTTGGAAACCTCTACGCTTGCTGGGGGTGATGTTGGGCCTGCAACTCTGGCGCAAATTGGCATTGTGAGCCCGCGCAGTCGTGCAGTGATCGGCGATCTTGTGCCTGGTGAGGTTGCACAGTCAGCCGGCCTTCGCCCCGGAGATTGGGTACGACGGGTGAATGGTACGGACGTGCCGGATGCAGCGGTCCTGCGCGCGAGCATCCGGTCATCGGTGCAAGGCGGCAAAGCGCAGCAACAAGAATGGTTGATCGAACGCAATGGTGCTCAGCAAGTCATACTGATCACGCCAAGGGTGGTGGACGAGCAGGGCACTGAGATTGGGCGTATTGGGGCCGCAGTAGGTGGGCCGGTGGAGCGTGTTACTGTGCGCTACGGGATGTGGGACGGTTTCGCGCGCGCAGTGGGGCAGGTGTGGGATATCAGTGCATTGTCCCTGCGCATGATGGCGCGCATGCTGGTAGGTGAAGCCTCACTGCAAAATCTCAGTGGTCCCTTGACGATTGCCGACTACGCCGGTAAATCGGCTTCTGCCGGTATGGTTCACTATGTTTTGTTTCTGGCGCTGATCAGTGTCAGCCTGGGGGTGCTCAATCTCTTGCCGATACCGGTCCTCGATGGCGGACACCTGATGTATTATCTTTGGGAGTGGCTGACTGGTGCACCACCGAGTGTTCAGTGGATGGACGGCCTGCAACGGGCTGGTGTGGTGGTGTTGATGGGGATGATGGGAATCGCGATGTGGAACGACCTTTCGCGCTTGCTGCTCTGACCACGTGAATTTACCTACGTTACGGATACACAAGATTTATGGCATTCAGTAATTTTTCTTGGCGCGCGCAGATAGCAGCGGCGCTGCTCGTGGTTGGCGCAGGCGCTGCTTATGCAATGGAGCCTTTCGCTGTCAAGGACATCCGGGTGGAGGGGCTGCAGCGTGTCGAACCCGGAACCATTTTTGGCTCCATCCCGGTCAAGGTGGGCGATACCTACAGCGATGAAAAAGCCGCGGCGTCCATTCGTGCGCTGTTCGGACTGGGGCTTTTCAAGGACGTGCGCATTGATGTCAAGGACAATGTGCTGGTGGTTATCGTCGAAGAGCGCCCGACCATTGCCGAAGTTGATTTTTCAGGTACTAAAGAATTTGACAAGGACGTGCTGAAGAAGGCCTTGCGCGAGATCGGCCTGATGGACGGACGCCCCTATGACAAGGCCCTTGTTGACCGTGCCGAGCAGGAACTCAAGCGCCAGTACATCAATCGCAGCATGTACGCTGCCGAGGTGGTGACTACCGTGACGCCGATCGAGCGCAATCGCGTCAACCTGAGTTTTGCGGTGGTTGAAGGGGAGTCAGCCAAGATCGGTGAAATCCGTATCGTGGGTAATAGCGCTTTTTCGGAATCCACTCTGAAGGGACTTTTCGACCAGGACGAGGGTACATGGCTCAGTTGGTACACCAAATCGAACCGTTATTCCCGCGCCAAGCTCAATGGTGATTTGGAGACGCTTCGTTCGTACTACCTGAGTCGCGGTTATCTGGAGTTCAAGGTGACATCAACGCAGGTCGCCATTTCTCCGAACAAACAGGATATTTCGATCACCATCAATGTCAGTGAGGGTGCAAAATTTACCGTATCCAAGGTTAATCTTGCAGGCAACTATCTCGGCAAGGAGGATGAGTTCAAGGCTTTGGTTGCCATCCAGGCCGGCACTGCCTACAACGCTGACCAGGTAGCCCAGACCAGCAAGGCTTTTACCGATTATTTTGGCAATTTTGGCTACGCCTTTGCACGTGTGGAGGCAGTGCCTGTCCTTGATCGCGCCAACAATTTGGTCGAAGTAACTCTGCAAGCCGAACCGTCACGACGGTTTTATGTACGCCGTATCAATGTCGCTGGCAATGACCGCACCCGCGATGAAGTGATTCGCCGCGAATTCCGCCAGATGGAGGCTGCTTGGTACGACGGTGACAAAATTCGTGCCTCACGCAACCGGGTGGATCGCTTGGGTTTTTTCAAGGAAGTTACGCTGGAGACGCAAGAGGTGGCAGGCTCCCCTGACCAAGTAGACCTCACAGTCAAGGTCGAGGAAAAACCGACAGGCAGTATCAGCTTGGGCGCTGGTCTCTCCAGCGGAGAAGGATTTGGAGTGACCTTTGGCTTCAAGCAGGACAATGCCTTCGGCTCTGGTAGCTCGCTGGGGTTGGAGGTCAATACAAACAAGTACAACCGAACTTTGGTAATTAGTACTACCGATCCGTACTTCACGGATGATGGCGTATCCCGTACTTTTGATCTTTACCAGCGTACCTCGCGTCCCTACACAGACATCGACAGCTATTCAGTAGAAACCACCGGTGTGGGCATTCGTTTTGGCATTCCAATTGCCGAAGCAGACACTGTCTACCTGGGAATTGGTGCAGACAAGACGGCTATTAATAAGGGCGATTATTTGCCGGATGTCTATAACAGTTTTATCAATGAATTCGGGCAAACAGCGTACGCGGTGCCCATCACCCTGGGGTGGGCACGCGATACGCGGGACAGCGCCTTAGTTCCCAGCACAGGTCGTGTGTTGCGTGTCAATGGCGAGTGGAGTGTCGGGGGGGATTTGCGTTACGCACGCGCAACAACCCAGTACCAGCAGTTCTACCCGATTTCCAAGAAGACGACTGCAGCGTTCAACCTGGAGCTGGCCGCAGGTGCCAGCACCAACAGCAGCTCCTATCCGGTATTCAAGAACTACTACTCAGGCGGTTTGGGCTCGGTACGAGGTTTTGAGCAGGGTAGTCTGACAACGGCATCGCAGCGGGTGGCCTTCGGAAGCACAGCGGGTTTGGCAACTGGCGGTGCAAAGAAGGTGACACTGAATGCCGAGATTTTGTCGCCTTTGCCTGGTGGTGGTAATGACCGTACCTTGCGCTGGTATGGGTTCTGGGATATTGGTGGTATCTACGGTTCCGATGAAGGTATCAATGTCGGCGACATGCGTAGCTCGGTGGGTGTAGGCATCAGCTGGATTTCCCCGGTGGGCCCCTTGCGCCTTGCCTTCTCACGACCTGTTCGTCAATTCGAAAACGATAAAATCCAATACATGCAATTTCAAATCGGGACATCCTTCTAATGACTACACGTAAGACACACTGGTTGCTGGCAATGGCCTTGGTGGCTGCAGCTGCAACGGCAACTGCCCAGGACTCCAAAATCGGTTTCATCAATACCCAGCGGATAACCGCTGAGTCGGCGCCGGCCAAGACTGCACAAGGCAAGCTGGAACAGGAGTTTTCCAAACGCCAGAAGGATTTGGCAGACCTGCAGTCGTCATTGAAGAACATGAATGAGAAATTCGAGCGCGATGCGCCTACGCTGACTGAAACTCAGCGCGCCACGCGCCAACGTGAATTTGCCGAAATGAGCCGTGACTTCCAGCGCAAGCAGCGTGAATTCCAGGAAGATCTGAATGGCCGTCGCAATGAAGAGCTGCAACAGGTGCTGGACAAGGCCAACAAGGCGGTCAAGCAAGTGGCCGAAGCCGAGAAGTATGACCTCATCCTGCAAGAAGGTGTGGCCTACAACAACGGTCGCCACGACATTACCGACAAGGTATTGAAGATCCTCAACGGTTCCAAGTAAGGAGCCTGTGGTGCCTCGTGTTTCGCTGCGCTTGTCGCAGATCGTCAGCGAGCTCGGTGGCCAGTTGCATGCAGATTCTGATCTGGAGATCGACGGCATTGCACCCTTGGAGTCTGCGCAGCCAGGGCAGATCAGTTTCCTGAGCCATCCCAAATACCAGCCCCAGCTCCTGCAGAGCCGGGCGGGGTGCGTCATTGTGTCGGCCGACATGGCAGAGGCGGCCCGCCAGCGTGGTGCCTGCATCGTTGCTGACAACCCCTACCTGTACTTTGCCCGCCTGACTCAAGTGTGGCGACGATTGGGACGCCGAGACCGTAGCGGGGGTGTGCATTCCACTGCCGTGGTGCACCCCGAAGCGCAGGTGCATCCCTCGGCCATCATCGGTCCTCTGTGCGTGGTTGAGCGTGGTGCCGTCATCGGTGCCGGTTCGCAACTGTATTCTCGGGTTACGGTGGGAGAAGACTGCCGCATCGGGGCGCGCTGCATCCTGCATCCAGGCGTGGTGGTCGGGGCCGATGGTTTTGGCTTTGCCAAGGATGGCGAACAGTGGGTCAAGATCGAGCAGTTGGGTGCTGTGGTGATCGGTGACGATGTTGAAATCGGCGCCAATACCTGCATCGACCGCGGTGCCTTGCAGGACACGGTGTTGGAAGACGGGGTCAAGCTCGACAACCTGGTTCAGATCGGCCACAACGTGCGCGTGGGGCGCAACACGGCCATGGCCGGTTGTGCCGGGGTGGCCGGCAGTGCCACCATTGGAGCCAACTGCACCGTGGGCGGCGGCGCCATCGTACTGGGCCACTTGACGGTGGCCGACGGGGTCCATGTCTCGGCCGCAACGGTGGTCACGCGTTCAATCCGCAAGCCTGGTCATTACACCGGCATGTTTCCCATTGATGACAATGCCGCCTGGGAAAAGAATGCTGCTTCCTTGAAGCAACTGCACGGACTGCGTGAGCGCGTCCGGGCACTGGAGCAATCCAAAAATTAAGCGGCTACTGCCCCAGGTGCACGCAGTGCGGCCAGGGCCGGTGGTCAAACGCACAATGTACCGAGGAGACGTCATGGACATCCATCAAATTCTGAAACAACTTCCCCACCGTTATCCCATCTTGCTGGTAGACCGTGTGCTGTCCATCGAGAAGGGCAAGAGCATCCAGGCCATCAAGAACGTCACCATCAACGAGCCGTTTTTCATGGGCCATTTTCCGCACCGACCGGTCATGCCGGGCGTGCTGATGCTCGAAGCCATGGCACAGGCCGCCGCTTTGCTGGCGTTCGACACCTTGGGCACCACCCCCGACGACAACACGGTCTATTACTTTGCCGGTATCGACGGCGCTCGCTTCAAGCGCCCGGTGGAGCCAGGTGATCAACTGACCATGGACGTAACCCTGGAGCGCATGAAAGCTGGCATCTTCAAGTTCAACGGCGTGACCCGCGTGGGTGATGCCGTGGCCTGCGAAGCCGACCTGATGTGCACCATGCGCACCATTGCCTGAGCGCACCCTGCGTACCATCATGGCCAATATCCATTCCACCGCCATCATCGACCCCGGTGCCGAGCTGGATAGCTCGGTCACGGTCGGACCGTACACCGTCATTGGTCCGCACGTGCGCATTGGCGCCAATACTTCGGTGGGGCCGCACTGCGTCATTGAAGGACACACCACCATCGGTGCCGACAACCGCATATTCCAGTTCAATTCGCTGGGTGCTATTCCTCAGGACAAGAAGTACGCGGGCGAGCCTTGCGAACTGGTCATCGGGGACCGCAACACCATCCGTGAGTTTTGCACCTTCAACATCGGCTCGCCCGGTGACCTGGGTAAGACCATCATTGGCAATGACAACTGGATCATGGCCTACGTGCACCTGGCGCACGACTGCGTGGTGGGGAACCACACCATCTTCGCCAACAACGCGCAGCTGGCGGGCCATGTGCATGTAGGCGACTGGGCCATTCTGGGCGGCTTTACCGTGGCGCACCAGTTCGTGCGCATCGGCGCCCACAGCATGACGGCCATGTGCTCGCTGCTGTTTGCCGACCTGCCGCCTTTCGTCATGTGCCAGGGCCAGCCAGCAGCGGCCCGTTCCATGAACTTTGAAGGCTTGCGCCGTCGCGGTTTCACGCCCGAACGCATTGCGGCGGTCAAGGCCATGCACAAGGCCATGTACCGCGAAGAACTGACGCTGGACCAGGCCAAGGAGCGCATCGGCGCGCTCGGGAAAAGCCACCCCGAGGCGCAGCCCGATGTGGACATGATGCTGGGCTTTCTGGATACCGTGCACGCTCAACGCGGCATCGTGCGCTAGCGCCCCCTTCGGACGATGACTTCAACGCCCACTGCAACGGTGCCGCGCATGGCCATGGTGGCGGGCGAGGCCTCGGGTGACCTGCTGGCCGGGTTGCTGCTGCAGGGGCTGCAGGCGCGCTGGAGTGGTTTGCAGGCCGCCGGTATTGGCGGGCCCAGCATGCAGCGCCAGGGTTTCGAGGCCTGGTGGCCGCACCACAAACTGGCGGTACACGGCTTCAGCTGGGAGCTTCTGCGCCGTTACCGCGAAATCGTGGGCATCCGCAAACAGCTGCAGCAGCGGCTGCTGCAAGCACCGCCGGATCTGTTTGTGGGCGTCGATGCGCCGGACTTCAACCTCGACCTGGAGCGCAACCTGCGTGCCGCCGGTGTCAAGACCGTGCACTTTGTCTGCCCCTCGGTCTGGGCCTGGCGCGCCGAACGCCTGGAAAAAATCCGTGCCAGCGCCGATCACGTCCTCTGTATCTTCCCGTTCGAACCCACGCTGTTGGCGCGCCACGGTATCGCCGCCACCTATGTGGGGCATCCGCTGGCCAATGTGATCCCGATGGAGCCCGACAAGGCAGCGGCACGCCAGGCCCTGGGGCTCGCCCTGGACGACCGCGTGGTGGCCTTGCTGCCGGGCAGTCGCCAGTCTGAGATTCGACACCTGGCTTTGAGGTTTTTTGAGGCTGCAGCCCGAATAGAACAAGCGCAATCCGCTACAAAATTCATAGTTCCTGCAGTGCCGGGGCTGCAACCTGAGATTGAGGCGCTGTTGCGCCAGAGCGGCATGGCGGGGAGCGTGCAGGTGCTCACCGGCCAGTCGCACCTGGCGCTGGCCGCCTGCGACGTGACGCTCATTGCCAGCGGCACCGCCACGCTGGAGGCGGCCCTGTTCAAGCGCCCCATGGTCATTGGCTACCACATGAGCGCCTTTTCCTGGTGGATGATGAAGCGCAAACGCCTGCAGCCTTGGGTCGGCCTGCCCAATATCCTGGCGGGCGACTTCGTGGTGCCCGAACTGCTGCAAGACGCCGCCACGCCCGACGCACTGGCCGACGAAGTGCTGCGCTGGCTTGACGATCTGGCGCAGAATGCCCCGCGTGTGCAGGCCCTGCAGCGCACTTTTACCGACATGCACCACACTTTGCAGCGCGACACCGCGCAACTGGCCACCGATGCGATCGCCCAAGTCCTTGAAAACCGTTAAGCCCCAACAAGCCGTTCTGGCCTGGGATGCACCGTGTCTGATCGCGGGTGTGGACGAGGCCGGGCGCGGGCCGCTGGCAGGGCCCGTGGTGGCTGCAGCCGTCATCCTGGACGAACTGCATCCGATTGCCGGACTCAACGACTCCAAGAAGCTCACGGCACGCCGCCGCGAGCAGTTGTTCGATGAAATCCGCGCCAAGGCCCTGTGTTTCTCCGTGGCCGAGGCCAGCGTGGAGGAAATCGATAGCCTCAACATCCTGCAAGCCACGCTCTTGGCCATGCGCCGTGCCGTCGAAGGCCTGCGCCTGAAGCCCGGCAAGGTGCTGGTCGATGGCAACCGCCTGCCCGTGCTCGACGTGGTGGCCGAGGCCATTGTTCAGGGGGATGCGCTGGTTCCATCCATTTCGGCCGCATCGATCCTTGCCAAGGTCACGCGTGACCGCTGGTGTGAAGAGGTGGACAGAGCCTATCCGCAATACGGCTTTGCCGGCCACAAAGGCTATGGCACGGCCGAACATTTGGCGGCCCTGCGTGCGCATGGCGCCAGCCCCCTGCACCGCAGCTCGTTTGCGCCCGTACGGGCCGTGTTGTAAAGGCCTGGCCATGACCGAATCCGTGGTGCACATCAGCTCGCGCGACAACCCGCTGCTCAAGGAGCTGCGCCGTCTGGCCACTGACAATGCCGCCTATCGCAAGGCCGGGCGCATCTGGGTCGAAGGCGACCACCTGTGCAGCGCTGCCCTGGTGCGCGGTCTGCGCCCGGCAGTGGCTGTGTTTTCTGAGGATTTCTGGCCCCTGGCCCGCGTGGAATATGCGCAGTCTGCTGCAAAAAGCGTAGCAATTCCAGCTTCTTTGTTTGCCGAAATCAGCGGCCTGGAGTCGCCGGCCAAGGTCGGCTTTGTACTCGACCTGCCTACGGACACGGCTTTGCAGCCGCTCGCTGCCAGCGTCATCCTCGACCGGGTGCAGGACGCGGGCAATGTCGGCTCCATCCTGCGCAGTGCCGGGGCCTTTGGCTTTCGCCAGGTGATCGCACTCAAGGGGACGGCGGCACTGTGGAGTCCCAAGGTGCTGCGCGCCGGCATGGGAGCCCACTTCGGGCTGCACTTGGTGGAAGGCGTGACCGAGCCCGAACTGGACGCCTTGCAGGTGCCCATCGTCGTGACCAGTTCGCACCAGGGGGAGCTGATCCAGAACCTGCGCCTGCCCAAGCCCTGCGCCTGGGCCATGGGCCACGAAGGGCAGGGCGTGTGCGAGGCCTTGATGCAGCGCGCCAGCCACTTCGCCCGCATCGGCCAGCCCGGCGGCGAAGAATCGCTCAACGTGGCCGCCGCCGCGGCCATCTGCCTGCACGCCAGCAGTCTGTAGGCGCACCGCCACTTTGGGTGTGGCTGTCCATGTGTTTTCTTCCTGTACAGGGGCACGGAAGGGGGGTAATCGGCTAAATTCGATGCATGCCATCTGCCATACCCCATTCCACGCTGCCCGCGTACGAGCAAATCAAGTCGTACATCAAAAAACAGATCAGTGAGGGGCATTGGCTGCCCGGTGACGCTGTGCCCAGCGAGTCGGCATTGCAAAAGAAGTTCGGACTGAGCCGCATGACGGTCAACCGCGCAGTCAAGGAGCTGGCTGTGGAGGGAGTGGTCACGCGCGTGCGTGGCTCGGGCACGGTGGTGGCGCAGCTGCACCAGATCTCCAGCACCCTGCAGGTGCGCGACATCCGCGAAGAAGTGCTGGAACGCGGCCACACACCGGGGGCCCGCGTGCTGCTGGTGGAAAAGGTGAAGGCGGACAAGGCGCTGGCCCAGATATTCGAAGTGCGCAGCAGCAGCACCCTGTTCCATTCGGTGATCGTGCATCTGGAAAACGGCATTCCCATCCAGCTTGAAGACCGCTATGTGAACCCCCAAAGTGCGCCGCACTACCTGGAGCAGGACTTCATGGTGATGACGCCCACGCGCTACCTCATTGACCATGCGCCGGTCACACAGGCCAGCTACACCATCTCTGCCGCCCCGGCCACCCGGGCCCAGGCCCAGGAGCTGGCGATGGGCGAGGGCGATGCCTGCCTGCTGATGACGCGAACGACCATCAGTGGCCAGTCCGTGGCCAGCCATGCGCGCTTGCTGTATCCGGGTACGCGCTACCGTTTTCACGGCCTGTTTGCCCTGTAATGTCCGTGGAAGGTCCTGCGGCATTGTTTTCGCGCGTACCATCCTTGGCATGAGCACTGCTGCACAACCCGCCTCGACCAACGACCGCCCACTTGCTGAGGACGCTCGGGTCATTGCCCTGGTGGGGCTGGCCCATGCGGCTTCGCATTTCGGCCATTTGCTCCTGGCCGTGATGTTCCCGGTCTTCATGAGTGAATTCGGTCTGAGCTTTTCGCAGTTGGGCCTGCTCACCAGCGTCTTTTTTGTGGTTTCGGGTGTGGGTCAGGCCTGCGCGGGCTTTGTGGTGGACCGCTTTGGTGCACGCCCGCTGCTGTTCGTGGCGCTAGGCCTGTTCGCCCTGGCCAGTGTCAGTGCAGCGCTGGTCACGGGCTACAGTGGTCTGGTGTTCACGGCGGCCATTGCCGGCCTGGCCAACGCCACCTTCCATCCCGTGGACTTCACCATTCTCAACCAGCGCGTATCGGCCCCGCGGCTGGGCTACGCTTTCAGTGCCCACGGGCTCACGGGGAATCTGGGCTGGGCGGCCGCCCCCGTGTTTCTGACCGGCATTGCAGCCCTGTCCAACTGGCGCACCGCCTATGGGGCGGCTGCCTTGCTCTACCTGTCGATCCTGGTGCTGCTGGCGGTCTACCGGGCCGACTTGCACACCCGTGTCGTCGAGCATGCGCCCGGCACGGCGGGTGCTTCTGCCGCACCTCTGGCGTTTTTGCGAATGCCCGTGGTCTGGTGGTGTTTCGGGTTTTTCATGCTCTCGACCATGACGCTGGCTGTGGTGCAGAACTTTTCGGTCTCGATCTTGCAGGCCCAGTACCGCGTGAGTCTGGAGGCCGCAACCTTCACGCTCAGTTCCTACATGCTGTTCGGCGCCATAGGCATGTTTGTCGGGGGTGTGGTGGCTGCACGTACCGTGCGCAGCGACCAGGTGGTAGCTGCGGCCATGCTGGCAGGTGCCTTGCTGCTGGGCCTGTGCGGCTTGGGCTGGCTCGGTGCCAATGCCACCATGGCGGTGCTGGCCCTGACCGGTTTTGCCATTGGCATTGGTGGCCCCTCGCGTGACATGATGATCAAGCGCGCCACTCCGACGGGTGCCACCGGGCGTGTGTATGGCATGGTGTATTCGGGCCTGGACGTGGGCTTTGCCATTGCCCCCGTGGTATTTGGTGTCTGGATGGACAAAGGCATGTACGGCGCCACCCTTTTGGGTGCGGCATTTGTGCTGGTACTCAGCGTCGGCGCCGCTGTGGCCGTGGGGGCTCGCACCCCGGTGCGGGCGTGACAAGGCGCACGAAAAGGCACACAATTCCACGCCAGGGACAGGACGAAATTGCGGTGTTGCCCGCGGTGCGTTTCCTGCCCCGGACGCCATGGAGCAGATCGTGAGCACACCCAACGCGCCGACGCTTGCCGCCGAGGAATCACTGGACGAATTGGACGGCACCGAAACCGAATTCGAACTGGGGCAAATCGTGCTGCGCCCCGACGGCTACCACTGGCAAACCCCCGACGGCAAGAGCGAATTCGGTCCCTTTGCCAGCATGGAGCTGGCGCTGGCCGACATGATGGCTGCGGCCGAGGAGTCGCCTGAAGTGGGCGAGTCCTTGCAGGATGCCGAAAACGAACTGGGCCTGGCCGACTGGATCGACGCCGATACGGGGTCCCTGGCCGAGGGGCATTCCACCCCTCACCTGGTCGACGATTGACGTTGGCTCAGGCCTGCGCTTCGGCAGTTTCCAGTGTCGGCAGCGCAATCTCGTCGTTCACGCTGAACTGGTAGTCCTGGAAGATGTGTGCGGCGCTGGGCTGCAGGTAAGTGCCATCGGGCAGCTTCACCGTGGTGTCCTTGAGCTTGTAGGTCAGCTGGCCGCAGGTCCAGCAGTTGTAGTTGCGCATGTGGGTGCACAGGCAGGTCTTGTCTGCCACCACAATGTTCTTGCCGTCCGGGTGCAGGGCCAGTTCGCGGTTGTAGGCGTCCAGATACGCGCAGCCGCCATTGCCATCGAGCAGCCAGCCATAAGACTCGCAGTTGGGGCGGATGCCCGAGCCAATGGCCGGGGTGTTGCGCAGCATGCGCATGGGGTAGCCAGTGGGCGACTGGGTGTTTACCACGATGTCTTCCTCGCTGGCCTTGAAGTATTCCTGCTTGACCTTGTCGGGCAGGCCGCATTCCTTGGCCACGGTAAAGCGCGTGGCCACCTGGACTCCGGCGCAGCCCATTTCCAGGAAGCGCACCGCGTCGCTGCCGGTGAAGATGCCGCCGGCGGCAATCACGGGAATATCCAGCTTTTCGGCCTTCAGGTAGTCCAGCAGTTCCTGGATGATGGTGGCCAGGTCGTACTCGGCCCAGTCCATGCCAAAACCGAGGTGGCCGCCAGCGAGCGGGCCTTCGACGATCACGTAATCGGGCAGGCGGTTGAGCTTGGCGTTCTTGCGCAGGAATAGTTGCAGCGCGCGCACCGAGGACACGATGATCCCCAGCTGCGCTTCACGGAAACGTGGGTGGTCGGCCATCAGTCCAAACGAGCCCAGGTGCAGACCGGCCGACAGGGTAATGCCATCAATGCCGCCGTCCAGTGCCGCGTTCAGGCGCGTTTGCAGGGTGTCCTTGGGCGCGTTCATGGTGAGCTTTTCCATGCAGTTCACAAAGATCAGCCCGTCGCCTTTTTTGGCCTCCATGGTGCCGCGCACATGGCGGCGCTGCGCGTCGGCAATGTCTTCCAGCTTGAACTTGATGGACGATTTGTCGGCGTTCAGGATGTTGTGCTTGAACTCCTTGGTCTTGTCCTTGACGAAGGTGGTGTCGAAGCGGCGGTCGGACACATCGGTCACCAACGCATCCGAAATGTGGCCAATTCCACCCAAACGTGCCGCTTCTAGGGCCAATTCGGCAGTGGAAATATCCACGCCCATGCCCCCGATCATGATCGGAACATAGTTCTTGTCACCCAATTTCAGACGGAAATCGTTAACGCACTTCATGCTGGTCCTTCAAGGCTGGGGAAAGCATCTGATGCGTGCTGCTTTCCTGTCAATACATATATCTATACAAGTGTACTCCAATGGTCTGCAAAGATTCTTACAAAATCTTAGGCAAAGCCCCGGATTCCCCATCTGTGGACAGGGCATTGGATACAGATGGGGAGGCGGTTTAGCCCAGGCGCGCGGATCGCTTGCTGCCCTTGTTGCGCGAGAGGTGGTGCAGCGGCAGGCTGGTGGTGGACTTGATGGTTTCCAGCACCACGCTGGAGCGCACGCTGGAGACGCCGCGAATCTGGGTCAGGCGCTGCAGCACGTCTTTGGAGAGCGATTGCAGGTCACTGGCCACAATGTGCAGCACGTAGTCGGACTCGCCAGCCACGGTGAAGCATTCGAGCACTTCGTCCATGGCGGCCACGGTGGTTTCGAACGCAACGCGCTCGGCGCCGCTGTGCTGCTGCAGGGCCACGTGCGCCATGGCACGCACGCCCAGGCCCGCCATGCCGCTGTCGAGCAGGGCCACCACCTTGGTCACCAAACCCAGGTCGCGCAGGCGCTGGATGCGCCGACTCACCTGCGATGGACTCAAATGCACCTGCTCGCTCAAATGCTGGTGGGTCTGCATCGCGTCTTCTTGGAGTGCACGTAGCAGGCTCACATCGAACTTGTCGAGCAAAAAATCATCGTTGTGGGTGGTTTCCATGCGTGGATTGTGCGCCATGCCGGGTTTGTTTGCCAGCAAATGCACACCATACTGCAGTGGTCTGAAGAACAATCTGGACTCCCAAAAAGAACGGAGACAGCATGCACAAACTCAGCGAAACCGAGCGCGCCCAGGCGCTGCAGGCGCTGCCCACCTGGCAGTACGACGCACTGCGCGGCGCCATTGCCCACACCTTTGTCTTTGCCGACTTCAACCAGGCCTTCGGCTTCATGGCCCAGGTGGCCCTGGCGGCGGAGAAGCACAACCACCACCCCGAGTGGAGTAATGTCTACAACCGTGTCAGCATCACCTGGACCACCCACGACGTGGACGGCCTGAGCACCAACGACATTGCCCTGGCCCGCTGGTGCGACCAGGTGGCGGCGCAGTACGGTGCCAAGGAGGGCGTATGAACGCCGTTGTGGAGAACACCAAGCACGGCCTGGCCGCTGGCCTGGAAGCTGCCCCGGAGCGCGCCGACTGGACTATTGACCAGGGCTGGAGCAGTTACACACCCGCGCATCACGCGGTGTGGAAGACCCTGTTCGAGCGCCAGACCGCTTTGCTGCACGGCCTGGCTTGCGACGACTTTGTGAAGGGCATGGACAAGCTGCCCATCGCCGCCGACCAGATTCCCAATTTCGAGGCCCTGTCCGAAGTGCTTTACAAGGCCACGGGCTGGCAGGTGGTGGCGGTGCCCGGCCTGGTGCCCGACGAAGTGTTCTTTGACCACCTGGCCAATCGCCGTTTCCCCTCGGGTAACTTCATCCGCGGTGCCCATGAGTTGGACTATTTGGAAGAGCCCGACGTGTTCCACGACGTGTTCGGTCACGTGCCCATGCTCATGCACCCGGTCATGGCCGACTTCATCCAGGCCTATGGCGTGGGTGGTCTGCGCGCCCAGAAGCTCGGCAAGCTCAAGGAACTGGCCCGCGTCTATTGGTATACGGTCGAGTTCGGCCTGGTGCGCCAGAGCGAGGGGTTGCGCATCTACGGTGCGGGTATTGCCTCGTCGTTTACCGAAAGCCGCTTTGCGGTGCAAAGCTTGTCGCCGAATCGCATTGCGTTTGACCTGGAGCGCGTCATGCGCACCAACTACCGCATCGACGATTTTCAGGAGGTCTACTTCGTGCTCGACAGTCTGGACGACCTGCTGGCCCTGGCCTGCACCGACTTCGCTCCGCTGTACGAACGCTTGGGCCACGGCCCCAACTACCAGCCTGGCGACGTGCTGGGCACCGACGTGGTACTTCACCACGGTAGCGGCGAATACCACCGCAGCAAGCGCGGCTAAAGCGTCGGACGAGCGGGTGGGAGCATGCACAATTGCGGCATGACTTCCACACCCGATTTCTCCCATTTGCCCGCACCCGAACTCGCTGGGCACCTGCTGGTGCAATGCCTGGTCGCCCAAGGCGTCACCCACGCCTTCGGTGTACCCGGCGAAAGCTACCTGGCTGTCTTGGACGGATTTCACCGCTACCGCGAACACATCCAGTTCATCATCAACCGCCAGGAGGGTGGCGCGGCCTTCATGGCCGAGGCCCATGGCAAGCTGACGGGCCAGCCCGGCGTCTGCTTCGTGACCCGTGCGCCCGGCGCCACCAATGCCTGCATCGGTGTGCACACCGCGTTCCAGGACTCCACGCCCCTGGTGCTGTTCGTGGGCGACGTGGCCAGCGACCAGCGCGACCGCGAAGCCTTCCAGGAAATGGACTACCGCGTCATGTTCGGCCCCAGCACACAGGGCATGGCCAAGCGCGTGGAGCGCATCGACGACGCGGCGCGAATCCCCGAATACGTGGCCCGCGCCTTTGCCACCGCGCTGGCGGGCCGCCCCGGCCCCGTGGTGCTGGTGCTGCCGGAAGACATGCTCACGCAAGCGCTGGATGCCGCCAAGCTTCCGGCTCCCATGCCGCCTGTGGCCGTATTTGGGGGCCAAATTGGCCTGCAGCCCGCACAGAATATGCGTAATGCGCTACTGAAAGCAGAGCGACCGCTGGTCATTGCCGGTGGGAGTGGGTGGACGCCCGCATCGGCCCAGGCGCTGCAGCGCTTTTCCGAGGCCTGGTGCCTGCCCGTGGGCAATGCTTTCCGTTTCCAGGACACCTTTGACAACCACCACCCGCACTACGCGGGCGACATCGGCATCGGCATCAGCCCCGCGCTGGCACAACGCATCCGCGACGCCGACCTCATCCTCGCCATCGGAGCGCGCATGGGCGAGATGACCACCAGCGGCTACACGCTGCTGAGTGTTCCGAAGCCGAAGCAGAAGCTCATCCATATCCACGCCAGCGCCGAGGAACTGAACCGCGTCTACCAGGCCGACCTGGCCATCCACGCCAGCATGGGCACTGCTGCCCACGCACTGGCGGCGCTGGAGGCCCCGGCCAGCGTGCCCTGGCGCGCCTGGACCGAAGCCTGCCATGCCGACTACCTGGCCAACCTGCAGCCCAGCCCCATAGCGGCCTTGCCAGCGGATACCGAACGCGGCCTGGTGGATATGCCGCAGGTGATGCAGGCGCTGGCCAAGCACTTGCCCACCGATGCGGTGGTGACCAACGGCGCGGGCAACTTCGCCAGCTGGGTGCACCGCTTTCACCGCTTCCATGGCCTGGCCAACGGCCACAAGACCCAGCTCGCGCCCACCAACGGCGCCATGGGCTACGGCGTGCCTGCGGGCATCGCAGCCGCCATTACGACGGGCCGCACCGTGTTCACCATGGCGGGCGACGGTGACTTTCTGATGAACGGCCAGGAACTCGCTACGGCTGTGCAGTACGGCGCCAAGACCATCATCGTGCTGCTCAACAACGGCATGTACGGCACCATCCGCATGCACCAGGAGCGTGAGTACCCGCAGCACGTGGCGGGTACCAGTTTGACGAACCCAAATTTTGCAGCCTTGGCGCAGGCCTACGGTTATGCGGGCGTGCGCATTACGCGCTCTGCAGACTTTGAGCGGGAGTTGTTGGCAGCACTGGAGCGCGCCGAAGGGACTCTGATCGAAATCATGCTGGAGCCCGAACTGATTACGACCCGGGGGACGCTGAGTGGGATTACGCAGGTGGCGTTGGGGAAGCTGGGGAAGTAGGGTGTAGCGGGCGGGTTTCTGTTCGCACTACTATGAATGGCATACATGGGTGGTGCGACACCCAATGTTTTCGGGGTAATTTATGTCCCGTAAGCACTGGATTGTTCATGCAGAGCCAGAAGTTCTGTTTTTAGTTTGTGGAAGTCATCAGGTGATGAAAACGCCGATGCAGGGATGATGTGATATGAAACGGTTCCAACCTGAATGGCGACATAGTCAGTCAGCGCGATGACTTTCAAAGTTTGGTTCCAGTTCGTTATGAGTTCGCCCGAGCCATTTTTTTCATGAATTGCTTCGGTTTCGAAGCGAAATTCATGTATTCCAAGTGACTTGGACTTAACAGCAGCGATCGCAGCCAAAGCTGGGGTTATCACGAACCACATCAGCTTGAAGATGAGCGCAAACCAAATCGCGGAAGTGAGAACTGCTGTCCATTCGGTCTGCGTGGTCGGTGACCTGGAAAGGAATCCCCATGCAAACGCAGCCCCGAACACAAGTGCTGTGTCACGGAGTTGCTTAAACCAGTTGTAGTGACTATTGGCCAACTGAAGATTGAACCGAAAAACGTCTTTGAACTGAAGGTTGGTGATGATGACCATAGCGAGACGGGATTCTCCCCGCGTTTATAGTCTTCAGTCTTTAGGATGCAAGAAAAAACATGGCTGACACGACACAACTCATCCTCCTGGGCCTGATCGCGCTGGCGCTAGTAAACCTTGTGCTGCTGGCCCTGATCTGGCGCCGCAGTGGCAGCGACACGCTGGCCGCATTGCAAACTCAGCAAGCCCTCGACAAAGCCGCCGTGTTGGCCGCCGTGCAAACCGCCCAGCGTGAGGCCCGTGAAGGCAGTGAGCGCCTGGAGCGCGAGTTGCGGCGCGAGATGGGCGAGGGCAGCCGCGAGGCGCGCCAAGAACTGGTGCAGAACCTGACCATCTTCCAGCAGACCTTGCTGCAACAGTCCGCAGAAGCCACGCGCACGCAGAACAGCCAGATCGATGCCTTCAGTCAGCAGCTCGCATTGCTGCAGAAAACCGTGAACGACACGCTGGCCACGCAATTGGCGTCCGTGTCCGAGGCGAATGCCCGGCGCATGGTGGAGCTGCGCGAAACCCTGGACACGCAGCTGGGTAGCTTTGCGCAGCAGCTGACCAAGCTTTCCACTTCGACCAACGAGACCCTGATGGCCCAGTTGTCGGGTCTGTCCGAGACCAACGCCCGGCGCATGGCCGAGGTGCGCGAAACGCTGGAGCGACAGCTGGCCGCCATGCAGACATCGAACACCGCCAAACTTGAAGAGATGCGCGTCACGGTGGACGAAAAGCTACAGAGCACGCTGCATGCGCGTCTGGGCGAGAGCTTCAAGCAGGTGGCCGACCGGCTGGAGCAGGTGCACAAGGGGCTGGGCGAAATGCAGACCTTGGCCGCAGGAGTAGGCGACCTCAAACACCTGCTGACCAACGTGAAGACCCGCGGCATCTTTGGTGAGGCGCAACTGGCTGCGCTGCTGGAGCAGGTGCTGGTGCCTGACCAGTACAGCGCCCAGGTCTCCACGCGCCCCGGCAGCAAGAACGTGGTGGACTTTGCCGTGAAGCTGCCCGGCAAGGGTGAGGATGGCCAACCGGTGTGGTTGCCCATCGACGCCAAGTTTCCCAACGAGGACTACGAGCGCCTGCTCGACGCCCAGGCCCGGGCCGATGTGGTGGCCGCCGATGCAGCTGCCAAGGCGCTGGAAGCGCGCATCCGGCTGGAAGCCAAGTCGATTGGCGAGAAGTACATCGAGCCGCCGCACACCACCGACTTCGCTATCCTGTTCCTGCCCACCGAAGGTCTGTACGCCGAGGTGCTGCGCCGCCCCGGCCTCATGGAAAGTTTGCAGCGCGACCACCGCATCACCCTGGCAGGCCCGACCACGCTGCTGGCCATGCTCAGCTCACTGCAGATGGGTTTTCGCACCCTGGCGCTGGAAAAGCGCTCCAGCGAGGTCTGGCAGGTGCTGGGTGCGGTCAAGACCGAGTTCGGCAAGTTCGGCGACGTGCTGGCCAAGGTCAAGAACCAGACCCAGACCGTGCTCAATACGCTCGACAGTGCCGAAGTGCGCAGCCGCGCCATGACCCGCGCCCTGCGCCAGGTGCAGGCCCTGCCCGAAGCCCAGGCGCAAACCTTGCTGCCGCTCGATTCCACGGGCGACACGGATGCCTGAAGCGGGGCACAGCATTTCCAACGCAGCACCCGAAGCCACGCGCAACCTGACGGGCCAGCAACTGGCCCGGCTCATTGGCGGGCATGTGTGCCTGCACGGCAGTATGGCGGGGCTGCGCATGGCCTCGCCGCTGTGGGCGCTGCAGCAGGGCTACAGCACCATGGCCGTGGGTTTTCTGCTGGCCTTGTATTCGCTGAGTTCCGTGTTCCTGGCCTTGCCCGCAGGCCGCTATGCCGACCGCCATGGCCTGCGCCGCCCCGTGGGCTTGGGGGTGTCGGTCGCGATGGCCGGTACAGCGCTGGCTGTGGTGTTTCCCAGCTACGCCGTGCTGTGTGTGGCGGCACTGTGCATGGGCGGGGCCACAGGCATTTCGGTGATTTCACTCCAGCGCTTTGTGGGCCAGTCGGTGGCCGGCGCAGCCGAGATGCGCCGGGTGTTCAGCTGGTTGTCCATCGGGCCTGCAGTGGCGAACTTTCTGGGGCCCTTGCTGGCGGGGTTGCTGATCGACCACGCAGGGGTGTGGGTGGGTGGTGCGCCCGCCGACCGTTGGGGTTACATGGCGGCATTTGCATTGATGGCGCTGGCACCGATGCTCACCTGGATGGCGGTGCGGCCTTATCGCGAAAGCATGGTAAAGGAATCCAAACCCCAGCCCAGTGGTGCCGCCTGGGGCCTGTTGCGCGAGCCTTTGATGCGCCGGCTGTTGCTGGTCAACTGGCTGCTGTCGAGCTGCTGGGACGTGCACACCTTTGTCGTGCCCGTGCTCGGGCATGAACGCGGCTTCAGTGCTTCAGTCATTGGCACCATTCTGGGCAGCTTTGCCATCGCGGCGGCGGCCGTGCGGGTGCTGCTGCCGGTGCTGGCGGCGCATCTTCGCGAGTGGGCAGTGGTTACCGGCGCCATGGTGGTCACGGCATTTGTCTTTGCGGTCTACCCCTTCATGCCAGGCCCCTGGAGCATGGGGCTGGCCTCGGTGGTGCTGGGTCTGGCCCTGGGTACGGTGCAGCCCATGGTGATGAGCACCCTGCACCAGATCACGCCGCACCACCTGCACGGCCAGGCCATTGCGCTGCGGCTCATGTCGCTCAACCTCTCCAGCGTGTTCATGCCGCTGCTGTTCGGTTCGGCCGGGGCCGTGCTGGGCGTGTCGGTGGTGTTCTGGACCGTGGGCGCGGCCGTGGGCCTGGGCAGCCACGCTGCATGGTGGCTGCGACCGCCGCAGCCCGATGCCAGCGCCGACGGTCAGACCGGCAGGTCATAGAAGCTGCGGATCATTTCCCAGGCTTCCTGGGGCGAGTCGGTGTACTGGAACAAGTCCAGGTCTTCGTGCGAAATCGCGCCTTCTTCCACCAGCACGTCCATGTTGACCAGGCGCTTCCAGTAGTCGGTGCCGAACAGGATGATGGGCACGGGCGTGGACTTGCGGGTCTGCACCAGCGTGATCACTTCAAACAGTTCGTCCAGCGTGCCAAAGCCGCCAGGGAAGGCCACCATGGCCTTGGCGCGCATCATGAAGTGCATCTTGCGCACGGCAAAGTAGTGGAACTTGAAGCTCAGTGCGGGTGTCACATAGGGGTTAGCGTGCTGTTCGTGCGGCAGGGCAATGTTCAGGCCCAGGGTGGGGGCACCGGCTTCGCTGGCGCCACGGTTGGCCGCTTCCATGATGCCGGGGCCACCACCGGTGCAGATGTACAGGCGCTCCTTCTGCGGCAGTTTGTTACCGTGTTCGGCCACCAGGCGCCCAAATTGGCGGGCCTGCTCGTAGTGGCAGGCATTGCGCAACTGGCGCTGGGCTATTGCCAGGGCCTGGGCATCGCCGCTGGCCTGTGCTTCGGCCAGCATCTGCTGGGCCTCGTCCATGGATTTGAAGCGTGCGCTGCCAAACACCACAATGGTGTTTTCAATGCCCATTTCCATCTGGTCCAGGTCGGGCTTGAGCAGTTCCAGCTGCAGCCGGATACCACGCGTTTCACGGCGCAGCAGGAATTCCGGATCGGCAAAGGCCAGGCGGTAGGCGTTGGGTTGCAGGGGGACGCCGGCGTCGGCCTGGGCCTGGATGTAAGCCCAGGCGTCGGCCATGGTGCGTTGGTTGAGGTCGGAGGTGTCCACGGTTAACTGTCCTGGTAATGAAGGCTAAGCAAGGCCTGGGCAATGGGGTTGGCCATGCTGACGGTATTGCTGGGGTGTTGGATGGTGTCGGTGCTCCAGACCCGGCCCACGCCGGACTCCTGGATGACTTGCAGGGCGTCGCCCGCAAACAGGGCATGGGTCACGGCCACGTCCACCGAGGCGGCACCGGCGGCCAGCAGCAGGTGCGCGGCACCCGCCAGGGTGCGGCCACTGCTGGCCACGTCGTCCAGCAGCACCACGGCACGGCCACGCACCGCCACGTCGGGCAGTTCGATCTGCACCTCGCGGTCGCCGTGGCGCACTTTGCGGCACACGCCGTAGTCAAAGCCGTGCACCTGGGCCGCCTGCGCGATCCACTGGGCCGACTCTTCGTCCGGGCCGATCAGCAATGGGGTTGTGTGGTGGGCGGCAATCTCATCGGCCAGCAACGGGGCACCGCTGAGCACCACGGCCTGGGGCACGGGCACGGCTTCCTGCAGCGTGGCCACGCGGTGCAGGTGCGGGTCTACGGTGATGACGGCGTCAAACAAGTCGGCCAGAAAGCGCCCGACGATGCGTTGGCTCACCACTTCGCCCGGCGTGAATGCCATGTCCTGGCGCATATAGGCCAGGTAGGGCGTGACCAGGGTCAGCTGGCGCGCACCCAGACCGCGCGCGGCCTGGGCCACCAGCAGCAGTTCGGTGAGCTTTTCGTTGGGGTCGTTGAGTGAGCGCAGCAGCACCACGCGCGCTGGCAACTCGGGCGGCAGGAGCAGTTTCAGTTCGCCGTCGGGGAAGCGGTGGCGGGCAATGCAGGCCTGTGCCATTCCCGCCGCCTGTGCCAGGCGTTGGGCGCTGGCAGCGTCTTCTTCAAAGTGGAGCAGGAGAGAAGGTGCGGTCATCAGAACTCCACAAAAGCATGGGCTATGTCGGCGCTGTGGCCAAGCGTGTAGCCGGTGGATTTGGTGCAGGCCTGGCGTGCAAACTCCAGGTCGGCGGCAAAATTGGCATAGACGCGGTACAGCGGCGTACCGGTTTGCACCGTGTCACCGATCTTGCACAGTAGGTCGACGCCAGCGCTTTGCACCTTGGGCGCGCCGGCCAGGCTGGCAATGCGGGCAATGTGCAGGTTGTCGATGGCGGTGACCATGCCGCTCTCGGGTGCCGTCACGTCAAAGCTGAGTGCGCCCAGCTGGGGCTGGTTGTGGTCAAAGTGCTTGCTGCCCTGGGCGGCGATGATGGCGTTCATCTGCGCCAGTGCGCGGCCACTGTCCAGGATGTCGCGGGCAATGGCAAAGCCATCGCCCCCGCGCACGTCGGGGTCGCATTCGATCAAGCGCCCGGCCAGGCGCAGGGACTTTTGGCGCAGGTCGTTGGGGGCACGGGGGTCGTTCTCCAGCACGCGCATCACATCGCGTGCTTCGAGCACCGGGCCGATGCCATTGCCAATGGGTTGGCGTCCGTCGGTGATGACCACGTCCAGCGACAAGTGGGTACGCCGGGCCACGTATTCGAACAGGCGGCGCAGGCGCTGTGCTTCGGGCATGGAGCGCACCTTGGCCGTGGGGCCTATGGGTATGTCGAGCACCAGGTGGCTGGAGCCGGCGGCAATCTTCTTGGACAGGATGGATGCCACCATCTGGCCCGGAGAGTCGAGCGAGAGCGGGCGCTCCACCGAGATCAGTACGTCGTCGGCCGGCGACAGGTGCGCCGTGCCGCCCCAGGCCAGGCAGCCATGGTGGGCGCGCACGATGCCCTTGAGCTGGTCCATGGGCAGCTCGACCTTGGCCAGCACTTCCATGGTGTCGGCGGTGCCAGCGGGGGAGGTGATGGCGCGTGACGAGGTCTTGGGGCAGATCATGCCGTGGGCCGCAACGATGGGCACGATCAGCATGGAGGTGCGGTTGCCTGGAATGCCGCCGATGCAGTGCTTGTCTACCACCAGGCCTTCGTTCCAGTTTAGGCGCTTGCCGGCGGCGATCATGGCCTCGGTCAGGAAGTAGACCTCTTCGCGGTCCAGTTCGTCGCGGTTGCAGGCCACCACGAAGGCGGTCAGCTCGATCTTGGAATAGCGGTGCTCGGCAATGTCGTGCACGATGGCTGCGAAGTCCTCCCGGCCCAGGCGCTCGCCCGCCAGCTTGCGGTGCAGGGCTCCAATGGAAGCAGGTGGTTCGGCCTGCGACACGCTCGCGCTGTGGCCGTCTTCGACACCCATTTGGGCAAAGGCGGCCTTGGACAAGCCCAGCTCGCCACAGGCGACTATGGATTCGTCGTCGACCACATTGAGTGTGGCCAGTATGGCGCGGCCGTTGGTGCGCACTTCCACCTTGGTCAGGGCCTTGAAGCCCTCGGCGCGGTAAATGTCGCAGTCGCGGTGCATGTAGGCCACGTTCTCGTGGTAGGTGTCGATCAGCACGCGGCGCAGTGCCAGCCGGGCGGGGTGTGCCGTTGCATTGCCTGCGTTTGCAGCCGGTGGTGTGGGGTCCGATGTAGGGGGTGCCATGTCGATAGCCTACACCCAATTCAGCAGACCTACGCGCAAAAGAAAAAGGCTCCCGAAGGAGCCTTTCGCACAGGGCCGCAAGTGATTACACGCGCTTGCGGTATTCGCCGGTGCGGGTGTCGATTTCGATGCGGTCGCCTTGGTCCACGAACAGGGGCACGGGCACTTCAAAGCCGGTGGCGATCTTGGCGGGCTTCAGAACCTTGCCCGAAGTGTCGCCCTTGACGGCGGGTTCGGTCCAGGTGATTTCGCGCTCGACGCTGGTGGGCAGTTCGACGGAGATGGCCTTGCCTTCGTAGAACACCACTTCGGCGGTCATGCCGTCTTCGAGGTAGTTCAGCGAGTCACCCATGTTTTCGGCTTCGACTTCGTACTGGTTGTAGTCCGAGTCCATCCAGACGTACAGGGGGTCGGCGAAGTAGGAGTAGGTGCAGTCCTTTTTGTCCAGAATGATCTGGTCCATCTTGTCGTCGGCCTTGAACACGACTTCGGTACCGAAGTTGGCGATCAGGCTCTTGAGCTTCATGCGCACGGTGGCTGCGTTGCGGCCGCCGCGGGCGTATTCGGTTTTCAGAACGACCATGGGGTCCTTGCCGTGCATGATCACATTGCCTGCGCGGATTTCTTGAGCGATTTTCATAGTGAGTGGCAGCGCCAAAGGCTGCATTCATTGGTATGCCGCGTCACGCGGCGGGGGCTGCATGCGCCCCGTCGGATGTGCGGGGTGCGATCAGCAAAGCCCTGAATTTTAACGTTTTTCCAGCACGAAGTCGACCAAGCGGGTACACAGATCGGGTATTTGCAGCAGCAGCTGCTGCGACGCTGCGACGCTTTGCTGCCACAGGGGCAGGTGGCGTTGCAGGTCGGGCAGCGCGGCCTGGGCATCGCTCCCATTCCAGGCCGTGTGCAGGGCGCGCAGCGAATCGGGGGCCTGCATCCAGTCCAGGAAGGCGTCCAGCTTGCTGTGGTGTACGCCGTCGTCCTGCGGGTAGATGTGCCAGACGAAGGGCTTGCCAGCCCACAGGGCGCGTACCAGCGAGTCTTCGCCGCGCACAAAGTTCATGTCGCTGGCCCACAGCAGGTGGTCAAAGTCGCGTTGCGGCAAGCTGGGCAGGAAATGGAGTGGCAGGTCCCGTTCCAGCGCGGGCTCGGCGTCCAGGGTCTGGCGCACTGCGGCGCTGGCCCGTCCCGGCGTGACCAGCAGCGTTGCGCCGTCTTGCTGCAGTTGCCGCAGCAAGGCAGGCAGGGGGGCGGGTTCGTAGCAAAACAGGCTGACCACGCTGCCGGTGGGCGCTGGGATGCCCAGCCCCTGCAGCCAGGCCTTGCGGTCGAACGCGGCCTGGCGTGCGGCCAGGTCGTCTTCACGCAGCAGACTGCCGCTGTCGGGGGTGAAGCCCGGGTAGTAGAAGAACTTGGTGGCACCGCGCGCTGGGCCGCTCATTACCGGAGAGGCCAGGCCGTGGCAGTGGCGCGCAAAGCCTTCGGCGCTCAGGTATTCGAGGTTGATCCAGGCTGGAAATTTCAGGTCATTTAGGCCTCCAGCCTGCATGGAATATCCGTAAGAAGCTATGAATTCAGGAGCAATTTCACAGCCAAATGTTTCCACCCAAACCTGGGCTGGAGGCAGGCTGGCGAGGAAGGCGGCATCCTGGCTGCGCGCCCAGGGCAGCACCGTGACGCCTGCGTGTGCACCCTGCAGGGCACCTGGCGCCATCCATTGCAGGGCGCTGGCGTCGTCGATCCACAGTCGCACCGCGTGCCCACGATCTGCCAGTTGGCGGCACAGTCGCCAGCTGACGCCAATGTCGCCAAAGTTGTCGATGACGCGGCAGAACACATCCCACAGCAGTGCGGGTGATGAAGGGTTGGGAAGCACGGACATGGCGCCATTGTCCAGCACATGCTTGCACAATAGGCGCCATGAGTGCAGCAGATATTCCCAGCGACGGCCCCATCGACCAAGCCCCGGCGCATTCCAAGGCCTTGCTGGCGCAGGTGGCCGCCTTGCCCGCCTTGCCCGGCGTGTACCGCTATTTCGACGCCCAGGACCAGGTGCTGTATGTGGGCAAGGCGATCAACCTCAAGCGCCGGGTGTCGAGCTATTTCCAGAAAAACCATGGTGGCACCCGCATTGGCCACATGGTCAGCAAGATCGTGCGCATGGAGACCACGGTGGTGCGTTCGGAGGCCGAAGCACTGCTGCTGGAAAACAACCTCATCAAGGTCCTGAACCCCAAGTACAACATACTGTTCCGGGACGACAAGAGCTACCCCTACCTCAAGATGACCGGGGTGGATGCCACGGGCGCTGCCGCACCGGGGGAGGCTCCGCAGCCGCAGCAGTTTTCGCGCGTGGCCTACTACCGCGGTGCAGTCGAGAAGAAGCACCATTACTTCGGCCCCTACCCAAGTGCCTGGGCCGTGAAGGAAGCCATCTTGCTAATGCAGAAGGTGTTTCGCCTGCGCACCTGCGAGGACGCGGTGTTTGCCAACCGCACGCGCCCTTGCCTGCTGTACCAGATCAAGCGCTGCTCGGCCCCCTGCGTCGGGCACATCGACGCCCAGACCTATGCCCAGGACATGGCCGATGCGCAGAAGTTCCTGCGCGGTGACACCCAGGAAGTCCTCAAGGCGTTGGAGGCGCGCATGATGGCGCACGCCGAGAAACTGGAGTTCGAACAGGCAGCCGAACTGCGCAACCAGATTGCTGCCTTGTCCAATGTGCTGCACCAGCAGTCGGTGGACAACGTGGACGACCGCGACGTGGACATCCTGGCGGTGAAAGTGCAGGGCGGGCGCGCCTGCGTGGTGCTGGCCATGGTGCGTGGCGGACGCCACCTGGGCGACCGGCCCTACTTCCCGGTGCATGTGGATAGCGGAGCGTCGCTGGAAGATGAGCTGGGCGAAGCGCCGGGCGCCGTGGATGTGGAAACCCAGGTGCTGCAGGCCTTCCTGGCCCAGCACTACCTGGAGTCGGCCTTGCCCAATGTGCTGGTGATGAGCCACCCGGTCAGTCCTGCCCTGGTGGATGCCTTGCAAAGCCAGTCGGCTTCGCGCCTGACGGTGGTGCACCAGCCGCGCGAACAGCGCCGCGTCTGGCTGGAAATGGCGCAAACCAATGTGGCTTTGCAACTGGCGAGGCTGCTGGCCGAGGAGGGCTCGCAGCAGGCGCGTACACGTGCCCTGGCGCAGGCGCTGGATTTGGCCCAGACCGATCTGGACTCACTGCGAATCGAGTGTTTCGATATCTCGCACACCGCGGGCGAAGCCACGCAGGCTTCGTGTGTGGTGTTCGAGGGTCACAAGATGCAAAGCGCCCAGTACCGGCGCTACAACATCGAAGGCATTACCGGGGGCGACGACTACGCCGCCATGCGCCAGGTGCTGGAACGCCGCTATGGCAAGCTGGCCCAGGCCCTGCGCGAGGCCGATGCGGCCGGAACACCGGCCGCGGTGCGCCTGCCCGATCTGGTGCTGATCGACGGCGGCCGCGGCCAGGTGGGCATTGCGCGCGAGGTGTTCAGCGCCCTGGGCCTGGACCTGTCGGTGCTGGTGGGGGTAGAAAAAGGCGAAGGCCGCAAGGTCGGTCTGGAGGAGCTGGTGTTTGCCGATGGCCGCGAAAAGGTCTACCTCGGCGCCGACTCGGCGGCGCTGATGTTGGTGGCCCAGATTCGCGATGAGGCCCACCGCTTCGCCATCACCGGCATGCGGGCCGCGCGTGCCAAGGTGCGCGTGGGCGGCAGCAAGCTCGAAGACATTGCCGGTGTTGGGCCGAAGCGGCGTGCGCGCTTGCTGCAGCGTTTTGGTGGCGTGCGTGGGGTGGCGCTGGCCAGTGTGGAGGATATTGCGTCCGTGGAAGGCATTGGCCGCGAGCTGGCCGAAGAAATCCACCGCGCATTGCATTAGGAGTGGGTGTTTTCCGCCCATGGCATGCCACAATCGCAGCATGTTCATGACGATCCCCACCCTGATGACGTGGGCGCGTATTTGCGCCATTCCCCTGATCGTGGGCGTGTTCTATCTGCCCGAGTCGATGGCCAGCATGCAGGACAAGAACCTGGTGGCCACGGTCATGTTCGTGGTGTTTGCATTGACCGACTGGCTCGATGGTTACCTGGCCCGCAAGCTCAACCAGACCTCGTCGTTCGGGGCCTTTCTGGACCCGGTGGCCGACAAATTTTTGGTCTGCGCCTGTGTGCTGGTGTTGGTGCACATGGGCCGCACCGACGTGTTTGTGGCGCTCATCATCATTGGGCGCGAAATCGCCATTTCGGCGTTGCGTGAATGGATGGCGCAGATCGGCGCTTCCGGCAGCGTGGCAGTGCACATGGTGGGCAAACTCAAGACCACGGTGCAGATGGTCGCCATTCCTTTTTTGTTGTTTGACGGACTGCTGTTTGGAGCGATTGACACCCACGCATGGGGCGTCTGGCTCATCTGGGCGGCAGCGGTGCTGACGGTGTGGTCCATGGTGTATTACCTGCAGAAGGCTCTGCCCGAAATTCGCGCCAAGGCGCGCTGAGTGTGGCCTGTGGCGCGATGCCATGGGTGAAAACACCGAACCGGAGGCCCCGATAATTGCGCATAGAATTCGCCTCCGCACAAATCGATTCCCCGCTTTTTCCACTGCTGTCTTAAAGAGGTTTCTCGTGAACAAAACAGAATTAATCGAGCACATCGCCACCCAGGCTGACATTTCCAAGGCTGCTGCCACCCGCGCGCTGGAGGCTACTGTCGGCGCCGTCAAAACCACCTTGAAAAAGGGCGGCACCGTGTCCCTGGTGGGATTTGGCACGTTTTCCGTAGGCAAGCGCGCTGCCCGCACCGGTCGCAATCCCCGTACAGGTACCTCCATCAAGATCAAGGCTGCCAAGGTGCCAAAATTCCGTCCGGGCAAGGCACTCAAGGATGCTTTGAACTGATTTCCTGTTAGAATCTAACGTTTTCGGTGGGGTGATTAGCTCAGTTGGTAGAGCAACGCCCTTACAAGGCGTGGGTCGGCGGTTCGAGCCCGTCATCACCCACCACCACCATCCAAGGCGAACCCAGTAACTGGTTCGCCTTTTTTGTTTCATCTGGAGACCTCGTGGATGTTTGACTTTGTCCGTAAGCACACCAAGTTGATGATGGGGCTGTTGTTCCTGTTGATCATTCCCGCATTTGTGCTGGTGGGGGTTGATGGATTCAAGCGTATCAATGCCAGTGGTCCCACGGTGGCTGAGATCGGCAGTCACGCGATCTCGCAGGAAGACTGGGACATGGCGCACAAACGTGAGGTGGAGCGTTTGCGCAGCTCGATGCCCAATCTCGATCCCAAAATCATGGATTCGGCCGAAGCCAAATACGCCACGCTGGAGCGCATGGTGCGTGACCAGGTGATCGGTCAGGCCGCGCAGGATGCGCACCTGACCACCACCGATGCCCGTCTGGCCGCTGAGATTCTCAAGATTCCGGGTGTGCGCAAGGCCGATGGCAGTGTCGACCGCGAGGCTTACATGACCTTCCTGATGCGCCGTGGCTATAGCCAGCCCGAAGCTTTCGAAGCCCAGTTGCGCACCGATATGACGCTGCGCCAGGTGGAAGGCGGCATTGCCGACACCGCGTTCCCTTCGCCCGCCCTGGCCGAGGCCGCACTGGGGGCGCTGTACCAGCGCCGTGAAATCCAGATTGCCCGTTTCACGCCGGCTGATTTCGCTTCCAAAGTGGCATTGACCGATGCCGACCTGGATGCCTACTACCAAGCCAACCAGGCGCTGTTCAAGATGCCCGAATCCGCCAACATCGAGTACGTGGTGCTGGATATGGAGTCGGTCAAGAAGAGCGTTTCTGTGAATGAGGCCGATCTGAAAACCTATTACGAGCAGAGCGTGAGTCGGCTTAGTGGCAAGGAAGAGCGTCGCGCCAGCCACATTTTGGTGAGTGCTCCCAAGGACGCGCCAGCCGACAAGCGCCAGGCTGCCAAGGAGAAGGCGCAGGGCCTGCTGGCGCAGGTGCGCAAGGCGCCCGACAGCTTTGCCGATGTCGCCCGCAAGAACTCGGATGACATTGCGTCGGCCAAGGCCGGGGGCGACCTCGATTTCTTTGGTCGTGGCGCCATGGTCAAGCCTTTTGAAGAGGCAGTGTTTGCCATGAAGAAAGGCGACACCAGTGAGTTGGTGGAGTCCGACTTCGGTTTCCACATCATTCGCCTCACGGATGTCAAGGCACCCAAGGCCAAAAGCTTCGAGGAGCTGCGTGGCGGACTGGAGGCAGACATGCGCAATCAGCTTGCGCAACGCAAGTTTGCCGAAGTGGCCGAACTGTTCACCAATGCCGTGTTTGAACAGCCCGACAACTACAAGGGCGTAGCCGAAAAGCTCAAGATTGATGTCAAGTCGGCTGTCAACGTTGGCCGCGAGCCAGCTCCCGGGGTGACTGGGCCTTTGGCCAACCCCAAGCTTCTGGAGGCCTTGTTCGCGTCGGATTCCATTGCGAGCAAGCGCAATACGGAAGCTGTGGAAGTGGGGACCAACCAGTTGGTTTCGGCCCGCATCGTCCAGCACAACCCGGCCCGTGTCTTGGCGCTTGCTGAAGTGAAAGACCAAGTGCGTGAGCGTTTGACTGCAGCGCGTGCCGCCGAGCTGGCACGCAAGGAGGGTGAAACCAAACTGGCGCAGTGGAAAGCAGATGCCAAGGACGCGAAACTGGGCAGTGCTGCCGTGGTCGCCCGTGACCAGTTGCAGGCTATGGACATGGCCGTGGTGGAAGCTGCCTTGCGCTCGGATGTGACAACGTTGCCTGCATGGGCAGGCGTTGATCTCGGTACAAAAGGCTATGTGGTGGCGCGCATCAATGCCGTGTTGCCCCGTGCCGAGAAACCCAAAGATGTGGCTGTACGCGAGCAGGTGCAAGTGGCGCAGTGGATCAGCAAGGTGGAAAGTGACGCGTACTTCGAAGTTCTCAAGCGCCGCATGAAGGCCACTATCAAGGTCCCCAACCCGATGGCTGGGAAATAAGCCGGAATCGAAGTTTTTTGACGTTTTGTGGCATTGCGTGCTTTCGGGCACGGTATAATGCAAGGCTCACGGTGGCTATAGCTCAGTTGGTAGAGTCCAGGATTGTGATTCCTGTTGTCGTGGGTTCGAGTCCCATTAGCCACCCCAGATAAAGATAAAACCCCGTTGCCCGATGGCAACGGGGTTTTTTTTCGGCCATGAAGTGCAGGGACTGTGGCTCCATAATGGTGCGGTCAGCACACAGCCTGCTCAAAGGCGCGGGGAGTATGGAAGAAGTCAAGCTACAGGAGCCCGTAGTGGCCAGTGACAGTACAGCCGTGGTGGATGGCGTCATCCAGGCCATGGCCATGCTGGCCGACACCCGCGATACCGATGGCGGCAACCACATCCGGCGCATCCAGCGCTATGTGCGCGCGCTGGCCTGGAAGCTTTCCAACCACCCCCGCTTTCAGCCTGTCCTGACGGTTCCCTACATCGGCCTGCTGTTCAAGGCAGCGCCCTTGCACGACATTGGCAAGGTCTGCATTCCCGACCGCATCCTGCTCAAGCCCGGCCGTCTGACGGCGGAAGAGTTTGAGATCATGAAGACCCACACCACGCTGGGGCGCAACGCCATTGCCCATGCGGAGTCGGTGGCCGGGAACGATGTGCCTTTGCTGCGCATTGCCAGCGAGATCACCGAAAGCCATCACGAGAAGTGGGACGGCAGCGGCTACCCGCAGGGGCTAATTGCTGATGCCATTCCCGTTGCGGCCCGGCTCATGGCCCTGGCCGATGTCTACGACGCCCTGATCAGCCGCAAGGTCTACAAGGAGCCCATGCCGCACGAGCAGGCGGTCGAGGTCATCAAGCAGGTGCGCGGAAAGCACTTTGACCCGGACGTGGTTGATGCCTTCCTGGAGCTGGAGCAGCAGTTCCATGCCATCGCCGTCAGCTACAGAGATTCGGGTGCGGACCTGCAGAAAAAGCGCGACTACCTGGAGCTGGCGCAGGTGGGCGGGCCCACCACGCCAGCGGAGCTTGGCAAGTCCTAGCGCGTGGTTTTAGTTGGTCATTACCAGCTTGCCCATCACGCCACGCGAGCCCATGTGGGCGAATGCGGCCTTGAGTTCGGCCATGGGCATGGTGCGGTCGATCACGGGTTTGATCTTGCCCTGGCCATACCACTGGGCCAGCGTCATCATCATGGCAGTGTTGGCCTTGGGCTCGCGCTTGGCAAAGTCGCCCCAGAACACGCCGACGATGGATGCACCCTTGAGCAGGGCCAGGTTGAAGGGCAGGGCGGGGATGGGGCCGGAGGCAAAGCCCACCACCAGGTAGCGCCCGCGCCAGGCAATGGAGCGGAAGGCCGGTTCGGCAAAGTCACCGCCAACCGGGTCGTAGATCACGTCGGGGCCCTTGCCACCGGTCAGTTCCTTGAGCGCATCGCGCAGGTTGGCGGTGCTGTAATTGATGGTCTCGTCGGCGCCGATCTTCTTGCACAGTGCGCATTTCTCGTCAGTGGAAGCGGCCGCAATGACCTTGGCCCCCATGGCCTTGGCGATCTGAATGGCCGAGGTGCCCACGCCACCTGCGGCGCCGAGCACCAGCACAGTTTCCCCCGCCTTCAACTGCGCGCGGTCTACCAGCGCATGGTAGGAAGTAGCGTAGATCATGATGAACGCGGCAGCATCCACCATGGGAAAGCCTGGCGGCAGCGGCATGCACAGAGCGGCCGGTGCCAGTGTGTGGGTGCCAAAACCGCCGGTACCACTCAAGCAGGCCACGGCCTGGCCCACCTGCAGGTGCGTCACACCTTCGCCTACCGCCTGCACGATACCCGCGTACTCGGAGCCCGGCACAAAGGGCAGGGGCGGTTTCATTTGGTACTTGTTCTGGACGATCAGGATGTCGGGAAAGTTCAGGCTCGCGGCCTTGATCTCGATAAGCACCTCACCGGCCTTTGGGGCAGGAGTGGGCAGTTCCTTCCAGGTCAGGGCGTCGACGCCCACGGGGTTTTCGCAAAGCCAGGCATGCATGGTCCAAGTCTCCGGTTGGTGGTTTCGCTCCATCATAGGGTGTCAGGCATTTCACTGCGCTAGCCCTTGTCGCTGGCGTGACGCACCTACAATGCCCCACAAGAGACACATCCCCATGAAAATCCTCATTTCCAACGACGACGGCTACCAGGCGCCAGGCATTGTGGCCCTGTACGAAGCCCTCAAAGATCTGGCCGATGTTGAAGTCATTGCGCCCGAGCAGAACAACAGCGCCAAGTCGAACGCGCTCACGCTGCATTCGCCCCTGTACGTGCACCGCGCCTCCAATGGTTTTCGCTACGTCAACGGCACTCCGGCCGACTGCGTGCACATTGCGCTGTCGGGCCTGCTCGACTACAAGCCGGACCTGGTGGTGTCGGGCATCAACAACGGCGCCAATATGGGCGACGACACCATCTACTCCGGCACCGTGGGCGCTGCCATGGAAGGCTACCTGTTCGGCATTCCCGCCATTGCGTTTTCGCAGGTGGAACGCGACTGGGTGGAACTGGAGTCGGCGGCCCGCAAGGCGCGCGACCTGGTGCAGTCCATGCTGACCCACAAGCTGATAGCCGACAAGCCCTGGTTGTTGAACGTGAATATTCCCAACCTGCCCTACGACCAGATCGGCCACCTCAAGCTGTGCCGCCTGGGTCGTCGTCACGCCGCCGAAAAGGTCATCAAGCAGGTGAATCCGCGCGGCGAGACCATGTACTGGATCGGTGCTGCCGGGCCCGCCCGTGACGATGCCGATGGCACCGATTTCCACGCCACGGCCCAAGGCCACGTGGCCATGACGCCGCTCAAAGTGGACCTGACCGACCACGACAGCCTGGGCTACTGGGCGCAGACTGCATCGCAACTCAAGGCCGCGCTGGCCCAGGGTGGTAGATGACCAAGCCGCGCCCGACCTTTCCTGCCCAACTCGACGCCACGCTGGCCCGCAATCGGCCCAACACAGTGGGCAAGCTGGCCATTGCACCTACCGCACCGGTAGCCAAGCCCGTAGTTCCGGTGCGCATGCCTGCACAGCCCGTCACCCCGGTGGCCCGCGCTGCGGTCGGCGCAGTGGGTGGCGTACGTACAGCCCCGGTGCCCTTGGCGGCCGCACCCCAAGGCCTGGGCATGGACTCGGCCCCGGTGCGCCAGCGCATGGTGCACAAGCTGGCACAGGGCGGCATTGCCGATAAAACCGTACTCGCTGCCATGGGCACGGTGGAGCGCCACCGCTTTGTCGACAGCGCGCTGGTGAACCAGGCCTATGAAGACACCAGCCTGCCTATCGGCCTGGGCCAGACCATTTCCAAGCCCAATGTGGTGGCGCGCATGCTCGAACTCCTGCGCAACGGCCGCAATGGCAAGCTAGGGCGTGTGCTGGAAATTGGCACCGGCTGCGGCTACCAGGCCGCCGTGCTGGCGCTCCTGGCCGACGAGGTCTACAGCATCGAACGCCTGCGCGGTCTGCACGACAAGGCACGTGACAACCTGCGCTCCCTGCGCGTGCCCAACCTGCACCTCATTTTTGGTGACGGCATGGTGGGCTATGCCAAGGGCGCGCCCTACGCAGGCATCGTGGCGGCTGCCGGTGGTGAAGCCGTGCCCCAGGACTGGATCGACCAGCTGGCCGTGGGCGGTCGTTTGGTGGCCCCGGTACTGGCCAATGGTCGCGACGGCACCCGCCCGGGCTCGCAGGCCCTTTTGGTGGTGGATAAGACGGCGCAGGGCATTCGCCAGACCCTGCTGGAGGCCGTGCACTTCGTACCCCTAAAATCGGGAACAGCATGAACGTGAAAGGAAGCAGCGTGCGCGCAGCAATTCAAGGGTTGGCAATTTCGATCGTGGCAGTCGGTGTACTGACGGCCTGTGGCTCCAAGCCCCACAGCAAGGCACCGGTGGAAGACCGCGGTTTTGTGGGCAATGCCCCGGCCCAGACCGACCCGCGCACGCAGGCCGTGAAGCAGCCGCCCGGGTTTGAAAACGCTGGCAAGCCTGGCTACTACACCGTCAAACCCGGTGACACCCTCCTGCGCATCGGCCTGGAAACCGGCCAAAGCTACAAGGACATTGCGCGCTGGAACAGCCTGGACAACCCCAACAAGATCGAGGTCGGCCAAGTCATCCGCGTGGTGGCGCCGGTGGAGCCGGCTCCCGCCGTGATAGTTGGCAAGGCCGCTCCAGCTCCGGTAGTGGCGGCGTCGCCCTTGCCAGCCCAAACCGCAGCCACTGCGGCCAAGCCAGCTTCGGCACCGGTTGTGGCCGCAGCGCCGGCCAAGGCGGCCTCGGCCCCTGCGTCAGCGCCACCGCCAGCGCCTGTGGCAGCCTCAGCACCGGCCAATGACGACGATGTGAGCTTCATCTGGCCTGCCAGTGGTTCGGTGGTGGGCAGCTTTGACGACGCCAAGAACAAGGGCATCGACATTGGTGGCAAGGAAGGAGACCCGGTCGCGGCTGCAGCCGACGGCAAGGTGGTCTATGCCGGTTCCAGTCTGCGTGGCTACGGCAACCTCATCATCCTCAAGCACAACAACACTTTCCTGACGGCCTACGCCCACAACAAGGCGTTGTTGGTGAAAGAAGACCAGACCGTCAAGAAGGGCCAGAAGATTGCCGAGATGGGCAACTCCGACGCCGACCGTGTGAAGCTGCACTTTGAAGTGCGCAAGCAGGGCAAGCCGGTGGACCCCACCAAGTACCTGCCGGCCCACTGAGCCAGGCCCACGGGGACATGCATGCGTGAAATCCCGGCCGCCCCATCCACGCACAGTGCGTTGGATGTGGCTGCGGATCTGGTATCAAATGAGCCCCTGGCCCGCGAAAATACTGCGCAAGCAGCTCCTGCATTGATAGCGGAAACGGGGCGCGACATCCCCGATTCTCTCAACGCCTATCTGCGCGGGGTGCGCAAGACCGCACTCTTTACCCCCCAGGAAGAACTCGACGCCGCCACCCGTGCCCGCGCCGGTGACGAGGCCGCGCGCCAGAGCATGATCGAACACAACCTGCGCCTGGTCATCAGCATTGCCAAGGGCTATGCTGGGCGCGGCGTGCCGCTGGAAGACCTGATAGAAGAGGGTAACCTTGGTCTGATGACCGCGATCGAGAAGTTCGAACCTGAGCGTGGCTTCCGCTTTTCGACCTACGCCACCTGGTGGATACGCCAGGCCGTGGACCGTGCCCTGAGCACCCAGGGCCGCACCGTGCGCCTGCCGGTGAACGTGGTGCGCGAACTGATGCACGTGCGCCGCGCCCAGCGCCTGCTGGAGTCTGACGCCGTACTAATGGCGCAGCGCCCCCACGGCGTGCGCGCCGAAGACATTGCCGCGCTGGTGGGCAAGGACCTGTCCGAGATTGAAGACCTGCGCACCCTGAACGAGCTGCCGCGTTCACTCGACGTCGCCGTTGGCAACGAAGAGGGCGATCCGGTCCTGCTGGACAGCCTGGTCGACGAGACCACCCCCGAGCCCGAAGACGCCACATGGGCGCATGAGGTCCAGGCCCTGCTGCACCAGTGGATCGACCTGCTCAACGCCCGCGAACGCGAAATCATTGCCGCCCGCTTCGGCCTGTTCAACCAGGAACCCGAAACCCTGGAAACCCTGAGCCAGCGCCTGGGCCTGACCAAGGAGCGTGTTCGCCAATTGCAGAACGAGGCCCTGGTGAAACTGCGCCGTCGCATCGGGCGCAGCGGGGTCAAGAGCGACAACGTGCTCTGAAGGGTGTGGGGCTTGTTTGGGGCTCTGGTGGTAACCAGCTAACTGCGAATACGCCGATAGCCATTGAGGGCATTGCGTAAAAAGCTATTTATTTTGTAGCAAGTGGTGGTTGCTTAGGGCTGGAAGCAGTCAATCATTTGCTTATATGTCGATCACAAATAATAAGCATGCACTTGCCAAACGCTTTATTGGCAAAGGGGATCGCTGTACCTCGAATCAGGAAATCTGGATGCTCAAATAAAACAATATCGAGACAGTAAATGCGATAACAACCCAAAAAAACCACGAAGAAATCACAGGGATTCGGCGTCCTTCGACTGGTTGCGCAAGCATTGCCATGACCGTGGATTTCCGGGATTCCGAACCGAAGAGGAGGGCCCAAACTAGAACAAGGCCACCCATGACTGCTAATAAGCCAACAGCCATGAATCCAAGGGTATAGACATAGAACGAAGTCGCATTTGCATTGGGCGTCGCTGTGAACGGCAATGCATTCTTAGGCTTAATGAAAACACTTCCTTCAGTCCACCCCAACCAACCGTGGGCGAATATGGCAAGTCCAAAGATGAGCAGCCAGAAAATGACCGCACAGACTCTGAACGAAGGTTTTGGTGATTCAGGGGCAGACATCACATTTCAAAAAAATATTTACTTGTGGAGTTCATTTGCAAACAATTGAAACATGCGGTTTGACGACTGCTTCCGCTGCGAAGCTGCCGTTTCCCGTAGGCTGAACATGGATCCCAAGGTCGGCACCAAGCCGCTAATGCTCGCCTACCGGTTCAAATTGACTCGGATGTGCAATTGATTCGGTCGCATTCTGTACCTGAATATTCAGGGGGCGCACCTTTGCGTACAGCCACAGGCCGATGGCGGAGGCTGATCCGAGAAAAGCAGTGAAAAGCACTGCAAGAATAGCACCCATGACCGGGCCGGCAACAAGGCCAGCCATGCCGAACTGGTGCTGGCCATTCCACAGCACCGTTTTGAAGCCAAGCAATGCCAATAGGCCAAACAGAACGCCCAAAGGGACCAAGGAAGCGCCCAAGCCGATGAACCACAGCTTGTAAATGGTGCTGGTGCTCAGTCGTTGAATGGTGAGGGTTGAAAACACAGAATTTCCCTTGCTGGATTGGTCGCTGTATTTTGGCTTTGTGCGAGCAGCATGGACATCCCCCAATCGGGTGATTTTGGGCAACCGATTTTGTACTCAAACATACGGGGCGGCGCGTCGATTTCCAGGTGCAGTGCCCGCCACAGGAAGGTGCGCACGGCAGTGTTCTCAGGAATGGCGGAGGGCAGTGGTGGCATGGAAATTCCTCGGCGGGGCTTGCGCTGCCGTACTGAGAAACTTCTATGCCATAAACTGGCTTTGGCCCGCATGGAAATTGCGCAGGCAGCTATGAATTACATAGCGACTTCGCGTGTCTTCAAGTTTCCAATCCGTCCCTCAGTCCATGCGTGGCGTGGCCCGGGCAATGATGCCGGCCACGTCGACCCCGCGCGGCAGGGTGCCGTACTGGGTGTCTGCCTGGGCGCCCAGGCGCGCGGCCACAAAAGCGTCGGCCACAAAACCCGGGGCGTGGCGCACCAGCAGGGAGGCCTGCAGCGTGACAGCCATCTTTTCCACCACGTGGCGGGCGCGGTACTGCATGTCGGCCATGTCGGCTAACTCGCGCTGCAGCGCGGCCACCTGCGCGTCCAGCGTGGCGTTGGCGCCGCGGCTGGTCGCCAGTTCGGCAAAGTAGGCTTCGACCACGGCGGGGGTCTTGCCCATGGCGCGCAGCACGTCCAGGCACTGGATATTGCCGCTGCCTTCCCAGATGGCGTTCACCGGGGCTTCGCGGTACAGGCGCGGGAACATGCTGTCTTCCATGACGCCGCTGCCTCCGATGCATTCCATGCTCTCATAGGCGTGCTGCGGAGTGCGCTTGCAGATCCAGTACTTGCCCACGGCCGTCACCAGGCGCACCAGCAGGTCTTCGTGTTCGCTCTTGTCGCGCTGGTCCAGGGCACGGGCCACGCGCATGGTGAGCGTGAGCGCGGCTTCGCTTTCCAGCGCCAGGTCGGCCAGCACGTTCTGCATCAGTGGCTGCTGGTTCAGTTTGGCACCGAAGGCACTACGGATTGAGCAGTGGTGCAGGGCCTGCGACACCGCCATGCGCATGCCGGCACTCGACCCCACCATGCAGTCAAAGCGCGTCATGGCCACCATTTCGATGATGTTGCGCACGCCGCGGCCTTCCTCGCCCACCATCCAGGCCAGGGCGCCGCGCAGCTCGGTCTCGCTGGAAGCGTTCGACGCATTGCCCATTTTCTTCTTGAGACGCAGCACCTGCATGGGGTTCTTGCTGCCGTCCGGGCGCCAGCGCGGCAGCAAAAAGCACGACAGGCCCTTGTCGGTGTGGGCCAGCACCAGGAAGGCATCGCACATGGGGGCCGATACAAAGAACTTGTGGCCCACCAGTTCGTACAGCTGGCCGGGGCCGCCCTGGCCCACGGGGTAAGCACGCGTGGTGTTGGCCTGCACATCGGAGCCGCCTTGCTTTTCGGTCATGGCCATGCCGATGGTCACGCCCAGTTTCTGCTCGACGGGCACGTTGCGCGGGTCGTAGACGCGGGCGGTAATCTTGGGCTCCCACACCGCGGCCAGGTCGGGTTGCAGGCGCAGGGTGGGGACGGCGGCAAAAGTCATGGTGATGGGGCAGCCGTGGCCGGCCTCGACCTGGGTGTGCAGGTAGGTGTGGGCGGCGCGGGCCACGTGGGCGCCAGCGCGCGGCGCGGTCCAGGGTGAGGAGTGCAGGCCATGCTCGATGGCGGTTTGCATGCACTGGTGGTAAGCCGGGTGGAACTTCACCAGGTCGACGCGGTTGCCAAAGCGGTCGTGGGTGTCGAATTCGGGCAGGTGCTTGTTGGCCAGGGTGCCCTGTTCAAGGTAGGCGGCCGACCCAGTAAGGGCGCCAAAGCGCACCAGCTCGTCCTGCGCCCAGGCCGCGCCTTCGCGCACCACGGCTTCCTGCAGGGCCTGGTCTTGCTGGTACATGTTGTAGTCGCACAGCTCGGTGCTGACGTTGACGACTTCGTGGGTCTGGGCCAGGTAGCGGCTGTGCAGGGCTTGGTCGGCGAACTTGTGGTCGGTGAGTGCGTTCATGGTGTCGTCTCCAGGGCGGGTGTGGATGAAGGGGCGCGGCCACTGCGGGCCACTGCGGCGAAAAAGTCCTGCCAGATGGCGCGGCCACGGGTATCGAAAGCGATGGCGGCGTCCATGAAGCGGTTGCGTGCGGCTTCGTCCACCAGGGGCGCGGGCAGCAGTGGGTCAAAAATGAGCTGGCGGATGGCCGCACCGCCCAGCACCAGACTTTCGCGGGCGGCCTGGCCCAGTTCCAGCGTGGGCGTGTGCTCCAGCCACTGCGCCAGCTGGACTTCCGAAGCCTGGTAGCCGCGGTTGAGCGCGTCACCGTCCCAGAGCTGGGCCAGCGATTGCTGGTCGGCCGTGCTGAATTCGCGGCTGCAGAACACGCTGGCATCGGGGTGCAAGCCCACGGCCAGCAAGCGCTGGCGCAGGGCCGACAGGCTGGGCTCCAGGTTGTCGGGGCGCAGGTGCAGGCCCCCACTTCCTCCGACCCCCCAGGGGGCAAAGCCCAGCAGGTGCAGGGCACGTGCGTGCTGGCGCTGGGCGGTCTTGTCGGCGGGCAGCGGCTGGGGGCTGTAGACCACCACAAAGTCGCCACTCCATGGCCGCAGGCGCTGGCGCGCCTGGCGCCACTGGGCCACGTCGGCAGCCAGGTTCTTGCTGGCGTTGCCGAGCTGGTACAGGCCACGCCGGGGCGAGCACACCATGTCGGTGGCGGTCAGCCGCGCCAAGGTGACGCGGACGTGGTTTTCACTGATGCCGAACAGTGCTGCCGCCGCCAGCAGGTGCGCCACCGGCACGGCACCGTCGCCTTCGGCCAGCAGCAGTTCTAGCACCAGCGATTGCGGTGCGATCGGGTCGCGGCGGTAGAGCGGGTGGTCGAGCATGGTTTGAATATTACATAAATATTTTTTAAATGCAAAATTTGTGTAATGAATTGGTTTTTTGGGGGAGCCATGGGGCAGTGCTTGGGTTCGGAGAAAATGCCTTGCAGGCGGCTTCCTCATTTCCACCCCCTATCCCCCAGCCCCTTTCCACCCTTGCCAGGGCGGAAAGGGGAGCCGAACAGCCACATTTGGCTGTCACGGTAAACAAAAGAAGTGCACGGGCAGCGGGTACGTGGGGGCTGTGCAGACGTGAATGACCTACATTCGCTACGTATTTAGTAGCGTTTTGCACAATATGTGTGCGGGCTGCAGGCCAAATTTGCCTAAAAAACAGATCCCACCTTGCCCCAACGCCACTGGGCGCGTGCACCCCCTTCGTTTGCACACGCGGCCAAATGTGGCTGTTGGGCTCCCCTTTCCGCCCTGGCGAGGGTGGAAAGGGGCGGGGGGGTATGGGGGTGGCGTGAGGAAAAAAGAAAGTCAAGCAATTCCTCCGAACCAAACCAATGCCCCATGGGTCCCTCCACAAAAAAAACCAAACCTGCGTCTGGGACAATCGGGGCATGACAGAAGCAATCGACAAACAACAAGACAGCAACCTGCCGCCCGACGCCTTGCTGGTGAAGGCGCTGGACTTGGAAGCCCAGGGCGTGGCCCACCGCGCTGACGGCAAGGTGGTGTTCATTGACGGCGCGCTGCCGTTCGAGGCGGTCAGCGCCACCATCTTCCGCTCCAAGACCAGTTTCGAGAAGGGCACGCTAAACCAGATCTACCGCGAATCGTCCCAGCGCGTGCGCCCGGCCTGCCCGCATTTCGGCCTGTCGCCCCAGTCCTGCGGCGGCTGCAAGATGCAGCACATGCACCCGGCCGCCCAGGTGGCGGTGAAGCAACGTGTGCTGGAAGACAACCTGCAGCACATCGGCAAGGTCAAGCCCGAAAACATCCAGCGCCCCATCGAGGGCCCGGCCTGGGGCTACCGCTACCGCGGCCGCCTGTCGGTACGCTTCGTGCGCAAGAAGGGTGAGGTGCTGATCGGTTTTCATGAGCGCAAGAGCCAGTACGTGGCCGACATGAAAAGCTGCCAGGTGCTGCACCCCGGTGTCAGCGCACTGCTCATGCCGTTGCGTGCCCTGATCCATTCCATGGACGCGGTCGAAGACATTCCGCAGATCGAGCTGGCCGTGGGCGATTGCGAGGGGACTGGCCGGGACGTGATGGCCCTGGTGCTGCGCCACATGCAGCCTTTGAGCCTGGCCGACCTGCAGCGCCTGCGCGACTTTGCCGCGGCCCACCCTGGCGTGCAGTGGTGGTTGCAGCCCAAGGGCCCGGACAGTGTGGCCTTGCTCGACGAGGGCGGTGAACAGCTGGCCTACAGCCTGCCGCAGTTCGGCATCGAGATGCCGTTCAAGCCCACCGACTTCACCCAGGTGAACCCGCACATCAACCGCGTGCTGGTGCAGCGTGCCCTGGGCCTGCTGCAGGTGCAAAAGAACGAGCGCGTGATCGACTGGTTCTGTGGCCTGGGCAACTTCACCTTGCCGCTGGCTACGCAGGCCCGCGAGGTGCTGGGCGTGGAAGGGGCCGAGGCGCTGGTGGCGCGCTCACGCCAGAACTACCAGCACAATCAGACCCTCGCCGGCGCGGGACAAGTGCTGGCAGCTACCAAATTTGTAGCGCGCAACCTGTTCGAGATGACCCCGGAAGTGCTGGTGCAGGACGGACGGGCCGACAAGTGGCTGGTGGACCCGCCGCGCGAAGGCGCTTTTGCGCTGGTGCAGGCACTGGCGGCACAAATCCAGAACGGCAGCAATTCCGACTGGGCACCGCCCACGCGCATCGTCTACGTAAGCTGCAACCCGGCCACGCTGGCGCGCGATGCGGGGGTGCTGGTAAACGAGGCGGGTTACGTGTGCAAGTCGGCCGGGGTGGTGAACATGTTCCCGCACACGGCGCACGTGGAAAGCATTGCGGTGTTCGAGCGCGCGGTGTGACGCGCTGGAAACTCAGTGCCCGGAGCTGGCCTTTTTCTTGGCCGGTTTCTCGTCGATGATTTCCTCTTCCTTGGGGGCTGCCGTTGGGGCGGTCTCCGGGACAGGAACTTCGATCTTGGCCGGTACGCCTTCGACCTTGTTGTCGCGCATGTACTGGTCCATTTCCTTCCAGCCAGTAAACACCGCTGATTTGGACGCCTTGGGGTTGAGCACGTAGCAGTCTTCAATACTGCGCAGGCCGTAACGGCAGGCGCTGCCGATCGCCTTGGCGTCGGCTTCCTTCTGGACGGCCTTGGGGTCTTCCAGGAGCTTGTTGATTTCCTCCATGCACCCGGTCAGGAACAGGGTGGAGAGGATGAGTAGGGCAGGACGTAGCATCGAATACATGTGATGGGCTCGTAGTGATTGTCGGCACATTTGGCGGGCAATTGAGCGTCAATGCGGATGGCGATGCAAAGAAAAGGGCCCCGAAGGGCCCTTACTTGCTGGCGGACAGCGTAAATCAGTCGCGTTCGCCACCAAAGATGCCCAGCAAGGCCAGCAGGCTCTGGAACACGTTGATGATGTCCAGGTACAGGGCCAGCGTGGCACTGATGTAGTTGGTTTCACCGCCGTCGATGATCTGCTTGAGGTCGTACAGCATGTAGGCACTGAAGATACCGATCGAGGCGACCGACAGGGCCAGCATGCCCGCGGTGGAGCCGACGAATGCATTGATGAGGCCACCTACCAGCAGCACGATGACGCCGACAAACAGCCACTTGCCCATGCCCGACAGGTCACGCTTGATGACGCTGGCCAGGCTGGCCATCACGAAAAACACACCGGCGGTGCCGCCGAAGGCGGTCATGATCAACTCGGGGCCGTTCTTGAAGCCCAGTACCGAGGCAATCAGGCGCGAGAGCATCAGGCCCATGAAGAAGGTGAAGCCCAGCAACACGGGGACGCCCATGGCCGAATTCTTGGTCTTCTCGATGGCGAAGATGAAGCCGAAGGCGACTGCCAGGAACAGGATCATGCCCATCACGCCGCCGATGGCCTGGGTGATGCCGGTGGCCACGCCGATCCAGGCGCCCAGCACGGTGGGCACCATGCTGATGGCAAGCAGCAGGTAGGTGTTGCGCATGACGCGGTTGCGTTCTACGGTCGAGAGGCCATAGCCCAGGCTTTGGCCCATGGTTGTGACACGGTCGGTCATAGTTCAGTACTCCTTTACATATCCCGTAAAAGCCGGGACGGCTCTGCAGGTAGGGTCATTGTACGTAGCTGCAAGTGCGCAAGACCCAAGTTTCACTATGGCCCGAAGTTTTTCAGGGCTGTTGCAGGGTTATGGCCGCTGGTTTGGTCAACCCCCGGCGAAGGCGCTATCCTCGGGCTTTGTATACAAAGCTGGAGACAATTGCCATGAAAACCAAACACGTACTCGAATATGCCGACGTCAAAGCCATTGCCGCCGCGGCCGAAGCCGAGGCCCTGCGCAACAACTGGGCGGTGAGCATCGCCGTGGTCGACGACGGCGGCAATCTGCTGTCTTTTGCGCGCTTGGATGGCGCAGCGCCGATTTCGACCCACATAGCACCAGCCAAGGCCCGTACGGCCGCCCTGGGCCGGCGCGAAAGCAAGATTTACGAAGACATGATCAATGGCGGGCGCGCTTCCTTCCTGAGCGCTCCCAACCTGGAAGGCATGTTGGAAGGCGGCGTGCCCATCCTCAAGGACGGCCAGTGCTTGGGGGCGGTGGGCGTCAGCGGTGTCAAGTCGTCCGAAGACGCGCAGATCGCCAAGGCTGGTATTGCTGCACTGGGATGATTGCTATTCATTTTGCAGCTAACTGCGCAATCTACATGCGGGCGTGAGACTGATTTAACGATGGATTTGAGCAGCAAGCCCCACATTCTGGTGACCCAGCCGGTGTTCGACGAGGTGCTGGAGCGCCTGCGCCAGTATTTCGTGGTGACCGACAACCAGGCCGGTGTCCAGTGGTCGGGTGACGCCTGGGTGCAGCGGTTGCAGGGTTTTGATGGTGTATTCACGTTCGGCGTCGAGCGCATCGACGCCGCGGTGTTGGCACAGTGCCCACGCTTGCGCATCTGCGCCAACATGACCGTGGGCTACAACAACTTCGACGTGGACGCCATGACGGCCGCGGGCGTGTTGGCCACCAATGCGCCCGACGTACTGACCGAAACCACGGCCGACTTCGGCTTCGCATTGCTCTTGGCCACGGCCCGCAGGGTCTGCGAAGGCGAGCGCTTCCTGCGCGCGGGCCAGTGGCAGCGCTGGCGCTACGACATGCTGGCCGGGGCTGACGTGCATGGCACCACACTGGGCATCATCGGCATGGGGCGCATCGGCCAGGCCATTGCCCGGCGCGCCGCCCTGGGTTTTGGCATGCGCGTGCTGTACCACAACCGTTCGCGCCTCGACGCAGCCCAGGAAGCCACGTTGCAGGCGCAGTGGGTGGACAAGGCCACACTGCTGGCCCAGGCCGACCACGTGCTGCTGGTGGTGCCGTACTCGGCCCAGACCCACCACTTGATCGGTGCGGCTGAGCTGGCGCAGATGAAGCCAAGCGCCACGCTGGTGAACATTGCCCGTGGCGGCGTGGTGGATGATGCGGCGCTGGCCCAGGCCCTGGTGGACGGGCGCATTGCCGCCGCGGGGCTGGACGTGTTCGAAGGAGAACCGGCCGTGCACCCGGCGCTGCTGCAGGCGCCCAACGCGGTACTGACGCCGCACATTGCCAGTGCCTCCATCCCCACCCGGAGGGCCATGGCCAACCTGGCGGCCGACAACCTGATCGCCTTCTTTACCCAGGGCCAGGCCCGAACCGCGCTGAATCCGCAAGTTCTGGTGCGCTAATCGCTATGAAATTGCGAGCTGCCTGCGCAATATACATGCGGGGTAGCGGAAGTTTTGTGTTTATTTCAAGATCAGGACCGGAATCTTGGCGTGGGTCAGCACCTGCTGGGTTTCGCTGCCCAGCAGCAGGCGCTTGACGCCGCGGCGCCCGTGCGAGGCCATGACCACCAGGTCGCAGTCCAGCTTTTCCACCGTGGCCAGCACGGCGTCGGACACCACGTCACCGCGCACGGTCAGGGGTTTGACGGCAACGCCTTTCTTGTGGCCGAGCTTGGCAATGGCATCGACCACCATCTGCCCTTCGTGGGCCCAATGTTCCTCAATGCGCTTGATGTCTTCGGCGGGCAAGGCAATGCCGCCTTCGAAATAGCTGACCGGGTAGCGCGGCACCACCTTGAGCGCCACCAGTTCGGCACCGCACAGGGCGGCCAGTGAAATGGCGCTACCCACGGCCTTCTTGGACAGTTTGGTGCCGTCGGTTGCTACCAGAATGCGTTTGTACATGGGGCCCTCGCAAAAGAGTGGGTAAAACACCAGCTTAGCGCCGGGTTCTGGGGGATACTTGATATGGGTCAACTTTGCGGCTGTTTTGCACTTGCACAATCGCCGCACTTTCATGCCAACGCCTTCCTCTTCCTCTCCCACTGAAACCGACGAAGCCCCTCCATTGTTGCGGGGGGATGCCGTGGTGCAGGCGCGCAACCTGGAGCTGTTGGACGACCCGCAGGAGTGGTCGGCCTTCAGTCGGCCCTGGCCCAAGGACAACCAGTACTGGGAGTCCAATGTGCTGGTCGAAGGTATGCACTGCACCGCCTGCGCCCTGAGTGTGGAAGATGTATTGCGCGATGCACCCGGAGTGCTTGGCGTGCAGGTAGGGGCAGGGAGCCAGCGTGCCCGCGTGGTCTGGTCGCAGGAGGTCACGCAGCCTTCGCGGTGGATGCGGGCCGTGGAGGCCGCAGGCTATTGCCTGGTGCCTGCCAACGACGCCTTCGGCCTGGAGCGCCGCAAACTCGAAACCCGCAACGCCCTGTGGCAATGGATGGTGGCCGGGCTGTGCATGATGCAGGTCATGATGTACGCCTACCCGGCCTACATTGCCGCACCTGGCGACCTGACGGCCGAGATGGAGAAGCTGTTGCGCTGGGCCTCCTGGGTGATTGCCTTGCCGGTGATGTTGTTTGCCAGTGGTGGGTTCTTCCGCAACGCCTGGGCCGACCTGCGCCACCGGCGTATCAGCATGGATTTGCCGGTGGCCATCGGCATCGGTATCACTTTCGTGGTCAGTACCGCGGGCACCTTCGACATGGATGGCATTTTTGGGCGCGAGGTGTTTTTCGACTCGCTGACCATGTTCGTGTTTTTCCTGCTCTCCGGCCGCTGGCTGGAGCTGCGCCTGCGCGACCGCACGGCCGGAGCCCTGGATGCCGTGCTCAACCGCCTGCCGGACAGTGTGGAGCGCCAGTTGCCCGATGGTTCCTTCGCACGTGTGGCGGTGCGCCGCGTGGAAGAGGGGGATCTCATCCGTGTGCAACCTGGCGAGTCCTTTCCGGCCGATGGGGTCATAGAGTTCGGTTCGACCAATGTGGACGAGGCCTTGCTGACCGGCGAGTCCCGGCCATTGGAGCGCTCCGCAGGCATGGCCGTGATTGCCGGCAGCCACAACCTGACGGCCTCGGTCCAGGTACGGGTGCAACGCACGGGCTCGCGCACGCGCTATTCCCAGATTGTGGAGCTCATGGAAACTGCGGCGACCAGCCGTCCACAGCGGGCCCAACTGGCCGACCGCATCGCCAAGCCATTTCTGATTTTCGTGCTGCTGGCCGCCGCCGGGGCTGCCTGGTTCTGGTGGCAAAAGGACCCGGGCCATGCGGTCATGGTCGCGGTGGCGGTACTGATCGTCACCTGCCCATGTGCCCTGTCCCTGGCCACACCCGCTGCCATGCTGGCATCGGCCGGTGCATTGGCGCGTTCGGGCGTGTTGGTGCGCCGCCTGCAGGCATTGGAAAGCCTGGCGGAGGTCGATACCGTGGTGTTTGACAAAACCGGTACCCTGACCCAATCCGCCATGGCCTTGCAGCAGGTGCATTGCCGCGCTGGCGTGGACGCTGCGCAGGCCCTGGGGCTGGCGGCGGCTGTGGCGACGCATTCCTTGCACCCGGTTTCGCAGGCCTTGGTCAAGGCCGCAAAGGTGTCCGCTGAGCCAGTCCCGCAATGGGAATGCGCCACAGCACAGGAAGTGGCCGGGCAGGGCGTGTGGGCACAGGCCCTGGTTCCGACCGCAACCAGTGACTGGAAACCCCAAGGGGTGGTGCGCTTGGGCTCGGCCTCATTTTGTGACCTGGGGCCGGAGCTGACAGTGCGGGGGCGGGTGCACCTTGCCGATGCGCAGGGCTGGATTGCTTCGTTCGTACTGGCCGAACAATTGCGCGCCGACGCGCGTGACACGGTGCAGTCCCTGGCGGCACATGGCGTCTCGGTGCACCTGTACTCGGGGGATGACGATGCGGCTGTACAGGCATTGGGGGGCGAGCTGGGCGTAGCGCAATCACGTGGAGCCTGTACGCCGGACGACAAGCTGGCCTTGGTCCGGGAGTTGCAGCGCCAAGGGCACCGGGTGGCCATGGTCGGTGACGGGGTCAATGACGGGCCTGTGCTGGCGGGTGCCAATGTCGCATTGGCGCTGGCCCATGGTGCGCCCTTGCTGCAGTCCCGTTCTGATTTCGTCTTGGTGGGCAGCAGCCTGCTGCCGGTGCTGCAGACCTTGCTGCTGGCACGCAAAACCCGACGCGTGGTGGGGCAGAACCTGATTTGGGCCTTTGTCTACAACGCTTCCTGCATCCCGTTGGCCGTGGTGGGTCTCCTGCCAGCCTGGGCGGCCGGCCTGGGCATGGCCACCAGCTCGCTGTTGGTGGTGCTCAACGCATTGCGCCTGTCGCGCATGCCCCGTTTGGCAAGGCGGTCGTAATGGAAATCCTGTATTTTTTGGTGCCCCTGTCCGTGGTGCTGGTCTACCTGATCATCATCGGTGTTTGGTGGGCAATTCATCGTGGTCAGTTCGATGAAATAGACGTGGAGGGGGAGCGAATATTAAGAGATTCCTAAAATTTGTAGGGTTTTTACGGTAAACTTGATAACTGTCAAGTTTGTTTCTGGTAAACAAAATTGATGCAAATCAATTTCATTGAGGTGGATATGGCATTTCAAAATCAACAAGCTACTGTCTACAACGATACCGTTGTACGACAGTTCGCCATCATGACGGTGGTGTGGGGGGTCGTTGGCATGCTGGTTGGCGTCATTGTGGCGTCCCAGCTTGCCTGGCCTGAACTTAACTTCGGCATTTCATTTTTGACCTATGGTCGTCTGCGCCCCCTGCATACCAATGCAGTGATTTTTGCCTTCGGTGGTAGCGGTTTGTTCGCCACGGCGTACTACATCGTCCAGCGCACTTGCCAAGTCCGCCTCTTCGGTGACAAGTTGGCTGCCTTCACCTTCTGGGGTTGGCAGCTGGTCATTTTGTTGGCTGCCATTTCCCTGCCCCTGGGTTACACCACCGGCAAGGAATACGCCGAACTCGAATGGCCCATTGACATCCTCATCACCCTGGTGTGGGTGGCCTTTGCCGTGGTGTTCTTCGGCACCATCGGTACCCGCAAGGTCAAGCACATCTACGTGGCCAACTGGTTCCTGGGCTCCATGATCATCGCCGTGGCCCTGTTGCACCTGGTGAACAGCGCTGCCATCCCGGCCGGTTGGATGAAGTCCTACTCGGTGTACGCCGGTGTGCAGGACGCCATGATCCAGTGGTGGTACGGCCACAACGCCGTGGGCTTCTTCCTGACTGCAGGCTTCCTGGGCATGATGTACTACTTCATGCCCAAGGCCGCTGGCCGCCCTGTGTACAGCTACCGTCTGTCCATCGTCCACTTCTGGGCCCTGATCTTCACCTACATGTGGGCGGGTCCTCACCATCTGCATTACACCGCCTTGCCAGACTGGACACAGTCTGTGGGTATGCTGTTCTCTCTGATCCTGTTGGCTCCCTCCTGGGGCGGCATGATCAACGGCATCATGACCCTGTCCGGCGCATGGCACAAGCTGCGTGACGATCCCATCCTGCGTTTCCTGATCGTGTCCCTGTCGTTCTACGGCATGTCCACTTTCGAAGGCCCCATGATGTCCATCAAGACCGTGAACGCCTTGAGCCACTACACCGACTGGACCGTGGGCCACGTGCACTCCGGCGCCCTGGGCTGGGTGGGTCTGGTGACCATGGGTTCCATGTACTACCTGATTCCCCGCCTGTTCGGCAAGAAGGAAATGTTCAGCACCAAGGCCATTGAAGTCCACTTCTGGATGGCCACCATCGGTATCGTGCTGTACATCGCCGCCATGTGGATTGCCGGTGTGATGCAAGGCCTGATGTGGCGTTCGATCAACGCCGACGGTACCCTGACTTACACCTTCGTGGAGTCGGTGAAGGCGTCCTACCCCTTCTATGTGATTCGCGTGTTGGGTGGTGTGCTGTACCTCGGCGGCATGCTGGTCATGCTGTGGAACACCCTCAAGACAGCGACCAATGGCCGTGCTGCTGACGTCAGCATTCCCGCCGTTGCTGCACACGCCTGAAAGGATTGATCATGGCTAACAATTCAAACGCTGAAAACTTGCATTCCAAGATCGAAACCAGCAACTTCCTGCTGATCGTTTTGATTCTTCTTTCCTTGCTGGCTGGTGGATTGGTGGAAATCGTTCCTCTGTTCTTCCAGAAGTCCACTACGCAGCCGTTGGAAGGGGTCAAGCCCTATACCGCACTGCAGCTGGCAGGTCGTGACGTTTACACCCGCGAAGGCTGCTACAACTGCCACTCGCAGATGATTCGCCCCTTCCGCGCGGAAACGCTGCGTTATGGTCACTACTCGGTGGCTGGTGAGTCGGTGTACGACCATCCGTTCCAGTGGGGTTCCAAGCGCACGGGTCCCGATCTGGCCCGTGTGGGCGGACGTTATTCGGACAAGTGGCATGCCGACCACCTGAACAACCCGCGTGACGTGGTGCCTGAGTCCAACATGCCGGCTTATCCCTGGCTGAAGGACAACAAGGTGGATGCCGATGCGATTCCGAAACACATGGCGGCCTTGAGCAAAGTGGGCGTGCCTTATACCCCTGAGCAAATCGCTGCGGCCAGCGAAGAAGTGAAGGGCAAGACGGAACTTGAAGCGTTGACCGCTTACCTGCAGAACTTGGGTCTCGCACTCAAGTAATCACGACGGAGCAACAAATGGATATCAATACCTTGCGCTCCGTGGTAACTGTGGTGGGATTCGTCCTGTTTATTGGCATCGTATGGTGGGCATGGTCATCAAAGCGCAGCACGGATTTTTCCCAAGCTGCCAACCTGCCCTTCGAGCAAGAATGATTCACGAGTAAGGAATCAAAATGAGTGACTTTACAAGTAATTTCTGGGCGCTGTGGGTGGCCGGAATCACAATCGCATCGATTGCGTATTGTGTGGTTATCCTGTGGGGCGCAGCCCGCATGAAAGTGCATACTGCAGCCGATGGCACCACTGGCCATCATTGGGACGAAGGCACCCTGGCTGAAATCAACAATCCGCTGCCAGGCTGGTGGACATGGATGTTCATCCTGACCATCATTTTCTCTGTGGGCTATCTGTTCCTCTACCCCGGTCTGGGTACCAACAAGGGCAGCTTTGGCTGGTCTTCGGCGGACCAGTACAAGAAGGAAGTGGAAGCGGGCAAGGCCAAGGAAGCTCCCTTGTATGCCAAGTTCGCGGCCATGAAGGTGGAAGAAGTTGCCAAGAACCCGGAAGCCATGGCCATCGGTGAGCGCTTGTTCATGAACAACTGCGCACAATGCCACGGTTCGGATGCCAAGGGCGGCGTCGGCTATCCCAACCTGACCGACAAGGACTGGTTGTACGGTGGCGCACCCGAACAGATCGTGGAAACGATCACCAAGGGTCGCAACGGCATCATGCCTACCATGGCTGCTGCCGTGGGTTCCGCCGATGACGTGAAGAACGTTGCCAACTACGTCCTGAGCCTGTCCGGCTCGGCCCATGACTCGGTCAAGGCCAATCTGGGCAAGGAGAAGTTCGCGGCTTGCGCAGCCTGCCACGGTCCGGATGGCAAGGGTATGCAGGCACTGGGCGCTCCCAACCTGACCGACAATGTCTGGCTGCATGGTGCTGGCGAGTCTGCCATCATCCGCATGGTCAACGAAGGCAAGAACAACGTGATGCCGGCACAAGGCGACCGTTTCTCTGCCGACCAGATCCATGTGCTGGCCGCCTACGTTTGGGGCAAGTCCAACTGATGGTCGGTGTATTCACGGGCTTGACCCCGTGAATACAGAGGTTTCAGCGGAGACATAGGTGTCTCCCTACAATTGGGCAAAGTGGTGCAACGGCAATCGTTGCTGCTTTGCCCATTTTCATTTGGAAGGAAAGTCAGTGGCTGAACAATCGAAATCCGATGCATCCCAAACATGGTGGAAAAATGGCTATGTCTGGATGGTATTGGGTGGCCCCTTGGCGGTCGTTGTGGCCAGTATTGCGACCTTTTTCATTGCTGCAGGCAATCCCGATCAGGTAATCGATGTGACGGCCAAAGCGGCGGTGGCGCCCAAGGCGGGTACAGCCCCTGCGGAAGATGCCATGGTACCCGCCATGGTGGGCCGCAACCACGCCACTACGGGCGGGGTTCCTGAGAAGAAATAGGGCGCGTGGTAGCTGCCCCGCTGGTTCGTCGCCGGGGCTCAGTCGTCCGCGCACTGCGGATTGACTATGTCTTTCAGTGCAGCTGTGTTGAGAATGCGAACATGGCGCTGCTTCACTTCGATGATGCCGTCCTCGGAGAATTTCGAGAAGGTGCGGCTGACGGTTTCAAGTTTGAGGCCCAGGTAGCTGCCGATCTCTTCCCTGGTCATGCGCAGCACCAGCTCCGACTGGCTGAATCCGCGTGCATGCAGGCGTTGCACCAAGTTCAGCAGAAAAGTCGCCAAGCGTTCTTCGGCGCGCATGCTGCCCAACAGCATCAGCACGCCGTTTTCGCGCACGATCTCCCGGCTCATGATCTTGTGAACATGGCGCTGCAAGGAAGTCACTTCGCGTGACAGGTCTTCAATGCGGCTGAACGGCATGACACAGACCTCGGCATCTTCCAGTGCCACCGCGTCGCAGGTGTGGCGGTCGTTGACGATGCCATCCAAGCCAATGATTTCACCGGCCATCTGAAAACCCGTCACCTGGTCGCGCCCATCTTCGGAGCTGACACAGGTCTTGAAAAAACCGGTGCGAATGGCATAGAGGCTGGAGAACGGCTCGCCGTTCTGGAACAGCACCTCGCCGCGGGCCACTTTTCGGCGGTTGGCCACCAGGTCGTCAATGCGTTCCAGATCGCTATCGCTCAGGCCCATCGGCATGCACAACTCACGCAGGTTGCAGTTCGAACAGGCGACTTTGATGGTGTGTGGGGTCATTTGTTTTCCGGATTCGGGCCTGATTGTCCACGATCCCCGGTTTAGATTGATGTACGTCAAGTCAAAAACCACAGGGACAGTGCACATTAGCCACCGTTGACTTGGAGTTTTTATGAGTGCAGAAATTGCCGCCCCGGTGTCCGACGAGTTGCTGCGTCGCTTTGACATCTCTGGTCCCCGCTATACGTCGTATCCCACGGCCGATCGCTTTGTGGAAGCGTTCACCGACGCGGACTACGCGCAGGCGCTGACCCAAAGGCGCAGTGGCCCTGCCGCCATGACGCTGCCGCTGTCCTTGTACATCCATATTCCGTTTTGCGAGTCGCTGTGCTACTACTGCGCCTGCAACAAGATCATCACCAAACACCATGACCGCGCAGCCGAATACCTGCGCTATTTGGAGCGTGAGGTCGAGCTGCATGTGGAGCGCATCGGTCGCGGCCAGACCCTGAGCCAGCTGCACTTCGGTGGCGGCACCCCCACGTTCCTGAGTGACGACGAACTGCGTGCCCTCATGGGCATGCTGCGCCGCAACTTCAACTTCGCCGAAGGTGGCGAGTATTCCATCGAGGTCGATCCGCGCACCATCGACACTTCCCGCCTCGATACCCTGAAGGAACTGGGCTTCAACCGCCTGAGCTTCGGCGTGCAGGATTTCGACCCGGCCGTACAGAAGGCCGTGCACCGTATCCAGCCTGCAGAACAGGTATTTGCCTTGGTGGCAGCGGCCCGTGAACGCGGCTTTGCCTCGGTCAATGTGGACCTGATCTATGGTCTGCCGCAGCAAAGCCCGGAATCTTTCGAGCGCACCTTGGCCCAGGTCTGCGAGCTGCGCCCAGACCGCATCGCGCTGTACGCCTACGCACACCTGCCGGAGCGCTTCAAGCCGCAGCGCCGCATCAACATCGTCGAACTGCCCAGCGGGGCCTCCAAGATTTCCATGCTCTCCCGTTCGCTGGCAGCGTTCCTGTCCGCGGGCTACGTTTATGTGGGCATGGACCATTTCGCCCTGCCTGAGGATGCCTTGGCCGTGGCCAAGCGCCAAGGCCGGCTGCACCGCAATTTCCAGGGCTATAGCACCCAGCCGGACTGCGACCTGATCGCGCTGGGCGTTTCCAGCATCGGCCGCATTGGTGCCACCTACAGCCAGAATGCCAAGACCCTGGACGAGTACTACGACGCGCTCAACCACGGCCGCTTCCCCATCGTCCGCGGCTTGGCACTCACACGCGACGACCTGGTGCGCCGTGCCGTGATCATGGCCATCATGTGCCAGGGCCACCTGCAGTTCGAAGCAGTCGAGCTGGCGCACCTGATCGATTTCAAGAGCTACTTTGCCAAAGAGCTGGAGGACATGAAGTCCCTGGCGGAGCAGGGCCTGGTGGTGATGGATGGCAACAGCCTCCAGGTCACGGCGCAGGGATGGTTCTTTGTGCGTGGCGTGGCGATGGTGTTCGACAAATACCTGCAGACTGACCGCACCCGGGCCAAGTTCTCCAAGATCATTTAGCATCCGGCGGATGCAAACCACGCTCGTTACCACCGCCTTGCTCATGGGCTTGGCTGGTGGGCCGCACTGCATCGCCATGTGCGGCGCCGCCTGTGCCGGCATCGGCCAGGCCGCCGGTCCCCACAAGAATCTGGCACTCTGGACCTTCCAGCTGGGCCGCATCGTCGGCTACGGGCTCCTCGGGGCCCTCGCTGCCGCGTCCATGCAGGGCCTGGGCTGGCTCACCATCCAGTCTGCCGCCTTGCGTCCCGTCTGGTCGCTGTTCCATGTGGCAGCTGTGCTGCTGGGTCTGGTGCTGCTTTTCAATGGCCGCCAGCCCGTATGGCTGGAGGATTGGGGGCGGCGTGTCTGGCGTCGGGTGCGCCAGTTCACCCAAACCTGGGGCCGGGGTGCCCCCCTGTTGCTGGGGGTGAGCTGGGCGCTGTTGCCCTGTGGCCTGCTGTATTCGGCATTGCTGGTGGCGGCCATGTCGAACAGCGTGGCCGATGGGGCCGGTGTCATGGCCTTGTTTGCACTGGGCACCAGCGTGAGCCTGCTGGCTGGCCCCTGGTTGTTGCTTAAGCTCCATGCGATGGGCGGACAGGCTGCCAGCGGAGCCTGGGGCGTGCGTCTGGCGGGACTGGCCCTGGCCGCCAGTTCCGGTTGGGGGCTGTACATGGGCCTGGTCCACAACACGGCGCCCTGGTGCGCGACGCCGTAGGTTTCCCTGCCAGCAAGCGGGCTGAACTGGACAGGGATAATCCTGTCCCATGACGATTGAAGAGAAACAGGCTGCTCCAGCCTACCCGCGCATGAGCGTGGCCCCGATGCTGGACTGGACCGACCGGCACTGCCGCTTTTTCCACCGGCTGTTGTCACGGAATACCCTGCTGTACACCGAAATGGTGACCACTGGCGCCTTGCTGCACGGCGATGTCCCGCGACATCTACGTTTCAGCCCACAGGAGCATCCCCTGGCGTTGCAGCTGGGCGGCAGCGAGCCGCACGATCTGGCGCGCTGCGCCCGGCTGGGGCAGGACTGGGGCTATAACGAGATCAACCTCAACTGCGGTTGCCCCAGTGAACGTGTGCAGCGGGGGGCATTTGGGGCCTGCCTCATGAACGAGGCGTCCCTGGTGGCCGATTGTGTCAAGGCCATGGTGGATGCGGTGGACATTCCGATCACTGTGAAGCACCGCATCGGCATCGACAAGGTGGAAAGCTACGACTTCGTGCGCGACTTTGTGGGCACCGTTTCAGAGGCAGGCTGCCAGGTATTCATTGCCCATGCGCGCAATGCCTGGCTCAAGGGGCTGAGTCCAAAGGAAAACCGCGACATACCGCCGCTGCGCTACGACATGGTCTACCGCCTGAAGCAAGATTTTCCGCACCTGCGTATCGCCATCAATGGCGGCATTGCCACGACCGAACAGGTCCAGACCCATCTGCAGCATGTGGACAGCGTCATGGTTGGACGCGAGGCCTACCACAACCCATTTTGGCTGTCCGAGTGGGATGCTGCGTTTTTTGGAGCAAATTCCGCAACACCCACCCGCGACGACGTTGAACTGGCCATGGTCGACTACATGGAGTTGGAAGCAGCAAACCATGGCACTTCCTGGTACGCCATCGCCCGCCACATGCTGGGTCTGCGCCATGGCCAGCCGGGTTCGCGCAAATGGCGCCAGGTGTGGAGTGACCACCGGCTCAAAGCGCGTCCGGCTGCCGAGGTCATGGCCTTGGCAAGGGCCGATTTGCGGTGACTGACCCCGTGCAGGAGCGGAGCACGGATGCCAGGCTGGAGCGGCTGGCGGTCTTCGCGGTCTGGTTGGTTCCCGTCTTGTGGACGGTCAATCTCGTCATCGCGCGCAAGGCGCCTGCCCTGGTCGGGCCTTATACCTTGGCCCTGGGGCGCTGGTTTCTGGCGGCCTTGGTGCTGCTGGCTTTCTCCTGGCGCGAACTGTGGCAGCAGCGTCAGGTCGTATGCCGCGACTGGTGGCATTTCATGGTGCTGGGGTTCTGCGGCATGCTGGTGTGCGGAGCCTGGGTCTACCTGGGAGCGCAAACCACGTCTGCCATGAACGTTGCACTCATTTACGCGGCGTCGCCGGTGCTGATTGCCCTGGGGGCGGTGCGCTGGCTGCACGAGCGCATGCGCCGCCGCCAGTTACTGGGCGTGGTGCTGGCTGTGACCGGCGTGGTGCATGTGGTGGTGCAGGGGCACTGGGCGGCCTTGGCCCAGGTGCAGTGGGTGGCAGGCGACGCCTGGATAGTGGCCGCCATGATGGCCTGGGCCGCCTATGCGCTGCTTCAACGTCTGTGGCCTTCCCCCCTGGGCGATACTGCGCGACTTACCGCGATCTGCGTGGGTGGGGTGGTGTGCCTGCTGCCTGGGGCTGCCTGGGAGCAGTGGCTCGGTGATGCGCCGGCCTTGACCGCACAGGCTTTCGGGGTCATGGCGCTGGCCGCCCTGGTGCCGGGTGTGGTGGCCTACTGGGTCTATGGGTGGGCCCAGAAAATTCTCGGTGCAAGCCGGGTAGCGGTGACCCTGTACCTGGGGCCGCTGTATGCGGCACTGGCAGCCTGGGGGGTGTTGGACGAGCCCCTGGGCATGCACCACCTGGTGGGCGCCGCCCTGATCCTGCCAGGGGTGTACTGGGTTTCGCGGCGCTAGATTTTGGGATGTTTTATGGCTCTAGCCCGCATCTAACAAGCACAGGTAGCTATTGATTTAGGAGTAAGCATGGATTTGTCAAGCACTGGCGCCGAAGCCGCACCGACCGCCGCCTACCATGCCGTGGGTGCGGGGCACTACAGCGCCACGGGCCTGACCCGCGGCCCCTGGCACCCCCAGCAGCAGCATGCGGGCCCGCCGATTGCGCTGGTCAGCCACGCCTTGGAGGCCGCCGCCCAGGCCCATGGCCTGACCCATTTGGCACGGCTCACGGCCAACCTGTTGCGCCCGGTGCCGCTTGCCACGATTGAAGTCCGGGTGCAGGAAGACTATGTGGGGCGCAACGCCGGCCACTTTTCGGCCACCGTACTTGCTGCAGGCAAGGAGCTGGTCCGTGCCACGGCACTGTTCCAACGCGAAACCGAGGTGCCCTTGCCCGAAGCTTTGCCTGGCCACCCACTGCCTTTGGCGCCGCAGCCGCCCCAGCAGTCTGATGTGCAGCGCTTTCCGTTTGCCCATGCCGAACTCGCGTACCCCGATCTGGTGGAAACACGATTGGCCGCTGGGCGCATGTTTGCCGGGCCCAGCGCGGTATGGTTCCGCCTGCGCCACCCGTTGGTGCATGACACGGTGCCCAGCCCCTACCAGCGCGTGGCCGTGGCGGCCGACTCGGGCAACGGCATCAGCGCCGTGTTGGACCTGACGGCCTACGTGTTCGTCAATTCCGACCTGACGATTAATCTGCTGCGCCGCCCGCAGGGGGAGTGGGTGTGCCTGCAGGCCAGCACCTATTTGTGCGGGCAGGGTGGGGGGCTCGCGGAGTCGGCGCTCTACGACGAAGCCGGGCTGATCGGGCGTGCAACCCAGAGCCTGTTCGTGCGCGCCCGCGATTGACGGTTCTACCGAGGGGAGAGTGCTCAGTTCGCCGCGTCGAGCCCGTTGGCGAAATGCTCGCGCATGCGCTGCTGGGTCTGCTGCGGGTCACGGGCCTTCAGCGCTTGCATCAGTGCCCGGTGTTCGGCCAGTGACTCGCCGATGCGACCGGTCTTGAGCAGCGAGTTGTGGCGGTTGAGCTTCATGACCTTGCGCAGGTCGGCCACGATCTGGTTGCGCCAGCGGTTGTTGGCGATTTCCAGCAGGCGCATGTGGATGCGCTCGTTCACGGCAAAGAATTCGTCGGTGTGAGACTCGTCCTGACCTGCCGCCTCGAGCTCGGCGTGCAGTTGCTCCAACTCGGCCATTTCCAGAGGTGTAGCCTTTTCGGCGACCACCGCGGCGGCATCGCACTCCAGCAGGCTGAGCAGGTGGTAGACGTCGGCCAGGTCGTCGCGCGACACTTCGGTGACGTAGGCGCCACGGCGCACCTTCATGGTCACCAGTCCTTCAGCGGCCAGCACTTTCAGGGCTTCGCGCAGCGGCGTGCGGCTGATGCCCAGTTCCTGGGCGATTTTCAGCTCATCAATCCAGCTGCCCGGCTCCAACTCACGCTTGAAAATGCGCTGGCGAAGCAGCTCGGCAACCTCTTCATACAAGGCGCGTGGGGAGAGCGAAACGGCGGGACGGGGCTCGGACAGCAGGGCAGACATGGCGGAGAATTGTAAGCTTCAAACTATATTTTGAATACATAATTATGAATTAATGTAGAATTCGCCCCACGGTTCCGGGGTGCCACGGGTGTGGTGCGGCCGGAATTTTTCTGTCTTTTACGCAGGTAGTGCCATGACCGACTCCGCCAAAGAATTCAACTCCGCCACCTTGGAAGCCTGGAACAAGGCAGCCGCCAAATCGGCCCCCGGCGGCAATGTAGAAGCGCTGAACTGGGTCACGCCCGACGGCATTACCGTGAAGCCCCTGTATACCGCGGCTGATACGGCCAACCTGCCTTACACCGACACGTTGCCCGGTTTTGAGCCTTACTTGCGCGGCCCCCAGGCCACCATGTACGCCGTGCGCCCCTGGACCATTCGCCAGTACGCCGGTTTTTCTACCGCCGAAGAGTCCAACGCCTTCTACCGCAAGGCGCTGGCCGCAGGTGGGCAAGGTGTTTCGGTGGCTTTTGACCTGGCCACCCACCGTGGCTACGACTCCGACCACCCGCGTGTCACCGGCGATGTGGGCAAGGCCGGTGTGGCCATCGATTCGGTGGAGGACATGAAGATCCTGTTCAACGAAATCCCGCTGGACAAGGTATCGGTGTCCATGACCATGAACGGCGCCGTGCTGCCCGTGTTGGCGGGGTATGTGGTGGCGGCGGAAGAGCAGGGCGTGAGCCAGGACAAGCTGGCAGGCACCATCCAGAACGACATCCTCAAAGAGTTCATGGTGCGCAACACCTACATCTACCCGCCCGAACCTTCGATGCGCATCATCGGCGACTTCATCGAGTACACCTCGAAGAACATGCCCAAGTTCAACTCGATCTCGATCTCGGGCTACCACATGCAGGAAGCCGGTGCCAACCAGGCACTGGAAATGGCTTTCACCCTGGCCGACGGCAAGGAGTATGTGAAGACCGCCATTGCCAAGGGCATGGATGTGGATGACTTTGCCGGTCGCCTGTCTTTCTTCTGGGCGGTGGGCATGAACTTCTACCTGGAAATCGCCAAGATGCGTGCGGCCCGCATGCTGTGG
>SSFF01000025.1 GCA_008015235.1 Rhodoferax sp. | reverse complement strand
GAGGTGTCGAGCGTGCTGGCTTCCACCACCACCGCCACCAACGGCCCCACCACCAACAAGCGCACCATCGAGTCCAACGTGCTGGTGGAAGACGGCGCCGTGGTGGTACTCGGCGGCCTCCTGCAGGACGAATACGGAGGCAACCAGGAAAAGGTGCCGGGCCTGGGCGACCTGCCCTTCTTCGGCAACCTGTTCAAGAGCGAATCGCGCAGCCGCAAGAAAACCAACCTGATGGTGTTCCTGCGCCCGGTGGTGCTGCGCGACGCCGCCAGCACCCAGCAGTTCTCGGCCGACCGCTACGAGCAGATGCGCACCAAGCAGATCGACGCCCAGCCGGTGGAAAGCAGTCTGGTGCCGATCAACGAAGCCCCGGTGATGTTGCAGCTGCAGCGCAACATCACCACGCCCACTGCTGCGCCTGCACCGGCCACCCAGCCCTGAGCACGCACATGGCCTACCCCCTGCCCTACGCCTTTGCTCGAACGCACGAGCTTCTGCTCGATGAGCAGCCCAGCGGCAGCACCCTGTGGTTACACGCCGCCACATCGGCCCAGGCCGTAAGCGAGGTGGTGCGCAAGCACCATCCCGAACGCTTTGACGCGCTGGAGCGCGAGGTGCTGCTGCAACGCATCAGCCAAGCCTATGCCCAGGGCGAATCCAGCGCCGCCACAGTGGTGAGCGAAGTGCAGGGCGATGCCGATTTCTCGCGCCTGATGCAGGAGCTGCCCGCGGTGGAAGACCTGCTGGAAACTTCGGACGACGCGCCCATCATCCGCATGCTCAATGCCCTGCTCACGCAGGCCGCGCGCGACGGCGCCAGCGACATCCACATCGAACCCTTCGAGCGCCACTCGGTGGTGCGCTTTCGGGTGGACGGCGGCCTGCGCGAGGTGGTGCAGACACACCGGGCGCTGCACGCTGCACTGATCTCGCGCTTGAAGATCATGGCGGACCTCGACATCTCGGAAAAACGCCTGCCGCAGGATGGTCGCATTTCCCTGCGCATCGGCACCCGGGCCGTGGACGTACGCGTGAGCACCCTGCCCAGTGCACACGGCGAGCGCGCCGTACTGCGCCTGCTGGACAAGAGCGCCAACCAGATCAGCCTGGCCTCGGTGGGTATGCAGGGCGAAGTGCTGCAACGCTTCGAGGGCCTGGTAGCCCAGCCCCACGGCATCGTGCTCGTCACCGGGCCCACGGGCTCGGGCAAGACCACCACGCTGTATGCGTCGCTGTCAAAACTGGACGCCACGCGCCAGAACATCATGACGGTCGAAGACCCCATCGAGTACGAACTGCCGGGCGTGGGTCAGACCCAGGTGAATGCCAAGATCGACCTCACGTTTGCCAAGGCCCTGCGCGCCATCCTGCGCCAGGATCCGGACGTGGTCATGATCGGCGAAATCCGCGACTTCGAGACCGCGCAGATCGCGATCCAGGCCTCGCTCACCGGCCACCTGGTGCTGGCCACCCTGCATACCAACGACGCCGCCAGCGCCGTCACGCGCCTCATGGACATGGGCGTGGAGCCCTTTCTGCTGAGCTCGTCCCTGCGCGGCGTGCTGGCCCAGCGCCTGGTGCGCAAGACCTGCGCAAGCTGTTCAGGAGCAGGCTGCGAAAGCTGCGGCCATACCGGCTACCAAGGCCGCACCGGCGTGTTCGAGCTGCTGGTGGTGGACGAGGCCATCTCGGCCCTGATCCACGCCCGCGCCCCGGAGGCCGACATTCGCGCTGCAGGATTGGCTGGCGGCATGGTGCTTATGCGGGACGATGGCGAACGCCTGGTGCAGACCGGCGTGACCAGCCGCGAGGAACTGATGCGGGTGGTGCGGGATTGACCCGGGCTTGAAATCGCCACGAACACACATACCTGCCAGGGTATGACAAATCCTGCCCCCCACATCGTCTGCCCCCACTGCCACACCACCAACCGTGTCAAGGTGGAACACTTGGGCAGTGCCCCCACCTGCGGCAGCTGCAAGCAGCCGCTGTTCACGGGTGCGCCTATCGCACTGGACGCTGAAGGCTTTGCGCGCCACATCCGCAACAGCCATCTGCCGGTGCTGGTCGACTTCTGGGCGCCTTGGTGCGGCCCTTGCCGCATGATGGCACCGCACTTTGCGCAGGCGGCGCAGCAACTTGAACCCCACTACCAGCTGGTCAAGCTCGATACCGAGGCACATCCCGATATCGGGTCGCAATTCAACATCCGCAGCATTCCGACCTTGGCTCTGTTTGTCGGGGGGCGCGAAGTGGCGCGCCAGCCTGGGGCCATGGGCGCGGCCGACATCGTGCGCTGGGCGCGCCAGCACACGCGGCGTTAATTGCTGGTTTCGTAAGCGACCAGGCGCGGTATCTCGGCCGGGCTGAAGCGTGACTGCTGCAACTGGGCCAGCGCCGCGTCGCGCTCGCTGCCACTGCTGTTGGCGTTGGTCTGCAGCACACGCTGGCGTTCACGCAAGTAGTCGGCAATGCGCGTCTGCCAGGCCTGTTCATCGCGGTCCAGCTCCGCCAGCCGCTGGGCCGCTTCCGGGTTGAGTGCCTTGGCACGCAGCGCGAACACCTGTACATCCGTGCCGCCCTGGGCGCGCAAGGCCGCGACCTGGTTTTCCAGATGGATGATTTGGCGTGGGGCATCGCGCTCAGCCTTCACCGCAGCTGGCATGGCCGCATCCAGCACCGCCAGGCGTTCGCGCTTCTGCGCTTCACTCAGCGATGGGTTCTGGTGGATTTCTAGCCGGGCAATGGCATCGCGGTCATAGGCATCGTCAAAGCCAAACATGGCCTCGTCCTCGCGCGGTGTGAAGAAACGCGCACGCAAGGCCAACATTCCATCAAAGCGCTTGCGGACGGCCTCCACACCCGCCCCCTGCGTTGCAGGTGCTTTGTCCAATGCCACCAGCGCTTCCTTGTAGCCCAGGTACTTGCGCAGCAGCGCACGTGCTCCCTCCTGTTGGGCTGCGGGAAGCTGTCCCTGGATCTCTGCGTCGATGCGTGCGACGATGGCGTTCAAATCCTGTTCACCCCAGGCACTCAGAAAATAGTCGAACATGCGCCGCAGTTCGGCGTAGGGCAGATCTGCTCCCAAAGCTGAGAGCGTCTTGCCTTGGCCCCACAATCGCAGATCCCCATCGGGTACCGTGCCCTCGTGCGATTTCACGAAGGCACCGTTGACCCCCGGGCGCAGCGCCACCTCGGCTTCAGGCACATCGGTACCCATCACCATCCATGCAGCGACAGCCAACAGCACCGCGAGCAGCGCGGCGCGGGCGACCCAACGCTGCCCCGGCGTCGCCGCATGCCACGCACCCATGGGATTCACAGTCCGGCGTTCTTGAGGCGGTTGGCCTGTTGACGGAACAAGGTCACCGGGTTGGTCTCGAAAAGATTGGTCAGGCCCACGGTCTGGTTCACTTCGTCCAGGTGATTGAGCGCATAGTCGTTGCGGATGACCGTGCCCAGATTGGTAGCGCAGCTGGCAACCAGACCATCGTTCTTTGCACCACCGAATGCCAGACCCGTCAGCGCCAAGGCAGGGTCGGCAATGTCGAGCACATTGGTGTAGGTCTTGCCACCGCTCCACGAGTAGTAGGCCACGCCATTGACCTTGGCTGCACCGTTTCCGCAGGCGGTGGTGGGCACACCTTGGGGATGGCGTGCGTTGAACGCGGCAGTGCCAGCGGTGGACAGTGATTTCGCGGCTTCAATCGATTGCTGCGGATAACCCGAACCGCCACCCGAAAGGAAGCTGATGATGGTGCCCAGACCATCGGCCACCGAGGTCAGCACCGTACGCGACAGCGATCCCGGAGGGGCCACGCCAAGGATGACATCGGCCACAGCCGAGCCCTTGTTGACACCACCAATGGAGGTGACTGAGGCCACCAGGTCTGGGCGCACCGAGGCCACGTAGCGAATGGTCGGGCCGCCATGGCTGTGGCCCATCAGGTTGACCTTGGCGGCACCGGTGGCGGCCAGGATCTGCTTGACCTGGGTGAGCAGCTGTTCGCCACGCACTTCGGTACTGTTGGCAGCCGACACCTGCACGGTGTAGACCTTGGCGCCATCAGAGCGTAGCGCCGAAGGAATGCCGTAGAAGTATTCGACCGGGCCGATGTTGTCAAAACCAAACAAGCCATGCACCAGGACGATGGGGTATTTGGTTTGGGTGTATGTGCCCGCCTGTGCAGGCACCAGCAACACAGCCAGGCACAGCGCGGCAAGCGCCTTGAAAAAAGTCAGCTTCATATCCGTTTCCTGTTCAAAAAAGGCATCGGATGGGCATGCGTCCTCAGCGGTCTCTTGCCATGCAGGCTGCCTTGAAGGCGGCTGCAACGTCCCGCATCGCATCCGTACCGATCACCGTGGAATTGCCACCCAAATGGGCAAGTCCGGGTTCATGAAAAAATCCAACCATCGGAAAAGAATGCGACCTCTTGGGTGGGGGCGGTGTCGCGGCGCGACGCGCTGTCTGGGCTGTGATGGAGCTTCCAGCGGTCTTCAATAGCACGGTCGTGCTAATGTGCGGTATTGTATTTTTGAGCGCGAATTGCGTGCTATTGGGGGAAACCCGCTGCACGTTTTTGCACGTCATCTGCCGCTACCATCGCGCCATGCCCGCATATTCGTACGAAGCCCTGGACGCGCAAGGCAAGTCCCGCACCGGCACCCTGGACGCTGACAGCCCCAAGGTAGCACGTGCGCTTCTGCGCAACCAGAAACTGGTACCGATGCAGGTGCAGGCACTCGCCGCCCAGGCCGCCGGCACATCGGCACTGGGTGTGCGCCGTGCCTTCACCCCTGCGCAACGCGCGGTATGGACGCGCCAGCTGGCCGGACTGGTCAGCGCCGGCTTGCCGCTGGAGCGTGCCCTGAGTTCACTGGCCGACGAAGCCGAAACCCCGGCGCAGCGCGACGTGGTGGCGGCCATCCGTGCCGAAGTCAATGCCGGTGTCTCGCTCGGCAGCGCCCTGGCCCAGCACCCCAGGGAATTCCCTCCCATCGACGTGGGCGTGGTGGCGGCGGGTGAACACAGTGGCCAGCTCGGGCTGGTGCTGGAGCGGCTGGCCGACGAGCTCGAAGAACAGCAGGCCCTGCGCGCCAAGCTGCTTGGTGCGGCGCTCTACCCGGCCATCGTGAGCGTGGTGGCACTGGCCATCGTGCTGTTTTTGCTGGCCTATGTCGTGCCCCAGGTGGCCAATGTGTTTGCCGGCTCCAAGCGCGCCCTGCCCTGGCTCACCCAGCTCATGCTGGGCATCAGCGGTGTGGTGCGGAACTACGGCTGGGCGATCGTATTCGCTATGATTTCAGGAGCTATCTGCGCAAGGTTTGCCTGGGCGAGCGAGCGATTTCGTATTCAATTCGATGCCTGGCTGTTGGGAACACCGCTGCTGGGGCGCCTGACCCGTGGCTACAACGCCGCCCGCTTTGCCAGCACGCTGGCGATGCTCACAGCCGCCGGAGTACCTATCCTCAAGGCCCTGCAGGCGGCGTCCGACACCCTGTCCAACCGCGCCCTGCGCGAGGATGCCCTGCAGGCCCAGGTGCTGGTGCGCGAAGGTGCGCCGCTGGCCAGCGCGCTGGCACATAAACAGCGCTTCCCGGCCCTCATTGCCATGTTTGCACGCCTGGGCGAGCAGACCGGCAAACTCCCCGAAATGCTGGATCGCGCCGCCAACCAGTTGCGTGCCGAGGTGCAGCGCCGCGCCATGCAACTCGCCACCCTGCTCGAACCCTTGCTGATCGTGGGAATGGGCGTGATCGTCATGCTCATCGTATTGGCGGTGTTGCTGCCCATCATCCAGCTCAACCAATTGGTGAAATAGCCCATGGCCCAAACCCTTGACGACAAACTGGTGGTGGCGATTTCGAGCCGCGCGCTGTTCGACTTTGAAGAAGAGAACGAGCTGTTCGAGCAGGCCGACGACCAGGCTTACATGCAACTGCAGCAGCAACGCCTGGACGTACCGGCCAAGCCTGGCGTGGCGTTTTCGCTGGCGCGCAAGCTGCTGGCCTTCAACACGCCCACACAGCAGCGCGTGGAGGTGGTGGTGCTCTCGCGCAACGACCCCTTCAGCGGCCTGCGCGTCATGAAGTCGGCCAAGCACTACGGGCTGCCCATCACACGCTGCGCTTTCACCCGTGGCACACCGCCCTGGCGCTACCTGGCGCCCTTGCGAGCCAACCTGTTCCTCAGCACCCACCTGGCCGACGTCCGCGCCGCGCTGGACGCCGGTGTACCGGCTGCCCAGGTGTACCCGCACAGCGCACACGCCAGTGACCGCCACCCGAACGAAGTCCGCATCGCCTTCGATGGCGACGCCGTGCTGTTCAGCGACGAAGCCGAACAGGTGTATGCCCAGGGTGGGCTCACGGCCTTCCAACAGCACGAAGCCGACAAGGTGACACAACCCCTGCCCGACGGCCCCTTCAAGCCCTTGCTGGCCGCTCTGCACCAACTGCAAAAAGCGGGGCTGGACGACATGCGCATCCGCACCGCGCTCGTCACGGCCCGCAGCGCCCCCAGCGACGAACGCGTGATCCGCACCCTGATGGACTGGGGCATCGACGTGGACGAAACCTTTTTCCTCGGTGGGCTGGACAAGGGCGAGTTCCTGCGCGAATTCGAACCCGATTTCTTTTTCGACGACCAGACCGGTCACATCGAGTCCGCCTCGCGCCATGTACCGGCCGGACATGTCGCCAGCGGTGTGCGCAACGAAAACTGAGGATTCTGTAAGCACCGGGTATGCGGGCGTAACGCTTGGTAAAGCCCGCACCCAGACAGCATCCCACGCGGGCACTTTGGCGTTACAAAGCGCAGAATCTTCAAGGACTGCGCCACCATGCCTGCTACCACTCCCACTGCACCGTCCACACCGCGTCGCCGCATGCTGCTGGCCGGCATCGGCCTTGGCACCTTGGCGTGGCACGGCATCCTGCCGGCCCAAACAGGTGCTACGGCCCTGCCGGCCGTGTGGCGTGCACTCTCACGGCTGGGCTACGGCCCCACGCCCGCACTGCTGGACAGCGCACAGGCCACTGGGGCACGAGCATGGGCATTGCAGCAACTGACCCTTGCGCGTGCTGCCAGCCAGCAAGCGCCGACGATTCCGGCGCCGTACGCGCACATCCAAAGCCCCTTGCCCGCCATTTTTGAGGGCGCCCGGCGCGAACGGGAAGTCCGCGCACAGCGCAAGGACAGCGGCCAGGACAAGCCCGAGAACCCGCCGCGCATTGAGCTGCTCGACCCCAGTGACCCGTACACCTACAGTGCTGCCCAAGCACAGGCGGCCGCGGCCTGGCGACTTACCAGTTGCGCGGACCCCGCCATGGAGAACCCGCTGCTGGCACGCATGACAGAGTTCTGGTTCAACCACTTCAACGTCTATGTGGGCAAGGGCGCAGTGCGGCCCTTCGTGGGGCACTACCTGGTACACGTCGCCCGCGCCCATGCCTTGGGCAAATTCGAAGACTTGGTGCTGGCCAGTGCGCGCCACCCGGCCATGCTGCACTACCTGGACCAGTGGCAAAGCGTGGCCGACGGCACCCGTGCGGGCGACGGCAAGACCCGGGGCCTCAACGAAAACTACGCCCGCGAACTGATGGAGCTGCACACCCTGGGCGTGCACGGCGGCTACACCCAGACCGACGTGCGCGAACTGGCCCGCATCCTCACTGGCTGGACCATCGGCCCGCAGGCCAGCGACGGTTTTCGCTTTGCCCCGCGCGCCCACGACGAAGGCAGCAAGACCCTGCTGGGCCAGCGCTACGGCAACTCGATCTACAGCAGCGGCGAACGCGAAGGCATCGACGCCATCCTGGCCCTGGCACGCCACCCCAGTACGGCACAGCGCGTGTGCCTGCGCCTAGCCCAGTTCTTTGTGGCCGACAACCCGCCGTCCGCACTGGTGCAGCGGCTGGCGCGCCGCTTCACCGACACCCAGGGCGACATCTTTCAGGTGCTGCAGGCCCTGCTGCAGTCCGACGAGTTCTGGTCCAGCGACAACCGCCTGTTCAAGACCCCCATGGACTTTGCCTGCTCGGTGCTGGCCGCGACCCAAGCTACCTCCGACCCGCGGGCACTGGTGCAGACCGCGTCCTTCCTGAACCAGGCGGGTCAGCCCCTGCACGGCTGGCAGACACCCGACGGCTATGCCTTCGACGCCGCCACCTGGCGCGTGCCCGAAGCGCTGACACGGCGGGCCGACTTTGCACTGCAGATGGCGCGCCACAGCGACACCCGCTTCCTGCTGCCGTTTCTTTCCGCCCAGACGGTCCAATCCATCACGCAGGAGCGAGCCGCTCTGCACAGCGGCCTCATCCTGGCCAGCCCCGAATTCCAGTGGAAGTAGCGCCCATGCAACTGAACGCCCTGAACCGCCGCCATCTTCTCGCCGCGATGACAGGCAGCGCCTGTGCATGGGCGGCCCCGTGGGCCATGGCCCAAGGCAGCGCGGCCACGCCGGGCCGCCTGGTGGTGGTCTTCCTGCGCGGTGCCTATGACGGCCTCTCGGCCTTGGTGCCGCATGGCGATGCCGACTATTACCGCATCAGACCCAGCATCGCCATCCCCGCGCCCGACGGCAGTGCCAACACTACCTTGCAACTGGACCAGCAATTCGGTCTGCACCCGGCACTCGCCCCATTGCTGCCGCTGTGGCAACAGGGCGTGCTGGCCGCCATACCCTGCGCTGGCTCGCCCGACGGCACACGTTCCCACTTTGACGCCCAGCACCACTGGGAAACCGGCATTCCCGGCAACAGCAGTGCCACGCCGGGCTGGCTCAACACCCTCAGTGGACAGACACGCGCAAAAGCCATCGGTGTGGGCGAAGCCAACCCCCGCATCCTTGCCGGTACCCAGTCCGTGCAACTGGTGCCCAAGGGCGATGCCGCCACGCGCAAGGGCGCCCTGGGGGACGCGCGCACCCGCGACGCCGTGATGCGGCTGTATGCAGGGGACGATGCGCTGTCACAGACCTTCCGCGCCGGGGCCGAAAGCCGCACCCAGACCGCCGACATGCTGAAGGAATCGAACGACATGACCGCGGGGCGCGACATGGACGCCGTGATGCAGGCCGCCAACAACGGCGCAGGCAATGTGAAGGGCCTGGCGCAAGAGGCCCAGCACCTTGGCACTCTCATGCGGGCGAACCCACAACTGCGCCTGGGCTTTTTGTCCGCCGGGGGCTGGGACACCCACGCCAACCAGGGCGCCGCCACCGGTGCACTGGCCACCAACCTGGCGGCCCTGGCCCAGGCACTGGTGCTGCTGCGGCGCGAATTCAACCGCCGTGACGACGTGGTGCTGGTAGTGAGCGAGTTTGGCCGCACCAGTGCAGAAAACGGCACCCGCGGCAGCGACCACGGCCACGGCAATGCCCTGTGGCTGCTGGGCAACCGCGTGCAGGGCGGACGCTGGCACGGGCAGTGGTCCGGGCTGGCCAGTGGCAACCTGCACGAGGGACGCGACCTGCCGGTACACCACGACTTCCGCGCGGTGTTTGCGCAGGTGCTGCGGGGCACGCAGGGAGTGACTTCGGCGCAGTTGGATGCGCTGTTTCCGGGGTTTGCTTGGGATGCAAGGCTGGATGGGGTGGTGCATCGGGCTTGATGCGTTTGCCGGTTCGTTGCCGAGGGCTTGGTGCGCTTCCAGCGCTGTAGGCCGGGTCTCGGCCCGGCGGCCGCCTTCATTTCTTTTGCTTCGCCAAAAGAAACGAAGCAAAGAAAAGGCGAGCCGGATGCGTCGGCCCTTCGCTGCGCTACGGGCTCACTGCGTTGCTCGTGCGGGGCGGGAGTCGCGCAAACTCGCCCTGCGGGCTCAAACAGCGCGCGCCTCATTGTCCGCCCCACCCTGCGCTACTCGACTCCGCATGACGGCGGGGAATACCCCACGTGCCATCGCTTCGCTCGGCACGGCTTGTTGGCTAAATGTGGCACTAGCCCACGTTTTTATTGCGTAAGCAGCTAGCAATTTGATAGCAAAAGAACTTCCACATCAGGCTGGAAATTAGCTACCAATGTGAGCATCGCCGAGACGCTTACTCACTTAGGGGTATTCATGCCCAACAGCTCAAACTCTGCCAGAGTTCCAGCAAGGTACTGCCCGTCGCTCAGCCGTGCACCAATGATTTTCTGGCCACTTGCCTCTTCCGCCTGGATGACTACAACAGGTGTTTTTCTATTGCCTTCCTTATGCCATGCATATTGAGGAATTTGCATTGCAATTGGTTTACCAATAATGACATCGCCTTTGGCAGCGACAAACACAGCCCGTCCAGCTTCAACATCCGCCTTGGACGCTGCTCGACCGGAAATGAACCCGTCTTTCGGCAGCGGGGACCAAGCGACGGATTCGGCAGCTACAGCGCCGGTGATTCCAAAAATAGAAAGACAGAGAGCGATAAACCGATTCATTTATTGAAACCCAACGTTGAAACTGACGTGAGTGCCACGTGGAAGCGATTCGCTATCCACTCCCGCTGCAAAGCCGCAGCTCAATAGCGCGACGATACCACCCGCGCCGAGCGAAGCGATGACGCGTGACTGCCTCCCATCCCCTCTGACTGCGCCGAGGAGCGCAGCAGTCGCTGGGAAAAGGGCCGCGCGCTGTTTGAGTCGCAGGCGAGTTTGCGCGGACCCCAGCGGCTGTGAGCACCGCAGGTTGCCCGTAGCGAAGCGCAGGGACGCAGACAGCGGGGTCGCCTTTCTTTGGCTACTTTCTTTGGCGAAACAAAGAAAGTAGATCGCCCGCCGGGGCGAGACCCGGCCTGCAACGAGGCCACACAGACACACCCCGGAAACACTCCCACGTTACGATCCCCGCCAGCAACAAGATCAGAACAGAGACCATGACCTGGACAAACACTATCCGCCAACGCCTGCACGCCACCAACGTCCTGCGCCAGCAAGTCTGGAGCCTCAGCGCGCCCTACTTCCGCTCCGAAGAGAAATGGAAGGCCCGGGCGATGCTGGCCGCGATCGTGGCGCTGAACCTGGCACTGGTCTACATGGCCGTGCTGTTCAACGACTGGAACCGCATCTTCTACGACGCGCTGCAAGAGAAGAACAAGGACGTGTTCTGGGAGCAACTCTGGCGCTTCACCTACCTGGCGTTCGGCTTCATCGTCATCGCGGTCTACAAGTTCTATCTGACCCAACTGCTGGAGATGCGCTGGCGCGCCTGGATGACGGCGCACTACCTGCAGCGTTGGCTGCATGACCAGACCTTCTACCACCTTGAACTCTTGCGTTTTGTGCAGCAGCCCAACGCCCAGGGCAACCCGGACAACCCCGACCAGCGGATTGCCGAGGACATCAGCCAATTCACCAGCCTGTGCCTGTCGCTTTCCATGGGGCTGCTCAATTCCGTGGTCACGCTGGCGAGCTTTGTCGGCATCCTGTGGTCCTTGAGCGGCAACTTCGGCTTCACGCTGGGCGCTCAGGAATTCAGCATTCCCGGCTTCATGGTGTGGGTGGCGCTGCTGTACTGCCTGGCCGGCAGCGTCATCACCCATTACGTGGGTCGCAAGCAGATCGGACTCAATTTCGAGCAGCAGCGCCGCGAGGCCGATTTCCGCCACCATATGGTGCGCCTGCGCGAATACAGCGAAGCGATTGCGCTGGACCGCGGCGAGGCCGTGGCGCACCAGCAAACCAGTGGCCGGTTTGCCAAGGTGCTGGACAACTACCTTTCACTGATCCGGGCACAAAAGCAGCTCATCTGGTTTACCAGCTTCTTTGGCCAGGCGGCGGTGATCTTTCCCTTTCTGGTGGCAGCACCGCGCTATTTTTCTGGGGCCATCCAGCTCGGGGAGCTGATGCAGATTTCCAGTGCCTTCGGCCAGGTGCAGGGCGCCTTGAGTTGGCTGGTGGACAACTACCCTTCGGTGGCCACCTGGCGCGCCGTGACCGAGCGTCTGACCAGCTTTGAAGCATCATTTCAGGCCCTGGCCCGCACACAGGCTGACAAGTTAGCTACAAAAACAGAAGCAAACAGCAACCACCTCGAAGCCCGTGATCTCCACGTTCAACTGCCCCAGGGCCAGGCACTGATCGCCGCCACAGCCTTGCACGCTGCCCCCGGTGACCGCGTGCTGCTGCAGGGGCCTTCGGGCTCGGGCAAGTCCTCGCTGTTCCGCACCCTGGCCGGCATCTGGCCTTTCGCGCAGGGGCAGCTGAACCTGCCCGCGGACGCCATGTTCATCCCACAGCGGCCCTACTTCCCCAACGGCCCTCTGCGTGAAGCACTGGCCTACCCGCTGCCCGCCAACACCTACACCGATGCGCAACTGCAGCAGGCACTGGACGATGCCCTGCTGCCGCAACTGAAGTCGGAACTGGACCGCATGGACGCCTGGGGCCAAAAACTTTCGGGCGGAGAACAGCAACGCCTGGCGGTGGCCCGGGTGCTGCTGAAAAAGCCGAAATGGGTGTTTGCCGACGAGGCCACTAGCGCGCTCGACGAAGCGGCCGAGAGCACCATCTACCAGCGCCTGTGTGACCTGGTCACGGCGCAGGGGGGTGCTCTGGTGTCCATTGCCCACCGCCCCAGCCTGGCACGCTTCCACAACCAGCGCTGGGTGCTCACGCCCAGTGCTGAGGCCAGTGCTCAGGGCGCCTTGTTCACGGTGTCCACAAACCCGGCGTAGCCGCGCGCGCGCAGCTCACAGGCTGGGCAGCTGCCGCAGCCGTAGCCCCAGGGGTGGCGGTGCACACGGTCACCCTGGTAGCAGGTGTGGGTGTGTTCCTGGATCAGTTCCACCAGCGCCTGCCCGCCACCGGGCTGCGCGGCCTCACCCAGGTCGTGGGCGAGCTGCCAGGTCTGGGCCTTGTCGATCCACATGAGCGGGGTCTCGATCAGGAAACGCTGCTCCATACCCAGGTTCAGCGCAATCTGCAGTGCCTTCATGGTGTCGTCGCGGCAGTCGGGGTAGCCGGAAAAATCGGTTTCGCACACCCCGGTGACCAGCACCTGCAGGCCACGGCGGTACGCCAGCGCGGCGGCCAGGGTCAGGAACAGCAGGTTGCGCCCCGGTACAAAGGTGTTGGGCAGGCCGCTGGACTCCATCTTGTAGGCAATGTCGCGTGTGAGCGAGGTGTCACTGACCTTTCCCAGCACCGCCAAGTCCAGCACATGGTCTTCGCCCAGCTTCTGGCCCCACCCCGGGAACTGGGAACGGAATTCGCGCAGCGCCTGCAGGCGTATCTCCAGCTCCACATGGTGGCGCTGGCCGTAATCAAACCCCAGGGTTTCCACACGCTCGTAGCGCGACAGGGCGTGGGCCAGGCAGGTGGCGGAGTCCTGGCCGCCGGAAAAAAGTACAAGGGCAGTGGTATGCATGGCGGGAATATTAGTGCATAGACCAAAAAAAAACGGCCCCTGGGGGCCGTCGGTTGCAGCGGGCGTACGCCTTTTGCGCAGTGACTAGATCTCTTCGGTCTTCTTGACTTCGTCCGGCTTGAACACGGTGGACTGCTTGGCCAGCTCGCCGGGCTGGTTCAGCGGCGTCACATGGCGTGGGTCGGTGAGCGTGTTGCTGACCTGTTCGATCTGCACCGCACTGGCACTGGCGGTCCACAGCGTGCGCAGATGGTCCATCAGCACCTGTGACATCGGCGGAGGTGGTGGCACCTCTTCCTTCACAGGCTCTTTCTCGGGACGGTGGATCGTCCAATCCTTGGGCGCTGTGGCCGCTTCGGTGTTGCGCACCATCGGATCGGCCCGGTTGGTGTACACCGGATCGTTCGGGTCGGCCTGCGGTGCCGGGGGCCTGACCATATTGATCACGCTCGGCGTGGGCTCGACCGCTGCAGTGGTCACAGAGACCGATGGATTGACCGGAGCAACGGGTATGACCCTATTTGCCCCAGACGACACCATCTCTGCGCCGGCGGGGCGCAGATTCGGGTTTCGTTCAATGGAAGGCAGTTGCATTTTGGTTCGGGCCTTTCGACCCCCTCCGGTTACTTCTATAGGTTGACGTACGTTTCTTAACGGCAGATTTAGCGGGTTATTTAGGCCTATTTTTGGGTTTTTGCAAAAAAATTCCAAAAAACATACCAAGCAACCAATTTGCACCAATATGGTGCAAAAAACAAGCCAATCTACCGAATTTCCGCGCCTGTCAGGCTCTATATCGACCAATTACGGGGTAAACCAAGCCCTTTTCGCGGCCTTTCAGCCCAGCCCGGTGACGCGGTCGGCTTCGATACCGGCGTCCAAGGCCTCCAGCAGCGCGCGGCGCACCTTCAGTTTGGTGGCGGCATGGGCGCCAGGGTTGAGCTTCTTGAAGCGCTGCGCCACTTCCATTGCACTGGACATCAACTGCTCCGCGGGCACCACCTGGTCCAGGAAGCCAGCGCCCAGCGCGCCTTGCGGGTTGAACATTTCGGCGCAGACCACGCTGCGCTGGAACGCCATGGGTGTCAGGCGGTCGCGTGCCAGCGTGATGCCGACGTTGTGCATGGTCATGCCGATCTGGACTTCATTGAGACCGATGCTGAAGGCACCGTCGACACCAATACGGTAGTCGGCCGACAACAGCACAAAAGCGCCCTTGGCCACCGCATGGCCGGAGCAGGCCACGATGATGGGCTGGGGATGGGCCAACATGCGCCGCGCCAGCGTGGAGCCGGCGGCCACCAGGTCCTTGGCCTGCTGCGGGCCGGCCGTCATGACCTTGAGGTCATAGCCACCCGACAGGATGCCGGGCTGTCCGGTAACGATGACGATGGCCTTGTCCGCTTCGGCCCGATCGAGCGCGGCGTTGAAGGCATCGATCAATGCATGCGAGAAGGCATTGACCTTGCCGTTGTTCAGGGTCAGGGTGGCAACGCCATCTTCCAGGCGGTAGGCGACGAGATCGGACATGGCACAGAACTCCAGTGGGTGAAAAAGCGGCAGTCTACATGGGTGCTCGCACTGAAAGAGTCGCCGCAACGCCTTCTGGAAAACTGAAATCCGAAGACAGGGGGAAAGACCGTCCATTTCAGGCTCCAGTGCATCACGTGAACAGCCGATAGCATGGACATGATCGCAAGCCAAGTACACCACCACGAACCCGATGTCGGGCTGTTGCGCGCACCCACCCGCGAATTGCAGGTGCTGGTGTGGAGCAAGCAGCTGCGCACCACGCGCTTTGACGACTACCGGGCCGTCTGCATGCTGAGCCAGACACTGCACGCACTGCAGCAGGCCAAGTCCAACCACCCGCTGCGCCCACCCCTGGCCTGCAACCATGTGCATACCGCGCTCTTTACACTGTGCCAGGCCTGCCTGTACCTGCACGGACTGCGCCCCGTTGGCAAGGAGGGGCAGAAGGAGCTGATCGTGCAGTGGGCACTGGAGCACCTGCAGATTCCGGCGCCACAGCGCGAACGCGTGCTCTGGGCCCGTCACCTGTGGCTTACCACCATGACCGCGGCCTCCGACGGCAGCGAACTGCATGCCGTTCCGGACCTGATAGCCACCACCGAACAGGCCGTGGCCCACGCCAGACACATGTTCCCCGACTGGTTCAGTTAAGGCCTGTTCATAACGCCTTGTACTGCGCCATGGTGCGCTCCTAGAATGCAGCGACCACCTCTGCACGGGAGCACACAGTGAACGCTTGGCCCGATTTTCAACGCATGCTGGGCATGCGAGCCCGCCCCGCGCTGTGGCTGGCCGGTGTGCTGGCGCTGCTGGCACCATGCACCGCACAGGCTGCCGAGCCCATGGTCTTTGTCCACAACGGCATGGAGTCGCCTTCGGACATACGCTACACCTACCATTGGCAGGTGCTGCGTGCGGCGCTGGAGGCCACTGTCGCGGAGTGGGGCCCCTACGAAATGCGGCCTGCGCCCTACATGAACGAGACCCGCCAAGTGGCTGAGCTGCAAAAGCCGAACGGCTTGCTCAACACCATGGTTTTGGACACCACGCAGGAACTGGAAGAAAAACTCACGCCGGTGCGCCTACCCATCGACAAAGGACTGCTGGGCTATCGTGTACTGCTGATTCGCAAGAACGAGCAGGCGCGGTTCCATAGCGTGCAGACCTTGGAGCAACTGCGTCAGTTCAGCATCGGCCAGGGCGCGGACTGGTCTGACACCCGCATACTGCAGCAGGCAGGCTTCAAAGTCGTCACCGGCACAGCCTACGAAGGGCTGTTCGGCATGCTGAACCACGGCCGCTTCGATGCCTTTGGCCGCGGCGCGGTCGAGGTGCAAGGCGAGATGACGACCTTTGGCCGAAAGTACCCGAACATGGCCATTGAAAAGAACCTGCTGCTCTACTACCCCTTGCCGGTGTACTTCTGGTTCGGTACCGACCCAGCCGCACTGGAGCGCGCGCGCCGGGTGGAGCAAGGCATGCGCCTGATCCAAGCCAACGGGACCTTCGACCTCCTTTTCAAAGCCGAGTTCAACGGGCTGGTCCAGTCGCTCAATCTCAAAGGGCGGCGCCTGTTCAAGATCGACAACCCGCTGCTGCCCGCAAGCAGCAAGGACATTGACAAGCGCTGGCTTTACGAACCTACCAAGTAGGCAAGCCCTGGGCGCAGCGGTCGGCCCGTGGAAGCCACCCTCACGTCGGCGCAGGAGAAGCAAGCCTTTGCGCGACCAGGCGCACCAGGGCTCGCGCATTGGCACCGGCAGTGTGCACGGGCAAAGTCAACGCCTGGACACAGTCGCCTTCGGCAATGGGAAGATGCCAGTCAGGCAGCAGATTGTGCAAACGCCCAGCAGCCACGTCCTTCTGCACACAGAAGTCCGGCGCCAGCACCACGCCTTGGCCCAGGCGCGCCAGCTCCAACAGCGCTTCCAGATTGTCGGCACTGATGTGCGGATGCAGCTCCACGGTCTCCCGTGACAGGCCGCTGCGACCGTGCCAAAGCAGTGGCCAGCTTTGCGCACCGCCCTCCAGCATGAGCAAAGGCCATTGCTGCAAGTCCTGCGGCCCTGCCAACTGCGATGGCACGCTGCCGTAGGCACCGATGCGGTAGTGGAGCACCGGCTGGGCTACACAGTCCTCCGGGGGCTTGCGGGTGATGCGAAAGGCCACATCCACTCCCTCGCGCACCAGATCGACCCGCCGCTCGGTGAACAGCAGCTCCATCGCCACGCCAGGGTGCAGGCGACCGAACTCTGCCAACAGCGGCACGAGCACGCTGTGGCCGAAGGCACGCATGCTGGTGATGCGCAAGCGCCCCTGCAAGGCGTCGCCCTCCTTGCGCAGAGCCATGCGCGCTGCGTTGGCCGCCTCGTGCACAAGCTGCGCCCGCGCAGCCAGCGCGCGCCCTGCCTCGGTCAGTCCCAGCGAGCGGGTGGTGCGGGCCAGCAGTGTCTGTCCAACCAACTGTTCCATGGCGGCGACACGGCGGCTGACGGCCGCCCGCGTCAGACCCAATTGCCGCGCTGCGCGCGAAAAGCTCCCGGCCGCGACGACGCGGGCAAACAGCTCCAGCGCGTTGGCATCGAGGTCTGAGGTTTCACGGTGGCGCTGCAGCTGGGTGGCAGACAGGGGTTGCGCTTCTTTTGGTGAGTTCATGTAAACAGTGTGGTCATGAATATTGGTCTAGTCAACGATTTTGACCAAATCTACGATCCAGGGCCATGAACCACTTGTTTGGAAACACCATGTCCACTGCCCTCATCACCCCAGCCCCTGTGGCCGCGCTTTCCGGGGCCACCCTGGCATCTCCCGACCTGGCGCACCTGCACGCCCATCTGCCCTTCGAGGACGCCACGGCCCCGCAGGAACCTGTCATCGGTATGGAAGCGACACACTTTGCTGCCACCGACGGCCACCCACTGCACGGACACTGGTTTGAAGCGCGCAACCGCGGCGCCCATGCGGTGGCGGTGGTGGCCCCTGCCACGGGCGTACCGCAACGCTACTACCATGCGTTCGCCCGCTGGCTGGCCGCGCGTGGCTATGCCGTGCTCTGCTTTGACTACCGCGGCATGGGCAAACACGCCCCGGCAAGGGGCCGCGCCGGCATGCGCGAGTGGGTGCGGCACGACCTCTCGGGAGCACTGGCCGCTGGGCACGCACGCAGCACCCGGACCACTCCACGCTTGCCCTTGCTGTGGGTCGGTCACTCGCTGGGAGGCAATGGGTTGCCTCTGGTTGAAGGGCTTGCGCACATCGATGCGGCCATCACCCTGGGTTCCCAGTTCGGTTACTGGAGGTTGTGGCCGCATGGGTGGCACCGCACGGTAACGCGCGTGTTTTTTGGGCACTGGGTCCCGCTGTGGGTCCGCCTGACCGGCAGGCTTCCGGGTTGGGCGCTGGGTGGTGGCGAAACACTGCCTGGTGCTGCGGCAATGGACTGGTCGCGATGGGGCATGTCCCCCGGATACTTTCGCGATGATCCGGCGTGCGCCCACTGGTACCAGCCCCATCGGTTCCAGGGCCACATGCAACTGTGGAGCATTGAAGACGACAAGACCTTTGGCCCGGTCGATGCCGTGGACGCACTGGCGGCGTGCTTTGGCCAGAGTGCCGGACAGGTCGAACGCCTGCACCTGCACCCGCGCACGGTGGGGCGCAAGGCAGTCGGTCACTTTGGCGTGTTCCAGCGGGTGGCGGAAACGCGGATCTGGCCCCTGGTGCTGAACCACATCGAGGCCAAGGTACCGCGCTTGCGCCCAGGGTCGCTGGAAAAATAGGCCGGGGTCGGCCGCCAACACTACCGTGAAAGGGGCATTGCTCCCCCCTTCACTGCCCCCTTGTTGTCAAACTTGGCCAAAGCCACCGATAATTGCTGCACCGCAACAAAAAAAGGCCTGCCATGTTCAAGAACACTCCCTTCGAAGCCGTCGCCAAAGCCATGTCCGAAGGCGCCCCCAAGTTTGATCCCGCAACAGTCCAGACCGTTGTGACTTCCATGCAGGACAACCTGATGGCCTGGGGAAACCTGGCACAAACCCAGGCCCAGGCGGTGCAGGCTTCAGTGGCCAAGACCGTGGCCGCACTCCAGGGTGTTACCGACCCACAGTCGGCATTGGAGACCATCAAGCTGTCGGCAACGGATGGCGTAGCCCTTGCAGCACAGAACCTCCAAGCTGTCACGGCATTGGCCATGGCACAGTTCCTGGCCAGTGTGGATGCCATTGAAAAGGCGCATCCTGCACCGGAGTCTTTCGCCACAGTCAGTCAGGCGCTGCGCACAGCTGCTGCAAATTTCGAAAACACCGTGAATGGCGCCCTCGACAAGGCATCGGCAACGGTTGTCCCCTCAAAGCCTGCTGCAAAGAAAACCCGCTAGGCCCAGTGATCTGTGCAGGAGGGCATAGCGCATGTCCTCCACCTGCACCCGACCCTGATGCTGCCGCAACGCGCAAGCTTGCGGCATGCGGTCAAGCAAGGCCTGCTGCATTCCCGCAGTATGCACACCAAGCCCAGGCCTTTTCAGCAGCAGTCCACCGGCCACCCAGGACAGCGTAATTCCTGATCGACGCGCGTCACAAGCACGCGCCCGTCATTCGACGGTCACGCTCTTAGCGAGATTGCGCGGTTTGTCCACATCGGTACCCCGCGCCAGGGCCGTGTGGTAGGCCAGCAATTGCAGCGGCACCACGTGCAGCAGGGGTGAGAGTTCGCCGTAGTGTTCGGGCATGCGGATCACGTGCAGGCCTTCGCTGCTTTCGATGTGGGTGTCGGCGTCGGCCAGCACATAGAGCACGCCGCCGCGGGCACGCACCTCGTGCATGTTGCTCTTGAGCTTTTCCAGCAGCGCGTCATTGGGCGCCACCGTCACCACTGGCATTTCGCTGGTCACCAGCGCCAGCGGGCCGTGCTTGAGCTCACCCGCGGCATAGGCCTCGGCGTGGATGTAGGTGATCTCCTTGAGCTTGAGGGCTCCTTCCAGCGCGATCGGGTAATGCAGGCCACGCCCCAGGAAGAGCGCGTTCTCGTGCTTGGCAAAGTCGTCGGCCCAGGCCATGACCTGCGGCTCCAGCGCCAGTACGGCCTGCAGGGCGGCCGGCAGGTGGCGCATGGCTTTCATGTGGCGCTGCTCTTCGGCGTCAGAAAGGCGTCCCTTGGCCTGGGCCAATGCCAGCGTCAGCAGGAACAGGCCCGCCAATTGGGTGGTGAAGGCCTTGGTCGAGGCCACGCCGATTTCGACCCCGGCGCGGGTCACGTAGGCCAGGCTGCATTCGCGCACCATGGCACTGGTGGCCACGTTGCAGATGGTCAGCGTGTGCTGCATGCCCAGGCCCTTGGCGTGGCGCAGCGCGGCCAGCGTGTCGGCGGTTTCGCCGCTTTGGGAAATGGTGACTACCAGGGTGTTGGGGTTGGGCACGGACTCGCGGTAGCGGTATTCGCTCGCCACTTCCACCTGGGTCGGAATCTTGGCAATGCTTTCCAGCCAGTACTTGGCGGTGCAACCGCTGTAGTAGCTGGTGCCGCAGGCCAGGATCAGCACAGAGTCAATCTGCTGGAACACACGCGCGGCATTCTGGCCAGGGGCATGGTTCATCTGGTCTTCAAACAGCTCGGGCACGATGCCCTCTACGCCTTCCAGGGTGTCGGCAATGGCGCGCGGCTGCTCGAAGATTTCCTTCTGCATGTAGTGGCGGTAGGGTCCCAGTTCGGCCGCGCCGCTGTGGGCCAGCACGGTCTTGACCGGACGCTGGGCCGGGGCCACGCTCTTGTGGGCCTTGTCGAGCAGCCAGTAGCGGCCCAGCTGCAAATCCACCACGTCGCCCTCTTCCAGATAGACGATCTGGTCGGTCACGCCAGCCAGGGCCATGGCGTCGCTGGCCAGGAAGTGTTCCTGCCCGTCCTTGCCCACGCCCAGGATCAAGGGCGAGCCCGCACGCGCACCCACCAGGCGGTGCGGCTCGTCCTTGCAGAATACGGCAATGGCGTAGGCACCGTGCAGCTGCAGCACCGCAGCCTTCACGGCTTCGAGTAAGTCGCCGTCGTACAGGCTGTCCACCAGGTGGGAGATGACTTCGGTGTCGGTCTGGCTGACAAACTCATAGCCCTTGGCCTTGAGGGCCGCACGCAGCTCGTCGTGGTTTTCGATGATGCCGTTGTGCACCAGCGCAATGCGGCCAGGTTTGCCACCTTCCAGCGAGGCACCGGTACCGGTACCGTGGCTGAAGTGCGGGTGGGCGTTGTGCACCGCCGGAGCACCGTGGGTGGCCCAGCGCGTGTGCGCAATGCCCAGCGTGCCCTGGAGTTGGGTGCTGGCAATCTGCTCACCCAACTCGGCCACGCGCGAGGTGCTGCGGGCCCGGCGCAGGCCCGGCTTGTCGTCCAGGGCGTAGACAGCCACGCCGCAGGAGTCATAGCCGCGGTATTCCAGCCGCTCCAGCCCTTGCACCAGCACCGGAACCACATTGCGCGTCGATACCGCGCCCACAATGCCACACATACGCCACCTCGTTGGGGTTAAAGATGCTGCATCGTAGGTGCTCCACAGAAAAATATTGTGGCAATTTTTGTTAATTTTTGAAATTAACTTGCACAAATATTGGTCAATGCATTAATGTTCCAAAAATCGCATTGAATTGAAATTTATGGAAATAGATGACATCGACCTGGCCCTGCTGGCGCAAATGCAACGCGATTCCAGCCTGAGCAACCAGGCCCTGGCGGCACGGGTGCACATCTCGCCTCCCACCTGCCTGCGCCGCGTCAAGCGACTGCAGGACGCCGGCCTCATTGCGCGCCAGGTCGCCATCCTCGATCCGCAGGTGCTGGCCACGGTGCTGGGCCACGGGCTCACGGCCATTGTCGAAATCACACTGGACCGCCAGGATGCCCAGGCATTGGAGGCGTTTGAACAGAGGGTGGCCCTGGAGGCCGCCGTGCAGCAG
>SSFF01000039.1 GCA_008015235.1 Rhodoferax sp. | reverse complement strand
TGCGCATCATTGCCGACATCATCGGCTACACGGCCAGCAACATGCCGAAGTTCAACTCGATCTCGATCTCCGGTTATCACATCCAGGAAGCCGGCGCGAACCAGGCGCTGGAACTGGCCTTCACGCTGGCCGACGGCGAGGAGTACGTCAAGACGGCGATCGCCAAGGGCATGGATGTGGACGCCTTCGCCGGGCGGCTGTCCTTCTTCTTCGCCATCGGCATGAACTTCTACCTCGAGATCGCCAAGCTGCGCGCCGCGCGCCTGCTGTGGTGGCGCATCATGAAGGAATTCAAGCCGAAGAGCGCCAAGTCGATGATGCTGCGCACCCACAGCCAGACCTCCGGCTGGTCGCTGACCGAGCAGGACCCCTACAACAACGTGGTGCGCACCACCATCGAAGCCATGGCGGCCGTGTTCGGCGGCACGCAAAGTCTGCACACCAACTCGCTGGACGAAGCCATTGCCCTGCCCACCGAGTTCTCGGCCCGCATTGCGCGCAATACCCAGCTCATCATCCAGGAAGAGACGCACATCACCAATGTGGTCGACCCCTGGGCCGGCAGCTACATGATGGAGACGCTGACCCAGCAGATGGCCGACGAGGCCTGGAAGATCATCGAGGAAGTGGACGCCATGGGCGGCATGACCAAGGCCGTGGACAGCGGCTGGGCCAAGCTCAAGATCGAAGCCGCTGCTGCGGAAAAGCAGGCGCGCATCGACAGTGGCAAAGACGTCATCGTCGGCGTCAACAAGTACAAGCTGGCCAAGGAAGATCCGATCGAGATCCTCGACGTGGACAACATGAAGGTGCGCGACGGCCAGATCGCCCGCCTGAAGCAGATTCGCGCTACCCGGGACAACGCTGCCGTGCAAGCGGCGTTGGGCGCGCTCACCGCCGCGGCACAATCCGGCCAGGGCAACCTGCTGGACTTGGCCATCAAAGCCATCCGCTTGCGCGCTACCGTGGGCGAGGTCAGCGATGCCCTGGAAAAGGAATTCGGACGCCACCGTGCGGATACCCAAAAGGTGACTGGTGTGTACGCTGCTGCCTACGACTCGGCCGAAGGCTGGGACAAGCTCAAGACCGAAATCGCCGAATTCGCTGCTGCCGAAGGCCGCCGCCCGCGCGTGATGGTTGCAAAGCTGGGCCAGGACGGGCACGACCGCGGCGCCAAGGTCGTGGCCACGGCCTTTGCCGACCTCGGCTTCGACGTGGACATGGGGCCGCTGTTCCAGACGCCCGAAGAGTGCGCACGCCAGGCTATCGAGAACGACGTGCATGCCGTGGGCATTTCCACCCTGGCGGCCGGTCACAAGACCCTGGTGCCCGCCATCATCCAGGCGCTCAAGGACCAAGGTGCGGACGACATCATCGTGTTTGTCGGTGGCGTGATTCCGCGCCAGGACTACGACATGCTGTACGAGGCCGGCGTCAAGGGCGTGTACGGCCCCGGCACCCCGATTCCGGCCAGCGCCAAGGACGTGCTGGAGCAGATCAAGAAGGCGCGCGCCTAATTCATCGACTAGAAACGGTCGCATGTCCGTGAGTACACCCCCCTTGCTCGATGGCATCCTGCATGGCGCAAGCGCCGTACAGCGCCGTGCCATGGCCAAGGCCATCACGCTGTTGGAGTCCACGCGGGCCGACCATCGCCAGCAAGGCGATGCCTTGCTCACTGCGCTGCTGCCGCACACCGGCAAGAGCCTGCGGCTGGGCATCAGCGGCGTGCCGGGTGTGGGCAAGAGCACGTTTATTGAAGCATTGGGGCTGTACCTGATTGGTCAGGGCCACCGCGTGGCGGTGTTGGCCGTGGACCCATCCAGCAGCGTGTCGGGCGGTTCCATCCTGGGCGACAAGACGCGCATGGAGCAGCTGTCCATGCAGGAGAAGGCCTACATACGACCCAGCCCCAGCAGTGGCACCCTGGGTGGTGTGGCTGAGAAGACGCGCGAAGCCATGTTGGTGTGCGAAGCGGCCGGGTACGACGTGGTGATCGTCGAGACCGTGGGCGTAGGCCAGAGCGAGACGGCCGTGCATGGCATGACCGACATGTTCGTGCTGCTGCAACTGCCCAATGCCGGCGACGACCTGCAGGCCATCAAGAAGGGTGTGATGGAGCTGGCCGACCTGGTGGTCATCAACAAGGCCGACATCGACCCCAACGCCGCCACCCGCGCCCGTGCCCAGATCACCTCCAGCCTGCGCCTGCTGGGGCTGCACGGGCACCACGACCATGCGGCACATGACAGCAGCGTGTGGCACCCGAAAGTGATCCAGATCAGTGCCTTGCAGTCACAGGGTGTGGATACGTTCTGGGATGCCGTGACCGAATTCAAGACACTGCAGCAGGGCAACGGTCAGCTGGGCGCCCGCCGCCAGCACCAGGCACTGGCCTGGATGTGGGAGCGCATCGACGCCGGGCTGAAGCAAGCGTTCAAGGCCCACCCGGCGGTGCAGGCCCAGCTGGCATCCACCGTGCAGGCGGTCGAAAAAGGCAGTCTACCGGCTAGTACGGCAGCACGAAATCTGCTCTCAGCCCTTGATATTTCGGCGTAGGAAGCTACTGAATTAATAGCGAAACATTTTTTTGACGAAAGAAGGAAGCCATGCAAGACATCCTCGACCAACTGGAGAAAAAGCGCGAAGCAGCCCGCATGGGCGGCGGCCAGAAGCGGATCGACTCCCAGCACAAGAAGGGCAAGCTGACCGCACGCGAGCGCCTGGAAGTACTGCTGGACGAAGGCACGTTCGAAGAGTGGGACATGTTCGTCGAGCACCGCTGCGTCGACTTCGGCATGTCCGACCAGAAGATCCCCGGTGACGGCGTGGTCACCGGCTACGGCATGATCAACGGCCGCCTGGTGTTCGTGTTCAGCCAGGACTTCACCGTGTTCGGCGGTGCGCTGTCTGAAGCCCATGCCGAGAAGATCTGCAAGATCATGGACCAGGCCATGAAGGTCGGTGCCCCGGTCATTGGCCTGAACGACTCGGGTGGCGCCCGCATCCAGGAAGGCGTGGCCTCTCTGGGCGGTTATGCCGAGGTGTTCCAGCGCAACGTGATGGCCAGCGGGGTGATTCCGCAGATCAGCATGATCATGGGTCCCAGCGCCGGTGGTGCTGTGTACTCGCCGGCCATGACCGACTTCATCTTCATGGTCAAGGACAGCTCCTACATGTTCGTGACCGGCCCCGAAGTGGTGAAGACCGTGACGCACGAGGAAGTGACCGCCGAGGAACTCGGTGGCGCCGTGACCCACACCAGCAAGAGCGGCGTGGCCGACCTGGCCTTCGAGAACGATGTGGAAGCGCTGCTGATGCTGCGTCGCCTCTACAACTATCTGCCGCTGAACAACCGCGAGAAAGCCCCGGTGCGCAAGAGCGGCGACCCGATCGACCGTGCCGACCGAAGCCTGGACACGCTGGTGCCGGACAACCCCAACAAGCCCTATGACATGAAGGAGCTGATCGTCAAGACTGTGGACGATGGCGATTTCTTCGAGATCCAGCCCGAATACGCGAAGAACATCCTCATCGGCTTTGCGCGCATGGACGGTCAGACCATCGGCATCGTGGCGAACCAGCCTCTGGTGCTGGCCGGTTGCCTGGACATCAAGAGCTCCATCAAGGCCGCGCGCTTCGTGCGCTTCTGCGATGCCTTCAACATTCCGGTCGTCACCTTCGTCGACGTGCCCGGCTTCATGCCCGGTACCAGCCAGGAATACGGCGGCATCATCAAGCATGGTGCCAAGCTGCTGTACGCCTACGCCGAGTGCACCGTGCCCAAGATCACCGTCATTACACGCAAAGCCTACGGCGGCGCGTACGACGTGATGGCCTCCAAGCATCTGCGTGGCGACGTGAACTTTGCCTGGCCCAATGCCGAGATCGCGGTGATGGGCGCCAAGGGTGCGGTGGAAATCATCTTCCGCGAAGACAAGGGTGACCCCGAGAAGCTCGCGGCCAAGGAAGCCGAGTACAAGGCACGCTTTGCCAACCCGTTCGTGGCCGGTGCCCGTGGCTTCATCGACGACGTGATCCTGCCGCACGAAACCCGCAAGCGCATCTGCCGCTCGCTGGTGATGCTCAAGGACAAGAAGCTGGAGAACCCGTGGCGCAAGCACGGGAACATTCCGCTCTGATCACCGACAAGAACGAAAAAGGATCACAGACCATGTTTACCAAGATTCTGATTGCCAACCGCGGCGAAATCGCCTGCCGCGTCATTGCTACCGCCCGCAAGATGGGCATCAAGACGGTTGCTGTTTACTCCGACGCCGACCGGGACGCACGCCATGTGCTGCTGGCCGACGAAGCTGTGCGCCTGGGGCCACCGCCCAGCCGCGAAAGCTATCTGCTGGCCGACAAGATCATCGAAGCCTGCAAGCAGACTGGTGCCCAGGCCGTGCATCCCGGCTACGGTTTCCTGAGCGAGAACGAAGCCTTTGCCAAGCGCTGCGAAGACGAAGGCATTGCCTTCATCGGCCCGCGCCATTTCAGCATTGCGGCCATGGGCGACAAGATTGCCTCCAAGAAGTTGGCCAATGAAGCCAAGGTCAGCACCATTCCCGGCTACAACGATGCCATCGATACCGCGGAGCAGGCGGTCGAGATTGCCAAGGGCATTGGCTACCCCGTCATGATCAAGGCCTCGGCCGGCGGCGGTGGCAAGGGTCTGCGCGTGGCTTTCAATGACAAGGAAGCCTTTGAAGGCTTCACCAGCTGCCGCAACGAAGCCCGCAACAGCTTCGGTGACGACCGCGTGTTCATCGAGAAATACGTGCTCGAACCACGCCACATCGAAATCCAGGTGCTGGGTGACAGCCACGGCAACGTGGTGTACCTGAACGAGCGCGAATGCTCGATCCAGCGCCGCCACCAGAAGGTCATCGAAGAGGCGCCCAGCCCCTTCATCAGCGACGCTACCCGCAAAGCCATGGGCGAGCAGGCCGTGGCGCTGGCCAAGGCAGTGAAATACCAGTCGGCAGGCACCGTCGAGTTCGTGGTCGGTAAGGACCAGGACTTCTACTTCCTGGAAATGAATACCCGCCTGCAGGTGGAGCACCCGGTGACCGAATGCATCACCGGCCTGGACTTGGTGGAAATGATGATCCGTGTGGCGGCTGGCGAAAAGCTGCCCATCACTCAGGCGGATGTGAAGCGTGACGGCTGGGCCATCGAGTGCCGCATCAACGCCGAAGACCCGTTCCGCAACTTTCTGCCTTCCACGGGTCGTCTGGTGCGTTTCACACCGCCGCCGCAAACCATGTTCCAGTCCGACACGTCCAAGCTACAGGGTGTGCGTGTGGATACGGGTGTGGCCGAGGGCGGTGAGATTCCGATGTACTACGACTCAATGATCGCCAAGCTCATCGTGCACGGAAAAGACCGCAAGGAGGCGATTGCCAAGATGCGCGAAGCCCTGAACGGATTTGTCATCCGCGGCATCAGCTCCAACATCCCGTTCCAGGCCGCGCTGTTGGCGCATCCCAAGTTCGTCACCGGCCAGTTCAACACCGGTTTCATTGCCGAGCACTATGGCAAGGGCTTTGCGGCCGAAGACGTGCCGCACGAAGACCCCAGCTTCATGCAGGCGCTGGCCGCGTTCGTGCGCCGCAAGAGCCGCGAGCGTGCCACCACCTTGTCGGGCCAGCTGCCCGGCTACGCCGTCAATGCTGGCAAGGACTACACCGTGGTCACGCTGGCAGCCGATGGCAACAACAGCTACACGGCCGTGCATGTGGACGAGTTTGTGGGCGAACAGGGCTTTGCCCGTGTCAAGGTGGGCGCACAGGTCTATGAAATCCGTAGCGATTCGCGCCTGAATGACGTTGCCATCACCGGCACCGTCAATGGCCAGGCGTTCACGGCCCAGGTCGAGCGTGGCACCCCCAAGAACCCGCTGGCGCTGCGCGTGCAGCACAACGGCACCCGCATCGACGTGCTGGTCATGTCCCAGCGCATGGCCGAGTTGCACCGTCTCATGCCCTTCAAGGCACCGGCGGACATGAGCAAGTATGTACTCTCGCCCATGCCGGGCCTGCTGGTCGACGTGGCGGTACAGCCGGGGCAGAAGGTCCAGGCGGGTGAGCGTGTGGCCGTGATCGAAGCCATGAAGATGGAGAACGTGCTCTTTGCCGCCGCCGATGGCGTGGTGGCCAAGGTGCTGGCGTCCAAGGGCGAAAGCCTGACCGTGGACCAGCCGATTGTGGAGTTCGAAAAATGAGTAAGCGCCCCTTCAAGATGCTGGGCATCCAGCAGATCGCCATTGGCGGCCCCGACAAGACCCGGCTGCAGAAGCTCTGGGTCGAAATGCTGGGGCTGGAGGTGACTGGCACCTTCAAGAGTGAGCGTGAAAACGTGGACGAGGACATCTGCGCCATGGGCACCGGCCCCTACAAGGTGGAGGTGGACCTGATGCAGCCGCTCGACCCCGAGAAGAAGCCGGCCGTGCATACCACCCCGCTGAACCACGTGGGCCTGTGGATCGACAACCTGCCAGTGGCCGTGGAATGGCTCACGGCGCAGGGTGTGCGTTTCGCGCCGGGCGGCATCCGCAAGGGGGCCGCCGGGTACGACATCTGCTTCCTGCACCCCAAGAGCAACGACGAGTTTCCCATTGCCGGGGAAGGCGTGCTGATCGAGCTGGTGCAGGCACCGCCCGAGGTGGTGGCTGCACTGTCCGCCGCCTAGGGTCGACTTCTTCGGCAGGTACACCTGCCGTCGCAGGCCGTGCCTAGGGCACGGCCTGAACTTGGTAATAACCCTAGTGGGCGCAACTTGTAAGCGGGGCGATATGTCAGTAAGGTGACAATGCGCCGCGCTGAAGTTGGCAGTGAAGCTAGAAGGAATACCATGAACCTGTTACGGCTGTTTTTCCCGGGTATGTGGGTCATACGGCGCATGCGCATGACCACCAAGCTTGGGGTACTGGCTTTGGTCGCCCTGGTTCCTCTGGTGTTGGTGCAGTGGCAGTTGCTCCAGTACCAACGTGGCGCATTGGCACAGACCGGTGCCGCATTGCAAGGTGTGGGAGCGGTGACCCAACTCTCTGCGGTGGTTGGCCATGTCCAGACCCACCGGGGCCAGACCAACATGGTGTTGTCCGGCAACGAGTCGGCCAAGGCTGGGCGCGACAAGACCCGGGAATCCCTGGCCAGCACGCTGCAGCAGGCTACCGCCAGCATGGCGCAGCTGCAAAATTCCTCCCTGGCATCTTCGTGGTCTGCCTTGCAGGCCCGCGTGCAGGGGCTGGCCGGGGCGATCGAAGGCAAGTCGGCCCCTGAAAGTTTTGCGTTGCACAGTGCACTGGTAGAAGACCTGCAGCGCTTCTTGCACGCGCTGGCCATGGATACGCGCCTGCTTTTGGAATCTGACCCCGCCGCAGGCCTGCTGGTCCAGATGGCGGTGTCGCATGCCACACCCTGGACCGAGTTGTTGGGAAAGCTGCGTGGTCAGGGGGCCGGGCTGTTGAGCCAGGGGGCTCCGAACCCGGTGGGGTCTGCACGCATGTTGACCCAGGCAGACAGTCTGGAGTCGGCGTTGCGCGATCTCGAACATCTGCAGGCGCAAATGGCGCAAGCGGGTGTACGCGATGCGGCCGGCGAAAAGGCGCTCTCCGTCTCGCGTGATTTCGCCCAGCTGGTGCGCACCCGCTTTTCAGCCGACGCACCGGCTGAGGATCCGCAAGCCTATTTCGCAGCCGGCACTGCGGCCATTGCGGCGGTAGGCCAGTTCCAGGCCTGGACTGTCGATGCCTTGGCGCAGCGACTGCAGGAGCGTCGTACCAGCATCTCGCAACGATATTGGTTCGGTGTGACCGTCAGCGTGGCGGGCGTAGGCCTGCTGATCTACCTGATGCTGGCTTTCCGCCTGAGCTTCCTGGCCGACCTGCAGCAGGTGCTGCTCTTCATGCAGCAGATGGCCGATGGTAATCTGCGCCACCGTGTACGGGTGCGTGGCAGCGACGAGCTCAATGACATGTCCGATGTGATGGACAGCATGGTCAACAGCTTTTCGAGCATGGTCGCCAGTGTGCGCAGCAATGCCGCGCTGGTGTCGCAGTCCGGCATCCAGTTGGTCAGTGGCAGCCATGCGCTCTCGGATCGCACTGAGCAGCAGGCCGCCAACCTTGAGCAGACCAATGCCAGCGTCCAGGAGCTGGCTTCCACGGTGCAGGGCAATGCCCATGCCGCGCAGGAATCGGACCGCAGCGCCAAGGAAGTTCGGGCCATTGCCGACCAGAGTGCACAAAGCATGCAACTCGCGGTGGCCCAGATCGAAGCCATCCAGGCCAGCACCCGGCGCATGGACGAGATCGTCGGTGTGATCGATGGACTGGCTTTCCAGACCAACATCCTCGCACTCAATGCCGCGGTGGAGGCAGCACGTGCCGGGGAGTCGGGCCGTGGTTTTGCGGTGGTTGCCAGCGAGGTGCGCTCATTGGCTCAGCGCTCGGCCAGTTCAGCCAAGGAAATCCGTGAGCTGATCAGCGCGTCCTCGAGCCAGGTCGGCAAGGGTGTCGAACTGATCCGCGACGCGGGTGGCCAGATGGATGCGGTGGTGCAGGGAATTCGGACGGTTGCTGCCAAGATGTCGGAGATATCGGCCAGCAGTGCCGAGCAGAGCACTTCCTTGGCGGAGATCAGCGCAGCGGTGCGCCAGCTGGACGAGATCACCCAGCAGAATGCCGCCATGGTGGAAACTGCGGCCCACCAGGCCAGTGAGCTGCAGAACCAGGCTTCGACCCTGGCAGCATCAGTATCGGTGTTCCATCTCCAGCAGGGCACGGCGGACGAAGCATTGGCATTGGTGGAGAAGGCCGTGGCGCACCGGCGCCAGGTGTCTTCCAGGGAAGCGTTTGTGCGCGACATCACCGCGGCCGATCAGGGCTTCTTCGACCGTGACATGTATGTCTTTGCGCTCGACCGCAATGGCGCTTACCTGGCATTCGGCGGCAACCCGGCCAAGGTCGGTACCCGCGTGCAGGACATCGCCGGTGTCGATGGTCAGGGTTTACTCAACGCGATTGTGTCGCAGGCCCAGGAGTCGCCAGGATGGGTCCAGTACGACATCACGAACCCGAGCACGGGCAAGGTGCAAACCAAGATGTCCTACGTGTGCCAGGTGGACGACCTCTACCTGGGATGTGGCGTGTACAAGGGCCTAGCGCTCTGATGCGGCTTCGCGTTTGGCGCGGGCACGCGCCAGTGCAGCTTCGATGACGGCGCGCTTCTTGTCCAGCACCACCGGGTCGGTGTGCTGGGAGTGGGCTGGCAGGTCGGCCAGCTTCATGCGTGCCTTTTCTTCAAGCCTTTTTGCGTGTTCGCCCGCATATCGCTTGCGTCTCCAGCTACTGAATTCATAGCGTTTACGGGCCTGCAGCGCCTGCTCGGGTGTCCAGGCATCCCAACCGGAGGCACTGCCACTGGCGTTCTCCAACACGATGCAGTCGACTGGGCAGACCGGGATGCACAGCTCGCACCCGGTGCAGTAGGGCTCGATCACGGTATGCATGCGCTTGTGGGTGCCGACAATCGCGTCGGTGGGGCAGGCATCGATGCACAGGGTGCAGCCTATGCACCAGTCTTCGTCGATGAAGGCCAGGGTACGCGGGCCTTCGGTGCCGCATTCCGGCGCCAGTGCACCCGCTTGTCGGCCGGTAATGGCAGCCAGCCGTTGCACACCTGCAGCACCGCCAGGTGGGCAGCGGTTGATGTCGCATTCACCCGCCGCCACGGCGGTGGCGTAGGCGGCGCAATCGGGGTAACCGCAACGCGTGCACTGCGTCTGCGGCAGGGCGTCCAGCACCTGCGCCGCCAGGGGCGTGAGCGGTGCCGGGCTGTCCATCAGGCTTCCTGGGCAGTCCCTGCGGCGGCTGTGCTGGGTGCCGGTGTGGCAGCGACTTTGGCGCGCTTTGTGGCAGCGGCCTTGACCGGGGTGTTGGCTTTGGCCACAGGCTTCTTGGCTGTCGCTTTCACCGGGGTGGTTTTGGCCGCAACGGGCTTGGCTGCCACCTTGGCTGGTGCTTTGGCTGCAGTCTTGCGGGGTATTGCCACTTTTTTCGGTGCTGGTGCCGGTGCCGCAGTCTTGACCGCTACCGCGGTTTCCTGCGCAGGCGCGGTGTGGTGGGACAGGATGAAGGCCTTGACCTGTGGGTACACCATTTCGCGCCAGCGGCTACCCGAGAAAATGCCATAGTGGCCAGCGCCTTTGCACTCGTAGTGGCGTTGCAGCTGCTTGGGCACACCGGTGCAGATGCTGTGCACGGCCTGGGTCTGACCCGATCCGGAAATGTCGTCGAGCTCACCCTCCACCGACAGCAGGGCTGTGGTCTTGATGTCCTGCGGGCGCACGCGCTCAGGCTTGCCCTTGGGGTTCTTGACTTCCCAGGTGCCATTGACCAGGGCAAAGTCCTGGAACACCACGCGGATGGTTTCCAGGTAGTAGTCCGCGTCCATGTCGAGCACGGCGTTGTATTCGTCGTAGAACTTGCGGTGCGCTTCGGCGCTGGCGCCGTCACCCTTGATCAGGTCCTTGAAGTAGTCGTAGTGGCTCTTGGCGTGGTGGTCGGGGTTCATGGCCACGAAGCCGGTGTGCTGCAAAAATCCGGGATACACACGGCGCCCGGCACCGGGGAATGTGGTGGGCACGCGGTAGATCACATTGTTCTCGAACCAGCTGTGCGACTTGGTCATGGCAAGGTTGTTCACGGCGGTGGGCGACTTGCGTGCGTCGATGGGGCCGCCCATCATGACCATGGACAAAGGCGTCTTTTCACCCCGGCTGGCCATCAGCGACACGGCGGCCAACACCGGCACCGTGGGCTGGCACACGCTCATGACGTGGCAGTTGCCATACTTGTTTTGCACGTGGCGGATGAATTCCTGCACGTAGTTGACGTAGTCGTCCAGGTGAAATTCACCTTCGCTCATGGGCACCAGACGGGCATTCTTCCAGTCGGTGATGTAGACCTTGTGGTCGCGCAGCATGGCTTTCACCGTGTCGCGCAGCAGCGTGGCGTAGTGGCCGGACAGCGGGGCGACGATCAGGACGGCGGGCTGGTTCTTGGTGCGTTCCAGCATCTTGGGGTCATCGCTGAAGCGCTTGAAGCGGCGCAGCTGGCAGAAGGGCTTTTCCAGCTCGATACGTTCGTGGATCGCGATGTCCACGCCGTCCACGCTGACGGTGCGCAGGCCGAATTCGGGTTTTTCGTAGTCCTTGCCCAGGCGGTGCATCAGGTCGTAGGCGGCCGAAATGCGCTGGGAGAACGGGTTTTGCCCCGCCAGATTGAGCGGATTGGCATAGACCTTGGCGGCAGCAGCCGCCAAGTCGGAAAACGGCTCCATCAGGGAGCGCTGTGTTTCGTACAGCTGGTACAGCATGGCGGTGTCCTTTGGGAAAAATATTGCACTGCAGCAATATTACCGCGTTTGCTGACTCATTGCTGATTGGACGCTTTCAGGATGCTGCGGATCTCGTTGCGGGTGTGGGCGCCAAAGTGGGCCAGCAGTTCGGCAATGGCGTTGTCCAGTTTCGCGCGGGCCTGCGCATCTTCCTTAGACAGCACATCGATCAGGGTGATATTGGCTTCCTGCGTGCCGAAATCGAACTTCGGATCGTTCACGTACTTGGCAGGCACCGACTCGGCAATGATGTCCGATATCCGAGCGCCGTAGTCGGATGATTGCTTGGCCACCACGTCGCGCACATAGCGGTCGCTCCAGGCCGGGTAGCTGCTGTCCTTGGAGGGGTCGGCCAGCGATTTCTCGATCAAGTCCACCTGCGGGTCGAGCGAACCGGCATAGACCATTTCATTCTGGTACTTGTCCACCACCAGGTGGCGGTTGGAAAGCAAGACGATGGTGTCGTCCTTCATTCCAGTCATGCCGGCCATGGCCAGGATGTTGGCGCCCAGCAGCTTGAGGGTCGACACACCCGGTGCCAGGCGCGCATGGTAGGGCTGGCCCAGGTCCTGGATGTAGTGCAGGGACAGCCCGGCAAAGCGCCAGCCCCAGTAGGCATGGCCGGTACGGAAGGCCAGGGCTGCGAGCGACCAGTACTGGTAGGAGCGCAGCAGCGGGTAGGTGCGTTTGATGAAGGGCGCTGCGGTATACAGGATGTCGCTCTCATGGAAGAAGCCCATGTGGAAAGGCGCCTGGGTCGAGTAGTTGAGTGCCGGGTTGCCGAAAGGCAGGTTACCGAAGTTGTAGACCTTGCCCCAGTCCGACGGACTGTCGCTCCAGCAATTGATGTCCAGCCCGTAGTCGGGCTCGTCGGCGGCGGTGGCCACCACGTTCAGCGGGGACACCATATCGCCGGGTTTGAGTGCCACGAAGCGGTAATTGTGGTGGGCCGGTTCGGGCAGGGTGTTGACATCCGAATACGCCACCGGCGCAGAACCGGTGGGAAAAGGTTTGGCCGGGTCGGGTTGGTAGAACAGGGCCAGCTTGCTGTTCGGCGCCACCCGCAGTGCCATCAGGAATGCCAGGCGGCGGGCCTCGTCGTTGCGCTGGGGGTTGGCGATGAACCCCAGTGCTTCGGGGCGCTTGGGGTAGTTGTCGAGGTTGGCGATCGCCCAGGCTTCCTGGCTGGCAAGCAGGGCCTCGATGGTTTTTTCCTCGGCCTTCAGAAAGCTTTCCAGCGTTTCCACCTTGACGGGGGCAGCCTTGGCCAATTCCGGCAGCTGTTCCAGTGCGCGGTAAGTGGGCAGTGCGTGGTTGCCCCAGGCCAGCACCTGGCCCGCTGCCAGTGCCAACAGGGCGCCGCTGAGGTGTTTTTTGATGTTCATCGTGTCTCCAGTAAAGGGGAATTCGACCAAGCGCAGAATAGGGCATTATGCGGCCCCGGCCGCCCCAGTGAACAGGTTCTTGACGAGGGAAATCACCCATGGCTTCTGTGCCGCGATGGTTGCGAAAAATACTGCTGTGCAGCATGCTGGCGCTGACCCCAGGTGCTCCGGTGTGGGCCTGTGCCATTTGTGCGCCCTCGGCCGCCGAGCAAACCCTGACGCAACGCCTTTATCGTGCCGAGGCCGTGGCCATTGCCCGTGTCTTGCCCAAGGCAGGTGAATTTGAGCGCTTGGTAACGATACGGGGAGGTGCTGATACGGCGGCTCGCTTGAACGCAGTGGGGGCACAGCTTCCTGATTCTGGCACGGTGTTGCTGGCATACAGTGGCGGAACCTGGAACGCGCTCGGCGCCATGCCGGTAGAGCGTGCACCCTGGCTGGACAGGCTGATTGCCTTGCGCCGTCCCGCCGATGCCAACCCGACGGCAGCCGATGCCAATTGGCCTGCGCGCTTCGCCTACTTCCTTCCTGACCTGGAGAACCCGGTCCCCTTGGTTGCGCAGGCCGCCTATGATGAGCTGGCCAGTGCGCCGTATGGCGCCATGCGTGCAGCTTCGTCGGCATTCAATGCGCGTGCCTTGGAGAAATGGCTGGAGCGGGGCGAACTGGAAGCCCGCCACCCACTTTATGCGCTGATGCTGGGCTTCGTGGCCCAGGAGCTACAAGTGCAGGCATTGCAGCAACGCCTGCTCAATACCTCGGCAAGGTCGTCCATGCCCACCGTATCGGCCCTGTTGGCAGCGGTCATCGAGGCCCGCGGCCCTGCTGGCATGGCCTGGGTACAGGCCCATTACCTGGAAAACGCTCAACGTTCCGATGCGGAAGTCCAGGCCGCCCTTTTGGCGGTGCGGGTGCATGCTGGCGCCAGTGGGCGACTTTCCAGGGACCAGGCGATCGCGGTGGCAAGGAGTTACATCGCGGCCAATCCCCAACGTGCCGGTTTCGTGGCCTCCGACCTGGGCGACTGGGGGGCATGGGATCTGGTGGCCGAGTTCGAACGCTTGATGGACACCGAGCAGCCCCAGGTTTTTGCATCGCGCTATGCCATGGTGCTGTACCTGCTGCGCAGCCCCCGACCCGAGGCCCGTGCAGCACTGGAGCGTCTGCGGGCCAGGGGGCGCTTGTGAGCCGCAGTCTTCCAATTGATTTTGGTTAAGTTCGGGTCAATTTAGCGCCGCGCCGGTACGCTGGTGCCAGCCGTTTCTTGTAGTCTTGGCGGCGTCATGACGTTCAGGAGCTCGACGATGAAATCCGCAATGCTTTCCATGGCCTTGGCCTGTGCCACGGTCGGGGCCGCAGCTGCTGCGCCGTTTGCCGGTGTGCCGGAACCCCTGGGAGGGTCTTTGGGCATGCACCAGGTCAAGGAGGCGACCTGGAAAAATGGCGTCTTGCGGGTGCAGTTGCAAAAAGCTGAAGTCTCGGAGCTGGTGTACTACACCTTCATCTACCACGGCATTTGTGCCGAACAGTGGCACAAGCCCGAAGCTTTCAACAAAATGGGACTGACCCGGACCGAAGTCCTGGACGCTACTGGCGCCAAGGGGTTTGCCTTTGATGGCGATGCGGCGGTCTGCGCCGAGATGGGTAGCATGGGCAAGAGATTCGGCAATTTCATTGGCGAACGCACCAGCAAGTGCGAAGCCGGTGCCTGCGCCAAGCGCAAATGACAAGGCCCCAGCCGCAGCTCAACGCGTCTGCTGCGGGTAGCCGGTAATCTCCTGAATCGCCTTGTACAGCGGCTGCAGCCGCTGGTACATGCGGCTGTAGACCTGCGTGTACAGCGCTTCGTAAGTCTTGGCATGCTGCGGCTCGGGCTGGAATACCTGGCCGATGCGCGTCATCTCCCGTATCGCCGTTGCAAAATCCGGGTGCAGCTTCAGGCTCACACTGGCCAGTATGGCGGCGCCCAGGCCGCTGGTCTCGTACAGGTGCGGGCGCTCCGCAGGCAGGTTGAACACGTTGGCCGTGATCTGCATGGCCGCGTCGCTTTGCGAGCCGCCCCCCGACACCCGCACCCGCGTGATTCGGGTGCCGCTGCGCTTCTCGATGCGTTCCTTGGCCTCGCGCAGTGCGTAGGCCAAGCCTTCCAAGATGGCGCGGTACAGGTGGGCGCGCTTGTGCACGTCGCCAAAGCCGATGATGGCGCCCTTGGCCTCGGGGCCGGGCACCTTGATGCCGGGATTCCAGAACGGCTGCAGCATGAGGCCTTGCGCACCAGGTGGTACGGCGCCCACCAGTTCATCGAACAGGCTTTCGGGCGCCACGCCACGCTGCTCGGCAATCTGCTGTTCGTGCAGGCCGAACTGTTCCTTGAACCAGCTCACCATCCAGAAGCCGCGCGTGATCTGGATCTCGGTGTTGTAGTGGCCGGGCACGGCTGCGGGGTAGGGGGGGATGAACGGTGTGGCTTCCACGTATTTCGGCGTGGTGGTGTTCACCGTGGCCGCCGTGCCGTAGGACAGGCAGGCAATCTCCGGGGTCAGGCAGCCAGCACCGATGACTTCGCAGGCCTTGTCGGCCGCCCCGGCAATCAGCGGCAGCCCTTCGGGAATGCCGGTGTCTTTGGCCGCCTTGCTGCTTACCGTGCCGATGACAGTGCCTGCAGGCACCAGCTCCGGCAGCATGGAGCGTTTGATCCCCGGCATGGCCTGCCATTTCCAGTCCCAGTCCGGGGCCCAACAGCCTTTTTTGTAGTCGAAAGGGATGTAGCCGACCTGGTTGGCTACCGAATCGACGAACTTGCCGGTGAAGCGGTAGTGCAGGTAGCCCGACAGCAGCAGGTACTTGTCCGTGCGCTTCCAGACCTCAGGCTCGTTCTGCGCGATCCAGTTGGCTTCGGCCTCGCGCTGGAAGTGGTCGATGGTGCCGCGCATGCCGATGAGCTGGAACGCTGCTTCCCACCACCAGCGCAGCTTGTTGGTCTGCTGGGCACGGCGCTGGTCCATCCAGAGGATGAAGGGGCGCAGCGGCTGGCCCTGGGCGTCCAGCGGCACGGTGGTGCCGCGTTGGGTGGTGATCACCACGCCAGCAATCGACGCCTTGGGTACATGGGTGTTGGCCCACAGGCGCTGGCAGGCTGTCGACAGCGTCTGCCAGAAGCACTCGGGGTCGTTTTCCACCCAGCCGGGTTCTTTGGACTGGTAGCTGTCGATGCTCACCTGGGACTTGTCCACCAGGTTGCCATGCAGGTCGAACAGCAGTGCGCGCACGCTCTGGGTGCCGTTGTCGATGGCCAGGATGTAGCTTTTGGACAGGGTCACGGTTCTTCCTTGTTAGCGCATGGGCAGGCCGTAGTGGCGGGCAATCAGCGAACGGTAGCGTGCCAGTTCAGCGTCCCACCCAGCATCGCCCCACTGCAGGTACGGTTCGGTCAGCGTGCGGATGCGGTCCATGTGGTCGAGCGCACCACGTGGCAGCAGCAGCCCCAGGCGTGTGCGGCGCAGCAGCAGGTCGTCCAGGTGCACCACGGATTCGTTCTGGGCGGCCAGTCGCAGCTCCACCCACAGGGTCTGCGTGGTGGGCACGAAGGCCAGTTCGTCGGGTGTTGCCGATGCGGCCCAGCTGGCGGCATGGCGGCCGTAGCGGGCCTGCAGGCGTTCACGCACCGGGGCACTCCATTGGGGGTGCTGGCTGGCCGGTGTGAACAGCACCGCCTTGTCGCGGGCGAAGGCCTTGCCGGCATGGGGAGCCGCAAGGGCCAGTGCGTCCTGTGCCATGAGCCGGAAGGTGGTGAGCTTGCCGCCGGTGAGGGTGATCAGGCCGCATTCGTCCTGGGCGACATGGTCGCGCGTGGCCTTGGAGGCGTCGGCCTGACCATCGTCCACCACGGGGCGCACGCCAGCGTAGGTGGAGATGATGTCGGCACGTCCGATATGCGCCTGCGGAAACTGGTCGTTCACGGCGTCGAGCAGGTAGTCCACTTCGGCCGTGGTGATGCTGGCCTCGGTATTGAGGTCGCCCTGGTGATCCAGGTCGGTGGTGCCGATGAGCGTGCAGCCCTCCCAGGGGTACAGGAACACCGGGCGGCCGTCCTTCACATGCATCATGCTGATGCTCTGCGTCACCGGCAGGCGCGCGTGGGAAATCAGCAGGTGGCTGCCACGCAGCGGGCGCAGCATGGGCTTGGCGCCCAGGTGGGCACGCAGCCGGTCGGCCCAGGCACCGGTGGCGTTGACCACGGCGCGGGCACGCGCCGTGTAGCGGCCGCCATGCACGGCGTCCTCTACCGTTACGCCAGTGACCTGACCGTGCTCCAGCAGCAGCTCAAAGGCCGCGGCGTAGTTCAGGCACACGGCACCATCGGTCTGGGCTTCCTGCAGCACGCGTTGCACCAGGCGGGCGTCGTCGGTCTTGGCATCCAGAAATACCAGGGCGCCGCGCAGGTTGGGCGGGTTCAGACCCGGCGCCAGTTCGCGTGTGCGCGCCAGCTTGGCGTAGAAGTGGCTGCGTTGTCCGGCCATCAGGTCGTAGACCATGAGCCCGGTCTGCATCAGCCAGCGTCCGGGTTTGCGCCCGGCGCAGTCGGCAAACAGAAAGCTCTGCGGCTGCACCAGGGCCGGGGCCTCGCGCATCAGGCGCTCGCGTTCCCACACCGAGTGCAGGGTGGTCTTGATGTCGCCTTCCTTGAGGTAGCGCAGGCCGCCGTGCACCAGCTTGGAAGAGCGGCTGGATGTGCCCCAGGCAAAGTCGCGCTGTTCCAGCAGCAGCACCTTCCAGCCGCGCCGGGCCGCCTGCTGGGCCACACCCGCTCCGGTGATGCCACCGCCGATGACGATCAGGTCCCAGGCCTGGGCTTCGATGCGCCCCAGCAGGCTGGCACGGGTGGGTACGTTCAGGCTGCCCATGGTCCACCGTCCTGCAGCAGCTTGCCGGGGTTCATGATGCGCTGGGGGTCGAAGTGGCGGCACAGCTCGGCCAGAGTGGCCATGCCCAAGGGGCCTTTTTCCACGTCCAGGTGCATGGCATGGTCGCGTCCCACGCCGTGCTGGTGGCTCACTGTCCCGCCATGGTCTGCTATGGTCTGCGCCACCGCCGCCTTGAGCTTTTGCCAGCGCTCGAAGTTGGGTGCAAAGCCCCCTGGCGCCGTGGCCCACACGAACTGCGAGTAGATGCTGCTGCCCTGCGGGTACAGGTGTGACAGGTGGGTGAAGGCGTGGACGCGTTCGCCATACTCGGCAAACACGTCGCGAGCGGTTTGTTCCATGGCCAGCATCAGCGGTTTCACGCGTGGCCAGTCCACCGCGGTTTCAATGGTGTCTGCGCTGTAGCCCTCGTCCCATAGCGTGTTGCGCAGGTAGGGGCCCTTGAAGCGGTTGGCGGCCCACTTGGAACCCATCGCGGTGCCGATGTAGACGGCGCCGAAATCGGCCAGATGGCGTTTGGCTTCCTTCAATGCGAATTTGGCGGTGCGCTCGTCGCTGGTCACGCCCAGCATGAGCATGCATTTGCCCTCGCCGCAGCCGCGCAGCGCCAGGTACTTTTCCATCGTGCCGATCAGTGCAGCGTGTCCGGCCAGCGTGAGGTTGGTTTCGGTCTCGATGGCGTTGGACAGGCGCATCATGGACAGGGGCAGCTTGCGCTGCACCAGCGTGCGCACGGCGTCTTCGGCAGCGTCCCAGTTGGGCAGGAAGATGGCGTGGAAGCTTTCGTGCCCGGGCAGGGGCGTGACGCGCACCGTGGCTTCGGTCAGGATGCCGAAGCGGCCTTCCGACCCCATGACCACTTCGCGCAGGTCCGGCCCGGCGCTGGACGCCGGCAGGGTGGGGATGGTGAGCGGGCCCACCGGGGTTTCCATGTGGCCACCGGCAAACAGCTGCTCGATGCGGCCATAGCGCAGCGACTGCTGGCCGCTGGAACGGGTCACCACCCAGCCGCCCACGGTGGAGTACTCAAACGACTGCGGAAAGTGCCCCAGCGTATAGCCGTGGGGGCGCAACTGCTCTTCCAGCGCCGGCCCGGCGGTGCCGGCGCCGAAGGTGGCCAGCTGACTGTCGGTGTCGATGGCTTGCAGCTTGTTGAGGCGGCTGAGGTTGATCGACAGGATGGGGCGAACGCTTGCCGGGCAGTCCAGGTGCCCGGCCACGCTGGTGCCGCCGGCAAAGGGAATTACCACCCAGTTGTGGGCCTGGGCCAGGTCGAGTAGGGTGCGCACTTCCTCGCGGCTTTCGGGAAAGGCCACACCGTCGGGCACGGGGGGCACGGCGCCGAAGCGTTTGCGGATCCAGTCGCCATAGCTCTCGCCAAAGGCCATGGCAAAGCGGGTATCGGCGTCGGTCTTGATGAGCTTGTGTTTGGGCAGGCGGCTGCCTGGAATCTGCTTGAGCAGCTTCTTGCGCTCGGCATCCTGGCCCGGGTTGCCCGGCCCCAGGCGCTCTTCCATCATGGCGCGTGCGCCGCGGTTCAGGTCCATCGAGGTGGCGTCATCGCCCCAGCCATTCCATCTGCGCATGGTGTCTCATTCCAGAGTGCTTGTTGATGGACAGACTGTAGGCTCCAGGGCCACAAATGCAACTCCGGTAATACGCCAAGAACTTGTGATTTCGCGCCAAATGCGTGCTCAGGCGGCAGGGCGCGGGCCCGGCAGAGCCGGTTTTGGGTGCCATTTTGGCCGTTTGCCCGCGTGGATATTGCGCAGACAGCTATTGAATCAGTAGCGAATTGGGCTTACTCGCAGACCTTGCGTGCCGTTTCGGGCGGGCTGTATTCGAGCTGGGTGGCCACCCAGCGGCTGGTGGCAGCGCCATAGCGCGCTGCCAGGGCGTGCAGGGTGTCGTCGAGCTGGCACAGGGCAGGGCGCTGCGCGGGCAGGGCGGCCAGGGTGGCCTGCGCATCAGGGGTGGGCAGCAGCGTCAAGCCACTGGCGAGCTGCACCGGGCCGCCGGCCACGGCCACGGCCTGGCTGCGGTAGCTGCGCGACCAGGCATCGGCCACCAGGGCCAGGGCAATGTCGTCGCTGCCCGCGACCACCGGCAGGCCCACGGTGTCATGCTGCCAGAAGGCCAGGGTGTTGCGCACCGTGGTCCACATGGCTGTGGCGTCCAGGGCAAAGCGCTCGCTGCGGTGCTGCACGCCCCAGTCGGTTTCGCCCACGCTGCGGGCCAGTTCGGCCGCTTGCTTAGGGCCTTGCAGGGCTTCGATCAGGGCCAGGGTCACTGGCACCGAGGCGCTGACGCCGGTGGTGGTGGCCACCCCTTGGTCGACCAGGTAGCGCTGGTCGGCCACGTAGCGGGCGCCGGGGCGCTGCGCCAAGGTCGAGCGGTCCCACCAGTGGCCGGTGAAGCGGCGCCCGTCCAGCAGCCCGGCCTGGGCCAGCACCTGGGCTCCGGCGCAGATGCCGATGACGATGGCGCCGCGCTGCTGTTGCTGGCGCAGCCAGGCCAGCACCTGCGGGTCGTCGCTGCGGTGCAGGGCCGGCACCAGCACGTAGTCGGGGCCTTGCGGAAAGCGTTGGTCGAAGGCGGCAAAGTCGGTGTCCACCTGCACGGTCAGGGCAGGCATGAGCGGCACCGCTCCGGCCTGCGGGGCCACGGCCACCACCTGTACCCCGGCGCGCTGCAGCAGCGCGTGCGGCACCAGGAAGTCGGTGGTTTCGGTGCCGTCCGAATGGGCCAGTACCGCGACCACGGGGTTGCTGCGCTGCGGTTGCAGCGCCTGCACAAACTCGGCGTAGGACTGGGGGCTGGCCGGTGTTGCCTCGGGTGTGCTGGCCTGCGTGGGGGCGGCCACCAAGGCCAGTGTGGTTGCCAGGGCAAGTGCCAGGGAAAGGGTCTGTGCGGCGATACTCGCGGGCATTCGTTTTTTCATGGTGATCGGTGTGCTGGTACACGGTATGTCGATGGCCATGAGCTTAAGGATTGCCTGCCATGCCCCACAAGGACAAATCCACCGCAAGTTCTGCCAACACGGCGCTCGGCACGGCTGCGCGCCAGGTGCTGCTGCTGGCGTTTGACGGCGTCGAGGTGCTCGACGTGGCCGGCCCGGCCAGCGTCTTTGCCAAGGCGGCCGAATTCGTGCCGGGCAGCTACCGCATCGTCACGGTGTCGCCCTCCGGTGGCACGGTACGCACCAACTCCATCCTGGCGTTGGCCGACACCGTGGCCCTGACGCAGTGGCAAGGGCCCATCGACACGCTGATCGTGGCCGGAGGCGACGAAGCGGCGTTGCGCGACGCCATATTGGCGCAAGGGGTGGGCGCCTGGGTGGCAGCGCAGGCGCCACAGGTGCGCCGGGTGGCCAGCGTCTGCACCGGTGCGTTTGCGCTGGCTGGTGCAGGCCTGCTGGACGGCCGCCAGAGCACCACCCATTGGAACGCCTGCGAGCTGTTGCAAACCCTGTGCCCCCAGACCCGGGTGCTGCAGGACCGCATCTTTGTGCGCGATGGCGCGGTCTGGACTTCGGCCGGTGTGACCACGGGCATGGACCTGGCCCTGGCTTTGGTGGAGGAAGACCTGGGCCGCGCCGTGGCGGTGCGCATTGCCCGCAACCTGGCCTTGCTGAGCCTGCGCGGCGAGAACCAGCCCCAGCTCAGCCCGCTGCTGCTGGCCCAGGCCGACGCCTCCAAGCGCCTGCGCGAGCTGCTGGCCTGGGTGCAGGGGCACCTGGAAGAAGACCTGTCGGTGGAGGCGCTGGCCGCGCGCGCCTCCATGAGCCCGCGCAACTTCGCCCGCGCCTTTGCTGCGCAGACCGGTCTGACCCCGGCACGCTTTGTCACCCAGGCGCGCTGCGACCAGGCCGCTGCGCTGCTGCGCCAGACCGACTGGCCGATGGAGAAGATTGCCGCACGCAGCGGCTTTGCGTCGGTGGACACGCTGCAGCGCGCCTTGCGCCAGCGCTTCGGCAGCACCGCCCAGAGTTATCGGGCTGGTGGCCTGGTTTAAGGGTGTTTGGGGCAGTTTGCCCGCGTATATGTTTTTTGTTGCGCTATAAAAAATATAGCGAATTGCGGCCTAGGCAGCGCGAGCCTGGTATTGGCGCACCCAGTCGGGCACCTGCGCTGCCGGCATGGGGCGGGCGATGGCATAGCCCTGGGCCAGCGGGCAGCCCAGCTCCAGCAGGCGCTGGCCATGGGCTTCGGTTTCCACCCCTTCGGCAATGACGCTGCGGCCAAAGGCCTGGGCCAGGTCAATGATGGCCTGCAAAATGGCCTGGTCATGTTTTTCGGCCAGCAGGTCGCGCACAAAGCTCTGGTCGATCTTGATGGTCGGCACCTGCAAGCGCTTGAGGTAGGACAGTGAAGAGTAGCCGGTACCAAAGTCGTCGAGCGCAAAGTCGACGCCGATGCTGGCGAACTGGGCAATGACACCCGAGACCAGCGACAGGTCGCTGATGGCACTGGTCTCCAGGATTTCGAGTTCGATCATGGACGCTTGCACATCCGGGTTCTGCTGGGCGAGCTGGACGAACTTCTCGAAGAATCCCGGAGCCTGGAGCTGGCGTGCCCCGATGTTGACACTGACCTTCACGTCGATGCCGCTGCTGCGCCAGCTGCGGATCTGGGCGAAGGCCGCCTCCAGCGTCCACTCGCCCACGGCGACTGCCAGCTCGTCCTCTTCGATCTCGGGCAGGAAGGCATAGGGCGAAAGCAGGCCTTTTTCCGGGTGCTGCCAGCGGATCAGCGCTTCCATGCCGATGACCCGGCCCGTGGCCATGTTGACCTTGGGCTGGTAATACAGGACGAATTCACGTCGCTGCAAGGCCAGCTTGATGTGCTCACGGAACTCGTTGTGGCCGCGGATGTCGTGGTCCTTGGCGTTGTCGAACACGTGCACGCGCTGCTTGCCTTGGAGCTTGGCCTGGTACATGGCCTGGTCGGCCTGGCGCAGCAGCTGGTCGGCGTCTATGCCGTCGCGCTGCGGGTAGAAGCTCAAGCCCGCACTGGCGGTGACGCGCAGATTGAGGTCGCCAATGTGGATGTCCTCGCTGATCGCCTTGAGGAAGCGCTCCAACGTCGGCAGGCTCTCGTCCGTGTTGTCCAGGTCCACAAAGACCAGGGCGAACTCGTCTCCACCGATGCGCGCCAGGCTGTCCTCGCTGCGCATGATCTGGCGCAGGCGCTTGGCAATGGCGATGAGCACCTGGTCGCCAAATCCCCGCCCATAGCGCTCATTGATGGCCTGGAATCCGTCCAGATCGAGGTAGGCCACAGCCACATGCTGCTTGCGACGCACCGCGTGGTGCATGGCCTGGGTCAGGCGGTCGGACAGCAGCAGGCGGTTGGGCAGGTCGGTGACCGGGTCGAAATGTTCGAGGTGTTCCAGCCGCTTCTGCTGGGAATGCAGGTTGGTCACATCGCGCGCGATCATGATGTAGTGGTCGTCCACCACCGTGCTCGCCTTGTGCATGGGGGCCACCGAAAGCTCGAACCAGTGTTCGCCCTGGGGCAAATCCAGGCTGTAGCGCTTGCCACCCGAAAATCCTTTCTGGGCCGCTTCGGTCAGGGCTTGAAAGCAGATGCTCGCTACATCGGGAGGCAGTATCTCGGAGAATTTTTGACCAAGGAATGCTTCGGGCGGCGCAGCGAGAAGGTCGTGCCTATGGGAGTGGTAGTCATAGATGTGGCTGTCAAAGCCCACTTCAAACAGCAGGTCGGGCAGCGCATCGAGGGTGGCGCGCAACTGGTTGCGGGCATTTTCAATGGCCAGTGCCGCCTCCTTGGCTTCGGTGATGTCTTGCACCGTGCCTTGCAGGGAGGTCGGCTGGCCGTCGTCGCCGTACTCCAGAAGGCCGCGTTTCTGTATCCAGCAGATGCGTTGGTCATTGGGCCGCACGACACGGTATTCGCAGCTGAACTCTTCCAGCTGGCCCGCCAGGGTTTCCTGCATGAAGTGCTGAACACGCTCGCGGTCTTCCGCATGGACCAGTCCGAGCCAGGTGTCGGTACTGAGTTCCTGGCGTGCTTCCAGGCCCAGTATCTGGGCCGTGATGGGAGAGGCTTGCCACTGCCTGGCTGCAAAGTCGAAGCGGTAACTTCCCAGCCGGGCCAGCGACTGGGCTTCCTGCAGGCGGGTTTCGCTGTCGGCCAGTGCCGAGGCCTTTTCGCGGGTGGCCTTCAGGGCTTCCTGCAGATTGGACAGTATGTTCTTCGTCAGGCCGAACAGCAGCGTGGCGGTGACGGCCACAAACAGCCAGCCCTTGATCATTGATGCCGTGGTGATGGCCTGCGGATCGGTGAACAGCATTGCCACGATCTGGTCGGAGAACAGAATCCACAGGCTGGCAAACGTGGCGTACACCGCTACCAGCTTCAGAGCTTCCTTAGTGGTGTCTCCTTCAGCCGAATATGGCGGTTCACTGTCACGAAAGCTTTTCACTGGCGTATCCCGAAAACGGTCCTTGTGCATGCCTCCCTCAGGCAAGGCGCATTGTGACCCAGTTTGCAAGGATTACGAACCTGTAGTGGCGAAGGCCGTGTGGGTTTTGAAAAAGACGCCGGGTCGTTAAACTAGGCCTACAAACAGCCACGGCATTCCATGGCAGGAACGGAGTTGGAAATGAGAACCGCGAAAAGGGCCACGATGGCCTGGATACTGGGCGTGCTCTTTAGCGCGTGGGCATTGCCATCGTGGGCATTGCCAGCGCCCAAAGGGCCCGTTGTGCTGACGATTTCCGGCCGGGTCGCCGAAAAAAATACAGCCACTGCGGCTGCATTCGACATGGCCATGCTGCAGAAACTGCCGCAACGCAGCTTTGTGACACTGACACCCTGGGACAAGAAGCCGATCCGCTTCACCGGCCCTTTGCTGCGCGATGTGTTGGCGGTGGCCCAAGCCAGTGGGCAGACCATCAAGGCCTCGGCGCTGAACGACTACCAGACCCGCATACCGATGGACGATGCCATGCGCTTTGACGTGATCGTGGCGCACCAGATGGACGGGCAGCCCATACCGGTGCGCACCAAAGGCCCCTTGTTCATTGTCTACCCCTTCGACTCAAAGGAAGAGCTGCGCTCCACCACCTACTACGAGCGTTCAGCCTGGCAGCTGAAGGCCTTGCACCTCGAGTAGCCAGACCATGTCGGGCCATCTTCGCAATCGGCGTTATCTGATTGGCCTGGCTCTGGGCGCTGCGGCCATGGCCGTGGCCATGCTGGTGGTGCTGGTGTTCGAGATTGCCCAGCGGCGCGACCTGGAATACAACCTGCACCTGCGGACCGATTCCATCACGGCACCGGCCTTTGAGTGTGAACGCGAGTTCCTGCGCTTTCGCTACGCGCTGGAAAATTACCTCTACAGCCGCCAACCCATGGATGCGCAGGCATTGCGCCTGCAGTACGACCTTTTCCTGAGCCGCCTGACATTGCTGCGCGACAGCCCCAGCATTTATTTGCTGGCCAGACGCCCCGAGTATGAGGAGGCCATGCCCTTGCTGGAGTCGTGGGTGCTTCGCGCCGACCCGGTCATGGCGCGGGAGGTTCTGGACCGCCAGGAGCTCATGGGCTTGCTGGAAAAAACCAAGGCCTTGGCCAGCGACGTGCATTCCTTGAGCCTGGCGGCCAATTCGGAGGTTGCCCACCTGCTGGAGGCCCAGGGCCGCAACCTGCTGGTGCAGACCGATGAAATTGTGGCCCTGACCGCTTTGCAGTTGGTGCTGTTGCTGTTGGCCTTTTCGGCCCTGGTCTGGCGCCACCGGAAGCAGGTACAGGAACAACTGGAGCGCCAGAAAATCACCGAAGACCTGCGCCAAGCCAACCTGCTGGCACAGACTGCCATGGAAAAGCTGCAGCGCTCGCAGGAAGAGTTGGCACGCAGCGAGACCAGGGCGGCGCTCAACACCATCATTGCCAGCGTGTCCCACGAGTTGAGCACGCCCCTGGGCAACAGCCTGCTCACGGCCAGCACCCTGACCGAACAAGGCCAGGCGTTCCGCCGTGCGGTGGACAGCCAGCAGCTCAAGCGCTCGGAGCTGCTGGCGTTTGTGGACAGCGTGTGCGCGGGCAACGACCTGATGCACCGCAATCTGCAGCGGGCGGTGGAGCTGCTCAAGAAATTCCGCCAGGTGGCCAACGACCAGGCCAGCGAACAGCGCCGCCACTTCGACCTGGCCCAGGTGGTGCATGAGGTGCTGTACACCCTTGCACCGAGCCTGCAGCGCTTCCCGCAACGCGTGGTAGAGGAAGTACCGCCGGGCATTGCCATGGACAGTTTTCCGGGTCCCCTGGGCCAGGTGGTCATCAATCTGGTCAACAACGCCTACCTGCACGCCTTTGAGGGCCGCGACCAGGGCGTGCTGACCATCCGTGCCACGCCGGACCCGGTGCGCAAGCAGGTGGTGCTGGTGTTTGCCGACGATGGCATGGGCATGTCCGAGGACACCTTGGCGCAGCTGTTTCATCCGTTCTTCAGCACCAAGTCGGGCCAGGGCGGCACCGGGCTGGGCATGATGATCGTTGCCGACCTGGTGCGCAAGACCTTGGGAGGGGCGATCGATGTCCACTCCAAGGTGGGCGAGGGCACACGCATCACCTTGACGTTGCCATTGACTGCGCCCCAGTCGACCGAGTAGGGCCTTTGCTGGGCCTGTTTTCGGTGCTTGGCCGGAGACATCGACTGACTACCCCTTCGCTATCATTGCCCGCATGACTTCGTCTCTCTCCAGTCTCACTGTCGTGCATCCCTTGCCTGGTGCAAGGGTGGTCGCGCCCTATGCGCACACGTTGTGGGATACGGCCCTGGCGGCGGGCGTGGAACTGGGGGTGCTGCAGTCGCTGTGGGGGCGTACCAGTGTGGGCGAAGCCGATGTGTCCGTGCAGGCCTATTTGGCCTTGCTGCAGCTTGCACGCCAGGCCGTGGGCCCGGCCTTTGGCTGGCGGCTGGGGCAGCAGGTCAGGCCCACCACCTATGGCGTCAATGGCATCTTGCTGCTGGCCTGCGCAACCTTGGGCGATGCGCTGCAGCAGGTGCTGCGCTTTGAATCCCTGGTGCACGACCTGGGGCGCTCGCGTTTTCAGGCGCAAGGCGACACGGTGGTGTACAGCTGGCGCAATGACTGCACTGGCCACCCGGCCGCCGAGGCGCTGACCGAGTCGGTGTTTGCGGGCATCCAGACCTGTGCCCAATGGCTCTGCGGTCAGGCGCTGGGGCCCTACACACTGGAATTTACCCACAAGCCATCGGCTTCACAGACCCAGTATCTGGCCCAGGCCAGCGGCGCCCAGGTGCGTGGCGGTACGGCCGAAAATCGCGCCGTTTTTCCGGCGCACTTGTTGCAGCTGCCGATTCCACAGGCCAATACCGCATTGCTGCCCCTGCTGCAGCAGCATGCCGAGGCCTTGCTCAATGCGCGGCATCCGCAGGACGGCGGCATCGTGGCCCAGGTGCGCCAGCGCATTTCGGCGCGGCTGGGGCAGGGTGCGGTCAAGTTGGCCGATGTGGCCGCCGACCTGGCCTTGTCGACCCGCACGCTGCAACGCCGCATGCTCGAAGCCGGAGTGGCGTTCCAGGCCGTGCTCGATGCCACGCGCCACGAGCTGGCCTGCCATTACCTGGGCAACACCGCCATGCCGGTGGCCGAGGTCGGTTACCTGTTGGGCTTTCAGGATGCCCCCGCCTTCCACCATGCCTTCAAAGCCTGGCAGGGGCAGGGGCCGGGGCAGTACCGGGCCAGTCGCGGGGCGCAGGTATGACAAGCGGAGTTGCCCATGCGCACAGATGAGCGGCAAAAACACATTGGCCTGCGCCTGCGCTTGCTGGTGGGGGGCAACTGGGAGCAGGTCGAGGCACTGGACTGGAACCGTGTCGGCTTCAACTTCCATAGCGCCCATACGCTGACGGATGGCGCGCTGCAGTTCAAGCGCGGTCTGATCCGCTTTGACGGCCAGATTGCCTGGCGTGCCGCCAACACCGACACGGAGCTCGTGCGCGCGGTGCTGGTCAACGAACTGCTGTACCAGAAGGCGCGCGAGGCCACGGCCAACCCGCAGTTGCATGAACGGCTGGTGCAGCTGATCCGCGCCGACGGTCTGTTGGCCGAAAAACGCAAGGCTTTGACCACGCTGGGTCTGCACATGAGCGACGCCCGGCTGGATGCGCTGGTGCAACAACGCCAATCCGAACACCCCCTGTACCGCTACGGTGTGCGGGTCGATTCGGACGCATGGCGTAGCATCGTCGATGGGGCCCGCGAGCTGACCTCGGTGGTCGATGCACTGGACAAATGGTCTGGGGCGGTAGGTAAAAGCACGCGCTAGAGCACGGGCAGGCCAGCCGTTACCATTGGTGGTTTTTTTCAATCATCAGGAGTGAACAGATGGCGATTTCTACAGTGGGCATCATCGGTGCAGGCACCATGGGCAATGGCATTGCGCAGGCGTGCGCCGTGTCCGGTTTGAACGTGGTGATGGTGGACATCTCGGATGCTGCCGTGGCCAAGGGCGTGGCCACCGTGGCCGGCAGCCTGGACCGTCTGCTGAAGAAGGAAAAGATCACGGCCGCCGACAAGGATGCTGCGCTGGCCCGTATCAAGGGCAGCACCTCGTACGAGGATCTCAAGGCCGCCGACATCGTGATCGAGGCCGCTACCGAGAACTATGACCTCAAGGTCAAGATCCTCAAGCAGATCGATGCCATGGTGGGCCCCGAAGTCATCATCGCCTCCAACACCTCCAGTATTTCCATCACCAAGCTGGCCGCCGTGACCAGCCGTGCCGAGAAGTTCATCGGCATGCACTTCTTCAACCCTGTGCCCATGATGGCCCTGGTGGAAATCATCCGCGGCCTGCAGACCAGCGACGCCACCCACGCCGCCGTCGAAACCATGGCCAAGGCCCTGGGCAAGACCCCCATCACCGTGAAGAACGCCCCCGGTTTTGTGGTCAACCGCATCCTGGTGCCCATGATCAACGAAGCCTTCTTCGTGCTGGCCGAAGGCCTGGCCACCCCCGAAGACATCGACGCCGGCATGAAGCTGGGCTGCAACCAGCCCATCGGCCCGCTGGCCCTGGCCGACATGGTGGGCCTGGACGTGTGCCTGGCCGTGATGGAGGTGTACCTGGGCGAATTCGGTGACAGCAAGTACCGCCCCTGCCCGCTGCTCAAGGAAATGGTGGCCGCCGGCCGCCTGGGCCGAAAGACCGGCCAGGGCGTGTACAAGTACTGAGCCCCGCTGAGACACCGGCGTCTTGCCGGAAACACCTTCCAAAACCCCACGGCACCAGCCGCTGGGGTTTTTTGCTTTTTGAGCCTCCAGCCCGCGTGGATATTGCGCAAGCCACTCTTTAATTCATAGCGATCCACGGGGTGGTGGCAATTCGGATGTAATGCGCACATGCCATCTCCCCACGCATCCCCAGTCTGCGTCAAGCAACACGAAGTCATCATCATCGGCGCCGGCTTTGGCGGCATAGGCCTGGCTGCTCGACTGCTGCAGATCGGTATTTCGGACCTGCTGGTGCTGGAAAAATCGGCCGATGTCGGTGGTGTCTGGGCGGCCAACCGCTACCTGGGTGCGGCCTGCGACGTGCCCTCGCACCTGTACAGCTTTTCGTTTGCCCCCAATCCGCACTGGAGCCGGCGCTTTGCACCGCAGGCGGAAATCCTGCGCTACCTGCAGGACACGGCGCGCGCCACGGGCGTATTGCCCCATGTGCGCCTGAACACCGAAGTGCAGGGCGCACGTTGGCTGCAGGAGCTTGCGCTGTGGGAGGTGACGCTCGCCAGTGGTGAGACGGTGCGTTGCCGTGTCCTGGTGAGCGCTGTGGGGCAGCTCAGCCGCCCGCTGGTGCCCACCATTGCGGGGCAGGACCAACTGGGTGTGCCGCAGTTCCATTCTGCACAGTGGGATGCCGGTGTGGACCTGGCGGGCAAGACGGTGGCTGTGGTGGGCACCGGGGCGTCTGCAATCCAGCTGGTGCCGGAGTTGGCCCGAATGGCCAAGCGCCTGCTGGTTTTCCAGCGCACTCCCGCCTATGTGATACCCCGCCCGGACGCGGAGTTTGCGCCATTCACCCGGGCGCGCTTTGCCCGTTGGCCCTGGCTGCAGCGGATATACCGTTGGGGCATTTACTGGCAGTACGAGCTGCGGGGGTTGGGATTTACCCGCTTTGCCTTTCTGCTGGAATGGCTGGGCAAGCGCCAGTTTGAAGGCATGCTGCGTGCCCAGGTGGCAGACCCGCAACTGCGGGAAGCGCTCACACCACGCTATGCCATCGGCTGCAAGCGGGTGCTCATGTCCAACGACTATTTCGCTGCGCTCGCCAAGCCCCATGTGCAATTGGTGCAGCAGGCGCTCCAGAGGATGGAGCCCCAGACATTGCTGACGGCCGACGGTCAGCGCCATGCCGTGGACGCGGTGGTGTATGGCACCGGTTTTGCGGCCACCAGCCTGCTGGCACCGATGCGCATTTGCGGCGTGGGTGGCACCGACTTGCATGCGCGATGGCAGCAGCAGGGCGCCGCAGCCTACCTGGGCCTCAGTGTTCCCGGATTCCCCAATTTCTTCATGCTCTATGGGCCCAACACCAATCTGGGTCACAACTCGATTCTGGTGATGCTGGAAGCCCAGATCGACCATGTGCTGCGCTGCGTGTACAAGCTTCGGAAAAACGGTGCCAGGGCGATGGAGCTGCGCGAACCGGTGCTGCAGAGGTTTCACGCCAGCATGCGCCAGCGCTTTGCACACACCGTGTTCGCGGCAGGATGCCAGAGCTGGTACCTGGACAAGGATGGCCACAGCCCGACCAACTGGCCGGGCTTCACAGTGAGCTATTGCCTGCGGGCGCGCTACGGCTCGCTGGGGGTTTACCGGTTCGCCTGAGACGGGCTCAGATCTGGTTTTTCCAGCCCAGCCCTTGGGTTGTACCTCCGGCCACAGCACCCCGTGCCGGGCGGTACTCGCAACCAATCCAGCCGTCCCAGCCCAGCGTGTCGACCAGTTTGAACAAGTAGGGGTAGTGCAGCTCGCCCACATCGGGCTCGTGGCGCTCGGGCACACCGGCAATCTGCAGGTGGCCGACGCGGCCGGTGGGCAGGTACTGGCGCAGCTTGGTGGCCAGGTCACCTTCCATGATCTGGCAGTGGTACAGGTCCATCTGCACCTGCACGTTGGGCTCGCCGATCTCGGCCAGCAGGGCATGGGCGTCGGCCTGCAGGTTCAGGAAGTAGCCTGGCATGTCGCGGGTGTTGATGGGCTCGATCATCAGCGTCACGCCCTGTGCGGCGGCAATGCGGGCTGCCTGGCGCAGGTTGGCAATATAGGTGGCGCGCACTGTCTGCTGCGTTTGCCCGGCGGGCACGATCCCGGCCATGACGTGGATGCGCGGGCACTGCAGGGCAGCGGCATAGGCCAGTGCCTGCTCCATCCCTGTCGCAAACTCCGCCTCGCGCCCTGGAATGCAGGCCAGACCGCGCTCGCCCGCGGCCCAGCTGCCGGGCGGGGCATTGAACAGCACCTGCTGCAAGCCGTGTTCACGCAGGCGCTGGGCAATGTCGGCCGCGGCAAACTCGTAGGGAAACAGGTATTCCACCCCGGCAAAACCGTCGGCCGCAGCGGCGCCAAAGCGCTCCAGGAACGGCAGCTCGGTGTAGAGCATCGAGAGGTTGGCGGCGAAGCGGGGCATGGTGGCAGTGGTTTAGTGATGATTTTGGCCTCTAGCCCGCGTATTTGTTGCGCGAGAAGCTATCAAAAAAATAGCGACTGGAGCTGAGGCTGCAGTCGCTATTGTCGTCCTTGCGGCAGGTGCCGCCAGGGTTTAACCCTTGATCACGGCGGCGATGGCCTTGCAGACGTAGTCAATGTTCTTGCTGTTCAGGGCGGCGACGCACATGCGGCCGGTGTCGGTGCCGTAGACACCGAACTCGGAGCGCAGGCGCACCATCTGGTCCTTGGAGAGGCCAGAGTAGCTGAACATGCCGATCTGGGTGGTGATGAAGGACATGTCCTGCGTCACGCCCGCGGCCTTGAGGCCATCCACCAGCTTCTGGCGCATGGCCTTGATGCGCACGCGCATCTCGCCCAGTTCCTTTTCCCACAGGGCGCGCAGCTCGGGGTTGTTCAGCACCGCGGCCACCACGGCGCCGCCGTGCGTCGGCGGGTTGCTGTAGTTGGTGCGGATGACGATCTTCAATTGCGAGAGCACGCGCGCGGCTTCTTCCTTGTCGTTGGCCACCACCGACAGCGCGCCCACGCGCTCGCCGTACAGCGAGAAGCTCTTGGAGAACGAGGTGGAGACAAAGAACACCAGGCCGGCGGCCACGAACTTGGCGATCACCGCGCCGTCTTCGGCGATGCCGTGGCCGAAGCCCTGATAGGCCATGTCCAGGAAGGGCGTGAGGCCGCGCGCCTTGACGACCTCGATCACGCGATCCCATTGCGTGGGCGTGATGTCGT
>SSFF01000019.1 GCA_008015235.1 Rhodoferax sp. | reverse complement strand
TCGATGGACTCCATGCCCATCTTGCCGGCTTCGATTTTGCTGAAGTCCAGGATGTCGTTGATGATGCCCAGCAGGTTTTCGCCAGCGCGGTGGACTTTTTCGATGTAGTTGCGCTGCTTCTTGTCCAACTGTGTCTGCAGCGCCAGGTGGCTCATGCCGATGATGGCATTCATCGGCGTCCTGATCTCGTGGCTCATGTTGGCCAAAAAGTCGCTCTTCGCCTTCGTCGCCTCCTCCGCTACCTCCTTGGCCTTGAGTACCTCGACTTCCGCCTGCTTGCGGGCCGTGATGTCAAAGGCAATGCTGCACAGGCCCGTTGCCGCGCCTTGCGCATCGCGCATAGGCACTTTGGCCACCTGGTAGATGCGTTGGTTAGCCCCGGCGCCTATTGCCTCTTCCAGGGTCTGGAACCTCCCGCTGGCGATGACCTGCATGTCCGCGTCGTGGTACGCCTGACCTTTGCCCTGGTGGTTCAGTTCCAGGGTCGAGCGTCCGATCACATCGGCGCGCCGGAATCCCGTAACCCGCTCCCAATCGGAATTGACGAAGGTGTAAACACCCTGGGTGTCCTTCACATAAATGGCAGCGTTGATGTTCTCCAACACGGCCTCCATGAAGGCACGGTTGCGCTGGATTTCCTGTTCGTTGCGCTTGCGTTCGGTGATGTCGAGCAGCCAGCCCATGACGCCTTCTTCACCCTTGTGGACAAAAGGCACGAAGGTGACCAGGTAATCATGCAACCGACCGCCGGCGGCACGCAGGCGCATCTCGCGGTTGCGCACCATGCCCTTGGACTTGAGTTCGGCCACCAGCGCCGCCCGATCCTCTGGGGTTTCGTAAATGACGTGGGCGGGATCGTTGATCTGCCCCCCGAACTGGGTGGCAAATTCCGGATTGAAATACTTGAACACGCCACCGGCTGAAAAGGCCGTACCGAGTGGACTGTTGTCGAGAATGCCCTGCAAAGCGGCCTGCTGCGCCTCCAGCTGTGTCGACTGCTGCTGCATCAGCTGCGCCTGCTCCCTTGTCTCATCGAGCAGCTTGTTCGTCTTGACGCTGCGCTCCAGTATTTCCAGGTTCGTGGCCAGTATGGGAACCAGACCGTCGAGAAGGGCTTGTTCACGGGCATCGAAACCCTTGAAGGTGGCCAGCTCGAGCACTCCCAGCAAGCGGTCGTTGCGCAGGATGGGAAGCACCGAGATCGTGTGCGGCACCGATTCCCCGAGGCTGGACCCAATGCGCACATAGTCGGCGGGCGGGTGGAGCAGGGTGATCGGCGTACGCTCCATGGCGCACTGCCCCACCAGCCCCTGGCCAATGGAAAAGTACTGGTTCAGGTCCTTGCGCTCGCGATAGGCATAGCTACTGAGCATGCGCAGGCGGCGCTGGTCCTCCTCGTGGACATAGAACACACCATGCCCGAGCTGGATCAGCGGGGCCAGATTGGAAAACAGAGCCTGCGCCAACGTGGTGAAGCTCGGCGCCGACTGCATGGCCTGTGCACACTGCGCCAGATGGTTCTTGAGCCAGGACTCGGTCTCGATCTGCCGCGATGCGCTCTGCAACACCTGAATGGACCGGGCCAAACTGCCGATTTCATTGTTGTAATGCATGAACGGCACTTCGGTGGCAAGCTTGCCGGCGGCAATGCTCTCCACTGCCTCACGCAGTGTCTGGGTTGGGCGCTGGATGCTGCGTGCAATGATCCATCCGATGGACACACTCAAACCCAGCGCCGCTGCCAAAGCAATCGCCGTGGACTGGAGGGCCTGGTTGCTGGCCGAAATGGCCGCTTCGGTGGTGGCCCGCGCACCGGCTTCCTTGATGGCGGTGAGCTTGGCCAGCGCATCGTTGGCCGAGGCACCGGGTCGACGGAACTCCTCCGAGGCGACAAAGGCTGCGGCCTGGGCTTCGGCACCTTGTTCCAGGAGCGCACTGGCCTTGGCCACATTGGACTTGTAGACGCCGTACTCGCGTTCAAACACCACAAGCGCCGCCTTGGTGCTGCTGCGGAACAGCCGCCCGCGCAGTGCGTCAATTTCGCGCTGCAAAGCCTCATCGTTGTCGGCCATAGCTTGCAAGGCCACATCGCGGGCCTTGCCCGCGCCCGCCAAGGAAGCCTGGCGCAACTCCCTGCCGATGGTCAGGTAATGGATCTGTGCGTCCTTGGCGTTGGACACACCCAGTAACTCCTTTTCATAGAGCAACTGGAGGTCATCGCGCAGATTGCGCTGGCTCACCAGATTGGAAAGACCTATTCCGAGCATGAATACCATGAGCACCGCAAAGCCCAAGAGGAGCTTGGTGGCGAGGGAGCGACGCTCCAGAATGATCAAGGGGGATCTCATGCCGTGACCTCCACAACCTCTTCCACGGCCGTCGCCGCTGCGCTCGGGGGCAATGCATCCAGGTCAGAGAACGTGCCCACCAAGCCACCCGGCGTCCCATCGGCATTGCGGAATCCGGCGACGTAATAGAGCGTGTTGTGTACCTTTCCATCGGCAAAAGGAATGGGCATGGTCTTGGACACAACGCCCGCGCTGGCGATGGTCGCCATGTCTTCAGCCTGGTAGGCTTCGCGGTCGGCCAGTGGCAGGTACGTCAGGTCCATCACCGACTTGCCGATCAGGTCGGCGCGGGCAACACCAAAGGTTTCTTCGTAGGCACGATTGAATCCCAGGAACCGGCCGTCGGCACCTTTGTAGAACACGGGGTAGGGAATGTTGTCGATCAAGGTTTGCTGCAAATGAAGCTGATCGGCATTTGCTTGGCGGATGGCGTGGGCCTGCTCCAGCAATAGCCGGGTCTGGTCTGCGCGCAGGAGAATCTGCAGGTTTAGCGCCAGCAGTTGCACCAGCTCCTCGAAGCTGTCCCGAGCAAAGTCACTCGGGGCGTCGAGCAGGGCAATTTCAACGAGGCCCAGGACATGTTCATTGCGGATGACTGGTGCGACCACCAATGCTGCAGGTTGGGTCGACCCCAAACCGGATCGGATGGTCCAGCAGTGTTCGCCTGAGGCATCCAGAACACGCGTCGTGCGCTCGATCGCGCATTGTCCCAATACCCCCTCTCCCTCTTGCAGACTGGAGGGCAGGGCACCGTCACAGGCAAAACTGCCTTGAAGGACAAATCCGGCACTTCCTTCCTTGGCCCGGGTGTACACCACCCCCTGCAGAGCGCCAAAAAGGGCATGGGCATCGGTGAGGAAAGTGCGACACAACCCGGCGATGTCAGGGCTTTGCTGCAAGCGCACCATGGCCGCACCCAGCTGCGTGCGGAACTTCAGCAGCCGTTCCTGCTCGCCGGCCAGCAGCTGCAATTGGGCAGATGCCTGCAACTGTGCATGACGCCCCTTGTAGAGGTGCATCACCATCCAGCCCAGCAGCCAGAACGCCACCGCCGCCAAGCCGCCCCGTGTTGCGGACGAATCCAGCGGAGCTGACACCGAGAGATCTTCCAGCACCACGAGCTTCCACTGGCCCGAAGGGTCGTGCCACTCGACATCGGCTGTGGCCACGGCGTAGCGCGTGCCGTCCATGTCCTGCAGGCCATCTCGGGCAGCAACCGGCAATCGCTCCGGGTCGGTCTTCTCAAACATGGCGCCGAATTGTTTGAGGTCGCGGATGGATTTGAGACGCTGAGGGGTGGCAACACCTTCCAGGCGCCCGATCCATTCAGCACGGTTGCTGGCAAACACCACCCCTTGCGGAGACAGCAGCAAAGCCGTGTCAAACCGGTTTTGCAACAGCTTATCGACGCGTTCCAGCGTCGTGCGGGCCACGAGGGCGCCTACACCGGACGTGGACTTGGCGCGCTCGCCATAGATCGGTGCCGTGAAATACAGTGCGCGGTCACCGCGGGCCATGCTCACGGCGGCGTAGACATTGGATTGCCCGCGCAATGCCATCTGAAAATACGGGCGGAACTTCACGTCCAGACCCGTCGAGGGTTTGCCCGCGCGATCCCACGATGACTTCACAATACCGTCGCTGGCCACCACAAAGACGCCCTCGGCATCAAATGCGGCCCCTACAGCACCCAAGGTCCCGTCGATTGCCGCATCGACCGACAACAGACCATTCTGCGCATCCTGCTTGATGTCGTTGTCGATCAGCCCGAGAAGCGTGATGGATCCCATGAGGTTGCCGTTGAGTGTGCTCGACATGACTTCGATGGCGCTGCGCATCGCTTCTGTCTGCAGAAGCGAAAGGCGCTGGCGCGCGCGCCAGTCAGCGTCGGCCATGCCGACCGCAACCGCCACCGCCAGGCCTGCAAAGAAAACCACGGTCCAGGCCCAGCGCGCATGAACGCTCAGGAGCGTCGCCAGTCGATTCATGAAACCTCCTCGAAAAGGACGGGCACCACCACCGCTCAGCCGGTAATGGTCTTGAGCGTGGCGGCCTTGTGGGCCAGCTCGGCATCGCTGTCCGCGTACTGCTGGGCGATGGCGTGGAAGCGATCCTGCAGCACGAGAAAGGCATCCGTAATATCCGGGTCAAAATGGCTGCCACGGCCTTCCGCAATGATGGCCACGGCCTTCTCATGCGGCATTCCTTCCTTGTAGACACGGCGACTGATGAGCGCGTCGTATACATCGGCCACTGCCATCAGGCGTGCTGAGATCGGAATTGCTTCGCCCGCCAGCTTTTCCGGGTAGCCAGATCCGTCCCACTTCTCCTGGTGACCGTAGGCGATCTCCTTGGCAAACTTCAGGAACTCGACCTCCAGACCAAGCTGGTCCTCGGCATGCTGGATCGCATCACGTCCGAGCTTGCAGTGGGTCTTCATGATCTCGAATTCATGGGGCTCGAAACGCCCTGGCTTGAGCAGGATGCGGTCGGGCACGCCGACCTTGCCGATGTCGTGCAGCGGCGCGGACTTGAACAGCATGGAAATCGTGTGGTCGCTCAGGAAATGGGCGAAACGCGGATGCGGCTTGAGGTAATCAGCCAGCAGCTTCATGTAGTGCTGGGTGCGGCGGATATGGTTGCCGGTGTCGTTGTCGCGCGTCTCGGCCAGCGACGCCATGGCCAGGATGGTCACATCCTGGATGGCAGCCAGTTCGCGCGTGCGCTTGGCCACCTCCTGCTCCAGATACTGGTTCTGGTCCTTGAGGAAGTCGGCCGCCACCTTGACCTGCAACTGGGTGGCCACGCGTGCCATCACGATGGGCGGATTGACGGGCTTGGTGATGAAGTCGACGGCACCCAGCTCCAAACCCTTCTTCTCGTCATCCGTGGCCGTCATCGCGGTCAGGAAGATGATGGGAATGTCGCGGGTGGCCGGATCTTTCTTCAGAATCTCGCACACCTCGTAGCCTGACAGGCCGGGCATCATGATGTCCAGCAGTATCAGATCGGGCTGTTCCTCAGCCTGGGCAATCTTGAGGGCCTTCTCGCCATTGTTGGCCACCTTGACCTTGTAGCGATCCTTCAGCAGCCCCGCCATCAGGGACAGGTTGTCGGGCGTGTCATCCACCACCAGAACGGTGGGTCTCTGCGTGAAATCAAGCGAATCGGCCAAGGCTACCTCCTGATGTGCAATGTGTTGCAGGCAGGAGACCGCCGTTGCTCTGTTTCTTATCGCCTCTACCGCCCTTGCACGGCCATTCTAGGCCTGAATGGTGTCAAAACGGTGCGCCCTGACATCAGTCCTTGCGCTCATAGATCACATAGGTCTTGCGCGTGCGCTCCAACACCTGCCAGGTCCCCTGGAAGCCGGACGGAATGACGAAACGGTCGCCCGCGCGCACGGTGACCACCGAACCATCGTCCCCAGTGAGGATGCTGACCCCTTCGATGATCTGGCAGAACTCTTCCTCGGTGTACTGCACGCGCCAGCAGCCCACATCGCCCTGCCACTCGCCCACCATGAATTGCCCCGTGGGGTCGGTGTAGTGCTGCCACAGCGTCTGCTGGGGGTTACCCTGCAGCAGACGCTCCGGGGCGGCGTGGTAGTGCTCGGCGGGTACGTCGCGTGAACCGAAGGTGTAGATCGCTGGGGCCATGGGTGCTTTCGTGGAAGTGCATTGGAGAAGGGCTCAGGCTAGCACCGCCCTGCGTCCACGCAGGTGCCATTGCCATGCAGGGCCGATAATCCACCGCGCCATGGACATGCCCCCCGCCCCTGCCACCCTGACCGTGCTCGACACCGACTGCCGCAGCCTGGCGGCAGTGGCCCTGATGCTGCACGACGCACCCGGCGACACCTTGCATTACGTGGCGCTGCTGGGGAGTGGCGAGTCCACCTGGCTTCAGAGCCTTGCTGCCGACCTCGCATCGGCCCACTGGTCGCAGGAGCTGCAACGCCAGTGGCCGCTGGTGCAGGGCCCGGGCATCCACCAGTTGCCCTTGCTCCCAGGACGCTTGCACCTGACCGTGGGCCTGGGCGACCCACAAAGCTGTTTGCAGCAATTGCGCCTGCAAGCCGACCGGGTGCTGCTGAACGACTGGGACACCGATCTGGGCAGACCCAAGGCCCTGACGCGCTGCTGCCGTCGTGGCACCACAGTGCACGCCCCCATCGATTGGCTGCAGGCCAGTGAAGCCCAGCGAAGCCTGTGGCACCAGGCCGGGTTCCGCGCCACGGCAGGTGCTGTGCAATGGGACCCTCCCTGGGACATCAAGACCAGCCGCGAACCCTGGCGTAGCTATGCCACCGCACCCGGCCAGTGCATGGTGGTGGGCGCCGGCATTGCCGGTGCCGCGGTGGCCGCGGCCCTGGCACGGCGCGGCTGGCAGGTGCAAGTGCTGGACAGCCACGCGCACCCGGCAGGCGGTGCGTCCGGCCTGCCCGTAGGCCTGGCCGCGCCCTATGTCACAGCCGACGACAGCCCGCTGGCGCGCCTGACGCGCCACGGCGTGCGCCTGCTGATGCAGCACGCACGTACCCTGCTGCAGTCCGGGCGCGACTGGGCCCCCAGCGGCGTGCAGGAACGCAGCACTGGCGACAACGCTTCGGACCATTGGCAGCCCCAGGCCTGCTGGATACGTCCCGCTGCCTTGGTGCAGGCTTGGCTGCAGACCCCAGGTGTGCAGTTTGTGCCGAACAGCGCCGGGCACCACCTGCACCATGACGGCGCGGACTGGCAAGTATGCGACGCCCACAACCAGATACTGGCCCAGGGCCAGCGCGTGGTGTTGTCCAACGCGGCTGGAGCCACGACCGTGCTGGGCCAAAGCACAGAATGGCCCGATGCCCTGGCGCAATGGCCCACCACCCACACCGTGCGCGGCCTGGTGAGCTGGGGAACGCACCAGCAACCCGAAACTCGGCCTTTTCCGACCGTGCCGCTGCATGGCAGTGGCAGCCTGATTGCCCACGTGCCTTTTGGCCATGAAGAACGCTGGTTTGTCGGCGCCAGCTACCAGCCGGTGACGGCGCGCGAAACCGAATGGCCCGACGACAAGAACCACGGCGCCAACGCCCTGCGGCTGGAAAAGCTAGCGCCCGAACTGTTTGCCGCCCTGACCCCGGAGCTGGAAGCGGGTGCCCTGCAGGCCTGGAAAGGGCAGCGCTGCGTCACTGCCGACCGCATGCCGCTGCTCGGTCCCGTGGCCCCTGGCCTGCCGGACGTCTGGGCCTGCGCCGGGTTTGGGTCACGTGGCTTGAGCCTGGTGGCGCTGTGCGCCGAGCTGCTGGCTGCCCAATGGTCCGGGGAGCCCTGGCCGCTCGATGCCAGCCTGGCCGAGGCCCTGCTGCCAAGCCGCAAAAAGACGTCTGGGAAGCCAAGCGCTACAGTTGCGCCATGACGACCTCGACCCTGCGCGCTGGCGGACGCGCCTTTGCCCACATTGCCGCATTCCACCCCGAACTCACAGCCCTGCGCCGCGAGCTGCACACCCACCCCGAGCTGGGCTTTGAAGAGGTGTACACCAGCAAACGCGTGATCGAGTCGCTCAAAGTCTGCGGTGTCGATGAAATCCACACCGGCATCGGCAAGACCGGTGTGGTAGCGCTGGTCCACGGACGCAAAAAAGGCAGCGCCATGCTGGGCCTGCGCGCCGACATGGACGCCCTGCCCATGGCCGAGCACAACGACTTTGCCTGGAAATCCGCCAAGCAAGGGCTGATGCACGGCTGCGGCCACGACGGCCACACCACCATGCTGGTGGGCGCGGCGCGCTACCTGAGTGAGACGCGCAACTTCGCCGGCACCGCCGTCTTGATATTCCAGCCGGGCGAAGAAGGCTACGCTGGCGCCCGCGCCATGGTGCAGGACGGACTGTTCGACCGATTCCCCGTGCACTCGGTCTATGCCATGCACAACTGGCCCGCACTGGCGCCCGGCCAAATCGGCCTCAACTCCGGCGCCATGATGGCAGCGGCCGACCGCGTGCGTATCGACATCACCGGCCGGGGCGGCCACGGTGCCCACCCCTACCAGACCGTGGACCCGGTGCTGGTGGCCGCACACATCATCACGGCCGTGCAAAGCATCGTTTCGCGCAATGTGAAGCCGGTGGACAGCGCCGTCATCAGCCTGTGTGCGGTGCAGGCCGGCGACCTGAGCGCCATGAGCGTGGTACCCAACAGCGCCAGCATCGTCGGCACCGTGCGCACTTTCAAGACCGAGGTCCAGGGCCTTGTGGAGCGGCGCCTGCAGGAGCTGTGCATGGCCGTGGCCCTGGGCTTTGGCGCCACGGTGCAGGTGACGTTCGAGCGCATGTATCCGGCCACTATCAACACGCCCGCAGAAGCGCAATTTGCGGGGGACGTGGCGGCCAGCATCGTGGGCGAGGAAAACCTCACGCGCAACCTGGAGCCCAGCATGGGCGCCGAAGACTTTTCCTTCATGCTGCAGGCCAAACCCGGCGCCTACCTGCGCCTGGGCCAGGGCACGGCCACCGGCCCCACGGCCCAGTGCCTGCACCACCCCGGCTACGACTTCAACGACGACGTACTACCGCTGGGCAGCGCGCTGTTTGCGGGGATCATCGAGCAGGGCATGCCCTTGGAGGACGCCGGCGCATGACCCCTGCGCCCTACTACAAGGTCCGCGACGGTGCACAGTTTGCCGGTATCCACTTGCTGGTAGACCTGCAGGGTGCGCAGCGCCTGGATGAACCGGCCCACGTGGCCGCGGTGCTGGTCCAGGCTGCACGCGCCGCAGGCTGCACCATCCTGCACCAGCACTTTCACCACTTCGGCCCCGGCACCGGTGTGACCGGGATGCTGCTCTTGGCCGAGTCACATATCTCCATCCACACCTGGCCCGAAACCGGTTACGCCGCGGTCGATGTGTTCATGTGCGGCAACTGCGACCCGCACGATGCATTGCCCGCCTTGCGAGCGGGCTTCATGGCCACAGATGTGCGGGTGCAGGAGTTTCAACGCGGATGCTGGCCGCCGCTGTCTTGAGCGGCGCGGGACGCACGCAGTTGGGTCCATAGCAGGACAATGATCTCTTGGCGCGCCTGGCGGGCGCCTTGGCGGTCGTGCAGCTGGTGGGCGCGGGCCAGGCGACCACGGCACCACTGTAGCAGGGGCTGAAGGGCCGATTCAGGAAGCTGCTGGCTGCTCATTCCCGGCCCCCCGCGTCCTGTGCTCCACCGCCTTGTCCCAGGCCATACCAGTCCACCTTGCGCGTCAGGACCATGATGCTGGCCAAGACACCGAACAAGGCCAGTGAGCCCACCACCAGCGCGGTCTGCTCTAGGCGCAGCAACACATACAGCACGCCATACAGGACACCAATGCCCAGTCCCAGCAGCACGCCCCGCCCAACCTTACCCAGCATGTGCATTGCGTAGTAGCCCAGAAGCACGATGCAGGCTGCGCTGGCCACGGCGTAGGCTGTGGCAAAGGTCATGTGTTCGGACAAACTCAACAGCAACAGGAAAAAGGCACTCAATGCGCTGCCCACCAAAAGGTACTGCACCGGGTGGACGGCACGCCGCTGCAGCAATTCCACCAAGCCCACGGCCACAAAGGTCAGTGTCACAAACAGCAAGCCGTATTTGGTGGCACGGTCGGCCAGGGTGTAGGGATTGATGGGGTCAATCATCCGCACACGCACACTTTGCACGCAGTTCTCGATGCGCGGGGCATCCATGTCCTCGCTGGCACCGCCTTCGCTCCAGGACCAGGCGCACAGTGGCTTGCTGTCCACCACGTCTTGCGCGGCACTGGTGGCCAAGGCACTCAAGCGCCAACGGGCCTCGAAACCGTCGCTGCGCACCTCACGCTCGCTGGGCAGGAAATGGCCCCCAAACGAGGGGTGGGGCCAGGTGCTTTGCATGTGGATATCGGTCTGCTCGCCCAATGGCACGATGGACAACTGCTCGGTTCCGGCCAGCTCCAGGTCCAGCTGCACCTGCAAGGGCTCGGTCTGGTGCCGTATGGCGTCGGGCAAGGTGGTGTGCAAGCCCTGCTTGTAGACTGCATGGAAGGTGCCGGGTTTGAGCATGCGCTCCTGCCCCAGTGCGGTGAGCCGTGCACTGCGGACACCGCGGGTATCGGTCACCGCCACCATCACGACGGGTGCTCCACACTGCAAACGCGAGTTTTTTTGGGTGGGTGCGGGGCGCAAGGCTTCGAGGTGGTCCCAGCGGGCCTGAATGCGGCCATGCAGCAGGTAGGTAGGCACCGGATACAGACCGCGCTTCAGTACCTGTGGCGTGGCATCCCCCACCACTGCCAGCTCGGTGGGTGGTACAACGTAGCTGCTTTCGCGGCGTTGCTCCACCAGCTTGCTCTCCTTGTCATTGCCTTGCTGCACCTCCCAGCTCTCCACGCAGGCCACGTGCAACAGGGGCCCCAGCAGGGTCTGCGCACCCGCCAGACTTTGCGAAACGGCCTGCGTCGCCAGCGTACGGTGGTAGGCGCGGTCGCGCACCACGCCTTCGATGCGACCCAAACCCAGCATCAGCAGCAGCACGATCGCGGCCAATGCCAGCACCTTCTTCAGCACAGGGGACTTCATTCACTTCTCCAGTTGTCAACGAAGCCCCGACTGTCAAGGGGGCCCGTGAGGGCGCAATGAAGTTTGTGAAGCGAACGTGAAGTGCAGCTGGCAAGTCCTGCCAGACAGTGGCTCAGCGGCGCAGATCCAGGCTGACGCGCAAGCCAGGATGCGCATTCTGAACATGCAAGCTGCCGCCATGCAGCGCCAGCACCCGGCGCACGATGGCCAGCCCCAGGCCCGAGCCGCTGCGTTCGCCACCAGGGCGGGCGGTGGTGTAGAACCGTTCGCCCAAGCGTGCCAATGCGTAGTCGGGCACACCAGGCCCGTGATCACGCACATGGACCTGTGCGCCATCCAGCGTGATGTGCACACTGCCGCCGGGCGGTGAGAAATCAATGGCGTTGTCCAGCACGTTGCCAATAGCCAGGGTCAACAACTCGGGCTCCCAGGCCCCCATCGCGCCGTCACCCTAGCACACCAGGGCAATGCCGCGTTGCTGTGCACGCGCCTGCACCTGATGCAATGCCGTACGCACACAGTCTTCCAGCGCCACGGCCGTGGCCGGATGCAAGGGTGCGCGCTGTTCCAGTTTGGAGAGTTCGAGCAGGCGTTCGATCAGATGCTGCAGGCGCTCGCTCTGCTGTACCACCTGGCGCGCGAACATGCGGCGGTCGGCCTCCGGCAAGTCTTCCTGCAGCAGTTCACCGGCACCGCGCAGGGCCGACACTGGGCTTTTGAGCTCGTGGGTCAGGGCCTTGACGTACGACTCGATGTAGTCGTGCCCTTGCAGGCGCCGGCGCATCTGTTCCATGGCTTGCGCGAGGTCACCCAGTTCGCCCGGCACGTTCGGCACCTCGGGCGGCACGGCGCCGGGATCGTCCAGCGGCCCTTGCACACGCTGGGCATAGCTTCGCAGTCGGCGCACGTTCCATACCATCCACAGCGTCACCGCCACACCCACACCAGCCGACAGCACCAGCATCCACAGCCCTTGGGTGAACAAGCGGTGCTCTGCACGGTCGATGAAAGCCTGCACCGTGCGGTTCGGCTTGGCCACCGTCAGCACCCCGGCAATGCGCCCCTCCACCCAGACGGGCGCCGAGACGTGCATGACGCTGCTGCTGTCATCGCCAGGAATGCTGCGCGTGGAGCGTGCGCCGTACTCGCCACGAAGCGTCAGTACCACGTCACGCCATTGCGAGAAGTCCTGCCCCTGGGCTTCTCCCTGCGAATCGAGCAGGACCCGCCCGCTGGCGTCGATCAGGTAGATGCGGTAGTCCAGCGTGCGCTTGTCCAGGCCCCAGATGCGCGCATTGACCGTGCGCTGGGCGTACTGGCGCATGTGCGTGGCAAAACGGCTCTCTGCAGCGTCGCCCTGGTGCAGCCGTCCAGCGCCGAGGTCGTCGCTGGCCAGCTCTGCCAATACATGGGCCGTGTCCACCATCATGTCTTCCATGACCTCGCGTGCACTGGGCTTGATTTCGCCCATGAAGACGCTCAGCACAAAAAAAGCGGCAATCCCGTTCACCAGGAAGAAGGCAAACAGCAGGCGCAGACCCAGGCGCATGGTGTCAGTTCCCGGCGGGCAACTTCAGGCTGTAGCCCATGCCCCGGTGGGTTTCGATGTAGTCATGCAGCGGGTCGATGGCACGCAGCTTGGCACGCAGGGTCTTGACGTGGGTATCCACCGTGCGGTCAATGCTGTCGCTGTCATCGCCCCAAGCCATTTCCAGCAGCTGTTCGCGGCTGTAGATGCGCCCATTACCCTGCAAAAGGCATGACAGCAGGCGGTACTCCCGGCGCGTGATGTCCAAGGGCTGCCCGCGCAACAGGATGCGCTGGCCATCGACCTCTGCGAGTACTGCGCTGTCTTTCGCCCGCGCATGCCCGGCCATCGCGCCGCTACTGCGGCGCAACAAGGCCTTGACCCGGGCTGCCAGTTCGCGTGGACTGAAGGGCTTGGCCAGGTAGTCGTCGGCGCCCAGCTCCAGTCCCAGCACCCGGTCCAGCTCCTCGCCCTGGGCGCTCAGCACGAGCACAGGCAGCGGGTTGGCTTGCGCCCGGAGGGTTCGCAGCAACTCGAGTCCGTTGCCATCGGGCAGGCCCAGATCGAGCACCAGGGCGTCGAGGGTGTCATGCTGCAACTGTGCGTGCGCTTCCTGCAACCGCAGGCAGTGCACCACCTGCCATCCTTCGCGCTCCAGCACATACGCCACCGTGCGGGCAATTGCGGGATCGTCTTCAACCAAAAGGATGCGTGTGGCCATGATGGCGGCATTGTGCATGCATGCACGGTGCACCCAGTTCACATTACTTCACCAACCGTAACACCAGTTACACAAAGAATGACATCGCAAGCTGCGGTGGCTGCGTTGAAGGCAGGTCTGTAGTTCTTTTTTTTGTATGTTCAACACACTTCGCCGCCATGCCGGTTCCACCGTCGTCTTCGCTATTGCTCTCGCCGCACTTGCAGCCACGCCAGCCCAAGCACAGTCCTATGTCAACGTCAGCGTGGGCGGCGTCTTTTCACCCGGCGTCTATGGGCAGGTGACATTCGGCAACGCGCCGCCGCCGCCGGTCTACAACCCGCGTCCGGTGGTCATTGCGCCGGTGGTGCTGGGGGCTCCGGTGGTGTACATGCACGTGCCCGAAGAGCACCGCCGCCACTGGTCACACCACTGCGGCGCCTACAACGCCTGCGGTCGCCCGGTGCAGTTTGTGCAGGTGAACATCAACAACCGCTGGTGGGAGGGGCGTGGCGACTACCGCAGCTACGACCATTACGACAACCACCACGACGGCGGCCGTGATTACTATCGCCAGGAAGACCGCCGTGGGGACGATGGTCGCGGCAAGCCCCACGACAACGGCAAACACCGTGGACATGGCAAACGCCACGGTGATGACTGAGCCGTGTCAGTCCTTGAAGCTTGGCGTCTTCTTCGTCATGCTCGACGACATCGCTTCCATCAGGTCCTTGCTCTGCAGCATGGCGGCGTTCCAGGTGGCGATGTAGTTCAGGCTGTCGGCCACGCTGTGGTCGCGGGCGTAGTTCAGCATTTCCTTGGTGCCGCGGATGGACAGCGGCGACTTGGCGGCGATCTCGGCGGCGATGGCCAGCACACCGGCGTACAGCGCTTCGCGGCTCTCGAACACGCGGTTCACCAGCCCCATGCCTTGCGCCTCGACAGCGTCGAATTTGCGCCCGGTGTAGGCCAGCTCGCGCGTGATGCCCTGGCCGATGAGCTTCGGTAAACGCTGCAGCGTTCCCACATCCGCCACCATGCCGATGTCGATTTCCTTGATGGTGAAGAAGGCGTCGCTGCTGGCATAGCGCATGTCGGCGCAGGTGATGAGGTCTATGCCGCCGCCAATGCAGCCGCCGGCAATGGCCGCGAGCACGGGCTTGCGGCAGCGCTCCAGGCTGGTGAGGGTGTCCTGCAGGTCGAGGATGAGACGGCGCAGCTTTTCACGCATGCGGCCTTCGCAGTCGTCGGCAATCTGGCTGCCCAGGCCCATCATCATCTGCAAGTCGATGCCGGCGGTGAAGTACTTGCCTTCACCCTGCAGCACGGCCACGCGGGCCTCCGGGGTGACGTCCACCCACTCGAAGGCCTGGCGGATTTCCTGCCACATGGCGGCGTTCATGGCGTTGGCCTTTTCCGGGCGGTTCAGGCGCACGGTGGCAATGTGGTTCTCCAGCGTGACGCTGAGGGTTTCAAAAGTCGGCATGGTTGCTCCATTCATGGTCATTTCGGGCCCTGGCCCGCATATTCATTGCGCAAACAGCTACTAAAACAATAGCGAAGACATCAGGCCTTGGCACCCTTCATGGCCGCAAGGTAGGGTGCCAGGCGCTTGCCCATCTCGTCGCCCAGGGCCTGCAGGCCGCTCATGGGGCGCACCATGACCTCGAAGTCGACGATCTTGCCCTCGTCGTCGAACTGGATCATGTCGATGCCCTTGAGTTCCTTGCCGTTGACCTTGGCACTGAATTCCAGCACCACATTGTGACCGTCGGCGCTGGCCAGTTCGCGGTGGTAGGTGAAGTCCTCGAACACCTTGACCACCGTGCCCAGGATGAGCTGCACCGCCTGCGCGCTGGGGTAGGGTGTGTGCGCCATGGGAGAGCGGAACACCGCCTTGGGGTGCAGGATGCTGGGCAGCTCGCCCACATTCGCGGACGCCACCATCTCGTGCCACTTTTCCAAGCTCTCTGCCACCTTGGGCGACACGCGCTGTGCAAAGGTAGCGCCTGCCGCACCCTCGTCCTTCTTGGCGGTGGTATCGAGCGTGAGCGCCAGCTCGGTGCCCTGCTTGATGGCGCGCTTGGCGTCCAGTTCGGCGGCCTTGTCGGCGCCGCCGATCAGGTGCACGTTCACGCCGGCCGCCTGCAGTGCGTCCTGCAATTCACGGTTCGGGTCCTGTCCGGCGCAGACGATGACGTTGTCCACGGGCAAAGTCATGTCCTTGTCGCCCACGGTGATGTGCAGGCCCGCGTCGTCGATCTTGCGGTAGTGCACGCCGGGAATCATTTCCACGCCACGGTTCTTCAGGCCCGTGCGGTGGATCCAGCCCGTGGTCTTGCCCAGGCCATCGCCCACCTTGCTGACCTTGCGCTGCAGCAGGTAGACCTTGCGCGGCGACTCACCGATGTGCGCCTCGGCCAAACCGCCGCGGGAACCGCCTGTGGTATCCACCCCCCATTCCTTGAAGAACAGGCCTTTATCGAGACTGGGTGATTTGCCTTCATGCAGCAGGTACTCGGAAACGTCAAAACCGATGCCACCGGCGCCGATCACCGCCACGGACTTGCCCACCGGCTTCTTGTCGCGCAGGACGTCGAGGTAGCCCAGCACCTTGGGGTGGTCAATGCCGTCGATGGCGGGCAGACGCGGAACAATGCCGGTAGCCAGCACCACGTGCTGAAAGCCCTCGGCCACCAGGTCCTGGGCGCTGACGCGGCGGTTCAGTTGCAGCTTCACTCCCGTCTGTGCAATGCGCTTGCCGAAATAGCGCAGCGTCTCATAAAACTCTTCCTTGCCCGGCACCTGCTTGGCCACGTTGAACTGTCCGCCGATTTCGGCAGCAGCGTCGATGAGCGTCACTTCAAAGCCGCGCTGTGCTGCTTCGGTGGAGAACGCCAGGCCTGCGGGGCCTGCACCGACCACGGCAATGCGCTCCTTCTTCTTGAGCGGTTGCTGCACCAGAATGGTTTCGTGGCAGGCGCGGGGATTCACCAGGCAGGAAGTGATCTTGCCACCGAAGGTGTGGTCCAGGCAGGCCTGGTTGCAGCCGATGCAGGTGTTGATCTCGTCGCTCTTGCCCGCAGCGGCCTTGGCCACGAAGTCGGGGTCGGCCAGGAAGGGCCGCGCCATGCTCACCATGTCAGCATTGCCTTCGGCCAAGACCTGTTCGGCGACTTCGGGCGTATTGATGCGGTTGGTGGCCACCAGCGGAATGCCGACCTTGCCCTTGAGCTGCTTGGTCACCCAGGCAAACGCGGCGCGTGGCACCTTGGTGGCGATGGTGGGAATGCGGGCCTCGTGCCAGCCGATGCCGGTGTTCAGGATAGTGACACCGGCCTTTTCCAGGGCCTGTGCCAGCTGCACCACCTCTTCCTGCGTCGAGCCACCTTCCACCAGGTCGAGCATGGACAGGCGGAAGATGATGATGAAGTTGGTGCCCACCCGCTCGCGGGTGCGGCGCACGATTTCCAGCGGGAAGCGGATGCGGTTCTCATACGAGCCACCGTATTCGTCGTCACGGTGGTTGGTCTGCGCGGCAATGAATTCGTTGATGAGGTAGCCCTCCGAACCCATGATCTCCACGCCGTCGTAGCCCGCGCTCTGTGCCAGGGCGGCGGCGTTGGCGTAGTCCTCCACCGTCTGCTTCACTTCGTCGGTGGTCAGTGCGTGGGGGCGGAAGGGGCTGATGGGAGCCTTGAGGGCGCTGGGGGCGACCAGCTCGGGGTGGTAGGCGTAGCGACCGAAGTGCAGGATCTGCATGCAGATCTTGCCACCGGCGTCGTGCACAGCCTGGGTTACGACCTTGTGGTGGTCGGCCTCGGCCTGGGTGGTCATGGCGGCACCGCCGGGCATGGGGCGGGCACGGTCATTGGGGGCGATGCCACCGGTCACGATCAGACCCACGCCGCCACGGGCACGTTCGGCGTAGAAAGCAGCCATGCGCTCGAATCCGTTCTTCACCTCTTCCAAGCCCACGTGCATGGAGCCCATGAGTACACGGTTCTTGAGGGTGGTAAAGCCCAGGTCCAGGGGCGCAAGCATGTGGGGGTAGGCAGTCATGGCATTCCTTCAAAAGAGTTGGGCAATGGAAAACGGCGCAACTATGCAACCAGTTGCACAAAAGTGTAGAGGGGTTTCAAAATTTATGCAACTGGTTGCATAGTTTGCAACCCACCGCTAGACTCGCCCTATGTCGCTCGCCCACGCCGTGCTCACCTCCTTGCTCGAAAAAGCCTCTTCCGGCTACGACTTGGCGCGCCGCTTCGACAAGTCCATCGGCTACTTCTGGCACGCCACGCACCAGCAGATCTATCGCGAACTGGCCCGCATGGAGGCCGCGGGATGGATTGAATCGAGCATTCCAGCCGACGCAGGGAAAACGCGCAAGAAGGAATACCGTGTGCTCCTGGCGGGCCGGCAGGAGCTGGCGCGCTGGGCGCAGGAAGAAGCGCCACCCATGGACCTGCGCGACGAGTTCATGGTGAAACTGCGTGCCGACGCCGTACTGGGAGAGATCAACCTCACCCCCGAAGTCAGCCGCCACGTCCGCCTGCACGAGGAACGCCTGGTCCAGTACCGCGCCATTGAAGCCCGGGACTTTCCCGCCACCAAACCACTGACCCGCGCCCAGCAGATCCAGTACATGATCCTGAAAAAGGGCATCCTGTACGAACAGGGCGAAATCGACTGGGGGAGGGAGATGCTGGCAGTGATGGCGGGCACGTAACGCAGGGCCCACCGGCAGCGCTGAACGGTGCGTTGCGGGCTTGCACTTGCCAGGTTTTCCCCCAACGCTGCAGGCGCTGTGGCAATATGTGCCACTCACGTCCGCGCGGCGCAGCGCACGTGACTCCGCCACCACTCACAGAGAAACCGATGAGCTTCGAATGGGATGAGAAATTCCGCATTGGTGAGAACGCGATCGACCACCAGCACCAGGTGCTGATTCGACTGGCGAACGAATTCTTGGCCGCAACAGGACGGCCGGCGCTGGAGCGCTGCGTTCAACAACTGCTGGAGTACACGCGCAACCACTTCGAATACGAAGAGATCCTCATGCGCCGGTTCAACTATGCCGAGTACGAAGCCCATGCACAGGCCCATGCCGAACTGTTGGCGCGACTCGAAAAGCTGAGCCACCGAATCTCCAATGACTCGCTGGACAAGATGGAGCTGGAGCTGTTCCTGCGTTACATGACCGTCATTCACATTCCCCAGGTGGACTCCAAGCTGGCCGAGTTTCTGGGCTCCGATGAAACGATCCGGGGATCCCTCTGACGGACGGATGCATTCCCTCTCACGAATGACATCCCCCACACCGAGACGGCCGCACTGATCTGGGCCGACTGGTGGGACGTGGGCAACGTCAGGTCAGGCTTACGACCGCAAGCCCAGCAAGCCATCTGGGTGTTATCCCGACTTGAATCCCGCGTGCATGCACACTAATCTGCGGGCATAAATCGTTGGAGTCGGCATGCACAAATTCCTTGTTCTCGCAGCCCTTCTGGGCTACCTGCTGGTGGCCAACGCCCAGGCACAAAGTCCGGCAGAGGCCAATCCACGCACCGTAATGACGGTGGCGATGATGGAGAACAACCCCCCCTTCACCACCCCCAACCCCAAGCACCCCACTGGCCAAGGCGGCCTGTTGATCGAAATTCTGGACGAAATCTTCAAGCAGCTGGACATGCCCTATGCGGTCGAGGTTTACCCCTGGGCGCGGGCCCAGGCCACGGTGCAGGCTGGCCGCGCCGACATGCTGGTCACCGTGCCCACCGACGAACGCCGAAACTATGCCCTGGTCAGTGAGCAGTCGGTGTTTCCGATGGTCATGCAGGTCTATGCCCGTAAGGACCACCCCCGTCTGGCCGAGATCCGGCGCATCAAATCGGCCCAGGATATCGTGGCGCTCGACCTGGTGGCCATTTCCAACCTGGGCAACGGCTGGCACAAAGCCAACATCGAAGCGGCTGGCGTCAAGACCTACTACGGCACCAACGACGAATCGGCCGCGCGCATGCTGGCCGCCCGCCGCGGCGACATTCTGGTGGATTCGGCCGTGTCCATGGCGCTAGAGATCCGTCGCCAAGGACTCGAAGGCGTGCTCACCGCCGCAGCCGCACCCTTTGCCCCCCTGCGCTTCCATGTGCTGCTGGGGCAGAAGTCACCCTTCGTGCAACGCATGCCCGACATCAACCGGGCGATTGCCACGCTGCAAAAGAACGGCACGCTGGAACGCCTGTACCAGAAATACACCCGCATTGACTGAACGCAGGCATAGACTGTGTCTATGAACACAATCAACTCAATTGCATGGACAGCTACCATGGCGGCACCTACCATGGCAGCTTGTTGATACGAACTACCCAGGAGAAAACACCATGTCCAAGAAACAAGCCGTAAGCCTTCCCGCCATCGACATCGGCATCAGCGCCAAGGACCGCGAGCGCATCGCCAAGGGCCTGTCCGCCTTGCTGGCCGACAGCTACACCCTGTACCTGATGACGCACAACTTCCACTGGAACGTGACCGGCCCGCAGTTCAACAGCCTGCACGCCATGTTCATGGCCCAGTACACCGAGCAGTGGAATGCACTGGACATGATTGCCGAACGCATCCGCGCGCTGGGCTTCCCGGCCCCCGGCACCTACAAGGAATACGTCAAACTGGCCTCCATCAAGGAAGTCGAAGGCGTGCCCAGTGCCGACGACATGGTCCGCCACCTGGTCGTGGCCCAGGAAACCACGGCGCGCACGGCACGCAAGCTGTTTGCCGCCGTGAACGAAGCCAACGACCAGCCCACTGCCGACCTGCTGACCCAGCGCCTGGACGTGCACGAGAAAACCGCCTGGATGCTGCGCAGCCTGTTGGCGGCATAAGCAACCCATGTGTCAGCGCCAGTAGGGGTGAGCCCGGCACAATGGTGTGATTCACAGAGGAGACACACCATGGCTACCACCCCCCGCTACCCGCTGCCCGACCTCAACACCCTGCCCGAGGACATTCGCGCCAAGATTCTCGAAGTGCAGGAAAAGTCGGGCTTTGTGCCCAATGTCTTTCTGGCCTTTGCACGACGCCCGGCCGAATGGCGCGCCTTCTTCGCCTACCACGACGCCCTGATGCTGCGCGAAGGCTCGGGCCTGACCAAGGGTGAGCGCGAGATGATCATCACCACCACCAGTGCCGCCAACCACTGCCTGTACTGCGTGGTGGCCCACGGCGCCATCCTGCGCATCTACGAGAAAAAGCCGCTGGTGGCCGACCAGGTGGCGGTGAACTACCGCAAGGCCGACATCACGCCGCGCCAGCGTGCCATGCTCGACTTCGCCATGAAAGTCTGCATGGAGAGCCACACCGTGGAAGATGCCGACTTCGAGGCCTTGCACGCCCATGGATTTGACGACGAGGACATCTGGGACATTGCCGGCATCACGGCCTTTTTCGGCCTGTCCAACCGCATGGCCAATGCAACTGGCATGCTGCCCAACCCCGAGTTCTACCTGCTAGGCCGCACACCCAAGGCCAAGGCCGCGTAAATTCGCACCGGGCTCAGGCCTTGGGCCCGGCCGCAGGCTCGCGCAAGGCGCTGGGCGGGTGTGCCCAATGGTCTGCATCGACCGGATTGAAGTCCACGATCAGATCCCGCGCCTCCGGGTCCAGCTCGGGATCATCTACCAATGCCACGGCCTGGCGGCGACGCATCCACCATGCCACTGCGACCGCGAGCAAGACCACGACCACGGCGCCCCCCAGCACACTGGCCAGTGTGGCCCGGTCCGATTCGGCCTTTTCCATGCGTTCACGCAAATCGGCCAGTTTGGCGTCGTTTTCCGCAGCCTGCTTGAGCAGGAGTTGTATGTCGCCTTGCAATTGCTGCACGCGCTGTTCCTGCTGGGCCTGTGCATCGGGCGCATCCTGGGGTGCAGACGCCGCATCCTCGGGTGGACGTGCCTGCTCGCCCAAAGACGGCAAGGGCAGCTCTGCCGCACGTGGTTCAACGACCACAGGCGCAGTCCGGCGGGGTGGAGGCACCTGCAACTCCAAGCGCAGCCGTGGCTTCGGCTTGGGCCGAACTACCACTGCGGGAGGGCGCGGCTTGACCTCCGGGGGGCGTGCCGCGGGTGGCGCGGGCGCATCACTGGCGTTCACAGATTCGGAGGGGCTTGTGGTGCTGCTGTCCCCGGCGACCAGGGGCACCGGTACCGCCGACTCCGGTACCGGGGACGGACGGCGCGAATCGGCAGTGTCAAGCACCGGCATATCGGGCAGCAGTACATATTGCCGCACTACCCTCTGCTCGCACCCCACCTGCAGCACCAAGGTCACCACCGGCTCGTTGACGGTGGTTCTGCTGGTGATGCGCAGGCTTGCGGTATCCGGGGTGGCCGAGCTCTCCACGGCCACCTGGACCTGGTTGCGATCGACCTGACTTTCGCCAAAACTCAGGTCGGCATAGGCGCACAGGGCATCAGTCGGTGTTCCGGGCTCCAGCTGCACCGGCACAACAATATCGAACTTCTGCTGCAACCAGACTGGTCCACGTACAGGGCCAATGGTGAGGGCTGTGCTGCCTGCAGCGGCACTTGTCAGAGCCAGACCAACCATCCATTTGAATGTGCGCATTTCTTTTCCCTGATGCGGTTTCATTCTGTCACGATGGGGCGGCGCTTACAAGCTGTTACAGGCACTGGAAGCAACGGACAATAGACCCCATGCACGCCCACCTTCCGCTCCGTCATTTCCTGCTGGCCCTGGCTGTCGTGGCCGTGTGGGGCACCAATTTTGTGGTCATCAAGCTGGCCCTGGGGCAGATGCCACCACTGATGTTTGCCACATTGCGTTTTGCCCTGGCGGTGTTTCCTGCGATCCTGCTGCTGCCACGCCCGGCAGTGTCCTGGGGCAACCTGGCCGCCTATGGCCTGCTCATCGGTGTGGGGCAGTTCGGACTGATGTTCGTGGCCATGAACGGACACATTTCGCCGGGCCTGGCGTCCTTGGTGGTGCAGACCCAGGTGTTTTTCACCATCGGCATGGCCATGCTGATCTCCCGGGAGCGACTGGCTCGGGTGCAATGGCTGGCCCTGGCACTGGCCACCAGCGGCATCGCGGTCATCGTTGCCCACACCGATGGCAGCACCACGCCTCTGGGCCTGGGCCTGATGCTGCTGGCTGCCCTGTCCTGGGCCGGTGGCAACATCGTGTCGCGCCGTGCCGGGCCCATCAACATGGTGGCTTACGTGGTCTGGTCCAGCCTCTTTGCGGTACCGCCGCTGGCCGTGCTGTGCATTGCCACCGAAGGCTGGAGTGCTGCTGCAGAAGGCTTTGCCCATGCGGGCTGGGGAACCTGGGCCGCCGCGGCCTGGCAGGCTGCGGGCAATGCCCTGTTCGGCTATGCCGCATGGGGCTGGCTGCTGGGCCGCTATCCGGCCGCCACGGTGACGCCCATGGCTTTGCTGGTACCGGTGTTTGGCATGGGTGGCTCGGCACTGTGGCTGGGCGAAGATTTGCCCCCCTGGAAACTCGGCGCGGCCGGCTTGGTGCTGGGCGGACTGGCACTCAATTTGCTTTGGCCACGTATCCGCCAGTGGAGCCGTCGCTGAATAGTCCGTAACATCGCCTGCCGCGCACGGCCTCCATCCACCGCACCACCGCATTGACCATGACCACTCATCACAACCCTCTCTGGACCCAGCCCCTGGTGCGGGGGATGCTGGCATGCTGTGTCGGCCTGGCCACCACAGCCCTCTTGGCTGTCAGCCAATGGAACCAGGCCCAGGCGGTTGCACACACCCGGTTCACGCAAAGTGCGGACGCCTTGACCGAAGCACTGACACGCCACCTCGACTCCTACTTAGGAATCACCTACGGGCTGCGCGACCTGTTTGTGGCCAACCCGGCCTTGGGCCGACGCGAATTCATGGAGGCCGCCGAGCGGCTCAACCTGGCCACGCGCCATCCAGAAATCAAGAACCTGGCCTTCACCCGTTACGTGACCGCACAGGACAAGGCCACCTTTGAGCAGCATGTGCGCGCAGACACCTCGGTCCACCCCGAGGGCTACCCCCAGTTTGCCATCCGCCCGCCCGGCATGCGGCAGGAATACTTTGTCGCCGACTACCTCTGGCCCATGGAGGGCAACCAGGGCGTCCACGGTCTGGACATAAGCGCCCAACCCGCCAACCTGGCCTCCATGCGCTACTCCCAGAGCAGCGGCCAACCAGTGGCCAGCGGCCCCTTCGATTTGCTGCAGGAAAACGCCCACCGCACAGGCTTTGTCATTCGTGTCCCCGTGTTTCGCCAAGGAGCAGGCGCAACCAGCCCACAACCCGACAGCGGCAACTTCCTGGGTGCCGTGGCGGTGACGCTGCGGATATGGGACATCATGGAGCGCATGCGCGCAGACGGCCGCTTGCAAGGCCTCGGGCTGTACCTGAGCGACCGCGGCGCCGACTATGCAGGCCAGAACTTTGCCGTCAATATTCCCCTGTTCATTTCGGCCACGCCGTATGACAGCACAGTGCTAGCGGCCTACCAGCGCGACCTGCCCGTGTTCGGACGCAAATGGCGCGTCGAAGTCAATCCCACTGAGTCCTTCCTCTCCCCATCGGAGCAGCAGCTTCCTTGGTGGTTGGCGGTCGGCGGAACACTGCTGTCTGCGCTGTTGGGCTGGGCCACCTTCCGGTGGACACGCCAGCACAGCACCAGGCACCCAGATGATGCGCCTAAGCCATGACCACACTGACATTGGAACAAGTGTCGCACTGGCCCTTGAACCAGGCCAGCGATGCCGACCGGGTGTTCGCCGCACTGCAATCACTGGCACAACAGCATGCCATCCCACTGCGCGCTCCGCCATCCCACCCCACCAGCTGCTGCGGCCGTGGCTGCAATGGCTGCGTGTGGGAGGGTTTCCTGGCCGCGGCCCAGTTCTGGCGCGAAGATGCGATTGCGGCACTGTACCCAGCCGGACAGTGATGCTATGCATTTAATAGCTACTTGCGGACATTTCATGCGGGCTGGCATGGTATTTTTCAATAAGCCCAGTGTCCCCCTGCTTTTCCGCGCAAGTGCCACTGGCGGCAGCGCGTTCAATCCATTAGGATGCACTTCATAACAGTTGGAAGACATGCCATGAACCAATTCAAGATCTCCGTGCGCCTGACCGTCCTGGTGGGCATTTTGTCCGTCATGCTCATCTTCGGCGCAGCCATGGGTTTGTACGGCATCTCCAAGACCGCTGACTCGCTCCACACCGTCTACGCCGACCGCACCGTTCCGCTCGGCCAGTTGGCCGAGATGTCGCGCGTGTCGACCCGCAATGCCCTGCTCATCGGCATGGCGCAGGCCGACCCGCTGGCGGAAGCCATTGCCCGCTATACCAAGGAAATCCAGGAAAACACTGCCAATGCCAACAAGCAATGGGCCGACTACCTGGCCACGTACCTGACCGAGGACGAGAAGACACTGGCCGCCAAGTACGACGAGCTCTGGAAGAAATACCAGAAGGACGGGCTGGAGCCTGCCATCGCCGCGCTCAAGACCGGCGAATACAACACGGCCCAGAACCTGCTGGCCGACTTCATCAACCCCATGTCCACCCAGCTGACGGTGACCATGAAACCCCTGCTGCAACTGCAGCTCGAGGTAGCCAAGAGCGAGTACGACGCGGCTGTAACCCGCTTCACCGTCATTCGCAACCTGGCCGTGGTGTCCCTGGCCATCAGCTTGCCACTGCTGGGATGGTTCTCCCTGTCCATGATCCGCAACATCTCACGCTCGCTCAACGAAGCCGCCGACCTGGCCCATGCGGTGGCCAAGGGCGACCTGACGGTAAACATCCAAGCCTCGGGCAAGGATGAAATCGCCCAGCTGATGACGGCCCTGCGCGCCATGAGCGATTCCCTGGTGCAGGTGGTGTCCTCGGTGCGCAGCGGTTCAGAAAGCGTGGCCATGGCCTCGGCCGAAATCGCCCAAGGCAACAACGACCTCTCCGCCCGCACCGAACAGCAAGCCGCAGCCCTGGAAGAGACTTCGGCCTCCATGAGCGAACTCGGCAGCACCGTCAACCAGAACGCTGACTCTGCCCGCCAGGCCAACCAATTGGCCACCACGGCGTCGAGCGTGGCGGTGCAGGGCGGTGAAGTCGTCGGCCGTGTGGTCGAAACCATGAAGGACATCAACGCCTCCAGCCAGAAGATTGCCGACATCATCTC
>SSFF01000029.1 GCA_008015235.1 Rhodoferax sp. | reverse complement strand
GTGTCGATGAGCTGCAGCAGGAAGTCCAGCTCCTTGGCGCGTTCCTTGCGTCGCTTGGCGAAGATTTTCTTGCCCTCGGAGTCGAAACTCAGGTCGTCGATCTCGGCCTGGTAGCTCGACAACAGATCGCGGAAAAAAGCGGATACGTACATGGCGTTCTCCTTGCGGGTGGGTAACTCGGTGAACCTACAGACTGGCGCGGTAGCGCTGCCAGATTTCTTGCGCCGTTTGCAGCGGGTCGTCGAGCAGGTTGCGGCGCCGGTTTTCATCGTACAGCTGGCGTTTGTCGGTGTCGTTGAGCACGTCATACGCTTCCTGCACCCGCCGAAACAGGGCTGCGGCGTTCGGATCGGGGTTGCGATCCGGGTGGTATTGCGCGGCGCGCTGGCGAAAGGCTCTTTTGATGTCGGCGCCGGTGGCGCTGGGCGTCAGCCCCAAAGCAGCGTAATGGTCGCTCATGCGGTGGTGCAAATAGGGACGGGAAAAGAAAAAACCCCACTACAAGAACTATAGCGGGGTTTCCATGTTTTTGGCTCCTCAACCTGGGCTCGAACCAGGGACCTACGGATTAACAGTCCGGCGCTCTACCGACTGAGCTATTGAGGAATCGAGACCAAGATTATAGCCCGAGAAAAATGGCGTTTTTGGCCAGGGCTTCAAAAAACTTTCAAATTTTTTAAACCAGCAGTCAGCGCGGTGATCCTACGCCCAGCAGTTGCAGCAGGTGTGTGCTCGAGCTGGTGTACTGCAAGGGGAAATTTTGTCCGGGCCACAGATAAGCCTGGGCACCGTACGCGGCCATGCAGGCTTCGTGAAAACCGCAGACGATGAGCTTTTTCTTGCCAGGGTAGCTGGCCACATCGCCCGCCGCAAAAACACCGGGCAAGGAGGTGGCACCGGTGGCGGTGTCTATACGCACCGCCTTGCGTTCCAGGTCAATACCCCATTGGGTCAGCGGACTGAGGGTAGGCGACACACCCAGGTAGGCTTCCACGCGTGTGGCGTTCACCCACTGCGTGCCTCCTTGTGCTCTGGCGAAGCCCAAGGCCGACAAAGACGGGGCTTCAATACGCAATTCCGTGGGCAGGCCGATGCACAACGCCAGATGCCCGGTAGCCACCAGGGCACGCATCTCAGCCAGCAACGCCGCCGGGGCGTCGAACTGGTCACGGCGGTGGCTCAGGGTGATACCGGTATGGCCTGCGCGTGCCAGGTCGACAGCGCGTTGCACAGCATCTACATCACCGCCGATCACCAGCACTGCGCCCGAAGGCGGGGTGTCGGGTGCGGACTGGTAGAACACTTGGGTGCCTTCGAAGGCGGCTAGACCGTCGAGCTTGAGCGTACGCGGCACAAAGGCGCCGGCACCGGCCGTGATGAATACCGTGCGTGCCAGAAAGTTCAGGCCGTTGCGGGTTTGCACTTGCAGGCGGGAGTCTGGCTGGGGGGTGATGTGCTGTACGCAGTCGGCCCAGTGGTAGTGCGGCTGGAACACCGCCGCTTGGGTGTGCAGCTGCTGGGCCAGTTCGGCTGCGGTGCACACCGGGATGGCGGGAATGTCGTAGATGGGTTTGTCGCCGTAGAGCTGGGTGCATTGCCCGCCGGGGAAGGGCAGGGCGTCCACGACGTGGGCCTGGATGTTCAACAGGCCCAACTGAAAGACTTGGAACAGGCCGACCGGCCCGGCGCCGATGACGAGCGCATCGGTGGTGATGGCGGCCTCAAGGCCCGCCGTGCCGGGTGCGGGGGTCGGCTGCATGCCGCAGGGAAATTAGCGCAGCAGTTCCGACAGCTTGCCGGTCTTGTCTTTCCACTCTTCGGCTTCAGGCAAGGCGGCTTTGCGCTTGGTGATGCTCTTCCAGGTGGGCAGCTTGGCCAGCTCGGCGTTGAGCTTGGTCATGTGGCGCTGGTCCTTGGGCACGTCTTCTTCGGCATAGATGGCGTTGACCGGGCACTCGGGCACGCACACGGCGCAGTCGATGCACTCATCGGGGTCGATGGTGAGGAAATTGGGGCCTTCGCGGAAGCAGTCCACGGGGCATACATCCACGCAGTCGGTGTACTTGCACTTGATACAGGCTTCGGTGACGGTATGGGTCATTTTGTTTTCTGGGGCGGGAGTCTAGGAACAGCCCCCGATTTTATTGGTAAAAGCGGGAGGCCCCTGTCACCTGGATAGGCCGACAGGGGCATTACAGTGGGTTTGCTTGCTTCAGATCAATTCAGCAGCAGCGCGCCCGAGGTCTTGTGGCTGGCGGTATCGACCAGAATCAGCGCACCCAGTACGCGGCTTTGCGCATAGGGCAGGGCGGCGATGGGCTCCTGCAGGGCCAGTTCGATGTGGCCGATGGCGTTGGGCTCGATCTGGGCCGCGTCGCGCTCTTCCAGGGTGTTCACGTCCAGGCTGTGCACGATGCGTTTGACCTTGGCCTTGATCCAGCGGTGGCCGTGCAGCGCCCAATAGACGCGTCCGGCAATCAGCGGCTCGTCGTCCATCCAGGCCACTGTTGCCTTGATTTCACGCGTTGGCTGCAAGAATGCCTGGGGTTTGGGTGTGTCAGCAAACTCATCGGCAGGATCGGCAGCCGGTGTGACTTGGGCCAGCAGCCAGTCGCCGCGTGACACGTCCACCTCGCGGTCCAGCACAATGCCCGCGCCGTGGCCAGCGTGCACTTCTTTCGGGTTGCGCGCGTGGTCCAGTACCTGGGCAATCTTGGCACTTTGGCCGCTGGGCAGCACAGTGACGGCATCGCCCACATGCACCTGGCCGGTGGCCACACGGCCCCAGAACACGCGGCGGCCCTGGCTGGTGTCCGACGAGTTGTGGAACTTCTCGACCCATTGCACGGGGAAGGAGAAGGGAACATCGGTCTCGGCGGAGGTTACAGGCAATTGCTCTAGCAGTGCGAGCAGGCTGGGGCCGGTGTAGCCGCACCAGCCTTCAGTGGCGGTGACCACGTTATCTCCCTTGAGGGCCGACATCGGGATGGTGGCGGTCACGGCGATATTGGCGTGCTCGGCAAAGGCCAGCAGGGCTTCGCGGATCTTGGCAAAGGCCGCAGCTGCATCGTTGCCCAGGGCATCGAGCTTGTTGACGGCGAAGATGATGCTGGGCACGCGTAGCAGGTTCACCAGCAGGCTGTGGCGGCGGGTCTGGGGCAGCAGTTCCACCAGGCCTTCGACGTTCCACTTCAGCTTGGTGGCGTCCACCAGCACCACGGCAGCATGGGCGCTGCTGGCGGCGGTGACCATGTTGCGGGTGTACTGTACGTGGCCCGGCGCGTCGCCGATGATGAACTTGCGCGTAGGGGTGGCGAAGTAGCGGTAGGCCACGTCGATGGTGATGCCCTGTTCGCGCTCGGCGCTCAAACCGTCGGTGAACAGCGCCAGGTCGGCCTCGCCGCTCTTGGAAACGTTGGCCAGTTGGTCCTGTAGCACCGAGCGGCTGTCCACCAGCAGGCGGCCGATCAGTGTGCTCTTGCCGTCGTCCACGGAGCCGCAGGTGATGAACTTGAGTGCACCATGGGTGTCAAATTCGGCTTCAGCCCGGGTAGTTGTTGCGTGGGCAGCTATGGAATTAGTAGCGGTTGTCATATCAGAAATACCCGTCTTTCTTGCGCTTCTCCATGGAAGCTTCGGAAGTCTTGTCGTCCATGCGGGTGGCGCCGCGTTCGCTCACGTCGGCCTGCAGGGTCTCGATGACGATGTCGGCGGCACTGGCGGCCAGGCTTTCCACCGGGCAGGTGCAGGTGATGTCGCCCACGGTGCGGAAACGCACATCGCGGCTCTCCACCGTTTCACCGGGCTTGGCCGGCGTGAGGTCGGTGACCGGCACCAAAAGGCCCTTGCGCTCCACCACGTCACGTTTGTGCGTGTAGTAGAGAGAAGGCAGGGCGATCTTTTCGCGTTCGATGTACTGCCACACGTCCAGTTCGGTCCAGTTGCTGATGGGGAACACGCGGAAGTGTTCATTGGGTTGCAAGCGGGTGTTGAACAGGGTCCACAGCTCGGGGCGCTGGGCTTTGGGTTGCCATTGGCCGAAGCTGTCACGGTGGGAGAAGATGCGCTCCTTGGCGCGGGCCTTTTCCTCGTCGCGGCGGGCGCCACCGATCAGCGCGTCAAAACGGAACTCGTCGATGGCTTCGAGCAGCGTCACCGACTGGTGCACGTTGCGGCTCTCGCCGGGGTGGGCCAGGCGCACGGTGCCGCGGGCCATGGAGTCTTCCACGCTGCGCACAATGAGTTCGGCGCCCAGTTCCTTGGCGCGGAAGTCGCGGAAATCGGTCACTTCATGGAAGTTGTGGCCGGTGTCGATCATCAGGAGCGGGTAGGGGATCCGGCCCACGCCAAAGGCCTTTTCGGCGCACTTGAGCATGACCAGCGAGTCCTTGCCGCCGGAGAACAGCAGGGCCGGGCGCTCAAAGGCTGCGGCCACCTCGCGCAGGATGAAGATGGTTTCCTCTTCCAGCGCATCCAGGTGCTGGTTGGAGAGGCGGTCAAAGTGGGTGGGTTCGGTCATGGCGTTCATGCTTTGGCTTCTTCATGTTTCACGTGCAGGCCGCATTCCTTGGCGGCTTCATCCTCCCACCACCAGCGGCCGGCGCGGAAGTCCTCGCCCATGGCGATGGCACGGGTGCAGGGCTCGCAACCGATGCTGGGGAAAAACTGATCGTGCAGGGGGTTGTAGTCCACCTTGTTTTGCTGGATGTAGTGCCACACGTCGCCCCAGGTCCAGTTGGCCAGGGGGTTGATCTTGGTGCGCTTCTCGGAAGTGTCCACCAAGGGCACTTCAGCGCGGGCGCCGCTTTGCTCGCGGCGCAGGCCGGTGATCCAGGCGTCCTTACCCTTTAGGGCGCGCTCCAGCGGCTCCATCTTGCGAATACCACAGCATTCCTTGCGCAAGGTGATGCTTTTGTACATGGCGTCCTGGCCTTCGCGCGCCATGAACTGCACCACGGATTCGTTCACCGGTTTGTAAACGTTCACGGGCACGCGACTGGTGACCTGGAAACGCGCCAACAGGTCCAGGGTTTCCTTATGCAAGGCACCGGTTTCGAGCACGAAGACGGGGATGTCGAGTTTCAGGCTGTTGATCAGGTGGCTGATGACTACGTCCTCGGCGCCCAGGCTGGAGGCCTGGGTGACGGTGGCGACGGGTGCGTCGCTGATGGGGTCGGCACGGCGATAGGTGGCAGCCGCCTGCAGCAACACGTTCTGCGCTTCGGCCAGCTTGATGATGTAGTCCTGGCTCGCTGCCGCATTGCGTGCAATGGCGCTGCCCGCAGGCTGGGCCTGGGGTGCGAAGCGGTTGCCCAGACTGGAGGTTTCAGCGCTCATGCAGCCTCCCGGGCGAACAGGGGTTGGGGCTGCACGGCGTCGCCCTGGTAGTGGGCTGCGTAGCGCGCCAGCTGACGCTGGGCGATTTCCACACTCTGGCCTTCCTTGAGCACGGCGGAATCGAAGCCGCTGCGCGCCATCTGCGGCAGCTGGTCGACCAGCACGTCGCCGGTGGCGCGGATTTCGCCGGTGAAGCCACGGCGGCGGCGAAGCAGGAAAGCCTGGCTGAAGGCGCGGCCGTCGGTGAACTTGGGGAACTCCAGGTCTATGCGGGTGATGCCGTCGAGGGCCACGGTGCGGGCGTCCTCGGTATTGGCCAGCACCAGCACGTTTTCAGTGCCATTTTGGGCTTCAGCCCGCGTGGAATTTGCGTGAGTAGCTATTAATTTCATAGTCAAAGTCCTCTTAAGCTTCCTGCACGTCACGGGCGTAACCCGGTGCATGGGCCAGCACGTGTTCCGCGTCTTCGTGCACAGGCAGGCGCGCGGCGTTGGCGGCGGCCTTGAACGGGTCGTGGCCGACACGGCGCAGGGTCTGGATGAAGGCTTCACCGGGGGTGCGCAGGCTGCGGTAGGTGTCCAGCAGGGCTTCGACCACGCCGGGCACTTCGATGGCGCCGAAGGACGGGCCGACGATCTTGCCAGGCTGGGCCGCTCCCGAATGGGTGGTGCCGTCGGCGCCGCCCAGCGACACCTGGTACCACTCCTTGCCGTCCTTGTCCACGCCCAGGATGCCGATGTGGCCGCTGTGGTGGTGGCCGCAGGAGTTGATGCAGCCGCTGATGTGCAGGTCGATCTCGCCCAGGTCAAACAGCTCGTCCAGGTCCTGGTAGCGTTCGGTGATGGCGGCCGCCACGGGGATGGAGCGGGCATTGGCCAGCGCGCAGTAGTCGCCACCAGGGCAGGCGATCATGTCGGTCATCAGGCCGATGTTGGGCTTGGCCAGGCCCAGCGCCTTGGCCGCCAGCCACAGGGCGGGCAGGTCGGCCTCGCGCACCCAGGGCAGCAGCAGGTTTTGCTCGTGGGTGACACGGGCTTCGCCCGCGCTGAAGCGCTCGGCCAAGTCGGCCGCCGCGGCCAGTTGGGCGCCGGTGGCGTCGCCGGGGGCGTAGCCCAGGCGCTTGAACGACAGCTGCACGCAACGCAGGGCCGGGTCGCGGTGTGCGAGTACGTTGCGCTGCAGCCAGCGGGCATATTCGGCTTGTTGGCTGGCGTCAATTGCTACGGTTTCTGTAGCTGCTTGCGCAGTGTTAGTGCGGGCTGGTGCCACAAATGATGCCGAAACCCGGTCCAGCTCGGCCTGGGTGATGGTGTGCGGTGCACCGTCGAGCTTGAGGATGCCGGCGTACTCGGCTTCCACGGCATCGATGTAGCGTTGGCCTTCGGCCTTCACCAGAATCTTCAGACGGGCTTTCCAGACGTTGTCGCGGCGGCCATAGGCGTTGTAGACGCGCAGGATCGCTTCCAGGTAGTTGAGCATCTGGTTCCAGGGCAGGAATTCGCGCATCACCGTGGCAATGGTGGGCGTGCGACCCATGCCGCCACCAGCGGAGACACGGAAACCGAGTTCGCCCGCTTCATTGCGGCGCAGCTGGAAGCCAGCGTCGTACCAGTACAGCGCGGCGCGGTCCTCGGCACCTCCGGTGACCGAAATCTTGAACTTGCGCGGCAGGAAGGCAAACTCGGGGTGCAGGGTGCTCCACTGGCGCAGCAGTTCGCAGAACGGGCGCGGATCGGCCACTTCGTCGGGAGCCACGCCTGCCAGGGCGTCGGAGTTGACGTTGCGGATGCAGTTGCCGCTGGTCTGGATGCCGTGCAGGTTCACACTGGCCAGCAGGTCCATCACGTCGGCACTCTTGTGCAGCGGGATCCAGTTGAACTGCACGTTGGTGCGCGTGGTGAAGTGGCCGTAGCCGTAGCGCAGGGGGGGGGCGGCGTGGGTGCCGAGCGCGTTCTGGGTTTCCTGGGCCTGGGCCAGCAGGTCAGTGTCAGGATGGTCAAACTCGTCGGCCACACGTGCCAGCACGCGCAACTGGGTACTGCTGATTTCACCGTAGGGCACCGCCACACGCAGCATGGGGGCGTAGCGTTGGATGTACCAGCCGTTTTGCAGGCGCAGGGGGCGGAAGGCATCGTCGGCCAGTTCGCCGCGCAGATTGCGCTCCAACTGGTCGCGGTACTGGGCGGCACGCTGGCGAATGAACTGGCGGTCAAAATCGGTGTACTGGTACATGGACTTTCCAAAAACTACAAAAACAAGGCGAGAAAGGTTTACAGGGCGATCAACTTGAAGCCGGCGTAGGCCAGCAACAGCGACAGCAAGGAACGGATCACGCGTTCGGGGGTCTTGAGGACCAGGTGCGAGCCCAGCCAGATGCCGGGCAGGGATCCGGCCAGCAGGGCCGCGAGCATGCGCCAGTCCACCGAGCCCAGCGAGGCATGGCCCATGCCGGCCACCAAGGTCAGAGGTACGGCGTAGGCAATGTCGGCGGCAATGATGCGGGGCAGGGGCAGCAGCGGGTACAAAATCATCAGCACGGTCACGCCAATGGCCCCAGCACCGACCGAGGTCAGCGTCACCAGGGTGCCAATGACGGCACCGAACACCAGGGGCAGGGCCCAGTGCCGTGGGCGGGCCGCCAGGCGTTCCTGCCCAGCCTGAATGCTGGTGGGGGAGACCTTGCCGCGCAAGGCTTTGTACAGTGTGGCTGCTGCGGTGAGCAGCAAGGCAAAACCCAAGGTGCTGGTCATGACCTTTTGCACTTCTGCACTGGTGGTACCCATTTCGTGCAGGGCATAGAGCGTCACCAAGGCAGCGGGGACGCTGCCCGCACTGAGGTTTAGGACCACGGGCCAGTCAATGCGGCCGGAGCGCGCCAGCTTGACGGTTCCGCCCATCTTGGTAAAGGCGGCAAACAACAGGTCGGTACCAACCGCCATATAAGGTTTGACACCAAAGAAGAAGATCAGGATGGGTGTCATGAGCGAACCGCCGCCCACGCCGGTCAAACCGACGATGAAGCCAACCAAGAGACCTGCAAGAACAAATGCTGTATCACCCATGGGGCGCGACTGTAGGCGCTATCCCATAGATTGAAAAATACATTTTCTCTATGTCAATATATTCTTCTGGTTATTTAGGGGCTTGCAGCCAGGGTGCGAACAGGGTTTGCTCAAAAAGCGCCAGACAGGCTGCCGCATCGACTTGCATGCAGGCCGCCGTACGCGGGCGGCTTTTCTCCCAGCCCGGCTGCGGGTAGGACATGAAATCAAGGCGTTTCAGGATGGTTTGACCTTTTGCCGGGCCTTCGGTCGTCACCCGCACGACGCCACTTTCGGTTTGAAAGAAGTCCGGTTGCACCAGGACCATGAAGGCCAGCAGGTCGTGGGCAAAGCAGCCCGGCACGCTGAAACGCAGCTTGTGCAGGCCGCTGTAGAAGTGGCTGTAGAACTGTACGGCATGCAGCAAGGTGTCGGTGGCCGGGTGCTTGTGGTGGCCGGCCAGGCGTTCGAACAGCGGCAGCTCAGTTACCACCTGGTGTGTCACGTCGAGGCCCACCATGACCGTGGGCCAGTGGGCGCTGAACACGATGTCGGCCGCGTGCGGGTCGTTCCAGATATTGGCTTCAGCCACCGGCGACACATTACCGGGCTCATTGACGGTACCGCCCATGACGATGACTTGCTTGACAAGGGCCGCGATGTCGGGGGCCAGCTTGAGCGCCAGCGCCAGATTGCCCAACGGCCCGACGGCCACCAGGCTCACCTGATGGGGGTGCGCGCGCACCGTGTCGACGATGAACTGGGCGCTGCTGCGCGGATCGACCGCGGCCGAACAGGGCAGGCGCTGCGGCAGGTTGCCCAGTCCATCGTCGCCGTGGATGAAAGCAGGTGGCTCGCCCGCGGGCTGTACCCATGGGGAAGCGATGCCCTGGGTGACCGGCACCGTGCGCCCTGCAATGGCAGTCAGGTACAGGGCATTGGCCGCAGCCTGGTGCACCCGGACATTGCCAAAGGTGGTGGTGATGCCCAGCAGCTCGATGTCGGGGTGGGCCAGGGCGAAATACAGGGCAATGGCGTCGTCGACCCCAGGGTCGGTATCAAATATGACTTTGTGCATGGGGGATTCCGCAGTATTCGGCCAATGCCAAGGTGCCAGCTTCACAAGCTTGAGGCGCAGTGGCCATCAAAGCCATGACCTCCTCGCGCGCAGGGATGCTGGCCTGGGCGCCATCACGCGTGCAGGCCAGGGCCGCCGCCGCGCTCGCTGCCTGCAAAGCCACTTGCATGGATTGGCCTTCGGACAGTGCGGCGACCAAGGCACCGCAAAACGTATCGCCAGCCGCCGTGGTGTCCTTTACCTGCACCGGGACGGCGGTTTGTACGCAGTAGCCGTCGGGCGTTCGTGCCACACAACCACGTGCGCCCAGGGTGGCAATGACCGTCGGTACCGGCAAAGACTCCATCTGGGCTCGGACGGTACCGGAGATGCCGCTGACCAAAGCCAACTCCCCTTCATTGACAACCAGTACATCAATATCGGTCAGCAGGGCCAGGCAGTCGGGACTCGCCGGTGCAGCGTTGAGCACTACCTGGATTCCGAGGGCCCTGGCGGTCTTGGCGTAGGCATGCAACGTCGCCACCGGAGTTTCCAATTGCAGCAGCAGGAAGTGAATGCCATCGAGCGGGGGCAGGTGTTGCGGCCCCAGCAAAGCATTGGCTCCTGAGACGACAGTGATGGCATTCTCGCCGTGTGCATCGACACAAATGAATGCGGTGCCTGTGGGGGCTTCAGTGCTGGGAACAGCCTGCACCTGCACCCCTGCGTTGCGCAAGGATTCAAGGATAGGTTCCGCCAGGCTGTCGGACCCAACGGCGCCCACGAACTGGGTGGCGACGCCGCCAGCGCGGGCACAGGCCACCGCTTGATTGGCCCCTTTTCCACCAGGAAAGGTCTGGAAACTACGGCCCATGATTGTTTCACCAGGGGCGGGAATGCGGGGAGCCTGGACGACGAAATCGAGATTGGCGGAGCCTGCGACAAGTATCACTGCTGGTCTGGAAAAAAATGGTATTGGTGCTTTCCTTAGCAAGGGGCTTGCAAGGGCTACGGTATGGTATCGTTTTGCATTGTTTTCGGTTCGTCTTTTTTCAGAAACGGAATATCCATGAAACACTCCTCTACCTTTCACCTGAGCGTTCTGACTGCAGCACTCTTTTCTGGCGCAGCGGCCATGGCAGAGCCCGCCATCGTCTTTGACATGGGTGGCAAGTTCGACAAGTCGTTCAATGAAGCTGCCTACAACGGCATGGAAAAGTGGAAAAAGGAAACCGGCAAGAACTACCTGGAGTTCGAGATTTCCAACGAGTCCCAGCGTGAGCAGGCCATTCGGCGTATGGCGGAGAAGGGCGCAAGCCCCATCATCGGCATTGGCTTCGGCCAGGCCTCGGGTATCGAAAAAGTGGCCAAGGAATTTCCGAAGCTGCAATTCGCCATCATCGACATGGTGGTCGACCTGCCCAATGTGCAGTCCGTGGTCTTCAAGGAACATGAAGGCAGCTTCCTAGTTGGCGCCATGGCCTCCATGGCCAGCAAGACCGGCAAGGTCGGTTTTGTGGGGGGCATGGACATTCCCTTGATCCGCAAATTCCAGTGTGGTTACGAGCAGGGCGCAAAGTTTGCCAACAGCAAGGCCGAAGTGCTTGGGAACATGACCGGTACCACCGGTGCGGCCTGGAATGACCCCGCACGCGGCGGTGAACTGGCCAAGGCCCAGTTCGCCAAGGGCGTCGATGTGGTGTTTGCTGCCGCAGGCGGCACCGGCATCGGTGTGTACCAGGCGGCCAAGGACGCTGGCAAGCTGGCCATTGGCGTTGACAGCAACCAGAACCACCTGCAACCCGGCACCATGCTGACATCAATGCTCAAGCGCGTGGATGTAGCGGTGTATAACGTTTCCAAAGGCCACAAGCCAGGAATTTCCGCGCTGGGTCTGAAAGAGGGCGGGGTGGATTACGCGCTCGACAAGAACAATGAAAAGCTGGTCACCGCAGATATGAAGAAGAAGGTGGAAGCTGCCAAGGCCGACATCATTTCCGGCAAGATCAAGGTGGCCGACTACATGGCAGACAACGCCTGCAAGTACTGATCTCGTAAAGTTGCAATGGGTAAGCCCACGGTTTCCTGCAAAAGGCCCGTGGGCTTTTGCTTGCAGCCTGTGGGCAATATGAGGTGTATGGGTGAGTAATTCTGAAACGCTTGCGGTGCAAATGCAGGGCGTTTGCAAACGCTTTGGTGCAGTGGCTGCCAATGTCGACGTCAACCTGGACGTTCGCAGTGGTACTGTGCATGGCATTGTGGGTGAAAACGGTGCCGGAAAAAGCACATTGATGTCCATCCTGTACGGTTTCTACCAGGCCGATCAGGGAAACATTCGTGTCATGGGCCAACGCGTGCACATTGCCAATGCAGACGACGCGATTGCAGTTGGCATCGGCATGGTGCATCAACACTTCATGCTGGTCGATACCTTGTCGGGTATTGAGAATGTCATGCTCGGTGCAGAGCCCCATTGGCTGCTTCAAAAAGCCTTGTCCAAGGTGCGTAGCCGCCTGACACAACTGATGCAAGACACGGGCTTGCATATTGATCTGGATAAAAAGGTCGGGGATTTGCCAGTAGGGGACCAGCAACGGCTTGAGATTCTGAAAGCGCTGTTTCGCGGTGCCCGGATTTTGATTCTGGACGAGCCTACAGCGGTCTTGACCCCGCAGGAGACGGAGCATCTTTTCAGCGTGCTGCGCAAGCTCAAACAGGAAGGCTGCACGATTCTGCTTATTACCCACAAGCTCAAGGAAGTCATGCGCCTATGTGACCATGTAACGGTGATGCGTGCCGGACGTGTGGTGGATGAGGTGCCAATTGCGCAAGCAAGCCTGGAGTCATTGGCGCAATCGATGGTAGGAAGGCGAGTTCACTTGGGGCGCGCCGAGGGGCCATCGGTCAGCCGTCCCGGAGTTAATGTGGCCTTGCATGCCGCAGGACTGAGTTACTTCGACCGTTTTGGCGTTGCACGTTTGCGCGATGTCAGTCTTTCACTGTCTGCGGGTGAAATCGTCGGAATTGCGGGAGTTTCCGGTAACGGTCAGAGTGAGTTGCTGGACGTGCTCTCAGGCATGTTGGCTCCAAAGACGGGGCACCTGGTGTTGGGTGACGTGGAGTTCGATGCGGAGCATTGGATAGATCCCAAGACAGCCCGCCAAAGGGGAGTGGCGCACGTTCCCGAAGATCGTCACGCAAGGGCGCTGGTAATGGGATTCGCAGCATGGGAGTCAGGGGTGCTGGGATACGAGTATTTGCCCGCGTACAGCGGAAAGATGTCCATGCACCACCGTGAGATGCGTGCAGCGGCGGTACAGATGATGGAAAAATTCGACGTCCGTCCGCGCGATGTGGATTTGATTAGCAGCAAGTTTTCCGGGGGAAATCAACAAAAATTTGTTCTGGCGCGTGAGTTGGGGCAATCACCCCGGATTTTGCTGGTGGGTCAACCAACCCGAGGTGTCGATATCGGCGCTATAGAGTTCATCTATACCCAGTTGCGTGCAATGCGTGATGCGGGCTGTGCGGTACTGGTTGTTTCGAGTGAGCTGGATGAAATACTGGCGCTTTCAGACCGGGTCGTGGTCATGAACCAAGGTCGCATCGCAGGTGAACTGCGCATTGACGAGTGCTCAGAGGCACGCCTGGGCATGTTGATGACTGGAGGTTCAGGAACATGAAAGTTGTTGCTCCGTTGCCCCGTTGGGCGGATTTGTACCTGCTGCCAGTGGTCTGCTTGGCAGTTGCGATGCTAGCCGCATCGGTGGTGGTCGCGCTGGTTGGCCAACAACCTGCACAGGTGATGGGTGTGCTCATTCAGGGGGCATTTGGCTCGGCCCGTGGCTTCAGCTACACCCTCTACTATGCGACCACTTTCGTGTTTACCGGGTTGGCCGTTGCGGTAGCGTTTCATGGTGGCCTCTTCAATATCGGTGGAGAAGGGCAGGCCATCATGGGGGGGCTAGGGACTGGCTTGGCGGCGCTGTGGTTGGGGGGGCATGTGCCTGGCTGGAGTTTGCTGCCATTCATGATGTTGGCCGGTGCATTTGCAGGGATGCTGTGGGGCGCCGTTCCAGCGTACTTGCAAGCCTATCGGGGGAGTCATATTGTCATCACCACCATCATGTTCAACTTTATCGCCAGCAGTGTTCTGGTGTATTTGCTGGTGAATCATTTGCGGCCCGCTGGCTCCATGTCGGTTGAAAGCGCTGCGTTTGTCGACGCAGCCAAGCTACCCCGCGTGCATGAAGCCCTCGCATGGATCGGTATCGAGTGGCCTGCCTCTCCTTTGAATCTGAGTGTGGTGATTGCGCTTTTGGTTTCCGCCATGGTGTATTTCTATCTTTGGCATACGCGTTCGGGCTACCGTTTGCGTGCCGTAGGCTCCAGTCCGGGAGCAGCAGCGTATGCCGGTATTGCCGCCAAAAACCAGATTCTGCTGAGCATGTCGATTTCTGGTGCGTTGGCAGGTTTGGTGGGGATGAACGAAATTGCAGGGGTCAATGGTAGGTTGCTGTTGGAGTTCGTTAGCGGTGCAGGATTCACGGGTATCGCGGTCGCATTGATGGGGCGCAATCATCCTGTAGGCATTCTGTTGGCTAGCTTGCTTTTTGGTGCCTTGTTTCAAGGTGGTGCGGAAGTGGCGTTTGAGGTGCAAGGATTTAGCCGCGATATGGTGGTCATGCTGCAAGGTTTCATCGTGCTGTTCTCCGGAGCAATGGTGTATGTCGTTGCCCCGCTTCTTTCACGTGTGCTGCTGATTTCCGGGCTGTCAAAGGCAGTGGCACCAACCGAAGGAGTGCAGCATGGATGAGGCACTGCTGGGTTCCCTGTTTGCGTCGACGCTGCGGGTGTCTACTCCTCTGTTGATTTGTGCCTTGGCGGGCATGTTTTCTGAGCGCAGTGGCGTTGTCGACGTCGGACTGGAAGGCAAGATGCTCTTTGCGGCCTTTGCCGCCGGTGCCGTTGGCGCACTGCAAGGTTCAACCAGTCTGGCCTTGTTTGCGGCGATGCTGACCGCTATCTCGCTTTCCTGGCTGCATGGTCTGGCCTGTGTAAGCCACCAGGGTGATCAAGTGGTTTCTGGGGTGGCTATCAACATCATTGCGGCGGGACTGACAGCAGTCTTGGGAATTGCCATGTTTTCCCAGGGAGGTCAGACGCCTCCCGTCACCGCAGAGGTAAGGATTCAACCGCTGTTTGAAGGTATTGGCGTTTCAGCCGTTACCCACCAGGCTGGGGTATTGAATGGGTTGATCAACCATAATTTCATTGTCTATCTGGCATTTGCTCTGGTCCCGGCGTGTTGGTGGCTGATGTTCAAGACACGGTTTGGATTGCGTTTGAGAGCCGTAGGTGAGAATCCTCAGATGGTGGATGCAGCGGGTGTCTCAGTCATTCGTCTGCGCTATGCAGCATTGACGATCAACGGCGCTTTGTGCGGGCTGGCAGGAAGCTATCTGGTGCTGGCACAGAGCGCGAGCTTTTCACCCAACATGACAGCAGGGCGCGGTTTCATGGCCCTTGCTGCACTGATTTTCGGGCGCTGGCATCCTGTGGGGGCCATGGGGGCATGCCTGCTTTTTGGGTTTATGGATGCTGCTGCCATTCGCTTGCAGGGAGTCAGTGTTCCGGGTATCGGGGAAGTTCCGGTTCAGATGATCCAAGCGTTGCCGTACGTGCTGACTGTAGTGTTGCTGGCTGGGCTCATTGGGAAAGCTGTAGCGCCACAGGCACTTGGACGCCCCTACAGTAAAGAGCGTTGAGTCGAGCGATGAATGTCTTCGTCAAGACGGTCGGATTTTCTGCAGATGAACGCCATGCACTTCAGACAATGTTTCGCCTGTCCGATGGACAGGATGTGCAGTACAGGCTTTGGCAGCCAGGACGGATGCTGGTGCCCCATGTCGTATTGCTCGATGCGGAGAGTCATGAGGCGGCATTGGAGGTGCAGTCTCCGACATTCAGGCCCCACACCAAGACGATTGTTGTCGGCGACCCTGCCTTTTTCCAAGGAGCTTGGAAAGTGGTTTCGCGGCCACTTCAGTGGAAACAGGTCATCGCGGAATTGGAGGTCTTGTTTGCCAGCGGATTGCAGGCTACTGCGCATTTGCATGACCCCACCCTGGACCTCAACCCTGCCAGTCACGCCACTATTCCGCCTGGATACAAAACTGCGTTGATCATTGGATTGCCGCGAGAGGAACAGCTATACCTGAAAGCCCGCTTGTCTCTTCAAGGTATTGCACATGTGGTTGAAGCGGTTGATGCCGGACAGGCGGCCGAGCATCTTGGACAGCAGGGGGTTGATATCGTTGTCGTAAGCAGCCAATTACCTGATGCCGATGCAGCAGCATTGATTCAGGCACTGAAATCACACGTCTGCCCACCCTATGCGATCGTGGCAGTTGTTCCGCATGACTGTAACTGGGCGCAGCGGCTGCAAATGGAGACTGCAGGTGCAACTGGCGTTCTGGAGGCCCCATTCATCCCCCACAAGGTTGGCGAAATGTTCGCCAACCTTTAGGTGCATTTATCCACCAGGGGGCACGTAACCCTGTGCAGCATCCGCACCCTGTCCGAAAAAGTGGTTTTCCATTTGCCGGGCCAGATATTGACGTGCCTTGGCATCGGCCAGATTCAGACGGTTTTCATTGACCAGCATGGTCTGATGGCGCAGCCAAGCAGCCCAGGCTTCCTTGCTGACGGATTCCCATATTTTCTTTCCCAAGTCCCCAGGGTAAGGCGGAAAATCCAAACCTTCAGCTTCCTTCTTGAGCATGATGCATTGAACGGTACGTGGCATATCTGGTAACAGCAGTAAAAAATGAGGAGATGGGACACGAAGTGAACCCAAGGTCACCTGCGATTGTACGAAGTCCTAAGTATCAACATGACCCTTGATGAAATCTGTTGGCTTGCATGATGACGTACATAATGTCGTGAATCGCGGTTTGCGGTGGTTGGCTCAACGTTTGATGGAGTGGCGATGTTGCGGGACTGGATTGGCCAAAGATTTCAAGGCGTCATGTATGCCCTCGGTTTTACCTGTTTTTCAATGCTTCTTTTTGGTCTCTATCTGCAGCATGCCGTAGGGCTTGAACCCTGCCCAATGTGTATCGTCCAGCGTTATCTACTCTTGCTGGTTGGTATTTTTTGCATTTTGGCAGCACTCCCCCTGCATAGAGCAGGCTTCATCATTTTTGGAAGCCTGGCTTCGGTTGCCGCCTTTGCAGGAGCGTTTGTCGCCGCGCGCCAAAGCTGGCTGCAATGGTATCCACCTGAGGTGGTTTCCTGTGGACGGGACCTGTACGGAATGATCGAGAACTTTCCTCTACAGCGTGTACTTCCTATGATTTTCAAGGGTAGCGGAGATTGCTCAAAAATCGACTGGACCTTCATGGGGGCGACCATTGCCAATTGGTCATTCATTTGGTTTGTAGTTTTTGCCACACTAAGTGCATCCATGGTGATCGCGCGCATTCGGGAACGATAGCTCTTGAATGAACATCGACTTACCTGCTTGCAGTCGACCTTGCGTCATTGGTAATTACCCTAGAAACTGACATTTAGATGGTGTGCAGGAATGCGTGGTGCTTCACATAGAAAACTAATGGTGCACAATGCACTAATGCAATACCGTGAGGGTGTAAAACAACATGGACGTTGAGTCGGATGCTCTTCATTTCCTCGATGACGATGTTGATGGTTCCTTGACCAAGGAACCCGTCTGGCGGCTGATGGTTATTGATGATGAACCGGATGTTCATCGCGCAACGATATTTGCACTTTCTGGTGTCAAGATCTTGGGGCGGCGACTTGAATTTATTCATGCATATTCTGCAGATGAGGCGACTGAGCTTCTGCGTAGAGAGCAAGAAATTGCGGTCGTTTTGCTGGATGTGGTCATGGAGCGAGAAGATGCCGGCCTGAAGTTGGTAAAGACCATCCGCCAGGACTTCAAACTCGAAGAGTTGCGGATCATCTTAAGAACAGGCCAGCCTGGCTACGCCCCAGAAATCGAAACGATCCACGATTTCGACATCAACGATTACAAAACAAAGTCCGAGCTCACGCGAACCAAGTTGTACGCAACGGTTACAGCAGCGTTGCGTGCTTATGAGCAAATCAAGAAGCTGGATGAACTCGCGTTTTACGACCGACTGTCGAAGCTGCCAAATCGCAACAAGTTCTTGGATTTGGCAGATGCAAAATTGAAGTCCGGTGCATGCGGTCAGGATGCAATCGCGATCGTTGATATCGATGATTTTTCTGAGATCAATGACGCGCTTGGTCACCAACAGGGAGACCGGTTGCTTCAATCGGTTGCGGAACGGTTGAAGGTCGAACTTGGACCTGATGTACTGTTGGCCCGCATTGGTGGGGACACTTTTGCACTCATGGGCCCTGCTGCAGTTATGGAGCCTGTTCGCGTTCTTTCCATGTTCAGGCAGCCATTCCAGGTCCAAGACGATGCCATGGTGATTACAGCCACCTTGGGTCTGACGCGTCAACTCACAGCAGACATTTCCGGTCGCGATGCACTGAAAGACGCCAATATTGCGCTCAAGAGAGCAAAGAAAAGCCGCCGGGGAAGCTTTGTCGTCTATTCCTCGGAAATGGGTTCGGACATCCGTGAACGCGTGCGCCTGCTGCAGAATCTGAGGCAAGCGGTCGAAAGCGAGCGCTTGTTCGTGGTGTATCAACCGCAGGTCAATCTCTCTACACAAGCTATTGTGGGGGTAGAGGCACTGATTAGATGGCGCCGGGAAGATGGAGCTTTTGTTCCCCCTGACCGGTTCATACCATTGGCCGAAGCCTCTGGAATGATCGTCGCAATTGGTGACTGGGTGTTGCGCATGGCATGCCATGAGCTCCGGCGTTTTCAAGCGCTGGGTTTGCCGGATTTGCGAATGTCTGTCAATGTTTCCCAGATGCAGTTCAGACACCCCGATTTCTTGGAGAACTTGCAGCGTGCACTGGCAGATACTGGCGTAAACCCAGTGAACTTGGAACTTGAAATCACTGAGTCTGTTGCGATGGAGGATGCAGACTTCATGCTGGAAACCTTGCATTCCATTCGCAAACTTGGCATCTCGATAGCAATTGATGATTTCGGTACAGGCTATTCTTCCCTCAGCCATTTGCGCCAATTACCGATCGACCGCCTGAAGATTGACCGTGCTTTTGTTGACGAATTAACGCAACCGGTAAGTGGTGGACACATTGCTGCCATGGTGATTGAGCTTGGCAGGAATTTGAAGCTCACGGTCATAGCAGAGGGGATCGAGGACGATGCTCAGGCGCAGCAACTGCGTCAGCTTGGATGCCATGAAGGGCAGGGTTACCTGTATGCAAAACCTCTCTTGCCCCAGCAATTCGTTGATTGGGTAGCACAAAGGAAACTCCCTCACTGATGCAGTCGCATGAGTATTTCATGCGACTTGCACTGGAGCAGGCGCAAGTTGGAGAGACGTTGGGAGAAGTGCCTGTTGGGGCAGTACTAACACTCAATGACCAAGTAATAGCGGTTGGTCACAACCAGACCATTTCACAGTGCGATCCTACTGCCCATGCTGAAATAGTTGCTATTCGTGCGGCAGCCCAGACACTTGGAAACTACCGGCTGTCCCAATGCACGATGTATGTCACTTTGGAGCCTTGTGCTATGTGCATGGGGGCAATCCTCCATGGGCGCATTGCAAAGCTTTACTTCGCTGCCAGCGATCCCAAAACTGGTGCATGTGGTTCCGTACTTGATATCCCAGCTGAACCGCAGATAAACCACCACTGTGAGGTGCATGGGGGTCTAATGCAGACACAGTGTGCCGAGTATTTGGCAGGATATTTCCAACGCTTACGCTCAAAAAAGCAGCTGTCGTCGGGCATGCATTTGCGGGAAGATGCCTTACGTGTTGATTTGGCCTCACTCGTTGCGTTGATGCCTAAATCACAACCAACTGTCGTCAATGACCTGCCTGCATTGCAGGGGTTGCGAATGCAAATTTGGGGTTCGCCTCAGTCCTCGGTTCCCCCAAAACACTTGATATTGTGCTTGCATGGTGCCACCTCATGGAGCTACATCTATCGCGACTTGCTGTCTGCGGATATTCCGCCAGATTGGTGTATTTGGGCGGTGGACCTCCCTGGCCATGGCGGCAGCGATAAAACAAAAAGAGGGGGAGAGCTCCTTGACTTGACATTTCAAGTGAAAGTTCTTAAAGAGCTATTGGAGCGTTCCGATTTTTCGTGCATTCACATCGTCGCGCAAGATACTGGGTGTGAGCTTGCGCTTCATCTTGCCGCGGCAACCCGACTAGATGTCAGTGGTCTGACCTTGCTTAATCCTGCTTGTGCAGACGTCTCGGTGCGTGGTTCTTATGCATACTCCATACTTTCCAGGCGCCAGTTCGCTGAATTTCTCAACGATTTGTCAGATGGTGACGTGGAAACTACGCAGGCCCTGTGTACGCCATATCCCGATGCCGGCCATATGACGGGTATGCTGTCCCGACTCAACGCGACTGTGGACCTTGGAAAACTCCCTCCTTTGCCTGCAGCCAAGATACCGGATGCTGTAGCCTATGTCGGCCCAAAACAGGGACAGAATTTTCGCCTATTCCAAGACCGATTCAAGATTACATTTCAGGAGTCGGCAATGGCAGACACCTCAATATTTCTTGGGTTGAAGAATCCACTCATTTGGGATGGTGTTTTTCGCCAACTAAGAGCACATGGATAAGAAACCAAGCATTTACATCTACTCTCCATCTGGGGCGGTGCGCGACAAGCTTGCCTTTCGACGTGGCATTCGTTTGCTTGAGAAAAATGGCTGTGATGTGGAAGTAGATGCATCAGCGCTGAGCAGCCACCAGCGCTTCGCTGGCGATGATCAAGTGCGGATTGAATCGATTATGCGAGCGGCCACCAGTGGCGCAGACATTGCACTCATTACCCGGGGTGGTTATGGATTAACGCGCATTCTTGACCAGCTGCCGTACAGTGCCTTGGCCAATGCCATTGACCAAGGTACACAGTTTGTTGGTTTCAGTGACTTTACGGCGCTGCAATTGGGTGTTTTGAGCCAAACCGGAAGGGCGACCTGGGCGGGACCTGCGCTTTGTGAGGGGTTTGGAGCGACAGAGCCGGATGAAATCATGCTCGATTGTTTCTGGGATGTTGTCAAACGTCAGGGGGAGGGCGTCGGTTGGCGCTTACCGAAGGCAATGGAGCCATTCAACGTTTCGAATGCCAAGCTCTGGGGCGGTAATCTAACAACGCTAAGCTCACTTCTGGCAACACCATTTTTCCCGCTTGTTGATGATGGTGTACTCTTCTTGGAAGATGTGGGAGAACATCCGTATCGAATCGAGCGTCAATTGACACAGCTGTTGCATTCTGGCGTTTTGGCGAAGCAACGTGCTCTCATATTTGGTCAATTCACTGAATACAAATTGACGTCGCATGACCGAGGGTTCAAGATTCAAACTGTTGTGGAATGGCTTCGGCATAAACTCCAAATTCCTGTTCTGACTGATTTGCCATTTGGGCATGTTCCCACCAAAGTCATGCTTCCTGTTGGCCGGAATGTCGACATGATTGTTGAGGGTCGGGATGTATTGATTGTTTGGGGCGACCTCTAAACGGGGAAAATACTGATTGTGCAAATACGATCCAACACCCTCTAACCGCCTAGTCTTGTTTCTCTATGTCTGAAAAGCAAACCGTTGTCTTTACCGATTTGCACGGAAGCACGGCTGTATTTGAGTCGTTGGGAAATGCACGTGCTACAGAAATCGTAACTGGGTTTAACCGGGCGATCTCATCTTGGGTTGAAAAGCACCAGGGCAAAGTGATTAAAACACTGGGGGATGGTGTCTTGGCTATTTTTGCCATGCCTCAGGATGCCGTGGATGCGAGCGTACACATCCAACGTCAACACCATCTTGCTTTGGCGGAACTGCCCGTTGCACAAAGAATGGCGCTTCGTATTGGTTTGTCCACAGGCGATGTGGAGTGGGTTCAAGGCGACTGTTACGGTGATGCCGTCAATGTCGCCTCTCGGCTATGTGATCTGTGTGGTCCAGGCCAAGTCTGGACCAATGAAACCACGGTTTCTTTGGCGTCCGAGCGCACTGGTGTCAGTTTTCGTGCATTGGGGCCGATTGCGGTGAGAGGCCGTTTAGAGCCATGTTCGGTTTACCAAATTGATTGGCAGCAAGAGTCTGTTACCGATGTGATGACAGTTCTGGGTAACTTTGACCCAGAACATTGGAAGAGCTCTTCGGATGTGCTGGGTAAAGAAGTCACTCTGGAATGTTTGGGCCAAACTGCAACTTTTCACTCATTTGATTTGCCGGTCTCAATAGGTCGTGTCCGTAGCAACAATTTCATTGTGGCTGACCCGCGTGTCTCACGGATTCACGCGCAGTTGTCCTGGAAAAATGGCGCAATTGTTCTTGATGATGTAAGCAGTTACGGCACCTGGATTCGCTTTGATGGCGCATCATCTGTCACGGACTCATTGCTTCGCAGAGGCTCCAGCGTATTGCATGGGCGGGGATCGCTTGCACTTGGTGCTAGTTTTTCTGACGCAGACGCTCCTATTGTTAAATTCTTGGTCACATAGGCATGTGGCCTTCATTTTTGACCTTTGATTATTAACATAATATACATCGTATAAAGCAAATCAGATCATAGGGTTCCCGTGCGAGCCCTGTAGATTTTGGCGTTAAGGTTTTCCAGCGGCCGATTCGATAAACTTTGAGACTTGAGTCTGGATTTTTTCGCCCAATTCCTCCGAGGTCTCCAGCCGCACCTTCATGGTCAGCAAGTCCGCTTCAAGCCCCTTAGCCCGCGCCTCCTCGGCCTTCCGTAACTCCACCGCTTTTTCCAGTTCTGCCTGCAAGACTTTGGTCTGCTGCCTTTCGTGTCCAAGCTGGCTATTGACCAGATTTCGTTCGTTTTGCATTGCTGCCAGCCGCTCGTTCAAGCTTTGCACCTGACCCTTCAACTTTTCCTGCTGTGTCAACTCTCGTCTTGCGGCACCCAACTCGGACGTCATACGAGCCAGCTCCTGGAATGCTTCGGCTGATTTCAACTGCGCCTTGGTCTGCCCATCCTTCAGGCTGTGCAGTTCGTGCTGCAAGAACTGCACCTGGTTCTCATGCTGACGCGCCTCCTGCTCTCGCTGTTCACGGCTTGCATCCCGGAAATGCTCCAATGACCGGCGCGCATCCGCATATTTGGCCTCCGTTGCCTCTCGGTGCCGAACCTCAGATTCCAGTTGCAGCTGCAAGTCTGCTGCTCGCTGTTCAGCCTTGTTCCTAGCCTGCGTTTCCGCGATGAATGCTTGCTGAAGCTCCTCATAGCGCCCATTTCCGGCTGCAGTCTCTTTCTGGGCCTCCGTGAGACTCTTCCTGAGCGCCTGGGTCTCCGCTTCAGCGGTACGCAAGGCCTCTTGGCTGGCCCGTAGTTCGCCAGCATGGGTAATCTTGATTGCCAGGATCTGTTGCTCTGCCTCGTCTTGAAGCTGCTCCGCCAGTTTTAACGTGAGGTTCTGAAGTGCCTCTGACAGAGCAACGCCTTTTCCCTTGGCTTTACCCGATTCTTCTTCCTCGATCTCCTTGAGATACCGGTGAATAGTGACTTTGGAGCCGGTGTTTCCCAGCTCCACGCGAACTGCATCAATCGACGGATGACGCCCTTGAGCAATCAGGTTGTTCCGAGCCCGTACCACCTCAGATTTGTAGATTCCGCTCCTGGCCATGGCTGTCTCCTATAATTTCATACTGAATTACATACCATGATATTACATACTATTTCTTTAAAGATCAAAGATCGCAAACGCCAAAATATCACGCTTGATAATCCAAGATTATTTGATGTGATATGCTGAATTACCCAACAAATGCTCAATTGACCGGCTCTAACCGTCTGGGGCGTTCTTTGAGAATAGCCAAAGCAGTTTTAGCGTCCTACGCTGCCGACCTAGGATCAGTCGGATCGTTTTGGAATTTCAGTGCAAAGCGCGTTACCCTAGCCTCAGATATGCCCGATAGATGCCAACGGCACTAGTGAAAAATCGGTCTGATTTCAAAAGTCTATCGACGACCAAGTAGACAAAGGGTGCATGTGTTAGCAACAAACTGTATTTGAAGTTATTCAGGTCACGTTGCAGCAAGTGCTACAAGGAATTGCATGTTGGGGGCGCTCACCTTCTTTTCTGAGGCGGTACCTTCATCAATTGATGAGGCACCAGTCCAGACTAAAACCTGGGCGCCCTTTGCACAAGCGACAGAATGATTACGGCTTATTCCGAGAAAGACGGCTATTTCTTTTTGACATGCGCCTCCAGCTCCTGGAAGGTGGGGCGCTCTGTGGAGTAAAGAACCTTGCGTCCGAATTCAATGGCAGTCGATGGGTTGTAGCCCTGCATGCTGGCCAGCAGCGTGGTTTTGATGCACTGGAACTCCTTGCTGCCTTCTTCGACTTTCTGCTCCAGCAGCCCCGCCAGGGGCTCGGCAAAGGCGTAGGCCAACAAAATGCCGAGGAAGGTTCCCACCAGGGCCGAGCCGATCATGCCGCCCAGCACTGCAGGCGGTTGTCCCACCGATCCCATGGTATTGACCACGCCCAACACCGCAGCAACGATACCGAAAGCAGGGAGGCCACCAGCAATGCGCTGCAAAGCCGCCACGGCAGCATGCTCTTCATGGTGGTGAGTTTCGATCTCGCTGTCCATCAGGGACTCGATTTCGTGGGCATTTAGATTACCTGACACCATCATGCGCAGATAGTCGGTAATGAACTCCACCACGTGGTGGTCGCTGCCGACCGTGGCGTATTTCTTGAAGATTTCGGAGCTTTCCGGTTCTTCCACGTCCTTTTCAATGGCCATCAGGCCCTCTTTGCGGGCTTTTTGAAGAATGTCGTACAGCAGCGCCAGCAGCTCCATGTAGCGGTCGCGTGTGTATTTGCTGCCTTTGAAACAGGCGCCCAGGCCGGCCATCGTTTTTTTGATGACCTTCATCTGGTTATTGGCGACAAAAGCGCCAATAGTGGCGCCGCCAATGGTGATCAGCTCAAACGGCAATGCCTTCAGCACAACACTGATGTTGCCGCCGTGGATGATAAAAACCCCGAATACACATCCGAGGCAGATGAGCCAGCCAATGATTACAAACATAGGTAAGTTAAAGGGGTCTTATGATTAGGCGCAGATTACAGTGATTGAGGTCAGCCATAGCAGTTAAATGCGATACTTTTGAAGCTCTTCATTTCGAAACACATACGCGAAGACGATTACATTTCGCTGTAAACAAGCATTGTTAGGAGCTCACGTTGAAATCAAAGCACATTGGACTAACGATCTTGGGCCTGACAGCAATTTTCCAGATTTTTGCTGTTTTTCGATCTGACTCACTCAAAGATTCGATGTTTCACATCGTAGCATTTGCCGCGATCAGCTACATGGTTCATCGAATCCTCCAGCACCCCAAGAAGCCTTGACTCAGTATTTCTCATGCATTTGACAATCCGCTTCAGCTCATGCGGCTCTCGAAAATGATTTTCCAGCGACCACTTTGGCGTTGCCAGTACTGTCGAATGGTTTGGCCAGATTTTTCACCACGGATGATTTCGTCAAAAGTAGCGATGAAGATGTCAGTCTCATCCGTCCATCGAAAAATACTGACGTTTTGCAAATCGACCGCCCTTCCCTGATAGCGGGGCAAGCTGCTGCGCAAAGTGTCAGAAAACTGAGGAAACCCTGTGCCATCAGTGCCAAAGTCCGCTGCGTAATAGGACAGCACCTCCTGCGACCGTCCGCTGCTTTTTGAGTTGGCCCAGGACTGCAAATGCTGGGTGAGTTGTTGTCGCTGCGAAGTCAGAGTTTCTGGCTTGACCCACTGGATGCTTTTGCTAATCAGTACTGGCGTAGTGCGGATTTCAACGGTCTGGATGATGCGTTCCAGGTCAGGATTGGCAACGGCTACGCACCCATCGGTGGCTTGAGGCGCACGGGTGAACTGGGTGGATGGTGTGCCATGTAACCAGATACCACCACCGGTTTTTCCACGGCGCAAATCCAAAACGTTGGGGTAGTTCACCGGAAGTGCGCCAGATCCGTACAAGTCTTTGAGGCTGGTGGGGTCCAGATTACTGGTAATGAAATACACGCCCAGCGGCGTGCGTTGGTCGCCTTCCACGCTCTTTCCCACCCCAGCCTTGCCCACCGAGATGTAGTAGTCGGCCAGCAGGCGCAAACCCTGGCTACTGTTTTCAAGCAGGTACAGCCTTGCTCGCTGGGTGTCGACAACAATGGCGTGCTTGTTTTTGGCGGATAGTCCGACAAATTGGATCGGAACCACGCCCTGTGGTGGTCGTTCGGTGAGCGCGGCCAGCCGCAGGGCTGACTCGGCTTGCAGTGCCTTGGCGTTTTGCGGAGCCGATGCGGCCAAATCAGCGGGAATGTCTCCTACGGCGACGAGAGGACGGTAGCGTGCCGACAGCAGGTCACCGTACACCATTTGCGCCAATTGGAAGTGTGGGAAATCAGCCACCAGCTTTTCGGCTTTGCGCAAGGCTTCGCTGGTTTGGGCTGCACCGACCAAACGGTAGAGTTCAATCAGCCGCGCCTCCGCAACACCATCGGTAATTTTCTTGTGTGCGTTTGCTTTGGGGCCCTGGACAGTTTTTCTCTTCACCTGGGTTTTAGGTTTGGGCTTGGGAGCCGTGGCTTGGGCCGCTCCCACCCCCAAGGCCAGGGCCACACCGAGCAGGTAGATCAGTCCCCGCATGTCAGTCGGATTTCAGCAACGCTTGGATGTCTGCGGCAATGGCTGAGGCTTCCATGGCGTACCCTGCAAACAGGCGAATTTGGCCATGGATGTCAAACAGGTATTTGCCAGCCGTATGGTCCATGGTGTAGCTGGTGGCTGTCCGCCCATCGACCTTTTTGTAATAGACCTTGAACTCCTTCGCCAGAGTCGGCAATGCGTCTGGATCGGGTCGCAGGGCCAGAAAGTCAGGGTCAAAATTCTGCATATACGTCTGCAGCAGCTCCTGCGTATCACGCTCCGGGTCGACCGTGATGAACAGCACCTGCAGGCGAGCGGCATCCTTGCCCAGCAAGCGCTTAACTTCGGCCATCTTGGTCATTGAGGTCGGACACACATCCGGACACTGTGTGTACCCAAAGAAAACGACGCTCACCTTGCCCTGGAAGTCTGCCAAGCTACGCTGATTTCCAAAGTGATCCTTCAAGCGGAAGTCACGCGCGTACGCCGCCCCGGTTAAATCGACGCTTTGAAAACTGGGGGTAGTGGGCGAACACGCGGCAAGACCGGAGACCGAGAGCATCCCGGCATAGGCCAGTACCCTGCGACGTGCCGGGTTAGCCTGACTGTCAGCCCGTTGGGAGCATTGACGCGTCATTTCTGCACCTTGGCGACTTCCTGCGCCACTAGCGCGGCCAACTGTTCCGCACCAAAGGTGGTCAAACCTTGCCCGTTCACAAAAAATGTCGGAGTTTTAGTGACCTCCAAGGTGGTGAGGTCTTGAACGTCCTGTGTGAGTACGGCTGTAACCTCTGCGTGCTGGGCATCGGTTTTTGCACGCGTCAGATCCAGTCCTGCCTTTTCTGCCGCGACAAATGCCACATCCAGATTGGGCTTACCATGCTCGGCCCAATCGGGCTGGGCCGCTAGTACAGCCTCCAACACGCGCCAGTAAATATTTTGCTTTTTTGCGGCTTCCAGCAATCGGACAACTTCGTCGGAGCCCTGGTGAAACGGCGCGTAGCGCATCACTAGGCGGACTTGACCGGGATATTTGCCCATGATCGACTTCACGATGGGATAAAAAGCGCGGCAGGTTTCACAAGCGGGGTCGAAAAATTCAACGATGGTGACCGGCGCGTCCTTGTTTCCAAAGATGGGTGAATGCTGGCGGACCAATGCTTCCTGCGTCTGGCGAACTTTTTCCATTTGGGATTTTTGTACCCGTTGTTGAAAGGCGTACATGCCAAACACGAAGCACAGGACGACAAAGGCCAGAAGGGCCACTACGGTGGTTTTCTTGGAGTTCATGGGGAGGTCTTTTTCCAATACCGGGCCAGCAGGCCCACAATGACAATAAAAGCCAGCAGCGAAAGCAAAGGCATTTCGATACCAAAGAAGAAATCAAGTTTTTGGTTGGTGCACGGAACGCCCGCGGAACACGGCACCCAGCCGGTGGGGATGAGTCCCAACGTCAACAGGCTGTGATAACCCGCTACCAATAAGCCGCCAACGGTCAATGGCAATGCGTAAAGCGCACCGCGGCGGTCGTTGGCGTAGCTGGCGATGCCCAGCACAAAGACCAGCGGGAACATGAAAATGCGCTGGTACCAGCACAGCACGCAAGGTGCCATCATCATCACTTCGCCGACAAACAGGGCCGCAAAGGTCGAAAGCAACGCAACCAACCATGCTGCCAACAGCGTAAACCAGGCGTTTTTCATTCCACCACTCCGTTGCCTGCAGGGTCGGGTTTTGCGAAGGCTGCTGGCAGCCACGCCAGCACAGCACTCACTATGAATACGTCGGCCAGATTGAACGCCGGCCAATGCAGGCTACCCCAGTGCAGGTCCACAAAATCAACCACTGCACCTGTGCGGATGCGATCGATCAAGTTGCCGCAACCTCCTGCAACGATGGCCGCTCCAACCCAGCGCTCGACGTTTGGCGTGTGACGCAGCAGGCTCATTACCGCCACCGGCACGACGATCAACACGCCCACAACAGTCAGGAAGCCCCGCTGCCATCCGTCGGCGTTTGCCAAGAATGAGAAGGCTGCACCGGTGTTGAGGATGTGGACGAAGTTGAGCCAGGGGGTGATTTCTATTGCCGCGTTGATTGGGATGGTTTGGGAGAAATAGGTTTTACTGGCCTGATCGAGTGCGATCAGGGTGAGTACGGCTAATAGCCAGCGCCAGCGTGTGCGGTACACGGAGTGTGTTGTAGTCACAAACATAGACCTCTAAGAAATCGCCCGCACCACGGCGGAGCTGAACCGCGGGCATGGCTGTAGGGCGAGGAAAAGGAAGCTACCCGCCGTAGACCAAGCGGGTGAAAGCGAAAATTATCTTTTCGCTCAGGCTATCGAGCGCCATTTGGGGCGCTCTGGCTCCCGTTGAATGTGCGATGCCACTGTGGAAGTAATTGACATCATCGGCGCATGGCCCGCAGGCAGCAATGCTGAATTGACGTAATGGGGTGCCAAAACGGTGCATCCGCCGTGACAGTCTCCACAGTCAGCCCCGAGGCCAGCGCCGCTTTGGGCTTTGGCTGTGGGGTTGTGTGCGGAGTCCCCCTCTTGGTGGCATGCATGGTGCCCTAAATGCGCAGTCGAGTGCGTTGTTTGATAGGCGTCATAGCGCACCATAGCCGACCACGCAGCCTGCAGGGGGAGCAACACAAGAAGAAATACAGCAACCCATTTGCGCATGGTCGAAAAGTGTATCAGTTCACTTTGGGGAACAACGTGGACAGGCAAACCAGATGCTGGTGCCTTCCTCTGCGCTATAGCGCCGGTTGTCCACATTGCGCGCAGAACTTGGCTCCCGTTTGCATTGTTGTGCCACATTGTCTGCATGCACTGGGGATCAGAGACTTTCCGCATTGTTGGCAAAACCGTGCATTGGGCTGGTTCTGGGCTCGACATGCAGAGCAATCAAGTCCAGTCGCGCCCAAAGCGGGCCCGCCATGACCGCTGGAATAGCCATGGCGTGAATCTTCGTGATGTCCATGGGAGGAACGATGGTGGTCACTGTGATGCCTACCAAAAAGATTATCAAGAATACCCATTGCTAACTCCTTTCATACAAGCAAACTCAGCGCCGAAGCAGCCGCAAACCGTTGGCCACCACCAGCAGACTCGCGCCCACGTCGGCGAACACCGCCATCCACATGGTGCCTACCCCCACCAGAGTCAGCACCAGAAACACGGCCTTAATGCCAAGTGCCAGCACAATGTTTTGCACCAGCAGGGCATGGGTGTGGCGCGACAGGCGCACAAAGCGCGGCAGCTTGCGCAGGTCGTCGTCCATCAGGGCGACATCGGCGGTTTCAATGGCAGTGCCTGTGCCCGCGGCACCCATGGCAAAGCCAATATCTGCGCGGGCCAGTGCGGGTGCGTCGTTGATGCCGTCGCCCACCATGCCGACCGCACCGTCTTTCCCAACCTTGGACGCGATGGCTTGGAGCTTGTCCACGGGCAGCAAGTCGCCCACGGCCTCGTCAATGCCCACCTGTGCGGCAATCGCCTGAGCGGTGTGTGCGTTGTCGCCAGTCAGCATGACCGTTTTGATGCCCAGTGCATGCAACTCTGAAATCGCCTGGCGGCTGCTGTCCTTCACCGTATCGGCCACCGCAAACAGGCCATGCACGCTGTGCTCATCGGTCAACAAGATGACGGTCTTGCCTTGTTCCTCCAATGCAGACAGGCGCGCTTCCAGCGCCAAGGAGCAGCTGCCTTGCTCGTGAATCAGACGGTGGTTGCCCAGATAGTAGGTTTTGCCGCCCATCACACCGTGGGTGCCGCGCCCGGCCAAGGCTTCAAAGCCATCGACATTGCGCAACGCAACGCCGTCGCGCACAGCGGCTTCTGCCAGGGCGCGGGATACCGGGTGGTCCGAGCGTGCCGCCAGACTGGCCGCCAGACTGCGTACCTCGGTCTCGCTCCAACCGTTCAGGGCCACAAAGTCGGTCTGCACGGGCTTGCCGTGGGTGATGGTGCCAGTCTTGTCCAGTGCCAGCCAGCGCAACTTGCGCCCCTCTTCCAGATAAACCCCGCCTTTGATCAGAATGCCCTGGCGCGCAGCGGCAGCAAGCCCGCTGACAATGGTCACCGGTGTGGAAATCACCAGAGCACAGGGGCAGGCAATCACCAGCAGCACCAGTGCCTTGTAAATCCAGTCGAACCAGTCCCCGCCAAAGAACAACGGCGGCAGAACTGCCACTGCCATGGCAATTGCAAACACCACTGGGGTGTAGACGCGGGCAAACTGGTCCACAAACCGCTGCGTGGGGGCCTTGGCACCTTGGGCTTCTTCCACGGCATGGATGATGCGCGCCAGGGTGCTGTTATTCGCCGCAGCCGTCACGATGTACTCCAGCGAGCCAGATTCGTTGATCGTGCCTGCGAAAACTGCATCGCCTTCGGTCTTTTCCACGGGCAGGCTCTCCCCGGTGATCGGGGCCTGGTTGATGGTGGAGCGACCACTCACCACTGTGCCATCCAATGCCAAGCGCTCGCCCGGCTTGATGCGGACACGCTCCCCCACGGGTACTGTCGTGGCCTCCACCTCCAGCCAGGCTCCATTGGCTTGCAAGACTGTGGCACGCTCAGGTGTCAGTTGCATCAGACCCTGGATAGCGTTGCGTGCACGGTCGAGTGATTTGGCTTCAATGAGTTCGGCAACCGTGAACAGCACCATGACCATGGCCGCTTCCGGCCACTGGCCAATCAGCAGTGCCCCAGTCACTGCAATGCTCATCAGAGCGTTGATGTTCAAATTGCCGTTGCGAAGGGCGATCCAGCCTTTTTTGTAGGTGGTGATGCCGCAGGCCAGCACGGCCACGATGGCCAGTACAGCAGCAAGCCAGGCAGGCGCGTGCAGCCAATGCGCAGCCTCTGAACCGATAGCTGCAAAACCTGCAAGTAACAGCGGCCACCAAGGCTTGGCTGACTCCTGTGTGGGTTGTGTCAACGAGGCGGCATCCGTCGCCACCTCGGGTGTGAAGCCCAGCGATCGCACCGCTTGCAAGATGGGTTCGATAGCGGCAGGCTCATGCGTCACCGTGAGCACACGCTGCATCAGGTTGAACTCCATACCCACTACAGCGGGCATGCCCCCCAACTTCTTGCGCAACAGAGCCTCTTCGGTGGGGCAATCCATTTGCATGATCCGAATCGGCGTTTGGACTCCTCCAACCTGCACCTTCGGCTTGCCCAGCCGGACGAGGGTCTGAGCAGCACTTTCACCACAGCAACCCGTGGCACAAGCGGTGGGCTGAATCGGCGTGGGAGCCACGCAGCAAGCATCACCGTCATGCTTGTGTGCGTGACCATGGTGCGCGTGGTCTTGATCTGGGTCGTGATGGTGATGTGCGTGGTGTGCCATAGGGTCTTTTGCAATGATTTCCCCGAATTACATAACCTGAAGTTACTATAGAGTCAACAAATATTTTGGAATACCATGAAAATCGGTGAACTGGCACAGGTGGTCCAATGCACGGTCGAAACCGTGCGCTATTACGAGAAAGAGGGCTTGCTGCCCGAACCTGCGCGCACGCCGGGCAACTTTCGGGTGTATGGGCCAGAGCACCTGGAGCGCTTGCGTTTCATCCGCAATTGCCGTGCGCTGGACATGAGCCATGAGGAGATTCACACCCTGCTGCAACTGGCCGACCAACCGCAGGCGGGTTGCGGCGCGATCAACGCGGTCTTCGACGAGCACATTGCCCATGTCGAAGAGCGCATTCAGGAACTGGTGCAACTCAAGCGGCAACTCAACACATTGCGCCAGCGATGTCAGGACGAGCAGGCCGTGGATGCTTGCGGCATCATGCACGGGCTGGCGGCCATGGAAACCGAGCAGAAGCCTGAACGCCACACCCACCTGGGGTAATCCAATACAAGAGACCGCAATGCACAACAAAGACCACTGGGAAAACGTCTATTCCACCAAGGCAGAAGACAGCGTGAGCTGGTTTCAGCCCCATGCCGAAACGTCGATGCGCTTGATCCAAACCAGTGGATTGGGCAAAGATGCAGCCATTCTGGATGTGGGCGGTGGCGCCTCCACGCTGGTGGACGACCTTCTTTCCGCAGGCTTTGGGAATATCACGGTGTTGGACCTCTCCGATGCAGCTTTGGAAGCCAGTCGCCGCCGTTTGGGAGACACGGCGCGACGGGTGTGCTGGATGGAAGGGGACATTACCCAGGCAGAGTTAAAACCGAATAGCGTGGATATTTGGCATGATCGCGCGGTCTTTCACTTTCTGACCTCGGAAGCCGACCGTGCGGCCTATGTGCATCAGGTCTTACGGGCACTGAAGCCGGGTGGACACGTCATCATGGCCACGTTTGGTGAAAATGGTCCGACGAAATGCAGTGGTCTCCCGGTGATGCGCTATGCACCGGGAAGCTTGCATGCCGAGTTCGGCGAGGCGTTCACCATGTTGTCGCATGAAGAACAGCTGCATCACACGCCCTTTGGAACGGACCAGCAGTTCATCTACTGCATGTGCCGAAAGGCGCTGACATGAGCGGCCTGCACCGTGCTGCCTGGCCTGCTCTGGGTGCGGCCGTCCTGTTTGGAGCCAGTACACCGTTTGCCAAGCAACTCTCCGGTCAAGGGGGTACCTTCGCATCGCCATTTCTGTTGGCGGGGCTGCTCTACCTGGGTAGCGGTATTGGTTTGAGCCTGATTCGATGGATACGTGACCGGGGTTGGAAATCCGCCGATTTGCCACGCCATGAATGGCCATGGCTCTTGGGAGCGATTGCGTTCGGCGGCGTACTCGGGCCATTGCTGCTGATGGTGGGCCTGTCACAGACGACCGCAGCAACGGCGTCGCTGTTCCTCAACCTGGAGTCGGTGCTGACTGCTGTATTGGCCTGGCTGGTGTTTCGGGAGAATGCGGACCGGCGCATCGTGCTGGGCATGGCCTTGATCGTTGCAGGTGGTACCGTCCTGGCTTGGCCCACGGGCGGTGTGTCGGGGGACTCCGCATCAACCTGGGGACCGTTGGCGTTGGCTGGTGCGTGCTTGGCTTGGGCCATTGACAACAACCTCACCCGCAAGGTGTCAGCATCTGACGCCTTGTTCATTGCAGGGAGCAAAGGACTGGTGGCCGGCTGCGTCAATACGGGTATGGCGTTTGCATTGGGCGCTAGCATGCCATCTGCGGGTGTGGTGTCCTCGGCCCTGTTGATTGGCTTTTTGGGCTATGGCCTGAGTCTGGTGCTGTTTGTACTGGCCCTGCGGGATTTGGGTACAGCGCGAACGGGTGCCTATTTTTCGACGGCACCCTTCGTGGGGGCAGCACTGGCCATTGCCGTATTTGGCGAGCCCACCAACATGCTCTTTTGGGCGGCTGCAGCCTTGATGGCTGCCGGAGTTTGGTTGCACTTGACGGAACATCATGCCCATGAGCACAAACACTTGGAGATGTCCCACCGCCATCGGCATCGCCACGATGCTCACCACCAGCACACCCACGACTTTGACTGGGACGGAGTGGAGCCGCACACGCATGACCACCGTCACCCACAATTGGTTCATGCGCATCCACATTTTCCGGATGTGCATCACCGACATGCACACCAATGACCTCACACACAAAATTTCTGGCAGGATCAATTCAGGATTCGAATGACTGGTCAAAAAACATGTGATACAGGAAAATCCCCTCATGGCCACCGTCGAGACCTACGTCAAACTGGCTAACCGCCCCAACACACAGCGCAGCTACGCTTCTGCGATTCAGCATTTTGAGGTGGAGGGCCGTGGATCTTTGCCAGCGTCCCCCGATGCCGTTGCAGCTTATCTGGCCCACTTTGCAGACTCGCTGTCAATCAACACTTTGCGCGCAAGGCTGGCCGGATTGTCCAAATGGCACCGTGACCATGGATTTACTGACCCAACCAAGTCAGCCTTGGTTTCGCAGGTCCTCAAAGGAATCCGCACAGCGCACAATATCCCGGAAAAACGGGCCCGTCCCTTTGAATTCGAACGGATGGCCCAGGTTTCAGAATGGCTAAAGTCGGAAGCCGATCAATTGGCCCCTTCAGACCCGCGGTATCTCCGATGTGTCAGGGATCAGGCCATGCTGCTGATTGGTTTTTGGCGTGGATTCCGCTCCGATGAGTTGACCCGTTTGCAGTTCGAGCACATCACGCTCAATGACGGCGTGGGGATGCAGTGCTTTCTTCCCTATTCAAAAGGTGATCGGGAGTCTGCAGGACAGAGCTTCTTCTGCCCAGCCTTGTCGAAACTGTGCCCAGTAACAGCTTTTCAGCAATGGCAAGTAGCGCTTGAGCAAAGCCATGGACCAGTCTTCAGGCGAATTGACCGATGGGGGCATGTCTCAAGCCAAGGCCTGGCCAGCGGCAGCGTTGTCCCTTGGCTGCAAAAACTTTTTCAGGAAGCCGGCGTACCGAATGCCAGTGACTACAGCAGTCACTCCTTGCGCCGTGGTTTTGCCAACTGGGCCAAATCCAATGGCTGGGACCTTAAAGAACTCATGACCTACATCGGTTGGCGTGACTTCAACTCGGCACTGCGTTATCTGGATATTTCCGAAGAGGATCTGGGCAGTCGTTTTGAAACCGCGCTGGAGAACAGCCCGTCCCCATATCGAGATCCGCGTGTGGTTGCGCAGTCCAGACGCCGAACACATCTCACAGGCTCTACGCCACAAGCCATGCCATCCAACGTGGTGGCTCTGCACAGACGCCCAATCGAGTGATTGCCGGAATCTCTCAACAAGAGCTGCAGGTGCGGCTTGGCGCGGAGCAGGTTCTGATCCGCAAGTTCAAAATTCTGTATGGCCAGTGGTGGCCCCATTACGCCTTACCGCATGAGTTGAAATGGACACTCTATGCAGAATTCGAGGCATGTCCATACTGTTCCACATCGCTGCAAATTGCTGCTGATTCACTGACGTTTGAAAATGCTGTCCGCCACATCGATCACATGGACCCACTGTCGCGCGGGGGAGAAGAGTCGTTTCGCAACGCTATTTGCGCCTGTGCCAAGTGCAATGTGGCAAAGGGTCGACAGCTGTTCGCCGACTGGCTTGCAAAACTACCTGAAAGCAACCAAGTCATCGCCCGAGCAGCATATCTGCAAAAGCTAGGACGCATGCCAGAGGATTTCAAGCCGGGCCCCAAACAACAACGGCTGGTGACGACACGGAGCGAACTGGCGTTTGACGAACATGTGCTACGCACGCTTTACCCAAAGCCGGTGGTGCAGGGGCCACCCAAACGTCGATAAGCTGCTGCTCATGCGTAGGCAGCCAATGGCGGCTCTTTCGAAGTAAAAAGCCACTCTGCGTATTTCTCCACGGAGAAAGTGAATATCCCCCGGAAATTGATATTGGAAATATGCGCTGGACTGACGTGAGACAACCACTCCATACCTTCCGTCGGCAAAACCGTGGGGGCATCCCCAAACAGAATGTCCTGCATGCGATTGGATGTCCAGGCCAGACACAGGTTGGTCATAAGGGTCAGTGACCCAGATGCTGCGTAAAGTTCGTTTTCATGCTGCCCACGCGGCTTGGAAAAACTCCCTGTGTAAATGGCACGCTGCAGCGTATGCACGGCTTCGCCATGCACTAGGATACGATGAATGGTGCGGCGCAGTTCCTCGCTGCTGATGTAGTCACAGAGGTAGATGCTGCGAATAAGGCGTCCGAGGTGAACGCCGGCACGGTATGTCGGGCTGTCAGAAGACGCCGAGCCATACCGGGCCAAGGCGACGGTGGCCGAGGTGTGGCCGGTATCGATAGAGGCCGCCAGTCTGACTAGGTTATCCCATTCCTCTGTGATTGATTTGAGAGAAACGGTGGTCACCACCATGTCATTTAACCCTTGTGGAACCTTGGCAGATTTGGGCACATACAGCTTGCGCTCCGTAAGTTTGGCCAAGCGCGGGCACAACGAAAATCCAAGCAATTTGGCGATGGCCATGGCAAATTCGGTATATCCATGGGTATCAACTGCCAGGCGCTCAACATCGAACTCTCTTTGATGCAAAACGCAGTCAATGGCAGGCCCCGCCTGGCGTTCATTCAGGACAATCGGCAAGTCATAGATCACACTCCAGAAATCCGAGACCGCCGTATAGGTACCGACAGATGCGACCTTGCGCCGGTAATCCATGCGTGCGCGCCACACCTGCTTGGAGACATCGATGCTCATCATGTCCGACGACGCCAACGAACCATCGCCCCAGGCGGCACAAATGGGCAGGCGGCGCTGGAATCCGACCACAGCATCGTTGGCGGCACGCACCAAGGCCTTGTTTTCAAAGAAACGCATCCCGGCCAGTACCTGGTTGGTAGTGAGCTGGGGCACCATGTGGCTTACATCCGAAGCATCGAGGGCACAGCCATGGGCCAGCATGCCGGTGTAGACCTGAAGCAGTTCGGTACTGTTGGCGGCCGAACGTCCAAGAATGATTTTGCTGAAGCCCGTTTGGCTGTCCATCTGCAAAATCAGGTCCGGGAATTGAACTATGTCGATCTGGTTGACGAGGGCCTTCTTGTTTTGCTCGACCTCGGGCGCAACAGTAATTGGTTTGTACCTGGGGATGCGGAACTTGCCCTCATGCACCTGAAAATCTCCCCGTGCCCGGGCCTTTTCCAACTCCAGCAGCTTGGCGTCGAGTTCGTCCACAAGACCTTGCAGGAACTGGTGTGGATTCAAGGGCAGGTTGAGCTGTGAGTACCGGTTAATACGGTCCCGTTCCCATTCCTTATCATTGATCATGAGGCGATACCGGCCGCGGAATTTTTCGCTGTGATCCACATATACGGCACCACTGCGTAACGCCTTTCGCAGACCTACCAGGGTCATTGCTTCCATCGCACGCAATGCGCGCTCCCGATCTTCCCCCTCGATCAAGTCACGCCAAGGGCGTGGGTAACTTTGCCCATGAGTCTGAGCAAGCTCCTTGTGGCCACGCTCATAGACACCCTGCAGGTGGTGCACCAGCTGCAGGCTGTTGTTTCCAGGTTCCGCCTGAAGATCGAGTTTGCGCAATTCGGACAAGAGTGAACGAATCTGGGGATTGGGTTCACTGAGCAGCCATCGGGCAGCTGATGCCCTGGTTGGGAACTGGGGTGGTTGATACTGGGCTTTCACGTCCCGTACAAACTGCCGAAAGTCCGAATCCGACAAATCGGGTTCATCCACTTTTTCGAACAGAGCCACGACCGTCTCGTGGTAAGAAAACGCGGATTTGCCTTCCAGGGCCTGCGCATCGTGGTACGCCGCCGCCATGATCTTGGTTACGCTGCGCCCGCCGAGCAAAATTGCTGTATCGGTCGTTTCCATCAGCGCCCATTTGAGGAAACATACAAGACGAATGGTTCGAAGCGGATCTTTGAGTTCTTTGAAGCGGGCAGGCCGGATATTTTTAAGCTGCTCGGCGTAGGAACGGATTTTTTCTAGTGGAACTGCATCCAGATTCAGCTTGTCGACCCCGATGCGCTTGAGATAGCTGACCCGCGCTGTTTGTTCCCTGATGGCGTTAATGGACTTCTTGCGTGCAGGCTGCTGCAGCCACTCCAGATAGGAACGCTGGCTGGTCGGCTCCACTTTCGACACTTCCTTGGTCCATTGCTGGATAGTGGTCTCTGGGACGGTACTGCGGATATAGCTTAAAAATGCATCTTCCGAACTGATGGCAACTTTGGCGATCAATGAGTCGAGATCGCGCGCTCCCAGACTCAGGTACTTGCGCTGGTACAGCCATAGCTTGGCCCGTTGTGAAAGCAAATCCCTGTCCGAAGTCTGGCGTGCCTCATTCTCCAGAAATAGGGGCAAAGGGACCAAATCCTGTCCCTCAGCTTTTCGGAAGCCCAGTAACTCCATGGCCCACCACTGGTGGTCGTACCGGGTCTTTGGCCGATCGTAAATCGACCGCAAGGTTGCAATGCCTACCGCAGGCACGCCGATCTGTATTGCGACATGCCGCAAAAGCCGCAGCGGTATGGTGTTGAGGTCACCAAGTGGGCAGCCAGTCATTTTGAGGAAGCCCAACTGAACGGCTGCAGCAATTCGCAGAGCATCCTTGCGCTTCTTGCCAATTTCCAAGAGCTCTTGCTCGTTGTAAGTGAAGAAGGCCGATAGCTCAACGACCGAGATGGTTTTGGGAAGTGTCGTGGTTCCGATGTATTGGTATTGCCACCGGTGAACTTGCTGCATACGGCCTCCCAAAAATGATGGGCGAATTTACTCCGTAGCCACTGGGATGGTCAACGCCGGTGCTGCAATCAAGATAAGGCCAAGCAACCGAAACCAGTCACATTGAACGCGTTGCCGCAGAAAGGAAAAGCCCGCGCATGGCGGGCTTCACTCGATCGATCGTCCCCAGGGGGAGGTTTTCACCTGCAAGTCCTGATGGCAAGCGATGTGATTTTAGGGCATATGAGCCGTTGTTCCAATAGAAAAGGCCGGGCGCGGTAAACGCTCGGCCTTTGGCAAGGTCATGGAAGTATTCCTACGAGAAGATGCTTGAACTGACTGCACACGGAATTCACAGTGAAGATGTCTTTGACGAGAACATCTACGCTGTAGCTTCGTACCTGTGAAATACAGATTCCATTCAATACGTTGGAGCTAACTCGTTGATTTAACAACGGAAATTTCCTTAACGCCAAAAATTACAGTGCAAGCACGGGAACCCCATCATAAGGGGACTCAGTGAACCCTATCTACCAAGTTCCTCCAGTAGTAAGCTGCCGAACGTGTGTTGCAAGAAGCTCAGCGGAGTCAGGCTTGCGACCGCGTTTAGCAAAATCCAACGCAGTCAAACCCAGATCATTCTTGATATTGGGATCCGCACCAGCATCAAGTAAAGCTTTCACACTTTCAACGTTGCCATACATGGCAGCCATCATTAACGGCGTACTCCCATTGGGAGACGAGGCATCCACATAGGCATGATTTTCCAACAAGAGCTGGATTACATCGACATGGCCACCGGTGGCAGCATAGTGCAATGGTGTCCAACCAGGCTTATTGGCGTCGGCGTCCCGACGCAGCAGTGCTATACAAACGTCCAGATAGCCGCGCAACGCCGCAAGCATCAATGGCGACTCATCCTTGGCAGACCGAATTTCAACATCGGTGCCCGCAATATCCGTCAAAACACGGGCCACGTTGACAGACTTACGCTGCAAGGCAAGTAACAAGCCATGTTGCCCACTTGGATCAAGCGCATTAGGGTCAAAGCCTCGCTCTATCAAACTCGCAACCGCCGCGGCATTGTCCTGGTTAATTGCGAAAAAGAAGTCTTCGTATGCACCGGCGAGGACCGAAGTACAAGCCAATTCGATCCCTAAAAAAATGGCAACCCATCGCTTACTCATGGTGCAGCCTTACCTGCGCGGAGAAAAAGTTGGTCAAAGTTGGCCGAGGTCAGGCTCGCCACTTCATCAATACCCAGGCCTTTGATTGTTGCAATTTGCGCAGCAACCAATGGAACCAAGCTGGGGTCATTGGTCTTTCCCCGATGGGGTACGGGTGCCAGGTAAGGACTGTCGGTTTCTATCAATATACGTTCCATCGGCACATACTCAACCACCTCACGAAGCGCCTTGGCGGAATTGAAGGTAATGATGCCAGAGAAGGAAATGTAATAACCCAAATCCAGGGCCTGTCGCGCCACATCCAAGGACTCGGTGAAACAGTGAAATACGCCACCCGCGCTGGAACTCCCCGAAGTGCCTTCACCCTCCTCCTTCAATATTGCCAGCGTATCTTCGCTGGCACTGCGTGTGTGTACGACCAGTGGCTTTCGAGCACGCTGGGCTACTCGGATGTGGGTGCGGAACCGGTCGCGTTGCCATTCCATGTCGGCAATGCTGCGACCATTGAGTCGATAGTAATCCAGACCAGTTTCACCGATGGCAAGCACCTTGGGACGCTTTGCCAACTCGAGCAGCCCTTCGACCGTAGGCTCAGTTACACCTTCATTGTCAGGATGAACACCCACACTGCACCAAAAGCCGGAATCAGCCATCGCAAGGGCATGGACGTCTTCGAATTCTTCCAAAGTCGTACAGATACACATGGCCCGGGAAACCGATGCCGCCTGCATGCGCTGTCGAATTTCAGGTATTTGTCGCGAAAGCTCAGGAAAAGAAAGGTGGCAATGGGAATCTGTAAACATGGCAAGCATCGGCAAAACCACTGTGGGATGCCGGAACAGCGTTCAACAAAAACGCTAGATGGTTTGAGTGGGGCGGTCTGACGCCAGATGTGCGCCCAACGTTTCTTCGATTTTGAGCTTCAGCAAGCGCGACTTTTCATCCTTGGGAAAAGTGATGCCAACGCCCTGTGCCTTGCCCCCGGCAGCGCGAGCAGGCGTCACCCAGGCCACTTTGCCCGCCACTGGATAACGCTGGTTGTCTTCGGGAAGGGATAGCAGCACGTAAACATCATCCCCCAGACGATAGTCCCGCGTGGTGGGAATAAAGACGCCCCCATCAGCAAACAGGGGAATGTACGCAGCGTACAACGCAGCTTTTTCCTTGATGGAAAGCTGAATAACGCTGGGGCGTGCAGAAACGGGGGCTGGAGTAGTCATGTTGGTCGCTTCCCGTTGGAGTGTAGAGCCAAACGCGCCTGGTTAACAAGGGCTTCCTGCATCAGTCCCTGGTTGTACGGGTGCTCTACCGATCGCATGCTGTTATTAAGCGCTTGCGACCAAGTCGACAGGCGTGTGAACTGGCAGTCTGACACCAGCGTGCTGGCTGGGAAAAAACGGGGTTGCCCGCCCACACTCAAAGCCAACTGGTCGTGACAAAGCTTGTGGAGTGCTGAAAGCAACTGCAATGCCCCCCATTCCTTCACAAAACTTGCATCGCCCTTTCGCATTGCCTCCGGAAATCCGAGCCAGGCCGAAGCAGGCGCCCCAGTAAAAACCATGCCCATGGCGTCCAGAGGTCGATCGCCGCTGGCCGCCAGATACACCTCAGCCAGTTCCGTTGTCACATTCTGGGATTGCAACCACTGCAAAGAGTCTTCGTGATTCGGAAAAAGCATGGCGTGCGACATGCAGCGGCTGCGAATCGTTGGCAGCAACAGGTGCACGGATTGCGTGGACAAGATAAACCGGGTGTCACCAGGAGGCTCTTCCAATGTCTTGAGCAAGGCATTGGCAGACACGTGATTCATCATTTCGGCGGGGTACACCAAAACCACTTTGCCACGGCCTTTGGCCGCTGTTCTTTGTGAAAACTCGATGGCATCGCGCATCGCGTCCACACGAATTTCTTTGCCGGGCTTGCGCTTTTTCTCATCAATTTCAGCCTGCGCCTTTTCCGGCAACGGCCACTGGCGCTGGACCATTTCCGTCTCCGGCATCAGGACGCACAGGTCGGGATGGGTTCGTACCGTGATGGCATGGCAACTGGCACAGTGGCCGCATGCACCATGCGGCGACGGGGCTTCACACAGCCAGGTTTGGGCCAAGGCCAAGGCCAGGTCGTACTGCCCCAGACCGGATGGACCATGCAACAACCATGCATGACCGTTTTGGGTCAAGAGCGTTTTGAGCTGAAGTGCCAGCCAAGAGGGCAAGGCGGGGGACATGGCTTCAGACATTCGAATCCACTAAGCGTGAAACAACACATTGGTGGACCTCAGCCCACACCTGCTCGATAGGCTGGTCGGCATTGATACGGGCAATCCGTTCGGGAAAGCTATGCAGCCGCTGCCGGTAGCCTTGCACCACCCGTTCAAAAAAAGCCAGAGACTGGGCTTCGAATTTGTCTGGTGCGCGGCTGCTGGCCAATCGTGAAGCCGCCACCTGCGCTGGCAGGTCAAACCACAAGGTCAGGTGGGGTGCAATGGCCGAAAGGGAGAGCTGTGACATACACACTGCGGGAACTGCCTGAACCCAGCTTTCCAGCGTCTGCAAAATGACCGCATCAAACTGGCGCCCCCCTCCTTGGTAGGCGAAACTCGAATCGGTAAACCGGTCGCTGATGACGACTTCGCCGCGCGCCAAGGCCGGTGCGATCACATCCACCACATGCTCCCGGCGTGCGGCAAACATCACCAACGCCTCCGACAGGCTGTCCATGTGCTCATTGAGCAGCAGTGTGCGCAACTTTTCAGCCAACGCGGTTCCGCCGGGCTCGCGTGACACCACGACGGTGCGGCCTTGCTGGCGAAACAACTGGGCCAGGCGTTCGATATGGGTCGACTTCCCTGCCCCATCGATGCCTTCGATGCTGATGAACAATCCGTTTTTCATAGGTCTCAGGGCGCTGCGCGCTGGTAGCGGTTGACCGCGCGGTTGTGTTCGTCCAGCGAGGCACTGAAATGGCTGGAGCCATCCCCCCTGGCAACGAAATACAGTGCATTGGAAGACGGCGGCAAGGCCGCCGCTTGCAGGGCCAAACGCCCCGGCATGGCGATCGGTGTGGGGGGCAAGCCACTGCGGGTGTAGGTGTTGTAGGGCGTGTCGCGCAGCAAATCGACCTTGCGCAGGTTGCCATCAAAGGCTTGGCCAAGGCCATAGATTACGGTCGGGTCGGTCTGAAGGCGCATGCTGATGCGCAAGCGGTTGTGAAAAACCGCTGCCACATTACCCCGGTCTGCTGCCACACCGGTTTCCTTTTCAACAATGCTGGCCAGTGTCAGCAGCTCATCGACTGAACGCAGCGGAGAATCGGCGGGGCGCGTCTCCCATGCCTGGGCCAACTGGGCATCCATGGCCTTGAGCGCACTTAGCAGGACACCCAGGTCACTGCTGCCCTTGGCATAGCGGTAGGTATCTGGAAAAAAACGGCCTTCCGGGTGCTGCCCTGCCCTGCCAAGGGTCTGCATGATCGCACCGTCTGTCAGCGTACGTGAGTCATGGCGTATGTCAGTCAGCCGGTCGAGTGCCTGACGGACTTGCTGGAACGTCCAGCCTTCAACCAGGGTTACGCTGCGCAAAGCCTGCTCGCCATTGACCAGTTTTTCCAGCAAGCGCTTGGGCGTGATATCACTTTCCAGTTCATAGCTGCCGGCCTTGATCAGCCGACTTTGTCCCGAAAGGCGAAACCAGGCATACAACAGCATCGGGTTCACCTGGGCCCCCGCGCCGGCAACCTGGTTGGCTACGGTTTGCGCCGATGCCTTGGGTTCAACCAGCAAATCCAGCGTCTTTCCGGGCTGTCCAATGGGGCCGGACAACCAGGCCACGGCTGCAACAGCGCACAGCAATGCAGCGATCAGCGCCACCAAAAATATACGAATGACAGCCACAGAATCCTCGGGTGTAAGGGCCTGCAATCATAATTCACGACCTCCATGATTCACGTACCCATCCAGAGACCATGCCCAACACCGAACTCCATGGCATAGCCGCACTTGAACACCTCGGCGTCATCCGCGCCACCGGTGAAGATGCTGTGAAATTCCTGCATGGCCAATTGACCCAGGACCTGGCATTGTTGCCCGTGGGGCAAGCCCGTCTGGCCGCACTTTGCAGCCCCAAGGGACGCATGCTCGCCAGCTTTGTCCTGGTAAAACACAGCCAGGAAGAAGTCTGGCTGGTCTGCAGTCGCGACTTGCTCGCCCCTACCCTCAAGCGCTTGTCGATGTTCGTGATGCGTGCCAAAGCCCGCCTGGTTGACGCCAGCACCGAGCTCCGGGTGTACGGTCTACTGGGCTCCGCGCAAATTGCACATCCCGCAGGTGCCAGTGCAGCACCCTGGTCCGCCGTGGCGGTGGATTCGGCCCACGCGGTCCAGCTCTATCCTGCTGGCGATACCGGACGCCAACTCTGGGTTGGCCCCGCCGAACTTGCGCCCCCGCAAGGCACACCGGTTTCCGCGCAGGATTGGGCGTGCAGCGAAGTAGCCAGCGGTGTCGCCACTGTCAGCGCACCCTTGGTCGAGCTGTTTGTGCCCCAAATGCTCAATTACGAGTCCATTGGTGGTGTGAGTTTCAAAAAAGGCTGCTACCCCGGACAGGAAGTCGTTGCGCGCAGCCAGTTCCGCGGTACGCTCAAGCGCCGCACCTACCTTGCACGCAGCAGCGCACCACTGCAGGCAGCCCAGGAACTGTATGCCGCCGGAGACCTGGAACAGCCGGTCGGTGTGGTGGTACAGGCAGCCTCCCTGCCCGACGGTGCCGTGCTCGCCCTGTTGTGCCTGCAAATCAGTGCCGACATGGGCTCCCTGTGCACCCAGGAAAAGCCCGACTTGAAGATATCGGTGCTCGAATTGCCCTACGCTTTGCTGGAAGATATTTGAAGTTTCTTGTCTGGCTTCAAAACTGCGGTTTTCATCCACCACGCAGCAGCCTCGGTAGCTGGCAGGCGTGCTAAGCTTGTGAAAAATTGTAAATAAGGGGTAGGGTTCCATGTCAACCTCCATCAGCAAGGAAGAGGCGTATGCGCGACTGGGTGCCATCACCCGGGAAATGCACGAAGCCCTCACCATCCTGGGCGGAAATCAACTCAACACCATCGTTGCCGAGATACCCGACGCCAGGGACCGCCTGGCCTATGTGGGCAAGATGACAGAGGACGCAGCCAACAAGGTACTGACCTTGGTGGAGCAGGCCAAACCCGAGTGTGACGACCTTTCTACCCGCGGAGTCGAGCTCAGCGAATCACTGGCCCGCATGGCCGCAGACCCTAACTTGACCGTGGAACGCGCTCGCGGGCTGCTGACCGTGTGTTCCAAGTTTGCCGAGCGTTCCGCCACCTTTGCGGGAGGCCAGGCCAATGCGCTCTCCGACATCATGATGGCCCAGGACTTCCAGGACCTCTCCGGCCAGGTGATCAAGAAGGTCATCGACATCATCAACCGCACCGAAATGCAGCTGGTCCATCTGCTGATCGACAGTGCCCCGGAATCGGCCAATGTCAGTGCCATGCTGACCGAGAGCACAGGGCCAGTCAGCGTCGACGACCATGTGCTCGAAGGCCCCCAGGTCACCGACAAGGCCCTGCAGCAAAGCGACGTCGACGATCTGCTGGCCTCGCTCGGCTTCTAACCGCCTTACCCTGCGCCAAACGCGCAACGCAAGGCCTTGGCAGCATCGGCGTGTGCCTGCAAAGCCTCGGGGATGGCGCGCCCCATCTTGATGAATTCGTGTACCACCCCGCGGTAGATTTCCAGGTCCACAGCCACCCCGGCCATGCGCAGCCGGTCGGCGTACATCACCCCCTCGTCCACCAAGGGGTCGCATTCGGCCAGGCCCACCCAGGCCGGCGCCACCCCGGCCAGATCGGCCTCGTAGCCTGAATCCGTACGCCCGTCCAGGGGCGCGAAACGCCAGTCGTCGCGGTCATGCGCACTGCGGATGTACTGCTCGAAGAAGAAGGTGATGTGCGGCTCTTCCAGCACAAAGCCCTTGGCATAGGTGGTGTGAGAAGGTGTGTCCTGGTGGCCCACGCAGCCCGGGTAGAACAGCAGCTGCAAAGCCAGTGGCAGCCCGGCATCGCGCGCGGCAATGGCACAGGCGGCGGCCAGTGTGCCGCCGGCACTGTCGCCCCCCACCGCCATCCGTTCGACATCCAGGCACAACTGCTTACCGTGCTGCTGCAGCCACTGCACGGCGTCCCAGGCATCCTCAAAAGCCTGGGGAAATTTGTGCTCCGGGGCCAGGCGGTAGCCCACGGACACCACGGCGCAGTGGGCCAGGTGGCTGAGCCGGCGGCACAGTCCGTCATGGGTGTCCAAGCTGCCCACGGTGAACCCACCGCCATGGAAGTACACCAGCACGCCCTGGTGCGAACCGGCATCCGGCGCATACTGACGGACGCCGATTTCGGTTCCGTCGCGCACCGGAATGCGCAGGTTTTCCACCCGGGCGAGCTTGTGCTTGGGCAGTTCCAGAACGTCGGCGCTGGCCTCGTACGCGGCCCGCGCCTGCTGGGGTGTGAGGGCGTGCAGCGGCACATGGGACGAGCGCGCCATGGCATCCAGCACTTTGCGCATGGCCGGTGTCAGCTGTGCGCGTGGATTGCGGTGGTGGTAATTTTGGTGACTCATGGCGACGGCTGGGTTTGCTACATTGGGACTTCCATCATCCTAAACCGCAAATGCCATGGCCCTCATCCAGTACATCACCCAGGTGCAATTCGATTTCGGCGCTGTGTCCCTGCTGCGCCAGGAGTGCGAACAAAAAGGCATCAGCCGCCCCTTGGTGGTGACCGATGTGGGGGTGCGCAATGCCGGGGTACTGCAGAAGGCGCTGGATGCGCTCGCCCCCCTGCCCTGCACCGTATTTGATGGAACGCCTTCTAACCCCACCGAAGCGGCCGTGCGCGCCGCCGCCGCCCTGTACCGGGCGCAGGGCTGTGACGGCCTAGTGGCGGTGGGCGGTGGTTCGGCCATCGACTGCGCCAAAGGCGTGGCCATTGCCGCCACACACCCGGGGCCACTGACGCACTACGCCACCATCGAAGGCGGCTCACCGCGCATTACCGAGGCGGTGGCGCCCATCATTGCCGTGCCCACCACCAGCGGCACCGGCAGCGAGGTGGCGCGCGGTGCTATCATCATCGTGGACGACCACCGCAAGCTCGGCTTTCATTCCTGGCACTTGGTGCCCAAGGTCGCCATCTGCGACCCCGAGCTGACACTGGGCCTGCCCGCCATGCTGACCGCCGCGACCGGCATGGACGCCATTGCCCACTGCATGGAAACCTTCATGTCGGCCGCCTTCAATCCCCCGGCCGATGGCATCGCACTCGATGGGCTGCAGCGTGGCTGGGCCCACATCGAGCAAGCCACGCGTGACGGCAGCAACCGTGAAGCCCGTCGCAACATGATGAGTGCCAGTATGCAAGGCGCCATGGCGTTCCAGAAAGGACTGGGCTGCGTGCATTCGCTCAGCCATGCCCTGGGCGGCGTGAACCCGCGCCTGCACCACGGCACGCTCAACGCCATGTTCCTGCCCGCCGTGGTGCAGTTCAACGCCGATGCCGAATCGGTGCAGGCGGATAAACGCCTGGAGCGCATGGCGGCAGCCATGGGCTTGGGCTGCGCGGCTGACCTGGCCGCCGCCTTGCGCGACATGAACGCCCGCCTGGGGCTGCCGACCGGTTTGGCCGCCATGGGCGTGACCGAGGCCGACTTTGAAGCTGTGATTGCAGGGGCCCTGGTGGACCATTGCCACAAGACCAACCCGCGGCTGGCCAGCGCAGACGACTACCGCGCCATGCTGCAGGCGTCGATGTAAAAGGCCTACAGCGCAAGCACCTTCGCTGGGTCCGGGCGCTCAACCCAGGCGGCAAATTCGTCGGCCAGCTGCTGTGCCGCCGTGGTGGCAGTCTGCCAGGCCGTGACCCGACTGGCCAGGTCGTTTCCGTAGCGGGTGAAATCGGTGCGGTCTGGCAGCTTGCCGTTGGGCAGTGTCTTGACCCACTCCGGGTTCGGGGCCAGCAGCACCATGGTGTCCAGAAAGTGGGTGGCGCGGTGGCGCCACTTGAGGCCTTTGTCCAGCCAGCCCGGCACTACGCTTTTCTGGAAGTGGGGGTACAGGACAATCCCGTGTTTCATGCCTTTTTGGCCCTGCGCCCGCATAAAGTCTAGCGATTCAGCTCCTGAATTCAGAGCATTTTGCATTTCCTTGGCGGCGCCAGGGTAGTCCAGATGCAGGTGGTAGTCGGTAATGCCACCGTCCCAGTAAGCCCCAGGAGGCGCCCCGGCAATGTTGTGCACGGCGCGCAGCACAAACGGTATGGAGCAACTGGCCTGCAGCGCCTGGTTGAAGTTGCGTGCCTCCAGCAAGACCTGTCGCGTGCGGTAATCGTGGCTGGCAAAAGGCAGTGTGGCTGCTCCCTGCCCCACTGCATTGGGTGCCGAAAACACCACGCGCTCCAGCCAGGCCCCCATGGCCTTGCGGTGCACGGCGTTGGTGGCAAAGGCTCCGAAGTAGCCCAGCGGCGTGCGCAGCGCATGCTCGGTGCGCAGCAGGTGGCGCCCGCGCGAGGTCACGATGTGCAAGCGGTAGCGCGGGTGGCCCAGTACCTGGCCGACCTTGCCGGCATAAAACGCCTGCAGGTTCTGGCCAAAGGTTTCGCTCACCTGGTCGGCAGTGACCTTCTTCTGCCCCGGTGCCAGTTCGTAGTGCTGGTGGATGTAGTCGTGCTCCAGCCGGGCAAAACCCGCCACCGGGTCGTCCAGGCAGGCGGTGGACATGCGCCATGCGCCAATGGACGCGCCCACCAGGTCGATCGACTGTGCACTGCCCGGCAGCCATTGCCCAAACAGGAAACGGTCCAGCGGCCCCAGGACCAGCCCCTTGGGGCCCCCAGCGGCGGCCGGAATGGTGGTGATGTGTGATGGCAGCAGCCCGTGGTGGGCGATGTGCGCACGGGCCTTGGCGCCCGCGTAGATGTGCAGTGCTTGCATGAAACGAAACGGGAAGAGAAATCAGGTGTGGGCGGCCCAGTCGAAAGGGTCTTGCTGCAACACCATGTCGATGTCCAGGCCCAGCACCTCGCCGACAAAGCCGGGGAAGGTTACGGCCATCTCGCGCTCGCCCATGTGGGCTTCCTTGCAGCGTGCGCGCCAGGTCGCCAAATGAATGACCCCGGCCAGCGGCTCGTAGACATCGTTCTCGAACGGTGCGTACTGGTGCTCCAGGGCGTCCACCAGCACCTGCGGAAACTTCCACAGGCGCGCGTAACCGGCGCCGACACTGGCCCAGCAGTAGCGGAAATGCTGGCGTTCGGCCCGAGCGCGTTTCAGGTCCAGCGGCGGTACCGCCGCGTCCAGCGGCGCCATGTTGTGCGGCATGGCCAGGTGCATGGCCAGCTCGCCCATGGCGTGCACCAGACCGCAGGTGTAGGCCGCTTGCTGGTTCAGGCGCACCACAGTCGCCAGCGAACGCGCGACCTTGGCCACGTTGAGGCTGTATTCCCAAAACTGCGGCAGGGCCATGCCGGGCACAGCCTTGAGCGATGCCGCTGCCGCCGCCGCCTGGGCCATGGTCTTGACATCGCCCAGCGACAACAGCGCCAGTGCTTCGGAAACGCTGCGGATTTGCCCGCTGAGCTTGAAGCCGTCGGCATTGGCGGTCTGCAGCAGGCGCAGTGTCAGCGCCGGGTCGGTGCTGATGTGCTGCGTGATCTTGCGCAGGTCAGGTACCGGCTTGTCCAGCTCGGTCAGCAGCACCGCCACCACGCGCGGAATGCTGGGTACGTTGAACGGCAGTTGCAGCAAGTCCTTCAGGCTCAGCACGGACACGGTCTTTCGCAGTGGATATGCCCCGCATTATGGTGCGGCCGGGCGACTTTGGCTGTCGCCCGTGCAGGCAGCATCAGCGCTTGAGCTTGGCAAAGGCCGCTGCCATGGCGCCACCGGCGGCAGGTGACGCATCCTGGTAGCGTCCCACCTGGCGCTCACCCCGGGCTGGTCCCTGGTATCGGTTTTCGCCTACTTTTTGGCCTCCTGCCCGCATAGAACCTGCCGGAGCAGCTCCTATTTTCATAGTAAGGCTGATGCGCTTGCGGGCCACGTCCACTTCCTGCACCTGCACCTTGACGATGTCACCGGTCTTGACCACCTCGCGCGCGTCGTTGACGAACTTGAGGGCCAACTGGCTCACATGCACCAGACCGTCCTGGTGCACGCCCAGGTCGACGAAGGCGCCGAACTGGGCCACGTTGCTCACGGTGCCTTCCAGGATCATGCCCTCCTTGAGGTCGGTGATGTCTTCCACGCCGTCGTTGAAGCGCGCCACCTTGAAGTCCGGGCGCGGGTCGCGGCCGGGTTTTTCCAGCTCGGAAAAGATGTCCTTGACGGTGATGACACCGAACTGCTCGTTGGCGAACAACTCGGGCTTCAGGGTCTTGAGCATGTCGGTGCGGCCCATCACCTCCTGGATCGGCTTGGCCACCTTGGCCAGGATCTGCTCGACCACCGGGTAAGTCTCCGGGTGCACCCCGGTCATGTCCAGCGGGTTGGCGCCGCCGCGGATGCGCAGGAAGCCTGCGCTCTGCTCGAAGGTCTTGGCGCCCAGGCCGGTGACTTTCATCAAATCCTGGCGGCTGCTGAAAGCGCCGTTGGCCTCGCGCCAGCGCACCACGGCCTTTGCCACCGTGCCACTCAGGCCGGACACGCGGCTGAGCAGCGGTACGGAAGCGGTGTTCAGGTCCACGCCCACCGAGTTCACGCAGTCTTCCACCACGGCGTCCAGCGTACGTGCCAGTTCGCTCTGGTTCACGTCGTGCTGGTACTGGCCCACGCCAATGCTCTTGGGGTCGATCTTCACCAGCTCGGCCAGCGGGTCTTGCAGGCGGCGGGCAATGCTGGCTGCGCCGCGCAGGCTCACGTCCACGTCCGGCATTTCCTGCGAGGCGTATTCGGAAGCCGAGTACACCGATGCACCGGCTTCGCTGACCACCACCTTTTCCACCTTGATTTCCGGCGCTCCAGCCTGTGCCGCCATCTTGGCCAGCAGCTTGATCAAGTCGGCCGCCAGCTTGTCGGTTTCGCGGCTGGCCGTGCCGTTGCCGATGGCGATGAGGTTCACCGAGTGCTTGGCACACAGCTTGCCCAGGGTGTGCAAGCTGCCCTCCCAGTCGCGCTTGGGTTCGTGCGGGTAGACCGTGGCCGTGTCCACCAGCTTGCCCGTAGCGTCCACCACTGCCACCTTCACGCCGGTGCGGATGCCGGGGTCCAGGCCCATGACCACGCGCGGTCCAGCCGGGGCGGCGAGCAGTAGGTCGCGCAGGTTGTCACCAAACACCTTGATGGCCACCTTCTCCGCGTCTTCACGCAGGCGGGCAAACAGGTCGCGCTCGGTGGACAGGGACAGCTTCACCTTCCAAGTCCAGGCCACGCACTTGCGGATCAGGTCGTCGGCGGGACGGCCCTGGTGGCTCCAGCCCAGGTGCAGGGCAATGCGCCCTTCGGCCAGGCTCACCACCGGCACCGGTCTTTTTGCTATGGAATTCGTAGCTGTTTGCGAAGATTCTGTGCGGGCTGGGGTCATATTTTGTGCCGACTCTGGCTCGGGAACGACAAGTTTGGCGTCCAGGATGTCCAGCGCGCGGCCACGGAACACAGCCAGCGCCCGGTGCGAGGGCACGCGGCCGATGGGTTCGTCGTAGTCGAAGTAGTCACGGAACTTGGCCACGTCGGCGTTGTTCTCGTCCTTGCCGGCCATCAGGGTGGACTTCAGCAGCCCCTCCTGCCACAGCCATTCGCGCAGCGCCTGCACCAGGGCGGGGTTTTCGGCCCAGCGCTCGCTCAGGATGTCGCGCACGCCGTCGAGCACCGCCTGCACAGTGGTGAAGTCGTCGCCAGCCTCGGTCTTGTCCTTCAGCACGTATTTCGCCGCTTCGTCGGCGGGTACCAGTGCCGGGTTGGCAAACAGCGCGTCGGCCAGCGGTTCGATGCCAGCTTCGCGGGCAATCATGCCCTTGGTGCGGCGCTTGGGCTTGAATGGCAGGTAAATGTCTTCCACTTCCTGCTTGGTGGCCGCGCTAGCAATGGCGGCCAGCAAGGCGGGGGTGAGCTTGCCCTGCTCGTCAATGCTCTTGACCACGGCCTCCTTGCGGTCGCGAAGTTCGCGCAGATAGGCCAGGCGCACTTCGAGCTCGCGCAGCTGGATGTCGTCCAGTCCGTCGGTCACTTCCTTGCGGTAACGGGCAATGAAAGGCACTGTGGCGCCGCCATCGAGCAAGGCCACGGCAGCTTCTACCTGAGCAGGACGAACACGGATCTCTTGCGCGATCTGCGCGATGATTTTTTGCATGGTGGGGAGAGCGGAAACGCGGAAACAAAAGGGGCCGCAGCGGGCCGAATCAGAGAGTGCCGAAGTGTGCCACAAGCCCCTTGGCCCCCCGCGTCCAGGGCGGCGCGGGTAATCCCTAATGGAATGAAAACGAACACAAAAACACAATTGCGCGGCTTTGCAGGTGTTCTCAATCACTCTTATTCAAGGAACTTGCCCATGTTTGCTCGCGCTTTCCGTTGGACCATGGAATCCCGTCAACGTACCCTGTTGGGCGCGCTCGCCGTCCTGATGGGCCTGGCCGGTGCCGTGTCGGCCACCAACTATTCGCTGTGGATCAATGGACGCAGCAACTCCAGCGCCCAATACGGCAACTACGCTGACTTCATTTACTGGGGCCCCTCCTCCACCGCGGCCGGGGTGAACAAGAAGGCCGTGAACTGGGACGGCTACAACAAGATTTCCGTGCAGAACTACCGTATCCGCGACGCGCTGGACTGCTTCTGCACGGGCAACAACTGGTGCTACATCGCCGCCCACTCGGCCGGCAACCTGCAAACCGGCTACGCCTTGTCGCTGTACGGTGGCAGCACCCGCAACATCAAGAATGCAAGCCCCAACAGCAGCGGTGTCTGCGGCGATGCCGGGGGCACACAAACCGGTTGGAACATCAAGTGGGTCAACATTGCCGCTGGAGCCGCTGGCGGCAGCGAACTCGCCGACATTGGCAGCTGGGCGGTATCCGACCCCCTGACCACCGACCTGAAAACCGCCACAGCCCGCGCCATGTACGACCACAACCAGACCCGTGCCAAGTGGTTCTACATGTATACCGGCGCCAAGGGCACGCTGTATTCGGGCACCCTGCCCGGCCAGGACGACGAAGCTGTGGCCTACCATTCGGCCGGCGGCGTTGCTGGCAGCGGTGGCCGCAGCCTGTGCAACCCCTCCGACTGGCTGTGCAATGACCTGAACCTGGGCACGGCTGCCAACGAAGGCGGATCCACCAAATGGAGCTACCACAACGTCAAGTTCCGTGACGACGGCGAAGCCTACAACCACTACACCAACGGCAATTGGGGTGGCGTGGTGTCCCTGGTGCGGGCCAATATGGTGGCCAACGCCCTCTAAACCACCCTAACCTACCTGGCCCGTGCAACGCCGCAGCCTCCTAGTGGGCGCCATCGGGCTGGCGTGTGCGGCCATCCTGGGCTGGTACCTCCTGGAGGGCGCGGAGCCCGCTGGCGACGCGCTGGCGGCACCAGCAACTGGGACCCCGCCGCCGCCAGTTCTACCGGAGGTTGCAGCGTCCGCATCCAACACCTCCGGGCCCTGGAGTCCGGCCGGGGCCAGTGCCAAACAGTTGCAGCTGCAACAGGCCCGCGAACGCTACGAGCGCGCCACCCAGGTGTACACCAGCTACCGCGACGCCACGCGCTACCCCCATACCTCGCGCCCCATCAGCGAACACCCTGACCAGGCAAAGCCCTTTGCCCCCGTGGAAGAGCTCAAGGCCTTGCGCGACGCCAGCGGCAAGGGCGTGAAAGGCGTGCGTCTGCGTACCAGCCAGGACCGGGTCTTCCTGGGCGGGGCCGAGTCGGTGCTGTTCACGCTGGAAGCGCTGGACGACAACAACCGCCCCCTGCCCCTCACCGTCGAAAGCTCCAGTGCACAAACCATGGCCGACACCAGCGCACCGGTCACGCTGATTACGGCCCAGGTTCCCTTCAACGACGACGGCGCCACCCCCGACACCCAGGCCCGTGATGGCAAATACATGGCGCGACTGACCCCATCGACCCAGGGCTTTGCAGCATACGCCGGCACCATCCGGCTGGTGGCCCGGGTCAGCGCCGGTGGTGAGCAAGGAGCCATTGCCTTTGACGTGGTGTACGCCCCCAACGTACCAGCCAGCTGGGCCGGTGCACGCGAAGCCCAGGAAAACGGCTCGCTGCATTTCTACCTGAAGGCCCAAGTCCGCGAAGCCGGTCGTTATGTGGTCAGTGGCCGTGTTTACGACGCCAAGGGGGTACCGTTTGCCCTGCTGCAGTTCAACGACGAAGTGAAAGCCGGGACGCAGGAGTTCAAGCTGACACTGTTCGGCGCCCTCATTCGGGACAAGAACCCCGCCTTTCCCCTGAGCCTGGTGGATGTGGAAGGCTTCCTGCTGCACGAAAACGTGTTCCCGGACCGCGCCATGATGGCGCGCCAAAGCGGGACTGTGATCACCAGCAAACCCTATGCGGTGAGCAGCTTTTCCGCGGCCGAATGGAGCAGCGAAGAGCGCGACCGTTATATGCGCGAGTACGGCAAGGACATGCAGGCGGCGCTGGATGATTTGAACCAGTTGCAGTAAGCGCCCGCGCTATCCCAGGCTGCAATTGGATTGCTTATGGCCTATAGTCCGTGAACTGCTTTGGCCCAATGAACCGGGCTTGAAACCAGAAGGAATGCAAAAAGGGAGTGCCGGGTTTCATGGAAAATTTATACCTGTGTATTTTTGCAGCGCATAGGCTGCCAGCCCAATATTCATGCGGGCTTCTGGCTTTTCCCCAAAAAGATGTATCGGTATGCCCCGGATGTATCCACCGGGTTTTGCTATCTACATTACGTTAGGCGACATGAAGATCTCCACACAGTACGGCGACGTGACGGTTGTTGATGAGCCGACCTATGCATTTGGCTCCGCTGACAATGTGCGGTCCTATGCGCACGCCAAGAACCTCTACGCCGGGTCGAGGCCAGTTTCCGTACACGGCATTCTCTTGGATGATGCCCCCCTACTTGTTGTCGGTGGGAGCGGTGGCGCGACCGGTGTTCATTCGCACTCTGCCCTATGGCTTAACGACCGCCTCTACATGGCGGTCTGTGACAGTGTGGTTTGTATTTCCATTCAGCCGCTCGAAATCTTGTGGTCACGTCGCGTCGATGACGCAACATGCTTCGGGGTCCATTTTCATCCAGAGACGGGGTCTTTGATTTCGCATGGCGAGCTGGAGGTCGCTCGATTCAATGAGGGCGGTGCGATTCAGTGGCGCTCGGGCGGACACGACATCTTCACGGGGCGGTTTAGCCTTGGGGCTACTTTCATCGAGGCGGAGGACTTCTGTGGCAATTTGCACCGGTTCCTCTACACCAACGGCAAAGACCCCGCTTGTGCAGATGTCGCCTAACATTTCGTATATGGACTCCCCCCCAACGGCAAGAGGCTGATCGATAGTTTGGCTGTTGGGGAAGCGCCTGCAGTCGTATATCCGGCATCTGGTGTGGGATCGTCGATGTCCCGTGCCGACATGGAATCTGCGTCACCGAAGCGCCACACGCTACAAGCGGCTGCAAATGAGCCGGAAGAGTTATCGGCGACAGTCGGTGTGGGGTGACCCTATTGGCCATGATGGTCGATCAATCTCGTCACAAGCGTGGATGGGTGTTC
>SSFF01000042.1 GCA_008015235.1 Rhodoferax sp. | reverse complement strand
TCGTCATTGACCACACCGAAGCGCTGGTGTCGGTGGACGTGAACTCGGCACGCGCCATCAAGGGCGGTGACATCGAGGAAACTGCCACCCGCACCAACCTGGAAGCCGCCGACGAAGTGGCCCGCCAGCTGCGCCTGCGCGATGCCCTGCGCCAGGACCGCGCGCGCGTGCAGTTCGGCACCATCTCCAAATTCGGCCTGATGGAAATGAGCCGCCAGCGCCTGCGCCCAGCCCTCTCCGAAGGCGCCTCCATCCCCTGCCCACGTTGCGGCGGCTCGGGCCACATCCGCGACACGGAATCCAGCGCCCTGCAGATCCTGCGCATCATCCAGGAAGAGTCCATGAAGGACAGCACCGCCTCCGTGCTGTGCCAGGTGCCGGTCGATGTGGCCTCGTTCCTCTTGAACGAGAAGCGCTCCGAAATCGCCAAGATTGAGCTCAAGCAGCGCATCAACGTGCTTATGGTTCCCAACAAGACGCTGGAAACCCCCAACTACAAGCTCGAACGCCTCAAGCACGACGACCCACGCCTGGACCACATCGAAGCCAGCTACAAGATGGCCGATGTGAAAGACGAAGCCACTTCGGTGACCCGCCGTTCACAGGAACCCACCAACAAGCAGACCCCCGTCATCAAGGGTGTACTCCCCGACGCTCCGGCTCCCGTGGCCCCGCCCAAACCCGTGGCAGCGCCTGCGGCCCCGGCAGCACCGGCCACCAAGGTGGAAGCAGCACCGCAGAAATCCGGCGGCTTCTTCGGCTGGCTCAAATCCCTGTTTGGTGGCGAGGCAGCCCCCGCCCCTGTGGCCGCACCGGCTGCAGCCCCGACCAAGCCAGAAGGCCAGCGCGACGGACGCCCCGGACGCGACGGCCAGCGTGGTAACCGCAACGGCGAGCGCCGTGGCCCCCGTCCTGAAGGCCGTGACGGCAACCGCACAGGTGGTGAGCGTGGCGCCGAGCGCAATGGCGAACGCGGTGGCCGCAACGGCCGCAATGGCGAACGCGGTGGCGAGCGCCATGGCCGCTCCGAAGGCCAAGGCCGCGAGCGCCAGGACGGTGACAACCGCCAGACCGCCGCTTTTGTCGCCGACGGTGCGCCCGAGGCAGTACGCAACGACGCGGGCCGCGAGCAGCGCCCACCACGTGCTGAACGCAGTGAGCGTGGCCCCCGCGGCCCACGCAACGGCGAAGCTGCGGCAGACAACCGCCAGGCCGCACGCGCAGACTCCGCTGAAGAGGCTCTGAACCCCACGGCAGCCACACCGGCCGAGGGCGGCGATGGCCGTCCGGAAGGTCGCGGCGAACGTGGTGAACGCGGTGGACGCAACCGGGGCCGTGGCCGCGGTGGTGAGCGCCAGGACCGCGCACCACGTGACGACGCCCAACAGCCAGCTGAAGCAACTGCCCAGGCACCTGTCGACATGGCCGAAGAAAGTTCCGGCATCACCGAAGCGGTTGCGGCATCGGAGGCGCAGCAAGGCGAAAGCCGTGAGCGTCGTTCACGTGACCGTTATGGCCGTGACCGTGGAAACCGCGGTGAGCGTTCCAACCGCCCGGCACGCACCGAGGAAGCCCAGCAAGAAGCCCTGCCTTTTGCCGAAGCCCCCGCAACCAGCAGCGCGCCAGTTGCCGCACCCGCAGTGGCTGCTGCAGCGACCACCACGGCAGGCATGCCGCGTGTGGCCCGCTATGAGCTGCCGCTGGAAAACCTGGCACAAATCGCACAAGACTCTGGCCTGCAGTGGATCAACTCCAACGCAGAGCGCGTGGCCGCCGTGGCCGCCGCGATTGCCGCCGAACCCAAGCCCGTGCATGTGCCGCGCGAGCGCCCGGCCCCCGTGGTGCTGGACGAGCGTCCGCTGATCCTGGTAGAAACCCGCCGCGACCTGCGCGACCTGCAGCTGCCGTTTGAACAAACAGCAGCGAACTGATCGCAATCTCCCGGCAATGGCATGCGCCATGCATGCCATTGCCCCATGAAGAAAGGCTCCCCCCGGGGTGCCTTTCTTGTTTTCAAGCCCCGAAAAACCGGCGCTTAAAACACGTCGATTTCGCCCACCTTGTTGGTATCCACCAGCAGCCCGCGGCGCAACAGCTCGGGGTGGCTGAATACCTGGTTCTTGCCATGGTGCTGGGCGTAGTCGACTGCACGTTCGGCACGCTCCAGCGAAGTGCTGGGCGAGTCATCCGGGGTAATTCGGGTGAAACCGGCCGACACCGTGACCCGGCCCACCTGCGGGAAGTTGAATTTTTCGACATTGGCGCGAAAACGCTCAAACGCGGCCAGCACCAGGGCCTCGTCCGGGCAGTGCATGAGCACACCAAACTGCTTGCCTCCAAAGCGGTACAGGCGGTCATAGGTGCGGAAGGTGTTGTTCATGATGCGCGCCACCAGCAGCAGCACTTCCTCGGCAATCAAATGCCCGTGCTTGTCGCTCATGGCACCGAAGTCGTCGACGCTGATGGCGCCCAGCCAGTAGTTGGGCGGCACCCGGTGGCGGCGTTCCTGGCCCGGGGCCACCACCACTTCGCGTGTCTTGTCGGCACCCTCGAGTTCCCCCAACTCGTCGAGTACGGCATGGTAAAAGGTGTCGTCGAGCGACTTGCGGTTGAGCAGGCCGGTCAACGCGTCGCGATCGCTGTAAGCCAACAGGTTGTACATGTTGGTGAATACATGGTGCAGGTCACCAATGACATCCAGCTGCGGCTGCGTGAGGCTGGAGCCCGAATGCACCTCTATGACACCCTCCTCATCGTTACGGCTGTCCAAGAAAAGGGGCATGTAACTGATGCGCGGACCGTTCTCGCCGGCCCAGGCATGTTCCACCAAGCCGCGCTCCTGCAAGCTGCGCATGCGGTACCGTTCATCTTCGAGCAGGGGCAGTTTGTCAAACTCCACCCGCAACGGATCTTGGACCTTGCCCCCACCGCGGGCATCCAGCGTCGCGATGTCGAGCCAACGCTTGACACCTTCCTCGCTCATCACCCGGGCGATGACCACGCGGTCAATGGGCAAGAGCTTGACCATGGCCTTGGCCAGCGTGAGTTCCAGGAGATCACGGTCGCGGTGGTCCGTGAGCTTGATGATGTGTTCGGTCAGTGAGGTCATGGCCGCATAATAGCCACGAATGCAAGCGAAGTCACCCTTGCCAGATCAGCTTTTCGCAGCTTCCTTGTAGGCCAGCAAGGCTGCAGCAGTGTCTTGCCGGTTCTCGGCCATCTGGCCCAAAAGTCCCCATGCACGGCGGCGCAGACCTGCATCCTGCAACCCGGACACGGCTTGCTTGAGCAACTGCTGCGCCTTGCCCCACAGCTGCAGGTGCATGCAAGCCACCCCGGCCAGATACTGCCATGCGGCCTCCCCCGGTTGCTGCTGTTGGGCCAACTCCAGGCGCCGCAACCACGCCGTGTCTTCGGGTGACAAGGACTGGGCAAAGACTGCCTCCAGCACCGACACCAACTGCAAGCGCTGCACCTCGGACACCTTGCGCGAGTCGCTGATTGCGGCCTCCCACACTGGCTGCAGCCACTCCTGCACCATTTCCGGACTGCCGCCGTAGGACAGCAAGCGCTGTGCGGCCTGAAGCGCCACATCGGGCATGCTGCGTTCGGTATCTTCCAAGGCCGACCAGATGCGCTGGATCTGGGCCGGATCATGGGTGGTCTGTAGCATTTCCAAGGCCAGTCCACGCGCAATGCTGGCGCCAGCCAACTCGGAAAAAGCGCGGTGCTTGGTCAACTGACGGGCCGTTTCCAGCGCCACCCGTGCATCACCAGCAAGTCGGGCCGATTTGAAACGCAGCCGCAAGGCCAGTGTCCGGCGCGCGGTCCCAGGCGGCAACTGGTTAAGCCACTGCAGGCTCTGTGCTGCGTTGCGGTCGTCAAATGACCACCGTGCTGCACGCAGGCGCACACCATCGAAGGTATCTTGACCATAACGACCATTGCTATGCTGCAGTGCCTGCTGCAGGTGCACCTCACGTGTGCCGCGGTCTTGTACAGCATGGGCACTTTCGGCCGCAATCAGGTGTGTCATGGCCCGCAGTCGGGGGCCATAGGGCAGTTTTTCACCGCTACGCTCGACGGCATCGTCCATCTCCAGCACGCGCTCAGCGGCCTTGCGGGCGCGCACGAAACGCCCGGAAACCAGCAAGGCCAGTGCGTCGAGCAGGGCGCCGTACATGGCCCGTTCGCGGTGATTCAGGCGCCACTGGCGCGCCTGCTGCGGAATGCGCAAGAGACTGGAAATACCGTTGAGTGCCAGGTGCAGTACCACAAACAGCAATACCAGCACCACCAATACCAGATTGAAGGAGGCATCGATCCGGTAAGGCTCCCAGAAAAGGGTCACCGTGTTGTGGTTGTTGCCCGCAAACAGGGCCGAGACCACCGCAATGGTGAACAGGGCCAGCAGCCATAGAACGCCACGCATGCTCTAGCGCCCTGCCGCGGCGGTGGTCAGTGCCGCCAACGTATCGTCCACGCGCGGCAGTTCCATGACCCGCATCTGGGACTGGACCTGCTGCAACAAGGCCGCAGCGGTCTGCGTCTTGCGGGCCGACGGATCAAAATATTTGGAAACCGATACCGAGGCCGTGGCAAGGTCGGAGCGTGCCGAATCGATCTGGCGCGATATGACGCCTAGCCGTGCATTGAGCAGGCGAAGCTTGAGGTTTTCGCGCACGAAAAAGGCCTGTTCCGGTGCCAGCAAGGCCGCATCTGGCTCTTCGATGCGGCTGACCCGCACCAGGGTACGGATCTCGTCCTGCAGGGCCTGAACCCAGCGCAGTGACCACTGTCCCAACGCCTCATCCGGTTTGCGCTTGGGGGATTCTCCGCCACGGACTGCCCCCACGGCATTGACCACAGGCAGCTCATCGGCCAACAAAACCAGCTCATCCAGCTTGACCAGCATGGCCGGTGTGTCGGCGACCACACTGGATTTGAGTTTGGCCAGGTCGCGGGCAATGGCACGCTGCAAGGGTGTCAAGCGGGGTTGTGCGGCCCGGGCAATACGTGCGTCGGCGCTGCGCAAGGCTGCCAGCAAGGGCTCCACGCTACCAGTCAGCTGGGCCTGCTGCTGGGCCAGGCGCACGGCCGATTCGATGTCGACCACCAGGTTTTCGTCCCGCGAGCGCGACAGGCTTTGCATCAGTTCCTCGAGCTGGCTGCGCTGCAGTGCCACTTCGGCCACCTTGGCATCGGTCACCGCCAACTTGGCGGCCGTTTCCATGGCCAGCTCCTGGGCCTGTTTGGCACCGACACGGGCCTCGGCCGCATTGGCACCGGAATCGGCACTTTGCCGCGCCAGCTGCTGCTGCATGCCAGACACCTTCTGCCACAACAGAGCCGTGCTGGCCAAGGCCAACACGGCCACCACCGCCAGCACCTGCAGCCAGCGCTCGCGCGTCAACAGGCCCGTTGCCGGATGGGCTGGCTCGGCGGCGGCAGCTGGGGTGGGTGGTACGGGTGTTTCGGCTTCAACGGTCATTGCAGAGCGATTCTATCGACGCCAGCACAGTGTCCATGGCCGGGCGTGATTCGCATACAACACCAAAACCGGCCGCGCGCGCCGCCTGGGCAATGCGCGGGTGCGTGCAAATGGCGCGCGCATGCTGCCACGACACAGTGGGCACGTTGGCCAGCAGATTGGCTATCGCTTCGGAGCTGCTGAAAATCCAGACCGAGCCGTCCTCTGCCGCTTGGGCCACGGCGGTGCAGGTAGCCTGTTGCCACTGCGGGGCCCCGCGTTCGTACACCACCACATAGTCCACCGTGCCACCGCGTGCCAGCACCTGGGCTGCAAACCAGTCACGGCCCACGCCATCCTGCTGCGCAGCCCCCAGGGTGGTGCCACGCACCACCAGCAAGCGAAACCCGGGCACGACCCGGTGCTGGACCACGGACCACAGCGCCTCGGAGTCGAACTGCGGGCTGTTGGCCGGGGGGGTGGCCACGCACTCGGGTGCCACACCCTGGTGCAGCAGCGCCTGACCGGTTCCGGGGCCGGGTGCAAATGCTATTGTTTTAATAGCTGATTGCGCAATATTTTCGCGGGCTACGGCAGGTTTTTGTGCATAAAAGTGGTCAACCGCATTGGCACTCACGTACAGGACGCCGTCCCAGTGCCCCCATTGCTGCCAGACCTGCTGTACCGGCCGTAGGTCGGCTGCCGGACGCACCTCAATCAGGGGCAAGGCCCAAACGTCCAGCCCACGCTGGCGCAAGGCCTCCACCCAGGGCATGGCATCGCGCACCGGGCGCGTGACCACCACCCGCAAGCTCATTGGGCGGGACGGGTCAGCGCAGCAACGGCAGCCTGCAGGTCACGGGCCACGGCCTCGCCCAGGGCCACGGCCGCTGCCAGATCGTCGGCACGGCCGCGCCGCTGCGCCTTGGCCAGCGGCTGGACGCCGTCCGGGTCACCCCAGATGGCACGGATGTTCAATGCCTCGCCTTCCCAGATGGCGTAGGCTGCCAAAGGCATGGAGCAGCTACCGCCCATGACGCGACTCACCGCTCGTTCGGCCGCCACAGCGCGCCAAGTGGGAGCATGGGCCAGCGTGGACAGTGCCTGGGCCACGTCGGCGCGATCGGTGCGCACTTCAATGCCCAGAGCACCCTGCCCGGCCGCGGGCAGCATTTGCTCAGGCTCAAAAATGGCACGGATGCGTGACGCCAGCCCCAGTCGCTTCAGACCGGCTGCAGCCAGGATGATGCCGTCGTACTGGCCTTCATCGAGCTTGCGCAGGCGCGTGTCGAGGTTGCCGCGCAAGGGTTCAATCTTCAGATCGGGGCGCAAGGCGCGCAGCAGTGCAACCCGGCGCAGGCTCGAAGTCCCCACGGTAGCGCCTTGGGGCAGCTCGTCGATCGTGGCATAACGGCCCGACACCCAGGCGTCGCGCGGGTCTTCACGTTCCATCACGCAGGCCAGATCAAACCCCGCTGGCAACTCCATGGGCACGTCTTTGAGGGAATGCACCGCCAAATCTGCACGCCCTTCTTCCAGCGCCACCTCCAGCTCTTTCACAAAGAGGCCCTTGCCACCGACCTTGCTCAGGGCACGGTCCAGGATCTGATCGCCCTGGGTGGTCATGCCCAGAAGTTGCACCGTATGGCCCATGCCCTGCAGCAGGGACTGCACATGCTCTGCCTGCCAGAGCGCTAGGCGGCTTTCACGCGTGGCGATGGTGTATGTAGTCACAGTCGTAACCTATTTGTAATGGTTGGATAGCCTTCAATGCTAGCATGGCCATCTCCCCGACCGCCCCGCCCACCTGTGTCCAACCCACCACCGAACACACCATGAGCACCACTGCCGCGCCCAGCCCTGCCAAACAGTCCAAAGACAATGAGCGCCCCCTGCTCGACGACATCCGCCTGCTGGGTCGTATCCTGGGCGATGTGATCCGCGAGCAGGAAGGCCAAGAGGCTTTTGAGCTGATCGAGCGCATCCGGCTGCTCTCGGTGGCTTTCCGGCGCGACGCCGACCACAGTGCCGACACGGCGCTGAAAAAGCTGCTCAAGGGCCTCAGTGGCGACCAGACCGTCAGCGTCATCCGCGCCTTCACCTACTTCAGCCACCTGGCCAACCTGGCCGAAGACCGCCACCACATCCGACGCCGCGAAATCCACGAACGCGCGGGTGATACCCAGGAGGGCAGCATCGACGTGGCACTTTCGCGCCTGCGCTGGGCCGGGATTGCGCCGCAACAGGTGGTGCAGACCCTGGCGCAAAGCTACGTCTCGCCAGTACTCACGGCCCACCCCACCGAAGTGCAGCGCAAGAGCATTCTCGACGCAGAACGCAACATTGCCCGCCTGCTCACCCAGCGCGATGCCATCCTGCTGCAAGCGGCTGCCTTCGGCGGCAAGAAAGATGCCCTCAAGCACCGGGAACTGGCCGCCAACGAGGCCCAGCTGCGGGCCCGCGTGATGCAGCTGTGGCAAACCCGCCTGCTGCGTTTTTCCAAGCTAACCGTGGCCGATGAAATCGAGAATGCGCTGAGCTACTACGAGTCCACCTTCCTGCGCGAAATTCCACGCCTATACGCGAATCTGGAGGGTCTGCTGGACTCCGGCCCGGTACACAGCTTCCTGCGCATGGGCCAGTGGATCGGCGGCGACCGCGACGGCAACCCCAATGTGACGGCAGAAACCCTTGAATACGCCCTGCGCCGCCAAGCCGAAGTGGCCCTGCGCCATTACCTGACCGAAGTGCACTACCTGGGTGGAGAACTGTCAATTTCGGCCATGCTGACAAAGTGCTCGCCGGCCATGCAGGCCCTGGCAGAAAGCTCACCCGACACCAATGCCCACCGCATGGACGAGCCCTACCGCCGCGCCCTGACCGGCATCTACGCGCGACTGGCGGCCACTCTGCGCGAGCTGACCGGCACTGAAGCCGCGCGCCACGCCGTCGCCCCCCAGAACCCCTATGCCTGTGCCGAAGACTTTGCCAATGAATTGCGGGTGATCGAACAATCGCTGCATGATCACCATGGCCAGGCCTTGGTGCACGAGCGCCTGCGCCCACTCATCCGCGCGGTCGAGGTTTTTGGCTTTCATCTGGCCACGGTGGACCTGCGCCAAAGCTCGGACAAGCACGAAGAAGTGGTGGCCGAGCTGCTGCGCGTGGCCCGTATTCATGCCGACTACAGTGCCCTGGACGAAGCTGCCAAACGCCAGCTGCTGCTGGGCCTGCTCAATGACGCACGCTCGGTGCAGGTGCCTACGGCCCGCTACAGCGCCCACACCGACAGCGAAATGGCTATATTTGCCATGGCGCGCCAGGCCCGCCACCTGTACGGTGCCCATGCCATTCGCCACTACATCATCAGTCACACCGAGTCGGTGAGCGACCTGCTGGAAGTGCTGCTGCTGCAAAAGGAAGCCGGGCTGCTGCGCGGCTGCCTGGGCGACGCCCCCGACGCCCCAGCCCAGTGCGACCTGATCGTGGTTCCGCTGTTTGAAACCATCGAAGACCTGCGCAATGCCGCACCCATCATGCGCGAGTTCTATGCCCTGCCCGGCATCGAATCCATGGTGCTGGGCAGCGGCGGCGAGCAGGACATCATGCTCGGCTACTCCGACAGCAACAAGGATGGCGGCATCTTCACCAGCAACTGGGAGCTGTACCGGACCGAACTGGCCCTGGTTGAATTGTTCGATGAACTCAACGCCAAGCTTGGCGCCGGCAAGCGCATCCAGCTGCGCATGTTCCATGGCCGTGGCGGCACCGTGGGACGCGGCGGCGGCCCCAGCTACCAGGCCATCCTGGCCCAGCCCCCCGGCACGGTGCGCGGGCAGATCCGCCTGACCGAGCAGGGCGAAGTCATCGGCTCCAAATACGCCAATCCCGAGATCGGACGGCGCAACCTGGAAACCCTGGTAGCGGCCACTCTGGAAGCCACGCTGCTGCAACCCACCAAGCCGGCCACACGGGCCTACCTGGACGCGGCCGCCGAACTGTCCCAGCACAGCATGCAGGCCTACCGCGCGCTGGTGTACGACACCCCCCGTTTTGCCGACTACTTTTTCAGCGCCACCCCGATCCGGGAAATTGCCGAACTCAACATCGGCTCGCGCCCGGCGTCGCGCAAGGCGACCCAGCGCATCGAAGACCTGCGGGCCATTCCCTGGGGCTTCAGCTGGGGCCAGTGCCGACTGACACTGCCCGGCTGGTACGGGTTTGGCTCCGCCGTGGAACGCTTCACCGAGGCTGCAGGCAAAGGCGATTCGGCCAAGACCCGGCTGGCCTTGCTGCAGAAAATGTACAAGCAATGGCCGTTCTTTCGCACCTTGCTGTCCAACATGGACATGGTCATGGCCAAGAGCGACCTGGCATTGGCTTCGCGCTATGCCGAACTGGTGCCCGACGCCAAACTGCGCAAAGCCGTGTTCGATGCGATTGAAAAGGAGTGGCACCGCACGGCCACGGCCTTGGCACAAATCACTGGCGAAAAACACCGCCTAGCCAACAATGCGGCACTGCAGCGCTCCATTCGCCACCGCTTTCCCTACATTGACCCGCTGCACCATCTGCAGGTGGAACTGGTGCGGCGCTACCGGGCTGGCAAAGCGGACGAACGCGTGCAGCGCGGCATCCACATTTCCATCAACGGCATTGCTGCCGGTCTGCGCAATACCGGCTGAAGCGAGGCAGGCTGGTGCTATTGTGCCAGCAGCTCTTTGACCGCCTGCAATTGACGCCGGGAAACCGCCACGGTTTCCTCGACCCCGCGCAGGCGCAGCTGCCAGCCTTCACCATCGGCCTGCGGGTCGTGCTGTTTCTCCAACGCATAGACCGCGCGCATCGCCACCATGGCATTGCGGTGCACGCGCATCCACAGTCCGGGGAAACGCGCCTCTACTTCGCTCAAGGAACCGTCCCAGATGTAGGAGCGCTCTGCCGTGCGCACGGTCACGTACTTGAGTTCAGCCTTGAAATACAGCACGTCGCGCAATGCCACCCGGTGGGTTTTGTGGCGTTCCTGGATGACGAGCACCTGTCCATCATCGGCATCGGTGTCCATCCGCTGCTGCAGGCTGCGCTGTGCCTTCTGCAACGCCGTCTGCAAACGCTCCAGGCGTACCGGTTTGGACAGGTAGTCGACGGCTTCCAGCTCAAAGGCGTCGACCGCGTGTTCGGTGTGGGCCGTCACAAAGACCAGTGCTGGTGGCACTTTGCGCTCGCGCAAGGTGCGCGCCAAGGCCAGGCCGTCAGCTCCTGGCATATGGATGTCAGCCAACACCAGATCAACCGGATGCGTCTGCAGCAAGGCCATGGCCTCGATCGCGCTGGCTGCCTGCGCCACAACTACCGCTGCGGGTGTACGGCAATCGCCCAGCAGGGTGCACAGGCGCGCACGCGCCAGTGCTTCGTCATCCACCACCAGCACATGCAGTGCATCGTTCACAACGGAACCTCCAGACGCACCTGGAACAAACCGTTCTTGAAGCCACTGAGCACCTGGCCATGGACATCGTGCAGCAAGGCAATGCGTTCCTTGACATTTTGCAGCGCCACCCCGTGGCCAGCGACACCCTGGCCCGCCGGCACGGTATTGGTCACCTTGATGACCACCGAGGAGCCCTTGCGCTTCGTGCTGACCTGCACCTCGGCCCCCGAAGCACTGGGCTCAACCCCGTGGCGCACCGCATTCTCGACCAAGGGCTGCAAAACCAGGGACGGCAAACGCGCAGCATTAGCTTGTTCATCGAGGTCCCACTGCACCCGCAAACGCTCACCAAAACGAATCTGCTCAATCGCCAGGTAGCGCTGGGCCAGGTCGATTTCCTGTGCCAGGCTCACAGTCTGCGCATGGCCTTGCAAGGCCTGGCGAAACAGGTCGCTCAAGTCTTCGAGCAGGGTTTCCGCCTTGACCGGCTCAGAACGCACCAAGGCAATGGCGCTGTTGAGCGTGTTGAACAAAAAATGGGGGCGGATGCGCGCCTGCAACTCGGCCAATTGCGCTGCCGTATCTGCCGGCATACGGCCCTTGGCACGCATCCACAAGCCGGCAACGACCAGCAAGGACAGCCAGCAGCCGCTGGCGAATACCGACCACCACGGCGCAGACTCCAATAAACCAGAGATTCGGAGCAACAGGCAACCGTACAACGCACTGATTCCACCTACCAAACTTGAAAGCCCCAGCTGCCAAGACAAGCGCATCCGGGCCAGTACCTTCTTGGCTGAGCAGGTCGCCAGCAACCAGGCCAGGGTGGCGGGCAGTGCCGCACCCGTGACCAATGAAAAACGGAACACCCAATCCAAAGGGGAGGCTGCCATGTACATGACCCCAACCCCCAGACAGAGTTCGACAAAAAGCACGGCGCGCAGCACGACACCCGCATGGCAGGCGTCAAAAACCAGCACCTCGTGCACACTTTGTGGCGAGGCCGGTACCGGGGGCGGCTCAGGGAACGTCGATAATATTTGGGTATCTCGCATGTCAGACGGATTTTGACCCCACCTTATTGTTCACACACCATGTCACAGAACCAGTTCGATAAAAAATCTCAGGCGTGGTCCGCCCTATTCTCGGAACCGATGAGCGATCTCGTCAAGCGCTACACCTCCAGCGTGTTCTTTGACAAGCGCCTGTGGCAGGCCGATATTCAAGGCAGCCTGGCCCACGCAGACATGCTGGCGGCGCAAGGCATCATTGCTGCCGAGGACCTGCAAGCCATCGAGCGTGGCATGGCACAGATCAAAACCGAAATCGAATCGGGCCAGTTTGAGTGGAAGCTCGACCTGGAAGACGTGCACCTCAATATCGAAGCACGCCTGACCGAACTGGTGGGCATCGCCGGCAAACGCCTGCACACCGGCCGCTCGCGCAACGACCAAGTCGCCACCGACGTGCGCTTGTGGCTGCGCTCCGAAGTGGATGCCATCATTGCCCTGCTGCAAGAACTGCAACTTGCTCTGGTCGAAGTGGCCGAGCGCAACGTCGAAGTCATCTTGCCCGGATTCACCCATCTGCAAGTAGCCCAACCGGTGAGCTTTGGCCACCATCTGCTGGCCTATGTGGAAATGTTTGCGCGCGACACCGAGCGCATGCAGGACGCACGCCGCCGCATCAACCGCCTGCCCCTGGGTTCTGCGGCACTGGCCGGCACCAGCTACCCGCTGGACCGCGAGCGCGTCGCCCGCACACTGGGCATGGTGGACGAGACCGACAAAGCCTGTGTCTCCCAGAACAGCCTGGACGCCGTGAGCGACCGCGACTTTGCCATCGAATTCAGCGCAGCCGCCTCCCTGACCATGGTGCACATCAGCCGCCTCAGCGAAGAACTGATCCTGTGGATGAGCCAGAGCTTTGGCTTCATCAAGATTGCCGACCGTTTCACCACCGGCAGTTCCATCATGCCGCAGAAGAAGAACCCCGACGTGCCCGAACTGGCGCGCGGTAAGACCGGCCGCGTGGTCGGGCACCTGATGGGCCTGATCACCCTGATGAAGGCACAACCCCTGGCCTACAACAAGGACAACCAGGAGGACAAGGAACCGCTGTTCGACACCGTGGACACGCTGAAGGACACGCTGCGGATTTTTGTGGAAATGATCGGCGGCCAGTTCAACCCGCAAACTCAGACGAAGGAAGGCGGTATCACCGTCAACGCCCAGGCTATGCAGGCCGCCGCCATGAAGGGCTACGCCACCGCCACCGACCTGGCCGACTACCTGGTCAAGCGTGGCGTGCCGTTCCGCGACGCCCACGAAACAGTGGCCCACGCCGTCAAGACGGCCTCGGAAAAACACCTGGACCTCGCGGAGCTGCCCATTGAAGTGCTTCAAAGCTTCCATCCTGGCATAGCCGACGACGTGTACCAGGTACTGAGCCTGCATGGTTCCATGCACGCCCGCAACGTCCTGGGCGGCACAGCCCCGGACCAGGTGCGCCAACAGATTGCCCGCAATCGGGTGCGCCTGGGCGCCTGAGCCGCGAGAAAAAGGAAAAGGCCGACGGAATTTCTTCCGTCGGCCTTTGTTATTGGTGG
>SSFF01000015.1 GCA_008015235.1 Rhodoferax sp. | reverse complement strand
CGGCGCTCGGCACCCCATCGCGGATACCGCTGTCGATTTCATGCTTCTTGACCCATTCATGCAGCGTGACCGCCGCACAGCCAATCTTGGGGGCAATCGACTCAACCGCTGCCCATTGTGACGGGTAATCCTTGCGCGCTTCTTGCACCAGCCGGACCGCGCGCTCTTTGACTTCCGGTGAATACTTGTTTGACTTGTTCATGGCTCCATTCTCTCAGGTAATGGAGCCTCCTCAATTCCCGGGGCGATTCAAATAGCACTGGATCCAGGTGCAGTCAGGGACTTCGGTGGAAGGGTTGCATGCCGCAATGGAACAGACAGGGAAATCGGTGTCATGCTCAAGGTTGCCAAGATGAAAGGATGGAAGGGAATCCACCTGACTGGATCACCCGAGTTCAAGGAACAGGCATTCTTGATTGCTGTAATCAATGGAGACTTCACCCCAGATCAAATCACAGGCTATGTTCCAAGTCCACGAGCAGTGGAGGTTTTGACAATTACAGGGAAATGGCCCGTACACATCAAGCTCCAAAGTGAAGGCTCGGACAGTGAAGAGAAAACGGGAACTGACCTGTCAAGAAGAAAGCTTCGAATGTAGAAAGGTCTTTGAGCTATGATGAACTGAAGCAGTCTTACATCAACCTATGCAGCCATTTGCAGAAATGGACAATTTTGGAGCCATGAAAATATTGTTACTTGTGTTGGCATCATTCATTGCTCTCATCATTTTGGGATATCAGTTGCCATCACTTATCCCTGGATGTAGCTGTGGTTATCCAGGAAGCGGTTGTCATGGTTGTGGAGAGCTTCTTGGAAATGCACTCGGAAATTTTGCTTACGGGATCTATATCTGGGCTCTCATGGGGATGGTGCTATTTATGTGGTTCGGTATTCCACTTGGAATAGTTGGCTTCATTTTGTGGGGAATTTACAAAATTTTCACCGCGAAAAAAGAATCTTGAAGTCGATTCAGAGTGCGCCCCAAGGGGGGCCTCCAAGGTTTGTCAGACCTTCGTTAATTGGATGATTTTTTCCTGCACCGGAAGAATCAATCTCCCCAAGGCATCCACTGAAATCCTATTCGTATAGGTCGTGATGTTGACCGAACCCAGTTCATGTCCAATGAACTGGCAACGTGCTTCCATGGACACATCGTTCTCCAACAGGTAGTTGTTGCAGAACTTTCTGAGTGAATGAAAAACCAACTTGGGGCGATTGACTTTCACTGCCTCCAAATGCCTGGAAAATTTCTTCCCTATGGCATTGCCTGCACCTTTGCCCACCCTGTTCTCGTACTTGAAAATGTTGTCAGTCTTGCCTTCAATGAATTGGGCAAAACCCAATTCAAAGAAGGTGGAAGGAACGGGAACATCCCTGATGCCAGCAGGTGTCTTGGAGTCACGGATGGCAAGATAACGAATCCCCTTTCCAGAGGTTTTGATGTCCCCTGCTTTGAGACTGGTGATTTCCGAACTACGGCATCCAGAAACCAGAGCAAGCAGTGTCCCCCAGTAGTAGTTCGGGTCTTTGGTCTTCTGTTCCCTAAAGTAGTCACAGTCAAAAATCTGGATGATTTCATCCCGATCAAAGATTCCAAAGCCACCACTGTTCTTCTGTTTTTTGGTGAGCAGGTTTAAACGTTCAGCAGGATTCTTTCCATTGAACTTGCCCTGCTTGATGGCAAAGTTGTACAGGGCACGGATGGTCCCAATTTTTGAATCAATCGTCCTGGAAACATTCTGACGAACTGCCAGAACCTTCTGGAAATCAGTAACGTCTGAAGATTGGACGTCTTGAATGTCCGGGTTTTTCAGGTACTTGGAAAACTCATTGATAGTGGCTTCGTATGAGGTCTTGGTGGCTGGTGTCAGGTGAGACTTCAGCAGGAAGAAATCATCAAGCAACTGCTTCAATGTTGTCTTGGGTTTGCTGCGTTTAGCAGCAACAGGGGGCTCATTTTCAATGGTTCCCTTCCCGTGGGAAGGGCTAGGGATGGGCAATGGCAAACTTTTTGAATGCCGTGAAATGACACCAATGGCCTCAATCATGGCTGCTGTGTCTTCACCAGGTTCAGCCTTGAAGATCCCCCGTTGAAGGTCAATTTCAAATTTTCTATGGGTCATGACTTTGACAAGTTCTATGGCTTTGAGTGTAGCCAATGACTTGTCACGGGTACGAAGTGACCTCTTGAACTGTTTGCCTTCAAACCTGGTGTGGATGTACCAGATGCCAGAACCTGGGAGCTTATAGACAGGCAGATTGAGCATGAGTTGCTACCAATTCTGCTACCAGTCCTGAAAGAGAAAAACCCTTGTAACTCATTGAATTACAAGGGTTTTCTGGTTTTGGCGGAGTGGACGGGGCTCGAACCCGCGACCCCCGGCGTGACAGGCCGGTATTCTAACCAACTGAACTACCACTCCTGGTAGATAGCTTTGCTGCCTTGCGACAGCCAAGTGCTACAAACTTGGCGACCCTACGGGGATTCGAACCCCGGTACTCACCGTGAAAGGGTGATGTCCTAGGCCTCTAGACGATAGGGTCAAAACCTTGGACTAGCCATTTCGGTACCGTTTTGGTGGAGGTAAGCGGGATCGAACCGCTGACCTCTTGCATGCCATGCAAGCGCTCTCCCAGCTGAGCTATACCCCCAAACCCTGGGTGACATTTGTTTTGCTTTCGCATCACATTTGTCGTTTACCGAAGCCTTGAATTATATACATGTTTTCTAGGCCTTGGCAAGACTCGCCAAAATTTTTTCTCTCTGGCTCAGCTCCAGCATGGCATCGAGCGAAGGCGTCTGCGCGGTGCCGAATGCCAGCACGCGCACGGCCATTGCCAACTGCGGCATCTTCAAACCGCACTCTGCCAGCACTTCCTTGATGGCACCATTGATGGCGGCCTTGTCCCAGGCACAGCCCTGCAAACGGGTTGCCAAGGCTGCCACTGCGGGACGCACAGCGTCGGTCACGTGCTTGCTGCGTTCTTCCTCGCTGGCAGGCACATCGGCATAGAAACGTTCCAACCAGTCGGCCAAGGCCACCAAGGTATCGCAGCGGTCCTTGAGCAGGTCGCACAGGGCGGGCAAGCGGACATCGGAAGCCACACCGCGCTGGGCCAGGAACGGCTGTACCAGTCCCGCGAGCACGTCGCCGGTGAGGGCCTTGAGGTGCTGGGCATTGACCCAGCGCAGCTTGGTCTCGTCGAACTGGGCGGCGCTGCGCCCCAGGTGGTCCAGGTTGAACCATTCTAGGAATTGGGCGCGACTGAAGATTTCGTCATCGCCGTGGCTCCAGCCCAGGCGGGCCAGGTAGTTCACCATGGCGTCGGGCAGGAAACCGGCATCGCGGTACCAGGTGACGGGTTTGGCGCCGCGGCGCTTGCTCATCTTCTCGCCGTCTTCGTTGAGCACGGTGGGCAAGTGGGCGTAGACCGGGGGCTCTTGGCCCAGGGCACGGAAAATGTGGATCTGACGCGGGGTGTTGTTCACATGGTCGTCACCACGGATCACGTGGGTGATGGCCATGTCCATGTCGTCCACCACCACGCAGAAGTTGTAGGTGGGCGTGCCGTCGGGGCGGGCGATGACCAAGTCGTCCAGCTCGTCGTTGCTGAACTCCACGCGGCCCTTGACCTTGTCGTCCCAGGACACAGTGCCGCCCTGGGGCGTCATGAAACGCAACACGGGCTTCACGCCTTCGGGCACGGGGGGCAGCACCTTGCCGGGCGCCGGACGCCAGGTGCCGTCGTAGCGCGGCTTTTCCTTGTTCGCCATCTGGCGCTCGCGCAGGGCGTCGAGTTCCTCCACACTCATGTAGCAGGGATAGACCAGGCCGGCCTGCTGCATCTGGGCCAGCACTTCCTTGTAGCGCGCCATGCGCTGCATCTGGTAGAACGGACCTTCGTCGTGGCCCAGGCCCAACCACTCCATGCCTTCCAGAATGACGTCCACCGCTTCTTGTGAGGAGCGCTCCACATCGGTGTCTTCAATGCGCAGGATGAAGTCGCCTTGCGTGGCGCGGGCAAAGGCCCAGGGGTACAGGGCCGAACGGATGTTGCCCAGGTGGATGAAGCCCGTGGGCGACGGGGCAAAGCGGGTACGTGTTTTGGTCATGTCAGAGGGTTTCCAGACCACGCGCCAGGTCGGCGGTGATGTCGTCAAAATGTTCCAGGCCCACCGCCACGCGGATCAGGCCTTGGGTCACGCCAGCAGCTTCGCGCTGCGCTTCAGTGAGGCGACCATGCGAAGTGCTGGCAGGATGCGCCACCAGCGTCTTGGTGTCGCCCAGATTGGTGCTCAGCGACAGGGTTTGCATGCTGTCGAGCACATGGAAGGCGCGTGCACGGGCCTGGTCGGCGTCAGCGGCTTTCACTTCGAAAGAAAGCACCGCACCACCGCAATTCGACTGCTGGCGCATGGCCAGTGCATGCTGCGGATGGCTGGTCAGGCCGGGGTAGAACACGCGTTGCACCGCTGGGTGGGCTTCCAGCCACTGGCCCAGCTTCAAGGCGCTGGCCGACTGGGCCTGCATGCGGATACCCAGGGTTTCCAGCCCCTTGAGTACCACCCAGGCATTGAACGGCGCCAGGGTCATGCCTGCGCTCTTGAGCACCGGCAGGAAGCTTTCCGTAACCAGCTTCTGGCTGGCGCACAGGGCCCCAGCCATCACGCGCCCTTGACCGTCCAGGTATTTGGTGCCGGAATGCATGACGATGTCAGCCCCCATGGACACTGGCTTTTGCAGTGCCGGGGTGGCAAAACAGTTGTCCACTGCCAGCAGGGCACCGGCGTTGTGTGCGATGTCGGCCAGTGCCTGGATGTCACACACCTCGGTGAGCGGGTTGGTGGGTGTCTCGGCAAACAGCAGCTTGGTATTGGACTTGACCGCAGCTTTCCAGGCAGCCACGTCGGTCTGCGGCACAAAGCTGGACTCGACACCGAACTTGGCCAGGTCCGAACCAATGAGCTTGATGGTCGAACCAAACATGGACTGCGAGCACACCACGTGGTCACCGGACTTGAGCAGGCCCATGCACATCATCAGAATGGCCGACATGCCCGACGCAGTGGACATGCAGGCCTCGGTGCCCTCCATGGCGGCCAGGCGTTGCTCGAAGCTGGCCACCGTGGGGTTGCCGTAGCGTCCGTAGGTAAAACCGTCTTCCTCACCGGCAAAGCGACGGGCCGAGGCTGCGGCCGAAGGCTGCACATAGCCACTGGTCAGGAACAGGGCCTCGGAGTTTTCACCGTACTGGCTGCGCTCAACGGCCATGCGCACGGCCAGGGTCTCGCGGTGCAAATCGTCCGGTAATTGCTGTTTGCTCATGCCGGCCCCTTATTCGCTCGCGTTGGGCAAGGCCAGACGCGAAGTGTCTTCCATGTCCTCGGCACCGCCGACGCGGGCGGCATTGAGCGCGGCGATGTCGTCTGTGGTGATGTCGCCGGTGACGTACACGCCGTCAAAGCACGAGGCATCGAAGCCCTGCAACCCCGCGTTGAGCGAAGCCACGGCTTTCTTCATGGGCTCCACGTCCTGGTAAATCAGGGCGTCGCAGCCGATGATGGCGCGAATTTCTTCCACATTGCGGTTGTAGGCCACCAGCTCGTTGCTGGTGGGCATGTCGATGCCGTACACGTTGGGGTAGCGCACCGGTGGCGCGGCGCTGGCCAGGTAGACCTTGCGGGCACCGGCGTCGCGCGCCATCTGCACGATTTCCTTGGAGGTGGTACCACGCACGATGGAGTCGTCCACCAGCAGCACATTGCGGCCCTTGAACTCGCTGGCAATCACGTTGAGCTTCTGGCGCACGCTCTTCTTGCGCACAGCCTGTCCCGGCATGATGAAGGTGCGACCCACGTAGCGGTTCTTCACAAAACCTTCGCGGTAGGGCAGGCCCAACAACTGGGCAAGCTGCTGCGCACTGGGGCGCGACGACTCGGGAATGGGGATGACGGCGTCGATCTGGTCCGGCGGAACGGTGGAGATGACGCGCTTGGCCAGGGTCTCACCCATGTTCAGGCGCGCCTGGTACACCGACACGCCGTCAATGACGGAATCCGGCCGCGCCAGATAGACGTACTCGAAGATGCAGGGCTTGAGCTGCGGGTTCTTGGCGCACTGCTGCGCATGCACATTGCCCTGCAGGTCGATGAACACGGCCTCGCCTGGGGCAATGTTGCGCTCCAGGGTGACGCCCGTGCCTTCCAGGGTGACCGATTCGCTGGCCAGCATGCGAGTGCCGTCGGCGCCACGGCCCATGCACAGCGGACGGATACCGAAGGGGTCGCGGAACGCGAGCACACCGTGCCCGGCAATGAGCGCAATGACGGCGTACGAGCCCTTGATGCGCTCGTGCACGCTGGCCACTGCCTGGAACAGGTGCTCCGGCTGCAGTACCGACTGGCCGCGCGTGCACTTGTCCACCTCGTGGGCCAGCACGTTGAGCAGCACCTCGGAGTCGCTTTCGGTGTTGATGTGGCGGTGGTCGGTTTCGAACAGCTCTTTCTTCAGCGCCTTGGCGTTGGTGAGGTTGCCGTTGTGCACCAGCACGATGCCGAAGGGCGCGTTCACGTAGAAAGGCTGCGCCTCTTCCTCGCTGAAGGCGTTGCCTGCGGTGGGGTAACGCACCTGGCCCAGGCCGCAGTTGCCCAGCAGACCGCGCATGTTGCGGGTACGGAACACGTCCTTCACCATGCCCTTGGCCTTGTGCATGAAGAACTTGCGGTCCTGCTGCGTAACGATGCCTGCCGCGTCCTGCCCCCGATGCTGCAACAGCAACAGGGCGTCATAGATCAGCTGATTGACCGGCGCATTACTGACAACGCCAACGATTCCACACATAGTTTTATCCCATCAAGGAAGGTATTTTCCGAATTCCTGCGGCAGCACCGGCTTCAGACCCGCCAACACCACATTGGCCACACGCGGGCCCACCGCCTCTTGCCACCACGGGCCGGTGTGCAGTGGCGTCATGCCCACCACGACCACCACGGCCAACAACAAAACAGCACCACGCACCAGCCCAAACAAGGCTCCCAAGGCGCGGTCGGCCGGGCGCATGCCCACGGCCGTGATCAATTTCTTCAGCAAAAACGCGATCAGGCTGCCTGCAAACAGGCTGGCCACGAACACCACCACAAATCCACCCGCATAGCGCAGCTCTTCACCCGCCCCTGCCATGGGCAGGTGCTGGGCCACATCGGGCGCCAGCCACTGGGCCAGAACAAAGGCCGCAAACCAACTCGCCAGAGAAATCAGCTCGTACACCAGACCGCGCCACGCACCCACCACCATGGAAAAGAGCAACACGCCCAGAAAAATCCAATCCACCGTGGCCATGGTGCGCGTGCCTTACAGCTCCAGGATGGCGCCGCTCAGGTCCAGCTTCTTGGCTTTTTCAGCGGCTTTCTCGGCCAGCGCGCGCGTCTCGAACGGGCCGATGCGCACGCGAAGGCGCTTGCCTTCTTTCAACTGCACCTCCTGGGTATAGGTCTTGAAACCGGCCTTTTCCATCTTCAGGCGCGCTTCGCGGGCCTTGGCCAGGTCAGTGAACGAGCCCACCTGCACCACGAAACGGCCCTTGCCGGCATCGGCCTTGTGCTCGGCGACAGCCGGGGCCGTGGCCGCGGGCTTCGGTTCGGGCTTGACCGGCTCTTTGCCTTCCAGCAGGGCCTGTGCCTTGGCAGCCTCCGCGGTGGGCTTGGGCGCAGGCTTGGGCTCCGGTTTAGGTTCTGGCTTAGGCTCGGGTTTGGCTTCCGGCTTGGCAGCGACGGGCGTAGGCTGCGGCTTGGCCGGGGCGATGATCTCTTCCTTCGGCGCAACCTGGGCCACGGCAGCGGGGGCCGGTGCGGCCTTGGGCGGCGTTTCTGGCGCAGCAGGCGTTGCCGCCGCCAAAGGCGGTGGAGCCGATTCGTCGATCACGCCGCCACTTTGGGCTGCCGCGGGTACCACCGGCTGGTTGCCCAGGAGCTTGACCTTGTTCTTGTCGGGAATGTCGATCGGGATGTCCACCGCAATCGGACGCGGCTGGTTGTCGAACAGCAGCGGAAACCCGATAACCCCGGCCAGCACCAGCACACTGGCGCCAATGAGCCGATGGCGGGCACGTGTACGCATGGCCTGCACACTCTCAGGTGCGGCAGGGCTGGTGGGGGCGTCTTCGCCACCTTTGCGGAACTTGAAAAATGCCATGGACGGGTGGTGTGGGCTAGAGGTGAGGCGCCTGCAGGCGGGGAATGCCGTCCTGCAAAACGCCCCCTACGGTGTAGAACGAGCCGAAGACCACGATTCTATCAGTGGGCCCTGCGGCGGCCAGGGCCGCCTGCAGCGCGGCCGAGGGGTTCACGTGCGTGCTCAACGCAGCGTCGGCACGCATGCCCAAGCGATGCCAGCGCGCTTGCAAATCGGCCGCCGTGGCCGCACGCGGTGACGGCAGGTCGGTGAAGTACCAGCGGTCCACCAAGGGGCCGATGCGGGCAAACATGGGCGTGAGATCCTTGTCGGCCATGGCGCCGAACACCGCATGGGTGTTCTGGAAGAAGCCCATGGCGTCCATGTTGGCGGTGAGCGCCGCCACCGAGTGCGGGTTGTGCGCCACGTCCAGCACCAGCGTGGGCTGGCCGGGAATGATCTGGAAGCGACCCGGCAGTTCGACAAAGGCCAGGCCATTGCGCACCGCCTGGGCCGTGACCGGCAGACGCTCCTGCAGGGCCGCCAGCGCGGCCAGCACACCGGCGGCGTTGACCAACTGGTTGGCGCCGCGCAGCGCCGGGTAGGCCAGGCCGCTGTAACGCTTGTCGCGCCCGGCCCAGCCCCACTGCTGCTTGTCGCCCGAGGTGTTGAAGTCGGCACCCACGCACCAGAGGTCAGCACCCACTTCGGTGGCCCGGTCGAGCACGCTTTGCGGCGGCATCGGGTCGCTCACGATCACAGGTCGGCCGGTGCGCATGATGCCGGCCTTCTCGTAACCTATGCTCTCGCGGTCCGGGCCCAGCAGTTCGGTGTGGTCAAGGTCGATGCTGGTGATGATGGCGCAGTCGGTGTCGATGATGTTCACCGCGTCCAGCCGACCGCCCAGACCGACCTCCAGAACCGCAGCGTCCAGGCCGCTGCGCGTCATCTCGTGCAGGATGGCCAAGGTGGTGAATTCGAAGTAGGTGAGCGCCACTTCGGAGCCCAATTGGGTTCTGGCCCGCTCAACATCTGCAAAAGCCGCTACCAATTTGCTAGCAGCTATGGCCTCGCCGTTGATCCGCAGGCGTTCCTCGAAGTGCACCAGGTGGGGCGAGGTGAATACGCCGGTGCGGTAGCCGGCCTGCTGCAGGATGCTCTCCAGCATGGCGCAGGTGGAGCCCTTGCCGTTGGTGCCGGCCACGGTGAACACCGGGCAGTCAAAGCGCAGCTGCATGCGCTGCGCCACGGTGCGGATGCGGTCCAGCCCCAGTTCGATGCCATTGATGCCCTTGGGGTGCATCTGCTCGCAGTAGGCCAGCCAGTCGGCCAAAGTTGTCAGGTTTTCCATGGGGGGCGATTGTCGCCGACGTGGGAAAATCCTCCGCCATGACCACCGTTTACGCCATCCCCAACTGCGACACCGTCAAAAAAGCCCGCGACTGGCTCACTGCCAACGGCGTCGACTACCAATTTCACGACTACAAAAAACAAGGCGTGCCTTCCGAGCAGGTGCAGCGCTGGATGCAGGCAGTGGGCTGGGAGCCGCTGCTCAACCGCAAGGGCCCGACCTGGCGCAAGCTTGCCCCTGAAGTACAGGCTGCCGTGGTGGACGCTGCCAGCGCCCTGGCCTGCATGCAGGCCAACAGCAGCGTCATCAAGCGCCCGGTCATCGAATGGGACGACGGGGCGCTGACCGTCGGCTTTGTGCCCGACGAGTTTGCCCGCCACTCGGCTTAAGCGTCCAGACACCCCGCCCTGCCCTAAAATCAGGGGTTTTCCCGCATCCGGGCTCGGCCCGGCTGCACTTGCGGCCCCTGCGGCCACACCACCACTGCTGCACACCATGACCACCACCCAAATCGACGGCGTGTCCGTCACCACCGCTGCCAATGTGTACTTCGACGGCAAATGCGTCAGCCACGGCATCACCTTCCCCGATGGCACCAAGAAGTCGGTCGGCGTGATCCTGCCCGCCACCCTGACCTTCAACACCGGCGCTCCCGAGATCATGGAATGCGTGGCCGGCAGCTGCGACTACAAGCTCGACGGCAGCGACACCTGGGTGACCAGCGGCGCAGGCCAGAAGTTCAGCGTGCCGGGCAATGCCAAGTTCCAGATCCGCGTAACGGAAGGCCACGCCGCCTACCACTACATCTGCCATTTCGGTTGATTGGCAGCTCGATCCGCCTGCATTCGCTCTCATTTTCATAGCTGCCTGCGCAATATATGTGCGGGCCAGAGGCCAAAAACATGTCCAACACCATTCTCCAGAACATCCCCGTCGGCCAGAAGGTCGGCATTGCCTTTTCCGGCGGCCTGGACACCAGCGCCGCTCTCTTGTGGATGAAGAAAAAAGGCGCCCTGCCCTACGCCTACACCGCCAACCTGGGCCAGCCCGACGAGAGCGACTACGACGAGATTCCGCGCAAGGCCATGGAGTACGGCGCCATCAAGGCCCGTCTGGTGGACTGCCGCCCGCAGCTGGCGTCTGAAGGCATTGCCGCGCTGCAAAGCGGTGCCTTCCACATCACCACCGCCGGCCAGACCTACTTCAACACCACCCCGCTGGGCCGCGCCGTAACCGGCACCATGTTGGTGAGCGCCATGAAGGAAGACGACGTCAACATCTGGGGCGACGGCTCTACCTTCAAGGGCAACGACATCGAGCGCTTCTACCGCTACGGCCTGCTGACCAACCCCGCACTGAAGATCTACAAGCCCTGGCTGGACCAGACCTTCATCGACGAGCTGGGTGGCCGCGCCGAAATGTCGGCGTTCATCACCGCCAACGGCTTTGGCTACAAGATGAGTGCCGAAAAGGCCTACAGCACCGACAGCAACATGCTGGGCGCCACGCACGAAGCCAAGGACCTGGAGTTTCTGAACAGCGGCATCAAGATCGTCAACCCCATCATGGGCGTGCCGTTCTGGCGCGAAGACTGCCAGATCAAGGCCGAAGAAGTGAGCGTGACCTTTGAAGAAGGCCGCCCTGTGGCGCTGAATGGCGTGCAGTACCCCGATCTGGTGAGCCTGATCCTGAAGGCCAACGAGATTGGCGGCCGCCACGGCCTGGGCATGAGCGACCAAATCGAAAACCGCATCATCGAAGCCAAGAGCCGCGGCATCTACGAAGCCCCCGGACTGGCCCTGCTGTACATCGCCTACGAGCGCCTGGTCACCGGCATCCACAACGAAGACACCATCGAGCAGTACCGCGAAAACGGCCGCAAGCTGGGCCGCCTGCTGTACCAGGGCCGCTGGTTCGACAGCCAGGCCATCATGCTGCGCGAAACCGCCCAGCGCTGGGTGGCCCGCGCCGTGACCGGCACCGTGACCATGGAACTGCGCCGCGGCAACGACTACAGCCTGCTGAACACCGAGAGCCCCAACCTCACCTACGCCCCCGAGCGCCTGAGCATGGAAAAGGTGGAAGACGCGCCCTTCAGCCCGCTGGACCGCATCGGCCAACTGACCATGCGCAACCTCGACATCACCGACACCCGCGCCAAGCTGGGCATCTACAGCAATGCTGGATTGCTGGAGCTGGGTAAGGGTGAAGACTTTTTGAAGTTGGGTAAGTAAGCCCCGGCGGAAGCGCCAAAAACAAAGCCCGCCAGGTGGGAGCCTGGCGGGCTTTGTTGCTTTTGATCGCACCGCTATCTATTTCAACGCACTTTCAAAGTCCCAAAAGACCTCTGGTCTGCCAGCAACTTTTCGCTTCTGAACCTTCTCTATGATGGGTTTCCGGTGTGCGGCCCCAACGAGAAAAACGCTACGAGCAGGAACCTCGCGGATGCAATGGCTCTCAATGTTCTCGATCATTCCGGTCTCGCGATCGTCATTAGTCTGATTCCACAGATCGTAGGTCTGTCGCAACTTGGTGTCTCCGATCCAATCGACGGAGGCAAGAGCCTCGTTGTAGATGCCATCCCATGCCTGCGCGCAGCGATCGCTGTTGAGGTAGGGGAAACCAAACTTCAGCGTGTCTAGGCTGTTCTGATCTACAAGTCGTCTATAGTCGGCGCTCGTCCTCTCGACCTTCTTGAACATGTCTTTTGTATTGCTGAAGAATTCTTCGCCGGGCTTGTCCAAGTCGACAGGGACAACATTGACTGGACGCCGTTCCCGATACAAAGCGACAGCAGCGGACTCAAGCGTGCCATAAGAGCCGTGGAGATAGTCAGCAAGAAAGGCAGATGGAACTTCGGCAAAGATAACGTTTGGTGCAAGGCGATCTAGGATCGCCCGAAGTTCCGCTACGTTGGCGCGGCCAGATTCAGCGTGGATAGTTGCAATTAGAGTAATGTGCATGAGCTTATCGACATCAGCATGCTCCCCGCCATTAAAAATTATTTTGCCTCACTGTATCGCAGGGTTCACGCACCACGCAAACAGGTACAAAGTCGGTGCCCATGGCGGACATGGTGTGAAAGAAGTCTTTAATGTGCAGCGCAGATGTTAAAGAAAGCTTTAACAGAAGAACGAATAGTCAGAAACACAGTCTGGCGGCATTTTTCTAAGCAAAATTGGCTTCTAGCTCGTGTGGAATGTGCGCAAGCAGCTATCAAAACCATAGTGACTTCTGGGCGCTTGTATCCAGACCAAGGCTACCTGGGCACTTTGGGCGGGTTTACGTCCGCTGCTGGTAGTGCTGGGTAGCATAGGTCTTGCCACCGGATGCAGTTATTCGAAGTTTTCGAATAACTGAGCTTGCTGTGACCAGCCTTCAATGACAGGCGGTCATGTAGCCAGTCTTCATTTCGGCGACATAACCATTTATGGCTATCACCGCCCCACCATCCCCTCCCCCTTCATCCACTCCAGCGTGTCGGCCAGCAGCACGTCCAGTGGCGTCTGCATATAACCCAGTTCACGCTCGGCCTTGCTCGAATCCACCAGCAGGGTGTACGAGGTCATGCGGGCGCCTTCGGGGGTGATGTCGGGCTCTGTGCCGGTAATGCGTGACAGCAGGTCTTTGCTGCGGCCGACCAGCATCAGCACCCACTGGGGGAAAGCACCCTTTGGGGTTTTGCGACCCAGCGCAGCACCCACCTTGTGCACAAATTCCACAAACGTGGCTTTGGTACCCCCCACTAGGTAGCACTGGCCAAAGCGCTGCAGCTCCCAGGCGCGCACCTGGGCCTTGGCGATTTCGCGCACGTCGGCAAAGGCGCCCACGCCGGGCGGAATGCCGGGAAGCTTCTGCCGGTCCACCATCTGGATCAGGCGCGCCCAGTTGTGCCGGTCGCCTGGTCCCAGGATGTGCGAGGGGTTGAACACGATCCACGGCAGCTTCGATTCCTTGACCAGCTTTTCGCTCTGGTACTTGGTGACTTCGTAGTTGATCCAGCTCTCGCCCCCGCGCTGCGGCGTGCTTTCGGTGAGCACGCCTTCCACCAGCTGCGAATAGGCCGAGGTGGACGAGGTGTGCACAAAGGCTTTCACGTCTGCCGCCTGCGCAGCGGCCAGCATGTTGGCCGTGCCCTGCACGTTGGTGGCGGTTTGCTGGGCGGCCTGGGGTTTCCACATGCTGGTGTCGGCCGCGGCATGGAACACGGCGTCGCAGCCCTTCAGGGCGGCCTGCAGGCTGGCCACGTCGTTCAGCGCAGCGCGCACGGGGGTGCCCCCGGCGGCGGCGATGGGGGCGTCGGTTTCCGCCCGGCGCGACAGGCATTTCACGCTGTGGCCGCGGGCCAGCAGTTCTCGCAGCAGGTGGCCGCCCAGGAAGCCGCTGGCGCCGGTGAGGAAAACGGTAGCCATGGGGTACTCCTTTACTTCTGCAGGGCCCACAGCGCTGCGCTGCGGGCGTGGATGGCGGTGGTGTCGAACAAAGGCACGCTGGCGTCCTGCGGGCCCACCAGCAGCGAGATTTCGGTGCAACCCAGGATGATGGCCTGCGCGCCCTGGGCCACCAGGTCGGCCATGGTGACGCGGTAGGCCTGGCGCGAGTCGTCGCGCACCTGGCCCAGGCACAGCTCTTCGTAGATGATGCTGTGCACGGTGTCGCGCGCATCGGGTGGCGGCACTAGCACCTGCAGGCCGTGCTTTTCGCTCAGGCGGTCTTTGTAAAAAGCCTGTTCCATGGTGAAGCGCGTGCCCAGCAGGCCCACGGTGGTAACACCGGCCGCCTGGATGGCCTGTGCCGTGGGGTCGGCAATGTGCAGCAGGGGGATGGACACTGCCGCTTCGATGGCAGGCGCCACCTTGTGCATGGTGTTGGTACACAGCACCACGCACTGGGCGCCAGCGCGCTCCAGCGCCTGGGCAGCACTGGCCAACAAGCGCCCCGCAGTGTCCCAGTCACCCACTTTCTGCAGGTGTTCGATTTCGGCAAAGTCCATGCTGTAGAGCACGACCTTGGCCGAGTGCAGGCCGCCCAGGTGCTCTTTCACGGTTTCGTTGATGGTGCGGTAGTAGGGCACGGTGGATTCCCAGCTCATGCCGCCAATGAGTCCGATGGTTTTCATAGCGTGTTGGAAGTGAACGTGCCACTATACGGTGCGACCGGGCCACGGTGGGCGCCCACCTAAAATGCACTTTTCATTCACGGGGCCGCCACGGCCCGCCTTGCAAGGCCCGCCATGTCCGACACCTCCGACGTTCGCATCCGCACAGTGCGCCCGCTCATCACCCCCGCCATTCTGGAAGACGAGTTGCCGCTGGCCGCCGAGCAGTCCGCCTTTGTGAAGCAAGCGCGCCGTGCGGTGGCCGACATCGTTACCGGCAAGGACGACCGCCTGCTGGCCATCGTCGGCCCGTGCTCGGTGCACGACCCCGAAGCCGCCCGCGACTACGCGCGCCAGCTGCAACCCATCGCGCAGCGCCTGGAAAAAGACCTGCTGGTGGTGATGCGCGTCTACTTCGAGAAACCGCGCACGGTGGTGGGCTGGAAGGGGCTCATCAACGACCCGGCGCTGGACGGCAGCTTCCAGATCAACCGCGGCCTGCGCCTGGCGCGCCAGCTGCTGCTGGACGTGACCAGCACCGGGCTACCGATTGCCACCGAGTTTCTGGACACCACGCTGGGCCAGTACTACGCCGACCTGATTTCCTGGGGGGCCATTGGCGCGCGTACCACTGAGAGCCAGATCCACCGCGAGCTGGCCTCGGGCCTGTCCATGCCGGTGGGCTTCAAGAACCGCACCGACGGCGACCTGCAGGTGGCGGTGGACGCCATCCGCTCGGCCCAGCACCCGCACGCCTTCCCCTCACTCACGCACGAGGGCATGCCCGCGGTGCTGACCACGGCTGGCAACGAGCACGCCCACCTGGTGCTGCGCGGCGGCGCCTGCGGCCCCAACTACGAGGCCGCCCACATTACCAAGGCGCAGGAGCTGCTGCGCAAAGGCGGTGCGCCCGAAGCCATCCTGGTGGACTGCAGCCACGCCAACAGCAGCAAGCGTTTCGACCGCCAGCCCCAGGTGGCGGCCGACGTAGCAGCGCAGATGGCCGCGGGACAAAAGGCCATCATCGGTGTGATGATTGAAAGCCACCTGGTGGCAGGCAACCAAAGCGTGGTGCCGGGCCAGCCCCTGGTCTACGGCCAAAGCATCACCGACGGCTGCCTGAGCCTGGCCGACACCGTGCCGGTGCTGGAAAACCTGGCCGCCTCGGTACGCCAGCGCCGCCTGGCCTGAGTCAGTGCTCTGCGTGCTGCACCGCGGGCGGCTGGTAGTCCCGCCCCACTGTGGCGCGTGCAAACAGGTAGTTTTCCATCTGCTTGGGGCTGAGTTCGTCCAGATCCACGTGGCCCTGGGCGTCGCACGGGAAGCTCAGGGCGCGCCCCGGTTCGAACAAGGACTGGAACCGCACTTCGTAGTCGCTGGGGGTCATGTTGCGCTCCTCGGGTGGCCTGGGATGCTGAAACTATGGTTCGCACCGCGGCAGCACTTGGCCCGAACAAAGGGGCAAAGACCGGGGTTTTCTAAGGCTAGGGCCCGATTTACATGCCAAATTGGCCTCTAGCCCGCACAGATATTAACGAGCAAGCTACAAATACAGTAGCAATCAGATTACCACAGGCTCGGGCTCCAGCAAGATGCCGAAGCGCTCGTAGACGCTGGTCTGGATGGCCTTGGCCAGCGTCATGACCTCGCCCCCGGTCGCGCCCTGCCCGTCCACGCCGGGGCCACGGTTCACCAGCACCAGGGCCTGTTTCTCGTAGACACCGGCCTGGCCCATGCTCTTGCCCTTCCAGCCGCAGGCGTCGATGAGCCAACCCGCGGCCAGCTTGAACTGGCCGTTGTCCAGGTGGTAATGCACCACCTTGGGGTCGCGGGCAATGATGTCGGCGCACTGTTCGGGCGTGACGGTTGGGTTCTTGAAGAAGCTGCCGGCGTTGCCGATCACATCCGGGTCGGGCAGCTTGGCGCGGCGCACTTCGCACACCCAGTCGAAGATCTGCTGCGCCGTGGGGGCGGTGCACTGGTGCTCGGCCATCTTGCGCTCCAGATCGGCGTAGCCCAGTACCGGCTTCCAGTCTTTGGGCAGGGCCAGGCGCACGCGCACGATGGCGGCACGGCCCAGCAAGCCCATGCGGCCAGGGCCACCGGCATGCTTGAACACCGAGTCACGGTAGCCGAACGCGCACTGGGCGGCGTTGAGCGTGAACACCTCACCGGTCTGCAGGTCGATGGCGTCCAGCTCGTGGAAACGATCTTGCAGTTCCACCCCGTAGGCACCGATGTTCTGCACCGGCGATGCACCCACCGTGCCCGGGATCAGGGCCATGTTTTCCAGGCCAGGCAAACCCTGGTCCAGCGTCCACTGCACCAGCGCGTGCCAGGCTACGCCAGCACCTGCCTCGACCAGGGTGTGGCGCGCGGTTTCACCACAGACGCGGATGCCGTCGATTTCCATTTTCAGCACCAGCGGCTCGACGTCGCCGGTGAGCACGATGTTGCTGCCGCCACCCAGCACAAACTTCGGCTGCTGGCCCCACAGCGGGTCGGCCAGCACTGCGCACACATCGTCCTCGCTGCGCACCCGCACCAGCGCCTGGGCGCGGGCCACGATGTGGAAGCTGTTGTACGGCTGGAGCGGGACGTTTTTCTCGACTAACATGCGGGAATTGTCTCATTCACCGATTAGCGATTTGTATGCCTTCTTTTGATACCGTTTGCGAAGCCGACATGGTCAAGGTAAAAAATGGTGTGGAAAACTCCGCCAAGGAGATTGCCACCCGCTTTGACTTCAAGGGCACCTCTGCCTCCATTGAAATCAAGGACAAGGAAATCACCGTCATCGGCGACGCTGATTTCCAGCTCGACCAGATCCTGGACGTGTTGCGCAACAAGCTCACCAAGCAAAGCGTGGACGTGCGCTTTCTGGACATTGGCGACATGCAGAAGATGGGCGGCGACAAGGTCAAGCGTGTGGTCAAGGTGCGCAACGGCATCGAGTCCGAGCTGGCCAAGAAAATCCAGCGCCTCATCAAGGACAGCAAGATGAAGGTGCAAGCCGCCATCCAGGAAGAAAAAGTGCGCGTGACCGGCGCCAAGCGCGACGACCTGCAGGCCGCCATGGCCCTGCTGCGCAAGGAAATCACCGACGTGCCGCTGGACTTCAACAACTTCCGCGACTGAGAACACCCACCATGCCACTGGCTCCCGCCCTGCTGCGTACCCTTCTGGCACTGAGCCTGGCGGGAACGGGCGCAGCGTACGCCCAGGCTGTGGCCCTGAGCGGTATGCTGGGCAACAAGGCACTGGTGGTGGTGGACGGCTCCAACCCCAAGGCACTGGCGGCGGGTGAGAGCTTTCGCGGCGTGCGCCTGGTGTCTACGCAGGGTGACACTGCCGTGGTGGAAATCGATGGCAAGCGCCAGACCCTGCGCGTGGGCGATGCCCCGGTGAGCGTTGGGACCGGCGGTGCCGCTGGTGGGTCGGGAGGGCGCATTGTGCTCACCGCCGATTCGGGCGGGCACTTCATGACGCAGGGGCAAATCAACGGCAAGTCGGCCACCATGATGGTGGACACCGGCGCCACCGGCGTGGTCATCGCCGAGAGCGATGCCCAGCGCATGGGCCTGAAGTACAACACCGCGCTGCCCATGCGGATCAGCACGGCCAACGGTGTCATTCCGGCCTGGTACGTGAAGATCAACGCCGTGCGGGTGGGCGACGTGGTGGCCTATGACGTGGACGGCGTGGTGGCTTCGGGCTCCATGCCCTACGTATTGCTGGGCAACAGCTTCCTCTCGCGTTTCCAGATGAACCGCACCAACGACCAGATGGTGCTGGAAAAGCGCTACTGACCCCCCATGCGCGACGAAGCCGAGTACGAAGACCTGCTGGCCAACTGGTCCGATCTGGAGCTGGGCCTGGGCGTGGTGTTGGCCAACCCGAACAAGGCGCAGGAATTTCTGCTGCGTATCCAGCAGTACGACCGCTGGATGCAAAGCCTGGTGGAGCGCGAAACCGACCTGGGCCTGTACCAGTTGTTCCAGCTGGCCAGCAATTCACCCGTGGGCTACAGCGCCTCGCACGCCCTGGTGTGCAGCGTGCTGTGCCACCTGATGGCGCAGGACCTGGCACTGCAGCTCCCCGAGCGCGACAGCCTGGTGCGTGCCGCGCTGACCATGAACATTGCCATGACCACGCTGCAGGACGAGTTGGCCAACCAGAAGGAAAAGCCATCGCCCCAGCAGCAGGAAGCGATTCGCACCCACTCGGTCAAAGGCGCCATGCTCCTGGGCAGCCTGGGTGTACGCGACGAGAACTGGCTGGACATCGTGGCACACCACCACGACGGCGACAGCGGCATCAAGGCCGCTCCGGCGGCGTCCAATACGCCCATGCACGCGGCCATCCTGAAGGCCGTGGACCGCTACGCCGCAATGATCAGCCCGCGCCATTCGCGCGCTGGCCGCAGTGCGCTGGAGTCCATCAAATCGATACTGGGCATGTCGTCCACGGCGAACGACCCGATCGGACAGTCGCTGGTGCGTACCGTGGGCCTGTACCCGCCGGGCACCTACGTAGCGCTGGACACCGCCGAACTGGCGGTGGTGGTGCGCCGCAGCCCGCGGCCGAACCAGCCCTTTGTGGTACTCATCAGCAAACCCGATGGCTCCTTGCTGCCGACCCCGCGGCTGCAGGATCCGGCAGCATCCGGTATCCAGATTCGCGCAGCAGTGGCAGCTTCGCAAGTGAATCTGCGCATCAACCACGCCCATGTCCTGCGACTGGGTGCCTACGCAGCACGCCTGCGTTAGACCCAGACCGCGCCGCGGTGCGGCCAATCAGTGCTTGTGCCCGTGACCATGCTTATGGGAGTGGGCGTGGCCCTGCGCCTGTTCCGGCGCGTCTTTCTTCTTGCCCAATTTGGACTCGGTCCCCTTCGCCAGGCGGCCGATGTTTTCGGCGTGACGGTAGATCAGCAGCAGGGTCATGCCACCAATGGCCAGCACGACGCCGCCTCGCAGTATCCACAGGCTGCCGTCGGCCAGCACATAGATGCCTGGGGCAGCCAAGGCCGCACACAGCGAGGCCAATGAGGAGTAACGGAACACCGCGGCCACCAGCACCCAGACCAGCATGGTCAGCAGGCCCAGCACCGGGCTGAAGCCCAGCAGCACGCCCAAGGCCGTGGCCACGCCCTTGCCCCCGACAAACCTGAAGAAAACCGGGTACAGGTGCCCCAGGAAGGCGGCCAGCCCGGCCAGCGCCATGGTGTTGGCTCCCAGACCATAGGGTTCGCCAAACCACTGGATGAGCACCACCGGGAGCCAGCCCTTGGCGGCGTCCAGCAGCAGGGTCACGATGGCGGCCTTCTTGCTGCCGGAACGCAGCACATTGGTGGCACCGGGGTTCTTGCTGCCGAAAGTGCGCGGATCGGCCAAGCCCATGGCGCGGCTCACGATGACGGCGAAGGACAGGGAACCGATCAGGTACGCGGCCACGATAGCCAGCACGGAATACAAAGCTTGCATGAAAACTTACCTCTGCAGGATGCGCCTCCCTGGCGCACTTCTATGGCCCTATTGTGCCAGTGGCGCCTCTCACTCCTGCAAGGCGCACTGCACCGGCCTGGCACCGAGCAGGTCCACGCATACCTGCGGGGCGATGCCCACCAGGTAGCCCCTGCGCCCGCCGTTGATGAGAATCTTGGGAATGTCCAGGATGGTCTGCTCGATGAACACCGGCATGGTCTTGCGCGTGCCGAAGGGTGAAGTGCCCCCCACCAGATAGCCACTGTGGCGGTTGGCCACCTCGGGGGCACACGGCTGCACCGATTTGGCACCAATCTGGCGCGCCAGGTTCTTGGTGGATACGGTGCAGTTGCCGTGCATCAGCACCACCAGCGGCTTGGCATCCTGGTCCTGCATGATCAGCGTCTTGACCACGTGGTACGGGTCCCAGCCCAGCACCTTGGCGCTGTGCTGGGCACCACCGTGCTCCAGGTATTCGTAGGGGTGCTCGGTAAATGCCGCCTTGTGGGCCTTGAGCAAGGCAGTGGCGGGGGTCTCAGAAACGTGGTCTTTTTTGGCCATGGACGTGAGGGGGGGTTATTGCCCAGCTGCCACCTTGCGGGTCCACTCCACAATGGATGGAACCGCAGCCGAGGGAGCACCGAGGTGGCTGGTGGTGGGCTCCAGCACCCGGGTCTGGGGGTTCTTCGGCAGGGCATCGACCATTTGCTGCTTGACCTTGAGCAGGCCGGGGTAGTCGCCCGTGGGGGCGATCCACAGTACCGGCAGTGTTGCGGGCAGCGCCTTCAGTGCCTTGGCCTGGTTCATGGCCCCTTCGGGGTCAAACCAGGAAAGGTAGTTGTGCGCGGTAGTGACCACCGGATAGATGCCGCGGGCGGTTTCGAAGTCCTGGAAGGGCTGCTTCTCCTGGCCCTTGCCACTGGCCAGCTGCTGGCGCGCCCGATCCACGGTGTCACCTAGTTTTTCGCGGTAGGTGATGTTGCCGGTATGGCCGCCGGGGGCCATGGCCACCACGCCATCGACCGCGTGTTTGCCGCCGAAGTACAGGGCAAACAGACCGCCCTGGCTGTGGCCCGCCACGAAAATCTTCTGGGCCCCTGCCTTGCGCAGGGCGGCCATGGCGGTTTCCACTTCGGCTTCGGCCGCGGCGACATCCACGTCGTACTCGCGCCGCCCCGACCAGGGCATGTCCAGGTTGGCCACCAGAAAGCCCTGGCTTTGCAGCTGGCTGGCCAGATCGGCCACGTGCTTGGTGGGTGCACCGCCTTTGCCATGCATCACCACCACGCCAATGGCCGGGGCGGCCGTCTGCGCCGCCAGCCACGCTGGGGCCAGGGCGATTGCGCCCGCCAGCACCATCCACATCCGCCGATTACGTTTTGTCTGGGTCATGTTGCCTCTCCTTGCCTGGTTGTGCCCCTTCACATGCGCCTGCCGCCGAAGGTGCTGGCAGACATTGTGCCGCAGCCGCCCCGCGCGGTGCATTCGGGGGCGCTACCTTCGGGTACAGTGCCGCCATGTCATTGGTGGGTATTCAGAAGTACGCGATTCTTGCAGCCTTGTGGCTGGGTGCGTTCAGCGTGGGGGCCACAGCGCCGCAGGCCCCGGCGGGCGCCAGTCCGGCGCTGACGTTGGGCACCCCGAGCGCGGAGAACACCTATGCCGGCAGCTACCTGCGCCGCATCTACCGCGAGCTGAGCCGGCGCACGGGACTGCGCATCGACATCACCACCATGCCGGTGGCGCGGCTGACGCTGGAGGTGGCCAACGACAAGCTCGATGGCGACACGGCCCGCGCCCTGGCGTTTGCACAGACCCAACCCCTGTTGCTGCGACTGGAAGAGCCGGTCATGGAAGTGCAGCTGGCCCTGTGGGCCACAGACCCGCGCGTGAAGCTGGCACGGCTGGAAGACCTGGGCGCGTCGGGCCATTCCGTGACCTACCCGCGCGGCATGCTCATTTGCGAAAACGCACTCAAGCCACAGCAGCCCGCGGAACGTCTGATCGACGTGACCGGCGTCGTGCAGGCGATTGAAATGATGCACTACGGACGCAACGCGCTGTACTGCGCCCTCGACGTCAGCGTCCTCTCGGAAGCCCAGGAGTTCCTGCCCACCAAACCAATGCCCCTGCGGGTCCTCAACATCGGCAAGCCCATGCCCTTGTTCCTGTACCTGCAAGCCCGCCACGCCCCACTGGTGCCCAGCCTGCTACAGGCCTTGCGGCGCATGCGCCAAGACGGCACCCAAGAGCGCCTGCGCCGGGAATCCCTCCAGGAATTCCAGTTTCCGGCCGGTTCGCACTGAGCCCCGACTTCGAACCCGGTCTTACAAGGCCGGGTCGCGCAGCTCCCAGCGGATGGCGTCGATGGCCTTGAGCACCTCAGGGCTCAGGGTGGTGCCCCAGGCGTCCAGGTCTTCGTCGAGCTGGGCCACACTGGTCACACCGATGATGGTGCTGGCCACCTGCCACTTGGTGTAGCAGAAGGCCAGGGCCATTTGCGTGGGCGTCATGCCGTGGTCGCGGGCCAGCTGGTTGTAGCGCTTGGCGGCCACCAGCGCCTCGAGGCGGCCCCAGCGCTGCTTGCGCGTGGACTCGTACTTGCCCAGGCGCGCATCCTTGGGTGCGCCTTCACCGGTGAGGCCCGAGGCGTCGAACTTGCCGGTGAGCAGGCCAAAGGCCAGGGGCGAATAGGCCAGCAGCGACACATTCAGGCGGTGGCAGCTTTCGTCCAGACCGTTCTCGTAGGTGCGGTTCACCAGACAGTACGGGTTCTGGATGCTGGCCACGCGCGGCAGGCCATGCTGTTCGGCCAGGCGCACGAACTCGTGCACACCGTAGGGTGTTTCATTCGAGAGGCCAATGGCGCGCACCTTGCCCGCCTTCACCAGCTGGCCCAGGGCTTCGAGCTGTTCGTGGATGCTGGAGGCTGTAGCGTTCTCGTACTGCGGGTTGTAGTAGGCGGCACCGAACATGGGCACGTGGCGATTCGGCCAGTGGATCTGGTACAGGTCGATCACGTCCACGCCCATGCGCTGCAGGCTGCCGTCGCAGGCGGCAAGGATGTCGGCGCCCGAGGTGTTGCTGGCGCCACCGCGAATCCAGGGCATGCCGCGCGAGGGGCCGGCCACCTTGGTGGCAATGATCAGCTTCTCGCGGGCACCGGGGCGCGCGCGCAACCAGTTGCCGAGGATGTTTCGGTGGCGTTGAAGGTCTCGGCCCGCGGTGGCACCGCGTACATCTCGGCGGTGTCGATGAAGTTCACGCCGCGTTCCAGCGAACGGTCGAGGATGGCGAAGGCGGTGGGTTCGTCCACCTGCTCGCCAAAGGTCATGGTGCCCAGGCAGATCGGGGTGACGGAAAGGTCGGAGGTTCCAAGGGTGACTTTGTTCATGGCTTCAGTGTAGGCAAAGCGCGCCGCCCCCGCTGTTGCGCACAGGACAAGCCTGGCGCGGGCACGGGGTCATTGGCCGTGGGCGCGCATGGGGTTGAGGTGGTGCAGCTTGTGGCTGGGGATGAGTGGGTAGCTGTGGGCCGCTGGCAAGGCGTAGTGCCACCACTCGTGCGGAATGTGTTCGAAGCCGGCCTGCTCCATGATGCCCAACAATTGCAGCCGGTTGGCCTGGGCCTGCGCAGATATGTCGGTGCGGAAGTGGTGCGACTGCACCGTCATGTCGTCAAAGCCGGTGCCCATGTCCAGCTCCACGCCTTGCGCGTCCACCAGGGTCAAGTCCACCGCCACGCCGCGCGTGTGGTTGGAGCCCAGCGCCGGATCGGCCACGTAGGCCTTGTCGGGCGCGCTGTTCCAGAGCATGACCTGGGCCTCGTGCGGGCGAAAGGCGTCGAATATCTTGAGCCGCAGCCCAGCCGCACGCGCCAGTTCGCTGGCGGTGTGCAAGGCGTGGGCGGCGTCGCGGTGCAGCAGGCAGATCGGGCGTTGGTAAATGGGCACACCGGCCACATTGTTCGCCGTGGCGTACACCAGGTCCAGCACCACACCGTGCGATTGTTCGCTAATCTGCTTAATCTCCACCGCAACCCCCTCCACATCCGCCGTCACTGCCACCGTCTGATCCTCCATCGCCGCTGCTGGCGTCGCTGCCACCAAAGCCATCGGCATCGCCAGGGGCACCGCCACCAACGCCCCCGCCATCCCCACCAAAACTGGTGCCGCAGTAGCTACCGTCGGCACTCTGGCGGTCAATGTCCCGGCAGTCGGGCACGTAGCGGTAGCCGCCTGCGATGGCGAACTTGGTGTCCAGCGCAAACAGCAGCGGCAAGCGGCAGGGCACGCGGGGGTTGATGCCCTCTTCCTTGCAGCACCAGTACCAGGTGCGGCGCAGGCCGTCGTTGCGCTTCGGATCACGCCCCAGCACCTCGGCCGGGGTATGGTGCAGCAGGCGGCCAAACGCGGTGTCGCACCAGGCCGCGTAGCCACGCGTATGCAAAATGAACTCGTGCCAGGCCGCGTCCACCACCTGAGACGGCATGCCGACAAAGCGCTGCTTCGAGCGGCTGTAGGCCAGGAAGAACTGGCGCAGACCGCGCAGCACCAGCTCGGCATCACGCGGGCTCAATTGCGGGTACTGGGCGCAGAGCTTGGCGCCCAGGTAGCGCGGCAAGGGCGCTTCACGGATGAACTGGCGGCGCAGGCTTTGCGTCCAGGCATTGAGTGCCACCAGCAGCAACAGACCACTCAGGCCAGTCGCCAACAAGCCCACCCCACGCACCTGGAGTACGTAGGCCAGCAAGGGCAAGCCGGGAAACGCCAACCAGCGCAGCCACGCCAGCCAGCCGATGCGCCGGGCCAGACTCAGCGATGCCGCCAGGCTGCCTGCCGTGGGCAGCCTCATTCCTTACCTGCCTTCGCTTTGGCCCGCGCTTCTTCCTGCAAACGCAGCACGCGGCGCTGCACCTTGCCGGTGGTGGTCATGGGCAGGGCGTCGATGAACTCGATTTCCTTGGGGTACTCGTAGGGCGCCAGCTGGCCGCGCACATGGGCCTGCAGCTCACGCTCCAGTTGGGCATAAAACTGGGCATCCGCCCGCATATGAGCTGCATTGTTAGCTATGAATTCAGGAGCAACTACCACATAGGCCTTGACCAGGGCACCGCGCTCGGCGTCGGGCTTGGGCACCACGGCGGCGTTGGCCACGGCCGGATGCTTGACCAGGCAGTTCTCGATTTCGCCGGGGCCGATGCGGTAGCCGGCCGACTTGAACACGTCGTCGCTGCGGCCCTGGTACCAAAGGTAGCCGTCGGCATCGCGCACGGCCTGGTCGCCGGTGCGGCACCAGTCGCCGGTGTACTTGGCACGGGTGGCGGCCTCGTTCTTCCAGTAACCCAGGAAGACGATGGGGTCGGGGTCGCCATGGATGTCGAAGCGGTTCAGCGCCACGTCACCCGGCACGCCCACCGGGCACTCGTTGCCCTCGTCGTCGATCACCGCCACGCGGTGGCCGGGGTAGCCCATGCCCATGCTGCCGGGTTTGGAGGGATAGCCGATGGCCTGCCCGGTGCGCGCCGCCAGCATGAGCGCCGCTGGGCCGCCCCGAGGCGCGAGGGCCCCCTTGGGGGGCAGCGCACCACGCGCAGCGGGAAGCGTGGGGGCCATATTGCAGTTGCCCACGATGTAGTTGATCTCGGTCTGGCCGAACATCTCGTTGGGCGGTACGCCGAGCTGGTCGCGGCAGTAGGCGAACACGGCGTCCCCCACGGCCTCGCCCGCGCTCATGAGGGCCTGCAGCTTCAGCTTGAACTGCTGGCGCACGGTGCGCTTCGGCGTACCGGGGCAGGCCTTCATCATGGCCTTGAGCGCGGTGGGGAACAGGAAGGTGTGGGTAACGCCGCAGTCGCGCATCAGTTCCAGTGCCACCTGGGCGCCGAAGCGGCCCCTGTAGGCGACGATGGGGCGACCGAAGAACAGCGTGGGCAGCAAGGCGTCCATGAGGCCACCGGTCCAGGCCCAGTCGGCGGGCGACCAGAACACGGCGTTCGAGCCATGGGCGATGGCGTCCGTGTCCTGCCAATCTGTCGGCTGGCTGCCCTGCACGGGGTCGAAGCCAAACCAGTTCTGGCTGCAGACAAAGCCGGTCAGGTTGCCGATGAGTGCGCGGTGGGCCAGGAGTGCGCCCTTGGGGTTGCCGGTGGTGCCGCTGGTGTAGATCAGCACAGCGGGCTCGTCGGCCGTGGTGCGCACCATGGCAAAAGTGTCCGACTGGCCGCGCAGCAGGTCGGCCCAGCGCGCATCGGCGCCCGTGGCAAGGGTTTTTCCACCCCCCACTTCGACCACGCAGCGCAGTTGCGGGCAGGTGGCGCGGGCGGTGTGCAGGGCCGGCAGCGCGGTGCTGTCGGCAATGGCCAGCACGGCTTCGCTGTCGCGCAGGCGAAACTCCAGCGCCTCGGGGCCGAACAGCAGGGACAGCGGCATGGCCACGGCCCCCAGCTGCAGCACCGCCATGTAGGCCACGGCAGTCTCGAAGCTTTGCGGCATGACCAGGGCCACCCGGTCACCGCGCTGCACGCCCTGGGCAGCCAGCGCATGGGAGAGTCGGTTGGCAGCCTTCTGCAGCGCGGAATAAGTATGTTTTTGGCCTCCAGCCCGCTCAGAATTTATGTAGACAGCTACTCTTTTTGTAGCATCCTGGCGCTGCGCCCAGCGCGTACAGCACACCTGGGCGATGTTGAATTCGGCCGGAACCTGCCAGCGAAAGGCGCTGTGCAGGCGCTGGTAGGCGGCCGGTAACCCGGACATGGGGGGGTTGTCACTGACGGAACTGCGGGGCATGGCGTGTCTCCCTATGATTGGGCAAATGTACCCAATTAAAAAGCAACACCGCAGCGAGTTTGTCCCGATCCGCAACCAGACCTACCACGTGCAGGTGTGGGGTGAACCGGCGCCGGACAAAGTGCCGCTGGTCATGGTGCACGGCTGGATGGACGTGGCGGCGAGCTACCAGTTCGTGGTGGACGCCTTCACGCAAGACCACTACATCATCGCCCCCGACTGGCGCGGCTATGGCCGCTCCAGCTGCGTGGGCGCCGTGGACAACTACTGGTTCCCCGACTACCTGGCCGACCTGGACTTCCTGCTGGACCACTACGTGGTCGACACCCCGGTGAACCTGGTGGGCCACAGCATGGGCGGCAATATCGCCATGATGTACGGCGGCGTGCGCCCGCAGCGCATCCGCCGCCTGGTGAATCTGGAAGGCTTTGGCATGCCAGCCTCCAAGCCGCACCACGCCGTCAAGCGCTATGCGCAGTGGATGGACGAGCTCAAAAGCCTGCACCGCGGCGAGATGGACCTCAAGACCTACGACAACGTGGACCAGGTGGCGCGCCGGCTGATGAAGAACAACCGGCGACTGGGCGAAGACAAGGCGCTGTGGCTGGCCCAGCACTGGGCGCGCGAGAACCCTGATGGCCGTTGGTCCATCCTGGCCGAAAGCGCACACAAGGTGTCCAACGCCCACATCTACCGGGTGGAAGAAAGCCTGGCCCTGTACGCCGCCCTGAGCATGCCGGTGCTGGCCGTGGAAGCCAGCGACGACAGCCTGGGCGGCTGGTGGCGCGGCAAGTACACGCTGGAGGAATACCACGAACGCCTCAAGACCGTGCCGCAGGTGGAAGTGGCGGTGGTGCAGGACGCCGGGCACATGCTGCACCATGACCAGCCCGAGGTGCTGGCGGGATTGATTGAGCGGTTTATTGCTTGATCATTTTGAACCTACTACGGAGTTTTCACCGCGCATCAGGATCGAATTGGCATCCGGTCCGCATTCCGAATGAAAGGAAAGCTACAAATACAGTAGCAAATCGTGATTTATTACAGTTAACCCCGCACCGCTTGATCCGATGTGTGCGCAGGTGCGAGTTGAATGAGAAATTGACGCCCGTGCACCTTGGGAGAACAATGGGCAACAGGGAGATGGTGGCCATGGCTTTGCATGAGACCGGTTGCCCATTCTTACGCTTGGACATTGTCTGAACAAATACGCTACGCAGATGTTTCTTGAATCACGCCGGTTTGCTCTTGCTGGTTTGCTACTTCTCACAGTGGGCACTACCCATGCCGAGAAGGTCAGTAAATCAGAGCTCGACGACAAGACTTACTCTGGGATTGTGCGTTGCCGTGATTGTGACCCACAGGATTCCATCGACTTAGGCATGCTGCAAACAGGTACCGAACCTGTTTTCCCAAAGGATTTCCAATGCCCCGGAATCGATGACGGTTGGGCGATGGACTATGGCGATAGACGTGCCAAGGTAGCGTTCCATGGCGGAATTGATATCCCCATGCCTTTCGGCAGCCCTATTCTGTCTGTGGCCGATGGTGAAGTGGTGGCAATGTTTAACAACCTTGAAACACCCGTTGGCATTCGTATATTCCTACGGCATAAACCCGAGCAAACGGGCCTTCCATTCTGGACTTATTCCGAGTACGCACATTTGCAAGAACTGCCCGATTTGCATGTCGGTCAGAAAGTCAAGCGCGGCGACGTCGTCGGTCTGACAAGCAATACTGGGATTTCTGGCCAAGAAACAAGAGAAAAGAACGGTGGAGAGATCCGTAAGAAGATTGTTCGGCGACCAGCCCTGCACTTCTCGATCATGTACTCGGCACAAGCAGATTACGCCGTCATTCAGCGCTCAGGCGGCTACCTAGTGCCGGTAAATGGGCGATGGATGGACCCTTTGGTTTTTTTCAGAGGGGCTCCACCGTACAGTTCCTCTGAAGTTGCAGAAATGCCTTCTAGCGATAAACGAATTCAGATACCAATTCAGTTGATCGATGGCAAGAGTGTCCCGGAACGGTCGAAGCTCACATGGCCTTATGCCTGCTCGCCAAGGCCATGAAGACGGCGCTGACCGACTCTTGCTTCCTTTTTTTGGCTTAACCGAGCAACAAACTCACCCAGCAGGACAGGGCCCGTGACAGACTGGCGTGTCCCCCTGCAACCCGTGCAGGGCGAATAAATGAATCAGATTTTTCCCAGCTTCTGATTCCGTAACACACACAGCAAATCCGTCGCCACGTGCGCCGCCGCCAGCGCCGTGAGTTCGCTCTGGTCAAACGGCGGAGACACCTCCACCACGTCCATGCCCACCAGGTTCACCGGGCCCATGCCGCGGATGATCTCGAGCGCCTGTGCCGAGCTCAGACCACCGGGCACGGGGGTGCCGGTACCGGGCGCAAAGGCGGGGTCCAGGCAGTCGATGTCGAAGGTGAGGTAGGTCGGGTTCTTGCCGACGATGGAAAGGATGCGCTCCAGGGTGGCCTTCGGGCCATTGGCATGCACCCAGGGCGCGTCGAGCACGGTCACGCCCATGAAGTCTTCATTCCAGGTACGGATACCGACCTGCACCGAAGTCTTGGGGTCGATCAGACCTTCCTTGATGGCCTTGTAGAACATGGTGCCGTGGTTCAGGGACTCGGGATTGTCGTCAGGCCAGGTGTCGCAGTGGGCGTCGAAGTGGATCAAGGAAAGGGGCTTGCCGAACTTTTCCACGTGCGCCTTGAGCAGCGGGTAGGTAATGAAATGGTCGCCCCCAAAGGTGAGCATCTTGGCGCCGCTGGCCAGAATGGTGCGGGCGTGTTCGGTGATCGAGGGGGCAATGGTGAGCGGGTTGTGCGCGTCGAACCAGCAATCTCCGTAATCGATCACGGCCAGATTTTCGAACGGGTCGAAGCCCCAGGGAAAGGGCATGAGTTCGGCCAGCTGCACGCTGGCGGCACGCACGGCGGCGGGGCCCAAACGGGCACCGGGGCGGAAGGTTACGGACAGGTCCAGGGGTACACCGGAGACAACCACATCCACGCCCTCCAGATCACGGGTGTACTTGCGGCGCAAGAAGCTCAACACGCCGGAGTAGGTGTTTTCCACCGAAGAACCGTAGGGGCCTTTGCGGCGGATCGCGCCGTCGCCCAGGATGGAGGTGTCCATGGAAGTGGATGCGGGTGTAGACATGGTCGTGGTACTTTCAAAAACAGGCAATGGAAGCTGGCAAGAACAAGGCTTTATGGCCATTGACGGGGGTGATTGTGCGCATTGGCAGGGTCTGCGTAAAATGATCAATATCGCTTGATTCATCGAAATTTTTAATATCTTGACCAAACGCCTGCCTCCCCTGCAAAGCCTGCTGGCCTTCGAAGCCGCTGCCCGCCTGGGGGGCATCACCCGCGCGGCCGAGGAGCTGGCGCTGACGCAATCGGCCATCACCCACCAGATCCAGAACCTGGAGGAATGGGTCGGCCAGCCGCTGTTCAACCGAGTCGGGCGGGGTGTGAAACTCAGCGCGGCGGGCGAGCTATTCAGCAAAACTGTCGATGCCACATTGCAGACCCTGCTGGACGGGCGTAAGCGCATCGAGCCCTACCGCAACCAGGAATCGGTACTGCTGGCCTGCCCCGCCGACTTTGCCGCCGGCTGGGTGCTTCCGCGCCTGCCGGACCTGCGCGCACTGCACCCCACACTGGACGTGTGGCTCATCACCCGCGATGAGCTGCGCGACATCGACCGCATTGACGTCGACCTGATCGTCTCCAGCCAGGATCTGTCCAACGAGACCATGGTGTCGGTGCAATGGCTGGCCGATGAAGCCATTGCCATCTGCGCCCCGACCCTGACCCAGACCCTGCAGGCACTGCCCCCGGAACAGGCGGTACTGGCCGCACCGCTCATCATTGACGAGTACGCCAGCCACTGGGCCCCCTGGCTGGGCGACCTGGAGTTGCAGGCCCAGCGCAGCGTGACCCTGGAAGACACCCTGCTGCGCGTGCAGGCAGCCGCACAGGGCCTGGGAATCGCCATGGTGCCGCGCAGTGTGGCCAGTGAAGCGCTGGCCAGCGGCCGGGTATGCGCGCTGGTGCATTTCCCCACCCAACCCCTGCCTTCGCGCTGGCTCAGCAAATCGCGCCTGGCACCACGGACACCGGCTGCAGACCGGGTATACGACTGGCTGCTGGCCCTGTATGCCTGAATTTCTGCGTCAACTACTTTTCCTGTGTCCTTCGCTCTGCCATACTGAACCGCAATCGTTGGCAAATCAAAGGACAAACCATGACATCCCAATCCATGTCCTCGCCCACTAGGGGCCTGCACCTTTCGCTGAACGCAAAAATCTGCATTGCGGCCACGGCACTGGTGGTGCTTTCCTTGGGTATCACTTCCACTGTCATTGGCTTTCGCAGCAGCGCCAGTGCGGAAGAATCAACGATGGGACTGGTGCGAACATCGGCCCAGCAGGCCGCGGGGGCCCTGCAAGGCCGCATCAGCACCAACCTGGCCAAGGTCACTGCACTATCAGGCGCCATGGTCAACACCAAAAAAGCGCAGCTGCCATTGCAGCGCGAGCAAATCAGTGAAATGGTGAAGGCGACCTTGGCCAGCTCCGAAGACTTCATCGGCACCGCCGTGACCTGGGAGCCCAACGCGCTGGATGGCAAGGACGCGGACTATGCCGACAAGAAACCCGAATACGATGCAACGGGCCGCTACATGCCGTACTGGACGAAAAGCGCCAATGGCAGCTTTCACGTGGACCCCATCGTCTTCGACCCCAAGACGCCGGGCGTCGATGACTGGTATGACATTCCCAAGAAGTCGGGCAAGGTGTACTTCACCGAACCCTATGTCTACCCGATAGAAGGCAAGGACGTTCTCATGGCGTCGCTGGTGTCGCCCATCATGATCGACGGCAAGTTCCAAGGCGTGGCCAGCGCCGATTTCAGTCTGGGGCAACTGACAAAGATCCTGGAGAACCTGCGACCCATGGAGGGTGCGCAGCTGGCGCTCATATCCAACGGCGGTTCCTATGCGGCCCATGCCGATGCGGGAAAGATCAACAAGAAGGCCGAAGATGTGCTACCTGCCGCGCTGGAACACATCGCCAAAGGGCAGGCCTACGAGTACGCTGACAGCGACGGTCTGGTGCACCTTTTCCAGCCCGTTCAGGTACACCCTGACACGGCACCGTGGAGCGTACGGGTCAGTTTTCCGAAGGCGATAGCGACTGCTTCGGCCCGCAACCTGATGCAGTATGCGCTGGCGGTTTCGGTGCTGTGCGCCGTGGTGGCCGCCGCCATTTTGGTGGCGGTGTTGTACCGGCTTACCGCCCCCTTGCGCTCCCTGGGCAAGACCATGACCGACATGGCCAGTGGTGAGGCGGACCTGAGCTTGCGCATCCCGGTCAAGGGCAACGACGAACTGGCCATCATCGGCAATGGATTCAACCAGTTTGTCGAGAAGATCCACCATGTGTTGACACAGGTGCGTGCCAGTGCAGAAAACGTTTCCACTGCCAGTGCAGAAATTGCCTCGGGCAACCACGACCTTTCCGCCCGCACCGAAAGCCAGGCCAGCGCCCTGGAAGAGACTGCTGCGTCGATGGAAGAGCTCAGCGGCACGGTCAAGCAGAACGCGGAAGGCGCTCGCCAGGCCAATCAGTTGGCCCTGAGTGCATCGAGCGTGGCCACCCAGGGTGGTGAAGTGGTGAACAAGGTGGTGGTCACCATGCGGGAAATCAACGAGGCATCGCGCAAGATCGGGGACATCATTGGCGTGATTGACGGTATTGCGTTCCAGACCAACATCCTGGCGCTCAATGCTGCGGTAGAGGCCGCCCGCGCGGGTGAACAGGGGCGTGGTTTTGCCGTGGTGGCCTCCGAAGTGCGTTCCCTGGCGGGCAGATCGGCCGAGGCGGCCAAGGAAATCAAGGCACTCATTCAGGCCAGCGTGGATCGCGTGGACCAGGGCACTCACTTGGTGGATGAAGCCGGAACCACCATGAGCGAGGTGGTGGACGCCATTCGCCGCGTGACGGACATCATGGGCGAAATCACCTCGGCCAGCAACGAGCAGGCCATGGGCGTTGCACAGGTAGGGGAAGCGGTTACCCAGATGGACCAGGCCACCCAGCAGAATGCCGCCCTGGTGGAAGAGATGGCCGCCGCCGCCAGCGGACTCAAGAGCCAGGCCCAAGAGCTGGTGGCCGTGGTGGGCACTTTCAAACTGGGGCAAGCCGATGCCCACACCCATGGGGGCGCCTTGCCTTACTACCCACAGGCATGAAATCCGGCGCGGTGCGTCATGGACGGCAGGGCATGAGAAAATGGGCGGTTAATTGAAATACCGACCGCACAGGACAAAAATCATGGAAGTAGAACGCATCAACCTCATTGGCACCCGTCTCAACGACTTGAGCGCACGCACGCTCGAGTTACGGGGGTATCTTTGACTACGATGCCAAAGCGGAACGCCTGCGCACGGTCAATGCCTCGCTAGAGGACCCGGCGGTCTGGAACGACCCCAAGAAGGCCCAGGAACTGGGCAAGGAAAAGAAGATGCTCGATGGCGTGGTGGTCACGCTCAACGACCTCACGCGCGAACTGGCCGACAACACCGAGCTCTATGAGATGAGCAAGGAAGACGGTGATGAAGCGGGCCTGATGACCATCGAGGACGAAGTAGCCAAGCTTTCTGCCATTGTGGAAGGCCTGGAGTTCCGCCGCATGTTCAACAACCCGGCCGACCCCCTGCCCTGTTTCCTGGACATCCAGGCCGGGGCCGGCGGTACCGAAGCCTGCGACTGGGCCAGCATGCTGCTGCGCCAGTACCTGAAGTACGCCGAACGCAAAGGCTTCACGGCCGTGGTGGAAGACGAAACCGCGGGTGACACCGCCGGCATCAAGAGCGCCACCATCAAAATCGAGGGCGAATATGCCTTCGGCCTGCTGAGGACCGAGACCGGTGTGCACCGCCTGGTGCGCAAGAGCCCGTTTGATTCATCGGGGGGCCGCCACACCTCGTTTGCCTCGGTGTTCGTGTATCCCGAAATCGACGATTCCATCGAAATCGACATCAACCCCAGCGACGTGCGTACCGACACCTTCCGTGCCTCGGGTGCGGGTGGTCAGCACATCAACAAGACCGACTCGGCCGTGCGCCTGACCCACATCCCCACCGGCATCGTGGTGCAGTGCCAGGATGGACGAAGCCAGCACAGCAACCGGGACGTGGCCTGGAAGCGCCTGCGCAGCCGCCTGTACGACCACGAACTGCGCAAGCGCCAGGCCGAACAGCAAAAGCTCGAAGACAGCAAGACCGACGTGGGCTGGGGCCACCAGATCCGCTCGTACGTGCTGGACAACAGCCGCATCAAGGATCTGCGCACCAACGTCGAAGTGTCGGCCACGCAGAAGGTGCTCGATGGCGACCTGGACGTCTTCATCGAGGCTTCGCTCAAGCAGGGTGTTTGATGCGCGCTGAGCTGCTGGAAGCGCCAGTCAAGGCGCTCATTTTCGACATGGATGGCACCATGGTGGACTCGATGCACGCGCACAAGTCCACCTGGATCGACTTCGCGCTCCGCCACGGGGTGCAGCTCGATGCCGAAGAGATGATGCGCCGCACCACCGGCCGCAATGGCGCCGAGTGCGTGCGTGTCCTGCTGAACGCGCCGGACATGGACGAAGCCCTCGCCTGGTCGCTGGTGCACGAAAAAGAGCAGCTTTACCGCGAACAGTTTGGCCCGGTTTTCGCCGAAGTGCCGGGTTTCAGTGCTTTCTATGCCGCCGCACGGTCCAAGGGCATGCGCTGCGGCATTGGCACCGCAGGCGATATCCACAACCTGGAGTTCGCATTGGACCATCTGCAACTGCCGATGCCTCCCGACGCCACGGCCCGGGGCGATGAAGGCCTGAGCGGAAAACCGACGCCCGCCATTTTCCTGGCCGTGGCCGAGCGCATGGGCGTGGCCCCTGCACACTGCGTCGTGTTTGAAGATGCCCCCTTCGGCATTGAGGCGGCGCGCCGCGCGGGCATGCGTGCGGTCAGCATCTGCACCGGCCACAGCGCCGAAGAACTGGCCGGCACCCACGTGCTGGCCGCGGCACCGCATTTCGATGCGCTGCTGCAAACCCATTTCCTGGAGACACTCAATGTTGCACACCACTGACACCGCAGGCACCCCGACGGTCATCCGCCGCGAGGCCTATGCCGCGCCAGCTTATCTGGTCGACACCGTGGATCTCACCTTCGATCTCGATCCGGCCAAGACCCGCGTGCTCAACAAGATGGCGCTGCGCCGCAACCCCAACGTGGCAGCCCAGCCCTTGCGTCTGCATGGCGAAGACCTGAACCTGGCACGCGTGCTGGTCAATGGCGCCGGCACCAGCTTCAAGATGGACGGCAGCACCCTGGTGCTGGAGAACCTGCCCGAGGGCAACGAGCCTTTCGCGTTGGAGATTTTCACCACCTGCGCCCCGGCCAAGAACACCAAGCTCATGGGCCTGTATGTGAGCAACGACTCCTTCTTCACCCAGTGCGAGGCCGAAGGGTTCCGTCGCATCACCTACTTCCTGGACCGCCCGGACGTGATGGCCGCCTACACCGTGACCCTGCGCGCCGACAAGGCCCAGTACCCGGTGCTGCTGTCCAACGGCAATCTGGTGGACCAGGGTGAGCTGGAGGATGGCCGCCACTTCGCCAAATGGGTCGATCCGCACAAGAAGCCCAGCTACCTGTTCGCCCTGGTGGCGGGCCAGCTGGTGGCGCGCGAGCAGCGCATTACCAGCCGCGCCGGCAAGGAGCACCTGCTGCAGGTGTTCGTGCGCCCCGGCGACCTGGACAAGACCGAACACGCCATGAACTCGCTGATGGCGAGCGTGGCCTGGGACGAGGCCCGCTTCGGACTGCCCCTGGACCTGGAGCGCTTCATGATCGTCGCCACCAGCGACTTCAACATGGGCGCCATGGAGAACAAGGGCCTGAACATCTTCAACACCAAGTACGTGCTGGCCAACCAGGCCACCGCCACCGATGTGGACTTCGGCAACATCGAGTCCGTGGTCGGGCACGAGTACTTCCACAACTGGACCGGCAACCGCATCACCTGCCGCGACTGGTTCCAGCTGAGCCTCAAAGAAGGCCTGACGGTGTTCCGCGACCAGGAATTCAGCCAGGACCTGTGTGCCGACCCCAGCGCCCGCGCTGTCAAACGCATCGAGGACGTGCGCGTGCTACGCACCGCCCAATTTCCCGAAGACGCCGGCCCCATGGCCCACCCCGTGCGCCCGGACAGCTACATCGAGATCAACAACTTCTACACGGTCACCATTTACGAAAAGGGTGCGGAAGTGGTGCGCATGATGCAGACACTGGTGGGACGCGACGGCTTCCGCAAGGGCACGGACCTGTACTTCGCGCGCCACGACGGCCAGGCGGTAACCTGCGACGACTTCGCCCAGGCCATTGCCGACGCCAACCCGGATTCCGAACTGGCAAAACGCCTGGACCAGTTCAAGCGCTGGTACAGCCAGGCCGGCACGCCGCGTGTGGCCGCCCAGGGTGTCTACAACCCAGAGGCCCAGACCTACACGCTGCATTTCAGCCAAAGCTGCGCCGCCACACCCGACCAGGCTGTGAAAGAGCCTTTCGTCATTCCAGTCAGCCTGGGGCTGGTCGGAAACACCAGCGGCGCAGCACTGCCCCTGCAAGTCGAAGGCCAGAGCACCGTGTCGACCACGCACCTGCTGGTACTGTCGCAAGCACAGCAAAGCATTACTTTCACGGGCGTCACCGAACAGCCGGTGCCGTCCATCCTGCGTGGCTTCTCGGCCCCGGTGATCCTGGACTGCGACTACAGCGACGAAGAGCTGCTGAGCCTGCTGGCCCATGACGCTGACGCCTTCAACCGCTGGGAGGCCGGGCAGCGTCTGCTGCTGCGAAGCGCTATCAAAGCAATAGCTGCACCCGGAGATTCCATGCGGGCCAACCCCTTGAATGATGCCCAGATCGTGGCCATGCGCAACGTACTGCGCTCGCCCCAGCTGGATGCTGCCTTCAAGGAGCTGGTACTGACACTTCCCTCGGAAACCTATATCGCCGAGCAGTTGGACGTGGTTGACCCACAGTGTATCCACGCCGTGCGCGAAGCCATGCGCGAACAGCTGGCCGAAGCCCTGCAAGCCGACTGGGAATGGGCGTTCGAAGCGCACAAGGACAACGGCGCCTATCGTCCCGACCCGGTGTCCAGTGGCCGCCGTGCCCTGGCCGGCATGGCCCTGTCTTACCTGTGCCTGGCTGCAACCCGCAGTGGTGACAGCGTCTGGCCCGGCAAGACCTTGCAACGCTTCAAGGATGCCAACAACATGACCGACCGCTTCAACGCCTTGCAGGCGCTGGTGGGCAGCGGCCATGCACTGGCCGCCCAGGCCCTGGCCCGTTTCCATGCCCAGTTCAAGAACGAAGAACTGGTGCTGGACAAGTGGTTTGCACTGCAAGGTGGCACCTGCGACCGTGGTGGCCAGGTGTTGCCGGCCGTGCGCCAGCTCATGTTGCACCCGGACTTCCACATCAAGAACCCGAACCGCGCCCGCAGCCTGATCTTCAGCTACTGCAGCGCCAACCCTGGTGCTTTCCACCGCCAGGACGCAGCGGGCTATGTGTTCTGGGCCGAACGCGTACTGGAGCTCGACGCCATCAACCCCCAGGTGGCCGCGCGCCTGGCCCGCGCCCTGGACCGCTGGAAACGCCTGGCCGAACCCTACCGCAGCGCCGCGCGCGAAGCCCTGGTGCGGGTATCGGGCAAAGCCGATCTCAGCAACGACGTGCGCGAAGTCGTGGACCGCGCACTCAGCGCCTGACCCTTTTCAACTTTGGGAGTAAGCATGTCTTCAAGAATTTCGCTCACCCGCTACCTGGTGGAACAACAACGTGTGGACGGGCACATTCCGTCCGAATTGCGCCTGCTGATTGAAGTGGTGGCCCGCGCCTGCAAGCGCATCAGCCTGGAAGTGAACAAGGGCGCCCTCGGCGGCGTTCTGGGCTCGGCCGGCAGCGAGAACATCCAGGGTGAAGTCCAGAAGAAGCTGGACATCATCGCCAACGAGGTGCTGATCGAAGCCAACGAATGGGGCGGCCACCTGGCAGCCATGGCCTCGGAAGAAATGGAAGGCATCTACCTGGTGCCCAACCGCTACCCGCAAGGCGAATACCTGCTGCTGTTCGATCCCCTGGACGGTTCCTCCAACATCGACGTGAACGTGAGCATCGGCACCATCTTCTCGGTGCTGAAAAAGCCCGAGGGTAACCGCGGCGTGGAAGAGGCAGATTTCCTGCAACCGGGCTCCAGGCAGGTGGCAGCGGGTTACTGCATCTATGGCCCCCAAACCACGCTGGTGCTGACGGTGGGCGACGGTGTGGCCATGTTCACCTTGGACCGCGAACAAGGCTCCTTCGTGCTGACCCAAGAGCATGTGAAGATTCCCGAGGACACCAAGGAATTCGCCATCAACATGTCGAACATGCGCCACTGGGACGCCCCGGTGAAGCGTTACATCGACGAATGCCTGCAAGGCAAGGAAGGCGTGCGCGGCAAGGACTTCAACATGCGCTGGATCGCCTCCATGGTGGCCGACGTGCACCGCATCCTGACCCGCGGCGGCATCTTCATGTACCCCTGGGACAAGCGCGAACCGGAAAAGGCCGGCAAGCTGCGCCTGATGTACGAAGCCAACCCCATGGGGTGGCTGATCGAGCAGGCCGGTGGGGCTGCCACCAATGGCAAGCAGCGCATTCTGGATGTGGTGCCCGCCAAACTGCACGAACGCGTGAGCGTGATTTTGGGCTCGAGAAATGAGGTCGAACGCGTCACCAAGTACCACACCGGCGCGGCCTGACCCATTCGGCGAATCGCTATAATGCGCGGTTTACGTGCCGGTGTAGCTCAGTCGGTAGAGCAGCTCATTCGTAATGCACTACTCGAAAACTGAAAAACGCAAGCAAAATCAACAAGTTAAGCGCGCCAATTGGCGCGCTTTTTCGTTTCTGGCACACTTGTGGCACAGTCTGAACAAACCGCCGCAACAGTCAGGGACACTCGAAACGATGCGCCGATGTGCCATCTCCACGCTGCTGGCGTAAGAGGAGCGCAACATGGCAAGCATCAGAGAACGCATCGACCGCAACGGCAAGAAGTCCTACCACGTTCAAATTCGGATCAGCGGCCACCCGCCTTTGACCCAGACTTTCGACAAGAAGACTGACGCCAAGCATTGGGCCGAGCAAACCGAATCTGAGATCAGGACAGGCCGGACGCTCCCGCATAAAGTAGCGCAGAAGCGCCTGATGAGCGAGCTAATCGAGGAATATCGGACGAACGTGCTGATTCCCCTCAAGCCCAAGCGGGTGCGCGACCAGGGGCCGCAACTCACTTGGTGGAAGGACAAGCTCGGTCGCTACAACCTTCAAGACGTTTCACCAGCCCTGATCGGGAAATGCCGAGACGAGTTGCTGTCCCAGCCGTTCGTCACCCCAACTGGCAAAGAGAAAAAGCGGTCACCGGCAACGGTACTGCGCTACATGGCTTTGCTGTCCCACGTCTTCAACGTGGCGGTGAAGGAATGGGAATGGCTGACAGAGTCGCCCATGTCGCGGGTCAAAAAGCCCAAGGTCAGCAACAACCGTATTCGGTATCTGTCCGCAGACGAATTGGAGCGCCTGCGCACGCAAGCTGCACGCTCAGAGAACCCGTACCTCCTGACCGTGTTAGAGGTGGCTGTGGGCACCGGCATGCGCTACAGCGAGATCATGACCTTGCGCTGGCGCAACGTGCTGTTTGAGGGCGATACGACGGCCCTGGTGCTGCTCGAACAGACCAAGAACAGCGAGCCCCGCGGCGTACCTTTGGCCGGCAAGGCATTTGAAACGGTGCTGGCCTTGCGTGATGCACACAAGAAGGCCAATCACGGCAAGGTCAACTCGGCCGCACTGCTGTTTCCGAGTACGCGCACGAAGGATCGTCCAGTGCAGTTGCGCAAGTCTTGGGAAACCGCGCTGGAACGTGCAGGCATCGAGCATTTCCGCTTCCATGACTTGCGCCACACCACGGCCAGCTATCTGGCGATGGAGGGCGCAACGGCCCCGGAAATCGCCGAAGTGCTGGGCCACAAAGACCTTCAGATGGTGAAGCGGTACGCGCACCTGAGCAAGGCGCACATCTCCAAGGTACTGGAAAGAATGCACCAGTCACGCCTCGGTGCTGCGCCAGTGAAGCAGAAGGAGGCTGACGATGGCACGGCCTGACTGGACTCAGCCGGAGTCCTACCCCAAGACACCGGAGGCATGGCCGTTTCGCGTCTGGGCGTGGGAGTTTTTGCGCCGCAACCCGGAGTTTCAGCGTCAATGCGATGAGCTGGCCGAGGCCTCCGCAAGGGCCAAGCAACAGATGGCGCGCAGTTGGGGGCTGGGGGAGTTCAAGCCGTACAAGGAGGGGTATCACAGCGCGGGCGGCTGTCTCTGGCTCAGCGAGGCGTTCCGCGAGTACGAAGCCGCCGAGGACGGTGACAAGGAATACAAGGTGGTGCTCAAACAGCATGAGGTCGCTTTGGTGTTCGATCTGAACAACGTGACCACAGCGGGCCTGTCAGCGATAGAGGCGCAGTTGGGTGCTGCTCGTGAGGTCTTGTTGGACTACATGCGGGAATTCGGGCTGAAACCTGCCGACGTACGCGTCAATCGCCGGGGCCTCTTCGAGGCGCTGCGCGTCTACGACGCCCTGACCTATGGCAGCGTTACCCCAACAGAGGCAGCGAAGGTGCTAGACCCTGATGCATTTTCAGACCGAGGCGATCCTGATGCCGCCCGCAAAAGAATCAATGACCTGCGACAGCGTGCCAAGTCGTTGATTGAGGAAAAGGGCTATCTGAAACTCGTGTCTCGGGACTACATCGAAGACCGCAGCGAGGTCAGCAAGAAGTCCCGAGACTGAGGCGCATTCAGCGAGGGACACGAAAGCCGAGCTTGGTGCGTTGGAAAACCGGCGTTGCGGAGACAGGCTTGGGCGGGCCTTTGCGATTCGGCTCGCCAAAATCAATCTCCTCAGCGGGGCGGGACACTTCCCACTCGCCATCCTCAACGTTGGCACCACTCTCATCACCGGCATACAGCGCAGACAGCTTCCCATTGGCTTTCGCCACCCCCTCCGGCGTAAAGGTGTGGGGGCGGAGCGACCGCGCAACGCGAAAACGGTTCTCAAAGGTGAGCAGTTCGCTCAGGCCATCGACTGCGAGGACTTGAGCCTTCTCCCACGGAATCGTGATGTCGAATTGCCCCGCCTTGTAGATTTCCTGTTTGCAGGCCGAGAAGCGTTTGCTGAGCTTATCCTTGTCGAGGTACGCGAAGTTGGGATGCTCACGCGGATCATTGCCAGCGAAGTACCAGGCCAGCACCTCCGCATACGGCTTCAGAATATCAAGACTTTCGGGGGCAACCGCTTCACTGGCCAGCGGACGATCAAGCCGCAAAGCCTTGCGCACAAATGCGAATACGGCCTTTGCCGGAGACTGCTCCCAGCCAGAGGGTGCGTTGCCCATGTCAAACAGCCAGCTAGAGACGCGGCGATTGAACGTCCGTTCACCATCAGGACTCGAAATGCCTTTGTTGATGGTGCGCCCGTTCAGGACAAATTCGATACGCACCAGCAGCGGGGCGAGACTTTCAAGTGAAGCACGAGCTTCTTCGTCGCTCACCTCCAAAATGGTGTCCTTGGCCCCCAGCCATTTGATATAGACCCGCAACATCCCTTCGGGCAGATGGTTGGCGTAAATCGTCTCACGGTCGCACGAGGTAACGGAGACGGCCTTTTCACCGTGAATGGCATGGATGCGGAAGCCAATCTTCTTCAGCAGGTCTCGGGCCACCTCCGCAGTGTCGCAATAGAAGAGATACGTGAACTCCGCGTTTTGCAACTCGGCAGTAGCGATACTCAAAGGCTCACGATTCCCCGACAAGAACCCTGCACGCTTCAGATTCACATTCATGTTCTTGACGATGGAGTGAGTCAGCTCAAACGGATTGTTGTGCAGGACGATATTTGTGCCGACAACATTGGATGCAGAGGCTTCGACCTTGATATCGACGGCCTCGCCGTGGCTGCTGTCCCCTTTGCACTCAACCGCATAAGACACGTTCGGGTAGAGAGCCGAAGGCTCGGCCACCTTGATGGGGCCTTTCCCCAATTCCGAATTTTCAGCTTTCACAGCGAACGCGGCGCGAATCATGGCCGGTACATTCTTCAAAATAAAAATCACACGATCAGACATTTTTGAACTCCAATCGCGAAGCTCCTGTGCGGGGGGCATCTGGCCTGGCCGTATGTCCGTGACGGACGCGATGGCCGCGCAACACACAATGGGGATACAGACTATCAAGCCTATAAGCTCCAGACTGGTAATCACATCATCAATCTCTAGGGCTACAAACTGGAGCTAGCGATTAATCAATGACAGCACAGCAGCTTCGCTGGTTAATTAATGAGTGGTTTCTTCGGACTGGCTTAAGCACCCTGCGATTGCGACATCCATGCGGCGAACTTCTTCTCATCGAGAAAAACCCGGCGCTTATTGGGAATCCTCACGATCACGTCGAGGAAGCCATCGGGGACGTAAGGCTTCTTCTTGGTCGAACTCGCTTTCGACGGACGCTTCTTCACTCTGACGTAGGCTTCGGCCTGAAAAATCATGTGACGGATAGCCCCTTCCGTGAAAGGAAAGCGTTTTGCCGCCTGCGGGACAGTCAGCCAGCCCTTGGACAAAGCGAATGCGTTGTCGCTTTCCTCCGAATCGTTCTTGCGAGACTTGCGGCGCGCCAATCGATCTTTCGTGAGCGGCCTAATTTGGCGAGTCACGATGAACGTGGTCAGATTCCGTTCCAGGATGTCTTGACCAATAGTGGACAGCGTCTGCAATGCCACCAAGCGGGCTTTTTCCAGCGCAATTTTCTGCTTGTCCGACAACTCCTTACCTTGGATGTCCCGCACCATCAGCGGCCTCACGTCGGTATTAGGATCGGTCGCCATGATATGGCTCAGAACCACCCCTTTGAGACCTTGATATTTGAGAATGGACACCGGGGGGAGGTCGGTGTCCGGATACAGGGATTGACCAAAGATCGGGGGGATAGCCAAAGGCTTTTCAAGTTTCATAGAACCTCCAAGTAAGACTGAAAGCACCGTGCTCTCAGTTGTGAAGATTCTTGGCTTTGGACGTTTTTTTCGGTACCGGATTTAGCGCCCCCGCGCTACAGCCGATGCACTTCCGGTGACACCTGTCACCGACCGGCATATAGGAGCCAGTCTGTGATTGGCATGTAGGAGCCACCGCTCGGCACCGAGCATGGCCGCTCGCGGCACGGCGTCACCAACGCCAGCGACTCCGACAATTTCATGGCTATACATTGTTTACACGGAGTGCAAGATGCAGAAACTGACCAAGTGGGGCCACTCGGTGGGCTGCCGTATACCGTCTGCTCTGATGGAATCGGCCGGCCTGGCTGCCGGTGATTGGGTGCGCATCCGCTTGAGGGACGACGGAACGATCCAGATCATTCCGAAGAAGTGCATTCCTGCTGACGCAGCGAGTGGTGACCGAACACCGGAAGAGCCCGCCGAGCAGGCGGCGACGGAGTGGTGATTGCGCCGCCTGCTACTCATAGCAAAGATTTCGTCCTGCGCTGATCCACCACGCGCAGGTAGCGTTGCAGGCTCTGCATCCCTCGATGCTTGGTGACCTGCGCAATCTCAGCCAACGGCATCTGTGCGGAGGCGGCGGAGGTCACGAATCCCGCCCGTGCGGAGTGCGAGCTGTATTTGCTTTCGTCCAGACCGGCGAGTTTGACGGCATGCTTGACGATCCGGCACACGGAGTCGGCGTGCAGCTTGTCATTTCCAACCTGATCGTGCCTGTTGACGCTGCGGAACAGATAGCCGGTGGTGATTCCAGAAATCTCGCGCCACTTTGCGATGGCCTTGACTGGGCATTTTGATCCCTGGGCATATGGGATGCTGACGATCAGCCCCTTGCCGGCTTGATCGGTTTTGCTCCGCCGCAGAATCAAGTCGATTCCGAGTTGATGCTCGGTAATGTCCTCCACTCGCACATTGATGGCAGAGCCGCGCCGCAAAGCTGCACAAAACATCACCAGCAGCAAAGCCGAATCTCTGGCCGCTCGCATTGGTTTCTGCCGCTCAACTGCCGCCAACACCGCCAGTAAGTCATCCCGCACCAACGGTGCGACGGTGCGCTGCGCTAATCCCACCGTTCGGCCAATGCCGGAGAATACCCTTTTGACTTGCGGATCATCCAGCGGCGATGGATAGCCGTTTTCTCTGTGCCATTGCCCCACCGACACCATGCGCCGCTGAATAGTGGCCGGGGCTAACTGGCTGGCAACTTTGGTCAGCCAAGCCACCATAACGGCGGGGGAGGCCGGTAATTCACCGCCCTGCTGCACGAAGTATCGAACGTCCTTGGCATTCTCCCTGCGCGTGGAGGCGGCGCGGGACGCACGCTCAAAGTCAGCAGCCGTCATTTCCTCCAGCGGCTTGCCGAAATCCGGCTTGGAAGGTGTGTTTTTGCTCATTGGTTCACTCGCTTTTTTCGGTTGCCGCTGACGCCGACACATATTGAATGTGCCGACGCCAAGCGGTGAAAAAAAGCCGCACAAGTCGTGCGGCAAAAAGTTTGTCACAGGGCGTTAATGCTCGCCGAGCCCTCAGTACTCGCTCGGAAAAAGTAGCGTGGACACGCTTCTGTCAGCCTCAGTGATAATCCAGACTCGCTCACCAGCAATCATGTAGCTGGAAAGCAAGCGCAACCGGCGATTGACGGCGAACTCATTTTCGGCGGCATCCTCTGGCGGAATATCACCCCAATCGCCCCTAACATGGCGATCAAGATATTCGCTGGCATTAACGCCATGACGTTCGAGATGCTCAAAGACGCCTCGCGTGGCCGTAATATGGCCCAGTGAAAATTTCGGCTTTGAATCTTTTGTGGCAGCCTGATTTGCTTTGCACATGATATTTCTCCAGTGTTGAATGGGCCGCCTTCAAACGCAAATACCGAACACCAGAAATAAAAAAGCCAAGGTGGGTTAGCACCTTGGCTTTTGGTGAGGAATTCGCGCTTGACTGATGAGCGGCGTGGCACGGCGCACCATGTGCCGTGCTATTTAAAATTTATCAGGCACCCTCAAACAGAACCAGCTCGAAATAACTTTGCGTGGATGAATTGTCCAGAAACCTCGTTTAATCAGCTCATCTGAAAACGCGACCTTAAACCCTGCAGGGTGACGTTTGGCGCCACTGCATCGTGCGGGACCAATAGATATGCCCAAGGCTTTCCGCCGACCTTAAGCGCGTAATCAGAAGCGTTCTTGCACCAAACCACGGCTTGATCCGCTTTCGCCTTAACGTCGGTTTCAGACTCTTGGGCCTCAGAAACTTCTTTGGCCTTCTTCGTCTCGATCATCAGCGTGATGTCTTCTAACGCCACCACGAAATCAGGGATGTACTCAGGTTGATTCACGCCAGACCGGTAATAGATGTTGAACTGGCCCGACACCGGCCGGAACCAGCGGCGTGCTTCGCGTTCCAGCACAGTGGCCAAGATGCGCTCGGTGTCCGAATGGAACTTCTGAAACGCGTAGGCGCAACGCTGAAAGCCGCCATAGACATACTGACCGATGGTGCGCTTGTCGTCAGGTGTCCAATGCAGAGGCTTAACATCATCTTTCGCCGTGAAGGCGCAGGGCTTCAAAGGCATGAAGCCTTGGCTGACGATGACCTCAGAACCGGCTGAATCTTCCTCATAGTGCTTCGCCATTTGAAGATGGATGTTCTCCGCGATGGCACGCCCATGGTTGCCCAAGATGTTGTGAACTGCGGCGTCGTCAGGCTGCTTGCTGCGAAAATGCGCCACTGCCTGACCGGCGAGTTCATAGATCAGATCAGCATGATCGTCATAGGACACGTCATCGTAGTTGATGAGTTCGCGGACGATGTAGTCTTCAAGACGGGTCTCTTCGATCACGGCGGCCTCGCCGTAGGTCAGTTGACGGCCTGATTGCAGACCTTGCGACACCAGTTGTTGGTCTGTCGCTTGGTAGTTCATCCGCGACACATCCAGCGTGAAGCTACGATAGCCGCCCTTTACCGGACCAATCGGCACAACGGTAATGCGCGGAATGTCGATGGTCTGGTCGATAAAGACCTCGACTGACTTCTTCACCACTTCGGCCACAGCCTCGACGTTGGAGGACATGGTGTCCAGCAACTCGCCTTGTTGCGGCACCAGTCGTTCCATGACCAATTGGGTCAGCTTCTCTTGGACGCTGGCTGTGCCTAACGCCGTGCTGGTGGGTACAAGGGTTCGATTCTTGCCCAACTCTGCAACGGCATCCATGGCTACCATGGCGATTCGGCGTTCTTCGCCGGTGAAAACTACCGCAGGTGATTGGGCCGAGCCGCCTGCACCTTGCCCATATCCTGAGGAGACAACTGCCGCGCCATCGGCGCCGGAACCCTTTACGCCAGAAATTCCGAGCATCACTGACGTGTTGGATGGCACTGAAAGGCTAGTCAACCGGTTTCCGTTGTTATCAGTCGGCTCCAGCTTCAGTTCTTTCAGACGAATCGGCGAGTCGCCTTTGCCCGCCTCGTCGATGACTTCCTTAAACCTATCATGCGCGATGATGTTCAGGCGATCCACCACCTCAACACCGGTCTTGCGGCCATAGGGCAAACGCAGACCACGCCCAATGGATTGCTCGATCAAGGTACGCGCATTGGCCGCTCGTAACGGAACAATGGTGTAGAGGTTTGTCACGTCCCAGCCTTCTTTCAGCATATTGACGTGAATCACGATTTCGGTCGGCTCGGTGTAGCTCTCCACCAGCAGCAGGCGACGGATCATTTCTTCCTCTTCCGCGCCAGATTTGCTGCTATCGACCTGAATCACCTTGCCCTTGTATTGCCCATCAAACAGGCCTTCTATCGTGCCCAACAGTGCGGCAGCATGGGTGGTGTCGCGGGCGATCACCAGCATGAACGGCTTCACGGGCTTCTGGCCGGTCTGCTCTGCATAGGTCAGCAGATGCACCTTGGTTTCTTCATGAACACGGATGCCGTCCATGAGCTTGATGCGCTCCAATTGCTCCGCACTGTGGTCAGCAGGGTTGAAGTTCTGCTGCGTCACCACGGCGGGCTCTTTGACGAAGCCGTCTTCGATGGCGAGCGCCAAGGGATAGTCCATCACCACGTTCTTGAACGGTACCGGGCCTCTCGTTCCTTCAGTGAAGGGTGTCGCCGTCAGTTCAAGGCCCAGCAACGGTTTCAGCTCGTTTAGTGCCCGTATTCCGGCACTGGCACGGTAGCGGTGCGACTCGTCCATGATGAGTACGAGGTCTGGCAAACCAGCCAGGTACTCAAAATAACTTTGACCGAGGTATTCAGAAAGCCGCTTGATCTTCGGTGCTTTGCCGCCACGAACCTCCGAATTGATCTTCGAGATGTTGAAGATGTTGATCTGAACGGGCGCATCAATCGCCTGTGAAACCAAGTCACCCTTTTGTTCGTAGGTCTCGCCCGTAATCACCTCCGGGGCTTCAACGGCAAAGTCCGCAATGCCCTTGAAGACGTACTTCGGCCCGGTTGTGTCACTGAAGTCCCGGATCAGCTTGTCGTAGATCGTGAGGTTCGGCGCCAGCACAAAGAAGTGCTTGTAGCCGTAGGCTGCATGCAGGTAGCTGATGAACGCTCCCATCAGGCGCGTCTTGCCGACACCCGTTGCCAGCGCAAAGCACAAGGACGGAAAGTCGCGCTCGAAGTCTGTCAACTTCGGAAACTCAGCTTTCAGAGCTTCCTGCATGGCCTTCAGTTCTTCCGCTGAGCGCGCTTTCGAGTCACGCAACGCTGGCACTGATTCCAGCGCGATGCGCAATCGTTCCAGGCTAACGGCTTGCGGCTCGCGCAGGCTCAGGCGCCCAGCCACTGTGCGCACGATTTTTTCTGTACTCATGCCGTGCGCTCCATATCTTTCAGAATCCGCTTGTAGCGTTGCTCGAAGGCCTTTTCACCGCCTTCCATGATTTCGCAGACCTTCTTTCTCACAGACCTCTCCTGTAGCCCACCCGCTGTGTTGTTCACGATCTGGCCGCCCACGAATTCCATGGGCATGACCAGCTCGGCATCGCCGTTCACGACGATGTTGGCGTTATGGGTAATGACAATCAATTGGCGACGATTTTTGTTATTCCTGAGCTGGGCTACCACCAGTTGGGAGACCAGCGCGTTGTCCAAGTCATCTTCGGGTTGATCCATCAGCAACGGCTCGCTACCGTGTGCCAACAAGAATGACAGGATTGCAGCGGTTTTCTGGCCTGCCGATGCCTGCTGAAGGCTCTGGAACGAACTTGATTCGTCACGCTTGTACTGGAGGTCAACGGCATCTTCGGGGAACCACGCGGCCAATTCGTCAAAGACCACCGAAGCGACCTCCGGCTTCATATCCTTCAGCTTTTTCACAAACTTTCCGTGCAGCTTGGTGTTCAGCACCTGCTCGTTCATCTCTTCAAGAGATTGCTTGATCTCTTGCAACCGCTCAGGAACAGAGGACGCCAAGGCCGGATTCACCAAGTCCCAGACCATGCCGCACGGCTTGGGCGGATCGTCGTCGGTCTCACCATAGATTTCCTTGACGAAAGTACCTTCCGTTTCAATGCGAAGAATCTCACGCAGACTGGTGGCACCGGCTTCGGCATCCGCCATGCTGTTCAGTGTGATCTTTAATGCGGGCACATTCACCAGAACCTGATTTAGAAAGTCCTGCCGCAGCGTGGTCAACCCTTGGCGCTCCTGGTGCAACGCGGCTTGAGCATCCACAACAGCTTTGCGCGCTTGCTCAAGATTGGTGCTGACGGTGTTGAACTGATCCAACTGCTTCTTCAGCTTCTCTTCCAGCGCCACGGCCTGAGATGCATCTTCGGCATTGGTAATGCCTTGGGCCTTGAGCTCCGCCACGATGCGTGCGTACTCGTCCAGATGTACTTTATTTTCTTGATGCCATGCGCTCGCATCACTCGCTGCCTGCGCTGCCGCGAGGTCTGCCTGCATGCTGGCGACCAAAGCCGTGATCTGGTCAAAGCTACCAACCAGCTTCTGGGTCAAGGCTTCCGTTGCCGCCTTCTCTGCTTGTTCGGCGGGAGTCGTGGCCTCGAAGTCGGTAAGTGCCAGATTCTTTAGGCTCGCTGCTTCCGCAGCACTGGTTTGCAGCGACTGAACATCCTCGCCAAGCTGCTTGAAGAATTCCTGTACCGCCCGCTGCTGTTTGCCTGCACGCTGGTACGCCTTGAGGGCAACGCCAAAGTTTGAGGATGCAAAGACCTTTGCCTTGCGCGATGCCTCCTTGTACTGAAGCTCGACAGCGGGCTTCTGAGCAATCTCAGCCTCCAGCGTGCGAACACGTTTTCTGGCAACGTTTACGGCCTCGCGCTTGACGGCAAAGCCTTGAGCCCAAGCCTCCTTGCTGCCGCCCAACACGTCGTCGATGTACTGAATCAGATGCTGCGGGTTGTCGGCCAACGCGAGAATCTGCTTCTGGCTGAAGAGCTTCACAGGAAAGTTGCTACGGGCCTGTTCTTCGGTCAGTTGCGTTGCCTGCCATGCGCCGCTATCCCAACGCCGCACCGACACCGCGAACTTGGCATCAGCCCCTTTCATCCAACGGTACTCAAACCGCTCTTCCAGATCGCCTTGGCCCTTGGACACCTCGACCGTGATACGGGAGTCATGCAGCATCATGCCTGGCTGATTGCGGCCCGTTTTCTCTTTCTTGAAGTTCTCGAAGGATTGCTTGAGCGCCCCGTCAGAACGCCCGGTCAAGAGTTCGTTTTCGCGTGCCAATCCCAAGCGCAGGCATTCCAGTATGGTGGACTTGCCGCTACCACGGCCACCAATCAAGGCGTTGTAGCTGGGGTTGAAGTGAATCGTTAGCGGGTCTTTCTGACGTAGCCGCAGCTTCTCAACCGTGATGCTTTTGATCTTCGGATGATTCAGTTGCTGCGGGTAGTTGGTGCATTGGTCGCTACGGCGGATGGCTGACTCGGGATCAAGCAGCGCCAACTTCAAGCCCTCGATGGAGGGGGCTGACATCTTCACCCACGTGTAGCCCCGGCCGATGTCACTGGGTTGATGACTGTCCGAACCGAGCACAGATGCCAAGTTCGCCAAGGCAGCAGAATGCGGTTGCAAACAGCTCGCTGTCGGATCAATGATCTCGATGGCATCCAGCAGCTTGAAAATGGGCCGTAAGGTGTTGTGATCGGTCAGTGAGGTTAGCAAGCCTTTTGGTTGATCGACGTGCGCGGCGCAAGCGACCCCACCCGCTGACTGGATGGCACGGATAACTTGCTCAACGCTTTGGCTGGTCACTGCATCACTGTCACCCGGCGTACCCGTGTAACCAACGCTGCCACGGATGGCGTCAATGTCCGAGGTGCTCTTGCTTGGGTCAAGAATCACCATCAGATGCACGCCGCCGCTACACGACAACTCCATGCCCGGAAAGATCGTCATGCTGCCCCAGGTCGCGGCATCTTGCTGCCGCAACGTTTCGAGTTCCGCTTTCAGCTTGTCAATCCAGCCGCCTGTGTTGTGGTCGGTGACGACAATGCATTGAATGCCCTTGTCTAGGTAGTTTTGCAACCACTGGCGCGGCGTAATGGTCTTGTCACCCCGGTAGTCCAAGGACGCGGGCGTGTGATTGTGGAAATCGAACTTCCACCAGCGCGAGCCGGGGTAACTGTGAGTCATGCGCGGTCCTCCCCATTGCCAAACAGGCCACCTTGACGTGGCGGCTCAGCTTTCGGCTTCTGCTGCATTGGCAGATTCTCAACATTCAGGCTGTAGTCGTCATGGCCCCACTCGCACTTGCTCAGGACCATTTTTGGAATCTTCTTGAGCGTGAGGTTGGCAAAGCGATCTGCCGAGCCACGATAGGCCGCGCAACACACCAGCAGACTGCGCCCTTCTCCCACCTCGTCGCTCAAGGCTTGTAACTGGTCGCCATTGAGTGTCTGCGTCGTGACATAGATGAAGTCTGCCTCGGTGCTGTAGCCGTGCTGCCAGTAGTGAGCATCGTTAGGCGCGTAAGTGAATCCTTCCAGCTTGCAGATCGCCGCCGCGAGCATTTCGGCGTTGTATTCCTTGTTGATGATCCAGTTGCCCCAACGATCTTGCTGCAACATGCTGGGAGCAAGACGGTAGTATCTAAAACCACCCCCGCCTTCCCAGCCAACAGCAGCGGTGATTCCACTTTCATCTTCACCTTCTACAACTCGTTTTAGGCGAGGCAGTATGTGCGAGTTACAGTGGTCGCCAAGCTCTACGGTAATCCATCGGCGCCTCATTTTATGGGCCACTGCGGCCGTTGTGCCGGAGCCACCGAAAGAGTCCAAAACAAGATCACCAGCTTCAGTTGACAGCTCCAGGCAACGTTTAATCAAGGCCTCAGGCTTTTTTCCATTTGGAAAGCTTACCCCGCCTTCGTTGTGAAGGTTATTTGAAAGCAGATCATCCCAAAGATTGGTCAGCGGAGATGCTGTGCAAGTCTTACCATCAATAATCTTTGTCTTTGATTTATAAAAAATCAGCTGCTCCCCGTTTAGGAAGTAGTAGTCATCTTTATCTTCGCGTGGGCTGCACTGTACTTCGCCAGGAAACTCATTGGATCTGGCAAGTGCTCCACGAGCGGATTCATTCACGTCCTTGGCGGCCACCCGCGCCGTTCTGACTACACGCGCAGCATTCTCCAACACAAAATCACTAAGTTTCTCTTCAAGCTTGTCGAGAAATTTCTTCTTGGCATCATCCCACGTGATAAGTTTCGCACTCCTTAAAAAGGCCTCCTTTAAGCTAATCAGCTTCCATTTTTTATGGCCATCCTCAAAGCCGTCAATGAATTTTGAATACCGATCATCGCGCCCCGTTGGGACAAATACTTTATTTGGGTTCCAGGATGATTTGTCCTTTACGTAATAGAGGATGTAGTTATTTGTTGTCACTAGCCCAGGATTTACAGCCTTGGGGCCTGATGCCGAACTCTGCTTAAATGTTATAACTCCTACCCGATTAGACCGCCCAAAAATTTCATCCAGAATAACAATTAAATAGCCCAACTCATTGTCATCAATGTGAACGAAGAGACTTCCTTCCTTTGAGAGCAATCTAAAAAGTATTTCCAACCGATCACGCATGAGCGAGAGCCAAAGTGAGTGCTCTACGCCATCATCGTAATGTTCAAATGCCTGCTTTGTGTTAAATGGTGGATCAATGTAGACGCACTTTATCTTCCCAGCAAAGTCCGCCTCTAGAGCTTTAAGCGCCAGAAGGTTATCACCACGGATCAGATAATTGTCGAACACATCATTTTCGGATACTCGACGATTTGCGTGGTGGCTAAGGGAAGCATCGGCTTGCAAAATCCTTGGCTCTAGTTTTGACTTGGCATCCTTGCCGAACCATGTTAACTCTAGCTTTTTTCTCATTATGTTTCCTCAAATCTGTGGGGCTTGGGTTGTCAGATAACGGAAGACTCTTTCCTGTGGAAAGGCCTCTCTCCGATCTGTGACCTGCTTCACCGCCTGATACGCCTCTGCTTGTTCAAGCCCGTAGATTGCAGACATACAGCCGTCCAGTAAACGTACCGTACTGCCCTGATTCTGAAAGTACGACAACACGCTGCGCCCTTGACCAACCAACGGTCGAGCCTTGTCCCAGCAGCCCTGCCGACATTGATCGAGAGGTGCGCTTAGTAACTCATTGAGCTGTGTCTGCTTCAAAACATCCACTTCATTGACTCGGGTGCGGCAACGCTTAGCCAGGACAGCGGCCACCACAAAAGCTCCGTGTTTGTAGAAAAGCCCTTCGGCCCCTCTTGTCGCGGCGGCATTGGAGGCAAGTACGTCTCGAACAAAGCGGAAGAATTTCACCTTGTTGACGAGTTGCGCACCGGTCAGCGTCTGCGTGAACAGTGATTGGTACTCACTGGACTCAGCGTTTTGGAACCGGGAAATTTCGTTCTTGAGCCAGTACGGGTAGCGAGAATCCACCTCGAACAAGGCCAATGCCTTCATGGCTTGTTCGATGGTGATGATGTTGGCCGACACCTCCGCGTTACGAGGCGTAGCTTCTGGCCGGTAGTGGTAGCTGTAACCAAGGTAGGCCAACTCGCGGCGTAGCTCTTCTTGCCGAGGGTCAAGGGATGCGAAGTTGCCGGTCGAAACGGGGTTCTGATGATTTCGTGCTCGCGTAACGGAGCGTCCGAACTTGCCCTCCGAATCGGCCTTGATGATCGTCACCAAGACTTTGGCATTGGAAATATCCGAGAGCGGGTTTTGCGCGACGAACTCTGCTGCTGATGAAATCGTCTGCGCACCGTTGATGACTGACAGGCCGCGCAGGCGCAATCGCTTGTTGGCCTTGGTGCCTTGCGGTGCCTCAACCTGATCGGCCAAGGCGGTGATGCCATTGTTCAGGTAGAAGAACTCATCCGGAGCTGTGCGCAAGGTGTCCTGAATCGACCTGTTGACATCCGATTCACGCGAGCCAAGGAAGTACCGAATGTTGCGTTCGTACAGTGCCTTCTTGTGCTTCTTGTGCAGCTCCACCAGATCAGAGACCAGCGCCACGCCGATGTGCGTATCACGGTGCCCCCCGAGGTGCTGCCACTTGGTCAATCGCAGGCTGTCGTTCACCACGCCGACGCTTTGTTCGGCCAACAGATCGGCTTGAACCTTGTCCGGGCCGTACTCTGCAATGTCGGCCTGCAAGCGCCCGATTTCATGGTGGTCTTCGTCTTCGGTCAATTCCTTCAGCGCAGCATTGGCATGCGCTGAAAAACCCGTTCCGATGTATGCGACAACCAGTTGAATGCGCTCGGCTTCATCAAAGGCGTTATCCAGTTCATCCTTACGGCACTGGACATTTGCATTGAAGCGGTCGTAACGTTGACCAAGCAACAGGTCAACACCACTGCGAAAACGAATGGCATCGCCCTCGTCGAACTGCTCCCGCTCACGGAACTTGGTCTGCACCAGATAGAGCGTCTTGCTCGCAGTCTCGTAGTGGATCGCATCGAGGCCGTTGTCGTCGAAGTCATCCACCACGGACTGTGCAGCATCAGCAATGCCAAGGTTCAACATCTTGTGCAGGACGAAACCGCTGAAGGCTCGGGAAAGCTGCTTTTTGTCCTGGTCGGCCTTGGGCCGCTCCTTGTTGAGAAGTTCCGGCAAGTGCGGGACGAAATCCTTCTCAAGCTTGTCCTTCAGAATATTCAGAAAGTTGGTGGGCAAGGCCGCCATCAATAAACCTCCCATTCCACGGCGAAAAGCCGGGTAGCAGTAATGCTCTGCTTTAGTTGTTTTTCCAGTTCGTCGATCAGGCCATCACGCTTGGCTTGAATTTCATCCTGCCGGTCAAAGAGCTCGCGCCGCTTGCGGTCGCGCAGAGCTTCAAGGTCACGCTGTGTTTTCTGCGCCGCCAGCTTCTCGGCCAAGGTCGCGGCACCTTTGCTCAGTGTGCGAGCTTCTTTGATGCGGCGGTCGAGTTCCTTGATTTCCCGCTCAAGGCTGACTTTCAGATCATCAGCCCATGCGTCGAGCTTATCCGTTTCTTGCGTGAACGCCGCCAGATTGCGGGTTTCAAGCCCCGAGAGCACGATGCTCTTCTGCCGGTTGATTTCCTGCTCCAGTGCAGGTGATAGCGGCACGTAGGCAGCATTGAAGTCGAGGCCCGGCTTCCCCAAGTCGGCAACAGCATCGGCATTCGGCTGCAGACTTTCCGGAGGGAAAGTAATGGCAATTGCGGGAACCGAGAGCAGTTTATCAACCGTCTCCGCATCATGTATCGCACCTGTGTCGTCCTGCGCGGCTAATAGCAGGTGGTCTTCTTTCGCGCCTAGCGACTCCACGCTGAGCAGGCTCACAACTACGGTACCGGAGCGTCCCATAAGCTGTTTGACCACAGCGATATGCGCGCCATAGCTGTTGTAGTGCATGCGGAGTTTGGCAGGCACAAGCTTTTGGCTTTTGGCGTAGTTAATCAGCGATTGCGCAAGCGGGTGCTGCAACCGATAGATGTGAGCCTCTTCGGTCCGACGCGGCAACTCGTACCGTCCGAGTTGAATTTCTTGCCTCGGGACACCGCCGACAAAATCCGGTGTGCTGTCTAGCTGGAAGCCTGTTCCATCTTCGTCGAAACGTGCGTTTGCCCCCAATGCGGCCTGCGTGAAACGCATCAGCATGCGTTCGAGCTTGCCCAGCGACGCGCGGGCGGCTTGATCGCGGAGGCGCAGCCGCTCCTGTACGTCTACGTCAAAGTTTTCGAGCAGCGCCTTGCGGGCGTTCAGCATGGCATCGCTGATCTCGCCAGCAAGATCGTCTTGCAATTGCTGGAAAGCCGATTGAATCTGCTCGGGGTGACGACATGTCTGGTAAATCTCAGCAATACGTCGCTCAAAATCGACTCCCGACTCGACCGCCCCCAGCACTTCATCGCTGGCCCCAAACACGCCGTCGAACAGCTTGAACTTCAACGCCAGAAGCTCATACACGCGCCGGTCGGCCTCGTTCTCCTTGTTGAGGAAGTTCACCACCACCACGTCGTGCTTCTGGCCGTAACGATGGCAACGTCCGATGCGCTGCTCCACCCGTTGCGGGTTCCATGGCAGGTCGTAGTTGATAACCATAGAGCAGAACTGAAGGTTGATGCCCTCCGCGCCGGCCTCCGTGGCAATCATGATGCTGCCCTGCTCCTTGAAGTACTCCACCAGTGCAGCACGGGTGTCGGCAGAGCGTGACCCGCTGATTCGGTCAGTGCCTGCATGCTTCTTGATCCAAGCGTCGTACACCTCCTTGGATCGGACATCGTTGTTGGTGCCATTGAAGAGCACAACCCCGGGCGCATAAGGAGTCTTGCCGAGCAAGGTCAGCAGGTAATCTTGTGTCCGGCGAGACTCTGTGAAGATGATTGCTTTTTGCTCTGCACCCAAATTCCGAAGCTTTTCAAATGCCACCTTGAGGGCCTGCAACAAGGCCAGACCTTTGGCATTTTCTGCAATCGAAACAGCCAAGTCCCTGAATGACTCCAGTTCAATGATTTCTGCCTTGATGGCAAGTATCTCTTGCTCGGTCTTGGCCTTTTTCCCTGCTTGGCTTTCTTGCTCTTCGATGCGTTCGATTTCTTCTGCCAGCTCATCGAAGCCTTCAAAGTCGTTGTCCAACTCGTCCGCAAGATCGAGACTTGCTGACTTCTCGTCCAACGTTTGGCGCAGGCGCTTTGCAAGAGTGTCCAGCGCCCCTGCAATGGCAAATGTGCTTGATGCGAGCAGCTTGCGCAGCACAAGCGTTATCAGTTGCCTTTGGCTGTTGGGCAACGCGAATAGGGAGTCTCGTTGGAGGTACTCGGAGACAAGGTTGTACAAGTTTGTTTCGTCGGCACCTGGGACGAACTCTTGCAGCAATGGAATGCGCTTGGTGTATTTGACATAGGCCTCAACTTGTCGCCGGAGCGTGCGCTTACAGACGGGTTCAATCCGGCGTTTCAGCGCGTCGAAGCTGGCAGCATCCTTGATCGACCCGAATTGACTCTTGAAACTATCCAAGTCGCCAAAAACCTTTTCATCCACAAAGCTCACCAGCCCATACAGTTCGAGCAGGGAGTTTTGCAACGGCGTAGCAGTCAACAAAACCTTCGGAGCGGACACCAAGGCATCTTTTAGCGTGCGAGCTGTCTTGTTGTCAGGTTTGTAGACATTGCGTAGCCGGTGCGCTTCGTCAATGACAACCAAGTCCCAAGGCACCGACTGAACTTCCTTGGCCTTACCGCTGGCGAACTGGTAGGAAGTGATGAGGACTTGTGGCGCATCGAAAGGATTGCTACCCCCTTCTTTGAGTGCTTGCTTATACGACTTAGCTTCAAGTACCGCTGCGGCAATTCCAAACTTGTCTGCCAGCTCTTGGTGCCATTGCTTGCGCAGGTTAGCGGGTGCAATAACCAAAATTCTGCGCTTGCGTTCAGCCCATCGCTGAGCGATCAGCAGCCCTGCCTCAATCGTTTTTCCGAGACCCACCTCATCCGCAAGAATGGCTCCTTTGGAGAGTGGGTTACTGGTGGCGAATAGAGCCGCATCAATCTGGTGGGGGTTTAGATCGACTTGCGCGTCCAAGAGCGCACCCGCCATGCGATCCATGGAGTCCGATGCAGCCCGCCGCGTCAATTGATGGGCGAAATACGCTAGCTGATGCGGGGTGAAGGAGTGGCTTTGGATCATGGAAATCAGTTCCCTGTCGGCCACAGCGCCTGAAAATCAAAGGAAAGCTGCCGTTGGTGCCGGATCGAAAGCAGGTAAACCGTGCCCTTGATCCGCGCATACAGAAGCAGGTAGTGCGTCATCACGTACTCGCGCAACTCGCCATCCTTGGCGAGAGAGCCAAGTTGTTTGGTCAGGCGAGCAATGCCGTTTGCAACCTCAATCGAGCGTGCAGGCCGTTCCAGAAACAAGCGCCCCATTCCAGGGAAGCTCTCCAGATTTGGTATGACGGTATCTATCAGTTCGTCCAGCAAAGCATCAAAGGCGTGCGGAGCTTCGGCCTCAACCAAGAATGCCTCAATCTCCTCAAGATTCCGCTCGAAGTTGCCCGTGAGCTTGACGGTGTGCTTGGCTGTCACGATGCGAGGCCGTTCTTATCCAACAGCCTTGGCAAGGCGGCGGCGCTTGATGGCGGTCAAAGTGCTGTGCGCGTCTTTGACCTTGCCCGCAGCAACATCAGCGAGGCCTTTGCTCGCATCGTCTATCAGCAGCAGGTGAATGCGTTCGCGCTCAAGTTGGTGGTAGTAGTCCAGCCGCTGGGCGTCGATGATGGCCACGTAGCTCTCACCGTTCTTGGTGATGATCTTCTCGGCCCCGGCCTTCACCTGGTCGGCCAGTTCAGACAGGTTCGCCCTGGCTTGCGACAGCGGAATCACGTCACCGGCAGAAATGGCCATGGTTGGCTCCTTCAGGTGTTGTACAAAGTACTGCACATCATACGCGCTCTGAAATGAGCTTGGAAGACAAAAGCCGATGCCCCAGACGTGGGGCATCGGCTCCATGTGGGAGGCGCAAGCTCAAGGGCTCAGATCATTGGAGGCACCGAGGTGCACGCCAAGTCCTGCAGCGCCACTGCGGGCGGGTCATCAAGCGTGCTATCCCGCACCAGCGTCAACTTCGCCGGCCCGTGGTAGAGGTACACGGTTGGCACTGGGGTAGCACGGTTCGCCTCGCACCAAACCTCGTTCCAGAGACCTTGCAGTTGTGCGTAGTGTTCGACTGCGAGAGGGTTGCTGCCAGCCCATTGATGCAATGCATCCCAAGGAACCGAGACGGCGATGTCGTTTGCAAGCAAGCGTAGAGCGGACCGCAACTCGTGAGTGGTCGCTGTATTCATGAAAGGCTCCTTCTGTGGTGTTGTGTTGAGCCACAAAATTGCCTGGGTGGCTATCAGTTCACCGGCCTTTTGATCCATTCTGCAATCAGATTGACCGCCTCGCGCTCCATCCCGATGTAGCCATGCCAGTGCAGTGCCTCGCAGACATTGCCCGTGGGGTTCTCGCCACCGCTGACCATAATTTCCTTTTTGACGGGAGCGTTCTTTAACCCGCGCAGGATGGCTGACACCTCGAAAGGCTGGCAGTGGGGACAGGCGTCCTTGGCGTGGTGCAGCACCAGCACCGGTACTTTGATTCGATCCAAGTCCTGCTTGGGCACCGCCCCCGGCTTCTTGTAGCTGACCACGCTGGAGGTCAGTACCACGCCCGCAATCGCTCCCGGTAGGTTGATGGCCGCTGCCGTCGCTGAAATCGTGCCCCGGCTGGTGCCAACAATCCAGACCGGCACTTCGGCTTTGTTCTTGACGAACTCCAGCACCTTGCGCACGTCAGCCATGTGTGTGTCGCTGATGCGGTCGGCGTAGTCCAAGTCCTGGGAGTCGCTGGGTCGCCCGAAGATAGCCACGTTGAACCCGTTGGCCAAGAAATACGGCTCAGAGCGAACGAGAAAGTTCTGACCCATTGCCTTGCCGTCCTCGACTTTGCCGAAGCCACCACCACCACCGGGGAACAGGAACACAGTGGCTTTAGCGTTCGGTACTGGCTCCCAGAACAGTGTCGTGGTCACGCCTTCGCGGGTGGGAACCTTGAGCAAGGCGCCTTCGGCGTGGCACAAGAACGAAGCTGAGGACAACGCGGCCGAGAGCAGCAGCCTCGTTATGACTGCGCTGCGCATTCGAGCCCAGCCCGTCAGGGCGGGCTTCATGGCGCAACCTTTTCGGCCTTGCTGAACTGGATCAGCTTTTCGTTTTTGTCGTCGAATTGGCCCGTGATCGCGCACGTATCGCCGTCTTTGCATGTGCCGAAAATGCGGGTTGCCAATTCCGGCTCGCTCGGCAAGGTGTAGCACTTGGTATCCCCCGAAACCGGCACTTCAAGACAGCTATCGGTATTGCCTGCTCGCACCTTGCCAACCAACCTGCGGGCCTCGCTGGACGCACTGGTGCTTGCGGTGGCCTCCGCCTTGAACCGGGGGTAAGTGGCGCTCGCAGTCACGATCTCCACCGTGCTGAAGGCCGGCATGTCCGCAAAGTGCCAGCCGCTTTCCGCCTTACCCATGCGGCCCGTGCCGCGCACCTTGATGGCTACCGGCACCGCAACCTGGCTTTGACCGGATTTGGCAGCCTCTTCGGCGGCGCTTCGCATGACCTGCAACCGGGTCACGGCTTCAATGGTTTCACAAGGCATCAGGCTTGCCAGCCGGGATGCCAATTGCTCCTTCGCCTGCGTCAAACGGCGAACCTCGGGATCAGCATTGCGTCCTCCCGGTAGCTGACCTTGTGCAGCGCGCGAGTCGGCTTCAAACAGTGCCTTGTCCAATGCAATCTGCGTCGGCTGCACCAGGGCTTCGAGATAGGCCCACTCCGAGAAGAGCTTGGCTGCGGCTTCCGCGCCACCTTTGACGCTGACGGTATGCGTGAAGGACACGTCGTACAGCTTGCCGTCGGCCTTGGCCCCGTCCGCTTTCTTGACATCAGAGAGCTCAATGACCGGGCACGCGTAGGCTTCGGCCAAGTCCTTCTGGATGTCTGCCGTTTCCGGCTGCGACGAGCAGGCGACCAAACAAGCGACGCAGGCAACGACAGCCAAGGCACGGGCGGCGCCTCCAATCTTCAAACGGGCCGTTTCGGACTGTTCGGCGCTATCCGTTTGGCATGAGGGACTGAACTGCATTCTTTGATTTCCTTCCTTGTTGTGAATGGGGGCAGCGACGTGGAAATTCACGGCGCAAAGTGGTTCGATACTACGTAACTCGTAGTATCCAGAATACACGACAACTACGAATCTCGTAGCCATTTGGGCGCGAGATGGCAAAAGAAGACGAACAATGGGGCGAGAGGCTCAAGCAGGCGCGTGTGGCCGCTGAGGTGTCACAGAAGAGCCTCGGCATCAAAGCGGGCATAGACCCGTCCGTTGCCAGCACGCGGATCAACCGCTACGAGCTGGGCGTACACAAGCCTGATCTGCTAACGGCAAGGAACCTGGCTAAGGTGTTGGGGGTGCCAGCCGCCTTCTTTTACGCCGACGAGGACGAGATTGCTGATCTGATCTACCGCTACAGCAAGGCCGAGCCATCCGTGCGAGAGCAGATTCAGGCCTTATTGAGCGACACCCCCAGCCCTCTTTCCGTGTAGTGCCTGCAAGACGGCCGAGGCCTCTTCAATGAGTCCGCTCGGCACGCCTGCCACTGCTACCTCGCGGCGTAGCGCAAAGAGCCTTTCACGCAGCCGGTCGTGCTGCGAGAAGCGGGCCAGCAAAGCGCGCCGCATCGTTTCCCGGTACAGTTCGCCGGCCGGTTGACTTCGCCACGCCCGCTGCAAAGGCATCGGCCAATCGCGTGGGTCAGCACTGCGCCAACACCTGTCGTCCAGCGCAAACGGGTACGGGCTGGCCGGATGCAACCAGCCGAATTCCACGTCTGGACCTGAGACAGAGATTGGCTCCTTGGTGTCGAAGTGCAGACCTTCCGGTGCGAACTCGATACAGCCATCAAGGTCGGGCCGGTATGTCAATTCATGCCAGCCGCCTCGCAGAAGGCGAAGCCTCAGCGCCGTGTGGATGCCATATTGCGCATGCCCGGTCGATAGCAACAGCGGCTCCGATGTGTCATCGCATGGGGGCGTCAGCCAGCTTCCTGCCGTGATGGTCTGTCGGTGCAACCGGCCCGGTAGCACCCAGGAGGCGGCCTCATCGGCAGCCAGCAAGGTGAAGCGATAGCCCAAGTCCGACCAGCGTCCTTGCCCAAGCCATTCCACCGCCGTGCCTCGCTGGCACCGGGAGTAGCGCAGCGGCGAAGTGCAGACAGCCGAAACCTGCTCGAAGTGCAAGACGATGGCCCCCGCCAGCAGGCTGGCACCTGCCGTGCCGGTGATGCCATCAGCCCCACGCCACGGGTCAATCAGCTCGATCCGTCTGAGCGACTGGAAAAGCACGCTGTCAGGCAGCATCGTCGGTGCCTTGCGGGCAAGCACTATCGGGCGTGCCACCTGCAGACGTTGGTGGTTGCAGCTCTTGCTCGCCAGATTCCGGCTCGACGGCGACTGCGGTTGCATCGGCTGGCTGTGGCTCGCCGCTCAACTCGGTTGAGGCCGGTTCTTGCTGTTCCGCACTGGCGACGGTCTTGGCCGCAGGTTTCTTGCCTTTGGGCTTGGTCTTCGGCGGTTTAGCTTGCTTGGGCGGCGTTGTGCTTGCGGGGGCATCACTGGCTTCCGTTGCCGGGGGCTGCTCCGGCTTCTTCTTGCTCGACTTTGGGGCTGGCTCGGCAAGGTAGATCGGGATGAACGTATCGAGCTTGATCCGGTTCCAGTCGCTGCGAACCTGTTGCTTGAGCCACCAACCGGGATCAAGGGCATGCTCATCGCCGTCAGGCGTGCGCTCGAACACAACCAGGTGCGAATTGCCAGTCGATGGCATCTTGCGGGTTTCCATGATGGCAACCGGCGGCAGGGCTTCGACAGTCTTCACCTTCTGCTTCTTGCCGTACTTGATCCCGAAATGGTCGAGCAGCTTGAAGAGGTTTTCGTCGGTGGTGGTGTGGGGGCCGTCCTTCGGATATCCGCATTCCTTGATGGCGACGCGCAACACCGCATCGAGGGACTTGCCGCTGACGATGGCGACGCAGGCGATGCCGCAATCGGTGAGGTTGGCTTGGGTGACAAGTTTGAGAGCCACGTGAAATCTCCTTGGCAATGCGCCGCCCTCCGTGCTGGCGATCCAGCGTGGATGATTTACCCGAAGGCGGCTAAGGTCTGGGAATTGCAGCGAACGCTGCTGGTGCCGTCGTCAACTGGCAAGCCGGTTGACGCGTTTTAACAAGCTAACCGCCTAGCACGAATGGATCAACGTGCTGATAACTTCGCCAGACACAAGCTTGGGGCTGGGCTCAATCCGCGGCCTGCTGAAACTGAAGGGAGAGAATGAGTGGATAGTGCCCGTGACAAACGCACCGGCGACATCATCGACGCCGAGCAGCTTTGGGATTTGGAAGTCGTGGACAAGGAAGCCTATGAATGCCCCGGATGCGGCATTCAGGTCTTCCCTGCTTCGTACCGGAAGAACATCAACAAGAAGCGCCCGTACTTCACGCCGATGGACAACAAGCACATCCAGCCGTGCGGTGTCGATGGTCTAGAAAAGCTGGTCAAGAAGGCGAAGAGCGAAAAGGTCGGCACTCCTGAAGGCTTTCCTGTGCCGTTCCCGAATCGCCTTCGTTTTGATGAAGAGCGCCCGGTGACGGCTGGTGGGGATGTGCCTGGCACTGGTGATGGCGCAGGCCGCACGAGAACCCGCGCCAGCGGCGAGCGTGGCGCGGCGTATCACGGCCACACGGTCAAGACCATCCGCCCGGTTTGTCGTGTCTTCATGGACTTCCCCAACGACCGGGCACAGTTGCCGTTGGAGATTCCGAACTGCCCCGGCACGACCTATGCCACGGTGTTTCGAGGACTTGGCTTCTTCGGGATCGAAGCGCAACAACCCCCGACGCGATTGTTCTGCGCTGCACTGCGTTGGGGCTCCGCAGTCGAGACGGACACCTACATCGAGTGGGCATTGGATGCCGGCGAGTGGCCGAAGGGTGAGAAGCGTCCTACACGGTTCTACAAGGTTCGCGTGATGTGGGCTGAGTGGACCGATAGGCAACGCAACACCTTGCGGGAGGAAATCGAGATCGCCAAGGACGCCGTGAAGGGCAAGACCGGCCAGCCGGAGAAGGCTTGGCTGTTCTTCGTCGGCACTCAAGACGCGGAAGACGTGACCCTGTTCACCGTGAACCGCTACCCCTTCATCTGCTGCCGAGTCGGCGAGATGATCTGGCCGCGCCGTTGACTGGGCGCAACAGCAAAAGGGGCTTCCTTTCCATAGCGGACTCTTGCTATACTGCGAGGCTGCACCGAACAAGGTTCGAGGCAACGCCGATGTAGCTCAGTTGGTAGAGCAACGCACTCGTAACGCGTAGGTCACCAGTTCGATTCCGGTCATCGGCACCAACTCCCGAAGGGGCTCTCTGTCAAAAGAGGGCCCCTTTTCTTTTGTGCCTCGCGTTCGTTCGATCAGTTGCCCTCAAGGCGCTTTTTGGTCGCAGCAACGGCTTCGCTGATGCTCTGACAGGCTCCCGACAACAGCAGGTCGATGGCGACATAGTTCCGGGCGCTCCAGATGTTGCCGCTTCGGACTTCGGTGGTTGGGATGATGGCTGGCCCCAGCCGATAGACGAAGTGAGGCCCATCGTTTTCCGGCCACGACGCATGTTCGTCCTTCAGACGGTCAACGACATGCCAATCTTCGACGTGGTGGATGGCTTGCAGCTTTCCGTTGTACCTGAAGCCGATGTAGTTCGGCGGCTCCGCTGGCCAGCCCTTTCCGGCCGGGTGGAAGTAGCGGCCCTCCTTGACCACATCAACCCATGTGTATGTGCTGCCGTCCTCAATCGGCGCGGTGCTCAAGGACACGACATAGACGGTGTTATCGGTGATGCGGTTGCCGGTCACGTACTTCTCCAAATGTTGTTCTAGCTGCCTGAGCCATAGTTTCTCAATCGGACTGGTTGCTATTCCTGCTGCTCGTCGCACATGAGATTGAATATCTCGCCATGTCCTGTGTTTGACAGCGACGCTTTGTATCTCCTGTGGGAGGCTTCGGGCTGCATAGGCGGCTGGTGCATCACTGATCGACAGGAATACTCGGGAGCCGATACGGCCCATCCGATCAACGTATCGTTCCAGTTGGGAGTAATGAGCTACGGCAATGCCGACCTTGGCCTCGATGATGCAGTGAAGGTCTTTGGCTCGGATTTCGATGTCCGTGAACCCCGCGTCATCTGTGCGACGCTGAAGATCAATGCGTGCATCGAGTTCGCCGCTGCCGACGAAGCCGAGATCGCCCAGCAAGAGGTCGAGCAGCGCCGGAGACTGCGACAGCGCCCAACCCAATGCGCCGGTGGCGGAGTTTTCGTCCGTGCCAGCAAGGGCAAACACGTTGGGAAGGGCTGCCCCGAATCTTGTTATTGGTATGGTCATAGACCGCAATCCTCGCATGCCTCCCGGCACAAGCTCAACGGCTGCCGGATTGATCCGCACGACTTTCCCGTGGCACACTCATGGCACAGCGACTATGAAAACCTGCGATTCTGAGGGATAATCAAAACCTCAGTTGGTGCCGGAGGTCGTTGATTTCATTGATCCGGGCGAGTCCCAGATTATCACTGCCAACCCACTGAGGCTGATTCGTAATGAGAAGGTCGGGTGTTCGATTCATCTCTCCGGCACCAAAATTGAAAACCCTGCCTCTTCCGAGTCAGGGTTTTTTTGTATCAGCCATTGAATCCTTGCATGCCCAACCAAAGCCTTGAAACTTCTGCCGTAGGCAGCACACCGACCATGTTCTGGGTCGTGCTGTGCGCGCTGGTGCTGGCAGCCCTGGTGCCCACGCTGTGGCCGACACTGGACCTGGCAGCTGCGGCTCTCTTTTTTGGATCACCTCCACGCATTGAATCACTGGAATGGTGGTGGGTGCGCATGATCAATGACTGGGTGCCCGCAGCATTCCGGGTCTTGATATTGGTATGCCTGCTCATCTGGAGCGTTCTCAAGGTACGCAAACAGGCAATCAGCTGGCGCATGACGCTGCTGTACATCGCCATCGCCGGCACCTTGGGCCCAGGACTGGTAGTGAACCTGGGCTTCAAGGACCACTGGCAGCGTGCACGCCCCTACCAGGTAGAAAATTTCGGTGGGGACAAACAGTTCACCCGCGCCGCCGTCATAACCGACCAGTGCGCCGACAACTGCTCCTTCGTGAGCGGCCACGTAGCTTGCGGCTACTTCTTCATTTCGCTCATGCTGTTGCAGCGTCGCCGTGCCTGGCTCTGGGCGGGGAGTGGACTGGTGTCGGCGGGCTTGATCGCCTTCGCCCGCATGTCGGACAAGGCCCATTGGCTCAGTGACACGCTCTGGGCCGGGCCCATTACCTTGGTGACCTGCTGGCTGGTATGGCGCACCATGCGCCACTTCTATCGCCCTGCACTCACTGCTGCATAGTCGCCAGGCCTTCGCGCACCGTGGGGTAGCGCAAGCGCAGCCCCAGCTCCTGCTTCATGCGGGCGTTTTGCAAGCGCCGGGATTCGCTCATGAAGCTCAGCACCATGACCGACAGATGGGCCTCTGCGCCCTCGCGTGGCACCCGTGGCGGACGCGCCAGTCCCAGCATGTCGGCCGCGAGGTCGAAGTAATCCCCCATCTTCAACACCGTATCGTCATTGATGTTGTAGCTTCGCTGGGCACGACCACGCCACAGTGCCTTGGCACAGGCACGGGCCAAGTCGTCGGCATGGATATGGTTGGTGTACACATCGTCCTGGGGCTGCAGCACTGGTGTCCCTTTCTGCAGGCGCGCTACAGGTGTGCCATCCTCACGGTCGGCCGCATAGATTCCGGGGACACGCAAGAGCTGCACAGGCACGCCCGCGGACAACCCCCAAAAGCGCACCTGGGTTTCGGCATCCAGGCGCCGGTGGGCGCGCGCGGTGGATGGCGCAGGTTGACGGGTTTCACTCACCCATTCACCGGCACAGTCACCATAGACACCGCTGGTGGAGATATAGGTCAGCTGGGTCGGCAGGCTGCGCCCACGCAAGGCCTGCAGCAGGTGCGTCACCCGCGGGTCGGTCCAACCTTGCAAGGGCGGCGGCGCCAGATACAGCACGCGCTGTGCCAGCCCTGCCAGCCGGGATAGGGAATGCGTCTGGTCGAGGTTGCCGCGCAATGGGCAAACTCCCATTTCACGCAAGGACTGCGCGCTCTGTGCGCTGGTGGCCAGTGCCATGTAGCGGATACGCGAATTGGATTGGCGGACCAGTCGGCTGCCGACATCGCCGCAGCCCACCACCAGAATGCGTGGACGGCGAAAACGGGCAGGCAGCGCACCTAATGAAGCTTGATTTGAGGGCAAAATTCAGTCTCGCGAGAACAGAGTCAGCAAGGATAACCACAAGATGACCCCCAACGGGCCGGCCAACGGGCCATTTACCATCACCATCGAGCCCAGTGGGCGCAGTTTTCAATCCGCCGCAGCCGACACCCTGCTGGCTGCAGCGATTGCCCAAGGCATCAACCTCCCCTACGGCTGCAAGGACGGTGCCTGCGGCTCCTGCAAGTGCAAGAAGCTTTCGGGTAGCGTGGTGCACACGCTCCAGGCCAAGGCCTTGAGCGCCGAAGACCAGGCCGCCGGCCTGGTGCTGACTTGCTGCGCCCAAGCTACCAGCGATGTGGTGCTGGAGTCGAAACAGGTCACCGAAATTGGGGCGCTTCCCATCAAAAAACTGCCCGCCCGTGTCACCAGCCTGGACCGTCTGTCGCCGGACGTGATCCGCCTGCAACTGCAACTGCCCGCCAATGACAACTTCGCCTACCGACCTGGGCAATACGTTGAAATAATCCTGCGCGATGGCAGCCGCCGCAGCTATTCGATGGCCAATGCCAGCCATGCCGGTAGCGGGCTGGAGCTGCACCTGCGACACATGCCCGGCGGCAAGTTCACCGACCATGTATTCGGTGCCATGCAGCCCAAGGAGATACTGCGATTCGAAGGGCCGTACGGCTCATTCTTTCTGCGCGAGCAAAGCGACAAACCCATCATCTTGCTCGCATCCGGCACCGGGTTTGCACCTGTCAAGGCCCTGCTGGAGCAGCTGCACGCACTGGGCTCCCAGCGTGCCATCACCCTGTACTGGGGCGGCCGCCGTCCGCAAGACCTGTACATGCAGGACTGGGTTGTAGCGCAGCAAGCGCTGCTACCGCAATTGCGCTTTGTGCCAGTGGTGTCGGATGCGCTTGCCGAAGACCAGTGGCAGGGGCGTACCGGTCTGGTGCACCGCGCCGTTCTGGAAGACATTCCTGACCTCAGCGCGCACCAGGTCTATGCCTGCGGTGCCCCGGTGATGGTGGAGGCCGCTCGCCGCGATTTCAGTGCACAGGCGGGTCTGCCTGCGGAGGAGTTTTACGCTGACGCGTTCACCTCCGAGGCCGACAAGCACTGAACGTCTTCAGGATTTTTGGTGGCTGGCTGGGCGGTGCCCGGGTTGCCCATCGTGGTTGCGGTCGTGTTGTCGATCGTGCTTTTGCCGGCGAATGGCATGGCTCTCCCGATCGGCCATCTGATCCAGATGGTGACGCTCTTTCAACGTCACTTTGCCGTCTTCCTTGGCACGCGTCTGGGCATTGTCGATGTGGGTTTCGCCTTTTTGCAAACGCGCCGCCTCGGCCTGTGTCAATCGCCCTGACTGAAGCCCCTGTTCAATGCGTTTTTCCTGGTTGGCCTGGCGCGCGTCAATTGTCAGCGGGGCCGCAGATTTCGCCGCAGAAAAGGGGACTTGTGGATTCGTCTGTGCGGATGCAGCGCCCGCATAAATCAGTACACAAACAGCCAGTGTCAAAGTCTTTCGCATGTGATGCTCCTTGTTCAATACGCATGGAAATATCTCCATGCGTATTGAACGGAACTGCAGCACGCGGGTTCACGGCGCGCAGGTAAAGAGCCGTAAGCTTCTGTAAAGCGTCACAGCAGCCGTTACGGTCCGCCAGCTGCAGCGTTCGACCGCATCTCGCTAAACACAACGGCCGTTACCACCAAAATGCCCCCCAGCGCGGCCCGCCATCCCAGGCCCTCTGCCAACATGAACCATGCGAACATGGCCGCAAAGACGGGTTCCATGGCGTACACCAAGGCGGCCTTGCTGGCCGGAACATGGCGTTGGGCAAGTGCCTGCAAGAACAGCATGCCCGATGTGGCGACAATGCCCAGGTAGCACAAGCCTGCAAAGACTTCCCAGTTCATGCGTTCGGGAAGGGTCTGCAGCCGGTCGGTCCCGATGGCTCCTGCGAACATCCAGGCACAACCCAACATCGCCATCCATACAATTTGCGCGGCTGCCAGCTCACGGGCCTTGTGCCGTGCCGATCGACTCGACAACATGATGACGTACAGGGCGTAGGCCAAGGCACTGAGGACTGTGGCCGCATCCGCCACGAAATGCGCCCCACCCTCCCATGACATGAGTCCGATGCCAAAGCAGGCCAGGCCGGCTGCCACAAGGACCGACCAGGTCAGGCGCGTGCCAAAGGCGACGGCAAGAAACGGCACCATCAGGACATTGAGGCTGGTCAGAAAGGCGCTGCGGTTGGATGAGATGAACTCCAGGCCGTAGGCCTGCAAGACATAGGACACCAACACCAAAGCACCCAGCACGGCACCGTCGAGCCAGGTATGCCGCGGCAGCCGCAGGGCAAACGGCAACATGCAAAGCGCCGCAATGCAAAAACGCAACGCAGTGGTCTCCACCCCGCTGAGGTGGGCTGTGGCCAATTTGAGCACTGGAAAGGTAGCTCCCCAGACCAACGTGACAAACAAAAGGGCCAGAACGTAAACGTTCAGGCCCCCGATGGTCCCGTCCTTGACGAGACCCTTAAGCACCGTCATCACTCACCCAGGTAAGCAGCGCGCACCTTGGGATCATGCAGCATCTCCTGGGCGTTGCCCGTCATGGTGATGATGCCCGACTCCATGACATAGCCACGGTTGGCGATGGCCAGCGCACGGCTGGCGTTCTGTTCCACCAGCAACAAGGTCATACCTTGGCTGTAGACATCCTTCACCACTTCGAAGATCTTGTCGACCATGATGGGCGAGAGCCCCATGGAAGGTTCGTCGAGCAGCAACACTTTCGGGCGGCTCATCAACGCGCGGCCCATGGCCAGCATTTGCTGCTCACCACCTGACATGGTGCCAGCGAGCTGGTGGGCACGCTCCTTCAAGCGCGGGAAGGTGGTGAACATGCGCTCCATGTCAGCGGCAATGCCGTCCTTGTCGTTGCGCAGGTAGGCACCCATTTGCAGGTTTTCAATGATGGTCATGCGCGTGAACACGCCACGGCCTTCAGGCACCATCACCAAACCTTGCTTTACCAAGTCCCAGGGACCCTGGCCGCGGATGCTCTTGCCCAGGTATTCGATGTCACCTGCTGCCAACGGCAGTGTGCCGGTGATGGCCTTCATGGTGGTGGTCTTGCCAGCACCATTGGAGCCGATCAACGATACCAGTTCGCCTTCGCGCACTTCAAAGTCGACGCCCTTGACAGCCTGAATGCCGCCGTACGACACCTTGAGGCCCTTGATTTTCAACAATACGTTCTGTGTCATCTCGTATCCTCAGTGGCCACCGGTGCCCAGGTAGGCTTCAATCACTTTTTCGTTCTTCTGCACATCCGCAGGCGTACCCTCGGCAATCTGCTTGCCGTAATCGAGCACCGTCACGCGGTCGCACAATCCCATCACCAGCTTCACATCGTGCTCGATGAGCAAAATGGTGCGGTTGTCGTTGCGGATGCGATCGATCAGCTCGCGCAGCATCACCTTCTCGGTGGCGTTCATGCCTGCAGCGGGTTCGTCCAGCGCAATCAGGTGCGGGTCAGTGGCCAGTGCGCGGGCGATCTCCAGTCGACGCTGGTCACCATAGCTCAAGGTGCGGGCCTTGTAGTCGGCAAACTTGCCGATGCCCACGTAGTCCAGCAGCTCCTGGGCACGGTCGGCAATTGCCTTTTCCTCGGCCTTGAATCCGGCGGTCTGGAACACGGCGCCAAGCAAACCACTGTGGGTCCGAATGTGGCGCCCGACCATGACGTTTTCCAGCGCCGTCATTTCGGCAAACAGCCGGATGTTCTGGAAGGTGCGTGCGATGCCTGCCTTGGCCACGGTATGCACTGCGGTCGGCTGGTAGGGCATTCCACCCAGCTCGAAGGTACCGCTATCGGGTGTGTACAAGCCGGTGATCACATTGAAGAAAGTGGTCTTGCCTGCACCGTTGGGGCCAATGAGGCCATAAACCTGGCCACGCTGAATCTGAATGCCCACATCGCTGAGGGCCTGCAATCCGCCAAAACGCTTGGAAACGCCGGCAACGTTCAATACTGTATCTGTCATCTTGAATCCTTCGTCGCGGGCGTTCAGGCGTTCTTCTGCAAGGACTTGCCATGCTCAGGAGCTGGCCACAAGCCACGCGGACGCAACAACATCACGGAGATCATTGCCAAAGCGATCAGGAACTGGCGCAAGATGGCGGCATCCAGACGTCCATCGGTCATTGTCTGCAGGGGCCCCGCGACGTAACGCAAGACCTCGGGCAATGCTGCCAGCAGCACGGCGCCCAGCACCACTCCTGGCAAGTATCCAACACCACCCAGCACGATCATGGCCACGATCATCACGGACTCCATGAGCGTGAACGACTCGGGGGAAATGAAACCCTGGAATGCAGCAAAGAAAGACCCGGAAACGCCACCGAAGGTAGCGCCCATACCGAAGGCCAGCAGCTTCATGTTGCGGGTATTGATGCCCATGGCCTTGGCTGCAATTTCGTCTTCGCGTATCGCCATCCAGGCGCGGCCGATACGGGACAACTCCAGGCGGTGGCTGATGATGATGCTCAAAACGACCAGGGCCAGCAGCACGTAGTAGTACAGCGTGACCGAAGCGAACTCGACACCCATGATCTCGAGCTTGCGCGAGAAACGTACGCCAAACATCTCCAGAGGCTCGATCTGGCTGATGCCCTTGGGACCGTTGGTGATGTTGACCGGATGGTCCAGGTTGTTCATGAACACCCGAATGATTTCGCCAAAGCCCAATGTCACGATGGCGAGGTAGTCACCACGCAGGCGCAGTGTCGGCGCCCCAAGCAGGACGCCAAATATCCCCGCCAGCACCGCCGCAATCGGTACAACAGCCCAGAGCGGCGTACGCAAACCCTCGGGAAACATGGCCTGCAAGGCGGCGAAGGTGTCGGTCAGATGCGGCGATGCCAGCAAGCCATAGGTGTAGGCACCAATGGCAAAGAAGGCCACGTAACCCAAGTCCAGCAGACCGGCATAACCCACCACAATGTTTAGTCCAATGGACAGCAACACAAACAGCAAGGCCATGTCGGCAATTCGAACCCAGGCGTTACCAAAGGATTGCAGGATGTGCGGCAAGACAATCAGGCCCACCGCAGCCAACAACGCAACAATAATTTTCTGATTCTTCATGGTGTCAGTCCTTACGCACGATCGGCTACGCGCTCACCCAGCAGCCCGGACGGACGCAGGGTCAACACCACAATCAGCACAATAAAGGCAAAAATGTCAGAGTAGTGGCTGCCCAGAACACCACCGGTCAGGGTGCCGATGTAGCCGGCACCGATGGCTTCGATCAAGCCCAGGGCCAGGGCGCCAACCACGGCACCGGCGAGGTTTCCGATACCACCGAACACGGCAGCCGTGAAGGCCTTCAAACCAGGCAGGAAGCCCATGGCATGTTGGGCGGTTCCGTAGTTCGATGCATACATCACGCCAGCAATGGCGGCCAGGACGGCGCCAATGATGAAAGTAGCAGAAATCACCACGTCGGGCTTGACGCCCATCAAGGCGGCCACACGCGGATTTTCTGCCGTGGCCCGCATGGCGCGCCCCAGCTTGGTGAAGTTAACCAACCACATCAGCGCAGCCAAGGACACAGCCGTCACTGCCAGAATCACCACCTGGGTGGGCGAAATAACCGCCTGCCCGATGAAAAATGGTTCAGTGGGCAGCAGTGTGGGATAGCTCTTGTAATTGGGCTTCCAGATGATCATGGCCAGGGTCTGCAGCATCAGCGACATCCCCATGGCGGTGATCAGGGGGGCCAGCTTGGGACTGTTGCGCAGCGGACGGTAGGCGATCTTCTCGATGGTGAAGTTCAGCACGGCAGCGACCACACAGGCGATTACCAAGGCAATCAGCAAAATGATCGGGCCCGGTGTGCCGGGCATGGACTCCTGCATCATGCCGATGATCGTCCAGCTGGTCAGGGCACCCACCATCATGACTTCGCCGTGGGCAAAGTTGATGAGGTTGATGATGCCGTAGACCATGGTGTAGCCCAGCGCGATCAGCGCGTACATGCTACCCAACACCAGACCATTAATGATCTGCTGTATCAATATGTCCATAAATCTTCTCCGATGGGCGGCCAGCATCTCGTTCAGTGTCTGACTGACAAGCGATGCGGCCTTGTGGGCTGTACCAATGCGATTGAATTTTCTGCCGGGACGCGGTCCGGTAAGGTGGACCCGGTAGATCGGTGGGGGCGATTGTAACGATGGCGTGGAGTCTGCTCCCTAATCCAACGCCATGGGTTTTCCCTAGGGTTGGGCTTTTATAAATTTATGGGCGATGACATTAGATCCACTTATAGAAGGAACAATAGAACCACTTTTATGCAATCTTTATGCCATGGACAGGTCACTGGTTGAAAAAGTCGTTGACATACCGGGACCGCGCTTCAATCCGGCCAAAAAGCGTGTGTACGCCATCGCTCCAGGTGATCCCCAGCGCTTCCGACGCACGCGGCGACAGGTAACCGACTTTGGAGGATTCCGCACCTCCGAGTTCCAAGGCATTGCTGAGCACCTCTGCGACATGCACCAATGCGATCAACGGGGTCATGGAGGTAGCTCCTTCGGGTCGGTGGTGCCATCGGATGGCGTCACAGATTTCCCAGGGTAACTGCCATGCGCGGGTCAACCAATCCCCAATCTGGGCATGACTTGCACCAAACGCGGTCTTTTCCAGACGAGTGATTTCGACTCCTGCACGGATCGACTCCTTCCAGAATCCTGGGTAGATGTCCGGCAGGAAGCTCATCAGCCAGAACTGACCAATGTCATGTAGCAGCCCGGCTATGAGCGCGTGACTGGAAGAAACCGGATGGTGGGTATGCACAGCAAGTTCCTGTGCGCAGACACCGACACCTACGCTATGGCACCAAACCGCACTCTGACCTCGCTGGCCCTCCATTTCGCGCACAAACTTGGAAAGACTGCAAACCAGTGCAACATCTCTGACCTGCTGCATTCCCACCAGCGCGGTTGCCGCATAGATGTCCTCCACCTTGTCGCGTCGCTTGGACACCGAAGCAGCTGTGTTCGCCAATGCCAGCACCCGCCCGGCAATCGCAGGGTCGCGGCCTACAACGTCGGCCAACACCGACATGCTGCTATCAGGATCATCCACCGTTTCCAGGATACGTCGCACGGTCTTGGGAAAGGCTGGCAGCGCATCCGCATTGGCAAGCACCACTTCCTCGGTGATGGTGGGGTAGTGCATCAGGCGCTCCGGTACGAAAGTACCTGGTCAAACAGGGCTGCCATATGGGGCTCGTTGAGGTCGGCATCAGCAAATACCCGTAGTACCCGGGCTGCAGCAGTGGCGACATCTTCGGCCACCACAGCGTCGGAGCGCTTGTCTTCACAGCCCACAAAGATGAATTCCACCTTGTGAGTCTGCAGCTGGCGGATATTGTCCTCGGTCAGGACATGGCCAGCCGGAAGACTGAAACTGACAGAGCCCCCTACCACTGCATCGGCAGGCGCACCCAACACGATGCCAGGACGAGCCAGTTGAGTGGAAAGATATTGGTAGCGGTAGCGCATGGTGATTGCCCCGGGTTATCTGATGGACTGGCCAATCATTGGGTTAGCGTCCATCGCTGATGACGGGAAACGTCAGCCTGACCTCCGTACCCTTGCCCCACTGACTCGCAATGTGAATTTCCCCATGGTGCAACTCGACAATTTCCTTGACGATCGCCATGCCCAACCCGGTTCCTGGAACCTTGCCGGATGAGTCAGCGCGGTAAAACCGGTTGCACACCTGCTGCAGTTGCTCGGGCGTCATTCCAATGCCGGTATCAGAGATCACCACCGCCACACTGGACACTTCCTCGGAACCCTGGTCCATGATCGGCTCCAGAGTGATCTCGACCTCTCCCCCAGCGGCTGAAAATTTGTAGGCGTTGACCAGTACGTTCAACAATGCCTGGCGCAGCTTTCCTGCATCGGCCCGCACCCGCAAGGACGCGGATGGCATCTCCAGATGCGGAACCGCACGCCCCGGTGGCGGAACGTAGGTGCGTGCCAAATCAGTGAGCAGGTCCTGCATGTCCACATCACTCAAGACAAAGTCTTTGCCTTTGCGGGCTTCTATGCGTGCAAGATCGAGCAGCTCATCAATGATGCGCACCATGAGCTCCGACTGCCGGTACACGATTCCCAGAAACTCCTTCTCGGTTTCACGGTCATGCTCCTGGTGCAGTAGCAGCTCGGTGAACCCGTAAATACTCGCCATGGGCGTTCGCAACTCATGGGCTGCGGTAGACAGGAACTCGCTCTTCATCTGGTCCACGACGTTCTCATGAGTGACATCGCGGAAATATAGGATTTGCGACACCGACTCCGTGTCCGATCGTCTGAACCGCACCTGCAAAACACGCTTGCCAAAACTATCGACTTCGATGATTTCGCGTGACCCGTCCTTTTCGCGACCTTCCTGCAAGCGAAGCTTATCTACCCCCTTGAAAGGCGTGTTCGGATCGCACAAGGCACTGAGCCATTGGGAAAATTCCTGCTCGCTCAAACCTTGCAATTTGTCGGCCTGGGTTACGGTCATGCGCAGGAACGCAGGATTGACATATTTGACTCGCCGTTTGGCATCAAACGACACAAAGCCATCCGGACTGAGCGAAAAGATGGCATTGAGCTGCTCCGTGCGGTCCTGAACCTGCTCCTGCGCACGCATGCGCGCTGCGGTCTCCGTACGAAGGCGTTTCAGGTAGCGTACCAATGCCCATGCCAGCAACAGAATCAGCACCGTCAACAATATGGCTTCGAGGAACAGCGCATTGCGGGCATGGTCGTGGTTCGCCAAAAGAAACCGCATCTCGATACCTGCCACAACCGCCAGCGTATACCCAGGTATCTTTCGAAAGTAGTACATGCGCTCCACGCCATCCACGACCGACGCACTGACATAGGAACCCGTAGGCGTTCCGGCGGCAATGCGCTCAAACATGGTGGCATTCTTGGCGCGAGCTCCAAAGTCCTCCGTCTGCCCGACGCGGCGGGCACGGGCAATGCCGTCGAGCCCATACAGAGCCGCCATGCCCTGCTCACCCAACTCCAAGTCACCATAGAACCGGGTGAAGTAGCTGGGGTCGACCGACACCACCACCACCCCCATGAACTCCCCCTTCGGGCCATTGATGCGGCGTGTCAGCTGGATCGACCATTTGCCCGTGGCGCGCCCCACCACCGGCTTGGATACGAATAGTTCACCGGTGTCTGCCGCCACATGGACCCGGAAATGCTCCCGGTCCGAGAGATCCAGGCGTCCATTGATGGGGCGGTTGGCCAACACATAGATACCGTTGGCGTCGATCACCCCGACTTGATTGAATATTTCGGTATCGATCACCCCTTGTGCACTCAAGGCCTCGAGATTCAGTTTGTTGCCTTTTTCCAGGTACTGCGCCCGCACAAACTGGATAACCTGGTCTGCACTGCGGAAGGTTCGATTCGCATGTTCTTGGCCGACACGGGTCAAATTCCCCAGATCGCGTTCGGCAGTTGTCAACTCGCGATCGCGGCTTGCCCCCACAAGAATCAAAACATGCAGCCAGGTCAATGCGATCAGGACCCCAGCGGCTGCCCAAATCAACCCGATGACCCACCTCCCCCCTTCTCTGGAAGAAGCCAATGATTTCAATGATGGGACCACAAGCTGCTCCTTCCAGATATCCAGCGCTCTCGCATATGACGCATTGACAAGTCGTAATACCACTTCACGTGCAATGCACTTTCACGGACGGCCATGAGGTTTGCCATGCTGAGTAACCTAAGCAGATGGCGGGAGTGACTCGCTGCCCACCGGAGGCAGCGGATAACCCATCAGAAAACCCTGAACCATTGGACAGCCTTGGGCATGCAGAACCTGGAGCTGCTCGGAGCTCTCCACACCTTCGGCGATCACATCGATATTGAGCGCTCGCCCCACCGCCACCATACAGTTGCTGATGGCTCGCGCGTCAGCACTGGTAGTCAGAGAGGCCACCAGACGTGAATCCATCTTCAGGGAACTGATGGACAGCGCACTGAGTCTTGATATGGTGCCGAATGCTGCACCGAAGTCCTTGATGGCAATGCGAATGCCCATCTCTCGCAAAGCCTGTATGCGTCGCGTATCTTCATTCAAGTACAGCTGCGCCTGCGTTTCGCTGAGTTCCAGCTCCAGCTTCTCAGGAGCAATCTGGTGCACGAAAACCTGTTCACGCACGTAGGCGATGAAATCCGGAGCCCGAAGCTGCTGCAGCGATATATTGACCGACACTGACAGTGGCTTTTGCCCCTGCTGATCCCACAAGACCAATTGCCTGCAGGCTGTCGCCAGCACCCATTTCCCGATAGGAACGATGGCACCCGTTTTCTCTGCAATTGGAATGAAATCGGTCGGCGGCACTTCGCCCAGCTGTGGGTGCATCCAGCGGAGCAAGGCCTCGTACCCACGGACCGCACCATTGGCCTCCAGGCTGATTTGGGGCTGGTACACCAGGCTCAGCTCCTCCCGCTCAAGAGCATGCCAGAGTTCAAACGCCAGGTTGGGTACTTTTGAGCTTTCAGCCCCCGTGTCAAAGAAACTAAACTGCGTACCAAACCGCTTCGCACCGTACATGGCGGCGTCCGCATGGCGCAGCAGACTGGCCCCGTCCACTCCATCGCGCGGGTACAGGGCGCAACCAATGCTCGCGCCAACGGAAAGTGTTTCACCGCCCAGAGCAATGGGGGCGGAGATGCATGCCAGCATACGGTTGGCTGTCTCCTCAGCATCCAGTTCGCTGCCCGCGTTCTTCAACAACACCACAAATTCGTCACCCCCAATACGGGCCACCACCTGGTCATGGTGCAAGCAGCCCTGCAAGCGCTGGGCCACGATTTGCAACACCTTGTCGCCAATTTCATGGCCCAACTCATCATTGATGGGCTTGAACTTATCCAAGTCCATGAAGAGGATGCCCAAGCCTGTGCCATCCTGGCTCTTTGCCGCCAAAGCATGGCTTACCTGCTCTTCCAGCCAACGCCGGTTGGGCAGCCCCGTCAACTGGTCGCGATAGGCCAATTCTTCCAGCTGCTTCTTTTCACGCTCTCGCTTGGACACGTCGGAAATGGCCGAGACATAGGCGACAACCTGGTCCTGGGCATCTTGGACCATCTTGATCGACAACCACTGCAGGTACAACTGTCCGTTCTTGCGCCGGTTGAACACCTCACCGTTGTGGTACCCCTGCTCAAGCAGCTCTGACCAGAAATCCTGGTAGAACTCGTTGTCATGGCGCCCGGAGCTGAGCACACGGGGATTCTCCCCCAATACCTCCGCTGCGCCGTAGCCGGTAATGCGCTCGAAGGCTGGATTGACAGCATGGATTGCACCTTGCGGACTGGTGTAGAAAACGCCTTCCTCACATCCATCCATGGTCAGGAAGCGCTCCAATACCAAAAAGGGCATGTCCACACCCGGCTGCACCTCCTGCAACCACCAGTGCAGGCGCGGAACCGCACCGGTCACGGACTGCATCACCAGCACGTCAAAATCGTTCGGACGCGCTTGGTGTGGGCCCGGCAAAGCCAGGCGCCGCAACTCAATCCCTCCGAACTTCGGGTGTAGGGCCATCTTCCTCACAACAGCATGCACGTCCTGCTTGCTCTCGTTGACGGCAATTGCCGCCAAGGCCCCGCCGATGCGATCGTTCTCACTGAGACCTAGACGGCGTTGCAGGGCCGCGCTGATCTGAAGCACGATGCCATGGGAATCGGTAAGAAAGGAATAGCGATTGCCGTCGCGCAGCACATTGAACAGCAAGTCGCTGTCAAGCGCATCACGCCCCATGGCCTGCAACATCAGGGTGTGGTGGCGCTGCAGCTTGGCATGTTGATCCATCAACTCCTGGATGTCGTGGGCATACCGGAACAATTGTTCCTGCAGCATCTGGGCCTCCACGACGCTGTGGCTCATTGCAGCACTTCCTGCACCCAGGCCACTACCTTGAGCGGACTGAAGGGCTTCACGAAATAGGCATCAGCCCCCCTGCGCTTGGCTTCTTCACTGTCTGCCTGCTGACCTCGGGCAGTCACCATGGCCACGATGGTGTCCCGCGTATGCGGGTTGGACTTGATAGTGTCCAACACCTTCAAGCCATCCACGGCACCTGGCATCATGATGTCCAACAACACCAAACGGGGGCGAAAGCGCTCTATCAACATCAACGCCGTTTCGCCATCCTGGGCTTCAATGATTTCAAATCGCTTCCCCAAAGTGATGCCCAACAGCTTGCGGATATCCGCGTGGTCATCAACTATCAGAATATGGTCCACGGTCGCCCTCCTTGCGTGCATTGTTCTGAGTGATCTTGCGTTGCTGTACGGTCAAGGCCAGTGCATGCAACTTTGCAAATGGCACTGGTTTCGGAAAAATCTCCACCCCCTCAGGTACGCCACCACGCCGTGCAATGTCGGGAGCATCCAGACCGGTCACAACCACAATGGTCGTGTCAGCCACTTGGGGAGATTTCTCCAACACCCGCAGCATGTAAAAACCGTCCACACCCGGCATGTGCAGGTCGGAAATCAGCAGATCGGGGGAAGCATGCCCAATGTGCATCAACGCTGACACAGCGTTGTCCACCACGGTGACGTCCGGCGTCATGTCCCACCGCCGCAAATTGGCCTGGTACAGGCGCTGCAAGGCGGCATCGTCCTCCACCACCAAAATCCGGAAACTGCCTTGGCTGGGTTCCGGCGGAGCCACTTTGGGCGATGGCCTGGCACCATGGTGCAGCAAGGCGTCTATGGACTCCCGCAACACCCGCCGGTGACCGCCGGTGGTCTTCCAGGCACGCAGCAAGCCGCTTTCGACCCACAACTGCACCGTACCCACAGACACCCCTAGCAAATCAGCTGCTTCACGTGTCGTGCAAAAGGATTTTTCCACCGCCTCACTCCAAGCTGGTTGGTAGCACACTCGACCACCGCAGCCCCACTGCGGCACGCAGCAAGGTACAGACAAGAACCTTAAAACATCAAACAAATTATCAATTTTTGATGATTATTGACAATTTTTGACAAATTGCAAGCAAATTCAACGTCTTCCAGAGACGTGTTGCAAAAGTGTCTTTGTTTGGCAGGGTGTGGAGGCCTCCCCACAAGGGGCCTCGGGACTGGTCCGATCAGGACTGATTCAGGCCGCGCAAATGCCGCATCTTTTCAGCAATCTTGATTTCCAGTCCGCGCTCCACCGGCTGGTAAAACCCGGGGGATTGCAGCCCTTCGGGGAAATAGTTCTCACCCGCCGCGAACCCTTCAGCTTCATCGTGGGCATAGCGGTAGCCCTTGCCATAGTCGAGCTGCTTCATCAGCTTGGTAGGCGCATTGCGCAGGTGCATCGGCACCGGCCGGGTGCCGTCCTTCTTGATGAAGGCACGTACGGCGTTGTAGGCCTTGTACACGGCATTGGACTTGGGCGCCACCGCCAGGTACACCGTGCACTCGGCCAGAGCCAGCTCCCCTTCCGGTGAGCCCAGGCGTTCATAGACCTCGGCGCAGTCCAGAGCCAGGCGCAGCGCCCGTGGGTCGGCCAGGCCGATGTCCTCGGCCGCCATGCGCACCAGGCGGCGCGCCAGGTAGCGCGGGTCGGCGCCGCCGTCGAGCATGCGCACCAGCCAGTACAGGGCAGCGTCCGGGTCGGAGCCACGGACACTTTTGTGCAGTGCCGAAATGGTGTCGTAGAACTGGTCACCGCCGCCGTCGAAACGTCGCATGCGCTCACCCATGACCTTGCGCAACCATGGCAATGTCACCAGCTCCAGCTGTTCCTGCCGCGCCGCCACCCCCAGTGTCTCCAGCGTGTTGAGCAGGCGCCGGGCATCGCCATCGGCATACGACACCAGCTCATCGACCGCTATATCTTCAATAGCAGGAAATGCTTGTTTATTGCGGGCCCGCTCCACAATTTGCTTCAAATCCTCAGTTCCCAGCGGCTGCAGCACATAAACCACCGAGCGCGACAACAGGGCCGAGTTGACCTCGAACGACGGATTTTCCGTGGTGGCACCAATGAAGGTGAACAGCCCACTTTCCACATGGGGCAAAAAGGCATCCTGCTGGCTCTTGTTGAAGCGGTGTACCTCGTCCACGAACACGATGGTGCGCCTTTGCTCCAAGCCATCGCGCACCTGCTGTGCCTGCTCCACTGCCTCACGGATTTCCTTCACCCCTCCCAGCACCGCACTGATGGTGATGAACTGGGCATCGAAGGCGCTGGCCATGAGCCGGGCAATGGTGGTCTTGCCCACCCCGGGCGGCCCCCAGAGGATGCAGCTGTGGGGTTGCCCCGACTCGAACGCCAGCCGCAGCGCCATCCCCTCGCCCAGCAGATGCTGCTGGCCAATGACCTCACCCAGGGTCGCTGGACGCAGGACCTCGGCCAGGGGTTGGGATACCGTGCGCATGCTCACAAGGCCTTGAACACGGCCTGCACCAGAAACAGCAGCCCCAATCCGCAAGCGATTCCCAGCGGCAAGGCCGCCAGCAAAGTGAGCTTGGCCGCGGGTGGCGACTGCACGCCCTCCTTGCTGACGGAAGGCACAAAGAGCAAAACCAGGGTCACAAAGGGCGGAAACATGAGGCTCGCCACGACGGCCAGCACGGCCCCGCCTGTAGACGCACCGATGTCCAACCCGCGTTGGTAACTTGCTGCCAGGATGCGCAGAAGACACAGTGCCATGAGCCCCACGGCCACGGGCGTGCTGTAGCCCACTGCACCACCGGCCGTTTCAAAATGCAAAGTCCCCAGTGCCAGGGCTAGCAAGGCTCCGAGGCTGAAAAGCAGGGAGGCTGCAAAGGCGGAACGACTCAGTGGAAACATGAAACCTGCCCTGCACTACTGCCGCACCACATCGGCGCTCGCCGGTGGCTTGAATTGGAACAAGGCAGCGTCCAGTGCCAGGTTGCGCTGGAAGCCCGAAAAGCTCAGCACCGAACGCTGGCCAAAGCTGTCCAAAATGTCCAGCCGCGCCAGCTCGCCGGCCTTGAAGCCCACGCGCACGCTCTGCATACCACTGTCACGCGACTTGGGTATGGCCAACACCCACTCCAGCCCTTCCTGGCCCGGAGTTTCGCTGAGCGTGAAATCAGCCTGCAGTGCGGCCAGATCGGGGGCCGAGGCAATCAGCGCTGCCGGGGTACTGCCCAGTGCAGCAGCTTGCTTGCGCGCAGTGACCTGGTTCAGGTCCACGTCGTACAGCCACAGGGTCTGGCCATCGGCCACGATGGTCTGTTCGAAGGGCTTGCGGTAGTCAAAGCGGAAACGCTGCGGGCGCGCAAACACGAAGCCGCCACTGGACACACGGCTGCGGGCCACCTGCCCTTCGCGCACCGGCTGCGTTACCACCTGGGTGAACTCGGCCTTGCCGGTTTTGACCGTCCTCACGAAATTTTCAAGGTCATTCAGGCCTCCAGCCCGCACGGATATTGCACAGGCTGCTACAAAAAAAGTAGCAATCACAGGCTTCCACGGTTTCTTCATTCGTTCCTCTGTCCTCACTCGGCACGTGCCGGCACCAGGATTTCACGTTGACCGGCGCCACTCATGGCACTCACCAGCCCGGCTTTTTCCATGTCTTCCACCAAGCGTGCGGCGCGGTTGTAGCCGATCTTGAGGTGGCGCTGCACCAGGGAAATGCTGGCCTTGCGGTTCTTCAGCACCACTTCGACCGCCTGGTCGTACATCGGGTCTTTCTCACCGCTGGCCCCCTCGCCACCCAGCGCACCATCCTCGCCATCCACGGTGCCGCCTTCGAGCACGCCTTCAATATAGTTGGGCTCGCCACCCTGCTCCTTGAGGTAGCTGACCACGCGGTGCACTTCCTCGTCGCTCACGAAGGCGCCGTGTACGCGGATTGGCAGCCCCGTGCCGCTGGGCATATAGAGCATGTCGCCCATGCCCAGCAAAGCTTCGGCACCCATCTGGTCGAGGATGGTGCGGCTGTCGATCTTGCTGCTCACCTGGAACGCAATGCGCGTGGGGATGTTGGCCTTGATCAGACCGGTGATCACGTCCACGCTGGGGCGCTGGGTCGCCAAAATGAGGTGGATGCCGGCAGCACGCGCCTTCTGTGCCAGGCGGGCAATCAGTTCCTCGATCTTCTTGCCCACCACCATCATCAGGTCGGCCAACTCGTCGATGACCACGACGATGTGCGGCAAGCGCTCCAGCGGTTCGGGCGATTCCGGCGTCAGGCTGAAGGGGTTGTAGATGAACTGTTCCTTGGCCTTGGCTTCGTCGATCTTGGTGTTGTAGCCCGCCAGGTTGCGCACGCCCAGTTTGCTCATCAGCTTGTAGCGCTTCTCCATCTCGGCCACGCACCAGTTCAGGCCGTGGGCCGCCTGGCGCATGTCGGTGACAACCGGGGCCAGCAGGTGTGGAATGCCTTCGTACACCGACATTTCCAGCATCTTGGGGTCGATCATCAGCAGGCGCACGTCGTGGGCTTCAGCCTTGTACAGCAGCGACAGGATCATGGCGTTGATCCCCACCGACTTGCCCGAGCCCGTGGTACCGGCCACCAGCACGTGCGGCATCTTGGCCAGGTCGGCGACGATGGGGTTGCCGACAATGTCCTTGCCCAGGCCCATGGTGAGCATGGACTTGGCCTCGTTGTAGACCTGCGAGCCCAGGATTTCCGACAGGCGAATCGACTGGCGCTTGGCATTGGGCAGTTCCAGCGCCATGTAGTTCTTGCCAGGAATGGTTTCGACCACGCGGATGGACACCAGGCTCAAGCTACGCGCCAGGTCCTTGGCAAGACCGACGATCTGCGAGCCCTTCACGCCGGTGGCGGGTTCGATTTCATAGCGGGTAATCACCGGTCCCGGCTGTGCCGTGACCACGCGCACGTCGACGCCGAAGTCCTTGAGCTTCTTCTCGATCATGCGGCTGGTCATTTCCAGTGTTTCGGTGTTGACCGTCTCCTGACGTACCTGCGGCGCATCGAGCAAGTCCACCTGCGGCAGCTTGCTGTCGGGCATCTCCATGAACAAGGGCTTCTGGCGCTCCTTGGCCACGCGCTCGCTACGGGGGGCTTCCAACGGTGCAGGCGGCTCAATGACCACCGGTACCGGCGGGTGTTCGACCTGCTCTACATGCTCTTCGATCAGAATTTCTTCACGCTCACGGGCGGCCTGCTGGCCCAGCTGCATGTCCTGCTCAATTTCACGCTTCGCGCGGTAGTGCGAAATCAGGGCGTCCAAGGTGGAACCAATGCGTTCGGCCAGTTGCGCCCAGGAAAAACGGAACGCCAGGGACACGCCCCACACCCCCAGCACGATGGCCACCAGGCCGGACAGACCAAAGCCCATGCCCTGCATGCTCCACAGTCCCAGGACATAGCCCAACGCGCCACCGCTGTAGCCCGGCAGCCCGGCTTCCCAGCGGTACAGACGCGACCATTCCAGCGACACACTGGCGTAGAGCAGGAAAACCACACCCAGCCAAAATGCCAACCGGGGTTGCCAACGTGAGCGCCAGTCCATGGCCTGGGGCGCGTCATCCTCCAACTCGTCACTGCGCAAACGGTTGGCCAAGGCAGACAACCAAGCCCGCGCCAACAAGGCCACGCACCACCATACCGAGTAACCGAGCGTGAAATAGCTCATGTCGGCCACCCAGGCACCTAAGCGACCAGCACGGTTGTGCAGGGCTTCGCCGGTACCCGAAGTCGACCACGCCGGATCGTTGACCGAATAAGTCAACAAGGCGACCACCCAGACCACCAGGGCAACGAAAGCCAGCAACAAGAACAGTTCACTGGAGAAACGCGATGCCACCGAAGCCGGCGCCGGCGCAGGTGCGGGCTTGGAATGGAGGGTGTGCAGGGAATACGTCATCGGTAGCCAACTCAACGCGCTGTCTTGCGGCGTTCAAAAATCCGGATATGGCCGTTCGGCTGCATCTGCATGAACTGCTGGTCCTCAAAGTGCTTCATGACGCGGCTGACCATTTCGCGCGACGCGCCGACCATGCGTGCAATGTCCTGTTTGGTCAGCTTTTCCTGTACCACCAGGGCACCGCCCTCGTCCTTCACGGCCATGTCCAGCAGTACGGTGGCGACCCGCCCGTACACGCCCAGCAGGGCCAGAGAGCCGATTTTCTTGGTGGAAGCACGCAGGCGCTGCACCAGCGCCACCATCACGGCCTGGGCCATGGCTGCATTGTGGGCAAGGCAACGCGAAAATGCGGTGCTACTGAGCACCAGCACATCGCCCGCCGAGTCCAAGATCACCGTTGCGCTGTGTGGCTCCTGGTCAATGATGCTCATCTCACCCATGCAGTCCCCCGCACGCATGGTGGCCAGAATCACCTGGCGTCCCTGCGCATCGGTTACCACCACGCGGGCCCGGCCGCTGAGCAGGACATACAGCTCCCCCGAAGTCTCCCCCTGGCGCAACAGCACAGCACCGCGTGCCAGTCGGCGCTTTTCCACCTGCCCCAGCAAGGTGCTGGCCTGCTCTTCCGTCAAGGTAGAAAACAGGGGAACACGGCGAACCAGGTCTAGATTGCTCAGTTTGGACATGACGGCAGTTTGGGTTGATGCGTACCGGAAGACGTGGGGCCACTCACTACAATTGCACGCCAAAGGCTGGCGTCGCCGCGATCAGTGCAACACTGCATTGAAATCAGGCTGCGGGCCCAAATGTACAACACGCCCACGGGCACCCATACCCACACGAGTACCACCCATGTCCACCACCCAACACGCCAAAGTCATGATCCTGGGATCCGGCCCTGCCGGATACACCGCCGCCGTCTACGCCGCCCGTGCCAACCTCAACCCGGTGCTCATCACCGGCTTGGCCCAGGGCGGCCAGCTGATGACCACCACCGAGGTCGACAATTGGCCGGCCGACGTCCACGGCGTGCAAGGCCCCGAATTGATGCAGCGCTTCCTGGAGCATGCCGAGCGCTTCAAGACCCAGATCGTGTTCGACCATATCGGCTCGGTCGACCTGTCCAAGCGCCCCTTCACTTTGAATGGTGACAGTGGCACCTATACCTGCGATTCGCTCATCATCGCCACCGGTGCTTCGGCCAAGTACCTGGGGCTGCCCTCGGAGGAAGCATTCATGGGTCGCGGCGTCTCCGGTTGCGCCACCTGCGACGGTTTCTTCTACCGCAATGAAGTGTGCTGCGTGGTCGGTGGTGGCAACACCGCGGTCGAGGAAGCGCTGTACCTGTCCAACATTGCCAGCAAGGTCTACCTGGTGCACCGCCGCGACAAGTTCAAGGCCGAGCCCATCCTCATCGATAAGCTGATGGCCAAGGTAGCCGAGGGCAAGATCGAGCTAAAGACTTTCAAAACCCTGGACGAAGTGCTGGGCGATGCCACCGGCGTAACCGGCATCCGCGTGAAAGACGTGAACAACGGTGCCACCGAGGACATCACCCTCAAGGGCTGCTTCATCGCCATTGGCCACGCCCCTAACACCGAAATCTTCCAAGGGCAGTTGGAACTCGAAGGCGGCTACATCGTCACCCAGGGTGGCCTCAAGGGCTTTGCCACCCAAACCAGCGTGCGCGGCGTATTTGCGGCCGGCGATGTGCAGGACCATGTCTACCGACAGGCCATCACCAGCGCCGGCACCGGCTGCATGGCCGCACTCGACGCCCAGCGCTTCCTGGAACAGGAATAAGAACCCGTTCAAAAATCCGGGTGCCACCGTGCTTGCGGCAGCATCCCGTTTCCTTATATAATCCAAGGCTTTGCTGCAAACCCCGCCCTGTGAAGGGCCTGCAGCGACGGGTTACCGCCACCCGCATTTCTGGCGAGGTCAGGCATCCACGACAGTGGATCTGCCGTTTATGTATCGGAGTGTCCACATGGCACGCGTATGTGAAGTAACGGGCAAGAAGCCCATGGTCGGAAACAATGTTTCCCACGCCAACAACAAAACCAAGCGCCGGTTCCTGCCGAACCTGCAATACCGCCGTTTCTGGGTTGAGTCGGAAAACCGTTGGGTTCGCCTGCGTGTTTCCAGCGCCGCTCTGCGTTTGATCGACAAGAACGGTATCGACTCTGTGCTCGCCGACCTGCGCGCACGTGGCCAAGCCTAATCACGAAGGAGCTGAACCATGGCAACCAAAGGCGGACGCGAGAAAATCAAGCTGGAATCCACAGCTGGCACCGGTCACTTCTACACCACGACCAAGAACAAGAAGACCACTCCCGAGAAGATGCTGATCAAGAAATTTGATCCCAAGGCTCGCAAGCACGTGGACTACAAGGAAATCAAGCTGAAGTAATTCAGTCTTTCCTCCTGCAAAAAACCCGCTCACTGAGCGGGTTTTTTACTTTGGGGCGCTTGTGCACTGGCAAGCACCCGCAGAGGCAAATCCCGGTTGCAGTTATGAAAAGGCGTGCATAGAATGAACCGCAAGGGAAGAGTCATTCGCGGAGGGCATCATGATTTTTTTCAGGCGCGAAACCAAGAAAACGGTTCCGACAAGCAATGCGCGCCCCAAATCACTGCAAGACCTCTTTGCCCCGATTCCGGTCGCCGAAGTCGAGGAATCGACCTGGAACGAGTGGGAAGATTCCATTGCATTCCAGAATTCGCACAGTGATACAACAGAGCCCCCACCCAACGGGAAACTGGATATCCCCCTTGACTTGCCTACCGCCCCCTTGGTCGATCCGTTTTCCTCGGTGACCAAGAAGGGCAACTGAATTACTTGCGCTGCCACACGGCGGCGAAAAATCCGTCCGTGGCGTGGCGGTGCGGCCACAGACGCAGGTAGCGCTGGCCATCCTCCCCTCCTGCACACAATGTCGCCGCATCGGCCACCTTCAGGCCCGTCAACACCTCGCCCACCGGCAAGACTACAAAATCAGCATGGGCCTGGCCGAAGGCTTCGGCAATGGCTTCGTTTTCCTGCGGCAACACGCTGCAAGTGGCATACACCAGGCGCCCGCCGGATTTCACCATGCGCGCCGCGCTGGCCAGAATCTTGGCCTGTGTCACTGCCATTTCTTCCACGCCCTGCGGGGTCTGGCGCCACTTGAGGTCGGGGTTGCGGCGCAGGGTGCCCATGCCAGTACACGGCGCGTCCACCAGCACACGGTCGATCTTGCCGGCCAGGCGTTTGACACGGTCGTCGCGCTCATGGGCAATGGCCGCGGGGTGCACATTGGACAGGCCGCTGCGCGCCAGACGCGGCTTGAAAGAGTCCAGGCGCCCCGCGGAGGTATCAAACGCATACAAACGGCCGGTGTTGCGCATCATGGCGCCCAAGGCCAGCGTCTTGCCCCCGGCACCGGCGCAGAAGTCCACCACCATTTCGCCGCGCTTGGCGTCCAGCAACAGGGCCAGCAATTGTGAGCCTTCGTCCTGCACTTCGAAGTCCCCACGGACAAAGGCTTCGTGTTTGTTGAGCGCAGGCTTTCCGGAAATACGCAGGCCCCAGGGCGAGAACGGTGTCGGCACCGCCTTGATACCCGAGGCCGCCAGTGCTTTTTGCACGTCAGCGCGCTTTGCCTTGAAATCGTTAACCCGCAAGTCCAGTCCCGCGCCCTGGTTCAGGCTCTCGGTCAGGGCCCAGAATTCGTCGCCGAGCTGGTCTTTGAGCGGCTGCACCAGCCACTCGGGCAGATTGTGGCGATGGCGCTCCATCAGGTCCTCGGGATTGACCTTTTCGCAGGCATCCAGCCAGCGGGTTTCCTGGTCGGTCAAGGCACTGCGCAGGAAATCCCCAGGGCCGAAAAAGCCCAGAATGGCCAGGCGACGTTCCTTCGGCCCACTGCCCGAAGGCGCAAAGTGGTCAAACAACTGCTTCTTGCGCAGCACGGTGTATACGGTCTCGGCCAGGGTGGCGCGCTCGCGCGGCCCCAGGTTGCGGTGTTCGCGGAAATAGCGCGAAACAATGGCGTCTGCCGGGTGATCGAACTTCAGTACCAGGCGAACCAGGTCAGAACAGGTTTCTAATAGGGCTTTTGGATGCATAAGCCCGATTTTCCCATGCCTGACGCCTCGCTCCCAGCTTTAATAGAAACACCGCCTGGCCGCTACCGCCACTACAAGGGCATGGAATACGAAGTACTGGGCACCGTGCGCCACAGCGAAACGCTGGAACCCATGACCCTGTACCGCGCCCTCTACGGCGAACACGGGCTGTGGGTGCGCCCCGCCGCCATGTTTCTGGAAGAAGTGTGTATCAATGGGCGCTGGCAAGCACGCTTTGCCAAAGTGGCCGACGCAACAGCGAACTAGCCCGCCACGGGCAGCACCAGCATCACCTGCAGGCCACCCACGGGGGCATTGCCGATCAGCAGCTGTCCCTGGTGGCGCAAGGCAATGTCCTGTGCAATCGACAGCCCCAGCCCGACCCCACCGCTGCTGCGGTTACGCGAACCCTCCACGCGGTAGAACGGCTGCGTCACCTTGGCCCATTCGGACACAGGCAGGCCCGGGCCCTGGTCAGATACCGTCACATGCACCTCACCGGGCGTAGAGGTCACCGTCACCGTAGCACGCTCGCCATAACGGACGGCGTTCTCCAGCAGATTGCCCAGGCAACGGCGCAATGCGGCCGCTTGGGCGCGCACGGGCGGTGCAGCGGGGCCACCCTCCGCAAAGGCCACGGCCATTCCGACATCCTGAAAATCGCACACCAGGCTTTCCACCAGAGCAGCCATGTCCAGCCGAACCCAGGCTTCGTCGGGTGCCGCACCGCGCAGGTAGTCGAGCGTGGCACGGATCATGTCGTTCATTTCGCCAATGTCCTTGGCAAAGCGCTGGCGCGCTTGCGCATCGTCCAGGTACTCCACGCGCAAGGCCAGGCGCGTCAACGGCGTGCGCAGGTCGTGCGACACCGCGGCCACAAACTGATCGCGCTCGGCCAGCTGGGTCTGGATATTGCGCTGCAGCTGGTTGATGACGCGCGTGGCTTCGCGGCACTCCAGGGTCCCTTCTTCGGGCAAGGGCGGGCGACGCACGTCCAGGCCCAGTTCGGCAGCGCCCTGGGCCAGGCGCCGCATCGGGGCGGCCAGCCAGCGGGCGCCGACCCAGGCCGCCAGCAGCAAGGCACCCAGCCGCACGCCAATGTCCAGCACCAGCCCCAGAGGTGGCATGCCGGCAGGGCCCGGTGGCGGTGGCCCGGCCCAAGATCCCTGCAGCGCCACCGGCGGCGGCGGAGGCCGGAATGCCGGCGAGGTCTCGAACAAGAGCGTCAAGGCCAGCACATGGCTGGCCACGGCCGTGACGCCCAGCAGCCAGGCCAGGCGGCCAAACAGGCTGTGCGGCAACAGGCGCTCCAGCCTTTGCCGCACCACAAGGCCCCATTGCAACAGCGTCACGCGCGCCGCGGCCATGCCATGCGGCCCTGGATGGACTGGACGTTGAACAGGTAACCGGCCCCCCGCACCGTCTTGATCATCGGTGCGGCAGCGGCGGTGTCGCCCAGCTTCTGGCGCAGGCGTGAAATCAGCAGGTCAATGCTGCGCTCAAACGCCTCCATGCTGCGGCCACGGGCCTGCTCCATCAATTGATCCCGGCTCAGCAGCCGCCGGGGCGCCTGCAAAAACACATTGAGCAGGCGGAATTCGGCATTGGACAAGGCCACCACCACGCCGCTGGGCGCCACCAGGCAACGGTCATCGCGGTGCAGTTCCCAGCCGTCGAACGCGACCACATCGCTGCGCAGCGGATGGCTTTCCTGCGCCACCGATTGGCGTGTACGTCGCAGCACGGTCTGGATGCGAGCCACCAGTTCGCGCGGCTCGAAGGGCTTGCTGACATAGTCGTCGGCGCCACTTTCCAGTCCGACCACGCGGTCGAAGGTGTCGCAGCGCGCGGTGAGCATGATGACGGGGATGGCCGACTGCAGGCGAATCTCGCGCGCCAGGGTCAAACCGTCCTCCCCCGGCAGCATCAGGTCCATGACCACCAGCTCAATGGGATGACGTGCCAGTTGCTGGCGCATGCTGGTGCCGTCGCCCGCGCTGTGACAGACCATATTGAAGCGGGACAGGTAGCCCGCCAACAGTTCGGTGATTTCGCGGTCGTCGTCGACCACAAGGATGTGGGAGGGCTGATGCATACGGTCCAAAAGTGGGCACGCCCAGTGTAGAAAGCCACCCGCTCGCTGAAATGGCGAAAACCAGCGCCATTCCGGCCCGTTTGTCGGCTTCAGCCGGGCTTTTGTACCCGGCCCGATACAAAGCCGACAAAACCACGATACCCCTGGTTCCAACAATCGAGCTGTCGCCTGGGATGCCCGGCATCGGGGTGACATCTCCTCACCTCCCATGAAAGGAATCACCATGAGCTCCATCAGTAATGTCAGTAGCAGCAGCAATGCCTGGGCCAGCCAGCGCAGCGCCATGCAGACCCGCATGTTTGCCAAAGTCGACACCGACAACAGTGGCAGCGTCAACGCCAGCGAGCTGCAGACCATGCTCGACGACGTGTCACAGCACACCGGCGTGAGTTTCCAGAAAACAGCGCAAGAGCTGCTGACCGCCATGGACGGCAACAGCGATGGATCGCTGAGTAGCGACGAGCTAGCCCAGGGCATGCAGTCCATCATGCCGCCCCCGCCGTCCACCATGGACTTTGCCCAGGCCCGCAATGGCGCACAGGAAGACAGCGACGACCTGTTCTCCAAGGTGGATACCGATGGCGACGGCAGCGTTAGCCAATCGGAGATGAGCGACTTCGTGTCCAAGATGGGCAAGAACGCCGACACATCCTCCAGTGACGACAAGTTCGCCAAGCTCGACACCGACGGCAGCGGCGCGCTGAGCCAGGCCGAGTTCGAAGCCGGGCGCCCGCAAGCCCACGGCCAGGGCGGTGCGGGCCAGGCACAGGGCGCCGGTGGCCCCCAAGGCGCAGCCCCGATGGGGCCTCCGCCCGGTGCCGGCGGTGCCGAAAAATCGGGCGGCACCAGTGCGTCCAGCAGCGCCAGCTACGACCCGCTGGACACCAACCAGGACGGCACGGTGTCCGAAATGGAGCGCCTGGCCGGTGCCCTCAAGGACCTGGCCCAGTCGGCCAGCAACAAGTCATCCACATCGGGCGATGAGTCCCAAGCCATCATCGCCAAGCTGGCTCAAAAGCTCTACGACCAGATCAGCAGCAACTGGCTGTCGCAAAGCGGCAGTAGCAGCAGCCTGAGCACCACGGCCTGAAGCGCCGTCGCAGAACGGAATTCAGTGCAAAATTGGCACCTAGCCCGCGTAGATATTGTGTAATCAGCTACATTTTTTGTAGCAAATGAGCAACCGCGCGGGGGTAGATCAGGTGTTCCTGGGTGAGCACACGCGCGGCCAGGGTGTCTGCGCTGTCGTCGCTCAGCACCGGCACCACGGCCTGCTCCAGGATCGGGCCGTGGTCGAGTTCGGCCGTCACCAGGTGCACCGTGGCCCCGGCAAACTTACACCCGGCCTCGATGGCGCGCTGGTGCGTGTGCAAGCCGGGGAAGGCCGGCAGCAAGGAGGGGTGGATGTTGGTGAGCCGCCCTGCGTAGTGCGCCACAAAAGCCGGTGTCAGGATGCGCATGAAGCCCGCCAGCACCACCAGGGCCGGGTCGTGCTGGTCGATCAATGCCGCCAATGCGGTGTCAAATTCCTCGCGGCTGGCATAGGCCTTGTGGTCCAGCACCGCGGTGGCGATGCCGTATTCGGCCGCAATCGCCAGCCCCTTGGCATCGGCCTTGTTGCTGACCACGGCCGCAATGCGGGCACCATAGCGCTGAGCCCAGTTGTCGCGCAAAGCCGTTTTCACCATGGCCGCCATGTTGGAGCCGCCGCCAGAGATCAAAATGACGATGTTTTTCATACTGACCGAATTATCGCGCCACGCCCTATGACAGAAACCACAACTGCATCTCCCACCCTGTTGTTAACCCCGGTGGAGGCACGTGTCGTCGCCACGCTGATGGAAAAAGCCCGCACAGTGCCCGACAGCTATCCGCTGTCCATTAACGCCTTGCTGCTGGGCTGCAACCAGAAGACCAGCCGCGAACCGGTCATGGACCTCAGCGAAGCCGATGTCACCCAGGCCCTGGAAGACCTGCGCGAGAAAAACCTGGTGCGCGAAGTCAGCGGTGGCCGGGTACCTCGCTTCGAGCACAACTTCCAACGCGGGGCGGGGGTGTTCGAACAGGCCGCCGTGCTGCTGGGCCTCTTGATGCTGCGCGGACCGCAGACCACGGCCGAACTGCGCCTCAACGCCGAGCGCTGGTACCGCTTTGCCGACACCTCCTCGGTGGAGGGTTTTCTGGAAGAACTGCAGGAGCGCTCGCCCGAAAAAGGCGGCGCCCTGGTGGTCAAGCTGCCCAAGGCCCCCGGCGCGCGCGAAGCGCGCTGGGCGCACCTGCTGTGCGGTGCGGTGGATGCCACGGCCCCCTGCACGGGCGCATCCGACGCCCCTGCGGGCACCCAGGCCCGCCTCGACGCGCTCGAAGCCGAAGTGGCCCAGCTGCGCGCCACGGTGGCCCGGCTGTGCCAGGAACTGGGCGTGTCGCCACTTGGACACAATGAATAGTACGATCGTGCTAAAACCGGGAAATGCGCGTAGCGCTCCCGGTTTCAGCGCAAGCTGACAATTGCCCGCAGGGCTTGTCATGCTGGAGCTAAAAATATTTTTATTGGAGACATACCCCCATGGACTTGGCATTCACGCCTGAAGAACAGGCCTTCCGGGAAGAAATTCGCAGCTGGGTACGGGATAACCTTCCCGCCGACATCGCCCACAAGGTTCACAACGCCCTGCACCTTACCCGCGAGGACATGCAACGCTGGGCCAAGATTCTGGGCAAGAAGGGATGGCTCGGCTTTGCCTGGCCCAAGCAGTTTGGCGGTCCGGGCTGGAACGCGGTGCAAAAACACCTGTTTGAAGAAGAGTGCGCGCTCGCTGGTGCCCCCCGCATCGTGCCCTTCGGCCCGGTGATGGTAGCCCCGGTGATCATGGCCTTTGGCAATGCAGAGCAGCAACAACGCTTCCTGCCCGGCATCGCCAGCGGTGAAGTGTGGTGGAGCCAGGGCTACAGCGAACCCGGTTCGGGCTCGGACCTGGCCTCGGTCAAGACCCGCGCCGAACGCCAGGGCGACAAGTACATCGTCAACGGCCAGAAGACCTGGACCACACTGGGCCAGTATGGTGAGTGGATCTTCTGCCTGGTGCGCACCAGCACCGAAGGCAAGCCGCAGACCGGCATTTCCTTCCTACTGATCGACATGAAGAGCCCGGGCGTCACCGTGCGCCCCATCATCATGCTCGACGGAGGCCACGAAGTGAACGAGGTGTTCTTCGACAACGTCGAAGTGCCCGCCGCCAACCTGATCGGCGAAGAGAACAAGGGCTGGAACTACGCCAAGCACCTGCTGGCGCACGAGCGCACCAACATCGCCGACGTCAACCGCTCCAAGCGCGAGCTGGAACGCTTGAAGCGCATCGCCAAGACCGAAGGTGTGTGGGAAGACCACCGTTTCCGCGATGAGATTGCCAAACTGGAAGTCGACGTGGTGGCGCTCGAAATGCTGGTGCTGCGCGTGCTGTCGGCGGAAAAATCCGGCAAGAACCCGCTGGACATTGCAGGTCTGCTCAAAATCCGTGGCAGCGAAATCCAGCAGCGCTATGCCGAACTCATGATGCTGGCCGCTGGCCCCTACGCCGTCCCGCTGATCCGTGAAGCCATGGAAGCCGGCTGGCAGGGCGACCAGGCCTTTGGCGCCTTGGGCGGCTTCCCCGGCGGCGAAGTGGCCAATGCGCCGCTGGCCTCGACCTACTTCAACCTGCGCAAGACCACCATCTACGGCGGTTCCAACGAAGTGCAACGCAACATCGTGTCCCAAGTGGTTTTGGGCTAAGGAGACAGAACATGGATTTCGATTTTTCCGACGACCAGGAACAACTGCGCGACGCGGTACGCAAGTGGGTGGACAAGGGCTACAGTTTTGAGCGCCGCCGCGGCATTGAAAAGGCCGGTGGTTTCGACCGCACCGCCTTCAACGAACTGGCCGAGCTGGGCCTGTGCGGCCTTTACATCCCCGAAGCCGATGGCGGCCTGGGCATGGGCCCGGTGGAGGGCATGGTGGTCATGGAAGAGCTGGGGCGCGGCATCGTGCTTGAGCCCCTGGCCCAGAGCCTGATCGCTGGTGCCATCATTGCCGGCTACGGCGACGCGGCTACCAAGGCCGCTTGGCTGCCCGCCATTGCGAGCGGCGAGAAACTGGTGGTGCTGGCCTACCAGGAGCGCGCAGCCCGCTACAAGCTCGACGTGTGTGATGCAAAAGCCACGGCAGCCCCTGGCGGCTATGTGCTCAACGCTACCAAAAGCATAGTGCCGGTGGGTGACCAGGCCGATGCCTTCATTGTCCCGGCCAAGATCAACAGCCAGTTGGCCTTATTCCTTGTGGAACGTGTCAGCGCTGGTGTCACGACACGCGGTTACGGCACGCAAGACGGTGGCCGTGCCGCAGAAGTGCAGCTCAAGAACGCGCCAGCCACGCTGCTGACCGCCGACGGACAGACCGCACTGGAGCACGCGGTGGACATCGGCATTGCCAGCGTATGCGCAGAGGCCGTGGGTGTGATGGACAAGACCATGGCCCTGACCGCCGAGTACCTCAACACCCGCAAGCAGTTCGGTGTGGCGATTTCCAGCTTCCAGGCCCTGCGCCACCGCGCCGCCGACATGAAGATGCAGCTCGAACTGGCCCGCTCCATGAGCTACTACGCCAGCTTGAAGCTCAACGCTCCGGCCGCCGAACGCCGCGCCGCGCTGGCGCGCGCCAAGTACCAGTTGGGTCAGAGCATGCGCTTTGTCGGCCAGCAGTCGGTGCAGCTGCACGGTGGCATCGGCGTGACCGACGAGTACATCGGAAGCCACTACTTCAAGAAGCTCACACAGCTGGAGATGACCTTCGGCGACACCTTGCACCACTTGGGTGAAGTGTCCGAACGCATGCAGGAGACCGCAGGCGTATTCGCCTGATCCTTTGACGGAGCTTAATACGGCGCTTGCACACGGCAAGCGCCGTATTTTTTTCCATGACTCCGACCGGGCAATGCTAAAGTGGCAGGAACATATGCATTCCGCTACCAAGGTCCGCACCTCCATGTCTTTGCTTTCCGCACTTTTGCGAAAACTGCCCTTGTGGGTGGGTTTGGCCCTGGCCCTGGGTGCACAGGCCAACGACCTGAACGCCTTCACCGAGGAGTGGGCTCCCTACAACTTTGAGGAAAACGGCCAGGTGCGGGGCATATCGACCGACATCCTGCGTGCCGCCTGCAGCACCGCCAAGCTGGACTGCAGCATTGCCTTGGTGCCCTGGGCACGGGCCTACAAGAGTGCCAGCACCGAGCCCAAGGCCCTGGCCTACACCACGGCCCGCAAACCTTCGCGTGAACATGAGTTTGCCTGGGTAGGTCCCATCCTACCCCGCAGCACCTGGGTCTACACCCGCGAAGACGGTACAGCCCCCCCAGCCAGCGCTGCCGACCTGGCCAAGCTGCGCATCGGCATCGTCCGCGGAGAGGCCTCCGAACAAGACCTGCTCGCCGCGGGCGTCCCAGCCACGGCCTTGGTGGCCCAACCCACCAACGTGGATGTGCTGCGCATGCTCCTCGCCGGTGGTGTCGACGCCATGGTCGACACCGAGGTTGCCATGCAGTGGAACCTCAAGAATCAGGGCCTGACAGCGCGTTCCGTGCACCAGGCCTTCAAGCTCACTGACGAAGGCGGCTACTACTTCGCCCTCAATCTGGGGACTCCCCCACAAACCGTGGAAAAACTGCAGACGGCGCTCGACAAGTTGCGCGCCAACGGCCAGATCACCCGCATTACCAAGCGCTATTTAGGCCCCTAAAACCGCAAGCGTGACGACTGCGGCACGTGGGCGCGCAAAAACTCCATCTGGTCGGCTAGGATGCGCCGGTTGCGCAGGATGAAATCCTCCCACAGGCTGGGCACATAGGGCGTGTACAGCAGCGGCATGTGGGCCTGCTCGGGCGTGCGGTGGCTCTTGCGGTGGTTGCAGGGTTTGCAGGCCGTCACCACATTCATCCAGGTGTCCTGGCCCTGCTGGGCAAAGGGGATGATGTGTTCGCGCGTCAACTCGGTCTCGTGGAAATGCTCACCGCAGTAGGCGCAGATGTTGCGGTCACGCGCAAACAGCTTTTCGTTGGTGAGTCCGGGGCGCAGGTTGAAGGGATTGATGCGCGGCACCCCGCGCGTGCCAATGATGCTGTTGACACGGATGATGGACTGCTGGCCCGTGATGGCGTTGTGCCCGCCATGGAACACCGCCACCTCGCCGCCCGACTCCCAGCGCACCTCGTCGGCGGCGTAGTGCAACACGGCCTGTTCCAGCGAAATCCACGACTGAGGCAGCCCCTGGGCCGACAATTTCAAGACTTTCACGCAGCAACCCCCTCCAGCAATACCGGAAAAACCACTGCCTAGGCCGGGTGGCTCCCCAGAAGTTTCAGAAAAGCGCTCAAAAATCCATCGGACATTTTCACCGAATCCCCATGCCCTGAAGGTCCATGGGGCCGACAAAGCTGCCACTGCGTCACAATATACCCCTATTCCATGACAAATTGGTTTCACGCCCTTGCTCCACTTGCGCAAGGCGCTATCAATAAAATAGCAATTCCATGAAGGTATTTCGCGGCTTCAAACACCCCGGCGTGGCCAGTGCCTGCGCCGTCACGATCGGTAACTTCGACGGTGTGCACCGGGGCCACCAGGCCATGCTCTCGCTGCTCAAGGGCGAGGCGCACCAGCGTGGCGTGCCCAGCTGCGTGCTGACCTTCGAACCGCATCCGCGCGACTACTTTGCCGAACTGCACAAGAAACCCGAGCTGGCCCCGGCCCGCGTGGGCACGCTGCGCGACAAGCTCGAAGACCTGGCGCAATGCGGCGTGGACCAGACCGTGGTGCTGCCGTTTGACGCGCGACTGGCCAACCAGTCTCCGCAGGAATTCATCCAGCAGGTGCTGGTCGATGGCCTGGGCGCAAAGTACGTGCTGGTCGGCGACGATTTCCGCTTTGGCAAACAGCGTGCTGGCGACTACGCCCTGCTCGACGCCGCCGGGGAAGCGCAAGGATTTGACGTGGCGCGCATGAACAGCTACGAGGTTCACGGTCTGCGCGTGTCGAGCTCGGCAGTGCGCGACGCCCTGGGCCAGGGCCGCATGGCCGACGCTGCACGGCTGCTGGGGCGGCCCTACTACATCTCCGGCCATGTGGTGCACGGGCGCAAGCTCGGCCGTACTCTCGGCTTCAAGACACTGAACCTGCGCTTTGCCCACTGGAAACCAGCCGCCAGCGGCATCTTTGTGGTGCTGGTGCATGGCCTCTCGCATAAGCCGATCCAGGGCGTTGCCAACCTGGGCGTGCGCCCCTCGCTCGACCCCAATGACGTCAACGGCGGGCGCGTGCTGCTGGAGACACACTGCATCGACTGGCCCGACGCACTGGGGGCCGAGGGGGCCTACGGTAAAATCATCCGCGTGGAACTGCTGCACAAACTGCACGACGAGCTCAAATACGACAGCCTGGACGCCCTGACCTTCGGGATACGCCAGGACTGCGAGGCAGCGCGTGCCTGGTTCTCCAAGCGAATTTGAATGGGCCGGGAGCCCCACAAGCCTCCCGCCGCGTACCTGGCCCCGCGCGCACCCGCCCCTTAGCAATGCCCGCTGCACCGCTGTGCAGCCTGTTTTTCCGGTGCAGGTTCACATGAATGCCTGCACCCCGTCTTGAGAGAAGCCATGACCGACGCCAAAACCCCCAGCCCCAACGCCGAAGCCAGCGTGTACCGCGACACGCTGAACATGCCCGACACCGTGTTCCCGATGCGCGGCGACCTGCCCAAACGCGAACCCGCCTGGACCAAGGCCTGGAATGAAGAGGGCCTGTACAAGAAGCTGCGCGACGCCCGGGCCGGCAAGCCGCTGTTCGTGCTGCACGATGGTCCGCCCTACGCCAACGGCAAGCTGCACATCGGCCACGCGCTGAACAAGGTCCTCAAGGACATGATCGTCAAGAGCAAGCAGCTGGCAGGATTTGACGCGCAGTACATCCCGGGCTGGGACTGCCATGGCCTGCCGATCGAGAACGCCATCGAAAAACTGCACGGCCGCAACCTGAGCCGTGATGACATGCAGGCCAAGAGCCGCGCCTACGCCACCGAGCAGATCGACCAGCAGCGCGAGGACTTCAAACGCCTGGGCGTGCTGGGCGACTGGGAGCGCCCCTACAAGACCATGAACCCGGCCAACGAAGGTGGTCAGATCCGCGCCTTCAAGCGCGTGATCGAGCGCGGTTTTGTCTACCGTGGTCTCAAACCGGTTTACTGGTGCTTTGACTGCGGTTCCAGCTTGGCCGAATTCGAGATCGAATACGCCGACAAGAAGAGCGACACGCTGGACGTGGCCTTCGAGGCCAACGACCCTGCCGCACTGGCCAAGGCGTTCGGCCTGTCCGCCCTGCCTGGCGATGGCAACAAGAAGGCGTTTGTGGTGATCTGGACCACCACCGCGTGGACCATCCCCGCCAACCAGGCCCTCAACGCCCACCCCGAACTGGAATATGCCCTGGTGGACACACCGCGTGGTGTGCTGCTGCTGGGTGCCAGCCTGGTCGAGAAGTGCCTGGAACGCTTCAAGCTCGACGGCACGGTCATTGCCACCGCCAAGGGCGAGGCCCTGCGCGGCCTGGTTTTCCGCCACCCGCTGTACGACACCGAGGCCTCCGGCGGCACCTTCTCCTACAAGCGCCTTTCTCCCCTGTACCTGGCCGACTATGTGAGTGACAGCGACGGCACCGGTATCGTGCACTCGGCGCCCGCCTACGGTCTGGACGACTTCAACAGCTGTGTCGCCCACGGCATGAAGTACACCGACATCCTGAACCCCGTGCAAGGCAACGGCAGCTACACCGAAGAGCTGCCCTTGTTCGGCGGCATGAACATCTGGAAAGCCTGCCCGCGCATCATCGAGGTGCTGTGCCAGAGCGACCGCCTGATGGCCACGCAGCCCATCCTCCACAGCTACCCGCACTGCTGGCGCCACAAGACGCCGGTGATCTACCGCGCCGCCGCCCAGTGGTTTGTGCGCATGGACGAAGGCGTGGGCGTGTTCACCAAGGACAAGGCGCCCAAGACCCTGCGCCAGCTGGCGCTGGACGCCATCGACCAGACCCACTTCTACCCCGAGAACGGCCGGGCTAGGTTGCGCGACATGATCGCCAACCGGCCCGACTGGTGCATCAGCCGCCAGCGCAGCTGGGGTGTGCCCGTGCCCTTCTTCCTGCACAAGGACAGCGGCGAACTGCATCCGCGCACCATGGAGATCCTCGACCAGGCCGCCGACATCGTGGAAAAGGGCGGCATCGAAGCCTGGAGCCGCGTGAGCGTGGCCGGCATCCTCGGTGCCGCGGATGCCGAGCACTACACCAAGAGCACCGACATCCTGGAGGTCTGGTTCGACTCCGGCTCGACCTTCCAGCACGTGCTGCGCGGCAGCCACAAGGACGCCTACAGCGTGCTGCCCTACCACGCCGAAGGCCCTGAGGCCGACCTGTACCTGGAAGGCCACGACCAGCACCGCGGCTGGTTCCACAGCTCGCTGCTGCTTGGCTGTGCCCTGTACGACCGTGCGCCATACCGCGGACTCTTGACCCACGGCTTTGCCACCGACGGCCAGGGCCGCAAGATGAGCAAGAGCCTGGGCAACACGGTGGAGCCGCAAACCATCACCACCAAGATGGGCGCCGAGATCGTACGCCTGTGGGTGGCTGCGACCGACTACTCCGGTGACCTCAACATCGACGACAAGATCCTGGCCCGCGTGGTCGACACCTACCGTCGCGTGCGTAACACGCTGAAGTTTCTGCTGGCCAATGTCTCCGACTTCGACCCGGCCAAGGATGCCGTGCCGGCGGACCAACTGCTGGAGATCGACCGCTACGCGCTGTCGCGCCTCTCGCAATTGCAAGCCGACATCCTGGCGCACTACAAGGCCTATGAGTTCCACCCCGTGGTACACAAGCTGCAGGTCTACTGCAGCGAAGACCTGGGCGCTTTCTACCTCGATGTGCTCAAGGACCGCCTCTACACCACCGGTGCCAACTCCCTGGCCCGCCGCTCGGCACAGACCGCGCTGTGGACCATCACCCAGGCCATGCTGCGCTGGATGGCACCGTTCCTGAGCTTCACCGCCGAGGAAGCCTGGAGCGTGCTGGGGGCTGAGGGCAAGACCCCCACAGCCCACCGCGACTCCATCTTCCTCGACCAGTACCTCACGCTGGGTGCACCGGACGAGGCATTGCTGGCCAAGTGGGCAGATATTGCTCAAGTGCGAGAAATCGCCAACAAGAACATTGAAGTTGAACGCGCAGCGGGACGATTGGGTGCATCGCTTCAGGCCGAATTGGAAATTGAGTGCGGAGGGGTTCTTTACGAGGAGCTAAGCAGTCTTGGGGATGACCTGAAGTTTGTATTCATTACTTCGAAAATCACCGTCAAGAAGGTTGAAGGCGTACCGTTAACGGTACGTGTGGTGATTTCCAATGGCACCAAATGCGAGCGCTGCTGGCACTACACCCAAGACATCGGCAACCATGCGGCGCATCCGACCCTGTGCGGCCGCTGCGTGAGCAACCTCGATGGAGCCGGTGAAACCCGGAAATTTGCCTGATGGCTCGGGGCAGCAAATCCTCCGGCGGTGGCAGCAATATGCTGCAGTGGCTGGGTCTGGCCTTCATCCTCTTGTTGGCCGACCAGTTCACCAAGATCCTGATCGTGGGCTATTACCACCTCGGAGACAGCACCTACGTCACCAGTTTCTTCAACGTGGTGCGGGTACACAACACCGGCGCGGCGTTCAGTTTTCTGGCATCAGCCGGTGGCTGGCAGCGTTGGTTCTTCACCGCCATTGGCGTCATTGCCGCGATAGTGATCGTCTGGATGATCCGCTCGCACCCGGGCCAGAAACTGTTCTGCTTTGCCATGGCCTGCATCCTGAGCGGTGCCCTGGGCAATGTGATCGACCGCTTGCTGTACGGGTATGTGGTTGATTTCCTCGACTTTCACTGGGCTGGCTGGCACTTTCCAGCCTTCAACGTGGCCGACAGCGCTATCACCATTGGCGCCGCCTGCCTGATCCTGGACGAACTGATCCGGGTACGCCGCGGCGGCTGATTGCCGCTATAGCGTCAGGATGGTGGAGCCCGTGGTCTTGCGGGCTTCCAGGTCGCGGTGGGCCTGCTGCACGTCCTCCAGCGCGTAACGCTGGGCAATGTGGATTTTGACTTCACCGCTGGCCACCACGGCAAACAAGTCGTCGGCCATGCCCTGCGTCGCCTCGCGGGTGGCAATGTGGGTGAACAGGGTCTGGCGCGTCACATAGAGCGAGCCCTTGGGCCCCAGGATACCGGGGGAAAACGGTGCCACCGGACCGGACGCATTGCCAAAACTGGCCATCAGGCCGAATGGCGCCAGGCAATCGAGCGACTTGTCCCAGGTGTCCTTGCCCACCGAGTCATACACCACCTTCACGCCTTTGCCAGCGGTGATTTCCTTCACCCGTGCAGCAAAGTCTTCTGCGACGTAATTAATAGCATATTCCGCACCATTGCTGCGGGCGAGCTGGCATTTTTCTTCCGAGCCAGCAGTTGCAATCAGACGCAGGCCCAGAGCCTTGGCCCACTGACAGGCGATCAGGCCCACGCCCCCGGCGGCGGCGTGGAACAGCACAAAGTCCCCGGCCTGCAAGCCACCCATCGGCAAGGTGCGCTTGAGCAGATACTGGGCGGTCAGGCCCTTGAGCATCATGGCCGCACCGGTCTCGAAGCTGATGGTGTCGGGCAGCTTGCACACGCACTTGGCCGGCATCACACGCACATCGCAATAGGCACCTGCGGGGTTGCTGGCATAGGCCGCACGGTCCCCCACCTGCAGGTGGGTCACGCCCTCGCCCACCGCTTCCACAATGCCGGCACCTTCCATGCCCAGCTGGGCGGGCAGGGTCATGGGGTACAGCCCGGTGCGGTGGTAGACGTCGATGAAGTTCAGGCCCACGGCATGGTGGCGGATACGGATTTCACCCGCCCCCGGCTCACCCACCTGCACCTGCTCCAGACGCAGCTGTTCGGGTCCGCCGTGTTGGTGAATGCGCACTGCACGCGAAGTCTGGGTCGCCATGGCTGTCTCCTGAGATGGGTCAAAACAATGACTCCCATATTGCCACGGAACGCAATGCCCCCGTGTGACGGAAAACCTTGGCTTGAGCCTGTACAGTTCCCGGTATGGACAAGCGCTTGACACCTGCCGCTGCGGGACTCCTCACCATCCCGCCCATGCTGTGGGCCGGCAACGCCGTGGTCGGCCGCATGCTGGCCCCCATGGTCTCGCCCATGACCCTGAACCTGCTGCGCTGGAGCCTGGCCGCCCTCATCCTGCTGCCCTTGGCAGCCCAGGTGCTGCGTCCCGGCAGCGACCTCTGGAAACAGTGGCGCTGGTTTGCCTGGACCAGCCTGTTCTCCATAGGTGGCTACAACGCCCTGCTGTACCTGGCGCTGAATACCTCCACACCGATCAACGTGACATTGGTCGGCGCCAGCACCCCGGTATGGATGCTGCTGATCGGACGCATTTTCTTTGCCACCACCATCAGCCCGCGACAGATCGGAGGCGCCCTTCTGTCCATCGCCGGCGTCGCCCTGGTGCTTTCACGCGGAAACTGGGAAACCCTGCGCGCGCTGCGGCTGGTGGTGGGCGACATCTACATCCTGCTGGCCTCCATGGCCTGGGCCTACTACAGCTGGCTCATCGCCAAGCCCCACCCCGAAACCGCAGCCCTGCGCAGCAATTGGGCGGCTGCACTGCTAGGGCAAATCTGCTTCGGCCTGCTGTGGTCCAGTGCCTTCAGCGCGGCCGAGTGGGTCTGGACACCGGCCCACATCGACTGGAGTCCCACGCTGGCACTCGCCTTGGCCTTCATTGCCATCGGCCCGGCCGTGATTGCCTATGCCACCTGGGGCGCTGGCGTGGCGCGCGCAGGTCCGGCCGTGGCCGGTTTCTTCATCAACCTGACGCCACTGTTCACCGCCCTGCTGTCCTCCGCCTTCCTGGGTGAAGTGCCGCACCTGTACCATGGCATCGCCTTCGTGCTGATCGTGGCCGGCATTGCCCTCAGTTCACGGCGATAGCCAGCTCACACCCCCCAGTCCTGACGCTGCACATAGTCCAGCAGGAATTCGGAGAAACGCTGGGCCGCCGGTGACAGCAGGCGGTCCTTGCGGTTGAAGACAAAGAACTTGCGTCGCACCTGCGGGTCGTGCAGCAGGCGCGATTGCAAGCCATGCAGCTCAATCAGTGGCTGCGCATAAGGCAGGCAGGTAGTCACCCCCAGTCCCGCGCGCACCATGGCAAAGGCCGTGGTCATGAAGCCGACCTCGCGCACCGCGGCAATATTGGTCTCGCGCAAAAAGGGCTGCAGGTCGCCGCGCAGGCGCTGCGTGAACTCGCCCTGCAAGGCAATCAGCGGGTAGCGCAGCGCCTGCTCCCAACGCACCTTGCGCATGCTGGCCAGCGGGTGCTCCGGACCGAACGCCACCACAAAGGGCAACTCGAACAGGGCCTGGGTCTGTATGTCACTGGCGTAGTCACGCTCTGGCCCCACGCCAAAGTCCACCTCGCCGCTGTGCACCCTCGCCACCACGCTTTCCACCATGCTGTCCTGCAGGCGCACCTCAATGTCCGGGCAGGCCTGTGCAAACTCGGCCATGGCCCCCGGCAGCACGGTACAGGCCAGCAGCTGCGGCACGGCCAGGCGCACCACGCCGCGTTTGAGCGCCTTGATGTCGGCCATGGTGTCGAGCGCACCGTCCAGGTCCTGCAGCACCTTGCGCGCCAGCGGGTGGAACTCGCGCCCGGCTTCCGACAGGCTGACTTTGCGCGTGCTGCGGTGCACCACCTGCACACCCAGGCTGGTCTCCAGCTCACGGATCAGGCCGCTCAAGGCCGACTGGGTAATGAACAGGCTGTTGGCCGCTTCGGTGAAGCTACCCGCCTCCACCAGGGCACAAAAGGCCCGCAATTGCCGCAGGGTGACATTCATTAACTTATCCTATGAATACATCATAAAAATCGGTTTGCATGATAGATCAAAGCGCCGTGTAATGCGGACCATTCCTCCCATACGAGATACGGCCATGAACATCCAGAAAATCCACCACGTTGCCTACCGCTGCAAGAACGCCAAGGAAACCGTGGAGTGGTACGAAAAGCACCTCGGCATGCGCTTCATCCTGGCCATTGCCGAAGACGCCGTACCGTCCACCGGTGCCGCCGACCCCTACATGCACGTGTTCCTGGACGCCGGCAATGGCAACGTGCTGGCCTTCTTCGAGCTGCCCACCTGCCCGCCCATGGGCCGCGACGAGAACACCCCGGCCTGGACCCAGCACCTGGCGCTGGAAGTGGGCTCCATGGACGAACTGCTGGCGGCCAAGGCGCGCCTGGAAGCCGCCGGCATCGAGGTGGTGGGCGTGACCGACCACACGCTGTTCAAGTCCATCTACTTCTTCGACCCCAGCGGCCACCGCCTGGAGCTGGCCTGCAACACCGCCACCCCCGCGATGTACGCCGAACTCGACCGCGTCAAGCGCGACATGCTCGACGAGTGGGACCGCACCAAGAAGGCCCCCAAGCACGCCGCCTGGATGCACAACGGCCAGGGGTTCCCGCAATGAGCATCGCTTTGAACGAGACCCACGACCCGGCACTGCAAAGCTGGGTGGCATCGGCGCAGGCGCCGCACGCGGATTTTCCGATCCAGAACCTGCCCTTTGGCGTATTCCGCCGCGCAGGCTCCGAGGAAGCCTTCCGTGTCGGTGTGGCCATTGGCGACCAGATTCTGGACATCGGCGCGGCCCTGCGCGCAGGCGCTTTCGCTGCGCAATCCGCTGCTGCCCAACACGCAGCGCAGGCCTGTGACAGCAGTACGCTCAATGCCTTCATGGCGCTGGGCTCCAGCCACTGGTCGGCACTGCGCCTGGCCCTGTCGCTGCAGCTGCGCGTAGGCGCCGCCGCGCAAACTGCCTTGCAGCCCTGCCTGCTACCCCAAATCCAGGCCGAGTACGCAGTGCCTGCGCAGATTGGCGACTACACCGACTTCTACACCTCCATCCACCACGCCACGAATGTGGGCAAGCTGTTCCGCCCGGACAACCCACTGCTGCCCAATTACCAGTGGGTGCCCATCGGCTACCACGGGCGCAGCTCCAGCATCGGCGTCAGCGGCCAGGCCTTTCACCGTCCGATGGGGCAGACCCTGCCGCCGGGTGCCGCCACCCCGGTGTTCGGAGCGAGCAAGCGCATGGACTACGAACTTGAAGTCGGCGTCTTCATCGGCAACGGCAACGCATTGGGCGAGCCCATTGCGCTGGACGCCGCCGAAGACCATGTGTTCGGCCTGTGCCTGTTCAACGACTGGTCGGCCCGCGACCTGCAGGGCTGGGAATACCAGCCACTGGGCCCCTTCCTGTCCAAGAACTTTGCCAGCACGGTGTCGCCCTGGGTCGTGACCCTGGAAGCGCTAGCGCCTTACCGCCGCGCCTGGACGCGCCCGGCCGAGCACCCGCAGCCCCTGCCTTACCTCGACAGCGCCACGTTGCGCAAGGAAGGCGCACTCGACATCGAACTGGAGGTGTTCCTGCAAACCGCCACCATGCGTGCCCAGGGCCAGACGGCCCAGCGCATTTCGCGCAGCAACTTCCACCACGCCTACTGGAGCGTGTCGCAGATGGTGGCGCACCACACGGTCAACGGCTGCAACCTGCAACCGGGCGACCTGCTGGGCAGCGGCACCCAGAGCGGCCCTTTGCCCGAGGAGGCCGGCGCCCTGATCGAGCTGACCGTGGGTGGCAAGCAGCCTCTGACCTTGGCCAACGGCGAGACCCGCACCTTCCTGGAAGACCACGACACCGTGGTGTTCCGTGCCCACTGCGCCAAAGAAGGTGCGGCGCGCATCGGCTTTGGTGAAGTCAGCGGTACCGTGCTGCCGCCACGCGCACAGGGGTAAGCCATGCAGCTCTACAGCTATTTCCGCAGCTCGGCGGCCTACCGCGTGCGCATAGCGCTGCACCTCAAGGGCCTGGCGTTCGACACCATTCCCGTGCACCTGCTGCGCAATGGTGGTGAGCAACATTCCAGCGACTACCGTGCGCTCAACCCGTCCGAACTGGTGCCCACACTGGTGGACCAAGGCTTGACGCTGGGGCAGTCGGTGGCCATCCTGGAATACCTGGAAGAAGCCTACCCGACCCCGGCCCTGCTACCCCTGGAGCGTTCCCAGCGCGCCCAGGTGCGGGCCGTGGTGCAGACCATTGCCTGCGACATCCACCCGCTGAACAACCTGCGCGTGCTGCAGTACCTGGAAACCACACTGCAGCAGGACGAAGCCACGCGCGCCATCTGGTACCGCCACTGGGTCACGCAAGGCCTGCAGACGCTGGAAACCCTGCTGGCCCCGGTGGCAGGCGACTTCTGCTTTGGCGACCGGCCGACGCTGGCCGACTGCTGCCTGATACCGCAGATGGCCAATGCCCGGCGCTTCAGCACACCGCTGGACGCTTTTCCGACCCTGGTGCGCATCGACGCCCACTGCCGCGCCTTGCCTGCCTTTGCCGCCGCGGCGCCCGAACACCAACCCGACTTTGCCTAAATTCTGAAGGAGACAACCATGGCCGATTTGTTTGACAATCCGATGGGACTGATGGGATTCGAATTCGTCGAATTCGCCTCGCCCAAACCTGCCGTATTGGAGCCGCTGATGCTGCAACTGGGCTTCACGCTCGTGGCCAAGCACCGCTCCAAGGACGTGGAGCTGTACCGCCAGGGCGACATCAACTTCATCGTCAACCGCGAGCCCAAGAGCCACGCAGCCTACTTCGCCGCCGAGCATGGCGCAGGCGCCTGCAGCATGGCATTCCGCGTGAAGGACTCGCACAAGGCCTACCACCGCGCGCTCGACCTGGGTGCACAACCCATCGAGATTCCCACCGACGTAATGGAGCTTCGCCTGCCCGCCATCAAGGGCATAGGTGGTGCCCCGCTGTACCTGATTGACCGTTTTGAGGACGGCAAGAGCATCTACGACATCGACTTCGAGTTCATAGAAGGCGTCGACCGCCACCCCGAGGGCCACGGCTTCAAGCTCATTGACCACCTGACGCACAACGTCTACCGTGGCCGCATGGCCTTCTGGGGCAGCTTCTACGAGCGCATCTTCAACTTCCGCGAGATCCGCTACTTCGACATCAAGGGCGAGTACACGGGACTGACCTCGCGCGCCATGACAGCGCCCGACGGCAAGATCCGCATTCCCCTGAACGAAGAAGCCAAGGGCAGCGGTGGCCAGATCGAAGAGTTTTTGATGCAGTACAACGGCGAAGGCATCCAGCACATCGCCTTGCTCACCGACAACCTGCTTGACTCCCTGGACAAGCTGCGCGCTGCCGGTGTACCGCTGATGACCGCGCCCAGCGCCACCTACTACGAGATGCTGTCCGAGCGCCTGCCCGGCCACGGCGAGAACGTGAGCGAGCTGCAAACCCGCGGCATCCTGCTGGACGGCACCACCGAAGGCGGCTCCAAGCGACTGCTGCTGCAGATTTTTTCGCAAACCCTGCTGGGCCCGGTGTTCTTCGAGTTCATCCAGCGCAAGGGCGACGAAGGTTTTGGCGAGGGCAACTTCAAGGCGCTGTTCGAATCCATGGAGCGCGACCAGCTGCGCCGGGGTGTCATTGAAGGCGTGGAAGCGACAGCCTGAGGCCAGCGCGCCACGCACGGGACAACAACACTTGGCGCAGTTGCCAAGTTCACGGATGATGGGGCCTTTGCGGCCCCATTTTCATTGCCCATGCTGTCGTTTTATTCCAAGAAGAACCACCCGCTCGATCCCTACAAGGACAAGGTCTGCACGCCCGATGTAGCGCTGGACGGCCTGCGCAGCGGCGACCACGTTTTTGTAGGCACCGGCTGCGCCGCACCGCTGACCCTGCTGCGCGCACTGGAGTCGCGCAAGTCGCTCCCGGCAGACCTGGAGCTGCTGCATTTCTTCACCATCCAGGCCTTCGAGCACGACGATCAGGGGCAAAGTACCACCCGCTTTCAGCACCGCACTTTTTTTGTCGGCAGCGACATGCGTCAGGCCGTCAAGCAGGGCCTGGTGGAATACGTGCCCATGCCCATCGGGCGCGTGCCGGAAATGATGGCACTGGGCCGTATTCCAGTGGACGTGGCGCTGATCCAGGTGTCGCCGCCCGATGCCTTTGGTTTCGTCAGCCTGGGAATTTCCGTGGACGTCATTCCAGCAGCGGTGGCCCAGGCGCGCCTGGTCATTGCCGAGGTCAATCCGGCCATGCCACGCACCCTGGGGGAGTCGACCCTGCACGTGAGCCGCATCCACCACCTTGTCCCTGTCAAGGCGCCCATCACCGAGTTTGCACCTGAGCCCTCGGCCGCCGATGAAGTGCAGCGCATCGCGCGCTACATCGCCGGCATCATTGAGGACGGATCCACCCTCCAGATCGGCCTGGGGCAGCTGGCACATGAAGCCCTGCAACACCTCACCGACCGCAAGGACCTGGGCATCCACTCGGACGTGATCTCCGATGCCATCGTGCCGCTGCTGGAAAACGGCTGCCTCACCGGTGCCTGCAAGACCAGCCAGCCCTTCAAGATCGTGACCAGCATGGCCCTGGGCACCCGCCGACTCTACGACCTGGTGGACCAGAATCCCCTGTTCAGCTTTCAGCCGATTGAAGTGGTGTGCAACCCTGCCACCATTGCGGCCCAGCACAAGATGGTGTCCATCGCCCAGGCCTATGCCATTGACCTCACCGGACAGGTCTGCGTCGACCAGTTCGAGGGCGAGTTCTACAGCGGCCTGGGAAGCCAGGGGGACTTCTTTCGCGGCGCCGCACGGTCGGTGGGCGGAAAACCCATCATCTGCATGACGTCGACCACCCCGGACGGCGAAACTTCACGCATACGTCCGACCCTGCTAGCTGGCGAGGCGGCCACGCTGGCACGCACCGACGTGCACTATGTCGTCACCGAATACGGCATCGCCTACCTGTTCGGCAAGTCCATCCGCCAGCGCGCCACCGCACTGATTGAGCTGGCCCACCCCAAGTTCCGTCCCGAGCTGTTCGCCCAGGCCCAGGTGCTGGGTTACATCGGCCCGAACCAGACCCTGCACAACCTGCGCGCCTACCCCATGGAGGAAGAACAGACCGTCACGCTCAAGGATGGGCGCACGGTGCTGCTGCGCCCGGCCATGTCCAGCGATGCGCAGGGCATCCGCGAGCTGTTTCACCACCTCAGCGAAGAAGACGTCTACACCCGCTTCTTCCGCAGCGTGCGCGGCCTGTCCGACGCCGAGGTCGAGCGCCTGTGCAATGTGAACTACGAGAACGAAGTGGCCTTTGTCGCCACCACCGGCGAGCGCGAAGCCGAGCAGATCGTGGCACAGTCGTGCTACTTCATCAACCCCACCAGCAACCTGGCCGACACCGCCTACATGGTGCACCCCGAGTGGCAGGGCAGCGGCCTGGGTTCGGCCTTGCAGGCCTGCATGGTGGCACATGCCAAGAAACGCGGGCTGCGCGGCTTCGAAGCCGACATCCTGCCCAGCAACACCCGCATGATGCGCCTGGCACGCAGCGGCTCCCCCCATGTGCGCGTGACCGAGGATGGCAGCACCGTGCACATCACCATCCTGTTCCAGGGCAACACCTGAAGGGCGGTCAACGAACCCGGCTGCAGACCCAGACCCCTGCCAGCACCAGGACGGTGCCGGCCACGATCCAGGCAGTGAAAGGCTCACCCAGGATCAGCACCCCCATGATCAGTGTGCTCATGGGGCCCACCATGCCCACTTGTGCCGCCAGCCCGGAGCCGATGCGTTCGATCGCCATCATGACCAGCAGCACCGGTACCACCGTGCAGGCGGTGGCATTGAGCAGCGACAGCCACAGCACCGGCGTGGCCACGTCCAGCGCCTGGTCCACCGGACGCAGCACCAGGTACTGGGCGATGCAGAGCACGCAGGCCACGCTGGTGGCCAGCCCCACGAGGCGCAGCGAGCCCAGTCGTTGCACCATCTCCCCGCTGTAGGAAAGGTACAGCGCGTAGCTCACGGCACTGCCCAGCACCAGCATGGCGCCCAGGGCCGCATCGCTGCCCTGCAGACCGACTTCGTGGCCGAATACCAGCAACACACCGCTGTAGCTCAGGGCCATGCCTGCGGCCTGGCGCAGCGACAGGGTTTTGCCGAAAAAGACGCGCCCCAACAGCAGCACGATGGTGGGATTGAGGTACAGCACCAGGCGCTCCAGGCTGGCGCTGATGTACTGCAGTCCGGCAAAGTCCAGGAAGGACGCCAGGTAGTAGCCGGTAAAGCCCAGCCAGAGCACACCCAGCCAGTCCTTGCGTGTCAGCGCCACCGTGGCCCTGCGAGACGACCACCAGACAATCACCAGAAAAAAGGGCAGCGCAAACAGCATGCGCAGCATCAGCAGCGTGACCGCGTCCACGCTGTAGCGGTACGCCAACTTGATGATGATCGCCTTGCCACTGAACGCGACAGCACCGGCCATGGCAAACAACAGGCCGGTTGCTATGTTTTTAGGAGCTATATGCGCTTGTTTCATGCGGGCGCAATGGTGATTTGGCTGTTTATTTGGCGCGAAGTCTCAGCAGCAATGTCACCGCCGCCAGCACCAAGGCACCGGCCAGCACACCGACGCCGCCATCCAGCGCCAGCGCAGCCAGACCCTCCCAGTGCGGCATACCCGGCAAACCATGCACCAGGATACCCCCGCCCACCAGGAACATGGCGGCCGTACCGGCCACTGACAGCAACTTCATGAGCCAGGGTGCAGCCCACAAGATCCCCGCCCCCACAGCCTGCGCCAGGGAACTGGCACGCCGGTTCAGGTACAGGCCCAGGTCATCGAGCTTGACGATGCCGGCCACCAGCCCATAGACACCCACGGTCATCAGCAAGGCGATCGTGGACAGCACAGCCAGCTGCGTAGTCCAGGACTGGGTCTGCACCGTGCCCAAGGTGATGGCAATGATCTCGGCCGACAGGATGAAGTCGGTGCGGATGGCACCTTTCACCTTTTCCTTCTCCAAGGCCAGCAGGTCCACCGCCGGGTCGGCCAGGGCCTGCATCAGTTCGGCTTCGTGCGCCGCGTCTTCCTGCGCGGTGTGCAGGAACTTGTGGGCCAGCTTCTCGAAGCCTTCGAAGCACAGGAAGGCCCCACCCAGCATGAGCAAGGGCGTGACCAACCAGGGGACAAACACACTGATGAGCAAAGCTGCCGGTACCAGTATGGTCTTGTTGACAAGCGAGCCCTTGCACACCGCCCACACCACCGGTATTTCCCGCTCGGCGGCCACCCCGGTGACCTGCTGGGCATTGAGGGCCAGATCGTCGCCCAGCACCCCGGTGGTTTTCTTTGCAGCCACTTTGCTGAGCACCGCCACATCGTCCAGGATGGTGGCGATATCGTCCAAAAGGGCTAAAAGGCTACTGGCCATAGGGAAATTCCGTATTCATGAACAGCCGCCATTGTCGCCGCAGTGGCGCACAATGGGCATCTCAGTCTGCGTCCGCCATGAACTATCTGCTTTTTATCAACGCCACGGTCAGCCTTGTCATGGGCGTGGCGCTGATACTGCTGTGGTACCGGGACCGCAGCCAACAGTTCACGCTGTACCTGGGCTGGGCCAACCTGATGCAGTTGCTGGTGCCCCTGTTCTACAGCATCGCGCGCCAACCCGGCACCGGACTGCCCACCGTGGCCACCTGGATGCTGCCGATTGCAGCTGCCACCTACACCACCCTGCTCATTACCGGCGCGGCCCACCTTGCGGGCCATGTCCTCACACGCCGCGGCATCTGGGTGATCTTTGCCATCTTTGCCGGCACCAACCTGCTGGCGGCCGGCATCGGTGGCCTGCAGCTCACCCAGACCAGCGTGGCCTGCATCAACACCTTCATCGGCTTCCTATGCGCCTACTGGTTGCGCAAGAGTGCGGCGCACAGTGCCGAACGGATGGTGGGGCCGCTGCTGGTGTTGCTGGGTGCCATCCAGTTCGTCTATGTCCTCATGGGCGACGAAGGCGTGCCCCTGCTGGCCACGCTCGGCGCCATCCTGCGCATGATGCTGGGCATGGTGCTCCTGTATGCCGCCTTGTCACGCACCCAAAGCCGGACGCGGGCCATGCAGGACCAGTTCTGGCGCCTGACCGAACGCTCCCTGCAAGGCATCGCTGTGGTGCACCAGCGCGTCATCCGCTATGCCAACCCCCAGTTCCTGAGCATCTATGGCCTCACCCAGCTGGACGAGAACACCGGCAAGGTGGTCATGCAGACTGTGCCCGAGTCCGAGCGCAAAAGAGTCCTGGAGCTGCAGAAAAAGGTCATCAACGGCCAGGAGCGCGAAGTCACCTACCAGGTCATGCGCCAGCGCCAGGACGGCACACCGATGTGGTTGCGGGTGCAGTATTTCCGCTCTGACTGGGGGGGTGAACCGGCCTTGCAGGTGCTGGTCACCGACGAAACCCAGCGCCACGAGGCCGACCTGGCCTTGGCCGCACAGTCCCTGCGTGACGAACTTACCGGCCTGCCCAACCGCAGCGCCATGCTCGACACCCTGCGCGAACGCTGCCAGGGCCGACCCGGTGAACTGCCTTTTGTGCTGGTGCTGCTGGACCTGGACCGCTTCAAGCTGTTCAACGAAGCCCACGGACATTCGGTGGCCGACGAAATCCTGGTCAGTGTGGGCGTGCGCCTGCGCGAAGCCCTGCCCCAGGACTACGCTGTCATGCGCCTGAGCGAGGACGAATTCGCCATCCTGTCGCCCCTGGGCTGTGGGGGCGAAACCGCTGTCGAGATTGCGGGCAACGTGCGCAAGCAGTTTGCCAAGGCACTGCGTGCACGCAGTGGCAAGTTCTTCCTGGACGCTTCCATGGGCATTGCGCTGTACCCCCACAGCGCGCGCGATGCCGAGTCCCTGCTGCGGGCCGCCAACGCCGCGTTGCACGTGGCCAAGCGCACCCCCGGTACCTCGCACATGCTGGCCAAGAAGGAATTCGAACGTGGCTCCAGCAACATCCTGGAACACGAACAGGCCCTGCGCAAAGGCATCGATACCAACGAGTTCCGCCTGATGTACCAACCCAAGGTGGACGCGCACAGCGGCGCGTTGTTGGGGTTCGAGGCCCTGGCGCGATGGAACCGCCCCCACGTTGGCCCGGTCCCCCCGATGGAATTCATCGCCGCCGCCGAGCGCACCGGCATGATCAGCGCCCTGGGCACCTTGCTGCTGCGTGCCGCCTGCGAGCGCATCGCCCAGTGGCACCAACATTACGGCAACTGCGTGCCGGTGGCCGTGAACGTCTCGCCGCTGCAGATGCTCGACCCCGAATTCCCGCAGATGGTGCAGCGCATCCTTCAAGAAACCGGCGTACAGGGGCCATGGCTTTCCCTGGAAATCACCGAAAGCTCGGCGGTGCAGAACCTGGAACAGACCATCAGCCAGGTGCAGGAGCTGCGCGCCATGGGCATTGAAGTGGCGATGGACGACTTCGGCACAGGCTACTCGTCGCTGAACATGCTGCGCACCCTGCGACTGCACACCGTCAAGATCGATAAGGGCCTGATCGACCCGCTGCCCGAGCCCGAATCGGTGGCCGTGGTGCGCGCCATCTGCGAACTGGCCGACGCGCTGCACATGAAGGTCGTGGCCGAAGGCATAGAAAACGAGGAGCATGCCCGCGCAGCCGCCGAAGCCGGCTGCCATGTGCTGCAGGGCTATTACTTTGCCAAGCCCTTGAGTGCCGACGAAGCCAGCGAGTGGATCGCCCGCGCCAACGGCGGCGAACGCACAGTGCTGGCCGGGCTGACATGAGCGCTCTCGGGACCGCAGAGCACAGCACGGAGCGTACGCAGTGAATCCCCACACCGCCCCGGCCGTGCTCGACATCGAAGCTTCGGGCTTCGGACGCAGCAGCTACCCGATCGAAGTCGGCCTGGTACTGCCCGACGGCCAATCGTTCTGCACCCTGGTACGCCCCGAGTCCGACTGGACCCACTGGGACCCGCAGGCCGAGCAGCTGCACGGCATTGCGCGCGACTTGCTGCATGCGCGCGGCCGCCCAGCCTCCGAAGTCGCCCAGGCCCTGAACGAACGTCTGGCCGGCCAGGTGGTGTACTCCGACGGCTGGGCCCACGACTACAGCTGGATCGGCCTGCTGTTCGACGCCGCCGAAATGCAACCACGCTTCAAGCTGGAGAACCTGCGCAGGCTGCTGAGTGACGATGAAGCCGAGCGCTGGCACCGCGTGAAGGACCAGGTGTGTGCGGAATGTGCCATCACCCGGCACCGGGCGAGTGCAGATGCGCGCCTGCTGCAGCTGACGGTGTTGCGGCTGCGGAGTCACTGAGCCTTTGCTTGGAGGCTGCGCTCTGGGAAAGTGGTAGATAACAGTTCTGCCCGCGTCAAGGGATGCACCGAGGTCCATGGCCGCGGTCAACGGTGCAGGATGAAAGCAAAGACTGGTCTCGACCAGCATTGAGGGGCTTGGTGCGTTTGCATAGAATCCTGTAAACCCACACATCCCTGCTAAGCTGGCCCGTCACCCACGGTGAGAGCCGCCCCAGTCCAACGGAGTATTTTCTGGCCATGTTTGGAACCCGCACCGTGTTGCGCACCCTGCTGTGTGGCCTTTGCCTGGGCCTTGGGGCGCTGGGCGCTGCCGACGCGCAGGCCAAATGCTCCCGGGTAATACAGGTACCGGTGGCGCCCATCGGCCAGAGCGTGCTGATCGAAGGCGACAACATTGGCGGCATCTACCCCGAACTGTTGCGTGGCCTGACCGACAAGGAAGCTTGCAGCTTTGCGTTCAGCGAAGTGCCCCGCGCGCGTCTGGAAATGCTGTTCGAGACCGGCAGGGCCGACCTGCTGATACCCGCCAGCAAAACGCCCCGGCGCGACGCGAATGGCACCTTCGTGGCACTGGTGCAAAACCGTGCCACACTGCTATCTCTTCCGTCGAACCGTCCCGCCATCAAGTCACTGCGTGAGCTGATGGACCACTCCGCGCTCAAGGTGGCACTGGTGCGGGGCTTTGACTATGGCCCGGCCTACCAGGAATTGGTGAACGTATTGGGCAAGCAGGGGCGTCTGATTCTGGATGTGGACGCGGTGTCCGTCGCCCGCCTGCTCAAGGCAGGCACTGCCGACGTGACCATCATGGCCCCCACCATCCTGGCTGGCGCGGTGCAGGACGACGAGCGTGTGCGCGACCTGCAAGACCGGCTGCGCGTGGAGCCGCTGGAAGAACTGCCTTGGGGCTACAGCGGTGTGTATCTGTCCAACACCGCTCTGAATCCACAAGACCGCGCAACCTTGCTGGATGCACTGGAGCGCACCGCACGCTCCGGTGAGGTCTGGAAAGCCTTCCAGCGCTTCTACAGCCCGACCATACTCAAGGGCAGCATACGCCCGCTGTAAGGCGCGAGTGCAGGACAACGCAGACCAGGGCTAGCCCCAGCAGAGTGTTACAGGTTGTTCGCAAACAACCTGCGCATGAACACTTCCTTGAACCCCCGCGCCTCCGCCAGGCCCAATCGCTCCAGGTAAGCCGGCGGCGCCTCCTTGCCCTCCCATAGGCTCTTGATCACCATCGACAACAGCTCGGTCGGGTGGTGGCTGGCGTGCTTCATCTTCTTCATGGCCTTGACCATGTGGATCTCGTCTTCGGTCAGGTCGGTGCCAAAGGGGAAGTCGGGCAACAGCTTGGCCTGCATCCAGGGTTTGAGCTTTTCGGCCAGGGCCTGGGGCGTGTTGTGGCGGTAGCGCTCGGGCAGTTCGTAGTCCGATTCCAGCTTGCCGTGCGCCTTGGCCTGCTTGATGAGTTCGCCCTGGAAGCGCGAGTCGGCCACCTGGATCAGGCGCTTGACCACGTCGCTGTCGGACTGGCCACGCAGGTCGGCCACGCCGTATTCGGTGATGACGATGTCACGCAGGTGGCGCGGAATGGTCACATGGCCGTAGTTCCAGACGATGCTGCTCTTGAGCCCGTCCTTGTTGTCGTGGGTGGCGCGCAGCATCATCAGGAGGCGGGCGTCGGGCAGCGCGTGCGACATGGCCACAAAGTTGTACTGACCACCAACACCGCTGACCACCTGACCGTTTTCCAGCGCATCGCTGGCGGCGGCGCCCAGGAGCGTCACGATCATGGTGGTGTTGATGAAGCGGGCCTTGGTGCGCTGGGCGCGCTTGAGGGCATCGTCGCCATAGAGCTGGTTGATGAAGCCGATGCGCGTCATGTCGATCTTGGCCAGCTCGTGCTCGGGCATGGAGCGCAGGCGCTCGTAGAAGTCGCGCGGCCCCAGGAAGAAACCGCCGGTCATGTGGTAGCCGCCTGTGAGGCGCGTGCCCAGCATGTTCGCCCCCACATATTGCAGCGCATCGTCATCGAGCAACTCGGCGCTGCAGCGCTTGTCGCCCAGCACCAATTTGTCGCCATGCAATTCGACTTCAGGGCGCAGAATGCCAAAGCGCTGCAGGAAGGCCAAGTCGGCTTGTGACAGCGGGGAGCGCAGGCGGCCAGCGTCGACCAGGCCTTGCAACAGCTCCGGCGTGACGGCGTGTCCGGCCGCCTTGCCTTCGTTGACCAGCTGCTGCAGCACTGCGTCGTCATAGACCTCGCGGCGGATGATGCCAGCCTCGATGAGCTTCAGAAAAGCATTGACGAACATCTCGGAGCAGCCGTACAGCCCCTGCTCAAAGCGGCTGGTATCGCGTCCGCCAATGCCATCGGTACACAGGTCTTCAAGAATGCGGCGGTATTCGGCGTTGTTGCGGTCGCGCACGATCAGCGCCTGACCGATGGCGTCGCCCAGCGAACCGATGCCGATCTGCAGGGTGCCGCCGTCCACCACCAAGCTGGACGCATGCAGACCGATGGCGTAGTCCGCCACCGTGACCTTGCCGTTGGGCGGCGCAAACACCGCGTGGGTGGCAGCGGGGTCGGTCACCACCACATCGAAGAAGTCGGGTTCGACCTCAGCACCATTCGGCATGAAGGGCATCTTGTGGTTGACCACACCGATGGCCATGATGGGCTTGCCGCTGGCACGCAGGATGTCCACCACCTCGTGGCTCACATCAGGGTTGCTCGACAGGCTCAGGCGCAGCCCCTTGGTATCGTCCTTGGACGCCACCGCCTGGGCAATCACGTTCATGCCCTGCACCGCCATGTCGCGCGCCACGAAGGTGTAGTTGGTGGATATGTAGTGCATCTGGGCAGTTTCGTTGCCCAGGTAGTCACCGGTCTTCATGAAGAATTCACGCACTTCGATATTGGGCGGCAGCTTGCCGGCACGCGAGTCTTTCACATAGTCGAGGTCGGGGTAGTCCTCGAACACCCGCTCCACCAGAGGCTCCAGGAAGTTCTTTTCCAGTTCGCTGTGGCCCACGGGCCGCTCCAGCGACAGCGCGGTAACGATGCGCAGCCGACGCACCGGGTTGCCCTTGATGCGGCGGTACAGGGCATTGACCAGTGGGTTGGGCTTGCCCACGCCCAACGGGATACCCAGCACCACGTCGCCCGCCACGGTATCCAGGATGTGGTCCACGCAGGCTTCCAGGGAATCGATATACAAGGTCATGCGCTCTCCTCATTCGTTTGTGTATGTCAATGCTCCAGTATGCGGCGGGCGACACGGGGCACTGATTGATGTGCATCAAGCTTTTCTCAGCCCCAATAGCCGACTCTATTGCACGGAAATTACAGGCAGCACCGGTATACGATGCGCCTTGCAACACACCACGGAGGTTTCCCCATGTCCCTGACCATCGACCTGCACCTGGCCTATGAATTTGATGTGAAGGCCAGTGCCAAGGAAGCCTTTGCGCTGCTCAGCGACGTGCCGCGCTCCGCCAGCCACTACCCGAAACTGGCCCACCTGGAGGACCTGGGCAAAAACGCCTACCGCTGGGAAATGGAACCCGTGGGTAGCGGCCCGGTCCATGTGCAGACCGTCTATGCCTCCAAGTACGTGGCCAACAAGTCCAAGGGCACGGTCACCTGGACCCCGGTCGCCGGTGAGGGCAATGCACGCGTGGCCGGCAGCTGGACCATCACCGAGCACCCGGGCTTTACCCGCCTGGTGCTGGAGATCAATGGCAGCGTGGACCTGCCCCTGCCTGGACTGATGAAATCCGTGGCCGAGCCCATCGTGGAATTCGAGTTCGAGTCCCTGACCGAGCAATACATCGACGCCATTGCCCAGACGCTGGGCGGCGAAGCCTGACCGGGGCCCCGGCGCAGCGGCGATAATCGCCGCACCAGCGCAGCCCCCTGCGCACCGATTCACGCTCCTAGCTCCCTCCTCCCACCATGCACCGCGTTGCCATCAGCAGTACCGGGCTTTTCACGCCCCCGCACACCATCACCAACGCCGAACTGGTCACGGCCTTCAACCAGTATGTGGACCTGGAAAACGCCAAGCACGCCGACGAGATTGCCGCCGGTACACGCCAGCCCCTGACCTATTCCAACGAAGAATTCATCGTCAAGGCCTCGGGCATCAAGGCCCGCTACGTGATGGACAAGGACGGTGTGCTCGACCCCACGCGCATGCGCCCGCGCTTCACGGCCCGCCCCGACGATGCCTTGTCGCTGATGGCCGAAGTCGGCGTCAAAGCCTGCCAGGACGCACTGGCCAAAGCCGGCATGACAGCGGCCGATGTGGATGGCCTGGTCTGCGCCGCCGCAAATATGCAGCGCGCCTACCCGGCCATGGGCGTCGAGATCCAGACCGCACTGGGCATCCAGGGCTGGGGCTTCGACATGAACGTGGCTTGCTCCTCGGCCACCTTTGGGCTGGAACTGGCCGTGAACGCCGTGCGTACCGGCACGGCCCGCGCCGTGCTGGTGGTGAATCCCGAAATCACCTCGGCCCACCTGGCCTGGATGGACCGCGACTGCCACTTCATCTTCGGCGACGTCGGTACCGCCATCCTGGTGCAGCGCCTGGACCTGGCCCCGGCTGGTGCCTTCGAGGTGCTGGGCACCAAGCTGTTTTCGAGCTTCTCGAACAACATCCGCAACAACGCCGGCTTCATGTCGCGCGCGGAAGACCGCAACCCCGAAGACCGCGACCAGCTGTTCCGCCAGGAAGGCCGCAAGGTGTTCAAGGAAGTCTGCCCGCTGGCGGCCGAACACATTACCACCCACCTGACATCGCTCGACCTCGACCCCGGCAAGGTGCGCCGCTTCTGGCTGCACCAGGCCAACCTGGCCATGAACCAGTTCATCAGCAAGAAGGTGCTGGGACGCGAAGCCACCGAAGACGACGCCCCGGTCATTCTGGACGAGTTTGCCAATACGGCGTCGGCCGGCTCCATCATCAGCTTCCACCGCAACCATGCCGACATCCAGCCGGGCGAGGTCGGTGTCATCTGCTCTTTCGGTGCCGGTTACTCGATCGGCAGCGTCATCGTCAAACGTACCTAAACCCCTCTCTCGTAAGGAATCGCCATGGGCGCGCAATGGAAAGCCAAGGGCAAGGCGCTGGTCGCCAATGCCAAAGGAAAGCTGTTTACCAAACTGGTCAAGGAAATCACGGTCGCTGCCCGCAGCGGCGCCGACCCGGACTCCAACGCCCGCTTGCGTCTGGCCGTGGAGCAGGCCCGCAAGGCCTCCATGCCCAAGGACACGCTGGACCGGGCCATCAAGAAGGGCAGCGGCGTGGGAGCCGACGCGGTGAACTACGAGATCGTGCTCTACGAAGGCTTTGCCCCGCACCGCGTGGCCGTGATGGTGGAGTGCCTGACCGACAACGTGAACCGCACCGCCCCCGAAATGCGCGTGCTGTTCCGAAAGGGCCAGCTCGGCACCTCGGGCTCGGTGGCCTGGGACTTTGACCACGTGGGCATGATCGAAGCCGAACCTGCGCAGCCCGGCGCCGACCCGGAAGTGGCCGCCATCGAAGCCGGTGCACAGCATTTCGAGGCCCCCAACGAAGAGGGTGTCACGCTTTTCCTGACCGACCCCACCGACCTCGACCTGGTGAGCCGTGCGCTACCAGCCCAGGGCTTCACGGTGCTGACCGCCAAGCTCGGCTACAAGCCCAAGAACCCGGTGGACCCGGCCAGCCTGAGCGCCGAAGCCCTGGAAGAAGTGGAAGCCTTCCTGGCCGCCATCGACGACAACGACGACGTGCAGAACGTGTACGTCGCGCTGGCCGGTTGATTACATGCAATTTCGGGCTTTAGCCCGCATGAAATAATCGCATCTAGCTACATTATTCATAGCAAAAAAAACGCCGTAATTGCGGCGTTTTTTTCGACCGGCCTTGGCGGCGCGTCAGACGATGCTGCGCTTGACGCGCATTTCCTCGATCTTGCCTTGGGCCGAGGGCGTGGTGCGGGCGGTGTTCATCTCGCGCTTGAAGCCGGCCAGGTCAAAGAAGCGCATGGTGCGCTCGCAGCCGATGGGCAGCCAGGCGCTCACGGCCGTGCAACCTTCGTCGATGAGTGCTTCGCGTGCCGCATCCCACAGCGCCAGACCGGCACCGCCACTCCAGTGGTCGGGGTGCACGTAGATGGCCCAGATCTCGCCCATGGTGTTGGGGGTCTTGGGGTCGCGCGAACGGTCGAAACCGACAAAACCCACGATCTCGTCGCCCATGCAGGCCACATGCACCTGGGGCTCGATGAATTCGATGGCCTCTTTCCAGTAGGCGGCACGCTTTTCCACCGGCACGGCAGGAATGGCGGCGGGGTCGCACCAGGGTTCGAGCGCTGCCTGCAGGCTGGCGTTGTGCACGGCGGCCACGGCCTTGGCATCGCGCATGGTGGCTTCACGGACGGTGTAGAGAGAGAAATCGGACATGTTGACAACCTGACAAAAACAAAGCCGCCCCGAGGGTTCGGGGCGGCTGTAGGGATGGGGTGAATTTTAAACGAGTACGCGCTCGATCCCGCCTGCGTTGGCGTTGGCCACGTACTGCGGCATCCAGTCGGTGCCGAGGATCTGGTTGGCCATCTCGACCACGATGTAGTCGGCTTCCAGCAGACCGTTCTGCAGGTCGTTGCCGTAGCGGTTCAGGCCCTGCAGGCAGCTGGGGCAGCTGGTGAGGATCTTGACGTTGTCCTGCGCGCCGACGGCGCCGCTGGCACGCAATGCTGCCTCGCCCTTGCGGATTTCCTCTTCCTTGCGGAAGCGCACCTGGGTCGAGATGTCGGGACGGGTCACACCCAGGGTGCCGGATTCGCCGCAGCAGCGCTCGCTCTTGAGCACCTTGTCGCCCACCAGGGCCTTCACGGTCTTCATCGAGTCGCCCTGCTTCATCGGGTTGTGGCAGGGTTCGTGGTACAGGAATCCACCCTGGCCTGCGGGCAAGGTGATGTTCTTTTCCAGCAGGTATTCGTGGATGTCGACGATGCGGCAGCCTGGGAAGATCTCTTCAAACTTGTAGCCCTGCAGCTGGTCGTAGCACGTGCCGCAGCTCACCACCACGGTCTTGATGTCCAGGTAGTTGAGGGTGTTGGCCACGCGGTGGAACAGCACGCGGTTGTCGGTGATCATCTTCTCGGCCTTGTCCATCTGACCGCTGCCACGCTGCGGGTAGCCACAGCACAGGTAGCCCGGTGGCAGCACGGTTTGCACACCCGCGTGCCAGAGCATGGCCTGGGTGGCCAGCCCCACCTGGCTGAACAGGCGCTCGGAGCCGCAGCCGGGGAAGTAGAACACCGCCTCGGACTCGGTGGTCGTTGCCTGCGGATTGCGGATGATGGGGACGTAGTCCTTGTCCTCGATGTCCAAGAGGGCACGTGCTGTCTTCTTGGGCAGGCCACCGGGCATCTTCTTGTTGATGAAGTGGATGACCTGTTCCTTCACCGGGGCCGTGCCCACGGTGGCCGGGGGCTTGTTCGTCTGCTTGCGCGCAGCCAGGCGCAAGACCTGGTTGGCCAGGCGCTGGGCCTTGAAGCCCACGCCGACCATGGCGCTGCGCACCAGCTTGATGGTGTCGGGGTTGGTGGCGTTGAGGAAGAACATGGCCGCGGCATTGCCGGGGCGCCAGCGCTTCTTGCCCATCTTGCGCAACAGGTTGCGCATGTTCATGGTCACGTCGCCGAAGTCGATCTTCACCGGGCACGGTGTGTAGCACTTGTGGCACACAGTGCAGTGGTCGGCCACGTCCTCGAACTCTTCCCAGTGGCGGATGCTGATGCCGCGGCGGGTCTGTTCTTCGTACAGGAAAGCCTCCACCAGCAGCGAGGTCGCCAGGATCTTGTTGCGTGGGCTGTAGAGCAGGTTGGCGCGCGGCACGTGGGTGCTGCACACCGGCTTGCACTTGCCGCAGCGCAGGCAGTCCTTCACCGAGTCGGCAATGGCGCCGATGTCGGACTGCTGCATGATCAGCGACTCGTGCCCCATCAGGCCGAACGAGGGCGTATAGGCGTTGGTCAGGTCGGCGTAGGTGACTGCATTGGAGGCCAAATTGGCATCCAGCCCGCTTTCAGACTGCCCAGATTGCTCCTGATTTCGGAGCAATTTGCCCTTGTTGAAGCGGCCTTCGGGGTCCACCTTGGCCTTGTAGGCAGTGAACGGTGCCAGCTCCTCGTCGGTCAGGAATTCGAGCTTGGTGATGCCGATGCCGTGTTCGCCCGAGATCACCCCACCCAGGCTGCGTGCCAGCACCATGATGCGCTTGACCGCACCGTGCGCGGCCTGCAGCATGGCGTAGTCGTCGCTGTTGACGGGAATATTGGTGTGCACATTGCCATCACCGGCGTGCATGTGCAGCGCCACCCAGACCCGGCCTTTGAGCACACGCTGCTGGATGGCGTTGAGTTGCACCATGGTGGGCTCGAACTCTGCACCCGTGAAGATGCGCTGCAGCGGGTTGCGCAGCTGGACCTTCCAGCTGGCACGCAAGGAGTGATCCTGCAACTGTGGGAACAGTTCTTCCACTCGGTCGAGCCAGTCCTGCCATTGGGCGCGCACCTCGCGCACCAGGCCCAACGCCTGCACCACACGGTCCTGCAGCAGCTCGGTGGCGGGTATTTCGCTGGCGTCGTCGGACTTGCCCAGGGGCAGGTTGCCGGCCTCGAAAAATTCGATCAGCGCGTCGCACAGGGCCAGCTTGTTCTGCAGGCTCAGTTCGATGTTGATGCGCTCGATGCCATCGGTATACTCGGCCATGCGCGGCAGCGGAATCACCACGTCTTCGTTGATCTTGAAGGCGTTGGTGTGGCGGCTGATGGCGGCGGTGCGCTTGCGGTCGAGCCAGAATTTCTTGCGTGCCTCGGGGCTGATGGCGATGAAGCCCTCGCCGTTGCGCGAATTGGCAATGCGCACCACCTCACTGGTGGCCCGGGCCACGGCATCGGCGTCGTCACCGCTGATGTCACCAAACAGCGCCATCTTTGGCAGCCCGTTGCCACCCAGGGCCTGGGCGCGTTTGGACTTGGTGGCGTAGCCCACCGCCTTGAGGTAGCGGTCGTCCAGGTGCTCCAGGCCGGCCAGCACCACGCCGGTGCGCTTGGCCTCGGCAAACATGAAGTCGATGATCTCGACGATGCTGGGCACGGCATCCTTGGCATTGCCAAAGAACTCCAGACACACGGTGCGGGTGTGGGCCGGCATCTTGTGCACCACCCAGCGTGCGCTGGTGATGAGACCGTCGGTACCCTCTTTCTGCACGCCCGGAAGGCCCGAGAGGAACTTGTCGGTCACGTCCTTGCCCAGGCCTTCCTTGCGGAAGCTGGCGCCGGGAATGTCCAGCCGTTCGGTGCGCAGCGGCGTCTTGCCGTCGGCCTTGAAATACTGCAGCGTGAAGCTGGCTATTTCCGCATCGTGGATCTTGCCCAGGTTGTGGTTCACGCGGGTCACTTCCAGCCACTCGGCGTTCGGCGTGACCATGCGCCAGCTGGCCAGGTTGTCCAGCGCCGTACCCCACAGCACGGCCTTCTTGCCGCCCGCGTTCATGGCGATGTTGCCGCCAATGCACGAGGCTTCCATCGAAGTCGGGTCCACCGCAAACACATAGCCTGCGCGCTCGGCCGCATCGGCCACGCGCTGGGTCACCACACCGGCTTCGCTCCAGACCGTGGGCACTTCACGCTCCAAGCCGGGCAGGCGCACCAGCTGCACCTCGGTCATGGACTCGAGTTTTTCGGTGTTGATGACGGCGCTCTTCCAGGTCAGCGGAATGGCGCCGCCGGTGTAGCCGGTGCCGCCGCCGCGCGGAACGATGGTCAGTCCCAGGTCGATACAGCCCTTCACCAGACCCGCCATTTCCTCTTCGGAATCGGGAGTCAACACCACGAACGGGTATTCGACACGCCAGTCGGTGGCATCGGTCACGTGAGACACGCGCGAGAGCCCGTCGAACTTGACGTTGTCCTTGGCCGTCAGTTTGGTCAGCAGCTTTTCGGTCTTGCGGCGCAGGGCCGCGATTTCGACAAAGGCGGCGTTGAACGCCTCCACCGCGGCCGTGGCCGACTGCAGCAGCGCGCCCACCAGCGCATCGCGCTCGGGGTCGGCCTCGGGGGTCCGGCGCTTTTGCACCTCGCCCAGGCGGTGGTGCAAGGCATCCACCAGCAGGCTGCGCCGGCGCGGGTTGTCCAGCAGGTCGTCCTGCAGGTAGGGGTTGCGCTGCACCACCCACATGTCGCCCAGCACTTCGTAGAGCATGCGCGCCGAGCGGCCGGTGCGGCGCTCGCCGCGCAGCTGGTTGAGCTGCTCCCAGGCCCTGACGCCCAGCAGCCGGATGACGATTTCGCGGTCGGAAAACGAGGTGTAGTTGTAGGGAATCTCGCGAATGCGCTCTGCGCCATGGGCGGCAGGGTCAGCGGCACTGAGGAGCTGGTTCAGCGGGGTGGGAGCGTTCATGGGTGGGCATGGGTGCCTTTTAGGTGGGGTCCAACACCCCCCGGCAAAGCGAAACGGCAAGGCTGCGATGGTACCGCAGTGCAGCATTCACCGGCCTTTTCTAGTGGTAAGCCCCTATCGGTGGCGTACCGGCAAACCGCTGTAATCGACATGAAACGCTGGTGTCACAATCTGCCGCCACGATTGCATATTTTTCTTCCCAAGGAGACTTTATGACCTTTGTCCGCCGCTCCGTCGCACTGGCCGCCATGGCCTGCGCCAGCATCCTGTCCGCCCACGCCCAGACCGAAATCCAGTGGTGGCACTCCATGGCGGCGGTCAACGGCGAATGGGTCAATGACCTGGCCAAGGAATTCAACGCCAGCCAGAAGGACTACAAGATCAGCCCCACCTTCAAGGGCAGCTACGACGAATCCATGACCGCAGCCGTGGCCGCCTTCCGCGCGGGCAATGCCCCCCACATCCTGCAGGTGTTTGAGGTGGGCACCGCCACCATGATGGCCAGCAAGGGCGCCATCGTGCCGGTGGGCAAGGTCATGGCCGATGCGGGTTACAAGTTCGACCCCAAGGTCTACATCCCCGCCGTGGCCGGCTACTACACCGCCCCCAACGGCCAGATGCTCAGCTTTCCTTTCAACAGCTCGACCACGGTTTTCTACTACAACAAGGACGCCTTCAAGGCGGCCGGCCTGCCCGCTGAACAAGCACCCAGCACCTGGGCCGAAGTGGCACTGGCGGCTGCCAAGCTCAAGGCTGCCGGCCACAAGTGCCCCATCACCCTGGCCTGGCAGGGCTGGACCCAGCTGGAAAGCTTCTCGGCCTGGCACAACGTCGAATTTGCCAGCAAACAGAACGGTCTGGCCGGCCTCGACGCCCGCATGAAGATCAACTCCCCGCTGCATGTGCGCCACATCGAGAACCTGGGCAACATGGCCAAACAGGGCCTGTTTGTCTACAAGGGCCGTGGCAACGTGCCCGAGGCCACCTTCGTCTCGGGCGAGTGCGCCATGATCACCACCTCCAGTGGCTTCTACGGCAACGTCAAGAAAAACGCCAAGTTCGGCTTCGGCCTGGCCCCCCTGCCCCACTACCACGACGTCCCCGGTGCTCCCCAGAACACCGTCATCGGCGGTGCCAGCCTGTGGGTCATGGCAGGCAAGAAGCCCGAGGAATACAAGGGTATCGCCAAGTTCTTCGACTTCATCTCCCGCCCCGAAGTGCAGTCGGCCAGCCACAAGCGCACCGGTTACCTGCCCATCACCACCGCCGCCTTCAAGCTCACTGAAGACTCCGGCTTCTACAAGCAGAACCCCGGTACCGACGTGGCTGTGAACCAGATGATCCGCAAGGTGACCGACAAGAGCCGCGGCATCCGCCTGGGGAATTACGTGCAGATACGCGCCATCGAGGACGAAGAACTGGAACAGGTCTGGGCCGGCAAGAAGTCGGCCAAGGAAGCGCTTGATGCCATCGTGACGCGCGGTGACGAACTGCTGGCGCGCTTTGAAAAAGCCAACAAGTAAAGCCGTCCGGCCCGCTCCCTGATGTCCAACGAAAAACGCGTCGTCTTCCACTCGACCTGGCTGCCCTGGGTGCTCATTGCCCCCCAGGTGGCCATCATCAGCGTGTTTTTTTTCTGGCCGGCTGGCCAGGCGCTGTGGCAGTCGGTGCTGCAATCCGACGCGTTTGGCACCTCGGTGGAGTTTGTCGGAATGGACAACTTCCGCAACCTATGGAACGATCCCTCCTACCTGGCTTCGTTCCAGACCACGGCCGTGTTCTCGGCCCTGGTGGCCGTTCTGGGCCTGAGCATTTCCTTGCTGCTGGCCACTTTTGCCGACCGCGTGGTACGCGGCTCGGTCATCTACCGCACCTTCCTGATCTGGCCCTACGCCGTGGCCCCGGCCGTGGCGGGGGTCCTGTGGCTGTTCATGTTCGCGCCCAGCATCGGCATCGTGTCCTACGGCATCCGCCAACTCGGCATGGGCTGGGACCCGCTGCTCAACAGCAACCACGCCATGGCGCTGATCGTCATGGCCGCGGTGTGGAAGCAGATTTCCTACAACTTCCTGTTCTTCCTGGCCGGCTTGCAGAGCATCCCCAAGTCGCTGATCGAAGCCGCGGCCATGGACGGCGCCAAGCCCTGGAAACGCTTCTGGACCATCCAGTTTCCCTTGCTCTCGCCCACCACCTTCTTCCTGCTGGTCATCAACATCGTCTACGCCTTCTTCGACACCTTCGCCATCGTCGATGCCGCCACCAAGGGTGGCCCCGGCAAGGACACGGCCATCCTGGTCTACAAGGTGTATTTCGACGGCTTCAAGGCCATGGACCTGGGCGGCTCGGCCGCACAGAGCGTGGTGCTGATGGTGATCGTGGTGGCGCTTACCGTTATCCAGTTCCGCTTCGTTGAGAAAAAGGTGAATTACTGATGGTGGAACGCAACCGCTGGCTCGACATCCTGTCGCACGGCATCCTCATCCTCGGGGTGCTGATCGTCGCCTTCCCCATCTACATCACCTTCGTGGCCTCGACCCACACCACCGAGGCCGTGGTGCAAAGTCCCATGCCACTGCTGCCCGGGGAACACCTGCTGGACAACTACCGCATCGCGCTCAACGGCGAGCGCCAGGGCACGGGCTCCAAAGCGGCGGTAGGGCAGATGATGGTGGTGAGCCTGGTCACAGCCCTGGTCATCTCGCTGGGCAAGATCGCCATCTCGCTGCTGTCGGCCTTTGCCATCGTCTACTTCCGCTTCCCCGGCCGCATGGCGGTGTTCTGGGCCATTTTTGTCACGCTCATGCTGCCGGTGGAGGTGCGCATCGGGCCCACCTACCAGGTGGTGGCCGATCTCGGCCTGCTCAACAGCTATGCGGGCCTGACCGTGCCACTCATTGCCTCGGCCACGGCAACCTTTCTGTTCCGCCAATTCTTCCTGACCGTGCCCGACGAACTGGTGGAAGCGGCGCGCGTGGACGGCGCCGGCCCCCTGCGCTTCTTCAAGGACATTCTGCTGCCACTGTCCGCCACCAGCATGGCTGCACTGTTTGTCATCCAGTTCATCTATGGCTGGAACCAGTACCTCTGGCCGCTGCTGGTCACCACCCGGGAAGACATGTACCCCGTTGTCGTGGGCATCAAGCAGATGATTTCGGGCGGCGACGCCCAGACCGAATGGAACATCGTCATGGCCACTGCCATGCTGGCCATGCTGCCGCCCGCGCTGGTGGTCATGCTCATGCAGAAGTGGTTTGTCAAAGGCCTGGTGGACACGGAAAAGTAAACAACATGGCAGCCATCGAACTCGTCAATGTCATCAAGCGCTACGGCGCAGGCAAAACGGCCAACCAGGTCATCCACGGCGTCAACGCCCAGATTAAGGACGGTGAATTCATCGTCATCGTCGGCCCCAGCGGTTGCGGCAAGTCCACGCTCTTGCGCATGGTGGCCGGGCTGGAGGAAATATCCGAAGGGCAGATCCGCATTGGTGGGCGTGTGGTCAACGACCTGGAACCCAGCGCGCGCGACATCGCCATGGTTTTCCAGAACTACGCCCTGTACCCGCACATGAGCGTGTTCGAGAACATGGCCTACGGCCTCAAGATCGCCAAGGTGCCAGAGGCCGAAATCAAGGCCCGCGTGGACAAGGCGGCCAAGATTCTGGAAATCGGCCCGTTTCTGGACCGCAAGCCCAAAGCCCTGTCGGGCGGGCAACGCCAGCGCGTGGCCATGGGCCGCGCCATCGTGCGCCAGCCCCAGGTTTTTCTGTTTGACGAGCCACTGTCCAACCTGGACGCCAAGCTGCGCGCCCAGACCCGGCTCGAAATCCAGAAGCTGCACCGCGAACTGGGCATCACCAGCCTGTTTGTCACCCACGACCAGGTCGAGGCCATGACCCTGGCCCAGCGCATGATCGTGATGAACGGTGGCGTCATGGAACAGTTCGGCACGCCGGAGGAGGTCTATGCCCGGCCCGCCAGCACCTTTGTCGCCAGCTTCATGGGCTCGCCCCCGATGAACCTGCTGCGCCATGCGCCCAACGCCCCTGCCGACCGCATTACCGGCATCCGCCCCGAGCACTTGGACATCAGCGCCAGCGGCTGGGCACTGCGCGTGGAAGCGGTGGAGCTGCTCGGTGGCGAGCGCCTGCTCTACACCCGCTGGGCCGACCGGCAAGGCGCAGCGCAGGACGACCTGCTCATCCTGCGGGTGGATGAAGGCACACCAGCCCCCCAGGTAGGCGCCACCATCCATGCGACGCCGCGTGCAGACCGCCTGCACCAGTTTGACGCGGCATCCGGCCAGCGCATTCCCAGCGCCTGAACATGACAGACACAGATACGCCCGAACTGCCCGCCTGGCCCTACCCGCGCTGGGTGGCCCACCGTGGCGCCGGCAAGCTGGCGCCCGAAAACACCCTGGCCGCCTTTCGCCTCGGTGCCCAGCATGGCTACCGCATGTTCGAATGCGACGCCAAGTTAAGTGCGGACGGGGTCGTATTCCTGATGCACGACGCCACCTTGCAGCGCACCACCAATGCACGTGCGTTCATCGGTGTGGGCCAGAGCGCCGTGGGCGGCGAACACCCTTGGCACACGCTGTCGCAACTGGATGCGGGCAGCTGGCACAGCCGCCGCTTTGCGGGCGAGCCCCTGCCCACCCTGGGCGCTGTGGCCCATTTCTGCATCCGCAACGGCTACTGCCTGAACATTGAAATCAAACCGACCCCAGGCACCGAACGCGAAACCGGCGCTGTCGTGTCGCGCGAAGCCGCGCGCCTGTGGCAGGGGCAGGCGGTGCCGCCGCTGCTGACGTCTTTCCAGCCCGAAGCGCTCATGGGCGCACAGGAATCCGCACCGGAGTTGCCGCGCGGGTTGCTGCTGGACACACTGTGGACTGGCTGGCTCGAATGCGCGCTGACCCTGGGCTGCCAGGCTGTGGTCTGCAACTATGCGCTGTGGGACGAAAGCACCGTGCGCCAGGCCCAGAGCGCCGGTCTGCGCACCCTGAGCTATACCGTCAATGACGAATGGGTGGCCGAGCGCCTTATCGCTCTGGGTACCGACGGCATCATCACCGACCGGGTCGACCTGTTCAGCCCCGACTGAGCACTTCCCGGTCAATCCAGTCCACGGCCGAGGCCATGCTGGGCAGTACCACACAGGCACGGGAAAAGTCATGCTGGGCCGACAAGGCCGTCGGGATGGCGATGCAACGCAGCCCGGCTGACGTGGCGGCATCCACGCCGTGCGCCGTGTCTTCGATCGCCAGCACGTTCTCCGGCTGCAAGGCCATGCGTTGCAGCGCCAGGCGGTAACAGGCCGGGTCGGGCTTGGTGCGCGCCACGTCGTCGGCCGACACCACGCACTCGAAGCCCTCGGCCAGGCCATGCTTTTGCAAGCTGTTCTGCACCGCAAAGCTGCGGGCGCCGGTGACCACGCCCAGACGGAAGCGGCTGCGCCAATGGGCCAGGGCCGCGGCCACCCCGGGCATAAGCGGGAAGGCTTTGTCCTGCAGGTAGGCGCGGGTGGCGGCAAATTTGGCCTGGGCCAAGTCCTGCGCCGTGGCTCTCAATCCAAAACGCGCCACAGCCTGGGCGCCGTTGTCCAAAGCGGGCAGCCCAGCGTAGTCGCGCTCGTATTCCAGGGCGGTGATGGACGCGCCAAAAGGCGCCAGCACTTCGTTCCACAGCAGGTGATGGGCCGACTCGGAGTCGACCAGCGTGCCGTCGTGGTCCAGCAGCAGCGCCAGAAGCCTGTCCGACTTGGGCGCGCTCACCGGCGCAGCCCCCACCACTGCGCGGTGCCGGTGGCCAGCACCAGGGCTGCGTAGGTCGCCATCTTGCCGTCATTGCCAAACAGCACCAAGCCAGCTACCAGCACCAACAAACCCGCTACTGAATTGATAGCTGTCTGCACAATGATTGTGCGGGCTACCATGCGTTTTCGTGTAAAAAATGGGGCAAAAACGGCCAGTGTCGCACCCAGCGCCAGCGCGGGCAGGACGAAATTGGCAAGGTGAATGAACAGGTTCCAGAGTCCCATGCGGTACGGCCCGCTGGGGGCGCTGGCGTTGCAGAAGTGTGAAATTTTATAATCCCCGCTTTTCCAACCGCTGGCAGCACAGAATTTGACCTAGGTCATGTAAGACCCCGCTACCAGCCCCGACAATCACTCCCCATGGCAGTTTGGACACTCGGCATCAACCACACCACCGCACCGCTGGATTTGCGGGGCCGGTTTGCGTTTGCCGTGGACCAAATTCCGGGCACCCTGCGGGCCTTGCGTGAAACCCTGTCGCGCCCCGAAGCGGCGCTGGTGTCCACCTGCAACCGCACCGAGATTTACTGCGCCGGTGACCGCCACCAGGTCGAGCACACGCTGGACTGGATGGCCCACATTGGCGGTGTGGCCCCCCATGTGCTGCGCGCCCACTCCTACACCCTGCAGGACGATTTGGCCGCACGCCACGCCTTCCGTGTGGCCAGCGGGCTCGATTCCATGGTGCTGGGCGAGCCGCAGATCCTGGGCCAGATGAAAGACGCCGTGCGTGCCGCCGAAGAAGCCGGCGCACTGGGCACCACGCTGTCGCAGCTGTTCCAGCGCTCTTTTGCCGTGGCCAAGGAAGTGCGCACATCCACCGAAATCGGCGCCCACTCCATCAGCATGGCCGCCGCCGCCGTGCGCCTGGCGGGCAACCTGTTCGAAGACCTGGGCAAGGTCAAGGTGCTGTTTGTGGGTGCGGGCGAGATGATCGAACTCTGTGCCACGCACTTCGCGGCCAAGAGCCCCAAGCACATCGCCATTGCCAACCGCACGCTGGAGCGTGGCGAAAAGCTCGCCAGCCGCTTTGGTGGCGAAGTGATGCGCCTGGCCGACCTGCCCGACCGCCTGCACGAATTTGACGCCGTGGTGAGCTGCACCGCCTCCACCCTTCCCATCATCGGCCTCGGTGCCGTGGAGCGCGCGCTGAAGAAACGCCGCCACCGCCCCATGTTCATGGTCGACCTGGCCGTGCCGCGCGACATCGAAATCGAAGTCAAGGCGCTGGAGGACGTGTACCTCTACACCGTGGACGACCTGGCCAGCGTGGTGCAGACCGCCCAGGCGAATCGCCAGGCCGCCGTGGCCCAGGCCGAAGCCATTGTGGACGCCGGGGTTCAGAGCTTCATGCACTGGATCGACCAGCGCGCCAGCGTGCCGCTGATCCAGCAGCTCAACGCCCAGGCCGACGAATGGCGTGCTGCTGAAATTGCCCGTGCCCGCAAGCTCCTGGCCAAGGGGGAAGACGTGGACACCGTGCTGGAGGCTCTGTCGCGCGGTCTCACGCAAAAGATGCTGCACGGCGCCATGGCCGAACTGCGTGCCGCCGAACCCCACGCCCGCGAACGCGCCAGCAACGCCATCCAGCACTTCTTCCTGCGCTCCGAGCGTTAGCTGATCCAGCGCGCACAGGCGGCGCCCTGCCGCCGCATTTCAAGCCTTTTCGGCCTCTCGCCCGCGCAGAATATGCGCACCATGCTAGCAAAAACATAGCGAATTCCGGCGCTTTTCCCGGTACCTCGTATGAAGCCCTTTCTCCGCCAACAACTCAGCCGCTACACCGACCGCCAAGGTGAACTGGAATTCCTGCTGTCCCGCGAGGACATCATGAAAGACATGGAGCAGTTCCTCAAGCTCTCGCGCGAACACACCGACGTGGCGGCGGTGGCCAGCCGCTGGGCACGTTTCCAGCAACGCGAGGCCGATCTCGCCGCCGCCCAGGACATGGCCAGCGACCCCGACATGGCCGAGATGGCGCAGGAAGAAATTGCCAGCAGCCAGGCCGAGATGGCGCAGCTGGAAACCGAGCTGCAGCGCATGCTGCTGCCCAAGGACCCGGACGATGCGCGCCCGGCCTTCGTGGAAATCCGCGCCGGCACCGGCGGCGACGAATCGGCCCTGTTTGCCGCCGACCTGGCCCGCATGTACACGCGCTACTGCGACAGCATCGGCCTCAAGACCGAAATTGCCAGCGCCTCCGAGAGCGAACTCGGCGGCTACAAGGAAGTGGTGCTGCGGGTGGAAGGCACCACACAGACCAGCAGCGGCAGCTGCGGCGCCTACGGCATGCTGAAATTCGAAAGCGGCGGCCACCGCGTACAGCGCGTGCCGCTGACCGAAACCCAGGGTCGCATCCACACCAGCGCCTGCACCATCGCCGTGCTGGCCGAGCAGGACGAAGTCGAAGCCGCCAAGATCAACCCCGCCGACCTGCGCATCGACACCTACCGCGCCAGTGGCGCCGGGGGCCAGCACATCAACAAGACCGACTCGGCCGTGCGCATCACCCACATTCCCACCGGCATCGTGGCCGAGTGCCAGGACGGACGCAGCCAGCACAGCAACAAGGCCCAGGCCCTGAAGGTGCTGACTGCCCGCATCCACGAAAAAGAACGTTCCGAGCGCGCTGCCAAGGACGCCGCCGAGCGCAAGAGCCTGGTGGGCAGCGGCGACCGCAGCGACCGCATCCGCACCTACAACTTCCCGCAAGGTCGCCTCACCGACCACCGCATCAACCTCACCCTGTACAAACTTGACCGCGCCATGGAAGGCGACCTGGGTGACGTGGTGGAAGCGCTGCAGGCCTATGAGGCGGCGCAGCAGCTGGCGGAGTTGGAAGGGAAGGTTTGAGGGGGCAGCGGCCGCTTTGCAGCGGAAGCGGACATCGAAACTTTCTGCTGAAACGAATCAAGTTTCTTCAAAAATGCATCTTCACATGATCGAAAAATCCGGAGCAATGGAGATTTTGGTCGCCTCATGCCCAAGCTTTCAATCGAAGTGGGCAAGTCACCTGGCCGAGTGGGGTAACGACGTTCTTTACAGTGCAGCGGGAGATTTCGCTTCGCATCTACTTGATGTATATCGAGCCAACGGCGAGACCTCGTTTCCAAAGATAGCTGTTGCAATCGAACGTCTAATGACTGAAGGCGTACCTTGGGTTAGAGAGTTTGCTGCAGTTGGAGTTTTGGAGGGAGTTCAGAATTGCTGGTTAAATCACGGTGAAGATCCAGAAATATTCGGCGCTCACTTACTTCCCAAAGGTAGGCAGAGTTGGGAGGCATTGAATGCCTTTTGGCTGGGAAGCGAAAAGAAGTAATGACCGCTTACAGCCTGCTACCGCCATCGGCGAGTGATCCGATAGCAGACACTCGAAAATTCACCCGATTGGGGGATGGTCATCTCAGCTGCCGACGGTCAGAATTGCAGCGGAAGCAGATCGTGACTAAGAAGCACATATTTCTCAATGCTGTAACGCTCTAGTGTGTCTAGACAATCAAGCGCTGCAAACGATCATCCTTGGTTTGAAGCCAGCTTCCAAGATATTCCTGTCTAATAATCCCAGGCTGGTCAGAAGCGTTAACCTCACAGTCAATCGGACTGCCACAAGCTGCGCTTGTGGTTCCCTCCGCGCTTCGTTTGCTTACACTTTAGGCGTCATGAACAACGCATCTCTCACACCTAGCGAACAAGAGCAAGTCCGAGCCGCGCTTGCCTACTGGCGCGACCACTGGGACTTTGAGTGTTCAACTCTGTTCGGCATCGAGTTGGAAGAGTTGATTGCCGTTCTTTCCAAATGGCCGAAAACAGGTACGCTGAACAAAGAGACAGAAGCCCTGGCTGTGATTGGCTCATTACGAGAGTTGCTGTACGGCGCTTCAACGCCCAGATGCGAGCTACTACCATCAATTCTGGGCGTTGAGTACGACGCAGCAACAGCGCTTTGCACCAAGGTGCATGGACTCTATCGGGCGGTCTAAGAACCACGCTCCCTCGGTCCAAACCGTCGCATGTGGGTAGCCCGAAATGACGCTTATCTCAAACGTTAAACGGCTGCTTTCAGCCTATAGCAGTCGTCAAATCACCCCCTGCCCTCACATTACCTGCGCAATCAGCTCCTGAATCCATAGCAAATGAACACCCCCACACTAACCATCACCCAAGCACTGCAGCACTGCCAGCAGCAGGGACTGGAGCGGCTGGATGCGCAGATGTTGGTGCTGCTGGCTTGCGGCCAGGGGCTGCACCAGCGCGCCTGGCTGCTCACGCACGATGGCGATTTGCTGACACCGGCGCAGCAGGCCACGCTGCAGGTGACGCTGGCGCGGCGCCTGGCTGGCGAGCCCATGGCCTACATCACCGGCACCAAGGAATTTTTTGGCCTGCCGCTGCAGGTGGACGCGCGCGTGCTCGACCCGCGCCCGGACACCGAAATCCTGGTGGAATGGGCACTGGAGCTGCTGCACCAACGGCTGGAGCCGCGCGTGGTGGATCTGGGCACGGGCAGCGGCGCCATTGCCCTGGCACTGAAATCGCACTGCCCCGAAGCCCAGGTGGAGGCCGTAGACGCCAGTGGCGACGCCCTCGATGTGGCCCGTGCCAATGCCCAGCACCTGGGACTGGAGGTGCAGTTTGCACAAGGCTCGTGGCTGGAGCCGGTGCAAGGCAACTTTGACCTGATCGTCAGTAACCCGCCCTACATTGCCAGTGCCGACCCGCACCTGCAGGCGTTGCGCCACGAGCCGCTTACGGCCCTGGCCAGCGGGATGGATGGGTTGGACGACATCCGCACCATCATTGCCCAGAGTCCCCAGCACCTGCTGCCAGGCGGCTGGCTGCTGCTCGAACACGGGTACGACCAATCTGCAGCCGTGTGCGCCCTGCTGACCCAGGCCGGATTTACCCACGCCCAGTCACGCCAAGACCTGGCTGGCATTGCACGCTGCAGTGGGGCCCAATGGCCCCATCGGCCAGGCCTCTGATACCGCTACACTCCTGATCCAAGTGCGTTTTGGATCGGAAATTCCTTGATCCAGAGCAAGCTTTGGTACAGGCTAGCCCTATAAGCTTGCCAACAAGAACAGCACCGTTGGAACCCATGACCTTACTGCTTCGTCTGCAAACCGCTCTGGCACTGGTGCTGTGCACCGGCTTTGCCAGTGTGCAGGCGCAAGGGTGCAGCCAGCTTGTTGCCTCCGGCAACCCCGAATACCCGCCCTTCCTGTGGCGTGACGCCCAGGACGAGAACCGCCTGCTGGGCGCCAATGCCGAACTGATGCAGTGGCTGGGCCGCGAAATCGGCATCCCCATTGAGGTGCGCTACGTGGGCTCCTGGGCCCGGGTGCAGGAAGAGGTGCGCCATGGCCGCGTCGACCTGATCGCTGGTGCCTTCTTCACGGTCCCGCGCCTGGAGTACATGGACTACTTCTACCCGGCCTTCCAGGCCGCGCGCAGCATGGTCTGGATGCGTGCCGACCAGCCCTTTGCCTACAAGGCCTGGAAAGACCTCAAGGGCAAGCAGGGCCTGACCGTCATCAACAACAGCTTCGGCGAAGAGTTCGACCGCTTCGCCAAGGCCGAACTCGCCATCCATACCGTGCCCACGCTCGACCAAGCCCTGCGCATGCTCAAGGCCGGGCGCACCGACTACCTGATCTACGAAGAAAACCCGGCGCTGGCCTTTGCCGCCAAACTGGGCGTCACCGGTCTGGCCGCCGCCAGCACCCCGGTGTCGAACGAAAACCTCTATCTCACCCTGTCCCACAAATCGCCCTGCAACAACGGCGAGCTGCGCGGACGCATTGCCAAGGCCATGGCCAAACTGGGCAAGGAAGGTGGCATGCGCAAGCTGCTGGACAACGCCCTGCGCGACTGGCGCCGCCAGTCCCAGGAATAAGCGCCCTGGAAATCAGAGCGCCAGTTCTTCCTGCAACAACGACATGCCCAGTTGCGCGCGCCGACGCAGCCAGGGCGAGGGGCGGTAACGCGGGTCGCCGCTGTGGGCCCACAGGTGCCGCAGTATCTGCAAGACGGTCATCGGGCCCAAGGCATCGCCCCATGCCAGCGGCCCGCGCGGATAACCCAGCCCCAGGGTCACGGCAGCGTCAATGTCTGCCGGTGTGGCAATGCCCTGCTGCGCCATGTCGCAGGCGATGTTCACGATGGTCGCCAGCACGCGCTGCGCCACCAGCCCGGCACTGTCGCGCAACACGCGCACCGCGCTGCTGCCGGGTGTGAGCAGGGCCACGGCACGCTCCACCGTCTCCATGCGGGTCAGCGGATTGGTGAAAACGGCTGCGCAACGCTCCTGCGGCACCAACCAGTCCAGCGCCACGGTGCGCGCCGGGTCCAGGCTTTCGGCCAGGGCCGCGCTGGTCACGTCTTCACCGCGCGGCAGCACCAGGCACAAGGCCGCATCCCCCGGGTGCGCCGCCGTGTCCAGTTCGGCCCCCAGACCCTCTAGCCAGGCGACACAGGCCTGGCCCCATTCAGGGTGGCGCTGGCTCACCCACACCGGGCCCGGCGTACGCGTTGCAAACACCGTGGGCTCCGGCTTCACGGCCACGCCCTCGCGGTAGGGGTAGAAGCCCTGCTCGCTCTTGCGCCCCAGCAGCCCGGCGTGCAGGCGCTGCACGGCCAGTGGCGAGGGGCGGTAACGCGGCTCATCGAAATACTGGCGGTAGATGGACTCCATAACCGGCACCGACACATCCAGCCCCACCAGATCAAACAGCTCAAACGGCCCGAGCTTGAAGCCGCACTGGCCGCGCAGCACATCGTCCAGCACCGCGGGCACGGCTACTGCCTCACCCAGCAGACGCAGCGCCTCGGTGCCATAGCCGCGTCCGGCGTGGTTGACGATGAAGCCCGGCGAATCCTTGGCCAGCACCGCGCGGTGGCCGCAGCGTGTGCCCAAAGCCAGCAGGGCCTGCACCACCGAAGCCTCAGTGCGCTCGGCGGCTACCACCTCGACGATTTTCATCAGGGGCACAGGGTTGAAGAAATGCCAACCGGCCACCCGCTGCGGTTGCTGGCAAGCCGCAGCAATGGCGGCAATGGACAGGGACGAGGTGTTGCTGGCCAACACACAGTGCGGAGCCACCACCGCTTCCAGCGCCGCAAACAGCGCGCACTTGGCCTCCAGGTTTTCGGCAATGGCCTCGACCACCAGGTCGCATCCCGCCAGGTCCTGCAGCTCGGCCGCCACCGAAACGCAGGCATTGGCCTGCGCCACGGCCTCAGGGCTCATGCGCCCTTTTTCCTGCAGCTGGGCCCAAGTCGCTGCCAGCGCGTGTTTGGCACGCTCAGCAGCACCGGGCTGCTGGTCCAGCAGTTGCACCGCAATGCCGCTTTGGGCCGCGATCTGGGCAATGCCCCGGCCCATGACACCGGTGCCCACCACGGCCATGCGCAAGTTGCTGCTATGGGGATCGAACATGGGGCGACTCCTTTCAATGACTCCGCCAAAGATGGTACGGTCAGGTGGTGGCGTGTTCCGTCGCCACTGTGACCTGCCTGCTGGCGGTACCCGCCATGGACTCACTCCATGCCGTTACGGACCGGTGGCTCCAGCAGGCGCGCCTCCATCCAACCGCGCAGGCTGTTGAACACAGCCAGCCCTTCGCTCCAGGCCAGCATGGCGCGGGTCAGCACACCTTCTTGGATCTGCCCGCTGTCCAGCAAGTGCGCGCGCTCGACACCGCCCAGCAGACCGCTATCCAGCGCCGGCGTGATCCACTGGCCATTCAGCTTGAGCGCCACGTTGCAGCGCGTGCATTCGGTCAGTTCACCCTGCGCATTCGACAACAAGGTGTCAAAGACGTCGGCCTGCAGCGGGGCATAGGCGTCATAGTGGGCGCGGCGCGTAGTCTTGAAGCGCACGAATTCACTGTGGGCGGCCTCGAACGATCGGTCTGCCAGCGCGATAAGTACCGGGGTTGGCGTGACCTCCATTGCCACGGCCTGGGCCTGGAGCTGCCCCTGCTGGTTCAGCAGTAGGCGCACACGGAACAGCCCCTGCGGGTGCGACTGGGCCAGCTGCGCCAACGCCACCTGGGCGTCGCCGATGTGGAAGGGATAAACGAAGTGCTGCGCCGCCCGGGCCATGCGCGCCAGGTGCTGCTCGGCCGCGTGCAGTTGGCCCTCTTGTAGACGCAGGGTTTCCAGAATGTCGAAGGGCGTGCTGGCGCGCTCCAGGAAGGCGCGCTTGTGCTGCCATTCCTGCCACTCGGCCTCGGCACGCGCGTCCGACGTGATGCCGCTGCCGATGCCGCAGCTCAGTTGCGGTCCCCGCGCAACCACGGTGCGGATGGCCACGCTGAAGGTCGCATGGCCGCCGGGGCGCACCACGCCGATGGCGCCACAGTAGACGCCGCGCGCCTGGGGTTCGAGCGCACGAATGAGGCCCATGGCCTGCACCTTGGGTGCGCCGGTGATGGAGCCGCAGGGAAACAGGGCACGAAACACATCGACCAGGCGGGTGTCGGCGCGCGTGCGCGCCACCACGTCGGAGCGCATCTGAAGCACCGTAGGCAAGGTTTCCACATGGAACAGATCGGGCACCTGCACCGAAAAAGGCTCGGCAATGCGCGAGAGGTCGTTGCGCAGCAGGTCCACGATCATCACGTTCTCGGCGCGCTCCTTGGGCGAGGCGCGCAGCTGCGCCGCCAAGCGTGCATCGTCCTGCGGGTCGCGTCCGCGCGGCGCCGTGCCCTTCATGGGGCGGGTCAGGATATGCGGTGCATTCCAGTCAAAAAAGAGTTCGGGCGAGACCGACAGGATCTGGCTGTCGCCATGGTCCAGGTAAGCACCGTAGCCACCGGGCTGGGCGTGCAGCAGGGCCTGGAACAGCGCTTGCGGATCGCCCTGGAGTTGCCCGTGCACGGGCGCGGTGTAGTTCACCTGGTACAGGTCACCGGCGGCAATGGCGGCGTGGATGCGCGCCATGGCGGCATCGAACTGTGCGCGCGCCACCCCATCTTGCCACGTGGCCTGGGCACCGGTAGGCAGCGCTTCGGGCCAAGGCTGGGCTTCGGCATAGACGCCAAATGCAGCCAGCGGCCCTTCACACGGGTGCACGCTGAGGGCTGTGTCGAAGGCCGGCGCCGCCTCGTAGGCCACATGGCCCACGCACCAGCGCCCCTGCGCCGCATGCTGTGCCACCTGGGCCAGTACGTCGTGCACCTGGTCCGGCGTGTGCGCCACCAACACCGCCAGCGGCGCCGAGAAGGCGCAGCGCAAGGCATCGCCAGCGTCGGGCTGGCTGGCGCGGAAATCGATCAGGGCGTGCATGGGGCGGGATTGTCCTGCATCAAATAGCCGTGCCGTCCGGCCCCAAACAAAAGGGGCCTTGCGGCCACGAAGAGCCTGCGCACGATTTTTACGGGGTCACGTTGGGCCGCAATCGGGATGAGTGGCCTGCCAACACCACGCCGCATGGGCTACCTGCCCATGCCAGGGGTTTGGCGAGCCAATCGCCCGATTTCGGCCCAACCCACAGGGCAAGTGTCTTTTCGGGGTGCTTGCGGCGTTGCAAAGCCTTGCCGGGCACTAGCCCGACTGCGTTTTGCGCCTTGCAATCTCTCCCGAAAAGCCACTTGCGTGGCCCCATAAAAATCGTGCGCAGGCTCTTATCTCATGCTGCCATGTCGGCAGGTTCGTCGCTGGGCACCAGCCCCAGGCGATTGACACCGCTGATGAGGGCCTGGATGCAAGCCGTGACGATGTTGTGGTCCAGCCCAACCCCGTAGCGTTCGGTGCCACCTTCGGTGGGCACCAGCTCGACAAAGGCGCAGGCCTGGGCGTTGGCTGCGTGGGTGCTGGCCTTGGTGGAGCGTTCTTCGAAGCTGCGCACCTGGACCTGGATGCCGGCGCCCTGCAAGGCGTGCACGGCGGCGTCGATGGGGCCGTTGCCTTCACCGCTGAGCAGCATGGACTGGCCATTGATCTTCAGCCCCAGGCGGATGCCCTGCACGTGCGCCTTGCCACTGCTGGCGGGATGCTCGAACAGGTGATGCTCGACGTACTGCACCCCGGCGTTGGCGGCATGCAGGTAGGTGGCGTCGAACAGGGCCCAGAGGTCGGGGGCGGTCATTTCACCTCCATGGGCGTCGGTCCACTTCTGCACTTCGGCCGAGAATTCGACCTGCAGGCGACGGGGCATGACCACGCCGTATTCGGCTTCCATCAGGTAGGCGACACCCCCCTTGCCGGACTGGCTGTTGACGCGGATCACCGAGTCGTAGCTGCGGCCCAGGTCGGCCGGGTCGATAGGCATGTAGGGCACGGCCCAGGTGGAGTCACTCTTCTGGGCGGCAAAGCCCTTCTTGATGGCGTCCTGGTGCGAGCCGGAAAAGGCCGTGAACACGAGGTCACCCACATAAGGGTGGCGCGGGTGGATCGGCAGGCCGGTGCAGTGTTCCACGGTGCGCGCCACGGCGTTGATGTCGGAAAAGTCCAGCCCCGGGTGCACGCCCTGGGTGTAGAGGTTGAGCGCCAAGGTCACCAGATCCACATTGCCGGTGCGCTCACCATGGCCGAACAGGCAGCCTTCGACGCGGTCGGCACCGGCCATGAGCGCCAGCTCGGCCGCAGCCACGGCAGTGCCGCGGTCGTTGTGCGGGTGCAGGCTCAGAACGACACTGTCGCGCCGGGCCAGATGGGTGTGCATCCACTCGATCTGGTCGGCGTAGACGTTGGGGGTGGCGACTTCGACCGTGGCCGGCAGGTTCAGGATGACCTTGTCAGCGGGTGTGGCGCCCCAGGCCTCGGTGACGGCATTGCAGATTTCCAAAGCGAATTCGGGTTCTGTGCTGGTGAACACTTCGGGGCTGTACTGCAGCTGGAACTGGGTCTCAGGCTGCTGCTGGGCCAGCTCTTTGATGAGGCGCACCGAAGTCACGGCCAGTTCCACCACTTCGGCTTTCTGCAGACCGAACACCACTTCGCGGAACACCGGCGAGGTCGCGTTGTAGACGTGGACGATGGCGCGCTTGGCGCCTTTCAGGGATTCGAAGGTGCGGCGAATGAGGTGTTCGCGCGACTGGGTCAGCACCTCGATGGTCACGTCGTCGGGGATGTGGCCGCCCTCGATCAGGGTGCGCACGAAATCAAAGTCGGTTTGCGACGCGCTGGGGAAAGCGATCTCGATTTCCTTGAAGCCGATGTCGCACAGGGTCTTGAACATCTGCATCTTGCGCGCCACGTCCATGGGCTCAAACAGCGACTGGTTGCCGTCGCGCAGGTCCGTGCTCATCCAGATCGGGGCCTGGGTCAGGCTGCGGCTGGGCCACTGGCGCTGGGCCAATTGCACAGGGGCGAACGACTGGTACTTGGTAGCGGGATGGGACAACACGGCGGAACTCCAGAAATAGGTGATTTGAATGGCAATGTTAACGGGATAGCGGCAGCAGATGATTGCGAATATCGCTTTTTGGTTTATTTATGAGCAATTAAATGCCGTATTTTTACAAATCAATGGAATTTAAATGATTCACCAAAACAAACAACGCTATCTACCGGTCTGTGCAAGCCCCCCCACCCCATGCCCGCACCGGCATTGCGTCTATTGCGACAGGTCAAGGTCGGGAAAAAAAGGAGGTGGAATAATCGCGCCCATTGATTTGCAAGGAACCAACTGACATGAGCGACACCCAACAACGCATCGACGAACTGGTCAAGAACAACCCCATCGTGCTCTTCATGAAAGGGACTGCCAGCTTCCCGCAATGCGGATTTTCCGGCCGTGCCGTACAGATCCTGAAGGCTTGCGGTGTCGACACCAAGACCATCAAGACTGTCAACGTGCTCGAAGACGACGCCATCCGCCAGGGCATCAAGGAATACAGCAACTGGCCCACGATTCCGCAGCTCTACGTCAAGGGCGAGTTCATCGGTGGTTCGGACATCATGATGGAGATGTACGAAAACGGTGAACTGCAGACCACGATTGCTGGCTGACCTTCCCCTACCCCCACGCAAAAGCCACCCTCGGGTGGCTTTTTCAATGGATTCATTGGCCCGGATCAGGACCCACGGTAGGTGGAATAGCTCCAGGGACTGACCAGCAGCGGCACGTGGTAGTGCTGGTCGGCATGGGCCACGCCAAAGTCGAGGCTCACGCGGTTCAGGAAGTTGGGCTCGGGCAGGGCCACGCCACGTGCCTTGAAGTAGCCTGCTACGTCAAACACCAGTCGGTAGGTTCCCACCCGCAGGCTGGCGTTGTCATACAACGGACCGTCTGGATTGCGGCCGTCGGCATTGAGCGTGAAGCGCTTGACCAGGTTGGCGTCCTCCCCTTCGGTGGTGTACAAGGCCACCTCCATCCCAGCGGCTGGGCAGCCGTGCATCGTGTCCAAAACGTGGGTGCTCAGGCCCATGGCAAACTCCTTGATCAGGGTAAGTCCCAGAGGGGTAAAAGTGTATACACTTTTTGGGAATCTCGCTATCATGCGGCGATGCACGCCCCCAATCCCCCTTCTGTCACCCCCACCGAAGCGATTGTCGAGTCGCTGACCCGCGCCATTGTCGAGCACCGCCTGCAGCCCGGCGCCAAACTGGCCGAGCAGCGCCTGGCCGACCAGTTTGGCGTGTCGCGCACGCTGGTGCGCCAGGCCCTTTTTCAGCTGTCGCAACAGCGCCTGGTGACGCTTTCGCCGGCACGCGGTGCCTTTGTGGCAGCACCGTCCATCGAAGAAGCACGCCAAGTCTTTGGCGTGCGCCGCATGCTGGAAGCGGGCTTGGTCAAGGCTTTCATGGCGCAGCAAAACGAAACCCAGCTGCGCGCGCTGGAAGACCACATTGCGCAAGAAAAAATGGCCATTGCCCGCGGTGATGTGGCAGGGCGCACCACCCTGCTGGGCGACTTCCATGTGCACATGGCCCAGCTCATGGGCAACACGGTGCTGGCCGACATGCTGGGCGAGCTGATTTCGCGCTGCGCACTCATCACGCTGATGTACCAGTCCACCACGGCGGCCACGCACTCCGTCGACGAACACACGAGTCTGGTTGACGCCATGCGCGCCGGGGACGAGCTGCTGGCCGTGCGCCGCATGGACGAGCACCTGCGCAATGTGGCAGCCACGCTCAACATCCTGGAAGAGGAGATGGCATGAGCTTTCAGCGTCCCGGCTACCACGGCATTTACCAAAGCACCGCAACCTACCCGCGCGACCTGAAAGGCTACGGCCCCAAGCCACCCCACGCCCGCTGGCCCGGTGGCGCACGGGTGGCAGTGCAGTTCGTGCTGAACTACGAAGAGGGCGGCGAAAACTGCGTGCTGCACGGCGACGCCGGTTCAGAGCAGTTCCTGTCCGAGATGTTCAACCCGGCGAGCTTCCCCGACCGCCACATCAGCATGGACGGCATCTACGAGTACGGATCGCGGGTCGGGGTCTGGCGCATCCTGCGCGAGTTCGAAAAGCGCGGCCTGCCGCTGACCGTGTTCGGCGTCGGCATGGCACTGGAGCGCCACCCGGACCTGACCGCCGCCTTCAAGGAACTTGGCCACGAAATAGCCTGCCACGGCTGGCGCTGGATTCACTACCAAAACATCGACGAAGCCACCGAGCGCGAGCACATGCGACTGGGGATGCAGGCCATTGAGAAGCTCACGGGAGAACGTGCTCTGGGCTGGTACACCGGCCGCGACAGCCCGCGCACGCGACGCCTGGTGGCCGACTACGGCGGCTTTGAATACGACAGTGACTACTATGGCGACGACCTGCCGTTTTGGATGGAAGTGCAGCGCACTGATGGCACGGTGGTGCCGCAACTGATCGTGCCCTACACGCTGGACTGCAACGACATGCGCTTTGCCCTTCCCCAGGGCTACTCGCACGCCGACCCGTTCTTCCAGTACATGAAGGACAGCTTTGACACCCTCTATGCCGAGGGCGACCCCAACGGGCTGAACCAGCCGGCCATGATGAGCATCGGCATGCACTGCCGCCTGCTGGGCAGGCCGGGGCGCATCACCGCTCTGCAGCGCTTCCTGGACCACATCGAACGCCATGCCGACGTGTGGGTCTGCCGCCGCCTAGACATCGCCCGCCACTGGCGTGCCACCCACCCCTACCAGCCCCCCACCAGCGTGTAAGCACCATGGCACTGACACTGGAACAACTCAATGCCGCCCCGTTGAGCGAGGCCGTGGCCCGGCTCGATGGCCTGTACGAACACTCGCCCTGGATCGCCGAGCAGGCTCTAGCGCAGCGCCCCTTTGCATCGCTGGCCCAGCTCAAGCACGCCTGCGCCCAGGTGCTGGCACAGGTGCCGCTGGACGCACAGCTCGCGCTCATCCGCGCCCACCCCGAACTGGCCGGCAAGGCCATGGTCGCCAAAAGCCTGACGGCCGAGAGCACCAATGAGCAGACCAAGGCCGGCCTGACCCAGTGCACCCCGGAGGAGTTCGCCAAGATCCAGCAGCTCAATGCGGCCTACAACGCCAAGTTCGGCTTTCCCTTCATCCTGGCGGTGCGCGGCCCGCGCGGCACCGGCCTCACCAAGGCCGAGATCATTGCCACGTTCGAGCGCCGCCTGCAGGGCCACCCCGACTTCGAGCGCGAGGAGTGCCTGCGCAACATCCACCGCATTGCCGAAATCAGGCTGCAGGACAAGTTCGGCGCGCAGCCCGAAGCCGGCAACCGCGTGTGGGACTGGCACGAGGCCCTGGCCCAGCACTCGGAGCCGCCCTACGCCGAACAGGGCCAGCTCACTGTCACCTACCTCAGCGACGCCCACCGCGCCTGCGCACAGCGTATCGCCAAGAACATGCACGACTGCGGCTTCGACAGTGTGCACATTGACGCCGTCGGCAATGTGGTCGGACGCTATGAATGTAGTAGCAAACTACACAATGAATATGCGGGCCAGACACCCAAAACACTGTTAACCGGAAGCCACTACGACACCGTCCGCAATGGCGGCAAATACGACGGCCGCCTGGGCATCTTCGTGCCGCTGGAAGTGGTGCGACAGCTCCACGCCGCGCAGCGGCGTCTGCCGTTCGCGCTCGAAGTGGTGGCCTTTGCCGAGGAAGAAGGCCAGCGCTACCCCGCCACCTTTCTGGGCTCCGGCGCACTGGTAGGCGATTTCAAGAGCGAATGGCTGGAGCAGGTGGACGCCCAGGGCATCACGATGCGCGCCGCCATGCAGCACGCCGGCTTGTGCGTGGACGACATCCCGACCCTGCGCCGCAAGGCGGACGACTACCTGGGCTTTGTCGAAGTGCACATCGAGCAAGGGCCGGTACTCAATGAGATCAACCTGCCACTGGGGGTGGTCACCTCCATCAATGCCAGCGTGCGCTACCAGTGCGAAGTAGTGGGCACCGCCAGCCACGCCGGCACCACGCCCATGGACCGTCGCCGCGACGCGGCCGTGGCCGTGGCCGAACTCATGCTCTTCATGGAGCAGCGCGCCCGCGCCGATGGCGACTCGGTGGCGACGGTGGGCCAGCTCCAGGTGCCTGCGGGTTCGGTCAACGTGGTGCCGGGGCGTTGCCAGTTCTCGCTGGACCTGCGTGCCCCCAGCAACGCCCAGCGCGATGCCCTGGAACGTGATGTGCTGGCACAGTTGGCGCGCATCTGCGAACAGCGCGGACTGCACCACAGCGTACGAGAGTCCATGCGCGCCAGTGCCGCCCCCAGCGCCCCGGCCTGGCAGGCGCGCTGGGAAGCGGCCGTGGCCGCCACTGGCCTGCCGGTGCACCGCATGCCCAGCGGCGCCGGGCACGATGCCATGAAGCTGCACGAACTGATGCCGCAGGCCATGCTGTTCGTGCGTGGGCAGAACAGCGGCATCAGCCACAACCCGCTCGAATCCACCACCAGCGACGACATGGAACTGGCCGTGCAGGCCTTCACACACCTCGTCGAACAGCTCGCAACCGAATAAACCCCGCACCACAATGACCCACTACGCCCAACTCGACGCCTGGATCGACGCCCACTTTGACGAACAGGTGGCCTTTCTGCAGGAACTCATCCGCGTTCCCACCGACACGCCCCCGGGCAACAACACACCCCACGCACTTCGGACGGTGGAGTTGCTGCATGGCTTTGGCATGGAAGCCGAAAAGCATGCACCGCCGCAAGCCGATGTAACAGCGGCTGGACTGGAAACGATTACCAACCTGATCGTTCGCCGGAAATACGGTGCTGGCAAAACGATTGCACTCAATGCCCACGGTGACGTGGTTCCCCCGGGCGACGGTTGGACGCATCCACCCTACGGCGGCGAGATTGCCGACGGCAAGATCTATGGCCGCGCCGCCGCCGTGAGCAAGTGCGACTTTTCCACCTTCACCTTTGCCGTGCGCGCGCTCGAAGCCGTGGCCCAGCCTACCCAAGGCAACGTGGAACTGCACTTCACCTACGACGAGGAGTTTGGCGGCGATGTCGGCCCAGGCTGGCTGCTGGCACAGGGCCTAACCAAGCCTGACCTGATGATCGCTGCGGGCTTCAGCTACCAAGTGGTAGTCGCCCACAACGGCTGCCTGCAGATGGAAGTGACCGTGCATGGCGAGATGAGCCATGCTGCCATTCCCGACAGCGGCACCGACGCTCTGCAGGGCGCGGTGCACATCATGAATGCGCTCTATGCCCGCAATGCCGAATACAAGAAGATCCGCTCCCAGGTCGAAGGCATCACCCACCCCTACCTGAACATCGGCCTCATCTCCGGCGGCACCAACACCAACGTCATTCCGGGCAAGGTGGTGTTCAAGCTCGACCGCCGCATGATCCCCGAGGAAGACTCGGCGGCGGTGGAACAGGAAATGCGCGACGTGATCGCTGCCGCTGCGGCCAGCTACACCCCGCCGCGCGGCCAGAAGGGCATCCGCGTCGACGTGCGTCGCATGCTGCTGGCCAATGCCATGAAACCGCTGCCAGGCAACCAGCCCCTGGTGGCCGCGCTGCAAAAGCATGGAGGCGAAGTCTTCGGCGAACCGATCCCGGCCCTGGGCACGCCGCTGTACACCGACGTGCGCCTGTACGTGGAACGCGGGATTCCCGGTGTCATTTACGGCGCCGGCCCCCGGACCGTGCTAGAGTCGAATGCCAAGCGTGCTGACGAGCGCCTGGACCTGGATGACTTGCGACGCGCCACCAAAGTCATTGCACGGGCCCTGGCCGACTTGCTGGCCTAAAAGGCCAGCCCCTTTGTGGCAGACACCCCTGCCACACAGCTTCAGCGCAGCGCACGGCCTGGCATCCCCTGCCAACAGGCTGTGCAGGTATTTGTTTCTGGCGGGTGCCTGTTGCAGGCCCCTGTCGCTGTTATTTGGAGTTTCCCCATGTCCCAAGAGTTGTCCCCCGCAGAAAGCATGCTGCGTGATGCTGCACGCGCCTACCACTGCCAGCCCAGTCGCGGCAAGATTGCGGTCCAACCCACCAAACCCCTGACCAACCAGCGCGACCTGTCGCTGGCCTATTCGCCCGGCGTGGCCTACCCCTGCCTGGACATCCAGGCCGACCCCAGCCTCGCGTACGAGTACACCAGCCGCGGCAACCTGGTGGGCGTCATCACCAACGGCACCGCCGTGCTGGGCCTGGGCAACATCGGCCCGCTGGCCGGTAAGCCGGTGATGGAAGGCAAGGGCTGCCTGTTCAAGAAATTCGCCGGGGTCGACGTGTTCGACATCGAGCTGGCCGAGAACGACCCCGACAAACTCATCGAGATCATTGCCGCCATGGAACCCACGCTGGGCGGCATCAACCTCGAAGACATCAAGGCGCCCGAGTGCTTCTACATCGAGCAAAAACTCAGCGAGCGCATGAACATCCCGGTGTTCCATGACGACCAGCATGGCACCGCCATCATCTCCAGCGCTGCACTGCTCAACGGACTGGAGCTGGTGGGCAAGCGCATTGAAGACGTGAAGGTGGCGGTATCGGGCGCGGGTGCGGCCGCACTGGCCTGCCTCAACGTCATGGTGGGCCTGGGTGTGCAGGCCAAGAACGTGTTCGTCTGCGACTCCAAGGGCCTGATCTACGAGGGCCGCCCCGGTGGCTATGACGAGTCCAAGGCCCGCTTTGCGCAGAAGAGCGATCTGCGCACCCTGGCCGACGTGGTTGCCGGGGCCGATGTGTTCCTGGGCTGCTCGGCCGCCGGCGTGCTGACCGCCGACATGGTCAAGAGCATGGGCCGCACCCCCATCATCCTGGCGCTGGCCAACCCCGAGCCCGAAATCCGCCCCGAACTGGCCAAGGAAGTGCGCCCGGACTGCATCATCGCCACGGGCCGCTCGGACTACCCGAACCAGGTCAACAACGTGCTGTGTTTCCCCTATATCTTCCGCGGCGCCTTGGACTGTGGCGCCAGCAAGATCACCGAAGCCATGAAGCTGGCCTGCGTGCGCGAGATCGCGGCACTGGCCAAGGCCGACATCAGCGAGGAAGTGGCCAATGCCTACGCCGGGCAGGAGCTGAGCTTCGGAACCGACTACCTGATTCCCAAGCCCTTTGACTCGCGCCTGATCCTGCGCATTGCCCCGGCCGTGGCCCAGGCCGCCGCCGAATCCGGCGTGGCCACCCGCCCGATTGCCGACATGGAGGCCTACCGCCAAAGCCTGATGCGCTTTGTCTACTCCACCGGCATGGTGATGCGCCCGGTGTTCAACGCCGCACGCAAGGCCACGCCGCAGCGCGTGGCCTATGCCGAAGGCGAAGACGAGCGCGTGCTGCGTGCCGCCCAGGTGGCACTGGACGAGGGCCTGGCCCAGCCCATCCTGATCGGCCGCCCGGCGGTGATCGAGGCGCGCATTGCCAAGTCGGGCCTGCGCCTGAAGCTCGGCGACAACGTGGAATGCGTGAACCCCGAAGACGACCCACGCTTCCGCCAGTACTGGGAAACCTACCACCGCATCCTGGGCCGGCGCGGCGTCAGCCCTGAAGCGGCCAAGGCCGCGGTGCGCCGCAGCACCACCACCATTGCCTCGCTGATGGTCAAGCTCGGTGATGCCGACGCCATGATCTGCGGCCTGCATGGCCGCTTCGACGTGCACCTGGACCACATCCGCGATGTCATTGGCATCAAGGAAGGTGCCCCGGGCCTGGCCACGCTCAATGCCCTGATGCTGGAAAAGCACACGCTCTTCATTGCCGACACATTCGTCAACGAAGACCCGAGTGCCGAGCTGCTGGCCGCGATTGCCCAGATGGCCGTGGAAGAAGTGCGCCGATTCGGCCTGCCGCCCAAGGTGGCCTTCCTGTCGCACTCCAACTTCGGCTCCAGCAGCCGCGCCTCGGCCCTGAAGATGCGCCGTGCCCGCGACCTGTTTGCCGCCGCCTGCCCCGACGTGGAATGCGATGGAGAAATGCACGGCGACGCTGCCTTCAGCGACGAAGTGCGCAGCCACGCCACCATGGACAGCACCCTGCACGGCGAGGCCAACATCCTGATCTGCCCGAACCTGGATTCGGCCAACATCCTGTTCAGCGTGCTCAAGATGACCTCGGGCCACAACGTGACCGTGGGCCCGATCCTGCTGGGTGCCGCCGCCAGCGCCTATGTGCTCAACCCCTCGGCCACGGTGCGCCGCATCGTGAACATGACTGCACTGGCAGCTGCCAAGGCGGCCAACGCCTTCTGATCGGCGCTTCACCCCAGCAAGCACCCCATTCAAGCCGCCTGCAGCCCCGTGCTGTCGGCGGCTTTTTCTTGCCTGCGGGTCATTGCGCTATCAATTTCGTAACAGAAAGGGTATAAGGGACGCTGTGAAAGAAATGCCATGGTGTTGGACCATGCCGAAGAAGACCAAGACCGAATAAGCCATGCGATTGATTGCGGACGATCTGTCCTCGTGCTCTGCCCTGGTGGTGGATGCCAATCCCACCTCGCGCTCCATCCTGATTTCGCAGCTGCGCGACTTCGGTGTCGGCACCGTGGCGCAGGCCGCCAGGGCACAGGATGCACGGCGCCAGTTGGAGTTCCGCAGCTTTGACTTCGTACTGTGCGAACAGCACTTCACCACCGATGCCATGACCGGGCAGGACCTGCTCGACGACCTGCGCCGCAACCAACTACTGCCCTTCTCGACGGTGTTCATCATGATCACCGCCGAAGCCACCTACGCCAAGGTGGCCGAAGCGGCCGAATCCGCGCTGGACGGCTACCTGCTCAAACCGCACAAGGCCACACACCTGGCCGAGCGCCTGCACGCGGCGCGGGTGCGCAAGGAGTCGCTGAAAGAAATCTTCCAGGCCGTGGACGCCGAACGCTTTGAAGATGCCGCCAATCTGTGCATGGAGCGCTTCGAGTCCAAGGGCAAGTTCTGGCTCTATGCGGCCCGCGTAGGCGCCGAACTACTGCTGCGCCTGCAGAGGCCGCTCGATGCCCAACAGCTCTACAAGGCCGTGGTCGAAGCCAAGACCCTGCCGTGGGCGCGGCTTGGGGTGGCACGGGCCCAACTCGATGCCGGCCAGGTGGCCCAGGCCACCAGCACCTTGGAGAACCTGATCAGTTCGGACGGCAGCTATGCCGATGCCTACGATGTGATGGGTCGCGCCCAGATCGAACTGGGCAAGTTCGACAAGGCCCTGGAAACCTACAAGATGGCCGCCACACTGACCCCGCATGCCATTACGCGGGTGCAGAGCCTGGCCATGATGACCTACTACGCCGGCGACCACAAGGACGCCGAGCCCTTGCTCGACAAGACCGTGCGCATGGGCCTGGACTCTAAAATGTTCGATCCGCAAACCCTGGTGCTGCTGGCCTTCACGCGGCTTGAGCTGAACGACCGCAAGGGCCTGCAGCGCTGCTACGACGACTTCCTGCGCCTGCAGGAGCGCCAGAGCGACAACCCGCGCCTGCTGCGGCTGACGGCCATCGTGCAGACCCTGAACCTGATTCTGCAGAGCCAGTTCGCCGCCTCGGTCGATGCCGTGCGCCAGCAGTGCAAGACCATCAGAAACCCCGATTTCGACTTTGAATCGGCGTCCAACTTGGTGGCTCTCATGTGCCACCTGGCCACACGTTCGATCCAGCTCGACGAGGTCGACGCCGTCATCAACATGCTGGGCATGCGCTTTTGCAACAACCGCTCCCTGACCGAACTGCTGGCGGGCAGTGCCAAGCTTCACCCGCCCTACGAAGCACGCCTGCGCGACTGCCAGACCAAGGTGCTGGAAATGGCCGAAGTGGCCATGTCACTGAGCATGTCGGGCAACCCCACAGCGGCGGTGAAGAACCTGGTCTTGCATGGTCGCGAAACCCTCAGTGCGCGCCTGATCGACAACGCCTGGCAGGTGCTGCAAAAGCACGGCGCCAAAATCGCCGATGCCCAAGCCATCGGTGAGGAAGTGCAGGAATTGCGCCGCTTGGGCGGCGTCAGCCTGGCCTCCAGCAAAGCCACCCTGGGTGACCCCAAACGCCAGGCCGGCGGCCTGGCGCTGCGCACCGGCACGCGCCCGCCCCCTGAGAGGATGGTGGAGAAATACAAGGCTGCGGCCGCCACCCAATCGCTATCACTTCAATAGCAGAATCTGCTTTATACACGCCGGGAATTGACCATTTTGGCCAATAAAAAAGCCAGCACTGTGGCTGGCCTGGGGGCAAACAGCTGCCGCAGCAGCCATACCGCTTATTGCTTGATCGCTTCGATGGCGATGGTGATGGTCACCTCATCACCCACGTAAGGCGCGTACTTGCCAGCGTTGAATTCGGTGCGCTTGATGGTGGTCACCGCGTCGGCGGCAATCACGTCCTTCTTCATCATGGGGTGCTGGGTGGCCACGAAGTTGTTGATCTTCAGGGTCACTGGCTTGGTCACGCCCTTGATGGTCAGGTTGCCTTCGACCGCAGCGGGCTTGTCGCCTTCAAACACCACCTTGGTGGACTTGAACGTGGCGGTAGGGAACTTGGCGGTGTCCAGGAAGTCTTCGCCCTGGATGTGGCCGTTGAAAGCGGCAAAACCTGTGTCCACGGCCTTCATGTCGATCAACACATCCACCGAGCCGGTCTTGGCGGCCTTGTCAAAGGTCACCGTGCCGGTGGTGTTGTTGAAGCGGCTTTGCTGGGTGGACAGGCCCAGGTGGTTGTAGGAGAAGCGGGGGAAAGTGTGCGATGGGTCAATCGCATAAGAGTCGGCAGCGTTGGCCGCACCAGCGAAAGCAGACAGTGCCAAAGCGGCAGCAAGGATGGAAGTACGCATGAATAACTCCTGGTTGGGGTTGGTAAAGAAAAGGGAAATTGGGATCACTCAGATCTTGCCGACGCCGGTGAGCGCGAGCTTGAACTTGACCTGCACATCGTCGGCCACCATGGAGGTGTCGGCCCACTCGTTTTCGCCGATCTTGAAGGCCAGACGCTTGAGCGGAAAGGTACCGGTTACGGTGGTGGTGGCTCCACTTTGGGCCAAGGCCACCGGAACCACGACATCGCGGCTGCTGCCCTTGATGGCGAGCTTGCCGCTGACTTCGAATTTGCCGCCCCCCAGGCCCTTGACCGTGGTGGACTGGAAGGTGGCCTGCGGAAACTTGGCCGTGTTGAACCACGTGGCCTTGGGCAGTTCGGCATCGGACTCCGGCACACCCAGCGTGGCACTGGCGATGTCCACCGTGAAGGCGATTTTGCTGGTATCGGGCTTGGCGGGATCGAAGGCGATCTGGGCATCGAACTTCTTGAATCGGCCCTCCACCGGCACGCCCATCTGCTTGCTCACGAACACGATCTCACTCTGGGCGGGGACCAACTTTTGCTGGGCCTGGGCCAGTGGGCTGGCAGCCAGGAGCGCCAGGGCAGCGGCAGCTGTCAATGCACGAATCTGTGGGGACATGGTGGGTTCCTTATTCAATTGGTAGGTAGGCCATCAGCCGCGGCCGGGTCGCATGCGGTCCATGAGACCGTCTTTGTCGATGAAATGGTGTTTGAGTGCAGCAGCCACATGCAATACCACCAAACCGGCCAGGGCAAATGCGCTGATTTCGTGCCAGGGCTTGATCAACTCGGCCAGGGCCTTGTCTGCGGCCACAAAATCCGGCAAGGGCAGCACGCCGAACAGGACAATCGGAAAGCCTGCCGCCGAGCTGTAGGCCCAGCCCACCAGGGGCACAATGAAGAACAGCGCATAGAGTGCCACGTGGGTGGCGTGGTAGGCACGGTACTGCCACTGCGGCATGGCGGCCGCCATGCTTGCGGGCAAGCTTGGCGCCGGGTGTGTCAGGCGCCACAGCAGGCGCAACACCGACAAGAACAACACCGTCACCCCCGCCCACTTGTGCCAGTTGTACAGCTTGAGTCGCTGGGGTGAAAAAGGCAGATCGGCCATGTACAGGCCCATGGCAAACAGACCTACCAGACCCAATGCCAGCACCCAGTGCAGGACGATGGCCGTGGCGGTATAGCGGGAAGCGGAACGGTCGGTGCGTGTCATGGCCTGCAGTGTAGGCCGCCCAATTTCCGCTGTTTTTAAAACGATTTGATGATCTTGTTCGAAATTTTCGAACTCAAGAAGCCCAAATGCTCAATTTTTTTAGGGTTTTAGGCGTTTGGCGTGGGCCCGCAAAGTGGCTAGGTACAGCCCTTCGACTTTTTCACGGGCCCAAGGGGTCTTGCGCAAAAACGTGAGGCTGGACTTGATGCTCGGGTCCGAACTGAAGCAACGCACCGGAATGCGCTGGGCCAGACCCTCCCAGCCATAGTAGTCCACCAGCGATTCCAACAAAGCCTGCAGTGTCACCCCGTGCAGGGGATTACGGGGCTGTGCAGGAGCGCTTGGTTCGGGGGGTGAATCGGAAGACATGCGCACATTGTCGCAGGCCACGCTGCAGGGCAAGCCCCTCTGGCATACGTGAATGTTGGGTAGAATCGTCAGCTTCTGGAAGCTTGGCCGAGCGGTTTAAGGCACCGGTCTTGAAAACCGGCGAGGGTTTAACCCCTCCGTGAGTTCGAATCTCACAGCTTCCGCCAAAATGTCAGCCCCAAGTGCCCTTTGCACTTGGGGCTTTTTCTTTCCGCCAGCCATGTCTTCAGCATCGCCACAACGCGCCTGGGTGCGACTGCCGTCGGGGCGGCGCATCGACCTCAACAACCCGACCTTTGCCGACATCGACGACACCGACCTGGCCCTGGGCCTGGCTCGGACCTTCCGCTGGGGCGGGCATTCGCGCTGGCCGCTACCCATGTCGGTGGCCCAACACTCCTTGCTGGTGCTGCAGATCCGCCGCAACCAGAGCACCCTGAGTCCGATGGCGCAGCTGCGCGAACTGTTGCACGACGCCGAGGAAGGCTTGCTCGGTTTCGACCCGATATCCCCGCTCAAGCCCCTGCTCGGCGACTCCTTCCTGGCATTGATGGACCGCATGCAGAAAGTGCTGTTTGCCAAATACGGTATTCCCTGGTGGAACGCACAGGACAAGGCGCGCCACAAGAAAGCCGACATCCTGGCCGCCGCCAGCGAAGCCATCCACGTGGCCGGCTGGGCGCGCGAAGAGGTGCGCTCGGTGCTGGGCATTGAGGTCGCTCCGCTGGATACCGACCCCTTGTGCGCCGTGTACGGCGGTACCCCGTGGGAGCCCTGGCCGGTAGATGTATGCGTCGAACGTTTCATGCACGAACTCCAAACCCTGCTCACTGCGCGCGACAGCGCCTGACCCAGCGCCGGGTTCTCGGCATGCTGCTCCCCCGGTGGATCTGTGCACTGCAGCAGAGGTGGTTCTGGGCCGCATTCCTCGCGTCGCCCATACTTCAGTTCAGCCCGTAGATAAGGCACCACACGCCGCCGCCCCAACCATGCTGCCCATTGCCATCGTCCAACACGTCGCCAACGACGGCCCCAGCTTCTTCGCCACCTGGTGCACGCAGAATGGTCTGCCGTTCACCGTGTACGCCATGCACCAGGGCAACACCCTGCCCGGCAACCTGGACGCGCACAGCGGTCTGTGCATTCTGGGCGGCCCCATGAGTGCCAACGACCCACTGCCCTATTTTCCGCACCTGTTTGCCCTGGTGCGCGAGGCCGTGGCGCGCGACAAGCCCTTGATCGGGCATTGCCTGGGCGGTCAGCTCATCAGCCGCGCGCTGGGCGGTACCGTCCAGGCCAGCGAACACGCCGAGATCGGCTGGAGCACGCTGCAAGCCACCGACGCCGCATTGGCCCAGGAATGGTTCGGCCCTGGCCCCGACCATGTGCTGTTCCAGTGGCACGGCGAATCCTTCAGCATTCCACCTGGCGCGCGCCAGGTGCTGCATGGCATGCACTGCCACCACCAGGCCTATGTGCTGGGCGACCGGCACCTGGGCATGCAGTTCCATTGCGAAGTGGACGAGCCCAAGGTGCGTGACTGGATTGTCGAAGGCCACCAGGAAATGCAGGACAGCAACTCACCCGGCGTACAGACTCCCGAAACGATCCTTGCCACCCTGACTCAGGACATTGCGGCCAGCCAGGCACTGGCCAGCCACATTTACCAGCGCTGGGCGCTGGGCTTGCCGCGCTGAATCACGTCCACAAATCGAGCGGCGGGTCCGCGACCACGGCCTGCAGGATGTCCGAACGCGACACGAAGCCAATCACCAGCCCTTCGGCATCGACCACCGGCAAGCCCGGCAGGCCGGTGTCCAGCAATACCCGCGCCACCCGCCGGATGTCCGTTCCCAGGGCCACACTGGCCACCGGGCTCCACATCACATCCGCCACAGGCCGGGCCATGAAGGCGCGCCAGACCAGGGGGTGGCTGTCGGCCTTGGGCAGGCGGTTGGCACGCAGCAGCTCACCGCGGGTGAACAGCCCCACCAGAACGCCTTTGGCATTGACGACCGGTGCCTGGCCAATGTCACGCTCACCCAAGGCCGCCCAGGCCTGCTCGACCGTGAAGGTGTCCGGGATGGTCACTACCGAGTGCGACATGATGGAGTCCACCAGCACCAGCGCGTGGCGAGAAGGTGCAGGATGGCTGGACTGCTCATAGGCCGCCACCGCCGACTTGTGCAGTACATCGGCGGGCAGATGGGGCACCACCGGTGCTCCACCTTCGCCCGTGGGGTTGAGGGTGTCGATCCCGATGTGGTCCACCGCTTCCTGCCCGACGGCACGGACGCCACGCACCGCCTTGAGGGCGGAATTGGGGCCAATGCGGCGCAGCTCTTCGAGCGAACCGTTGAACATGCGCCCCACCTTGCCGTAGACCGAAAACATGCCGCCTCCTGTTCAGCGGGGCCCTCCACTTGCCAAAGCCCCTGTTGAATGTGCCTAGCTGGGATTGGACAGGAAAAGTTCCTGCAAGTCACTCAGAAAATCATAGCCGCGCACGGTCGGGCGCACGCGGGCAAAGTCCCGTTCGATCAGGCCCTTTTCCTCGGCGGCACGCAGGCCGGCTTCGATGGCATTCAACCCTAAGCCGGTGCGCTCGGTGAAGTCGCGCAGCGAGAAGCCATGGCGCAGGCGCAGCGCGTTGAGCATGAACTCGAAGGCCAAGTCACTGCGCGCCACGTCTTCGTCCAGCGCCAATGCACGCCCCTGCAAGGCCTGCTGCATGTAGAGCTGGGGCTCGCGCAGGCGCACCTGGCGCACCACGCGGTGTGCAAAGCTGAGCTTGCTATGGGCGCCAGCGCCGATACCGAGGTAGTCGCCAAACAACCAGTAGTTCAGGTTGTGGCGGCAGCGGTGGGCATCGCGCGCATAGGCCGAGACTTCGTAGCGCTCCAAGCCCAGCGCCTGGGTGCGCGCGGTGATGGCGTCGAGCATGTCGTAGGCGTCGTCATCGGCCGGCACCTGCGGCGGGTGCTTGGCAAACAGCGTATTGGGTTCGATGGTGAGGTGGTACACCGACAGATGCGGTGGTGCAAACGCCAGGGCGGTTTCCAGGTCGTCCTGCAACTGGGCCAAGCTCTGCCCCGGCAGCGCGTACATCAGGTCCAGATTGAAGGTTTTGAACGCCTTGGCCGCCTCCTCCACCGCGGCCAGGGCCTGGGCACGGTCGTGCACCCGGCCCAGGGCCTGCAGGTGAGCATCGTTGAAGCTCTGGACACCGATGGACAGACGCGTGACACCGGCCTGGGCATAGGCCGCAAAGCGCTCGCGTTCAAACGTGCCGGGATTGGCCTCCATGCTGATCTCGCAGCCCGGCTCCAGCGGCAAACGCGCGCGCAGGCCCGCCAGTAGGGTGTCCATGGCGTCCGGGTCGAACAGGCTTGGTGTGCCGCCCCCGAGGAACACGCTGTGCACACCCCGCCCCCAGATGGCGGGCAAGGCGGCTTCCAGATCGGCCATCAGGGCGTCTATGTAGCGCGACTGCGGCAAACCCAGCCGCTCATGCGCGTGGGAATTGAAGTCGCAATAGGGGCACTTCTTGATGCACCACGGCAAATGCACGTACAGCGCCAGCGGCGGCAAGGTTTGCAGCTGCAGGCTGCCACTGCGCATATAGTGCTGTGCATCCTGCTGTGCCTGGCCCGCACCCTGCGGGGTTGCGGCGGTAATCGGTATGTGCATGGACGGGATCAGAGGGCTGCAGCCGCAGCTCCAAGCCAGCGTTCCTGCATCAGCGCCACCATGGCCCGCGCCGCACGGCCGCGGTGGCTGTTGGCGTTTTTCACTTCGATCGGCAGTTGGGCAAAGGTCTTGCCGAACTCCGGAATCCACATCACGGGGTCGAAGCCAAAGCCGTTGCTGCCCTGCGGTTCGCGGGCGATCTCGCCAGCCACCCGGCCCACGGCAATCAGCGGCTCGGGGTCAGCCGGAGAGCGCACGGCCACCAGGGTGCTGACCATGGCAGCACGGCGGTTGCTGTGCTGTTGCATCTGCTCCAGCAAGGCGCGCACGTTGTTGGCGTCGCTCTTCTCGTAGCCAAACTGGGTGGCATAGTAGGCGGTGTCCACCCCCGGCAGACCGCCAAACACATCGACGCAAATGCCGGCGTCATCGGCCAGGGCGGGCAGGCCGGTGTGGGCGCTGGCATTGCGCGCCTTGGTCAGGGCGTTTTCCACAAAGGTCTTGTAGGGCTCAGGCGCCTCGGGCACGCCGAGCGCGCCCTGGCTGACCAGTTCACAGCCCAAAGGGGCGAACATGGCCTGCAGTTCCTTGAGCTTGCCCTGGTTGTTCGATGCCAATACGATCTTCATATGAAATAAGCCTCCTGCCCGCGTGGAATCTGCGTAAGCAGCTATTAATTGGATAGCGACTGGTTTTGCAATTGCATCAGTTCGGCCACACCTTTTTCGGCCAGTGCCAGCAAGGCGTCCATCTCGGCGCGGCTGAATGCCACGCCTTCGGCCGTGCCCTGCACTTCCACAAAATGTCCGGCACCGGTCATCACCACGTTCATGTCGGTGTCGCAGGCCGAGTCTTCCACGTACTCCAGGTCCAGCAGCGGTGTGCCCTCGACGATGCCGACGCTGATGGCCGCCACTTGGGCGGTGATCGGGGATTCGGCAATCTTGCCGCTGGCCAACAGGCCGTTGACCGCGTCCTGGGCCGCCACAAAGGCGCCGGTGATGGCAGCAGTGCGCGTGCCGCCGTCGGCCTGGATCACGTCGCAGTCGAGCTGGATGGTGCGCTCACCCAGTTTCTTCAGATCGAACACGGCGCGCAGGGAGCGGCCGATCAGACGCTGGATTTCCTGGGTACGCCCGCTTTGCTTGCCACGGGCCGCCTCGCGGTCGCTGCGCGAATGGGTGGCGCGCGGTAGCATGCCGTATTCGGCCGTGACCCAGCCCTCGCCGCTGCCGCGCTTGTGCGGTGGCACGCGCTCTTCAACCGAGGCCGTGCACAGCAACTTGGTATTGCCAAATTCGATCAGCACCGAGCCTTCGGCGTGCATGGTGTAGTGGCGGGTGATGCGGACCGGGCGCAATGCGTCGGCCGCACGTGCGCCGGAGCGGACGTAGGCAGTCATGGAAACTCCTTGGAGAAACAGTTCAGGGTTTGCGCACCGCCGCGGAGCGACGGATGGCGTCATTGATTTCTGCGATGGATCGTTCGATGGCTTCGTCGTCCAGGTCATCCGCACCGGGCTCGAAGCCGCCGGCCTGCACCGTGGAGGCGAACACGCCGTCTTCCATCATCTGGGTAGAAATGCTGCCGCGGGTGGACTCGAAGCTGTCGGGCGTCTCCCACTCGACAGCAATCACGGTCACGTTGTCACAGTGCGAACCACCCTTGCGCAGCGCCGTTTCCACGAGGTCGGGCGTGGCGTCGTTGAGGCGCTTGTGAGACAGCTCGTACACGATCTCGGCATCGTCTATCGAACCCCACAGGCCATCGGAGCAGATCATCAAGCGATCGCCTTCCTTCAAGGCTACCGGGCCCGTGACGTCAAATACCGGTCGCACCGGGGAGCCCAGGCAGGTGAAAAGCACATTGCGGTTCATACCCAACGCAGCGATCTTGGCTTTGTCATTGCCGGCCTGTTCGAGGTAGGAATGATCGCGGGTGCGAGCAAGCAGTTCGCCTTCGCGCACGAAATACAGGCGTGAGTCACCGCAGTGCACCCAGCTGACCGCGCCGTCCTGCATCAATGCCGCAACGAAGGTGGTGCGCGGGGTGTCGAGCAAGCCTTTTTCGGCGGCGTAACGCAAGATCTGGCGATGTGCACTGAGGATGGCCAGGTTGAAAAACGCGGCGGCGTCCTTGACCGAGGGCGTAGCTTCCTTCTGGTACAACGCAGTCACGGTTTGCAAGGCAATCTGCGCTGCAACTTCCCCGTCCGGGTGCCCACCCATGCCGTCGGCCAGCATGAACAGCCCCGAACTCTTGGTGTAGCAATAGCCGTGGCGGTCCTCGTTCTTTTCACGCCCTCCTTTGCGGCTGATCTGGAAAACCGAAAATTTCATTTGGGTTTGGCCGGGCTGGCCGGCACGGCCTTCTTGTTGTCCGTCATCAGGCCTTCGACCTGCATGCGCATTTTTTCCGCCAGCGTGAGCTTGGTATAGCGACGCTCGCCTTCACGGCCGAGCTCCTTTTGCAGCGCAAACACCGACTGCGGACGCGACAACGGGTCCAGCGCCATGCACCACTCCACCACCTCAATCAGGTTGTCGGAGTAGACGCCGCGCAGGCGACCCAGCGAAGTCGTCAGTCGATCTTTTTCCTGGCGCTGCGGTGCATCGTTGGGCGGGTAGCCCTGCATGCAGGCATAGATGCAGGCGCCAATGGCGTAGATGTCGGTCCAGGGGCCCATGGAGGCATCGCGCCGGTACATTTCGGGCGCGGCAAAGCCGGGGGTGTACATGGGGCGGATGAAATTGCCCTCTTTGCTCAGCACCTCGCGCGCGGCACCGAAGTCGATCAGCACCGACTTGTTGTCGTCGGTGATGAAGATATTGGCGGGCTTGATGTCCAGGTGCAGCATCTTGTGCTGGTGCACGATGCGCAAGCCGCGCAGGATTTCGTCGAACAGCGAGCGGATGGTGGACTCGCGGAACACCTTGTCCTGCTTGAGGTCGCGTGCGGTCACGATGAAGTCCTGCAAGGCCGCGCCTTCCAGGTAGTTCATGACCATGTACACGGTCTCGTTCTCGCGGAAGAAGTTGAGCACGCTCACCACCGAGGGGTGCGAAATCTGAGCCAGTGAACGGCCTTCTTCAAAGAAGCTCTTCAGGCCCAGCCGGTACAGCGACAACTTGTCAGGCTGGATCTTGGGCGCCAGTTCGCCCGGGCCGCGTGTGGCCAGCGAAGAAGGCAAGTATTCTTTGACCGCGACCTGCTGGCCGTCGGAGTCCAGGGCCAGGTAGACCAGCCCGAAACCACCGGCAGCAACCTTGCGAACAATGCGGTAGCCCCCGATGACGGTATCGGGTGGCAGCGGAGCGGGTTTAACCTTGGCGTTCATAGTGCGTCAATCCAGGCCTCCCAGGCACATGCGTCCCTGACCGGCCCCTCCAATCTGGTGAATCCCTTGGCTGAACAGTACCCGTCCGGGTTATTCTCGCAACCTACGACAACAACCGGACAGACTCTCCATGCCAGTTTACAGCATGACCGGCTATGCCACTGTGCAAAGCACTTCCCTTGCATCCAGCTCCGCCGAGGCCACCACGGACACCGCGCCAAGTGGCTCCATGGGCCTGGAAGTCCGCGCGGTCAACAGCCGTTTCCTGGACCTGACCTTCAAGCTGCCCGAAGAACTGCGCGCACACGAATCGGCCCTGCGCGACCAGCTGGTGGCCCAGCTCAAACGCGGCAAGGTCGAGGTGCGTGCCTTCATTGAACGCAATACCCAGCACAGCGTCACCGAGCCTTCGCCCAAGACGCTGCAGCGGCTCAATGCGGTGCAGGATAGCATCCGTGCCTGGTTGCCACAGGCCGCTCCCCTCAGCGTGGCCGAAGTGATTGCCCTCTCGGCCCACCAGCAATCGGCCACGCCCCAGGACTGGGGCAGCACCGCCGCAGCACTGATGGAACAGGCCATCACCGCCTTGCGTGAATCGCGCAAGCGCGAAGGCAAGCGCCTGGCCGACATGCTGCTGGACCGCATTGCCCAGCTGCGCACGCTGGCGCAGCAGGCACAGCCCCTGATTCCGCAACTGGTAGAACAACAGCGCCAGCGCTTCCTGGAGCGCTGGAAGGAAGCCATGGCCTTGGGCGACGACAGCATCGCCCCCCAGACCGCCCAGGAACGGGCCCTGAGCGAAGCCACGGCGTTTGCCATCCGCATCGATGTGGCCGAGGAACTGACGCGCCTGGACTCGCACCTGGAAGAGATCGAGCGCCTGATCCGCAAGGGTGGCGAGATCGGCAAACGGCTCGATTTCCTGATCCAGGAGCTGCACCGCGAAGCCAACACCCTGGGCTCCAAATCGGCCGCGCTGGAACTCACCCGGGTCTCGGTAGACATGAAAGTGCTCATCGAGCAGATGCGCGAACAAGTGCAAAACATAGAATAAGGGGCTTTCTACCCCCCGCTTGCAACGCCGCCTATGGAATACCCTGGAAACCTTTTTGTCGTAGCCGCCCCCAGCGGGGCCGGTAAATCCAGCCTGGTCAAGGCCTTGATGGAGCTGGACTCGCGGGTGCAGCCCTCGGTGTCGCACACAACACGTCCACCGCGTGGCCAGGAAAAGCACGGGCGGGAGTACTTCTTCGTCTCGCCCCAGGAGTTCGATGCCATGGTGGCGGCCGATGCCTTCGTCGAATGGGCCAACGTGCATTCCAACCGCTATGGCACCTCCAAGAAGGCCATCGAAGAGCGCATGGCCATGGGCGCCGACATCGTTCTGGAAATCGATTTCCAGGGCGCCATCCAGGTCAAGAACATCTTTGCCAACGCGGTGTGCATCTTCATCCTGCCCCCAAGCTGGGAAGAACTGCGCTCACGCCTGGAGCGCCGCGGCGAGGATGCACCCGAAATCATTGAGATGCGCATGAGGAATGCGGCCCAGGAAGTGGCCCATGTGGACAAATTCGACTTCGTTATAATCAACGAATCCTTTGACCGCGCGCTTTTCGATCTGAAAGCGATCGTCCATGCCCAAAGGCTCCGTTTGGTTGCGCAGCGTCGCGCCCGGGCTGAAACATTCAAGGCACTGGACATTTCCTAGTTACCTGGAGTTTTTATGGCCCGTATTACCGTTGAAGATTGCCTGGAGCAAATCCCCAACCGCTTCCAGCTGGTGCTGGCTGCCACCTACCGTGCCCGCATGCTCAGCCAAGGCCACACCCCCAAGATTGAAAGCAAGAACAAGCCCGGCGTGACCGCCCTGCGCGAAATTGCCGCTGGCAAAGTCGGCCTGGAAATGCTCAAGAAAGTACCGCTGTAAATCGCAGGTACCGGCACCAAAGCACCGCATTGCGGTGCTTTTTTTTTGCATCCTTCTGCCAATCTACCGCGGTCGCGCTAAAGTTCCACCATGCCCCCTATCGGTCTGAATCCGTCTGACAACGCGGCCGCCCATGCCAGCAACGCGGCCGCCGCGAGTTTTGCTGCGTTGGTGGACAAGCTCGACTACCTCGGCAGCAGCGACATCGAGCAGGTGCGTCTGGCCTACCGCTTTGCCGACGAAGGCCACCTGGGCCAGTTGCGCAAGAATGGCGAGCCCTACATCACCCATCCCATCGCGGTCGCCGCCCAATGCGCCGAATGGAAGCTCGATGCCCAAGCCCTGATGGCAGCCTTGCTGCACGACGTGATGGAGGACTGCGGCGCCACCAAGGTCGAGCTGGTCGAACGCTTCGGCGCCCCTGTGGCCGAACTGGTGGACGGTCTGACCAAACTGGACAAGCTGCACTTCAACACGCGCGAAGAAAACCAGGCCGAGTCGTTTCGCAAAATGCTGCTGGCGATGGCGCGCGATGTGCGTGTCATCCTGATCAAGCTGGCCGACCGTTCGCACAACATGCGCACCCTGTCCGACATGCCGCGCTCCAAGTGGGGCCGCATCTCGTCGGAAACCCTGGAAATCTACGCACCCATTGCCCACCGCCTGGGTCTGAACCAGACCTACCGCGAACTGCAGGACCTGTCCTTCCGACACCTGTGCCCGTGGCGCTACGCGGTGCTGGCCAAGGCCGTGGCCAAGGCGCGCAGCCGCCGCCGCGACCTGATCCAAAAGGTGCAGAAGGACGTGGAAGCCTGTTTTGCCGATTACGGCATGTCCATCCGCATTGCCGGGCGCGAGAAAACGCTGTACTCGATCTACCAGAAGATGGACACCAAGCACCTGAGCTTTGCCCAGGTCACCGACATCTACGGCTTCCGGCTGATCGTACCCACCGTGACCGACTGCTACACCGCCATGGGCCTGCTGCACCAGCTGTACAAGCCGGTACCGGGCAAGTTCAAGGACCACATTGCCATTGCCAAGGTCAATGGCTACCAGTCGCTGCACACCACGCTGGTGGGGCCGGCCGGTGTCAACGTGGAATTCCAGATGCGCACCGAAGCCATGCACCTGGTGGCCGAGTCGGGTGTGGCCGCCCACTGGCTCTACAAGGACAGCAATGCCCAGGAGCCGGGCAACGGCAACCTGGGCGCCCAGTGGCTGCAGTCCCTGCTCGACATCCAGAACGAAACCCGCGACGCCGCTGAGTTCTGGGACCACGTCAAGGTCGACCTGTTCCCCGACGCCGTCTACGTGTTCACCCCCAAGAGTCGCATCATGGCGCTGCCACGCGGTGCCACCGTGGTGGACTTTGCCTATGCCATCCACAGCAGCATCGGCGACCGCACCATGGCGGCGCGCATCAATGGCGAGCAGGTGCCGCTGCGCACTGAACTCAAGAACGGCGACGTCGTCGAGGTTGTTACTGCAGCCCATGCAGCCCCGAACCCAGCCTGGCTGAGCTTTGTACGCACCGGCCGTGCCCGCTCCAAGATCCGCCACCACCTAAAGTCGGTGGCCCATATCGAAAGCGAAGCGCTTGGCGAGAAATTGCTGCAACAGGCCTTGCGCACCGAAGGCATCGACAACTTCGACGACGAGAACAGCGAAACCGCTAGCATCTGGGACAAGCTGCTGCGCTTTACCGGCAACAAGAGCCGCCAGGAGCTGCTGGCCGACATTGGCCTGGGCAAGCGCATTGCCAACATCGTGGCCAAGCGCATTGCCGGCCTGCTGGCCGAAGGCGGTGCACGCCCCGATGCATTGGTACTAACCCAGCACCGATTTGCGCAAAATGAGGCGTCGGCGCTCAACACCATCACCATCGACGGCAGCGAAAACGCTTCCGTGAGCTTTGCCAGTTGCTGCCGCCCCATCCCCGGCGACCCCATCGTGGGCTACCTGGGCCGCGGTGAAGGCTTGGTGGTGCATGGCACCGATTGCGCCGTGGCGCGCCGGCTGCAGAACAAGGATGCCGAGCGCTTTATCCGCGTCGAGTGGGCGGACGAGCCGGTACGCACCTTTCAGACCAGCATCCTGGTCACTGCACACAATGGCAAAGGCGTGCTGGCGCGCATCGCCGCCACGCTGGCCCGTGCTGAAGCGGACATCATGCACATCGACATGGGTCAGGAAGCGGCGCAGGAATCCACCGAACTGCGATTCCTGATCGCGGTTCGCGACATTGCCCACCTGACCACGGTCATCCGCATGCTGTCACGCACACCGGACATCATGCAGGTGCGCCGTCACACCAGCGTACAGACACCAGCCTGAGTTTGAACCAGCTGCCGATCAGTCTTTGGCTGTCGGCGCCGGGTACTCCACGGCCAGCACTTCGATTTCGCTGACACGTTCGGGCATCACCAAACGCAGCACATCGCCTTCACGCGCCTTGAGCAGTGTGCGGGCAATCGGTGAAATCCAGCTCACGTCACCGGCCGATGAATCGGCCTCATCTATACCCATGATGCGCACCGTACGTTCGGTGTCTTCGTCATCCACGTACGTCACGGTCGCTCCAAAGAATATCTGGTCCTTGCCATGGTGGATGCTGGGATCCACCACTTCGGCAATTTCGAGCCGCTTGGTCAGGAAACGGATGCGCCGGTCGATTTCACGCAGGCGCTTCTTGCCATAGAGGTAGTCGCCATTTTCCGAACGGTCGCCGTTGCTGGCGGCCCAATGCACGATTTCGACGATCTTGGGCCGCTCGTTGTCGATCAACTCCAGCAATTCGCCGCGCATGCGCGCATAGCCTTGCGGCGTCATGTAATTCTTGCCACCCTGTGGCAAGGGCGGCAGCTGTGGCTCGTCGTCGTCCGGATCGGTTTCTTTGATGAATGCGCGACTCATGGTGATCCCCACGGGATAGACAAAAGAAAAACCCCTAGAACATTGCTGTTCTAGGGGTATCTTTTTGGTGCGGCTGGCAGGAATCGAACCCACGACCCCTTGGTTCGTAGCCAAGTACTCTATCCAGCTGAGCTACAGCCGCGAAGCCGCTATTCTAGCACGAGATTTTTGGCACTTTTTCCGCACCAGAAAAATTTATGCATTTTTGTTCGGCATGCGCTCCATGGCGCGCTCGGCCATGGCGGTGATGGTCAGGCTGGGATTCACGCCCACATTGGCCGGAATGGCCGAGGCATCGACCACGTACAAACCGGGGTAGCCAAACACTTCGTGATTCTCGTCCACCACGCCCTCGGCGGCACAGCGTCCCATGACACAGCCACCCAGTATGTGCGCCGTCATCGACACATTGCCCAAGGTCTCCAGCACCGAGTTGCCCGCCAGTCCGCCACTGACCTGGGCAAACACCTCGGCCACGTGGTTGGCTTCCGGGATGAAAGCCGGTGCCCGCCTCTGCCCTGTCGGCACCTGCGAGCGCAGGCCACCCCCACGCCAGCGCGGCGCCAAGGCAAAGGCCAGTTCGTTGTCGACCGCCTGCATCACTGTCAGCAAGGTGGTGCGCCGCGCGAAGCCCTGGCCGGCCCGCAAGGGCAGCAGCGCATCCCAGGGATGGCGCACCAGCTTCCACAGGGTTTTGAGAGCCCGCTTCCACGGGCTGTGTGCACTGGCCAGCGGCCCGGTCTGCAAAGCCAGGATGCGGTGCGATGGCGCGCAGCGGTTCTGCGTCACATGCGTGCGACCCCAGTAGAAATGCGATGAAATGGTGGCTCCGTCGCGCACATCGGCCTGCGGGTCGCGCGACACGATGGGGACAATGCTTTCGCTGTTGGTCCGCACATGCTGCCCCAGCGCCTGCGACAGCGCAGGAAGGGTGCGCCAGCGGTCACGGCAGGTCAGCAACAACTCCAGCGTACCGACCACCCCAGCACTGACAATGACCTTGCTGGCCCTGATCCGTTGCGGCTGAACACGGTCATCCCACGGATGCTGGAGGTCCAGCGCATAGCCGCCACCGGCCAGCGGATGGATGCGATGCACCTTGCGCTCGGACCAGACCTGGGCCCCCAGCCGGCGCGCCAGGTGCAGGTAGTTCTTGTCTAGCGAATTCTTGGCGCCATGGGGGCAGCCGGTGGCGCACTGTGCACAGAAGCGGCAGGCCTGGCGCTGGGGACCGGCTCCGCCAAAAAACGGGTCATCGACCAGACCCTGCGCATCTCCGAAATAGATGGCCTGCGGCACGGTCGAAAAGGTATGGCCCACGCCCAGCGTCTGTGCGGTTTGTCGCAGCCAGTCGTCCTGCACCGTGTGGCGCGGGTTGGGTGTCACGCCCAGCATGCGCCGCGCAGTCTGGTAGTGCGGGGCCAATTCTGCACGCCAGTCGCGTGCAGGCAGTCGGCTCCAGGCCTTGTCGTCGAAAAAAGCCTGGGGCGGCTCCAGCATCACCGCGGCCCACACCAAGCTGCCACCGCCAACACCAATGCCACGCACCAGGCTCACGTGGCGGTAGAACTCCTGGGCAAAGAAGCCTTTGCGCAGCCCCAGCGCCGGCTGGTAGAGCAGGCGTTTAGGGTCGGTCCCGGCGGCAGCCAAATCCTCGGCGGAAACCTCACGCCCCTGCTCGACCACCAGCACGCGGTAGCCTTTCTCGGCCATGCGCAGGGCACTGACGGCACCACCAAAGCCACTGCCGATGACGACGACATCCCAGTGCTCAGGTGTCGCCGCCGCGTGCATGCAGTCAGCCTTTCAGACCAAGCAGCACACGCGCCTCGGCCGGTGTGGCCACAGTGCGACCAGCGCGCTGGGCACATGCGGCCAGCGCGGTGATCAGGTCCCCGTTGCCCCGTGCACGGCTGCCATCGGGCATATAGAAAGTGTCTTCCAGGCCGGTGCGCAGCATCCCCCCCAGATCGGCCGTTTTCTGGTGCACGGGCCAGATTTCCTGGCGGCCGATCAGCGTGGTCTGCCACAGACTACCGGGGGCCATCCACTGCGGCAGCAGTTGCAGCAAGTCGGCATCACAAGGCATGCCCGAGGCCACCCCCATCACCAGGTTGTATTCGGGCGTGCCCATTTCGGGTTTGAGCATGCCGTTTTTCAGGTACATGGTCACGCAGCGCACGATACCCACGTCAAAGCACTCGAACTCGGGGTGGGTACCGCACTCGCCCATCACGTCCAGGAACTGCTGCACCTTGGAAACCGGGTTGTCGAACACCATGGGCGGCCAGGCCCAGTTGCCGTCTTCCTTGATCTTCAGATAGTTCAGGCTACCCGCATTGCAGGCCGCGATTTCGGGCTTGACGCGCCGGATGCAGGCCAGTGGCCCCGACACATCCTTGCCCACCACCCCGGTGGTCAGGTTGATGATGACCCCGGGGCAGGCTTCGCGGATGGCATCCACCACCGAGGCCATGACTTCCGGGTCCCACGACGGCAGATGCCCCATGCCCTCCTCCTGCATGCGCACATGCACATGCATGATGCTGGCACCTGCGTTGAACGCATCGCGCGCCTCGGCCGCCATCTGGGCCGGTGTTACCGGCACCGGATGTTGCTTGGGATTGGTGAGCACGCCGGTCAGCGCACAGGTCAGAATGGCTTTTTCCATCATGCTTCCTTCGGGTTGTTGATTTCCAGTTCGACCAGCAAGGCGCCGGATTCCACCTGGTCTCCCATCTTGGCGTGCACGGCCTGGACCGTACCTGCCGCCTGGGCGCTGAGCCACATCTCCATCTTCATGGCTTCCACACACACCAGTTGCTGGCCCTCGGCGACGCTTTCGCCGGGCTGCACCAGCACCTGCGTGACCTTGCCTGCCACCGGTGAGAGCGCGCGGCTCGGGTCCAGCAATGCATCCGCACTGGGGAAGGGGGATACCTCTTCGAACACAAAGCTGTGCCCTTGGTAGGACAGGTGCACCTGCGCCCCAGTCAACAAGGCCACGGCACCCTGCTGGACACCGTGCAGTTCGAAGCGCAAGGCACCGTCCGTATACGACAGTACCCGGGCTTGCTCGGTGCTGGCGCCCAACGTGACGGCAACACCACCAGTGCGATCGGAATTGACCCGCACGGTGCGTGTCTCGTCGCCACAGCGCAAGGTAAAACCATAGCCGGAAACGCTGTTGGCACGCCAGCTGGCGCCCGCGACAAAAGCCCGCGCCATGGCAGCCACGCGCCATGCATCGTCGCTGGCCACCGGGGCCTGCAGCAGGGGCTCGCCCTGCTCCAACCATTGGTCAATGAGTGTGGTGGTCATCTGGGCCTGGCGGAAGGCTTGGTGGTCCACCAGGTCGCTGAGGAAGCGGCCGTTGTTCTTCAGGCCCAGCAAGGGGGCCTGTGCCAAAGCGGCGCGCAAACGGCGGATGGCGTCGTCGCGGTCGCGGCCATGGACGATGATCTTGGCCACCATGGGGTCGTAGAACGGAGACACGACCGCCCCCTCGCGGATGCCGTGGTCAATGCGCACCCCGGACGCCATGCGACCACTCTCCACACCACCGTGTACCGCGGCCTCGGGCTTCCACCACAGCACCTGCCCGGTTTGCGGGGCGAAGGCGGTGTAGGGGTCTTCCACATACAGGCGGGCTTCGATGGCATGACCAGTCAGTCGGATGTCTTCCTGCCGCGCAGGCAACACATCTCCCGCCGCTACCTGCAGCTGCCACTCCACCAGGTCGTAGCCGGTGATGCATTCCGTCACCGGATGCTCCACCTGCAGGCGCGTGTTCATCTCCAGGAAGTAGTGGTTCAGCTTGTCATCGACGATGAATTCCACGGTGCCCGCGCCGCGGTAAGCTACTGCCAGCGCGGCAGCCACGGCGTCCTTGCCCATGGCTTCCCGCATGGCGGGCGAAACCACGGGAGACGGCGCTTCCTCGATGACCTTCTGGCGGCGGCGCTGGGCCGTGCAATCGCGCTCGCCCAGGTAGACCGCATTGCCATGGGCATCGGCAAACACCTGGATTTCGATGTGGCGGCCGTTGTCGATGAGGCGTTCGAGCATCAGCGTGCCGTCGCCGAAGGCGCTCGTGGCCTCACGCCGGGCACCGTCGATGCCCGCCTGCAATTCGGCGTCGGAGCGTACCAGGCGCATGCCACGCCCACCGCCACCGGCCACAGCCTTCACCAGCAGCGGATAGCCCATCTTCTTGGCCTCGGCGATCAGCGTCGCATCGCTCTGGTCTTCACCCAGGTAACCCGGTGCACAAGGCACACCAGCGGCCAACATGCGCTTCTTGGCCAGGGCCTTGTCGCCCATGGCTTCGATGGCACTGGCAGGTGGCCCGATGAACACCACGTTGGCATCGGCGCAGGCCTGCGCAAAGGCTGCGTTTTCACTCAGGAAGCCGTAGCCGGGGTGCAGGGCGTCAGCCCCGGTCTTGCGGCAGGCTTCCAGGATGGCGTCGAACTTCAGGTAGGACTCTGCCGCGGGCGAGGCGCCGATGTGAACCGCCTCGTCGGCCAATGCGACATGGGGTGCGTCACGGTCGGCATCGCTGTACACGGCCACCGTGGCATAGCCGAGCTTGCGCGCAGTGCGAATTACCCTGCAGGCAATCTCGCCCCGGTTCGCGATCAGGATTTTGGAAAAACTCATGCAGGTACCCAGTTCGGTTTGCGTTTCTGAATGAAGGCCCCCATGCCTTCCATGCCTTCGGGCCCCTGGGCCGCGCGGGAGAAGATGGCTGCTGCCTCGTCCACCAGCGAAGCAGGCACTTGCAGCCGGGCCTTGGCCATCAGCGCCTTGGTGGCGGCCAGGGCCCCGGGGGCACAGGCCAGGATATCGGCCAGCACGGCGTCGATGGCGGGCTGCAGCTGATCGGTTGCCACCTGCTGGTGCACCAGGCCGATGTGCAATGCCGCAGCAGCGTCCAGGCGCCCGCCGGTCACCGCCAGGCGCTTGGCCTGCGAATAGCCCAGGCGCTCGACCAGGAAGGGGGCGATCTGCGCCGGTACCACGCCCAACGAGGTTTCCGGCAGGCGAAAGCTCGCGGTTTCGCTGGCGATGGCCACGTCGGCCACACACGCCAGGCCGAAGCCGCCGCCCATGACCGTGCCTTCCAACACCGCCACGATGGCCAGCGGCGAGTTGGCGTAGGCCGCGCACATGCGGCCAAAGCGGGCGTTCACCTCGGCAATGGGGTCGGTTCCGTCGTCACCGCCCTGCATGGCGCGCATGCGGGCGGCAGCCATGTCTTTCAGGTCGGCACCGGAGCAGAAGTGCCCCCCGGCACCGCGCAGCAACACCACGCGTACCGCATCGGGCTGGCCTGCAGACTGCTCGGCGCCCTCAAGTGTCTGCTGCAGCTCGGCCACCATGGCCAAGGACATGGCATTGCGAGACTCCGGCTTATTGAGGGTTATTTCGAGTACAGCCCGCTTGCGGACTGCTTGGATAGCTTCGAAATTCATAGCAACTTCGGATCTACCAGCTCAGTGCTGCTTGCCCGGCAGCGTGCCTTCGAGCTTGCAGATGATGCCCAGCATGATCTCGTCCGCGCCGCCGCCAATGGAGATCAGGCGGCCGTCGCGGTAGGACTGGGAGATGGGGTTGTCGGCGGTGAAGCCCATGCCGCCCCAGTACTGCAAGCAGCTGTCGGCCACTTCGCGCGACAGGCGCCCCGCCTTGAGCTTGGCCATGGAGGCCAGCTTGGTCACGTCCTTGCCGGAAATGTATTGCTCCACGGCGCGGTAGGTGAGCGCGCGCAGAGCCTCCACGTCGGTGCGCAACTCTGCCAGGCGGAAATGCACCACCTGGTTGTTCAGGATGGGCTGCCCGAAGGTCTGGCGCTGGCGCGTGTAGTCAATCGTATGGTCGATCAGGTTGTCCAGCGTACGCAAGGAACCCGCTGCACCGTACAGGCGCTCTTCCTGGAACTGCAGCATCTGGAACATGAAGCCCATGCCTTCCTGGCCGATGACGTTGCGCTGCGGCACCCGCACGTTGTCGAAAAACAGCTGGGCCGTGTCGCTGGAGTGCATGCCGATCTTCTCGATCTTCTGGCGCGTGATGCCCGGGGCGTCCATGGGCACCATGATGAGCGACTTGTTCTTGTGCACCGGGCCTTCGCTGGTGTTGGCCAGCAGACAGCACCAGTCGGCCTGCATGCCGTTGGTGATCCACATCTTGGAGCCGTTGATGACGTAGTCACCGCCGTCCTTCTTGGCGGTGGTCTTGAGCGCGGCGACGTCGGAGCCGCCGGTGACTTCACTCACGCCAATGCAGCCCACCATGTCGCCCGCGATGGCCGGCGCCAGAAACTCCTTGCGCAGCTCATCGGTGCCGAAACGGGCCAAGGCCGGAGTGCACATGTCGGTCTGCACACCGATGGCCATGGGCACGCCACCCACATTGCAGTCCCCCAGCGCCTCGGCCATGACCATGGAGTAGCTGAAGTCCAGCCCCATGCCGCCGAATTCGGTGGGGTACTTGATACCCAGCAGGCCCAGGTCGCCCATCTTCTTGAACAGCTGGCGTGCAGGGAAGATGCCGGCCTTTTCCCACTCGGCGGTGAAGGGGTTGATTTCGTTGGCGACAAACTTGCGCACGGTGTCGCGGATCTGTTCGTGTTCAGGGGTGAATTGCATGAGAGTCTCCTCGGGGTGAATTCGGGTGGGGATATGGGGTTACAGGCGGGCAACGCCAAAAGTGTTGGGGCGCAGGGTGCGGGCGTCGGCCTCGCGGGCCAGGCTCAGGCACAGGCCCAGAATGCGGCGCGTATCGCGCGGGTCGATGATTCCGTCGTCCCACAGGCGTGCGGTGCCAAACAGGGCCGCACTTTCCTTGTCCAGACGTTGGCGCAGGCCGTCGGACATGGCGGCCAGCGCTTCCTCGTTCACCTCGGCGCCCATGCGCTCCAGCTTGGCCCGGTTGACGATGTCCATGACCTTGGCCGCCTGGGCGCCACCCATGACCGCGGTACGCGCCGAGGGCCAGGCAAAGATGAAGCGGGGATCGAACCCACGGCCGCACATGCCGTAGTTGCCGGCGCCGAAGGAACCCCCAAGCACGATGGTGAACTTGGGCACGCGGGCATTGGCCACAGCCTGGATCATCTTGCTGCCATGCTTGATGGCACCACCGCGCTCCGCGGCCGAGCCCACCATGTAGCCCGTGGTGTTCTGCAGGAATACCAGCGGCGTGCCGCTCTGGTCACACAGCTGAATGAACTGCGCCGCCTTGGTCGAGCCGTTGGGCTGGATAGGACCGTTGTTGCCGAGAATACCCACCAGCTGCCCCTGAATGCGGGCATGGCCGCACACGGTCTCTGCCGCGTAGGAGGCCTTGAACTCCAGAAAGTCCGAACCATCCACCAAGCGGGCAATGACTTCGCGCACGTCGTAGGGTTCGCGCTCGTCGGCCGGGACAATGCCCATCAGCTCCTGCTCATCGAACAGCGGCTCGGCATAGCCTGCCGGGGTGCTGGCAACGTCCCAGTTCAGCTTGTCCATCACCTCGCGCGCCATGGCAATCGCATGGGCATCGTCTTCGGTCAGGTACTCGCCCAGCCCTGTGACTTGGGCATGGGTTTCGGCGCCGCCCAGCTCTTCATCGGTGGCATCCTCGCCAATCGCAGCCTTCACCAAGGGCGGGCCAGCCAGGTAGATGCTGGAGCGGCCACGCACCAGGATCACATAGTCCGACAAGCCCGGCAGATAGGCACCACCGGCCGTGCTGGAGCCATGCACCACCGATATCTGCGGAATACCGGCCGCCGACATGCGCGCCTGGTTGGCGAAGCTGCGCCCGCCATCGACAAAGATTTCAGCCTGGTACATCAGGTTGGCGCCACCGCTTTCCACCAGGCTGATGATGGGCAGCTTGTTCTCCAGCGCGATCTGCTGGCCACGCAGGCCCTTCTTCAGCCCCATGGGTGCCACGGTGCCGCCCTTGACGGCACTGTCGTTCACCGAAATGAGGCAGCGCTTGCCCGACACCACGCCGATGCCAACGATGGAGCCTCCGCCCATGACGGACTTCTTGCCGTCGTCGTCGTGCATGTTCAGGCCAGCCAAGCGGCTGATTTCGATGAACGGGGTGCCGCGGTCCAGCAGGCGGGCCACGCGCTCACGCGGCAGCAACTGCTTGCGCTTCTCGAACTTGTCGCGCTTGGATTCGGACTCGGCGATGACCAGGTTTTCCAGTCGCTGCACTTCGGCCAGCAGCGCACCCATGCGCTGGGCGTTGGCGGCAAAGGCGTCGCTTCGCGGGTTGATCTTGGAACGGAGGGCAGGCATGCAGGCAATTCCTTCATGTTGAACTTGCCGCATTAGATGCTATGGTGACGTTAACGTCAACATAATTACATATAGGTATTTTCCCTATGCTAAACGGAATGCATGGCTGCTAGCATTGGCCCCGTTTCGCGATTGCAAACATCCAACCCACCATAGGAATACCACCATGACCCTCGACGAATGCACCAGCGCCATCCGCAACAAAGTCGGCAGCGACAGCGGCCTGGCAGCCACCCTGAAATTTGACTGCGGTGCCGACGGCGCCATCTTCATCGACGGCAAGTCCACCCCCAATAGCGTGAGCAACAGTGCCGACAACGCCGACTGCAATATTGGTATCACCCTGGAAAACCTGGGCGCCATGGTCAAGGGTGACCTGGAGCCCGCCACCGCCTTCATGACCGGCAAGCTCAAAGTCACCGGCGACATGAGCGTGGCCATGCGCCTGCAACGCGTGCTGTAATCGGCGCCCATGAAAATCAGTGCAGCGCAAGCTTTTGTCGAGTCGCACCGCGACGTCGATACCGCCGAACTTTTTGGCATCACTGAACTGTGCCGCGAGTTCGGCATCACCCTGCGCGCGCTGCGCTTTTACGAAGACAAGGGGCTGCTGAGTCCACGGCGCATCAACGGCGCGCGGGTCTACACCCGCCGCGACCGTGCCCGCCTGGCCTTGATCCTGCGCGCCAAGGCCATCGGCTCGCCCCTGTCGGAAATCAAGAACTACCTGGACCTGTACGGCGAACAGGGCGAAGGCCGCGCCCAGCAGCTGGGCTATGTGATCGAGCGCACCGACCAGGAGATCGCCGAGCTGGAGAAAAAACGCGCCAAGATCGACGAAACCTTGGCCGAACTGCGCGTCATCAACGATGCCTGCCGCAAGCAGCTGGCCGAACGCCAAGGCACCACCGCCACCTGACAAGGTCCACGGCTGAATTTGGAGTCTTTTGGGGACTCCGCCCGCATAAATGTTGCGCTTCTAGCTATACAAAATATAGCAACCGCGATACCTGGCGCAACAGAATTTGCAGTCAAACGACGCTGCCCAGCTGGAAGCGTGCGGCCAGCGCAGCCAATTGGCGCGCCTGGTCCTGCAGCGCAGCCGAAGCGGCCGAGGTCTGCTCCACCAGGGCTGCATTCTGCTGGGTCACACCATCGAGCTGAACCACTGCCTGGTTGATATCGGCAATGCCTGCCGACTGTGCGCGGCTGGCCGATGCGATCTCCCCCACGATGTCGGCCACCTTGCGAATGCCCGCCACAATTTCCGTCATGGTGGCGCCAGCCTGACCCACCTGCTGGGTACCACGGCCAACGTCGGTCACCGACACATCGATCAGCCCCTTGATTTCTTGGGCGGCAGTGGCCGAACGCTGGGCCAAACTGCGCACTTCGGCCGCCACGACCGCGAAGCCGCGCCCCTGCTCACCGGCGCGGGCCGCCTCAACGGCAGCGTTGAGCGCCAGGATGTTGGTCTGGAACGCAATGCCGTCAATCACGCCGATGATGTCCACGATCTTGCGCGAGGAAACTTCAATGGCACCCATGGTCTGCACCACCTGGGTGACAGCGTCACCACCCTGCACGGCAAGGTCGGCTGCGGTACGGGCCAGATCGCTGGCCTGCGCTGCACTCTGGGCATTGAGCTGAACCGTCTCCGCCAGCGCCCTGGTGGCCGAACTGGTCTTCTCCAGGGAACTGGCCTGCTGCTCGGTGCGGTTTGAAAGGTCGAGCGTTCCGCTGGCCACTTCGCTGGCAGCGCTGGCAATGGCGTCAGAACCGCTGCGCACCTGGGTGATGTCGCGCCAGAGGTTGTCGCGCATGCTGGCCATCTGCATCAGCAAATGGCCGATTTCATCCTTGCCACTGAAGCGCACCGGACGCGACAAATTGCCCGAAGCGATTGCACCCGCCGTCTCGTCGGCCAAGCCAAACCCCGATTTCATCCGACCAACCAGCAGCACCGTCATCCAGGTGGCAGGCGCACCACCGACGACAGCTGCGATGATGAAAATTGTCAAGGCCAGGTGATAGCGCGCCTCGGCATCCTGCGCAGCCTGGTCGGCAATGGCCAGCTCGTGGTCCTGCAGGGCCTGCAGTGTCTTCACAGCCGCATCGCCTTCCGTACGACCAGCCTGCAGAAAGGTCGCCATGGCGTCGGGACTGAAATCCGATGCCGTGATGGCCTTGAGCGACTGTTCGAGCCTCTGGGTCCACGCCGCGTTGGCTTTCTGTGCTTCTACCAGCAGGGTCTTGCCCTGTGCGTCGTCCACAGCCTGGGCAATCTTCGCCATGCGTGCAGCACCCTCCGTCAAGCGCCTGGAGACGTCTTCGGTATGGAGTGCCGTGGGGTGGTCATGTATCTTGGCCAGAGGGCCGTCGGGGGCATGCTGGAAGGCCAGCAGAATTTGCATGCGACTTTGGGCCACTGCATCAACGGCCTGGGCCATGTCCAAGGCGGAGGTCATGGCCGAGTCGTGCAGGTAGCGCACGCTGTCCCGCGCGGAAACCAGCCCCCAGTAGCTGGCAATGGCCACCGCCATGAACGACACCCAATAGGCCAGCAACACAGCGATGAAGCGCTGTGATATGCGGAAGTTGTCAAACATCTCACCACCCCCTGATAGTTATGCCTACCATGATACCCACAGTGGTATCGGGGAGGTGCGGCTTCGCTATTTGCCGAGCACGCCCTTGAGCAGGTCCTTGGTCATGTCGCGCACGGCTTCTTCAGCCTTGGCCTTGATTTCCTGCTTCTTTTCCTCCACCTTGGCTTTGGTGGCGTCCTCCAGCAAGGCGCTGAGTTCGAGCTTGTAGCTCAGTGCCTCGAACGGACCACTGACCCGTACCGGCACGGTCAGCCCGCGGAGCTGCGCGGCATCCTTGCCACCCTGGCCTTCTCCGCTGGCCACCAGCGTGGCCTTGGCCAGGTAATTCATCTGGCCCACCCCCACGTCCACATCGCCAGTGCCACCCAGGCGGATAAAGGGCGACTTCATGACCAGGTCATCGTTGCGGGCCACCCCATTGGCAATCTTGAAGCTACCAGTCAGTTCGGAAAAATCTGTCTTCTGACTGGCGTTCGCCTGCTGTGTGGCATCGGCCTGGCCCAGTTTGGCTTTGACATCGCGCAGCGTTTGCGCCAGGTTGATGCCCTTGATGGCACCGTCCTTCAGCGCCAGCGCTGCAGTGCCCGCCAGCGCTTTTTTCATCGCACCGACCGTCTCGCCGCGGGTGCTCACATCCAGGGCCACGTTGCCCCTGCCTTCCAGCAAATCCTTGTTCACCAGGTCTTTCATCAGCGGATTGATGCTGACGCCCGTGAGCGTTTGCTGGAGCGCCACGACATTGCCATTGGCGTTCAGGCTCAGGCTGCCGCTGGTGCTGCCTTCGTACAGATTCAGGGCCAAAGGTGCCACATCGAGCTTTCCACCGGCCAAGGCCAGCTTGGCATTCACGTTGGTCAGCTTCAGGTTGGACACCTGGAGCGCACCCAACCGGACAGCCCCCTGCACGGTGGGCCCCTTGAGTGCACCCAGGTTGATGGGGGCGTCTTTGCCCACAGCAGCGTCCTTGGCTGGCTCGGCCCCGGCGGGCTTGGGCGGCAGGTACTTGTCCACATTGAGCTTGTCCACCGACAGATCAAAGGCCAGCACCAATGGTGCAAATTTGCCCACTTTCACATGGGCTGCAATCTGCGAGTCATCGAATTTGGTGCCCAGATCCAGGGCCGCAGTCTGTTGCAAGGCATCCACCTTCAGGCTGCCGTTCAGGGGCAGAACCAAGCGTTTCATGGGCATATCGGGGTGGGCCAGCTCGACGCTGCCAGCCAGCTTGTCCAGCGCCACGCTCTGGCCCGCCACGTTCACAGCCACTGGCGAACTTAATTGCCCCACGAGGGCGGTACTGCCCACCTTGGCATCGAGCTTCAAGGCCAGACTGGCGAGCTTGAGTGCATCGGTATTCCCCTCCACACCGCTCAACTGCAGATTGACCGTCGCATTGCGGCCCTCGCCCTGCAAGGTGGCCGACAGGCTGATGGAGTCCCCTCCCGACTTCTCCGGCGACAGGGTGAGCCGCGGCGCATCCAACGTCAGGGCAAACACGTCGGTCCCTTGCTGGCCTTTGGCCGTAAGGCTGAGTTTCTCCACAGAGGCGGTCTTCTTGCCGGTATCGGCCCGCACCGCGCCGGTGGACAGACTCAGGTTCGACAAGCTGGTGGAGCTACCGGCCTTTTCATCGCGCCAGGTGAGCTGCGCGTTGGCAATGCGCACGCCCGCCACGTCAATCTGCAGGGACGCGGGGGCTTGATCCTGCGCAGCCGGTTGGGCCGCGTCTGCCGAAGGCGCCAGCAAGTCTGCAATATTGAGCGTGCCGTCTTTCTTCTTCACCAAGGTGGCTTGCAGCCCCGACACCTCCAAGGCGCGCACCTGCACCTGCTGGCGCAACAATGGCATCACCGCCACCGACACCCGTGCGGACTGGAGAGAAGCAAACTGTGCAGTGCTGCCGCGCTCGGACAGTGTCACCCCTTCCAGCTGGATACCCACATCGGGCCACACCGACAGTTGCGGCTTGCCCGCAATCACCAGCGTGCGCTGCTTCTGCTCCAGCACCACGCGGCTGACCTTCGCCTTGAGCTTGTCGCCATCGAACATCGCGTAAAGCAAAACCACCACCAGCACCAGCAAAGCCGCCAAGGCCGCGATCGCCAGACCCACAACACGCAGCATCTTCATGAGAAACGTCCTCGAAATAAGGGGGATATTGGTACGAACCATTCTATGGGTGCACACACCTCTCGGCATTCGCTTATCCGAGAACGACCCGAGGACCATTACCGTATGTGGGCAAGAGAAAACAAAAAGGCCCGTCACCGGAAAGTGACAGGCCTTGAAGCATGCATTGGAATGGTAGGGCGTGAGGGACTTGAACCCGCGACCAAAGGATTATGAGAAAAATTTATTTCACAAAACCTAGTGTTTATGCGGTTTACAGCGTGGTTTTTTTCAGTGTGCAGCAAAGTGTGTAAGCATCTGAAATAACTACTGCTTTTATAAGACTTGCACGCCAATGGCAATGCGCAACACATCAATTATTCGCAGTATTTGCACACCCCCTCTCATCGATCAAGTGCGCACAAAAGGGTTCCAAAAAATTAAATTCAAGCGAATTAAATTTCAGAACACTTCAAACGATTCTGCTCATCAGTTATCTCCCCCAAACTAGCAGTACCGTTAAATACAGCATCCAACCCCCGCGAATAGTGCTCCCCAAGCCATGTACTGTCATATTTACGAAATGAACCAACAAAGGTCCCGCCGTTTGCTGTTCCAGTAAAAGTTCCACCGCTATAACTTGCTCCAGCATAGCTTTTAATAGCAACAAGAAGAAGCTCTTTAAAAATCGATGCGGCCATAGATTTTTGAGCACGAATTTTCGCTTCGTTTAATGCGGAACAAATGAGCGCCTGAGAACGAACATAGTGCGTTTCATAAAATTTACCATCTCGCACATCAAAATACTGTGAAACGAAAATATTTTTGACTGAGTTAATTGCAAGATTACCAGAAATTTCTGGTACAAAAAATAGAAAATCAAAACCCTTTTTACGCGATTCTTCTGTCGCCTGCTCTGAAACAAAAAGACTATAAACCACACCACTGGTTACATCTCTGGCCAAATTTTGAGATCTATTTGGGGCAAAATTAACATCAAAAAGATATTTGCCATTTGGCAGTTCCTTGTCTTGCAATAGCTTCCAATTTTTATCATATACAAACTGGCGATATGCCGTAAATCGCTGTGTAGTGCCATCAAAGAGCTTAATGTTCTTTGCAGACTCACTACTAATCACCCTCTCAGCAAATGGACTCGATGGATATTTTTTAAAACTTGTAAGGCAAAACTTAGCCGCATCAGTGTTTATATTTTGTGGAAGATTTTTTGTCCCAGCATCTATTTCTGCCAACAAACCATCAGTCAATGCCTGCGCTGTTTGCTCGCTAGCGCAACTGCAATATTGAGCAATCATAACTGGCGGCACATCGACATTTGACGCATCTGCCACTTGGGATTTATAGCAGGCTCCAAAATACTGGCCCATCCAATTACGTCGAGCATCTCCATTAAGTTGCGCGTTTACTGAAAATGAAACTAGCGACAAAATAATAAATTTCAAACAAAAGTGCATAGACCCCCCTCTAACAATCTAGTAAATGTCAATAAAAATAGTCCAAAAAACCTCTTACACCAACGACGCAGGAAAAAAACCACACTTAGCGGCCAGAAGTTCTAAAATCAAATCCGTCAAAATACTATACCAGTTACTTTGCAAATCCTTTCCGCAAAGCCGCACCAGCAGCCTCAATAGCAGCATCCAGTTCGCCAGCTTCAGCTGCTTGCTTTAACAGCGTCAGCACTGGCACTAATTGCGCGGCAGTGCCTACGTCCACAGCGTTCTTTCCCTTTGCCAACTCAAGCACCTTTGCGCCATAACGCACCGTCAGCGCCAGTTTGCCGTCTACTGTTGCGAACCACCACTGTTTAACGCGCTTCGCCGTTTCAACGCTGCGCCGTTCGCCGTTTGCATCTGTCACCGTCTTAAATTTTGCTGGCGCATACACACGCCCTTCTGCCTGCGCAGTTGCCAACGCAATCTGCTCTTCCAATTTGGCAATGATCTTGTTGCGGCGCGACTGCACAGGAGACAGTTGACTGGACTTCTTTGCAGTTGTGAACTTGAGGGACGCGAGTGCTGTTGCCATGTGCTTTCCTTTCAATATTTGTTAAAGCACAGACAAATGTATTTTCAGCCTTCGTTCTTTCGCAACCTGTACCCGTACAGCATGACTGGGTACCGCATCCAATTCATGCAAAACCAAATGCGGCCATACAAACAGCACTAAAAGCTTTGGCAGACTTAGATGTGTTAATAAAGTAACACATCAATTGGTAGCAGGTTTGGGCATTTGCATAGGCTGCGACGCATTGACCCTCGCAATCGTCTTCTGCGCATTGCTCACTTGCTGCCGTTGCCGCTCCTTCTTCAAAGCTTCTGCAGCACGATCCTTGTTTCCTTGCAAGACTGCAACTCGCTGCTGATCTGGCGTTTTTGGCTTGGGTAGCGTTGGTGTTTTAGGGGCAAATTCAAAAAATCTCATACTGTATTTATGACCTAACCAAATAACGGCAAGAAAAATATTTGGTTTTATTTGGCAGGAATAAATATATGCATGGACTTACAGCGCATACGGGAGATCACTGCTTACAACGCCAACGCACGTACTGCTTGCAAAGACGCATTACGCACCTGGCTAAATGGTCACATGCAGGAGTTTCAATTCGCAGTCACGCTGACGCTTAAGCAGTCGTACAAAGTCAAAAACAACAATGGCGTCTACATGCGCAAGCTAAAGCGCGAAGACTGCGAAGGCATTGCCAAACGCTTTACACAGAAGCTAAACAAACAGGCTTACGGCCATGCAGCAAAGCGAGACGGCAAAGGCCTGCGCTACTTTGCAACGGTTGAAGGTGTTGGTAACGGTAAACGTCTGCACTTGCACCTTGCAGTAGGCGGCTTTGAACAAAAGCCCATGCTGTTTAAAGAGATGGTGAAGAACGCGATTGCGTTGGTTGATGGGATGGATGAACAGCACGATGTACAGGTAATGGACAGCGGCTGGATGGAATACATGACGAAAGAGCTGAACGCACACAGTACTGACAATGTACTGTGGAACGTGGCTTGACAGCATTACTGGCCACGTTTGCCTCTTGCTGAAACTCTTAAAGCTGCATGAAGCTTTAATTAGCTTCGCTTTGCCTAAAAATTACTGCCAGCACTTACAGTTTGAAAACAGCGCAGCGAACGCACAAAACAAGCTACAAGCAACGCAAACGGGACAGCGCACGCATAGACAGCAGGAACAGGAAGAAGTGCTGCAAAGGGCTGGAAACAAAAATACTCAAACACCAAAGCTTATTGCTATTTCCTTTGGTGTCTATATAAGAAATGAATTAAGCGACCTTTGCATTATTTGGTTGCCCATGCCTGCTTAAGAAAATACATTAATAACACACGTATTTATTAAGCACAAAGGAGCAACAAAATGGCACAAGCAAAAACACTTACACAAGTAGAAATTGACAAGGTACTTGCATATATAGCAACGCGAAGCTTTGCACTGCGCAATCGCGTGATGCTGCTGACGAGCTTTTGGTCAGGCATGCGCGTTGGGGAGATTGCAAGTTTGAAAGTGGGCGACGTAATGAATGCAGATGGAACTGTCAAACACGAAGTTCGCTTGGCAGCGGAGCAAACCAAAGGCCGTCATCCTCGCACTGTGTTTATTGGCGAAAAACTGCGCACAGAACTACAACGCTACATGTTCGCACGTGGCGTGACCAACTTAGAACAACCTTTGTTTGTTACAGCAGGTAGAAAGGCATTCACTGCAAACGTACTTACGCAGCACTTCTTTTGGCTGTATCGCAAGGCAGGCATTGATGGCGCAAGTAGCCACAGTGGCCGCAGGTCGTTTATTACGAACCTTGCAAGCAAAGGCGTAGGCGTACGTGTGCTGGCAAGTCTCGCTGGTCATCGCAGCATCGCAGTGACACAGAAATACATTGATGTGAATGACGACATGAAGCGCAACGCAGTGGAATTGGTCTAGCAACTCAAGTGTCGTGCAAAACGACACTTACTCCAGCAAGTCACTGGTACCAGCCACAAAGGCAGGAATGCGGTGCCGCGCATTGCTCTCTGGCCTGCGCATGTTGTATTCCAAGTGCGGGACACGGCGCTTGACCTCTCTGTGCAGTTCTTCCAAATAAGTGTCCTTCAACCACTGTGCCCATGCAGAGGTTTTGCCATCAATTCCATCTTCCGTCGCCGCGCGAAATGCTTTTTGGTGTTCACTACCAAATGGCTGCTTCCTACTACTGACGTGAATTTCGCTGAAGTTGGGAAAGCTGTCGCGCTCCAAGTTAAGCAACGTGAATCTGGCCTTGTAGTAGTAGCGGCCAGTGACAGCATTGAGCGCATGCTTGCGCTTTAGTGCCTCTGCACCTGCTGTGTCACGCACTTTGAGGTGTGGTGCTACTTGCAGACGGTCACCAATACGCCAAATCTCAATATTTGGGTACAGCAGACGGTAAAGCAGTACCCAGTACTCCTTTTCAATGGTGCTGAGCCTGTAGCGCTTTGTATGCAGTGCCAAGTGCGCGGTGCTGTGAGCTGCAAGATTTAATGCTCGCCCTTCATGCTCCTGCGCCAATAGCTTTTTGAATTGGCTAACGATGGTCTGCTGGCGAATATTCAGCGGCACTTCCACGTACATCTTGTCTTTGTCAAAGGGATGTTCGTGCAGTAGTGAAAGATCCAGTTGCTGCACCTTTGCTGGTCGCTTTGATTCAGCAAACACCTTGCTGCCGCGTGTTTTCCACCACACGCCAAAGGCTGGGTAACGCCACAAATCGCCAAGCGCTTCTGTCACTTTTGCGATAGCTGGATCAATGGGTTTCAAGCCTGTCTGGTTTGCATACCAGAGCACTGGACTGAGCCGCGCAAAGGCCCACCACCAGTAATAGATGCTCTCCCTCGCTTCAGCTATCTCCATGTCGTCGTTGGGCGCAACGAAGCTTGGAAGTCCTTTGAAGAAATGACGTTGCGCTCTATTCATAGCTGTAAATATAACCGTCTATTTCAACTATCGCACATTGTTGATATGAAAAATACATTACATACATCGCAGCAACAAACTGATGCGGCGATGGCAGCAAACACATTGACGCTGTCTTTATTAACTTGCATTACTAAGGAGTTCCAAATGCAAAACGCTACCGCTCTCGTGTCCTCTTCTTCCACTAACACTGCGCCTGTCGTGCAAAACGACACTGCAGCGAATGCCACCAGCACTATTGCGCCCACGTACACGTTTGAACGCATTGAGCAACTGGCAATTGATCGTCAGGCGTGGGAAACCACTGTCTACCGTACGAGCAATGAAATGTTGTACGCCTTGCTGCAAAAGTGCTACCAGCTATACAAGGATATGGGGGTAGATGGGGATGAAGCAAAGAAGCTGCGTGATGCGCTAAACAACTACGTCAACAAAAAGGGCTATAAGTTCCTCAAATCAACCCACACGATCAGCAAGATCGTCAAGTGCGTGTTCAGCGACAGCACCAGCAATGACGGCACAGATCGTCGCCGTGTCAGCGCCTATAGCGTGGTGCTGCAGAAAGCACTGCAAGATGGAGTTGCAGCAGATCAAATTGCGACGTTTATCACCAATGCTGGCGGGGTGGAGGCAATTCGCTTGGGCAAAAAACCCAACAGCACCGCGCTATCTTCCACGCAGAAGGCCGCGCAGGCTAAAGCCAGCATTGCAACAAAAAGCATGGGCGTCGCTGTGGGCTTGCAGTTGGGCGCACAACTTGACGCAGGAAAGATTGGCGCGCAGGTCGTGCTGATTGGAACTTGGCAGGCAGATGGAACTGTCGCTGTTCAGGCTGTCGTGCAAAGCGACACTGCATTGAACGCTGCACTGGCCAGCTACCACAGCGAAAGTAAGTCAAAGCCTGAGACAAAAACACAAGTCGCAGAACAGGTCGCAGCAAACGATGCGACTTTAACCATCACTGCACAAGAACAAGCTGTTGCTGAAGCACTAGCAGCCTGATTGCTCAAAGCTGAGTAGTGATTGCTGCTCAGCGAATCAAAAAAGAAGAAAGGAAGACTATGACGAACACGATGTTCAATCCCAATGACTACGCCCCCAAATCCATTGCAGATATAGTGTTTGCAGACGATGACAAGCGGGTGCTTGTTGACGATCTCATCTGCGGTGCACATCCGTTTCCGTTGTCTGGCAAAAATGGCATCTTGCTATACGGTGTGCCTGGCACTGGCAAAAGCGCACTCGCACAACTTCTGCCAAACGCTATGGAAGCCATGCGCAGCAATGGCGTTGCCAACGAACGTTTTGAGCGAATACAGCCAGGCAACAACGGAGCGCTGTTGATGGCGAAACTAGAACAGCAAGCCGTTCTGCTTCCTCTTGCCAGTCACCATTATTTCGTTTTGGACGAAGTGGACAACTTGAATGTTGCGGCCATGCAGACATTGAAGTCAGTTATGAATATCCCGCAGACGATATTCATAATGACTACTAACTATTTCGACAAAGTCGAAATGGGTGTGCGCAATCGCTGTCACTGCATCCCATTCAATGCTGCGCCAGCCAGCAAGTGGCTGCCACTGACGCGGAGGATGCTGGCAGATGCTGGGATAAACAGCGTGAAAGATGCGACGTTGGTAAAAATCATTGAACCGTTCAATGGTTCTGCACGAGATGTTGTGAATGCAATTGTGCAAGTGATCATAAAAGTCCAACGATTGCGAACAGCATCAATTTCACAAGCTGTCGTTTAAAACGACACAACAAAAAAGCCCACTCGTTAAACAGTGGGCTTTTTTGCTATGCAAAAAAAGCTATTCAGTGGCAATCACTGCAGTTTCCAACTGTCCTGCAGTCTTCAGTGCCTGCACCCACAACGGCGTACGGCCACGCCCTGTCCACGTCTCAGCAGCGTTCGCAGGATTACGGTACTTGGGAGCAACTTTGGCGCGCTTGTCAGCAGTTTTAGCAGCTTTGCGGGGGGCTTTAGCTGCATGACGTGTACCTTTAGCAGAACGCTTTCGCTTTGCAGTATCCATCGCATCGCTTAGCTCTTCAATCGTCACGTTGTGCTTCTTTGCAAGGGCGACGATTTCAGCAATCACCTTGTCATTTGCTCTTGCAAGTAAGGCTTTTTCTTTCGCCTCAATTGCCTCACGCTGCTTACGCAGCTTTGCCAGTTGTGTTTCCAACGTTGTTCGTGCCACGTTTACTCCAAACGATAGTTATTGGAGCCAACATGATAGTTGACTTCTTATCAAAGATATCTTTGATGTTCGAAATATATTGATAATTGACCACCAATGATAGCCCATATCATTTTCTATTTCTTCTGTTATAGCTTTCCCACAACTCCTTTTCAGCATCTGTGCCATTCTCTAAATTATCTGGCAAGGTAAAATCATTTACCTCACATAACGAATACTTAGATTCTTCAATTTCTGATAGCAGCCTAACCTGATCTAAAAAATCCAGTATCAACTGCAATTCAATAAAACGGATTTTCAACTCCGCCACATTTTTCTTTACGTACAAATCTTCGCCAATAAACTTTTCGAAATCTGATGGAGCAACATACTCAACAATCTTCAACGCATCACTTTCGATGAAATCGCCATCATTATCCAAAATTTCATCAAGCAAAATTTTTACGCCATAAATCTCTTCACGCTTATAGCCTATTCCATTAATAACAATAATTTCATCAATTCGCTCTTCATTGTTTTCATGTCTGCGAATTAAATTATCTACGTATCTTTTAACATCGCACAAATCCCCATCTGTCAACTTAACAGTAACGCTTGTGTATGATTTTCTTGCTGACATAATTTATTCATTTCTATATTTAATCTACTTAATAGTTTATAGCCAATCCATTCAGCACTTTGACTCACTTTTGCGAACCAATTTGTTTGCATTCTTCTTCGCTGGCTTTGCTTTATAGATTTCATCAATCACGCCACCTGCCTCCAGCAACTTGCGTGTCTCTTCGCCGCGCAGTTGCTCAATAGCTTGCACTGCCTTTAAGTGGCTGTAGTGTTTTTCAATCATTACAACGCTCGTTCCCATTTGCTTAGCCAGCGTGTGGATTGGCACACCGTCGTTGGTAAGCATTTGCGTTGCATATGTGTGCCGCAGGCTATAGAAGACACGCTTGCGCTCCGTAGCTGGGTCAATCAGCAAGTTGTGCTCTTCTAAGTACGTGTCAAACAGCTTTGAAAAACTCGTAGGTTTGACCTTTGCTTTGGTGCGGAACACGTAGTCATTGTTCGTAGCAATCGCTACATGCTTCAACGGCGCTAGCGGCTCGCCAACTTCTTTGTAATTGCGCTTTGCAATCCGCTGCAACGCTCTCACTGTGCGCTCCATGCCAAGCATCGTGCGTGTGCCTGTTTTCCCTGTAACCGTTAGTTCACAGCTCAAATTCAGGTTGTGTGCATCTACTGCGTCTTCGTTGCCTTCAATGCCTTCCTTCACAACAGTGGGCTTTATTGCAACTTTGACCTGCTTCCACTTCAAGTTCAGCAGCTCGTCGCCAGGCCTTGCACCTGTGTCTAATAGCGCATGGACATAGTCGCGCAAGAGCATTCGCAGCTCTTTACTTTCGTCGTTTTTTGCTCGCTCAATCCACTCATCAAAATTGCCAAGCAGCGCCTTTGTTTCTTTCACGTCAAACGCTGCGTGTCGTTCGCTTTTCTTGCCAGTTGCCTTAAGCACGGGCTTGTTCGCCTGCATCAAAAAGCCACGTATCACAGCTTCATCAAACACCCTGTTCAAAGCTGCGTTCTGCGTCATTAACGTGCTACGTGTGGGTGCCTTGCCCATCTGCTCTGCACGCCATGTTTCAAACTCATCCAATACAGCGTAGTCAATCGTCGTAATGTTGCGTTTGCCTAAAAACGGCACGCATACGTCGTTGATGACACGGATGTAATCCTTGTAGATGACCTTGCCCTTGCCGTTCTTCTGCTCGTCTTCCAAACGCTGCACAGCTAGCTTGGCAACATCTCTAAATCTGCGTGTGATGACTGGCAAGTTCTCACGCTTACGCAACTCAGCTTCAATCATCAAGCGCTTGGCCTGATCCTTTGCTTTTTCAATGTCGCGTTCTTTTGTTGTAGCTCGTTGCCATACGCCTGCAACCTTGTAACGACACTGCCAAATGCCACTACGTTCGCGCCTGTAAAGCACGAGCGTTTTGTCCATTAAGACGTGTGTTGATTCAACTTTTGGAGGCATGCGCACACTGTAACTTCATGCGTCGCAGTGGACAATGAGTGTGCAAGCGAAATGACACTAGTGCTGGCGCTTTTATAAAAGCCAGTTCACTGTAAGAAGTGGTAGGGCGTGTTGGACTTGAACCAACGACCAAAGGATTCTGCTTTGTGTGACTTTCGCCACTCGCTGGACTATGCCTTCACCATTGCTTTCGCTTTAGGTGGGCGCCGTCTAGTCTCTACACCTTCAACAGCACAAAAGCGCTGAAGCTTGGCTCGACATTGCCCTATGCATTGCTGCACTTAGGTTTCATCGAATTTGACGCCATCCCATACGCAGTTTCCCAATCGTATGGCACAAAATTTTATGAGTCCTCTGCTCTAACCAACTGAGCTAACGCCCCACTCTTCGCAATTTTAACTGTGGTAATCGTTGCAACTTTTTGGGAAAAAGTGTGCAAGCGGTGTGCAAGCATGAAAGCTACATTATCAATAGCAAACTATCTATATGTAGCAACGCTTACAACGCATCAGCTCAATTTTTTTGGAAAAAACAAAGGATTATGAGTCCTCTGCTCTAACCAACTGAGCTAACGCCCCGACCGAACAGCGGATTGTAGCGGGCGAACTGTCGTGCCCCCAGAACCAAACACTGTGCAACCCGAATTGGGTTCTATCCAAGATATCGACCTCAACCCGTCAGAACCGTGAATTAGCGTCACCAGTAAGCCCCAAAACCAATGGTGGTTCTGGCCACACCGTCATGCTCCCACAAAAGCCGCAGGTCCAGCGACCGGGTGAGTGGTGTTCGCCATTCCAAGGTACTGCTATGGCGACTCGCTTCAGAGCGGTCGAGTGGTGACTTGGTTTCCTGGCTGAAATTCAGATGACTACCGTTCTGAAAACGCTTGGCCACCTTCAGGACAGCAGATACGAACGTCATGCCCTCATCATTCCGGTTCGATTGAACGCCACCGCCCATGCCCAGTGCCAGCATGGAGTCTGGCACTGGCAAGGGCAGGACCTTGCGGTAGTCCCCTTGAAGGCGCCACACTTGGCAATCGGTGCAGGCCAGGCTTTGTTTTTCAACACCGAAACGCGCGGTCCAACCGGTACCGCCATCTCCGGGCATCCCGGTGACGGAGGGGCGGTTGCTGTTGATGGCTACGAAATCCAAGCGTTTGATGTGTGTCGTCTCACCTTGGCGCTCCAAGGTCAGATCACCCATACTCAAACCACTCCAAGGGGGCTGTGCTGCATCGCTGTCCAGGTCGTCGTAATAGGCCGGGCGGAGGCGGATGGTCTGCACTGCACCATGGCCTTCTTGACTGCCCAGCCCGATCTGCACCCACCCAGGTGGGTGTCCTGCATCGGGCGCATCCCGCACATCCTGCGCCACGGGTCTGGAGGCATTGGCAACAGGTGGCAGCTCAAAGCGGGTTTTCAGTGCCGTGAAGTATTCCTTGGGCAGATGCTTGTCGCCACCTGCCTCCGTGGTGCCACTGGTGAACTGGTAGTAATCCAGCAGGGTGTCGACCATTCTTGCTTGGTCGGCTTCAGGCTGGCGCTTCACGGGAGGATCACTGAGCACGATTTCCTGCGCCGCAATTGAGCGCACCAGTGCCTGCTGCTCGCCATTCAGTGCCTTGTAGCGTTGGTACAGACGCGACTGTCTGGACGGATGAAGTCTGCGCTCTTTCACCAGAGGCTTGCCATCCCGGGACTGAGCAGCCACCACGTTCACCACCACTTGCGGAATGATCCATGGTGCGCCCGGTGGCACGGCCTGCACGCCGTCCAGCAGCTCCAACAGTTCAGCAACACGGAACGCGCAGTTGTCGTGGAAGAAAAAATAGGTGTAGCGCTTGCGGTGTACTTCCCATGCGTGGGCGCTAAGGAAACGAATCTCCGACGGAGTCAAGTCGAGCCGGTACTCCCACAAATCGCGAAATTCATGCTCCGTGTAGGCGGCATCATGGTAGAAAAAATCTATCTGGCTGAAACCACCGTCGTAGCTTCCAATAAGCGCTTTTACGATGTATTGAACCGGGTTGTCCCCCTTTACATCCAGCGCACCGAAATTTTCCGTCTTATCGACGAGGTACGACTGCGTGCCCTTTTCCGCATTGAACTTCAGAAACAAATGGCCGTAATAGGACGCCGGGTTGCCCAGGTAGCCATTGGCGAACATGAGGCTGATCGATGCTATGCCCTGCGGGCCGCCCCATTCCGCGAAGCCCGGGCAGTGCAGATCCTGGAGTGTGCCCTTCAGCGCACTCTGCAAATCCGAGCTTCGGGTCTCCAACCACTGTCTACGGGCCGGAAAACGGCATGCCGCATGGTTGTCTTCTTGGCCCCGCACCACCGGTTGTCGCAAGGCATGAACCGTGGCGTCCAGCTCAGCTGCGGGGTCCACCATACCGTTGGGGTCCAGGAAAAATTCTGGGCTGTGGATCGCACTCTGTGCGCGTCCAAGTGCGCCGCCTTGGTAATGCAGCAGGCGCAACCAAGTCGCTTCACGGGAAAGACCTGCAATGCCAGAGGACCCGTCGAAGGCCAAGGCTGCAGAGTGGGCAACCACCTGCCAGCCCAACGGCAGCAACACACCCAAACGTTTCAGCCAAAAAAAAGCCCCCGAAGGGGCCATTTGCTGTGGACGCAACAGCATTAGGCGCCGCAACGACCTTGCGCAGCAGACTGGATGACTTGGTACATCTGACCAGCCTTCTGGAGCTGCTTCTGAGCACCATAGGAAGGAGCGGAAACTACGCGACCAAACTCACCGCGCACTTGCGTAGCAGCAGCAGTTTGCGTTGCTGCGTTGCAGCCAAACATTTCAAGTGCGGCGTCCAAGTGTTCGCCCTGACCACGGGCAATTTCTTCGGCGATCTGGGGGTAGTTGTCACGGATCAACATGGCCGCCTTGACCTTCTTGGGCGAGCACATTTCTGGAGAATAGGATGCGGAAGACAAGGCAGTGGTGCCCAAGTCCCAGGTGACGTTCGATGTTGCCGCGGCCCAGTCGGTTTCCTTGAAAATAGCAGCACCGATACCGCACTCGGTGTACGGACTCGGACCGGAACCTTGCTCACCAGCCGCCATGACCATGCTCGATGCGGTCAGGCACAGACCAGCAACAACAAAAGCAAATTTCTTCATACGTTCATCCCTGAGGTTATTTAGATTAAAAGCGCGGATCTCAGTGAGCCGCTGAGAATCATTGTAGATTGAAAAAATGCTCTAGCAGGGATGGACTAAGTGTGTTCCTTGCAATCTTCATCACAGTGATCAAACACTCCCAGGATGGCACCTGCTCAACTACAGCTAATAACCAGAAATTGTCGCGCCTGCCACAGGCCCTACTTGTGGTGGCTCAGCGCGTTGCTAACCAATTTGGAGGTGATGTCCACGATCTGGATCATGCGGTCGTAGGCCATGCGCGTGGGGCCGATGACACCCAGCGTGCCCACCACCTTGCCGTCCACCTCGTAGGGGCTGCTGACGATTGACAGGTCTTCAAACGGCACCACCTGGCTTTCGCCACCGATGAAGATGCGCACACCGTCGGCCTGTCCGGCCACGTCGAGCAAGCGCATGAGCTGGGCTTTTTGCTCAAACAGCTCGAAGGCGCGGCGCAGGTTGCCCATGTCACTGGAAAAGTCCGACACCGACAGCAGGTTGCGTTCGCCCGAGATCACCACCTCGTCTTCGGTTTCGGTCAGGGCCTCGCTCGACACCGTGACGGCCGCCTGCATGAGCGCCGCAATTTCAGTGCGCAGGCTCTCCACTTCGTTTTGCAGCTTTTCGCGCACCTGGTCGATGTCCAGCCCCAGGTAATGGGTGTTGAGGTGGTTGGCCGCCTCCACCAACTGGCTCTGGGTGTAGTCCACCTCGGTAAAGATGACGCGGTTTTGCACGTCACCATCGGGCGAGACGATGATGACCAGCACCCGGCGCTCCGACAAACGCAAGAACTCGATATGGCGGAACACCGAAGCACGCTTGGGCGCCATGACCACGCCCACAAACTGCGACAGGCTGGAAAGCAAATTGGCGGCGTTGGAAATCACGCGCTGGGGCTGCCCCGGCGCCAGGCTTTGGGCCGGCAGGTTGTCGTGCTGCACCGTGAGCATGGTGTCCACAAACAGGCGGTAGCCGCGTGCGGTGGGAATGCGCCCGGCCGAGGTGTGCGGACTCGCGATCAAGCCCAGCTCCTCCAGGTCAGCCATCACGTTGCGGATGGTGGCGGGCGACAGCTCCAGACCCGATGCGCGCGAGAGCGTGCGGCTCCCCACGGGCTGCCCGTCGGCGATATAGCGCTCCACCAGCGCCTTCATCAACATCTTGGAACGGTCATCAAGCATCGTTTCATTTTAGTGACAGAAATTAATGATGTAATTTGCCGATGAAATCGAAATTCCAGCAAGTCGCACTGATCGGCAAGTACCACGCCTCCAGCGGCGCCAGTTCGGGCCCGTCCTCGCGCGCCGTACTGGATGGAATTGCCCACTTCCTCATGGACATGGGCTGCGAAGTGGTGTTCGAGAAGGACACGGCCACGCACATTGGCGTTACCGACTACCCGACCCGCGATGTGGCCGGTATCGGCGAGGAATGCGACCTGTGCCTGGTGGTCGGTGGCGACGGCACCATGCTGGGCATTGGCCGCAAGCTGGCGCAGTACGGCGTGCCACTCATCGGCATCAACCAGGGGCGCCTGGGCTTCATTACCGACATTCGCCTGGACCAGTACCAGACCGTGCTGCCGCCCATGCTGGCCGGCGAGTACGAGGAAGACCACCGCAGCCTGATGCAGGCGCGCGTGCTGCGCGACGGCCATTGCGTGTTCGCCGCCCAAGCCATGAACGACGTAGTGGTCAACCGCGGCGCCACTTCGGGCATGGTGGAACTGCGCGTGGAGGTCGATGGCCGCTTCGTGGCCAACCAGCGTGCCGACGGCCTGATCGTGGCCACACCCACCGGATCCACCGCCTACTCGCTCTCGGCGGGCGGGCCGCTGCTGCATCCCAGCCTGCCGGGCTGGGTGCTGGTGCCCATCGCCCCACATACACTGTCAAATCGGCCGCTTGTCCTTGCAAACGCTGCAGAAGTAGCTATAGAAATCGTAGCAGGACGCGATGCCAGCGCCAACTTCGACATGCAGTCGCTGGCCTCACTGATGCACGGCGACCGCATCGTGGTCACACGCAGCGACCACCATGTGCGCTTCCTGCACCCCAAGGGCTGGTCGTACTTTGATACGCTGCGCGAAAAAATGCATTGGAACGCGGGAGTGGCCTGACATGGCTTTGCGACGCATTGCGCTGCGCGACTTTGTGATCGTACGCAGCCTCGACCTGGACCTGGACACCGGCTTTACTGTGCTCACTGGCGAAACCGGCGCCGGCAAATCCATCCTCATTGACGCCCTACAACTGGCCACAGGCGCACGGGCCGACAGCACCGTGGTGCGCGAAGGCACGGCCCGTGCCGATGTGAGCGTGGAGTTCGACCACGACGAAGCCCTTGAACCTTTCCTGCAAGACGGTGGTTTCGAGGTGTCCGACACCCTGCTGCTGCGCCGCACCATCGACAACCAGGGCCGGAGCCGGGCCTGGATCAACGGCAGCGCCGCCACCGCGCAACAGCTGCGCACCTTGGGGGAACAGCTGCTTGACATCCATGGCCAGCACGCCTGGCAGTCGCTGACCCGGCCCGACGCGGTGCGCGGTCTGCTCGACGCCTACGCCCGTGTATCCACCACGCCGCTGACGCAGGCATGGCAGAGCTGGCGTAGCGCACTGGCCGCACTGGAACAAGCCCAGAACGCCCAGGACAGCCTGCAGCGCGAACGTGAACGCCTGCAATGGCAGCTGGGCGAGCTGCAAAAGCTCAATCCCCTGCATGGGGAGTGGGAAGAGATCAACACCGAGCACAAGCGCCTGTCCAACAGCCAAAACCTGCTCCAGTCCGCACAGGATGTACGTGAAGCGCTACAAGAAGGAGAGCAATCCACACTGCGCCAGCTGCACCGTGCGGTAGCCCTGCTGCAAGACCAGGTGGCGCTGGAGCCGCAGTTCCAGGAACCGCTGGACCTGCTGCACTCCAGCCTGGCACAGCTGGAGGACGCCGCGCACACCCTGCGCGCCTACGGCCGCCACAGCGAACCCGACCCACAGCGCCTGGCCGAACTCGACGAGCGCCTGGCCCTGTGGCTGTCACTGGCGCGACGCTACAAGCGCCTGCCCGAAGAACTGCCCGACACCGTAGCCCAGTGGCAGGGTGAGCTGGCTGCACTGGACGCCGCTGCCGACCTGGCCACGCTGCAAAGCGCCGAAGCGCAGGTCCAGACGCGCTACCTGCAGGAGGCCAAGACCGTCAGCAAGGCCCGTGCCAAGGCGGCACCGTTGCTGGCCAAGGCCATTACCGCGGCCATGCAAGGCCTGGGCATGCAGGGCGGACAATTCGAAGTTGCCTTGCGACCCTGCGCCCAGCCCACCGCCAGCGGCCTGGAAGACGTGGAATTTCTGGTGGCGGGTCATGCCGGCAGTACACCGCGTCCCGTGGGCAAGGTGGCCTCAGGCGGTGAGCTCTCGCGCATTGCGCTGGCCATTGCCGTCACCACCAGCCAGTTGGGTACCGCACAGACACTGATATTTGACGAGGTCGATTCGGGCGTGGGCGGTGCCGTGGCCGAAACTGTGGGACGCCTCATGCGCCAGCTGGGTCAAGACCGCCAGGTACTGGCCGTGACCCACCTGCCCCAGGTAGCGGCCTGCGCCCACCACCACCTGCAGGTGGCCAAGGCAAGTTCCGAAGGCCAGACCGTCAGCACCGTGGCCCCGCTGGACACCGGCACGCGAGTGCAGGAGGTGGCACGCATGCTCGGCGGTGAACGCATTTCCGACACCAGCCTGGCCCATGCCCGTGAAATGCTGGAAGGGGCTGGCGCATGACCGAAATTGTGCTTATCACCGGCCTGTCGGGCTCGGGCAAATCGATTGCCCTGCACGCACTGGAAGACGAGGGCTTTTACTGCGTGGACAACCTGCCACCCGAGTTGCTGCTGCAACTGGTGGAAGTGGAGCAACGCTTCAAAGTGCCGCGGCTGGCCATTGCCATGGACGCACGCAGTGCCACCTCGCTGCACCTAGTGCCGCACCAGATCGAGGTGCTGCGCGAACGCGGCTCGCTGGTGCGCGTGCTATTCCTGGAAGCCTCTACCGACACCCTGGTGCGGCGCTTTTCCGAAACCCGGCGCAAGCATCCGCTGTCCAAGGGCGACGCCACGCACAGTGGCACCGAATCGCAACGGGCGCTGACCGAAAGCATTGAAACCGAACGCACCCTGCTGGCCGACCTGCGCACCGTGTCCTACGTGGTGGACACCAGCATCATCCGTGCAGCCCAGCTGCAAAGCTCGATCAAGGCACTGGTCACTACCAGCTCGACCCAACTCACGCTGGTGTTCACGTCCTTCGCTTTCAAACGCGGCGTGCCCATGGACGCCGACTTCGTGTTCGACGTGCGCATGCTCCCCAACCCGCACTACGAGGCCGAACTCAAGCGCCTGACCGGGCAGGACGCACCGGTGGCCGAATTCCTGCGCAAGCAGCCGGAGGTGCTACGCATGCAGGAACACGTCGCCAAGTTTCTGCAGGAGTGGCTACCGGCCCTGGTCAACGACCACCGCAGTTACGTAACCGTGGCCATAGGGTGTACCGGCGGGCAGCACCGCTCGGTGTACCTGGTGGAGCAGCTGACTGAAGCGTTCAGCGCCCACTGGACCACGCTCAAGCGCCACCGCGAACTCGACGCGCGTTAATCGGACGCAGATTCCAGCAACTTGCGCACAGGCGCCGGCAAGCCCAGCTGGCGCCAGGCATCGGCTGCGTACCAGGCACCCTCTTCCAGCGCCACTTCGCTGGCGTCCTGTACCCGCACCCGCACCGGGTGGATGTGCAGATCCTTGTGTGTCAGCACATGCAGAAACACCGGTAGGTCTTCGCGCGGCGCCTTTGCCAGCCGACCAGCGACCGCTGCCTCTAGAGACGCTGGCTCGTTCCACACCGGCAGACAGTACAGGCGTGCCCAGATGCCCTGGGCCGGGCGCTGCTGCAACCACACGGCGCCATCCGGCCGCTGCAGCCACAAGGCCCAGACCTGCTCGCTGCTGCGCTTGAGCTTGCGGCTGCGCACCGGGAAGCGCGTCGGGTCTGCTTCGGCGCCCTGGCACATCGCCCGCACCGGGCAGCGCAGGCACTGCGGGTTCTTGGGGGTGCATAGCTTGGCACCCAGGTCCATCATGCCCTGGGTGTAGCGCGGCATCTGGCTGCTGGCCTGCGCAGCAGTCGGCAGCAACTGTTCAGCCAATACCCACAGTGCACGCTCCTGCTTGGCCTGGGACAAGTCGCCTTCAAAGGCAAACACGCGGCCGACCACGCGCTTGACGTTGGCATCCAGAATCGCCACACGTTCACCAAAGCAGATCGAAGCGATGGCGCTGGCCGTAGAGCGGCCAATGCCAGGCAAAGTGGCCAGGGTGACAGCATCGCACGGAAACTGTCCACCATGCTGGGCCACCACGGCCTGTGCGCAGCGGTGCAGGTTGCGGGCCCGGGTGTAATAACCGAGTCCGCTCCACAGCCCCATCACCTCGTCCTCATGTGCCTGGGCCAAGGCGCGGACATCGGCAAATCGCTCCGTGAAGCGCGCAAAGTAATCGATGACGGTGCTGACCTGGGTTTGCTGCAGCATGATTTCGGACAGCCACACGCGGTACGGGTCGCGCGTACCCTGCCAGGGCAGCTGGTTGCGCCCGTGTTCCTGCTGCCACCGCACCAAGCGGGTGGCAAACCCCTCGGTCTTTGTCACGGGCTCAGGCGATTTGCAGGTCGACGGTAGGCTCGTAATCGCCCGCGTCGCGAGCTGCCACCAGGTACGAAGTCAACTCCACCAGCTTCAGCTCCAACTGGTCGAGTACAACTTCCTGCTGCTCGAATTCGGTGATGCGCTCTTCCAGCCCGCCTGCGGCCTGGTGGATGCGGTCGATGGCCTCGATGCGGCGGCTGAAGTTCTTGCGGCGTTCGCGCATCTGGGCGTCCAGCTGCGCCGCGGCAGCCTTGCTCCAGAGTTCGATTTCGGCCAGGGCCGACTCGTTGACGGTGCGTAGGCGCGTAGCCAGGGCACGGACCAAACGGTCGGCAAACTCGGGCTGCGCCAACTTGAAGGCATTGCCCAAGCTCAGGTATTGCAGGTGGCTGGCTTCGATGGCGTCCAGGTCAGTAATGAACCGGCCCATCTGCGGCTCGGGTGGCGCCTGCAGTGAGAAACTGTATTCACTGTTGAGTTGCTTGAAAGTGCCACCCAGCATGGAAAAAATCTCGGCACTGAGGCTTTGCACCTGGGTCAGGTTGGCGCGCAATTGCTCGAAGGTCTGGCCATAGGCCTTTTTGACGCCCAGCTTGAGCCCTTTTTGCAACAAGGCTTCCGACAGCTGTTTCATCTCGGCCTTGAGGCGCTTGGGGCCCAGCAGCTCGAACACATCGCGCAGCAGGCGCAGGTGCACCGAACGCACCGCGTGGATCTTGGCACCGCCGCGGTCAAACTCGGCCTGTTCTTCGGCAATGCGCGCGCGCATGTGCTTGATGACGGTGCTGTTCTTGCCTTGCAGACCTTTCAGCTCGATCAGCTGCTCGGCCAGATCGCGCTTGCGGATGTTGATGACACGCCCGGTCTCAGCCCGCAGCTCGGCAATGCCCTGGGCCATGGCGTTGCCCAGAATGCGCTGGCGCTTGCCCATGATGCCGCGCCCCAGGGCGTTTTCCAGCACAGGGAGGCAACTTTGCTCCAGCAAGGAAGCATCCTTGGTGACCTTGGCCACCAGGCCTTTTTGCGCCGACACGGCGATGACCTGGCTGGGGGGTATGCCCAGGATGGATGCAGTGTCGGCCTTCTGGCGTTCGATCTGCTGCTGTTGCTGCTGGGGCGTGCTCAGGGCGTCCCACAGGGTGTCGATCTTGTTCAGTACCACCAACCGGGCGTCCGAATTGGCGGGGTCGGTGATCAGGTGTTCGCGCCAGATGGACAGGTCGGACTTGGTCACGCCGGTGTCCGCGCCCAAGATGAACACCACGGCCTGAGCCTGCGGAATCAGGCTCACGGTCAGCTCGGGTTCGGCACCGATGGCGTTCAGCCCTGGGGTATCCAGAATGACCAGCCCCTGCTTGAGCAAGGGATGGGCGATGTTGATGAGCGCGTGGCGCCACTTGGGCACCTCGACCATGCCCTTGTCGTCAAGCACCGGGTTGTCTTGCGGGTTATCCGGATGCCAGAAACCGAGCGCACGGGCTTCTTCCTGCGTCACCTTGCGGACTTCGGACACTTTTTCGAGCGAAGCGGCCAACTGGTGCGGGTTGTTCACATCGAGGTCGATGCGCACCCACTTCTCAGGCGCCTGGCGCCACTCCATCAGGGCCTGGGGCTCAAGACGGGTTTCGATCGGCAACAGGCGCAGGCAAGGCGGTACCTCGGGGTCGTACCCCATCTCGGTGGGGCACATGGTGGTGCGTCCGGCACTGGCCGGCATGATGCGCCGCCCGTAACCGGCAAAGAACACCGCGTTGATCATTTCCGACTTACCACGCGAGAACTCGGCCACAAAAGCCACCATGACCTTGTCGCTGCGCACCTGGGTTTCCAGACGGCGCAGACGTTCCTCGACGGCAGCGTCGAGCAGCTCATGGTCCTTCATCCATTCACCCAGCAGCTTGAGCCGCAGGGCAAATTCCCGGCGCCAGGAGCCCAGTTCGTCAAATTGTTCGTTGAATGTGGTAGCCAAGTGTCCCCCGTTATCCGGCCCAATATAGCACTGTGCCCACTGCCCTAAATTATGGTTTCTGGCAAAAAGTGCAAAAAAAAGTAGAGCGCTGCCCTTGCCGCATCTGCTTGATTGGCGCACCGCATTGCTTGCAGGGCTTGCCTTCGCGGCCATAGACAAGCACGGCCTGCTGGTAGCGTCCGACGTCCCCCTGGGTACCGGAAAAATTGCGCAAGGTACTGCCCCCGCTGTTCAGGGCCTGCGTCAACACCTGGACGATGGCGCCATGCAGCTTGGCTGCACGCGGCTTGCTGATTCGGTTGGCGGGTGTGGTCGGACGGATGCCGGCCAGAAACAGTGCCTCACAGGCGTAGATGTTGCCGACACCCACCACCACGTGCCCGGCCAGCAGCACAGGCTTGATGGCCGCATGGTGGCGATGCAAGGCCTCGTGCAGGACTGCGGGCGTGAACCCCGGCTCCAAGGGTTCGGGGCCCAGGCCATCGAGCAGCTTGCACGCCACCGGATGCTGCAGGGAAGGGGCATAGACCACAGCACCAAAGCGGCGTGGATCATTGAGGCGCATGCAGCCCCGGTCAGTAACCAGATCGAAATGATCGTGCGCGCCGGGCGACGGTAGTTGCGCCACGCACTGGATGCTGCCCGACATGCCCAGGTGCAGCAAAAGCACCCCTTCGTCCAGCGTCAGCAGCACATATTTGCCGCGACGCTCCACCCCAACGATGCGTCGCCCCACCAGGCTGGCCGGATCGCAGCCCAAGGGCCAGCGCAGTGGCTTGCCCAGCCGCACCTGGCGGATGCATGCGCCCTCCAGAGCCTGGGCAATCCCTCGGCGGGTGACTTCGACTTCGGGTAGTTCGGGCATTCGGGGCGGCAGCAGGTTGGACGGGACGGCTTGGATTATTATGGCCCGATGATTCCATTTTCCCGATTGCTTGTTCCTGCGCTGCTGGCTGCCCAGGCCGGCCTGGGCGCTGCCTGGGCCCAGACTGGCTCCAGCGACAAAACTGCCCAGTTGGTCAACGAGCGTGTGGTGTTTTACGAGGCACTGGTTTCAGAATTCAGCGCCCAGGCTGGCGATGCGGCCACGGCCTTTGCTTATATGCTGGACGCAGCCCAAAGGTCGCAGTCAGAAAAGTTGTTTGAACGTGCAGTCGAGTTGGGATTTGCCCAGCGCAATGCCAGCCTGGCGCTGCAGGCGGCCCAGGCCTGGGCCAAGACGCTGCCTGCGAATGCGCAGGTTCACCGCTACAGTGCACAGATTCTGATCGGGCTGGACCGCCTTGGCGAAGCCGTGGACCCTTTGCGCCTCATGCTGCACAACAGCAGCGCCGAAGAGCGTGCAACCCAGCTGGCGCTGCTGCCGAACTACTTCGCACGCACCAAGGACCGCAACCTGGCCGTGGAAACCGTGCAGAAGGCGTTGGCGAGCGATCTGGGCAGCCGCAAATCGGGCCCTGCTGCCTGGGCTGCGCTGGCACGCATGCAGGCATTTGCCGGCAATGACAGCCTGGCCCTTGCCGCCTTGGAAAAATCCACGGCCCTGGACCCGCAATCCGACGAGGCAGCCCTGGCAGCCCTGCAGATTGGCGGAAAAACTGCACAAGGCGCCCAAGAATTGCTGCAAAAGCGCCTGCAAAACAAGCCTGGAACAGCCTTGCGGATGGCAGCCATGCGCAGCCTGATCGACGCCCAAAAATACGCCCAGGCTTACGAACAGCTGCAGCGACTGACCCAGGAGTCACCGGGATTTGCCGACGCCTGGCTGGTGAAGGGTTCACTGGAAGTACAGAACGACCAGATAGACACCGCACAAGCCTCGCTGGAAACATTTCTGAAGCTCTCCCAGAAACCACCCTTGGTCGAAAACACCACTGGTGCCACGAATGAGCTGACCCCGCGAAGCACCGTGGAAGCGCTGCTGCTGATGGCCACCATTGCCGAACGCAAGAAAAACTACCAACAGGCCAATGACTACCTAGACAGCATCTACAGCCCGCCCCATGTGGCGCGCATCCAGATGCGCCGCGCCTCCATTGCGGCAGCCCAGGACAAGCTGGAGGAGGCACGTGCGCTGTTGCGAGAAATTCCCCCGAGCAATGCCGATACCCTGCGCACCCGCTACAACGCCGAGCTACAGTTGCTGCGCGAGCGCAACCTCTATGCCCAAGCCCTGGATGTGGCGCAGGAAGCCGCTCTGGCCATGCCGGACGAGCCGGTCTGGCGTTACGAGCAGGCCATGCTGGCCGAAAAAATCGGACGCCTTGCCGACATGGAAGCCCTGCTGCGCGGACTGATCGCCAGCCACCCGCAGTACCACCCACCCTACAACGCTTTGGGCTATTCGCTGGCCGACCGCAATGTCAATCTGGAAGAGGCCCGGCGCCTCATCGCCAAGGCACTGGAGTTCGCTCCCGACGACGCCTACATCATCGACAGCATGGGCTGGGTGGAATTCCGCAGCGGCAACCTGGCCCAGGCCCGCCAATTGCTGGAAAAAGCTTTCAATGCCCAGCCCGACGCCGAAATCGCCGCCCACCTCGGTGAAGTGCTGTGGAAACTGGGTGACACGGCCCAGGCCCAGACCCTGTGGCGAGAAGGACTCAAGCTCAACGCCCGCAATGCCACCCTGCTGGAAACCATGAAGCGTTTCCGCGTCCAGCCGTGAAGCTTCTGGCATTTTGGCGGTCCCTTGGTGTCGCGCTGATTGCTAGCATTTTGGTAGCTGCCTGCGCAATTCCTGTGCGGGATAGCGGCACTTTTGACACTGAAGCCAGCTGGCGCGGCCGCCTTCAGGTGCAGGTGCAAAGCGACCCGCAGCAGAGCCTCTCGGCCGCGTTTGAACTGCAGGGCAATCCCAGCAGCGGCAGCCTGCGCCTGACCTCGCCCCTGGGCACCACCCTGGCCGAAGCCCAGTGGACGCCGCAAGACGCGGTATGGCGCACCACCACCGAAACACGGCACTTTGTCAGCATGGACCAGATGACAGAGCAACTGGTGGGCACGCCCCTGCCCCTGGCCGCGCTGTTCGACTGGCTGCAGGCACGCCCGACCCCGGCCCAGGGCTGGGAGGCCGATTTGCAAGACCTGCCCCAGGGTCGCTTGCGTGCCCAGCGCGTCCAGCCTGCACCGGCGGCCCAGTTGCGCATCGTGCTGGAGCAGTAGGCCGACTCCCCTGCTCCACCAGATAATTCACCGCATGAACGCGCTTTACGACGTCCCGGCCCCGGCCAAGCTCAACCTCTTCCTGCACATTACCGGGCAGCGTGCCGATGGCTACCACCTGTTGCAATCCGCCTTCATGCTCATCGACTGGTGCGACAGCCTGGACTTTGTGCCGCGCAACGACGGCCAAATCCACCGCGAAGACCTGACCATGGCCCTGCCAGCCGACGACCTGGTGGTGCGCGCCGCACGCCTGCTGCAAGCCCACACCGGCTGCACGCTCGGCGCCGACATCCGCATCCGCAAATCGATACCGGCCCAGGCCGGCATGGGCGGTGGCTCGTCCGATGCCGCCAGCACCCTGCTGGCGCTGAACCGGCTGTGGAAGCTCAATCTTTCACAAGACACCCTGGCGCAGTTGGGCTTGTCGCTGGGGGCCGATGTGCCGTTCTTCGTGCGCGGGCACAATGCCTGGGTCGAAGGCATTGGCGAACAAATCACGCCGCTGGAACTGCCAGCAGGCCGCTTCGTTGTCGTCAAGCCACCTACCGGATTGGAAACTCGTTTAATTTTTTCTGACCCAGCATTGAAACGCGACACAGAAGCTGCTACAATCTATGGCTTCGCTGCGAACACATTCGGTTTTGGCCGAAATGACTTGCAAGCGGTTGCCCAGAGGCTCTGCCCCGATGTGGATCACGCCATAGCGTGGTTGAACAGTAAAGGTCTGCAAGCCCGGATGACCGGCTCAGGAAGTGCAGTGTTCGCGCATTTGCCGCACGAAGTGGATTTGAGCGACGCACCGGATGCGTTTCAGGTCAAGGTTTGCAGCAATGTGGGTGTTCATCCCTTGGCGGGTTGGGCAAGCAGCAACGGTTTATCGGTGGGCAGTGCAAACTGTCAACCTGTGTAGGGGAATCGCCAAGTTGGTTAAGGCACTGGATTTTGATTCCAGCATGCGAAGGTTCGAATCCTTCTTCCCCTGCCAAATCTGTTGTTCGGAGTGTTCCAGCAGCAGCGCGCGTTTTGTGATGCATTAAACCCAAACTCTTCGCTGGAATACACATGCAGGCACCCTCTCCTTCCACTCCTGACTTCATGGTTTTCACGGGCAATGCCAATCCTGGCATGGCGTCCGAGATCGCATCGCACCTCGGCATTTCGCTGGGCAATGCCACCGTGGGCCGCTTCTCCGACGGTGAAGTCACGGTCGAGATCAACCAGAACGTCCGCGCCCGCGACGTCTTCGTGGTGCAAAGCACTTGTGCGCCCACCAACGACAACCTGATGGAACTGCTCATCATGGTCGATGCCTTGAAGCGTGCATCGGCCGAGCGCATCAGTGCCGTCATCCCCTACTTCGGCTACGCCCGCCAGGATCGCCGCCCGCGCTCCACCCGCGTGCCCATCACCGCCAAGGTGGTGGCCAACATGCTGCAGGCCGCTGGTGTGTCCCGCGTGCTGACCATGGACCTGCACGCCGACCAGATCCAGGGCTTCTTCGACATCCCCGTCGACAACATCTACGCTTCGCCAGTACTGCTGGGTGACCTGCGCCAAAAGAACTACGACGATCTAATCGTCGTGTCGCCCGACGTTGGCGGTGTGGTGCGTGCACGCGCGCTGGCCAAGCAGCTCGGCTGCGACTTGGCCATCATCGACAAGCGCCGCCCCAAGGCCAATGTGTCCGAAGTGATGCACGTCATCGGTGAAATCGAAGGCCGCAACTGCGTGATCATGGACGACATGATCGACACCGCAGGCACCTTGGTCAAAGCCGCCGAAGTGCTCAAGGCCCGTGGCGCCAAGAAGGTCTACGCCTACTGTACCCACCCCATTTTCTCGGGCCCCGCCATCGAACGCATCTCCAGTGGCACCGCCCTCGATGAAATTGTGGTGACCAACACCATTCCCCTATCCCCAGCAGCTGCTGGGTGCCAGAAGATCCGCCAACTCTCCGTGGCCCCGCTGTTCGCCGAAACGATCCAGCGCATTGCCAAGGGTGAGTCGGTCATGAGTTTGTTCTCGGACCAGGAAAACCTGTTCTAAGGTTTTCTGCGACCTGCTCTCGGGCAGGTCCGGGACATCAGCGGACACAGCCGGGCCCAGCCCGGCGTGTCTTTTTTAAAACCGGAGTCACACTGGTCGCGGTGGACTTCAACAGGAGTTAGTTATGAAATTCGTCGCTTTTGAGCGCAAATTGCAGGGAACGGGTGCGAGCCGCCGTCTGCGTATCACCGGCCGTACCCCCGGCATCGTTTACGGCTCCACTTCGGCCCCCCTGGCCATCGAAGTGGACCACAACGCCCTGTGGCACGCCCTGAAGAAGGAAGCCTTCCACTCCACCGTGCTGGACATGGAACTGGGCGGTAAAGAGCAAAAAGTGCTGTTGCGCGACGTGCAATACCACCCCTACAAGCAACTGGTCCTGCACATCGATTTCCAGCGCGTGGACGAAAACACCAAGCTGCACCAAAAGGTGCCCTTGCACTTCAGCGGTGACCAGGAATCCCCCGCAGTCAAGACCGACAGCTGCATCATCAACCACGTGATGAACGAAATCGAAGTGCTGTGCCTGCCCAAGGACCTGCCCGAATTCATCTCCGTGGATCTGAGCGGCCTGAAGAAGGGTTCTTCGCTGCACATTTCCGACCTGGTGCTGCCCAAGGGCGTGACCGCCGTGACCCACGGCCGTGGCAATGGCGCCGTGGTCTCCGTGGTGCCCGTGGTGACCGAAGTGGCCGCCCCCGTGGCTGCAGCACCCGCTGCCGACGCCAAGAAGGGCAAGGGCAAGAAGTAATTCTTCCCTGCGCAAGCATGCTAAAACGGCCCACTTCGGTGGGCCGTTTTACTTTGCGCCGACCCGCTACACTGCCCCCAGCCGTTTGGCAGCATTTCCCGAAGTTTCCATGATCAAACTGTTTGTAGGCCTGGGCAATCCCGGCCCCGAATACGAAGCCACCCGCCACAACGCCGGGTTCTGGTTCATTGACGCCTTGGCGCGCCAATGCAAGGCCACACTGTCCATGGACAAGGGCTACCACGGTCTGGTAGCGCGCACCACGGTCGATGGTCACACCATCTGGCTGCTGGAACCACAGACTTTCATGAACCTCTCGGGCAAGTCGGTGGCCGCACTGGCTCGCTTTTTCAAGATCCAACCCCAGGAAATACTGGTGGCCCACGACGAGCTGGACCTACCACCGGGTGAGGCCAAGCTCAAGCTCGGCGGTAGCCACGCGGGACACAATGGCCTGCGCGACATCCACGCCCAGCTGGGCACCGACCAGTACTGGCGCCTGCGCATCGGCGTTGGCCACCCGGGCAGCCGTGAGGAAGTGGTCGGCTGGGTATTGAAAAAGCCCATCCTCGACCACCGGATCGCCATTGAGCAGACCATCGACCGGGCGCTCAAGGCCACGCCCCATTTTCTCAGCGGTGAGTTCAACAAGGCGACTCTGCTGGTGCACACGAGCAAACCACCGCGGCCCAAACCACCGCGTCCTGCCACCACAGAAAACTCTGCGCCCACACCCGTCGCCACCAAGGAGCCCACGCCATGAAAAGCCGCCACCCGATTGCTCTATTTTTCATAGCAAACTGTCTAATATTGACAGGGGCGCAGGCCGCAAAAGTATACAAATGCGGCAACAGCTACAGCCAGGTACCCTGTGCCGATGGCGTGGAACTCAGTACGCCAACCGAACCCAGTGCCAAGGAGCAGCGCGCCGCACGCAAAGTTGCTGAACTGGATGAAAAGACCGCCAACCGAATGGAAAGGGAGCGGCTGGCAGCAGAAAAAACGGCACTGAAGGAACAGCATGCAGCCGAGAAGGCACGTAAAGCCGAGGAAAAAGCAGGAGAGAAAGAAAAAACCCAGGAAGCGAAAAAAACGAAGAAGGCACCCGAATTCTTCACGGCCAAAGCCCCAAGCGCCAAAGCCTCGCAGCCCAAATAGATCGGACTCAGTTCGGGCGATCTGCCACGCCCGAGGGTACTTTGGCGCGCGCCACCAGCGTGATCGTTTGCAGGCGCTGGTACTTCTGCATGAGCTCTGCCTTGCTTTCCACATGGGCAGGGTCCACGGGAATGCACTCCACCGGACAGACCTGCACACATTGCGGCTCGTCAAAGTGGCCCACGCACTCGGTGCACTTGGCCGGGTCTATGACGTAGATTTCCTCGCCCATCGAGATGGCCTCGTTCGGGCACTCGGGCTCGCAGACATCGCAGTTGATGCACTCGGAGGTAATGGTCAGCGCCATGCCTTGCTCCCGCAAACCATGGTGCACAGCTGAAGAATACGCATGGAGCGATTATCTCAGCTTGCCACCAGCAAGCCTGAGCCTGATCAGGCCCAAGCCCTCCCGATGGCAGGGCTATCAGGGGTTATGTGGGTTCTGGCTCCGTTTCGGCGGGTGATTTGACAATCACAACCGGCACGGGGCTGGCGTGCAGCACTTCGTTCGACACCGACCCCAGCATGGCGCTGCGCAGCGCGCTGTTGCCACGTGCCCCCATGGCGATCATGTCGCAACCAAATCGTTCGGCGATCTCTACCAGGGTATGCGCCGGGTCGCCACGGGCCACTTCCATCTCGTAAACCACGCCCTTGGCGTCAAGCAGGTCGCGCGCCGACTGCAGGGTGTGCAAACCGGCCTCGGCCGCCACCCGGTCCAGCACCTCGGGGTCATGTGCCACCAGCAATTCATAAAGGTTGGACGCTTCCTGCACATTGGCCAGCACCGGTGCCACCTGCAAGCCCTTGTCGGCCAGATCGAGGGCAAACCGCACAGCGGCCAATGAAAGCTCGGAACCATCGACAGGCAAGAGGATTTTCATGGTGGTACTCCCGGGGTAGAAAGATCAATTACTCTGAAGCTTGGCCTGCAAACGCGCCAGCACGGCGGGCGAAACGAAAGGCCGCACGTCGCCCTTGAGGGTGGAAATTTCACGCACCAGGGTGCTGGAGATGTAGAGGTAGCGCGAATCGGGCGTCAGGAAAACGGTGTCCACATCGGGCGCCAAGGATCGATTCATGCCGGCGAGCTGGGTCTCGTAATCGAAGTCGGTCACCGAGCGCACACCACGCACCATGACCTGTGCGCCCTGCGCCACGGCGAAGTCACGCACCAGACCGGTGAAGGGCTCGACACCAATGGCGGGATTGTCGGCAAAGACTTCACGCACCGTCTCCAGCCGCTCCTCCAGCGTGAACATCGTCTTCTTGTGGTGGGCCGCCGCCACTGCCACGATGACGCGCGGAAACAGGATGGCACTGCGCCGGATCAGATCCTGGTGGCCCAGGGTAATGGGGTCGAAGGTGCCGGGAAAAACAGCGGTCACGGAATGGGTCATGGGCAAAGTCCAACGCTCATCAAAAAGGATACGAACACACTGTCGGCCAGCCGCGCAGTGAAGTCAAGCTGCAGGTGCCAAGAGATGCGCATGCACCATGCCGGCCTTGAGGTAACGGTGCACGCGCAGACCCAGTGGCAGCAGCTCTTCATCGCCCCAGGCACGCGGTGCTTCCAGGTACACCCAACCATCCGCCGCCAGCGCACGCGCACAGTGGCGCAAGGCCGGTGCAAACAACTCGGCGTCAAACGGCGGGTCCAGAAAAATGAGGTGCAAGCTGCCAGGGGCCGACTGGGCGATGGCCGCTACGCCGTCGCCGCGCTGTACACGCAAGGCATCGGCTTGCAATTGGGCCTTGAGCTTTTGCAACTGCAGCACCAGGGCACTGTCCTGCTCCACCAGCACGGCGTCCTTGGCACCACGCGATGCGGCCTCGAAACCGAGCGCACCAGTGCCGGCAAAGGCATCAAGCACCTTCCAACCGGTCAAGTCCTGACCCAGCCAGTTGAACAGGGTCTCGCGTACGCGGTCGGGCGTAGGACGCAGGCCCGGCTTGTCCAGCACCTTGAGTTTGGTGCGTTTCCATTGCCCGCCAATGATGCGGATCTCGTGCGCTGCGTGGGCAGCCGGTTTGCGTACAGGAGGTTTGCCCGCAGACGAACGTGGGGGGTGCTTGCTCATGCTGTCATTGTCCCTTCACCGGAGCGGCGGCAGGGGCTGCCGTGGCACCCAGCACCACGGTCGCAATGCGCTGCGGATTCACCACGCGTGCAAACGCGGCCTTGACCTGCTCCAGCGGAATCGCCTGCACCCGGGCCTGCCAGGTGTCCAGGTAGTCCAGGGGCAATTCGTTCCAGGCGATGTTGGCCACCTGGCCCAGGAGTTTGCGGTTGCTGTCCAGCTGCAGCGCAAAGCCGCCCACCAGATTGGCCTTGGCAGCGTCGAGCTCGGCCTGGGTAGGGCCCTCTTTCGTGAAACGCTCCAGCACCTCGCGCACTACGCCCAGTGCCTGATCGGCCTGGTCCGGTCGGGTCTGCAGGCCCACGGTAAAGGCACCCGCATGCAGTGCGGGTGAGAAATAGCTGTAGACGCTGTAGGTGAGGCCTCGCTTTTCGCGCACTTCTTCGGTCAGGCGCGAGGTAAAGCCGCCACCACCAAGCACATGGTTGGCCAGGTTCAGGGCCAGAAAGTCCGGGTCGTTGCGCTTGAAACCGGGCTGGCCCAGCAGCACCTGGGCCTGGGCTGCGTCAAAGGGAATGCGCTGCGCGCTGGCCTGCTGCAAAGACGCCACTTCGGGCACGGCCGGCAACGCCGGACACGAGGACTGCGGCAACCACTGCAGCAGCTTTTGCACCAGCGTTGCGGTCTGCGCACGGTCCAAGGCACCCACCACACTCACCTTGGCACGGCACGGCAGCACTGTGGCGGCATGGTGGCGCTGCATGTCCTGCACACGGATGCGTGCCAGCGTCGCGGCGGTCATTTCCTGTCCATAGGGATGGGAACCGTAGACCGCCTGGCCAAAGGCCCGCGCCGCCACGGTGGCGGGGCGTGTCTCGGCTTCCTTGAGGCTGGCTTCCAACTTCTTGCGCTCACGCTCCCAGACAACCTGCGAATAGGCCGGGTGGGCCATTTCGTGTGCGGCGAGTTGCACGGCCCGTTCCAACAGATCGGGGTAGCTCAGACTGCGCAATGAAAAGCTCATGCGGTCGCTACTGGCTCCAGCCCCAAAACTGGCCCCCAGATCGGCCCAGGCGGCGCCCACGGCGTTTTCGTCCAAGGCCTTCTGGCCGGCAGCGGCGCGGGTACCGCTGCTGAGCAAGGAGGCCGTCACACTGGCCAAGCCCGCCTTGTCGGCAGGGTCGCGACGGCTGCCACCGTCAAAGTCCAGCTGGACATCGACCATCGGAATGCCTGGGCTGTGCACCAGGAACACCTTGGCGCCATTGTCCAGGGTGAAGTGCTCGATCGGTATGCCCGCATGGCTGGTTTGGGCATAAAAGATGGTGGTAGCCGCCGTCAATACTGCGCAGACAGCTCTTAATTTCATAGCAGACATTCTGTGCTTTCAGTGCCGCATTCCGGCCACTGCAGCCGGTTTGCGGGGGGCGCCCAATGGTTGGGGAATGAGCGTGGCCACGGTCAGGGCGTCGTCGCCAAAGTACTTCGCAGCCACCGCCTGCACTTGCACTGCCGTCACTTGCCGCAGCCGCACAATCAGACGCTCATTGCTGTCGAGGGGGTAGCCTGTAGCCCAGTTCACTCCAGCCATGCGGCCCTGGTTGAACACACTGTCTTGCTGGTAGACCGAGGCCGCCACCCATTGGGCCTTCACCCGTTCAAGCTCCGCCTGCGAGATGCCTTCCTTGGCCACGCGGGTCACCTGGGCGCGCAGCGCTGCCTCGACCTGTTCCACCGTCTTGCCCTTGGCCGGTATGCCCGTCAGGCCAAAGGTTGCAGGGCCCCGCGACAGGGTGCCGTAGTAGGAATCGGCACCGTCGGCCACATGCCCCTTGTCCTGTGTCAGTGCCCGCTCCAAACGGGCACCGTCGTAACCCGACAGCACGGCATCCAGCACCATCAGGGCCAGCGCGTCGGTGCCTTCGGCACTGGGCGTATCGGCAAGCAGGTCTTGCGGCAGCAGGCCCGGTACCTTGTAGGACAGTGCCACCACCGCCTGTTCGGCACTGGCCTTGAGCCAGACCCTGCGCACCCCGTTCTGGACCGGTTCGGGCCGCGGCTTGCGCTCGGGGACGGCACGCTGTGGCATGCCGCCATAGTATTGGGCAGCCAGGGCGAACACTTTCTCGGGATCGACATCGCCCGCCACCACCACGGCGGCATTGGCGGGGGTGTACCAGGTGCGCCAGAAGCTGCGTGCATCGTCGGGCTGCAGGCTTTCCAGATCGCCCATCCAACCCACGATGGGGCGGCGGTAAGGGTGGGCCACAAACTGCGCGGCGTTGTGCAACTCACCCAGGCGTGCGTGGGGATTGTCCTCGGTCCGCATGCGCCGCTCTTCCTTGACCACCTCCAGTTCCTTGCGGAAGTCTTCGTCGCTCCACTGGTTGGTGGCAAAGCGGTCGGCCTCCAGCTGCATCACCGCTTCAAGCTTTTCCACCGGAATCTGCTGAAAGTAGCCGGTGTAGTCCTTGCTGGTGAAGGCGTTTTCGCGCCCGCCCAAGGCCGCCACCTTGCGAGAGAATTCCCCCGCCTTGAGCGTGGCGCTGCCCTTGAACATCATGTGCTCCAGCACGTGGGCCACGCCGCTGGTGCCGTCCACCTCGTCCATGGAGCCCACGCGCACCCACAGCATGTGCACGGCCGTGGGCGCACGGTGGTCGGGTTGGACGATGACGGTCAGGCCGTTGGGCAGGACTTTTTGCTGGGCCTCTGCAGCCATGGCAGGGGCGACCGCCGCCAAGGCCAGCAGCGCGGCAATGCAAGGACGCCGCCAAGCAGCATTCAGGGTGTGAAAGTGGTGTTTCATAGAATGCTGCCATTCTAAGAACGCACGCCATGTTCAGCTTTTTCAAAAAGAAATTCTCTTCTCCCCCGCCTACACCAGCCGATGCACCTGCAGCAAGCCCTGCTACTTTGGCGGAAACTCCCGCTGCAGCAACGGCTGTACCCGTTGCCGCCGCCCCGGCTGCCCCCCTGCCCTCGGGCGGGCTGATCGGCAGCGCGCTGGTCATTCCCATCGACATCCCCGAACCGGCCGCAGTTCCACCCGAGCGCCAGAAGTGGCTGGACAAGCTCAAGGCCGGCCTGGGCAAGACGGCATCGAACATCTCCAACGTCTTTACCGGCCAGGTCATTGACGAGGACCTGTACGAAGACCTGGAAGCCGCCCTGCTGCAGGCCGATGCCGGCGTGGCCGCCACCGAATACGTGCTCAAGACCCTGCGCGACAAGGTCAAGGCCACGGGCGTCACGCACCCGGTGGCGCTCAAGAACATCCTCATCGCCACCCTCACCGACATGCTGACGCCACTGCAAAAGCAGCTCGTCATCGGCCAGCACACACCCACCGTCATCATGGTCGCGGGCGTGAACGGCGCCGGCAAGACCACCAGCATCGGCAAGCTCACCAAGCACCTGATCGACAGTGAGGCCAAGGTGCTGCTGGCCGCGGCCGACACCTTCCGCGCCGCCGCACGCGAGCAGCTCACGGTGTGGGCCGACCGCAATACGGTGGAAATCGTCAGCCAGGACGGTGGCGACCCCGCCGCAGTGAGCTTCGATGCCGTCAATGCCGGAAAAGCGCGCGGCAAGGACGTGGTGCTGATCGACACCGCCGGGCGCTTACCCACCCAGCTGCACCTGATGGAAGAGCTGAAGAAGATCAAGCGCGTGATCCAGAAGGCAGAGGCCAGCGCACCGCACGAGGTGCTGCTGGTCATTGACGGCAACACCGGTCAGAACGCCGTCACACAAGTGAAAGCCTTTGACGACGCGCTGGGCCTGACCGGCCTGATCGTCACCAAGCTCGACGGCACCGCCAAGGGTGGGGTGCTGGCAGCCATCGCCCGCGAGCGGCCCATTCCGGTGTACTTCATCGGCGTGGGTGAAAAGCTGGAAGAGCTGGAAACCTTCAATGCACGCGAATTTGCCCAGGCGCTGGTGGTTTAAACACCGCTTGAATCAGTCGTAGCGGGCATAGATCCGGTCCAACTCCCCGCTACGCTTAAGCCGTTTCAGGGCGAGATCGAGCTTCTTGACCACCTCCGGGGCCACGTGCTTGCCCACCCAGAAGTAGGCCGGAGATGTGTCAAGGACTCCGGGATGCAGGCGCAATTTGTCCTGGAGCTTTTCGGCTTTGATGAAATAAGAGGCCGTCAGCGAATTGGTATAGAAAAACCGTGCCCGACCATTGGCCACGGCACGCACAGCCGTGTCGGAGCCCCCGGACTCGATGGCCTGGACACCCGCGTCCTTGAGTTTGCGCAGGTACGACGCTCCCGACTGCACCGCCACGGCAGCACCTATGCGCGCCAAATCGTCCAATGAGGCCACCACCGCGTTATCGTCCAGTCGGCCCACCATGCGCTCGTAGATCATGTAGACCGGTGTTTCCAATCGATTCGCCACCACCAGTCGCTCTGGCGAGCTCAGCAGGCCACACATGGCATCTTTGGTGCCAGCACCGATATCGTGTTCGATGCGTTTCTGGGGCCGCGGCTGTGGGTCCAACTCGATAGTCAGCGTTGGGTCTTGCCGTGCCAAAGCCGCCAAGATGTCGGGGCACAGGCCGGAAGGCGCGGTATGGGTGCCGTCGGCTTCCAGGTACTTAGGGGCCGACGCCTCCTGAAATTGCACACGCACAGTCTGGGCCTGCCCCACGGTAGACGCCCAGGCCAAACCAATTCCAACGAACAAGGCATATCGCATGCCACCGACTGTAGGAGAAGGCCTCGCGACCCGTCAAGCATCCGGCCGGACAGAAGCCGGTATGCTGATGATCCCGAACCGACCCAACCCACCGCGTCCCGACCATGTCCCACCTCACCCGCCGCCAACTCTGCGCCAGCGCCGGCATCGTCCCTTTTTTCATGCATTTTCCGGGTTCAGCCCGCGCAAATATTGCATGGTCCGCTATAGAAAACAGAGCAAAGGGTCAAACGCTGTATTTCAATGCCTGGGGCGGTTCGCAGGCCATCAATGCCTACATTGCCTGGGCGGCAGCGCAGGTGCAGCAGCGCTTTGGGGTGCGGGTCGAACACGTAAAGATCACCGACGCTGCCGACGTGGTACGGCGCGTGCGCAATGAAAAGGCAGCGGGCAAGGGGCAGGGGTCGGTCGACCTGGTATGGATCAACGGCGAAAACTTTCTCGCCATGAAGCGCGAGGGCCTGCTCTTCGGCCCCTTTGCCGAACAGTTGCCCCACTTTGCGCTGGTGGACACGCAGGGCAAACCCACCACCCGGCTCGACTTCGCCGAACCCACGCAGGGGCTTGAAGCCCCCTGGGGCATGGCCCAACTCACGTTCATGGCCGACAGCCGTCGCACGCCCCAACCGCCACGCTCGCTTGCAGCCCTGCAGTCCTTTGCCAAGGCCCACCCGGGACGCGTGACCTACCCACGCCCGCCCAACTTCCATGGCAGCACTTTCCTCAAGCAGCTGTTGCTGGACACGGCACCCGAGCGCGGTGTGCTCTACCGCCCGTTCACCGACGCCGCATTTGCCCAGGCCACCGGGCCCTTGTGGGCCGCGCTGGACGCACTGCACCCGCACCTTTGGCGTGCCGGCCGGCAGTTCCCGCTCAGCGCCGAAGCCCAGCGCCAGATGTTTGCCGATGGCGAGCTGCTGCTGGCGCTGACCTTCAATCCCAACGAAGCAGCCAACGAAATCGCCGCCAACCGGCTGCCCAGCAGCGTGGTCAGCTACCAATTCGACAGCGGAACCGTGGGCAACACCCACTTTGTGGCCATCCCCTTCAACGCCAGTGCCAAGGAAGGTGCCCAGGTCTTCGCCAACTTCCTGCTCAGTGCCGAAGCCCAGGCGCGCAAGGCCGACATTGCCGTGTGGGGCGACCCCACGGTACTGGCGCTGGACAAACTCAAGCCTGCCGAACGCGCGCTCTTTGCTGCCAAGCCGGCACCGGGCCAGGTCGACAAGCCCGCCCCGACCCTGCCCGAACCCCATGGCAGCTGGGTCGAGCCTTTGGAGCGCGAGTGGGCTCGGCGTTACGGCCAATAGTCGTCCCCGGGTGACAAACCCACCCACCTGCGCCGCTACCATCGTCGACTTTTGCACAAGGAGGAGACACCATGAAAAAGATACTGGGCGCCACCGCCGCCCTGCTGCTGGCACTGCTGGCCTACCTGTTGCTGTGGCCGGTGCCGATCCAGCCCCTGGCCATTTCCCTGCCCAGCGCACCGGGCTACAGCGGGGTGCATGCCACCAACACCCGGCTGGCCCAGTTGCAGATGATCGACCTGCACGGCGAAGAAGGCCCGGAGCACATTGCCTTCGGACCCGATGGCAAGCTCTACACCACGGTGGCCAGCGGCAACATCCTGCGCATGAACGCCGACGGCAGCGACCAGCAGGTCTTTGCCAACACCGGTGGGCGCGTGCTCGGCTTCGACTTTGACGCCCAGGGCCGCCTGATTGCGGCCGATGCAGTCAAGGGCCTGCTCGCGATTGACGCCGCCCGCCAAGTCACCGTGCTGGCCGACAAGGTGCGCGCGGGCGACCCCATCCGGTACGTCGATGCGGTGGTGGTGGCGCGCAGCGGGAAGATGTATTTCAGCGACGCTTCGCAACGCTTTGCCCCGGCCGAATGGGGCGGCACCTTCAACGCCAGCGTGCTCGACATCATGGAACAAAGTGCCACCGGGCGCGTGCTGGAGTACGACCCCGCCAGCAGCACGGTGCGCGTACTGGCCCAGGGCCTGAGCTTTGCCAATGGTGTAGCGCTGACACAGGACGAACGCGCACTGCTGGTCAATGAAACCGGGCGCTACCGGGTCTGGAAAATCGACCTCGCCGCCACCGACCTCGACCTGCGTCAGGGCGCCACACCCCAGGCCCAGGTGCTGCTGGACAACCTGCCCGGCTACCCCGACAACCTGATGCGAGGACTCGACGGCAAGGTCTGGCTTGGCTTTGCCAAGCCGCGCAATCCCAAGATCGACGCCATGGGCGAGAAACCCTGGATGCGCTCCTTGAGCCTGCGCCTGCCGCGCGCCCTGTGGCCGATACCACCGCGCTACGGCCATGTCATCGCCTTCACCGAAGACGGCAAGGTAGTGGCCGACCTGCAGGACCCCAGCGGCGCCTACCCCGAAACCACGGCCATCACCGAAACCCGCGACCGCCTCTACGTGCAAAGCCTGCATGCGCACGGCCTGGGCTGGTTGCCCAAGCCCTGAAGCACCCTTGCCCGTCCCCAAGCAAACACTGACAATGCACTGAAAGGCCCCTGCGGTGCAGGATCGGCCCCTACAGCGAGGATGCGATGGACGACACAACGAATCCCCTGCCCGACCGCCTGCACTCCATCGGTACAGGCAGTAACGCGCTCGACGAGGTCGAGCTGCGCGGTCTGCTGGAACACATGCTCAATGGGGTGGCCTATTGCCGCATGCTGTACCGCGATGGGCGGGCGTACGACTTCCAGTACCTATACACCAATCCGGCCTTTCACTCACTCACCGGCCAGGGTGTGGTCCAGGGCAAACTGGTCAGCGAAGTGATCCCGGGACTGCAGGAATCCGACCCGGCATTGCTTGAGATCTATGGCCGCGTGGCCCAGGGAGGTGCACCCGAGTCCTTCGAGATGTTTGTGCAAGGCCTGCAGCAATGGTTCTCGGTATCGGTCTATTGCCCGCAAGCAGGGCACTTTGTCGCGATGTTCGACGTCGTGACCGCTCGCAAGAATACCGAGCGTGCCCTGGAAGAACGCGCCACCCAGCTACGCTTTGTGCTCGAAGGCTCCGACTTGGGGTTCTGGGACTGGAACATCCCGGCCAGCACAGTCGAACGCAACCCGCGCTGGGCCACGATGCTGGGGTACACCCACGAGGAAATGCAGCGCACCACGCAGCAATGGTCCGACTTTGTGCACCCCGAGGACCGGGACCGTGCCTGGAACTCCATTTTTGATGTGGTGGAGGGCAGAGCGCTTGCCCACAAACTCGAATACCGCATGCTGCACAAGGACGGCAGCACACGCTGGATACTGGACCAGGCCAGCGTCATGCAGCGCGATGCCAACGGCAAGGCCGTGCGCATGTGCGGCACCCACACCGACATCACGGAACGCAAACTGCTCGAAGAAGAACTGACCCGCCAGGCCCACGTGGACTACCTCACAGGCGTGTTCAACAGGCGCCATTTCATGGAACGTGCCGAGCAGGAACTGCACCGCTTCCAGCGCTACGGCAAGCGCCTGTCGCTTTTCATGCTGGACATCGACCACTTCAAGCAAGTCAACGACCACTATGGCCACAAGGTCGGTGACATGGTGCTCACGGCCCTGGCCCAGGTGTGTCGTGCAACCTTGCGCGAGGTCGACATCCTCGGCCGCATGGGCGGTGAAGAGTTTGCCGTGCTGCTGCCCGAAACCGACCACCAGACAGCCATCGAAGTGGCGGAGCGGTTGCGGGAGAAAGTGGCACAGACCAAAGTACCGCTGGAAGGTGGATTGCCGGTGCAGTTTCACGTGTCGATTGGCGTGTCATCCATGGCAAGCAGCGAGGACAACATCGACATGCTGCTGAACCGGGCCGACACCGCCCTGTACGAAGCCAAGAACACCGGCCGCAACCGGGTGTGCGCAGACCGCCACCCGGACTAATGACCACGCGCCCATCCCCTACACTGGCGCGTCCCATCCCGCAGGATCTCCCGCATGCAAAGCTCTGTTCGTGACAACGGCCCCGACACGGTTCTGGAAGACGGGGTACCACAGGCCGGTGCGATTGCCCCGCTCCTTCGCCGTCACCAGTTCACGGTGCTGGCGGCTGGCGCCGTGTTGCTCGCCGTGGTCATGGCATTGGGCTGGTATGCCTACCAGCGCCAGCGCACCCAGTTGCAGAACACCCTGCACGAGCAGGGCCAGCTGACCCAGCAGGCGCTGGAGATGCGCTTGGACATGGTGCGCAAGCATGTGGCTGGCATGCGCTACGCCATGGAGCGCAGCCTGCGCTGGCCCGTGCTGGCCGACAGCAGCTTCCTGGACCGGGTGCAGCAGCGCAACCTGTCCCCCCTGCGCGACGCACCCTGGGAACGCCTGCCCATCGAACTGGTGCGAGAAACCGGTTCCCTGCAGCTCGACCCCGACGCCGCCCTCGACGGCCCCACCCTGCGCCGTGACCTGGGTGCTGTGTCGGCCATGCTACCCGCGGTGGTGGCCCTGCACACCAGCACCCCGACGCTATGGTCCAGCTACTACCTGGACGCCGCGCAGCGGTGGCGCCTGGCCTACCCCCCACAGGGGCGCGACGAGCGCCTGCAGGCCAGTGCCAGCACCGACATGCGTGGGGCGCTGCACAACCTCTGGCCTGGCTCCGCCATTGCGCCGCAGGCACTCACCCGCGCCGCCACCGAGGCCCAGCGCACCAGCGTCTGGACTCCCCCATTCGCCAGTTCCAAAGGATTGGGCATGGCGCTGCTGGCACCGGTCATGAACGGGCCCGAACAGGTGGGTGTGGTCGGCACCGATGTGGGCCTGGACCTGCTGGACTACGTGCTGGTGCAGCACGCACCCAGCCTGGGCCGCGCACTGGTGGTCAATGCCGACGGCTTGGTACTGGGCGACAGCGGCGGCGCGCTGACCAAGGCCACGGCCCCGCTGCGCCTGGCCGATGTGGTGCCCGACGCCGGAACCCCTTGGCGCGAAGGTGCCACCGACCCGGCCTGGCAGCGTCTCACGCTGCGTGGGGCCGACTTGTTTTTGCTGCTGCACCAGCCCCCGGCTTCCCTGCGCAGTGCCGCGCTGGGCGCGCTCACACCCTATGCCGCACTGTCCCTGGTGCTGTTGGCCGCACTGGGTGGCCTGGTGGTCTGGCAGAGCCGCCACTACACCCAGCCAGCCCTGCAGCTGGTGCAGTACCAGCAGCAGCTCGAGCAGTCGCCCCAGCGCAAGGCGCCACCGGCACCGCCCCTGTGGGCCCCCTGGTTCACCCAGGTCGCACAGGCCGCACGCGAACGGCACACATTGCTGGACGCCACCCTGCGCCACGCCCGCCAGCAGCAAGGGGCCCAGGACGCGCACCAGGCCGCCCTGGATCAGAGTGCCACAGCGCTGACCCGGGCCCAGGCGCAGCTGCAAAGCTGCCAGCAGCAGCTGGTGCGCGCCGAGCGCATGGCGGCACTGGGACCCATCGTGGCCAAAGGCACGCAGGCGCTGACTCCCCTGCTGGCACAGGCACAGCAAACAGCAGCGTCCCTGCACAGCCAGAACGAACTCCTGCAGCAGGGCCTGCTGCATGGCGCATCCCTGACGGAGCTGCAACGGGACGCCGCTGCGCTCGACCAGGTGACCTTGGCACTCACCCAACAACTGCAAGCCATGGCCCCGCTGCTGGCCGGCCTGCGCCAGGCCAGCACCGACCCGTTGCGCGAGGTGCCACGTGCTTTCCGCCTGCACGACCTGGCCAACCAGGTGATGGCACAGCTGCCCGCCGCGGCCAGACGCGAAGGCATCCACATTGCCAACGGCATTGCGCGCGAGTTGGAGCTGCACACCCGTGCCAGCGCATGCGGCCAGGTGCTGGGGCAGCTGCTGGCCCAGACCGTGGCCCAGGCCTTTACCGGGCGCAGTGAAGGCATCATTCGCCTGAGCGCCAAGAGCAGCCGCCTGGAAGATGGCACCGACGTGCTTGTGCTGCAGGTCCACGACACCGGCGCCAGCCACCCGGCGGTGTTGCCAGAACACACCCAGCGCGCCCTGGTGCAGGGGGCACTCGGCGGTCGCCTGGACCACCATGCCGAGGACGGGGCCAATGTCTGCAGCCTGCACTTGGCCCAGCACCTGGACGCGGTAACATCGGCGCCCCCCGCCACCCCTGCCGAGCCGCAGGCACCGGCCTTGCCCGAGTTGCCCACGGCCTGAAAACCATCCTGACCGCCCCATGACCGACTTGTTGCCCCACGTCACCCTGGAAACCGCCCCCAATCCCAGCTGCGCCGTCATCTGGCTGCACGGCCTGGGGGCCGACGGCCACGACTTCGCCAACCTGGTGCCCGAGCTGGATCTGCAGAGCTGCGCCCCCATCCGTTTCATCTTTCCGCACGCCCCCAGCATCCCGGTCACCATCAACAACGGCTATGTGATGCCGGCCTGGTTCGACATCCTGGGCATGAACGGCCAGGGCCCCAAGGACGAAGCCGGCATCCGTCGCTCGGAAGGCCAGATCCGCGCCCTGATCGCACAAGAGCAGGCCCGCGGCATTGCGCCCGAGCGCATCGTGCTGGCCGGTTTCAGCCAAGGCTGTGCCATGGCCTTGCACACCGGGCTACGCTTCGAGGAACGCCTGGCCGGCATCGTGGCGTTGTCGGGCTTCTTGCCGCTGGCGGAAAAAATCACCAGCGAGCGCCACGCCGCCAATGCCGAAACACCCGTGTTCATGGCCCACGGCAGCCTGGACCCTGTTGTGCGCGTCGAGCGAGGATTGGCCAGCCGCGACGCCCTGCAGGCCCTGGGCCAGCCGGTGCAGTGGCACAGCTACCCCATGGAACACAGCCTGTGCCAGCCTGAAGTGGCGGAAATTTCCGCCTTTTTGCAGCGCGTACTGCCTGCCTGAATTTTTCTTTGTTCCACTGTGACAGACACTTCACGCATGCCCGTGCTGGGCATTGACTTCGGCACGTCCAATTCCGCCGCCGCCCTGGTCGACGCCCAAGGCCGCTTGCAAGTGATTGCGCTCGACGGTGCGCGCGACGAAATGCCGACTGCCGTGTTCTTCTGCCAGGAAACCCAGCGCGTGCTGTTTGGCGCCGAGGCCATGGCCGAGTACCTGGCCGGGACCGAGGGGCGGCTGCTGCGCTCGCTCAAGAGCCTGCTGGGCAGCGCACTCATGGACGAGTACACCGCCGTAGGCGAGCGCAGCGTGCGCTTCTTCGACATCGTGGTGCTGTTCTTCAAGGAACTCAAGCGCCGCGCCGAAGCACAGACCGGGCTGGCGCTGACCCATGCCGTGCTCGGGCGCCCGGTGCATTTCGTCGACGACAACCCCGAGCGCGACGCCCTGGCCCAGGCCACGCTGGGGCGCGCCGCCCGCGAGGCCGGGTTCACCCACATTGCCTACCAGTTCGAACCGATTGCCGCCGCGCTCGACTACGAGCAGCGCCTGCCCGGCGAAACCACGGCGCTGGTGGTGGACATCGGCGGCGGCACCTCGGACTTCACCGTCATCCGCCTGAACCCGGCACGCAGCCAGCTGGCAGACCGCCGCGCCGACGTGCTGGCCACCACTGGCGTGCACATCGGCGGTACCGACTTCGACCGCCTGCTCGACCTGGCCTGCGTCATGCCGCTCCTGGGCTACAAGCACATCGGCACCGGTGGGCGCCCGGTGCCCAGCAGCATCTTCTTTGACCTCTCGACCTGGCATTTGATCCACCAGACCACCACGCGCAAGGCCATGCACAACGCCAAGGAACTGTGGACCGACTTCGTCGATCAAAGCCTGCACCAGCGCCTGATGGCGGTGCTGGAACTGCACTGCGGCCACCACATCCTGGCCGAGGTGGAGCACGGCAAGATTGCCTGCTCGGTCTCGAACGAGGACCAAACGTTGGATTTGGGCTTTGTCGAGCGCGCACTGACAACGCCACTGCGCAAGAAGCAGTTGGGGGAGGCCTTGCAGGCGGCGGTGGCCCAGGTGGTGGCCTGCGCCCAGGACTGCGTGCAGGCGTCGGGCCTGGCACAGGTGGACACGGTCTATCTCACCGGCGGCTCCTCGGCCCTGCGCCCACTGGTGGCGGCGCTGCAAGCCGCCATGCCCCAGGCCATGCTGGTGCAAGGCAACCGCTTCGGCGGCGTCGCCGCCGGCCTGGGCTACTGCGGCGCCACGGTGGCGTTCGATTCGCTACAACTTCAGTAGCAAACTACCTAATAAATGTGCGGGATGGAGGCCAAAAATGCCTACAGAACCTCCACCTGCGGGCGCAGGTAGACAAAGCGCAAGCCTTCCATCTGCTGCACGAAGGCCGGCGCGAAGTCCAATGCGGCATAGGGGGCCGCCTGGATGCGCAACCGGTCTTCGGGGTTGGCCAGGCGCAGCGCATGGCGGTCGGCACGGGTGTAGGTGTGGGCCACTTCCAGCACAGTGGCGTTGGGCCCCAGGGTATTGAGCACCGGCACATGGACCACCGGGTCCCGCAGCGACTGCCACAGCGTGCGCCAGCCCAGGTACCGCGCCATCTGCCAGCCCAGTGCCGCCGGGGTGCGGGCCACACACGCCAGGTCCCCTTCCAGCACCGGCTGCTCGCCCACGTCGGCAAAGGCAAAGTGCCAGTGCCCGCGGCTGCGCGTCAGAAGGCCGCTACCAAAATGGGCGTCCAGCCCCAGGTGCTCGGCGTTGTAGCGCACCACGCGCGCCGTGCTGTTCCACAGGCCGTGGCAGACCATGCGCACATCCGTGCGCGTGAGCAAGGTCTTGAGCAGGACCAGCGGGTGGGCCTGCAAGGCTGGCACCGGCCGGGCACTGGCAAGCAAAGAAATCTGCACCTCGTGGTGCGGCCCGAGGCTGGCTTCGGTGAAGTCTCCTACCCACACCGCGGCCAGCGCACGCCCTGCGCTGTCGCACACGGGTACAAGACCATTGGGTGCCAGTAAGGCGGCCGCCTGTGCGACGTCGGCGGTACCGCCCACCAGCAGCAAGGTACCGTCGTAGACGTGGTAGGGGCTGGTCAGCTTCTCCCCGCCCACCTGCACATGGGCATCCAGGGGAAAACGTTCGAAATGGCGGTGTTCACTGCGCATGCTGCCATTGTGGCCGAGCGCGCCAGGGCTCAGTCGTCGGCTGGCGGCAATTGCGGTGCCTGCGACATGAATTCGGCAAACGACTTCCAGGCAGCCCAGCCTGCATAACCCAGGCAAGGCAGCACCATCAGCAATCCCGTCACCAAGGCGTCCCCCAGCCAGAACAGCAGGGCGCACCCGAGCAACAGCCAACCCGGGGTGCGCAGGCGCTCGAAACGGGAAGCCCATAGGAGCAGAAACACCCCGGAACAGGCCAGGGCCAGCGACAGCACGAGCAGGAAAAACATGCCCACCCAGCCGTCGGTGCTGACATCGGCACTGACACCCCAGTACATGCCACTGAGCAGCACCAGCAACCAGACCGCGGCACTGGCAAATCCGCAAACGATCTTCATGGGGACGGAGTCTAGGAAATGACACCAACGCCACGCTGACAGCCCGGAGCTTGGTCCTCGGCGCATTTGCAGCAGAATGCACGCAAAGCGTGGCCTGGGCTGCGCCGCCCACCCCACCCCACCACACCCCACCACACCCCGGCACCAAAGAATGCACCGACTCCCCCTCCTGCAGCGCTTGCCGGTCCCCGGCCTGGGGCTGTTTGGGCTGGCCGCCTACCCCTTGCTGGCCAGCCTGTGGGCCGCACTCGGCACCCTGGAACAGGCGGCCGGCTGGCCCCTGCTGTTTCAGCAGCCGCAGGTCGTACCGGCGCTGCTGCGCAGCGTGGGAACCGGCCTGGTTGCGACAGTCCTGGCCCTTGGGGCCTGCGCCGCCATCGTCGGCAGTGCCTTCGGCACGCCGCGCTGGACGCGCTTGCAGGCCGGACTGGCGCCGCTGCTGGCGGTGCCCCATGCCGCCCTGGCCATCGGTGTGCTGGCACTGCTGGCGCCCAGCGGCTGGGTGCTGCGCCTACTGTCTCCCTGGGCCACAGGCTGGGACACCCCACCACCCTGGACCACCACCCAGGACCCCTGGGGTGTGGGCCTGGTGCTGGTGCTGGCGTGCAAGGAAATCCCCTTCTTGCTGTGGGCTGCCAGCGCCCATCTGGACCGCAGCGATGTGGCCCCACGGCTGCGCCGCGAGCTGCAGTGGGCCACCACCCTGGGCTACACCCCTGCGCAGGCCTGGTGGCGTGTGGGCTGGCCCCAGCTGCTGCCGCGCATGGATGCCCCGCTGCTGGCGGTATTAGCCTACAGTCTGACCGTGGTCGATGTGGCCTGGATCATCGGCCCCACCACCCCCCCCACCCTGGCGGTGCTGGCCTGGCAATGGCTGCAGGATGCCGACCCCGCGACCCATGCCATGGGGACTGCAGCCGCCTGGTTGTTGGGCGCGGCGCTGCTGGTGTGCGCCGGACTGCTGAAGGCCGGACTGCATGCGGCCCTGTGGCGTGGGCGCTGGAGCGCGGGCTGGGACGCCGGCCCCCTGCCCCGCCGACGTGTACCCTGGGACCACTGGTTATGGCAGGGGCTGCTGGCGCTGTACGGAGCGGCGCTGCTGGCGCTGGCGCTGGGCAGCGTGGTCGGTGTATGGCCCTTTCCAGCACTCCTAGCCGAAAGCTGGAGCTTGGATGCCTGGCGCAGCGTGTGGGCCCAAGGCGACACCTTGCGCACCACCGCCTGGCTGGCGGCTGCTTCCAGCCTGGCTGCGCTGCTTTGGAGCGTGGCCTGGATGGAATGGGCACCGGCCTCCTGGCAGCAGCGCCTGGCGCCCCTGTGGCTGGTGCCACTGGCTATGCCAGCGCTGCTGTGGGTCATGGGCCTGCACCATTGGCTGCTCGACACTGGCCTGGATGCCAGCGCCACCGGCCTGTGGCTGGCCCACTGCCTGAGCGTACTGCCTTACACCTTGCTGGCCCTGCAGGGCCCTTACCGGGCCGTGGACCCACGCCTGGCGCAGGTGGCTGCGACCTTGGGGCACGGTCAGTCCGCCTACCTGCTGCAGGTCAAATGGCCACTTTTGCGCGTGCCCTTGCTGGCCGCACTGGCGGTGGGATTCGCCGTCAGCGTGGCCCAGTACCTGCCCACGCTGTACGTGGGCGCCGGACGCTTCACCACCGTGAGCACCGAGGCCGTGGCCCAGGCCAGCGGGGGGGCACGCGCGCTGGCGGCCAGCTTTGCCTGGCTGCAATGGCTGCTGCCCTGGGGGATATTCGCCATGGCAGCGTGGTGGGGGCGTTCGCGCAGTACACTGGGCCGGTTCAGGCGCCCCATGGCATTGCACACCTCCCGCACGCCGCACGCAGAGTCCAGCCCATGAAACTCGATCTTGCCACCTTGATTGCGGCCATCACGATGGCGGCCAGCGCGCTGGCCCTGCCCATCCTGTTCGTCGGGCTTCGCGCCAAGGTGCACCAGGGGCTCACCCTGTGGGGCGTGGGTCTGGTTCTGAATGCCCTGTCCTACCCGGCCTTCGGGCTTCGTGCCCTGGGGTGGACTGCCACTTCCATCCTGCTGTCCAACCTGCTGACCGGGCTGACCCTGGTGCTGCACACCCAGGCCGTTGCCGCGTTCCAGCGTGGTCGCACAAGACCCTTGGCGGTGTGGGTGCTGTGGCTGCTGCTGGCGCTGAATGTGCTTGCCGCAGCTATGTTCCTGCAAGACGACCACCTGCGCAATGTCCTGGTGGCGCTGCTGCAGGGTGCCATGGCTTTCATGTTGCTGCGCGAGGCCTGGGGGCCGGGGCTGGCCGAAAACCGACTGACCGGTCGCCTGGTGCTGATGGGAGGTACCGGTTTGCTGTTCGCGATGCTGGCCGGGCGCACCGTACTCATGCTCCTGGCGTCGGACTGGAACTCCGGATTCAATGTCCCCGGGCAGGTGCAGGTATTCACCTACTTCATCACCCTGGCAGTGGTGCTCATCAACACCGTCGGCTTCGTCCTGATGCAAATGGAACATGCCATCGCACAGCAGCGTGCCCTGGCCACCCGGGATGCCCTGACCGGGGTCCACAACCGCACGGCACTGAAGGACTTTTTGGCCATGCATGGCGCACAGTCCCGGCGCCAGAACGAGCCACTGGCGTTTCTGATGCTGGACATCGACCACTTCAAGCTCGTGAACGATGAACACGGCCACTTGGCGGGCGACCATGTGCTGCGCGAAGTCGCCCACCGCATCCAGCAGCGCATGCGCCAGTCGGACATCCTGACCCGCTATGGCGGTGAGGAGTTCCTGGCCATCCTGCCCTTTACCAACCGGGACGGCGCGGTCCGCATGGCCCAGGAGATTCGCCAATCGATGGAGTCCAGTCCCATCCAGGTGGATGACCAGTCGGTTCCCATCACCATCAGTATCGGCGTCCATGCCGGCATTCCAGGCGAGGGCGACAAGGACCTGGAAGTGATGATCAACCTCAGCGACAAGGCCTTGTACGTTGCCAAGAACACGGGAAGAAACCGCGTGGAGTACCTGTGAACGCGGACCCAGGACAAACGCGAACTTCGCCCTGGTGGCCATCGGTATGGAACTGCTGCGTCTGAGCCTTCTGTTTGCCATTACGGCCGTGGCCGAAATTGTCGGCTGCTACCTGCCCTGGCTGGTACTGCGCCAAGGCAAGAGCCTGTGGCTGCTGCTGCCGGCCGCGCTGGCGCTGGCGCTGTTTGCCTGGTTGCTCACCCTCCACCCCAGCGCTGCCGGACGCACCTACGCGGCCTATGGCGGCATGTACATCGCCGTGGCGCTGCTGTGGCTGCACTTTGTTGATGGCATGGCCCTGTCACGCTGGGACCTGCTGGGCGCCGGCATCGCACTGGTAGGCATGGCCGTGATTGCGCTGCAACCCACTGCAAGCTGAGCTGTTCGGTTGCAGCCAGGAGGGTAAAAACCTAGCTGGCAAACACACTGATCGCGCTGGACAAGCGGTTCGCACGGTCTTCGAGTTCACGCGCGGCCGCACGGCACTGCTCCACCATGGCCACGTTCTGCTGGGTCATCTTCTCGATGTTCTCCACCGCCTCGCCCACCTGGAAAATGCCCTCGGACTGTTCCTTGGATGCGGCGTTGATCTCTGCAATCAGGCTGCTGACCTGCTGGACGTGACTGACCACTTCGGCAATGGTGTCCCCTGCATTGGCCACCAGCTGGGCGCCGGTCTCCACGGTGCTCACCGAAGAATCAATGAGCGCCTTGATTTCCTTGGCGGCCGCAGCAGAGCGGCCGGCCAGGCTACGCACTTCGCTGGCCACCACGGCAAACCCGCGCCCCTGCTCCCCCGCACGCGCGGCTTCCACAGCAGCGTTCAGTGCCAGCAGATTGGTCTGGAACGCGATGCCCTCGATGACACTGATGATGTCGGCGATTTTCCGGCTCGATGCAGTAATGCGGTCCATGGTGGACACCACATCGGAGACCACGGCAGCGCCCCGCGTTGCCACCTGGGTGGCATTGCTGGCCAGATCGTTGGCGCGTTGTGCAGTGTCCAGGTTGTGCCGGATGCTTTGCGTCTGCTGCTCCATGGCAACGGCGGTTTCGTGCAAGCTGGCTGCCGCGTCTTCGGTACGCACGGCCAGGTCGTTATTCGCTGACGCAATTTCCTCCCCAGCGTGCTTCACACCGGAAACCTGCAAGCCGACATCGGCCAGCAAGGACTGCAGGTTCAGTCCGGCCTGGTTCACGGCACGGGCAATCTGCCCGACGTTGTCGCCGCGGTTCATCGCCAGGTGCTCACCCACATCACCGCTGGCCACCCTTTGCGCATTGACCTTGAGGTCCTGCAAGGGGGAGGTAATCTGCATTTCGATGAACCCGCCGGTCACCAGCAAACCCACCAGCAGCACGGATTCCAACAGGTAGGCACTGTCGGGCGGCACATCGGTCAGGAACAGTGCGGCCGTCATGGCAGTGCCAAAGAACGCCAGGGCCAGGCGGATGCGGGACGCAGACTTCCACAGCTTGTGGATGTTCTTCCAGCGGCGAAGCCCGGTGTAGACCAAGAGCCCACGGTCCAGCCCCAGCCCCTTGGCCCGGCCATTGCGAAAGTCCGCGTACAGCTGTTCCGCAGCCTGAACTTCCGCGCGAGAAGGTTTGGTACGGACCGATAGGTAGCCCACCAGTTCACCATCGCGGTGCATGGGGGTGGCATTGGCACGCACCCAGTAGTAGTCACCGTTGATGCGCCGGTTTTTCACCAGACCAACCCAGGAACGCCCTTCTTTCAATGTCCGCCACAGGTCCGCGTAGGCGGCAGGGGGCATGTCGGGATGGCGAACGATGTTGTGTGGCTGTCCGATCAGCTGCTCGCGGCTGAACCCGCTGATGCGCACGAACGCCTCGTTGGCGTAGGTGATGACGCCGCGGGTGTCCGTGGTGGACAGCAGGGTTTCGCCATCCTCAAGAATATGCTCGATGTCGGTGGTGGGCTGGTTGATGCGCATGGGTCACTGTCGATCGCATTTATTGCGACCGCACATTTTCCGCAACGCCATTGACACTCTGATGTCAGCGCAGCAACAAACTTGACCTGCATCAAGAAAATCGGAAACGGACTCATTTTCCGGGAATAAGTCCGACGCGATTCAGAGACATGTTCCCCGCTGGTTCATGGCCCACGGGGTATGGAATGTCCCTCAGCCGTCTGCGTTAATCTGCGCGATCAGCTTCAGCAATTCGGCATCGGCCTGCGTGTTGTCCACCTGGCAGGTGCCAGCGGCGTTGTGTCCACCACCACCGCGCTGCAGCATGAGCTCGCCCACGTTCGACTTGCTGCCGCGGTCCAGGATGGATTTGCCGGTGGCGAACACAGTGTTCTGCTTCTGCACACCCCACATCACGTGGATGGAGATGTTGCACTGCGGGTACATCGCATAGATCATGAAGCGGTTGGTGGCGTAGATGGTCTCCTCGTTGCGCAGGTCCAGCACCACCAGGTTCTTGTGCACCGTGGCACAACGCGCAATCTGGGCCTTGGCCTGTACCGCGTGCTCCTGGTACAGCGCAATGCGCTCCACTACATCGGGCAATTTAAGGATGTCCTCGATGCCGTGGGTGCGGCAGTAGTCGATCAGGTCCATCATGAGCTGGTAGTTGCTCACGCGGAAGTCACGGAAGCGCCCCAGCCCGGTGCGCGAGTCCATCAGGTAATTGAGCAGCACCCAGTCCTTGGGCTCCAGGATTTCGTCGCGCGTGAACTGGGCCGAATCGGCCTTGTCCACCGCCTCCATCATTTCGGCACTCACGCGCGGAAAGGCCTTGGCGCCACCGTAGTAGTCGTACACCACGCGCGCGGCCGAGGGCGCATGGGCAGAAATGATGTGGTTAGGGCGCTCACCGGGGTTGCGGATGGTTTCCGACTCGTGGTGGTCGAACGCCAGGTGGGCGCTGGCCACATAGGGCAGGTTGGTGGTGATGTCGCGCGCGCTGATGTCGATCTTGCCGTCCTGCATGTCCTTGGGGTGCACGAACTTGATCTCGTCGATCATGTCCAGCTCCTTGAGGAGCACGGCGCACACCAGGCCATCGAAGTCGCTGCGGGTGACGAGGCGGAATTTGTTGGAGCTCATGGAAGGTCCTTTCGGGGCAAGTGATGGTTTCATCCTAAATCAAAAGTGCAGGCACTCCAATGCGTTGGATCAGGATTCCATGCGCATTACTGCGTCCGCAGCGCTTCCACCGGGTCCAGCCGGGCAGCGCCGCGTGCCGGCAGCACCCCGGCGAGCAGCCCGATGGCCACCGACATTGCCATGGCCAACAGCACAAAGCTCAAAGGCGTATGCACCGGCAAGGCCGGTAGCGCCAGATGGATGATTTGCGCCAGCCCCAAGCCCAGCACCAGACCTGCCAGCCCGCCCAACGCAGACAGCGCCACCGCCTCGCCCAGAAACAGGCCCAGGATGGAACGCTGCGTGGCACCCAAGGCAACCAGCAGGCCGATTTCGCTGGTGCGCTCGGCCACCGAAATGGTCATGATGGTGGCAATGCCCACGGCCCCCACCAGCAGCGAGATGCCGCCCAGCGCACCGACCGCCATGGTCAGGATGTTGAGGATGTTGGACAGGGTGCGCAGCATGTCCTCCTGCGTCACCAGCGTGAAGTCCTCGCGCCCATGGCGTGCCACCAGCAAGCGGGTGATGGAGCCGACCACGGAAGATGCAGACACCCCTTCGCGGTAGGCCACATCGATCTTCATCATGCCTTCGCGGTTGAACAGTTCCATGGCCCGCGCCACCGGAATGTAGGCAGCATCGTCCAGGTCGATGCCCAGGAACTGGCCCTTGGGCTCGAGCACGCCGATGACACGGAACTGCGCATTGCCCAGTCGCACCCGTTGGCCCAGCGGGTTGTCGCTCCCGAAGAGTTCGGTCTTGAGCTTGGCGCCCAGCACGACGAAGGCGCGGGCGTTCTCCAGCGCGTCGGGGGGCAGGAACTGGCCGGTGCGCACTTTCATGCGATAGACCTCCAACATGTCGGAGCCGACGCCGTTGACCATGCTGCGCCGCAGCCGTCCATTGCCCCCCACTTCGGTATTGCCCCACACGGTGGGGGATACCCCGGTCACGTTGGGCAGACGCGCAATGAGCGCGGTGTCGTCCAAGCTCAAAGGCCGCACCGAACTCGGTATGCCCGTGGGGGCCGGGCCCGAGGTCTTGACCTTGCCGGGCGTAATGTTGACGATATTGGTGCCGAACTGCGTGAACTCGGCCAGCACAAAGCGGTGGATACCCTCCCCAATGGAGGTCAGCAAAATGACCGAGGCAATGCCCACGGCAATGCCCAGCAGCGTGAGGAAACTGCGCAGCTTCTGCGCGGTGACAGCACGCAGGGCCAGACGGGAGGAGTCGACGGCATTCATGGCTTCGACTACCTTTTCGCCAGTGCAGCCACCGGGTCCAGCCGCGCCGCACGCCGCGCGGGCAAGACCCCAAACACAATGCCGGTCACCAGGGCGGTACCCAGCCCGGCCAGCACCGCCCATTCGGGCGCGTAGGCCGGAAAGGTCGGGTAAATCTGTCGTATGACCCCCGCGGCCGCCAGCCCCAGCCCGTAGCCCACCAGGGCTCCGGCCAGCGACAGCATGGCCGCTTCCATGAGAAACACGTTGCGGATGGTGGCCGTGTCGGCCCCGAGTGCCTTGAGCAGGCCGATTTCCGATGTGCGCTGCGTCACCGACACCAGCATCACGTTCATCACCAGGATGCCCGCCACGGCCAGGCTGATGGCGGCAATGCCGGCCACGCCCAGTGTGAGTGCACCCAGCAACTTGTCAAAGGTGGCCAGCACTGCGTCCTGGGTGATGACAGTCACGTCCTGCTCGCCTTCGTGCCGGGTCTGGATCAACGCCGCCACCTGGGTCTTGGCCGCTTCCATGGACTCTCGCCCCTTGGCCTCGACCAGGATGCGGAACAGTGTGCTGGTATTGAACATGGCCTGCGCCAGCGACACCGGAATCAGCACCAGCTCGTCGTTGTTCATGCCCAGGCCTTGTCCGCTGGCCGACAACACCCCGACGACACGGAAACGGCGATCCCCCACACGCACCAGCTGCCCCAGCGCGCTCTGGTTGCCAAAGAGTTCGCTGCGTACCTTGGCGCCAATCACGGCTTCGGGGGCGCCGTTGCGCCAGTCGCCTGCGGCCAGGAAACGGCCCTGGGCCATGGCCATCTGCCGCACCTGGGCGTACTCGGCAGTGGTACCGGCCACCATGACCTCGCGCAGCCGCCCTTCGAAACGGATTTCCGAGGTGCCGACCGTGAGCGGCGCCGCCCGAGCCACAGCACTCAGGCGCAGCAAAGACTGGGCATCGTCAATGGTGAGGTCGCGCGGTGTGCTGGTGACCGCATTGCCGGGGTTGAAGCCTCCGGTCTGCGAGCGCCCGGGCAGCACGATGACCAGGTTGCTACCCAGCGAGGAAAACTCATTCATCACATAGCGGCGAGCACCGTCGCCCAAGGCCGTAAGCACCACCACCGAGGCAACGCCAATGGCCATGGCCAGTACCAGCAGCCCGGCACGCAGCGGGTTGCCGGTGGCAGCGTCCCGGGCGAAGCGGATCAGGTCGGTGCTGCGCATGCTGTGTCTTTCAGGTGGCGGGAGCGCTTTCGCGTGCCGTGTCCAGCTTGAGCGCACCGTCCTCCATGCGCAGCTGGCGCCGGGCACGCGCGCCCAGCGCAGCGTCGTGCGTCACCACAATGAGCGTAACGCCCTGGGCATTGAGCGACTCCAGCAGGCGCACCACTTCGTCGCCAGTGCTGCGGTCCAGGTTGCCAGTGGGCTCGTCGGCCAGGATCATGGCGGGCTGCATGATGGTGGCGCGGGCAATGGCCACGCGCTGGCGCTGCCCACCCGACAGTTCCTCGGGCCGGTGGTCGGCGCGCTGCTCCAGGCCGTAGTCCTTCAGCGCCTGGGCCACACGCCGGTCCCGCTCGGCCACAGGCAAGCCCGCCAGCACCATGGGCAAGGCAATGTTCTCGGCGGCCGACAGGCGCGGCACCAGATGGAAGCTCTGGAACACGAAGCCGATGCGTTGGCTGCGCACCTTGGCCTGCTCGTCGCTGGAGAGAGTGGTCACGTCGCGGCCTTCGAGCAGGTAGTGGCCTTCGTTCGGGCTGTCGAGCAGGCCCAGCAGGTTCAGCAGCGTGGACTTGCCCGAGCCCGACGGGCCCATGACCGCCACGTACTCGCCCGAACCGATGTCCAGGTCCAGGTCACGCAGGGCGTGTACCTCCGAATCCCCCAGGTGGAACACCCGCTGGATGCCGCGCAGGCTGATTTGGGATGCCATTTTGGTCTCCAGCCCGCGTACTACTTGCGCAATCCGCTATCAATTGCATAGCTAACACCAGCCTTCACGCCTTCGCGTTCCAACGAGGTCACCACCTTGTCCCCGGCACTCAGGCCTTCCAGCACCTCGGTGAATTCCCAGTTGGAAAGCCCGGTCTTGATGCTGCGCTGTTCCAGCACGCCCTCGCTGCCCGCCACCAGCACGGTACCGCCTTCCTGGATCGCCGAGGTCGGCACACGCAGCACACTTTCACGCACGGCCAGCACCACTTCCACGTCGGCGCTGTAGCCCACCAAAAGACGCGGGGCCTTGTCAGAGGCCACCAGGTCGACATCGATGTCCACGGTGCGCGCCTGTTTTTCCAGCGCCGACACGTAGGGCGACACCCGGCGCACGGTGCCGGGAAAACTCTGCTTGGGCAGCGCATCAAAGCTCACGCGCACCGCCTGTCCAGGCTGGATCTTGGGCGCATCGACCTCGTCCATGGGCGCCTTCACGTACAGGCAGGTGTCGTCGATCAGGTCGATGGCCGGGGGCGTGGGCACGCCCGGGGGCGAAGGGGTGGAGTATTCGCCCACCTCACCCACCACCTTGGCCACGGTACCGGCAAAGGGAGCGTAGAGCACGGTGCGGTTCTGCTCCACGCGCGTGGCCGCCAGGCGGGCCTGGGTTTGGGCCACATCGGCCGTGGCGGCCTCACACCCGGCGCGCCGGGCCTGGGCCTCGCTGCGTACCTGCTCTTCGCGCGAACTGGAGATGAAGCCCTGGGCCTTGAGCGCACTTTGACGCTGGGCTTCCTTTTCCGCATTGGCGGCCACGGTGCAGGCCTCCAGCATGCGTTTGCGCGCGGTTTCCACCTGGCTGGCGGCCACGCTGGCCTGGGCCTGCTGGTCGTCGTTCCACAGCTTCATGAGCAACTGGCCCTTTTTGACGCGGTCGCCCTCCTTCACCGCCAGCACCTCGATGCGCCCGCCCATGGTGGTCGACAGCTTGGTGCGCTGGCAGGCCTCGACCGTGCCGGCACGGGTATTGGCCACGCTGGCCTCGACCTTGCCCTGGGCAATCTCGACCACGGCCACGGACAGGGGCTTGGGCCGCTTGGCCCACCACACGGCCCCGGCCAGCAGCGCCACGGCAACCAGCAGCAACAAAACACGACGAACAGTGGACGCGGACATGAAAACCCTCGGTGTATGTGTGACTGCTTCATTCTAGGCAGGTCGCCGTGCCGCGGCTTGACCTGGCGCAAGACCTGCGCGCACGACAGCGTGCACACCACTATCATGGCGCCCATGAGCAGCACCCCCACGCAATGGCACGAGCTTCCCAACGCCCCATCACCAGGCACCCTATTGGGCCAGCTGCACGAAATGGGTGATGGCGAGGCCCGCATGCTGGTGTGGACCAGCAACGAAACGGCGCCGGACAAGCCCTTTCGCTACCTGCTGCTGCGCAGTGGCGATACCGTGCGCGCCTATGTGAACCGCTGCGCCCACTTCGGCGTGCCGCTGGCACAAAAGCAGGAACATCTGCTGGTCCAGGCGCACACCAGCCTGACCTGCAACGTGCATTACGCCCGCTACGACTGGCACACCGGGCGCTGCCTGGGGGGCGACTGCGACGGCGAGGGTCTGCTGGCGATTCCCGTGGCGGTGGATACCCAGGGCCATATCACCATCGGCGCAGCATGAATCCGGGTTTGCAGATTCGCGTGGAGCGCCTGGCCACGGACCAACGCACGCTCATCGAACAGTTGCACATCGTTATTCCCGCTGGCTGCATACACACCCTGATGGGACCCAGCGGCTGTGGCAAGTCGACGCTGCTGGCCGCAGTCTGCGGGACGCTCGACGCAGCGCTCGAATTTGACGGTGCAGTGCTGCTGGATGGCCAACCGGTCCACAACCTTGCTCCGCAGTTGCGGCGCATCGGCATCCTGTTCCAGGACGACCTGCTGTTTGCCCACATGAATGTGCTGGAAAACCTGCTGTTTGCCTTGCCACGAGGTGCACGCGCCCAGCGTGCGGCCAGCGCCCTCCAGGCGCTGGAGGATGTGGAAATGCAGGATTTCCTGCATGCCGACCCCGCCACCCTGTCGGGTGGGCAACGCGCGCGCGTAGCCCTGGCGCGTGCGCTGCTGGCCCAGCCCCGCGCACTGCTGCTGGACGAGCCTTTTTCCCGCCTGGACACCAGCCTGCGCCAGCGCATGCGCACGCTGGTGTTCCAGCTGGTGGCCCGCCGCAACATACCGGCGCTGCTGGTCACCCACGACATGGACGATGTGGCAGACCCCCAGCGACTGACGGTGTGGTCACCTTGAACCGCCCCATTTATTGACCTGCATCAAGTCCACGCCTCTGGGCTGCCCACGACGGCTGCCAGTGCACCAAAATTGACACAATCTATCCTTGCCTGTGCGGGCTGAAGGCCGTGAGAATGCGTGACAAAAAAATAATCACGCAACGGGACACGATTAATGTCATTCATTTTGATCCGGGACATCCGCGATCTCGCCATCACCAAGCTTCCTTCCTCGATCCCTGGCGGCCACGACATCCTCATAGACCTGGCCGCCGCCCACCAGCTGAACCGCACACTGACGATGAAACAGCTGCTGCTGATCCGCGGTGGTTCGGCAACCACCCTGCGCCGTCGTCTGAACCAGCTGGTCGATGCGGGCTATGCCACCAAAGTGCCCAATGCCCGTGACGCGCGCAGCGACCACTACAGCGTCACCGACCGGTTTCTGGCCTTGTGTGCGGAGTTGGACGATGAACTGCGCCAGATCAGCGAGCTGTTCGAACGGCGCCATGCCAAGCGCCGCGCCTCGGACCCGGAGCTGCCCCCAAAGGCCCCCCGATGAGCCAGTGGGACCGCAAGGCCTTGCTGCATCTGGTGGATGAAGCGGGCAAGAGCCTGAACAATCCAGCGCTCAGCACGGCCCAACGGCACTCGCTGCAGGCCATGGTTGCGCACTATGGCAACAAAGCCAAGTCGATCCAGGCCAGCCAGTTCGATGTGCTGTCGATGCAGAATGAGTGGGCCGAAATCATGGGGTCGGCCGGCAGCGAGAATTAAGCCAGATTGACCGGTGCGCCGGTCATTTTCCTGCTGTAGACCGCAGTGGCTTGCGGGCCAGGAGGCCCAGGTCGTCCAGGCGCATGAGGATCTCGGCCCGGCGCTCGCGTTGCACCTGCTGCCAATGCATGCCCTCCACCGCGCCGATCAGTGCATACAGCATGTTCAGGGACAGCTGGGGCTGAGTCTCCTTGAGCTGAACAAACACTTCAAACGGATCTTGGGCACACAGCTGCTCTGCCGTGGTGATGCCAATGGCTGCCAGCCACTTGCACGACTGTTGCCCCAGGTTGGGCAAGTCACTGACGGGGCTAACAGGCTGTAATGGCATGGGAAGAGTATGCAATAGGCGCTTGGCATGGTGTGCCAAGCAACAAGTCCTCAGCGGTGGAAATTCCTGTATAACCACGCGTCCAAGGACAATTGGCCCGGCCCGTGCACCATCAGGTACAGCAGCACCGCCATCCAGGTTCCGTGCGTAGGGTAGGCGCCGGGGTACACCAACAGCTGAATTACCAGGGTCATACCCAACAAACCCAGGGCGGACAAGCGGGTGGCCAGGCCCAGCAGCAGCAACGCCGGCAGCACGTGCTCACCCGTGGCCGCCAGCCAGGCACCCATTTCGGGTGACAAGAACGGTAATTTGTATTCCTCACGAAACAGCGCCACGGCGTTGTCTGACAAACGCAGCCAGCCCCACTGGAATTCACCGCTGACAATGTCCAGCGCAAACCCCTCCACCTTGGTTTGGCCGGACTTCCAGAACACCGCAGCCATGGAAAAGCGTGCCACGAAGGCCAGCGCAGTGTTGGGCAATTCCCCAATGCCACGGTAAAGCGATTCGAGCAGGGCCCGCGCGCGCGCCAAGGGGCCTGGCGTGGACATGTTGGTTGAGGTGATCATTGGTAGTCTCCAAGTTATTCGATTGCTGCCAGCGCCAGCCCCACTACCAAACCATGGCGCAACAGCTGCGCCATGGCGTGGGAAACATCCAGGTCATCGTACTGTCCTTGCGCCTGCGCCACAGCGTCGCCCAAGGGCGCACCCGCGTGCAAGGCCTGGGCCAAGGCGTGCGCGCCGGATGCGGTTTGCAACACCATCACGTCCAGGTCGCTGCGAAAAATCCAGGCGCTCTCAGCCTGTTCCACACCCACGCTTTCCAGGGCCAAGCCGCTACCCTCCTGGTGTGCCGCCCACAACGACACAGCCGCAAAGGGTGAGGAAAAAAGATGCAGGCTGGGGGCCAACTGCCAGCGCGTGCGCGCCAAGGCTTCAGGGTCGGCCATGCAGTGGGAAATGGCATCCTTCGCCAGCGGCACCGCGTCGGCCGCATGCAGGGCCTGCAAGCGCAGCCACTCCAGACGCGCCACATCGCCCACATACGGCACCGACGCAGCCGGGGCAAAGTGGGCAATGAAAGCTGGCAACTGCTCACCATAGCGCACCAACACGGGTGAACGCGGGGGCTGCTGGCGCACAAAGACCTGCGCCATGGCGCGGAAAAAATCTTCGCCCAACAGTTGCTGCGTCACCGGGAAGGTGCTGGCGAGCGCATCCACCAGCGAGACCACCACGTTGTTGCGGTACACGCCCAGGCGGCGCGTGGGGTCGGAGCCATTGTGCGTAACCAGATCGGTGGGCGTGGGATGGGCGGGCGCGAGCAAGGCCTGCGCCCAGACGGACTGAAAGCTCATGCGGCGGCCTCCTGCGCCTGCAGCAATGCCAAGGCCTGCAGGGCCTCCTGCTCCAACACATGAAAGCTGGGCACGTCGTTGTCGCGCTCGATCAGCGTGGGGCACGGGCCAGTCAGCGCCAATGCGTGGCGGTACAAATCCCACACCGCCTGCGCTACCGGGGCACCGTGGGTGTCGATGAGCAGCACATCGCCCGCAGAGTCCTGGTCGTGGGCGAACCCGGCCAGGTGAATTTCCTGCGCCGCAGCACAGGGCATTGCACGCAGGCTTTGCAGTGGGTCGCGCCCATGGTTGATGGCCGACACATAGACGTTGTTCACGTCCAGCAACAAGCCACAGCCTGTGCGCTGCAACACTTCCCGCAGGAAATCACCCTCGCCCCAGGTGGAGCTGGCAAACTCCACGTAGGTGGACGGGTTTTCCAGCAGCATGGTGCGGCCCATGCGCTCCTGCACTTGGTGAATGTGCGTACATACCTGCTGCAGCGCGGCCTGGTTGTAGGGTGCAGGCAGCAGGTCGTTGAAGTACACCCCACCATGGCTGGACCAGGCCAGATGTTCCGAGAACAACGCTGGCTCGTACCGCCGCACCAAGGCCGCCACAGCGTCCAGGTGCTCGGCATCGAGCGGGTCTACACCACCAATGGACAAACCCACGCCATGGATGCTCAAGGGAAAGCGCGCGCGGATGCGGGCCAGGTGATGGTGCAAGGGGCCACCGGCCACCAGGTAGTTTTCCGCATGGATTTCAAAGAAACCCAGCGCCGTGGGCAGCGCATGGATGTCGGCAAAGTGCGCGGGCTTGAGCCCCACACCCACGCATAGAGATTCCATGGCGCGGCGCGAACTCAGGCCTTTTCCTTGAAGGCGGCCAGTTGGCCCATGCCCGTGGGCGATTTGGGCGCGGCGGTCTTCTCGCACGTGCCTTTGGGCACGTACGACCATGCATTGCCCTGGTAGTCCACCTTGGAGGTACCGGCGCAGGTGGTGCCAGGGCCCGCAGCGCAGTCGTTCTTGCCCTTCAATGCCACGCCGAAGCACTTTTCCTTTTCCATGTTCTGCGCCGCTGCAGGGCTGGCGACCAGCGCCAGCGCGGCGCCCAGGGTCAAGGCCAGTGCAGCGCCGGATGCGAGTTGGGTGGTGGTGCGGTGATTCAATGCGTTGCTCATAAGTTGCTCCTATAGATCAGTGGTTACATCAACAAGCCAGTTTTCGTGCCTTGTTGTGCAGTAGTCGCAGCCACACGGCATCTCTTACAAAAATTTGTTTTTTCTTTTCGCTGTAAGCTTTTCCACCTGCGCAGCGACCAAGCGCTACACCAACCGGATGCCCCCCCAAATGACTTCCCAACTCGTGGACAACGAGGAACTCCATACCCTGCGGCGCAGCATGCACCGCTTTGCCACCTTGCAGCTGGGTGACACCCAATGGGCCGAAGACGCGGTGCAGGAGGCGCTCATGGGCGCATTCAAGAACCAGGCCGCCTATGCCGGCAAGGCCGCATTCAAGACCTGGGTGTTCGCCATCCTCAAACACAAGATTGCCGATGCACTGCGCAGCCGCCAGCGCCTGGTGTCTACCAATGTGCAAATGGGTGATGCCGACGAGGAAGCCGATCTGGGCGAGCTTTTTGACCACCGCGGCATGTGGGCCGCCGACGAGCACCCTGCCCCATGGGGCAGCCCCACCACAGCCCTGGAAGACAAACAGTTCTGGAAAGTGTTCGAACTGTGCCTGAACGGCCTGCCACCCCAGCAAGGGCGCGCCTTCATGATGCGGGAGTATGTGGGCCTGGACAGCTCCGAGGTCTGCACTGAGCTGGGCATCACCACCACCAACCTGCACGTTGTATTGCATCGCGCCCGTTTGCGCCTGCGCGAGTGTCTGGAAAACCGCTGGTTCATCGCAGGAGAAGCCACATGCTGAACTGTCGCCAAGCCACCCGGCTGATCTCCGAAAAACAAGAACGCCCGCTGTCGACCCGGGAGCGCCTGACGCTGCGTTTGCATCTGTTGTGGTGCGATGGCTGCAAAAACTTCAGCCTGCAGGTGCCCTTCCTGCGTCAGACCATGCGCGCCTATTCCGAGCGTCTGGATGCCATACTGGAAGAGTCCGGTGCCGACAAGCCCCCCACTCCGCCACCGGGTACTGAGACACCCTCCTGAAGCAGTGCCAACATCAGGGCAATGCGGGCCTTGAGCGGCTGCAGTCCGGCGCTGTCGGGCAGGGTGTCGACTGCGGTGGGCAGTACCTGGCCGAAGGTGCAGCGCGTGGCGCGCAGCACGCGCACCCCCGCCGCCGTAGCCCGCAAGAGGGCAACCTGCAACTCGCTGTGCACCGTGCCATTGCCGGTGGCAGACACCACCAGGCCCTGCACCCCCTGTGCCACCAGGGCATCGACCAGCAGGCCGCTGGCACCGGCATGGCTCAGTACCACCTCCACGCGCGGCCAGGCCGCCACTGCGGTGTGCAGCACCCGACACAGCAACGCTTCCTGCGTAAGGTCCCAAGGCCCGGCGCCATTCTGCAGGGCCCGGTCTTCGGCACTGCCGGGCCACGGACGCAGGCGCCGCAGGCGGCCTTCCTCGACCACGCCCAGCAGGCCGGGAATGCCGGAACTGAAGGCATCAAGCTGGTAGCTGTGCACTTTCTGCACATCACGCGCCGCATGCACCTTGCCGGCACACACCACCAGCACGCCCTGTGCCCCTGCAGTGCCGGCCACCGCCATGGCATCGAGCAGGTTTTGCGGGCCGTCGGGCACCAGGGCGGAGGACGGGCGCATGGCGCAGGTCAGCACCACCGGCTTGCGCGGCTGCAGGACAGTGTGCAGAAAGAACGCCGTTTCCTCCAGCGTATCGGTACCGTGGGTGATGACGATCGCGGCCACGTCGTCCTGCGCCAGCCAGTGGGTGCAGCGCGCCGCCAGCTGCTGCCACAACGCCAAGGACATGTCCTTGCTGTCGATCTGGGCCACCTGCTCCACCACCAGCGTGTGCGCACCCGCCTGCAGTGCACCGGCCGACTCCAGCAATTGCGCCACGCCGACTTCGCCGGCGGTGTAGCCGATGTTGTCCCCCTGCTGGCTGGCCCGCCCGGAGATGGTGCCCCCGGTGCCCAGGACCACGATGCGCCGGGATGCTGCGGTGGGAGTCAGGGAGGACGTGTTCATGCAAGGGTCTCCAGTGAAAATGCCGTTGTGGAAGGACGCCGCAGCGCCTGGGCGGGCATTGTCCTCCATGCGCAACGCGCAGGGCAGGCCGGATCGGCATGGGCGCATGCACCAGGGTGCATGGAATCTGCTACCTTCACCCACCTGCTCCACCCACAAGGAACCATGCTCGACCGCCACGCCCTGCCCCACCTGCAACGCCTGCTGGACCCTTTGGCACGTGTACTGGTACGCCTGGGTGTGGGTGCCAATGCGCTCACGCTGATTGCATTTCTGCTGGGCCTTTCTGCTGCAGTATTGATAGCTACCCACGCTTATTTGGCAGGGACCATGGCCATAATTGGCTCCAGAATCCTGGACGGGCTGGACGGTGCCGTGGCGCGTCTGGGCCAGCCCACCGACGCAGGTGCCTTTCTCGACATCGTGCTCGACTTCCTGTTCTATGCCAGCATTCCGCTGGCCTTTGCCGTGGCCGACCCGTCTGCCAATGCCCTGGCCGCAGCCGTGCTGCTGGCGGCGTTCATCGGCACCGGCGCCAGCTTTCTGGCCTTTGCCGTCCTGGCGGGCAAGCGCGGCATGGCCAGCACCGCCTACCCCGACAAGTCCTTCTACTTTCTGGGCGGACTGACCGAGGGGGCGGAGACCCTGGCCTGCTTCGTCGCCATGTGCCTGTGGCCGCAGCACTTCGCCACCCTGGCCTTTGGCTTTGCTGCCTTGTGCGGCATCACGACCCTGACCCGCATCTGGTGGGGTTGGCGCAGTTTCCAATGAACACCCGCAAAGCCGTCGTCCTGGCCGCACTGGTGTTGCTGAGCGCCACCATGTGGGCCCTGGACATACAACGCTACCTCACGCTGGAAGCCCTGCAGGCGCAACGCCAGGGCCTGGAAGGCTGGTATGCCGAGAACCCCTGGAGCATGCGCGCGGGATTCTTCGTGCTCTATGTGCTGCTCACCGCCGTGTCCTTTCCCGGTGCGGTGGCACTGACCTTGGTCGGTGGCGCCGTAATGGGGCTGGGGTGGGGGCTGCTGCTGGTGTCGTTTGCCTCCACCCTGGGTGCCACGCTGGCGTTCTGGAGTGCCCGCACGCTGCTGCGCGACACGGTGCAGAAACGCCTGCACACCCGCATGGCGGAGATCAACGCCGGCCTCGCACGCGACGGGGTCTGGTACCTGCTGAGCCTGCGCCTGATTCCGGTGGTGCCGTTCTTTGCCATCAACCTTGCCATGGGACTGACCACCATGCGCAGCGGGACCTTCTTCTGGGTCAGCCAACTGGGCATGCTGCCAGGTACCGCGGTGTACGTGAACGCCGGCACACAGCTGGGCCAGCTGCACAGCCTCGCCGATGTGGCCAGTCCAGGGCTGCTCGGTGCCTTCGTGCTGCTGGGCCTGTTTCCGCTGCTGGCCCGCTCCGGCCTGGCGTGGCATGCGCGCCGCCAGGTGCTGACCCCCTGGGCCGCGCAACGTCCACGCCGGTTCGACCGCAACCTCATCGTCATTGGCGGCGGTGCGGCCGGGCTGGTATCGGCCTACATCGGCTCGGCACTGAAAGCCAAGGTCACCCTGGTGGAAGCAAAGGCCCTGGGAGGCGACTGCCTGAACACCGGCTGCGTGCCCAGCAAGGCCCTGATTCGAAGCGCCCACCTGGCACACCAGCTCCGGCACGCAGAACGCTATGGTATTGATAGTGGACTGCACATTGAACATGCGGGCTACAGCCCGATTTCTTTCAAAAAAGTGATGCAACACGTCGATGCCGCCATCGCGTCCATCGCCCCGCACGACAGCGCACAGCGCTATACCGCACTGGGGGTCGAGGTGCTGCAAGGCTACGCCACGCTGCGCACGCCATGGCACGTGGACATCGCCCTGCCCGACGGCACGGTGCGCACGCTCAGCGCGCGCAGCATCGTCCTGGCCACCGGGGCCAGCCCGGTCGTCCCCCCCTTGCCCGGACTGGCCGACGTGGGCTACCTGACCAGCGAAACCTTGTGGGATGCGCTGCGCCACCGAGAATCCCCACCAGCACGCCTGGTGGTGCTGGGCGGCGGACCGATCGGCTGTGAACTGGCCCAGGCCCTGGCACGGCTCGGCAGCCAGGTGGTGCTGGTCGAAGCTACAGCACGCCTGCTGCTGCGTGAAGACCCCGAGGTCAGTACTGCAGTGGAGGCGGCCCTGGTCGCCGATGGCGTCGAGGTACGCACCGCCACCCTGGCCCTGCGCTGCGAACACCGCGCTGGAGAAAAGCTGTTGGTCCTGGCACGCGACGGCGCTGAAGAGGCCGTCGCCTTTGACGACTTGCTGTGCGCCGTGGGCCGCAAACCCCGGCTCACGGGCTTCGGGCTCGAAGCCCTGGGCATTCCCGCCGCAGCCACGGCACCCACCAACGCCTACCTGCAAACCCGTTTTCCACACATCTACGCAGCGGGCGACGTGGCCGGGCCCTACCAGCTCACGCACACCGCCGCGCACCAGGCCTGGTACGCCAGTGTCAATGCGCTACTCGGCGGCCTTCACCGCTTCAAGGCCGACTATCGATCCATACCTTCCGTCACTTTTGTCGACCCGGAAGTGGCCCGTGTGGGACTGAACGTGCAGGAGGCCCAGGCCCAGGGCATCGCCTTCGAAGTCACGCGCTACGGCCTGGACGATCTGGACCGTGCCCTGTGCGACGGTGAAGCACACGGCTGGGTGCAGGTGCTCACGATACCGGGCAAGGACCGCATCCTGGGTGCCACCATCGTCGGTCGGCACGCCGGTGAGCTGCTGGCCGAGTTCACGCTGGCCATGACGCACGGATTGGGTCTGAACAAGATTCTGGGCACGGTGCACCCCTACCCCACGTGGAGCGAATCGGCCAAATACGCGGCAGGTGCCTGGCGGCGCGCCCATACGCCCGAAGGATTGCTGCGACTGGCCGCCAGATGGCACCGCTGGCGGCTCTGAAGCCTGTGCACGCCCCCGCGCGCACTTCGGTGACAATCCGGGGCAGTTCTCCACACCATGCAAGTCAAAAACCTCCAGCACGCCATCGATACGCAAGGGCCCCAAACCGGCCCCGGCTTCCAGCCCCACATCCTGGTGCTGCTGGGTGCTGGCCATGCCCACGTGCATGTGCTGTCGCAACTGGCCAAGGAACCTCTGGTAGGCGTGCAGGTGGTGCTGGTGGCTCCGTACCCGCGCCAGATGTACTCGGGCATGATCCCGGGCATGGTGGCCGGACACTATGAGGTCGATGAGTGTGTGGTGCCCCTGCCCGAGTTGGTCAAGCGCGCTGGCGTGCGTTGGCTACAGGCCAGCGTGACCGAATTCAATGCCGATGCGCGCATGGTGCGCCTGGACAACGGCATGGAACTTCCGTTTGACTGGGCCAGCATCAACACCGGGCCGGTGCAGGACCGCGAAACCATCGAGGCCGCCATGCCCGGTGCCCGCACCCACGCACTATTCATGCGTCCCATTGAAGGCTTTGCCGCGCTGTGGCCGCGCCTGGCCACCTTGGGCGACGAGCGTGCACTGCGCATCGCCGTCATCGGCGGCGGAGGCGGCGGCGTGGAAATGGCCATGGCCTTGCGCCAGCGGCTACCCCACTGTGCCATTACCCTGGTATGCGGCGACCATGCCCCGGGTGTGGAGTACAGCCTTGCCGTGCAGACCCGCATTGCCCGCGCACTCAAGAAGCGCCACATCACCATCCTGCAGGAGAACGCGACCGGTTTTCACGACGGCGAAGTGCTGCTGGGTTGCGGCGCCCGCCTGGCCTGCGATGTGCCGATCATTGCCGTGGGAGCCCATGCCCCCACATGGCTGCGCGACAGCGCACTGGCACTCGACGCCCAGGGCTTTGTGCAAGTCAACGCATTCCAGCAGTCCACCAACCAGCCCCATGTCTTTGCCGTGGGCGATGTCAGTACGCGCACCGACCGCAACCTGGCGCGCAGCGGTGTCTACGCCGTGCGCAGTGGCCCGGCGCTCATGCGCAACCTGGCCGCTGCGGTGCGCGGCCAGGCCCTGGTGGCGCACCAGCCACCCCAGCGCACACTGAACCTGCTGTCCTGCGGTGACAAGACCGCCATTGCCAGCTGGGGCCAGTGGACCATGCAGGGGCGCTGGGTCTGGTGGTGGAAAGACCGCATCGACCGGCGCTTCCTGGCACGCTACCGCTTGACGCCCTGAGTTTCGCGCTGGGCGTACCAGTGGTGCCAGGCCTGGGCACTGGACAGCTTCTGGCCGGTGACCGCACTCAAGGCCAGATAGACCTGTTTGCGGTTGTCGGGCTCCACACTGTCCATCAGCTCCATCAGCGCCGCCACGGTGCTGGCATCCTTGCGCTGTGCCAGTGCCTGCAGCGCCGGGCGGCTGATGCGCAAGTCCTCGTGGGCCGCGAATTTTTCCAGGGCCTGGGCTGCCGGGCGCCCGGCAATATTGGCTATCGAGGCCATGACGCCATTGGCCAACTCCGGAGCATCCTTGGCCTTGCGAACCAGAAAGCCCAGGGACGCCTCGGAACGGATCATTCCCAAGGCCTCGATCGCGTAGTTGGCCAGCTTGAGATTGTTGCCGCTGGCCGCACGTTGCAGCGCATCGAGCGCCTCCTCGGCCTGCAATACCCCCAGCGACCAGGCCGCACCATAACGTGCATCACCTTCGTCCTCGGCCAGAACGCGCATCAGCAGCGCAATGTGCTCCCGGGCCCCGAGCCAACCCAGCGTCTGGGCCAGGACCTCACGTTCTGGACTGGCCTTGTCGGCCAGAAGCTCAGCCACAGGGGTCACAGCCGCCTGGACCTTGAGTCGTCCCAGTGCATAGGCTGCCGGGCCTGCGCCCACCGAACCCGGCGTGCGCAGAATCTGGAGCAGGCGCGCTTCGGACGCCGCGTCCGGTATGTGCGCCATGACCTGCGCGGCCGAAAAGCGGATCTCGCGGTTGCCGTGACCAAGGTAGGCCAGCATGGCCGGCAGGGCCTGCGGGCTCCGCAAGGCTATCAGCGCCTCTCGGGCGTTTTCCCGTCCCTTCTCGAAATCCTGTCCCATGGCCTGCGCCAGCATCGGGACGGCGCGCACGCTGCCGATGCGCCCCAGAGCCAGGTAGCTGGCCGCAAGGGTGGGCGACGGCTCCGTGTCGCGAGCCAGCTGCAGCAGGTAGTCCTGCGCCTGTGTCACGCGCAGCTTACCCAGCACCATGGCGAAGGTCTTGGCCTTTTCCACATCCCGATTGGCCCGTGCCATGCGCAGGATGGCGGTGCCATGGTCCTGCGCCTGCATCGCCACCAGCGCTTCCACCGCCTGCAGACGCAGCACATCGTTGTCGCTGTCCAGCAATGGCAGTACCGCCGCCGCCCCGGCGGGATCGGCCATGCGCGCCAGGGCATCGACCAGCACGTCCGCGGCAATCTCGCGGTCATGCACCAGCAGCTGGGCAATGGCGGACGTCGATTCCCGGTCCTGCAAGGCGCCCAAGCCGATGGCGGCGACACCGCGCACTGCGGCACTGGGGTCGCGCTGCAGCAGGCTGCGCAGTGTCGGCAGCGCAGCAGCATCCTGCTGCTGCGTCAGTGCCAGTACCGCCTGGGCACGCACCGGTGCCTGGGGCGATTGCAGATCCTGCTGCAGTTCCACCAAGGTTCTGACCGCAGGCTCGGGCGGAGCCGACAGCGGGACCGAGCGGGCTGCCTGCACCGCCCAAGCCAGACCGGCCAGCACCGCCACGACAACCGTCGCCTTCAGGACTCTGGAATTTGGGCGCGCAGGCGGGTCAGTTCTTCCAGTTCCTTTTTCCATACCGTTACTTCTTTCGTGGCGGCGGCTTTCTTGGTGGCCGCCAAATCGTCGCTGGCGAGGTAGAACTCCACCAGCTGGATGCGGGACTCCAGCTCGCGGATGCGGTAGCTGAAGAAATTGCGTTGCTGCGCCGGAGTCACCCCGGACGCGCGCGCCTGCTGCTCACTGGGCGCCGCACCAGTCTGGCGCTGCGCCAGGTCCGCCACCGACGGGGGCTGGGCATAGCGGTCGGCATGCTTCTGTGCGGCCATGCGTGCGGCCATGGCCGTGGTGTCGTCGAGTTGCTGGCGCGCAGCCTGGCGCTGTTCCTCGTTCAGCGCCGGTCGGAACTCCGAGGGGACATACAGGTTGTCCGGGTAGCTGGTCGCAAACCGCACCCACTGGGCACGGATGCGGCTGCGCTCCTGCGCACTCGGCGGCCCCAGCCGGACATGGGGCCAGAGCCTGTCCACTTCCGACTGGGCCTCGGTCGGCGGCGGCAATGGTGCTGCCGCGGGCTGGCCTTGGGGCTGCGCTGGCAGCGGGCCGAAAAAGGTCCCGGCTTGACCCACCTGCAGCGGCGCTGCCGGTGCGTCGCCCACGGTGGACGCTGATTCCTCGCTGGTGGCCAGCACAGCCACCAGAACCACCGCCGCTGCGCCGACGCCGGCCAGCACCCACCAACGCTTGCGTGGATTCATGGCAATACGCTATGCGGATGTTCAGGCGAAAACGCCGATCACCCAGGAAATGAACTGACCGAACAGGTTGTTGTCCAGGAAGTTCTTCAGGTCCACCGGATCGCGGTTGAGACTGTCGTAGTACCAGGCGCTGTACTCGGAGACCTTGGGAATCTGGTAGCCGTACTTGGCGTTGATGGACTTGATCAACTCGTTGGAAAAAACCGCATGGCCCAGCATGTTGGGGTGCACGCCATCCAGACCAAACAGACCGGGCTGGTTGGGCAGCGGCCAGTTGGCGCGTGCCAGACCAGGGGCTGTGCCGTTGGGGCCCGTGATGGGGCGACCGTTTTCACGGATGTCGTCGAACACCACCTTCAGGTCGGCCACGGCCAGGCCCATGGCGGCGCCCTGGGCCTTGATGTCGTTGTTCATGGTGCCCAGGAAGCTGGTGATGGTGGCCACCTCGTTGGCATCGAGCACCTGGTCGGGGCTGGACACCGCGCTACGGTAGAACGGCTTCAGCCCGCTGTATTCAGGGCGGCCTTGCGGGTCTGCGTACTTTTCGAGGTAGGCGATGGAAGTGACGTTGGGCACCGTGAAGATGACCCCGCCCTTGATCGAACCGATGGCCGACAGCCGGCGCATGGTTTCCGAGAAGTCCCGCGAGAAGCGGCCTGCATCCAGACAGTCCAGGCTGGTGTGCAGGGCCGTGCACAGCACATGGTTGGCCCCGACGCTGCCGAACAGGAAGCTGGGCTTCACCTTTTCCATGACCTGCATCTGGGTCCCGGCATCGCGCAGGCCGTACTGGTGGAATTTGTCGGGGGTCTGGCAGTCGGCCACTTCGACCCAGCGGTAGGTGTACCAGTACCAGGTGGCCCAGTACCACTGGCGCTCCCACTTGCGCGCGGTGATGTCTTCACACTTTCCGCTGGTGCGCAGCACCGTCGAATACTCGGCACCGGTAATCCCCGCGTGGCTGGGCAGGGTCACCGTGCTGGCATTGCCCCCGAGGATGGAGCTGACGATGCAGATGGGACCACAGTTGAGTTTGAGCACGTCCTCGAAGTTGAGGTAGGGACCTTCCAGCACGTTGTAGGACAAGGAGGAGCCTGCCTGCTTGGTCACCAGCACCGGATAGGCCCAGTCCTGGGTCTTCTTCTCCACCGTCGCACCGTAAAAGCCCTGCGACAGGGAGTCGCCGATGACCCCTGGGCGGGCGAACATTTCGGACTGCGTGGCTGCCATGCTGGCCGTGCTGGCCAACAAGGCACCGGCCACAAGGCAAAGTTTCAGAATCAGTGCTTTCATACGTCTCCGTCATTTGTTCAGCGCCGCCCTGCGGGGGCATGCCCGCGTGTGGCCGGCGTGTTTTTTGGTTTGCGGTGTGCAGCAGCCCACACCCTGGACGGCTACGGGACGGGATGGTACGCACCAAAACGAAAACAGCAACAATCAAAAACGAATCGTCGCATTTGTGACACATCGACCGTGAGACACGACCCGTGCTTTTTCAGAGCAAGTGTCAAATTTCCCTATGGAAAACGGGTTTTCCTAGGACCAAACCAGTCTACCTATCGGTTCCGCGGATTGACACTTGGCCCAATTTGGTGCACCAGGCTGTGGGGAATGTTTTCGAAATGGCGCGTTTTACCCCATAGGGAACGGGGCCGGGGGCAAAGCAGCATCGGGCACAGGGCCCGCCGCCGCCATCCCTGGCGCTCAGCCCCGAATCGGGCCCGGCTCCACCAGCAGTTTCAGCGTTTCGAGGAACGCGGACGGTGTTCTCTGCGGGCTCGCACCGTCCTGTGCGGCTGCGGGGGCCACCGAATAGCGATTGCCAGCTGGGAGCACATGCAGGCGGACATCCATCATCTCCAAGCGGTCATGCGCCTGGAGTTCCTGGCTGTTGGTGCGCATCCTGCGACCATCGACGATGGTGACATTGCCGGAGCCGACAACTTCAATGGCCTTGTTGCGTTCGACCACCAGGGCAGTGTCCTCGTCAATGCCGACACCCAGCAGGTCCTTCCTGAGGGCCAGCGCCGACAGCAGCCGGCCGAGGCGGTAGCGTTCATTGAAATGCTGGTCCACGATGGCGTTGGACAACAGCCCCAGGCCAATGTCCAGCGTGATCGTGTCCATCTGCGGTCGACGGGTGGCCTCGCCGATGGCCAGCATGGCGCGTGACATGACGGCCGCGCCGGCACTGGTACCGCCCAAGGTACACCCCTGGACATGGAAGGCCAGGTGGATGGCGCGTGCCGCCTGTGTCTCCCAAAGCCGCTCCATCAGCCGCCGCTGGTCACCGCCCGTCAGGAAAATGCCGTCCGCCGCCAGTATCTGTTCGGCCACTGCCGGCTGGTTGGCGTCGCTGGACGAAAGAATCGACAGATGCTGCACGTTCTGGGCGCCCATGTCGGCAAAGACCGGGGCATAGCCCTTCCAGGAACCCTCGGGGTCGCCGCTGGCGGCCGTACAGACCAGGATTCGGGCCAGTGGCCCACCACTCAGCTCCAGGAACCGGCGCAACACCAGCCGGTCATGCACACGGTCTTCGGCGCCACCCACGATGACCAGGTGGCCGGTCTTGCGGGCCCCCTGCTTGGCCTGGGCCCAGGCCTGGGTCCACGCCGACCCGGCGGCCAGCGATGCAAGCGCCTGGAGCCACTGTCGTCGGGAAACCATGGGGTCAGGCAACACGCAAGCGTGCTGGGCTGGCGGCGTCGGCTTCCAGCACGCGGCCAATGACGGCGGCCTGGGCAAAGCCCTGGGCGGTAAAAGTGGCCAGCACGGCCTCCACCGCTTCGGGCGCGCAACTCACCAACAGGCCACCGCTGGTTTGCGGGTCGCTGAGCAGGGCCTGGCGCACGGAACCGAAGTCCGCCGGCAACTGCACTTGACTCCCGTACCCCGCCCAGTTGCGGCCGGAAGCTCCGGTCACCATGCCCGCAGCAGCCAGGTCTTCGACCCCTTCGATCAAGGGCACACGGTGCCAGTCGATCTCGACCACGGTACCGGACCCGCGCGCCACTTCCAGGGCGTGCCCTGCCAGACCAAAGCCGGTGACGTCGGTAATGGCGTGCACACCGTCGATTGCGGCCAGCAAGGGGCCGGGGGTATTGAGTTGGGTGGTGGTGGCAATCATGCGCTGGTAGCCCGCAGCGTCGAGCTTTTCCTTCTTGAGCGCGGCCGACAGGATGCCCACGCCCAGCGGCTTGCCCAGCACCAGCACGTCGCCCGCACGGGCGTCGGCGTTGCGCTTCACACGCTTGGGGTGCACCAGGCCCAGTGCCACCAGGCCGTAGATCGGCTCGACCGAGTCGATGGTGTGGCCGCCCGCAATCGGTATGCCGGCCGCCTTGCACACCGAGGCTCCGCCGGCCAGGATCTGGCCGATGGTGTCAGTCGACAGCACATTGATCGGCATGCCCACCAAAGCCAGCGCCATGATGGGCGTGCCGCCCATGGCATAGACATCGGAGATGGCGTTGGTGGCGGCAATGCGGCCAAAGTCGAATGCGTCGTCGACGATGGGCATGAAGAAATCGGTGGTCGCAATCAGGGCCTGTTCGTCGTTGAGCCGGTACACCGCGGCGTCGTCCGAAGTTTCGATGCCGACCAGCAATTCGGGCGGCAGTGGCATGCCCGTGGTGGTCTTCAAGATGTCGGAAAGCACCCCTGGAGCGATCTTGCAGCCGCAGCCACCTCCATGGGACAAGCTGGTCAAACGGGGCTCGGTAGGGTGAGACATGGGTTTACGCAAATCAGTCACAATGCCGCAAGTATCCCAAAACCAAACGCCGTACCCCCGTGGAGACGGCAAAAGCCATGAAGCTGCTTCATCAGATAGCTTTTCTGGTGCGCATGGAGGCGCGCTATTTTGTTCAGCACACGCGGCTCCTGCTGGCTGCCGTCGTCATCGTGCTGGTGCCATCCCTGTATGCCCTGATCTACCTCTCGGCAGTCTGGAATCCCGAAAGCCACACCCAGGCCCTGGCCGTGGGCATCGTGAACCGCGACGAAGGCGTGCAATACCGAGAACACAGCTTCAACATCGGCCAGGAACTGGAAGCGCGGCTGCTGGCCTCGCAGCAGTTCGGCTTCCGCAAAAGCGCCGACGAGGAAAGCGCCCGCGATGCAGTGCGCCGCGGGCAGCTGGCCTTTGCCTTGCTGGTGCCTGCCGGATTCAGTGCGCAGGCCATACCCGGCGCAGCACCGGGCAATGGCAAGCTGGTCATCGTGGCCTCGCAAGGCAACAACTACCAGGGTGCGACCATCGCCCGCCATTTCGCAGAAACCATAGGCAAGGAACTCAACCAAAGCCTGAACGAGCGCCGCTGGGCGCTGGTGCTGCGGGACGCCGCCGGTTCACAAACCGGTGTCGAACGCCTGCGCGATGCCGTGACGGCGCTGCACGGTGGCGCCCTGGAGCTGCGCAGTGCAAGCGCCCAACTCGTCAATGGATCACGGGCCTTGGCCACTGGCGCCAACAGCCTGGACAACGGCGTGGGACAGCTGACGGATGGTGTCAAGCAAGTCGGCACCGGGTTGCGCACCATGGATGCCAAGCGCCCCCACCTCAGTGAACTCACGGCCCTGCGCAACGGTGCCGAAGCCCTGGTCACTGGGCACGCCGAGCTGGAGCAGGGCCTGGCCCAGCTGCATGCCGGTACCCGGGAATTGCACAGTGGTGTGGCCAGCTACCGCAGCCAGACCCAGGCCAGTTTTTTCGTGCCAGACAGTGTGACCCTGGGGCTGGACAGCCTGCACGAAGGTCTGACGCGGCTGGACAGCGGTGTGGTCGCGGCCCAGGCCGGTGAAGCCCAGCTGCACGACGGGGCCAAAAAACTCAGTACTGGCGTAGCAGCACTGACCCAGGGCATGCGCAGCATGAACCTCGGCGTGCGCGCCATGGTGGAAAAACTGCCTGAAGACAACCAGCTGGACAAGCTGGCCGATGGTAGCCAGCAGCTGGCCAGCAGCGCCCAAAGCCTGTCCGACGGCCTGCGCAAGTTCGACACCGGCGTACAGCGCCTCGAAGGCGGTGTGGCCTTGCTGCAATCGTCCCTTCCGGCCGGCATGCGGGCACCGGAGGGCAGTGCCGGCGGGTTGGCCCAATCGGTGGAGCCGGTGATGGAAATCCTGGCCCCGGTGCGCAACAGCGGCGAGAGTTTTGCCGCCAACGTCATTCCCGCAGCCCTGTGGCTGGGCGCCGGTGTGGCCGCTTTCCTGATCCACATGCGGGTGGTACCGCGGCATGCGCGGCTGTTTGCCGCACCGGTGCGCTTTGCCGGCAAGGCTGTGCTACCCCTGCTGCTGGTGCTGGCACAAACCGTGGCGCTATGGCTGGTGCTGACCTACCTGCTGTCCGTGCATGTGGTGCACGCCGCGCCGTTCGCCTTGGTGCTGGGCCTGACCGCCGTGACTTTCCTGCTGATGATCATGGCCCTGACCCTCATGTTCGGTGATGCGGGCAAGGGATTTGCCATGATCTTGCTGGCGGTACAGCTCTCCAGCAGTGGCGGCGTCGTGCCGGTGGAGCTCAGCGGTGGCTGGTTCATGCAGATCAGCCCCTGGCTGCCGCTGACCTGGGTGGTCCAGGCCCTCAAGGCCACCATGTTCGGCGCCTACGCCGGGGCCTGGCAGCAGCCCCTGGCCCAACTGGCCGTGGTCTGCCTGGCCACCTGGTTGCTGGGCAGTTTCCTGGGGCAGTGGCGCTATATCAAACAATCGGGGCACGTACGCCCCGCACTGGAACTCTGAACATGGTTCTTCGGTCTTTGTCCTGGCTGCCCGGACTGCAAACCCTCCTGCACTACCGCAGGGAGTGGCTGCTGCATGACGTGGTCGCGGGGCTGGCGCTCAGTGCCATCCTGGTGCCCGTGGGCATGGGCTATGCCCAGGCCTCGGGGGTAGACGCCATTTACGGGCTGTATGCCACCATCGTGCCTTTGCTGGTCTACGCCCTTTTTGGACCCAGCCGCATCCTGGTGCTGGGGCCGGACTCGACCCTCGCAGCCGTCATTGCCGCCGTGGTGCTGCCTATGGCGGCTGGCAGCCCCGAACGCGCCGCCCAGCTCGCGGCCTTGCTGGCCCTGCTGGCAGGTGCCTTTTCCCTGCTGATCGGCCTGGCGCGGCTGGGCATGCTGGCCGACTTGCTGTCCAAACCCATCCGCATTGGCTTCCTCAATGCCGTCGCACTCACCGTACTGGTGGGGCAGACGCCCAAGGTGCTGGGCATCAGTGTTTCTGCCGATGACTTGCCCCAGAAAGTCATCGGCATCGTCAGCAGCCTGTTGGCGGGCCAGGTCAATGCTGTGGCGCTGGCACTGGGTGGTTCGGGGCTGGTCTGCATTCTGGTGTTCAAGAAGCTGCGCCCCAAGTGGCCGGCCCTGCTGGCCGTGGTGGTGCTGTCCACGCTCATTTCCTGGGGCCTGGACCTGGAACACACAGCGGGACTGCGGGTGCTGGGCTCTCTGCCACAAGGACTGCCCCGTGCCGACCTGCAAGGCGTGAACCTCCAGGACGCCATTGCGCTGCTGCCGGCTGCACTCATGGTGGCACTGCTGGTATTCACCGACACCAGCGTGCTGTCACGTTCACTGGCCTTGCGCGGCGGCTACCAGATCAACGCCAACCAGGAAATGATGGCCTTGGGCCTGGCCAATCTGGGAGCGGGTGTGTTCCAGGGCTTTCCCGTCAGTGCCAGCTCCTCACGCACACCCGTGGCCGAAGCGGCCGGCGCCAAGACGCAGCTCACCGGCATCGTGGGGGCCCTGGCCATTGCCGCACTGCTGGTCTGGGCGCCTGACCTGCTGTCGGAGCTGCCCAGCGCCGTGCTGGGCGCCGTGGTCATAGCGGCCTGCCTGTCCTTTGCCGACTTTCCCGCCATGCTGCAGCTCTACCGCCTGCGCAAGGTCGAGTTCGCCCTTTCGGCCGTGAGCTTTCTGGGCGTGGCCTTTGTCGGTGTCATCCAGGGCATCGTCATCAGCATCGCGCTGGCGTTGCTGGTGCTGGTGTGGAACGCCTGGCACCCGCACTACACCACCCTGGTGCGGGTGGACGGGGCCAAGGGCTACCACGACGTCAAGCGCCACCCGGAAGGACGCCAGATTCCAGGCCTGGTACTGTTCCGCTGGGACGAACAACTGTTCTTCGCCAACGCGGAGGTGTTCCGTGAGCAGGCGGTGCAGGCCGTGCTGCACGCACCGCCGCCGGTGCGGCGCCTCACCGTGGTGTCAGACGCCATCACCGACGTGGACGTCACGGCGGCCGACGCCATCGTCAACCTGCACAACGAATTGCAGAAACTTGGTGTCGAGCTCCGTTTTGCCGGCATGAAGGGGCCGGTGAAAGACCGGCTACGGCATTACGGAACCCTGGACACCATTGGGCACGACATCTTCAGTGCCACCGCAGGGTACGCCGTGAACCAGTACCGCCAGACCTTCAAGGTGGACTGGAAGGACTGGGACGAGAGCTGATCCTCAAACGGGGGGATCGGCTGGTGGCATGTCCCAGTGCAGCAGTTCGGCCAGGCGGCAGGCAACCCAGTGCGCTTCATTGGGCAGGAGCAGGCCGCCGGGGGCCGACAGGGTGGAGGCCATGGACTGCAGCAGCTCGGTGGTATCGCACCCAGTCTTGAACTGCTGCTCGGCGGCCGTCCCGCTCAGCATGGTGGCCATGTCTTCGCACAGCTCGTAGCGCTGCGCAATGTGGGCCTGGGTTTCCGTGGGGCGGGTCTTGCCCGGCGGCAGGTACAGGGCCGTGAAGCTGGGCGGAATGATGATCTGGCTGCTGTCGTCCATGGTCCGTCAAAAAAGGGAAAGCGTGCGCGGTGTTGGTGTGGGGTCTTCCACCTGGGCCACCAGCTCCTGCGCGGGAAAAGGAACAAGGAAGGGTGCACTGTTGGCCGCGTCGGCCGCCAGCCAGTCGTCCCAACGGTCTGGCGGAAGTATCACCACACTGCGTTTTTCGTCTTCGGGGCGGTGGAACTGGCGCATGAAGGCGTGGTCGTCCGCATTGATGGTGAGCATGGTAAAGCTCTGCACCAGCACGCCTTGCGGGTCGCGCCACTGGGCCCACAGCCCGGCAATGCCCATGGGAGCACCATTGGCCAGGCAAATGGCCGCAGGCAGCGCGCGGCCGCTGCGCCAGTCGGGCTCGAAAATGCACTCGGCCGGGATGATGCAGTGCTGCGCCCGCGCCCAGGCATCCCGAAAGGCGGGCTTTTCGGCCACCGTTTCGCTGCGTGCGTTGTAAGTCTTGCGGCCCATGGTGGCGTCCTGTGCCCAGTGCGGCACCAAGCCGAAGCGCCCGGCGTGGCAGGTGCGCGCACCGCCCTCCCCCGCACGGATGAAGCTGGCGCTGTAACCGGGCCAGACATCGTCCACCACCGCATCGGCCGGTGGTGCAACGCCGAAATGCGTCTTCAGCCGCGCGACTTCCTTGGTGTTTTTGTAGTGGCTGCACATGGGCTCCGATGGTAAGCCCTGGAAAGTGCACTCGACCCGTAAGTCCACCACTTTCAAGGCCAAATTGGCACCTGGCCCGCATAAACATTGCGCAATCAGCTACTGATTTCATAGCGACCAGAAACCCCTTAAGCAACGCATAATGGCCAGCAGTTCTGTTCATCGCCCAACTGCCCAGCCATGACCCGCACCAACGCCAACCTGTTCTCGGCCCTCACCGCCGCCTTCCCCACCCGCCGCAGCGCCTGCGCTGTGGAGACCGACACCGGCCTGCACTACAGCTGGCAAGACCTGCTGGACGCCAGCGCCATGCTGGCCAACCTGCTCGGTTCCCTCAAGCTGCCCGCTGCCTCGCGCATTGCGGTGCAGGTGGACAAGTCGGTAGAGGCGCTCATGCTCTACCTGGCCACGCTGCGCGCCGGGCACATCTTCGTGCCGCTGAACACCGCCTACCAGAGCGGCGAGATGGCCTACTTTCTGCAGGACGCACAGGCCGCGGTGCTGGTGTGCAGCAGCGCCAACCTGCCCTGGCTGCAGCCCCTGGCCGACGCGGCGGGCACACGGCACGTATTCACACTGAACGACAACCGCACCGGCACCCTGCTGGAAGCCGCGGCGCGCCAGCGCCGCACGCACACCGTGGCCAAGGTGCAGCCGCAGGCCCTGGCAGCCATCATCTACACCAGCGGCACCACCGGGCGCAGCAAGGGCGCCATGCTCAGCCACGCCAACCTGCGCTCCAACGCCGAGGTGCTGCAGCGCTACTGGGACTGGAAAAAGCCCGGAAAAACCAAGGCCCAGGGCGGCGACGTGCTCATCCACGCCCTGCCCATCTTCCACGTGCACGGCCTGTTCGTGGCAATCCACGGCGCGCTGCTCAACGGCAGCAAGATGATCTGGTGCGCCAAGTTCGACCCGCGCAAGACCATCGCCTACTATGCACAGGCCACGGTGATGATGGGTGTGCCCACGCTCTACGTGCGCATGCTGGCCGAATCCACCCTCACGCCGCAAGCCACCCGGGGCATGCGCCTGTTCATCTCCGGATCGGCCCCCATGCTGGTGGAAACGCACGAACAGTGGCGCGCACGCACCGGCCACACCATATTGGAGCGCTACGGCATGAGCGAAACCGCCATGCTCACCTCCAACCCCTGCAAGCCGCGCGACGGCACGCGCCGCATCGGCACCGTGGGCCCGGCCCTGCCGGGTGTGCAACTGCGCATCGTGGACGACGCGGGCCAGCCGGTGGCCGATGGCGAGATCGGCGGCATCCAGGTGAAGGGCCCCAACGTGTTCCAGGGCTACTGGCAGATGCCGGAAAAGACCGCCGAAGAGTTCACGGCGGACGGCTTCTTCAAGACCGGCGACGTGGGAAAGCGTGACCCGGATGGCTATGTGACCATCGTCGGCCGCAGCAAGGACCTCATCATCAGCGGCGGCTACAACGTCTACCCGGCCGAGGTGGAGGGCTACATCAACAACCTGCCCGGTGTGGAAGAAAGCGCCGTGGTGGGCGCCCCGCACCCGGACTTTGGCGAAGTGGGCGTGGCCGTGGTGGTGCCGCGTGCGGGGGCGAAGCTAGACCCCGATTCCATCCTGACCCAGCTTAAGGCCCAGTTGGCCCACTTCAAGGTGCCCAAGCGCTGCGTGGTGGTGACCGAGCTGCCGCGCAATGCGATGGGGAAGGTGCAGAAGAATGTGTTGCGGGAGAGGTATGCGTGAGGTGATTACGCTTTTGACCTGGGGAGCTGCAACGGGATCTGCCTGCGTGAACCTGAGTTTTCAAAGTGTCGGCACCTAACCCTTAGCGACTCTGCACCCAAGACGATCCTAAATTCCATCGCCCTGCTCTGTCCAACAAAGGCGGATATAGGCCTTCTACAAAACTGCCGTCAGTTGAACTAATGAAATTACAGTTGAGCGTCGCAGATCCTCTTGTTGTCAACATGAAATCGATACTTCTAGCCTGCTTAGCTGCATTTGCCCTTATGGGGTCTGCAACGTCACTCGCACAGAGCGGCGCCGATAAAAATCGCTCCCCTTTTTCCGAGTACCCACTGGTTGCACCTGAAGTATTTGCGTATGAGCGTGAACTCTTCACTCAATACAAAGGACCATCCGTTTCCCGTCTAAAAGTTCAGGAATTTGAAGAGAGACGCCGCCTCGGCATCGTGGCGGTGGCCCCGAAGATCAGCGCGTACGTGGATCGAATCGACAACACAGTTCATGGGCCCAGTTTTTTGGAAGTTACGGATTTGAAAGCTGGCACTCTGCTGGGGAGATTTGATCTTGGCTTAGGTGCAGGGCCCGCAGAGCTTCTGTTCTCTGGGCACGGGAACGTCTATTTGCATCATGTTCCTACTTCAGTGTGTTTTGGCTCTGCCACGCGAAAGTTTGTACTTGTCGGCAAGCGTCTTGTGGAAACGCATCAAGCGATCACGTACTTGAACGCCGAGGCAGACGTGTATGGTGATATCAAAGTTTTGGCAGCACCTGACAATTCAGCTCCCGTTGTCGCTTCACTGCAGGAAGGAACCAGAGTGTTGGTACTCGGTATTGCGCCCGATTCAGTCGCGCTAGGCCCCAATCGGGACCAAGCACTGCCAACCCTTCTGATAAGAACCCCGCTTGGCCTTACCGGATGGTATGTGCCAAGCCGTTCAGGCAGTGAACGCGGGGGCCTCAGTATTACTACGTGCAATTGAGGATCATCAGGAACGTGCCCTACGTCGAGGAAAACCCCGTGGTGGGCGCCCCCAGCACCCCGACTTTGGCGAAGTTGGCATGGCCGTGGTGGTGCCGCGTGCAGGGGCCCAACTAGACCCCGATGCAATCCTGGCCCAGCTCAAGGCCCAACTCGCCAATGCAAGTTGCCCAAGCGCTGTGTGATAGTGACCGAGCTGCCGCGCAATGCGATGGGGAAAGTGCAGAAGAATGTGTTGCGGGAAAGGTATGCCGGATAGTGCAAGGCTCGGGCACACCAGGTAGCTAACGTCTATCCAATACCCGCTCGGGGCCATAAGTTGCCATTGAAATTCCTCGGAATTTCTCCTATCGCTCTGTAGCTGCCACAGCGACTAAACTTGGCCCAGCATCTTTTTACTTGCTACATCTGTGTTTATTTTCGTGAAAAGATCTTTACCTCTCTCTAGCCCACATTCCAACCAACTGAATCGCCCCGGGTTTTGTAGAGGCTCCGTGGTTTAAGTACAGGCGTATTCGGCCTGTGGTGCGAGTTGTGAATAATACCGTTCCTCTGCTTCGGCGGGAGGGATATATCCGATCGGCTCAAGCAGGCGCTGGTGATTAAACCAGGTCACCCATTCGAGCGTAGCCAGTTCGACGGCCTCGACGGTTTTCCAGGGCGCCCGGCGGTGAATCAATTCCGCCTTGTAAAGACCGTTGATGGTCTCAGCCAGAGCATTATCGTAGCTGTCGCCCTTGCTGCCGACAGAAGGCTCGATTCCGGCCTCGGCGAGACGCTCGGTATAGCG
>SSFF01000005.1 GCA_008015235.1 Rhodoferax sp. | reverse complement strand
TGAGCAAACCTATGGCGTGCACGTGCTGCATGCCTGGGGCATGACCGAAATGAGCCCCCTGGGCACCGTCATGGCCTTCAAGCCCGAGCACCTCCAACTCGGCACCGAGGAACGCCTGGCCGTACAGGCCAAGCAAGGCCGGGTGGTCTTTGGCGTGGACATGAAGATTGTCGACCCCGAGGGCAAGGAGCTGGCGCGCGACGGCGCGGTCTCCGGCGACCTGCTGGTGCGCGGGCACTGGATCATCGATACCTACTTCAAGCAGGAGAAGGACAGTCCGTTGGTGACGGATGACGCCGGAAAGGGATGGTTCCCCACGGGTGACGTGGCCAGGATCAGCGCCGATGGCGTCATGCAGATCACCGACCGCAGCAAGGACGTCATCAAGTCGGGCGGCGAGTGGATCGGCTCCATCGACCTGGAAAACATTGCCATGGCACACCCGGCCGTGGCCATGGCAGCCTGCATTGCAGCCAAGCACCCCAAGTGGGACGAGCGCCCTTTGCTGGTGGTGGTCAAGAAGCCGGGAGTGGAGGTGAGCAAGGAAGACATCCTGCGGTTCTTCGAGGGCCGCATTGCCAAATGGTGGACACCGGACGATGTGGTGTTTGTGGACGCCATTCCACTGGGGGCCACCGGCAAGATGATGAAGGTCAGGCTGCGCGAGCAGTTTGCCAACTACCAGTTGCCGACAGCCTGATAACTGGGGTGGCGCTGCCTGGAGAGCTTGCCGTTGCATGGAGATGGGCAATCGCTTCTTACAATTCCTTGCGAGAAAGTAACAAGGAGTTTGCGATGCGCTATGGTCTGCATGTCTGGCTGCTGAGTGCCGGCCTATTGGCCGGGTGTGGCAGTGCCATGGTCAACCCGGTCACGGGGGAGACCGAGCGCTCTGTCATGAGCGAAGACGCCGAGGTGGCCGAAGGCGCCAAGGCCCACGCCGAGGTGCTGAAGGAATATGGCGTGGTGGCCAATCCGGCGCTGCAGGCCTATGTCAACGGCATTGGACAGAAGCTGGCGGCGCAGTCGCACCGCAGCCATTTGCAGTGGCACTTCACGGTGCTGGACAGCCCCGAGATCAATGCCTTTGCTCTGCCCGGCGGCTACGTCTACATCACGCGCGGCATCATGGCCTACCTCGACAGCGAGGCCGACCTGGCCGGGGTCATTGGCCACGAGATCGGCCATGTGACGGCGCGCCACGGTGCCCAGCGCGCCACGCGCCAGCAGGACGCGGGCCTGGGGGTGCTGGCAGCGTCCGTGCTGGGCGCGGTGCTGGAAAGCCAGGGCTTCGGTGGCGCCGGCCGTCTGGCCGGAGATCTGTCACAGACCGTGGCAGCGGGCTATATCGCATCGTATGGCCGCGAACAGGAGCTGCAGGCGGACTCGCTGGGGGCCGAATACCTGTCCCGGGTGCGCTACGACCCGCGCAACATGGTCGATGTGATCCGTGTGCTCAAGGCGCAGGAACAGTACGCTGCGGATGTGGCACGCGCCGAAGGGCGCCCAGTGCCCAAAGGGGGTGACTGGCTGGCATCGCACCCCTCCAACGACCAGCGCCTGGAACAGATCAGCCAGCTGGCTGCGCAGTACCGGAGCGACAAGTACGAGGACGAAGGGCGTACGCGCTATTTCAAGGCCATTGCAGGCATGGCCTTCGCCGACAGCGCGGCACAGGGCCTGGCGCGTGGGCAGGAGTTCTACCACCCGCCGCTGGGTTTTGCCCTGACGGCCCCGTCGGGATGGCGTTTCCAGAATGACGAATCCCAGCTGGCGGTGGTCAATGCCGGGGGCGATGCGGGCATGGTGCTGCGCTTGGTGCCGCCTTCGGCCGGGCGCAACCATGCCGACATATTGCGCAATGTGCTCAAGCCGACCCAGGGGAGTACCGAAGCACGCACGCTCAACGGCCTGAGCGCCACCCACTTCGTGGGCGCCCGGCAAACGTCCCAGGGCACACAGCGCCTGGAGGCCACGGTGGTCAGCGGTCCTGCGGAGCGCACCTATCTGCTGCTGTACAGCGCCCGCGATGCGGCCGCCTTGCAGCGTGCGACCCCGGCCATGCAGGCCCTGGAATCCAGCTTCCGTGCCCTGACGGCGCAGGACAAGGCGGCCGCCCGCGAGTGGGTGGTGGCTGCAGCGCCCTATCCCAAAGGGGGTTTTGCCGAGCTGGCGAAGAATTCGCCGCTGCCGCGCGCCGAGCAGCAGCTGCGGCTGCTCAATGGCTACTACGGTGCGGGGGCTCCGGCAGTGGGCCAGCAGGTCAAGGTGATTGCGGCCCGCTGAATACCCGTGCGACTATCCAGTCCGGGCCTGGAGGGATAAGATGGTGACAAATACCACCGAAGCAGTAATCGCTGTATCTGTCCATGCCAAGTTTGTCACAACTGTTGCGGATATATGTGCTTGTGCTGCTCGGCGGCCTGTCCTCCGGTGGCGCCTGGGCGCAGACGCTGCGGGTACTGGCCTGGCCCGGCTACGCCGACCCGGACATCGTGCGTATTTTCGAAGAGCGCACGGGCGCCAAGGTGGAGGTCAGCTTTGTCGAGTCGGACGACCAACTGTGGGAGCGCATGTCGGCCCATGGGGGCAAGGATTTCGACGTGTTCGCCGTCAACACGGCCGAGCTGCAGCGCTACATTGACGCCCGCTTGGCTGCGCCCATAGACACCAAGGCCCTGGGCAAGCTGGGCTTGCTGCAACCGCGTTTTCGCAAGCTTTCCGCTGTGGCAGGTGTGCAGCGCAAAGGGCAGACCTATGCCATCCCCTACACCTATTCCGAGATGGGGCTGATCTATGACCCTCAGCAGTGGTCCACGCCGCCAGACTCGGTGAATGCCCTGTGGGATCCGCGTGTGCGCGGCAAGGTGCTGATGTACAACGCGGGTGGGCACGGTTTTTCGCTGGCGGCCCAGCGCATGGGCCTGAAGTCGCCCTTCGCGCTCGCCCCAGCCGACTGGCCGCGCGCGGTGCAGGAGCTCATCGGACTGCGGCGCAATGTGCGCGCGTACTACACCCAGCCCGAGGAATCCGTGGCGCTGTTCCTGCAGCACAAGGCGGCGCTGATGTTCGCGAACTACGGTACCCAGCAGGTCACCCTGCTGGAAAAGGCGGGAGCCAAGGTGGGGTATGTGATTCCCCGCGAAGGGGCCTTGGCCTGGCTGGACTGCTGGGCGGTTTCCAGTCTGGCGCAAGGCAAGCCTATGGTGACCGCATGGCTCAACTTCATGTTGGAGAAGGAGGCCGCGCAGGCCTTGGTGCAGCGCCAGGGCCTGAGCAGTGCCACCCTGACCGACCGTCCCCTGAACGAGCGCCTGGTCTGGCTGCAGCCGCAGGAGGATGCTGAAAGGCGCACTGTCTTGTGGAGCCGCATCGTGGGTGGCGCCAGTGCCGAAAAGGTCATGGCGCCGTGATACTGCTGCGCGGCTTTGGCTTGGCCCAGCGGCTGGGTTTGGTACTGGCGCTCTTGGGTGCGGTGGTGGCCTTGGTGACGGGCTATTACGCCCACGACTTGGGCAAGGATTTGCTGGTGCGCTCCACCCAGGCCGAAATCTTCAGCCTGGCCAAGAGCACCGCCCGCCGTGTCGGGGTCGTGCGTGAAGAGGTCAGCCGCGACCTGTTGACCCTGGCCAAGCACCGCCAGGTGGTGGAAATGCTGCGCCAGCCTTCGGCGCACGATGCGGTGGATCTGCAGCATCTGCTGGTGTCCATGCTGCGCGCCAACCCCTTGTACCTGCAGGTGCGCCTGATTTCACAGTCGGGCTATGGCATGGAGCGCGTGCGTGTCGACCGTGGGCTGACCGAGCCCGAGGTGGTGCAGGGCGATGACCTGCAGGAAAAGGGGCATTACGACTACGTGTTTTCTGCGCTGGAGCTGCCCGCGGGCCAGACCTACCTGTCGCGCCTGAACATCAACCGGGAATATGGAAGCCACCAGGCCAAGGACATCCCTACCGCCGTGTTGTCGACGCCGGTGCATGACACCGATGGCACGCTGGTCGGGGTGGTGGTCATCAATGTCGACTTGCACGCGGTCTTTTCCGGCTTGGGCGGTGAGTTGCCTGCGGGTTTTGATTTGTTGCTGACCAATTCCGACGGGGATTACCTGGTGCACCCGCAGGCCCACAAGACCTTTGGCTTCGAGCGCGGACGGCGCATGCTGCTGCAGCAGGACGTTCCGCAGGCGCAGGCCCTGGTCGATGGTCGCAGCCAGCAGTTGCTGACGACGCTGGACCGCGATGACTATGCGCAGCGCCCGGTGCTGGCCGCCTTCATCGTGGCCAAGGTGCAAGGCAACAGCGCCGAGAAAAAGCTGATCCTCGGCGTGACCCGGCCGCTGGACCCTGTCGTGGCCCAAGCCAACAGCCTGCTCTACGGCACCCTGAAGGTGCTGGCCGGCGTGATTGCCGTGTGTGCCGTGCTGGCATTTGTGCTGGCCCGTGTGCTGGTGAAGCCGCTGGAGCAGATGGGCCAGGCCCTGACTGTGTTTGGCCGCAGCGGGGTCATGGGCGATCTGCCGGTGCTGCGCAGCGACGAAATCGGTGCGCTGGCGCGCGAAGTCCATACCATGGGCCAGCAGATTGGCGCCCAGATGAGCCAGCTGCGCGACCACCAGGAGGAGTTGCAGCACCTGGCGCAGCACGACATGCTGACCGGCTTGCCCAACCGCCGGGTGTTGCAGGAGCGCCTGTCGCATGCGATCGCGCAGGCGCAGCGTGGCGGGCGCACACTGGCCTTGCTGTTCATTGATCTGGACCATTTCAAGGACATCAATGACCAGCTGGGCCACGAAGCGGGCGACGCCTTGCTGGTGGCCCTGGCCCAGCGCCTGCGCACCGGCACGCGGACCGCCGATACGGTGGCACGCATGGGCGGGGACGAGTTCGTGGTGCTGGTGGACAGTCCAGCCGACAAGGACCATATCGCGGCAATTGCCCAGAAGCTGCTGCAGGTGCTGCAGCTGCCGGTGCAGTGGCAAGGGCATACTCTGCAGATCGGCGCCAGCATCGGCATCAGCCAGTACCCGCAGGACGGTCAGACCGACGTGGAGATGCTGGCCAATGCCGACCGTGCCATGTACCGCGTCAAGGCCGCTGGTCGCAACGCCTATGTTTTCTTTTCCGCATGACAGCCCTGCATATCTCTACCCAATTTGACTCTGGCGCCATCGAGGTGGTGTCGCTGGAAGACAGTCGCAATATCCGCCTGCGCATCCGTGCCGACAATGCCGCCGAGTTCGCCCAGTGGTTCCACTTTGCCCTGCACGGTGCCGTCGGACAGCCGGTGACCCTGCATTTCGAGAACGCCGGTGCCTGCGCCTACCCCAAGGGCTGGGAGGGTTACCGCGTGATGGCCAGCTACGACCGCCAGCACTGGTTCCGCATCGACACCCAATACGACGGCACGGTCATGACCACCAGCCTGGTGCCCAGCACCGAGTGCGTGTACTTCGCCTATTTCGAACCTTATTCATGGGAGCAGCACCTGGACCTGCTGGCCGGTGCCGCCGCCAGCGACTGCGTGCAGCAGGAGCGCCTGGGCGCTACCCTGGACGGGCGCGACCTGTCGCTGCTGCGCATCACCGCGCCGGACGCTCCGGTGCCCGAGGCACAGCGCCGCAAGGTCTGGCTCATTGCGCGCCAGCATCCCGGTGAAACCATGGCCGAGTGGTTTGTCGAAGGTTTTCTGGAGCGGTTGCTCGACTACGACGATGCGGTGGCGCGCCAGCTGCTTTCCCACTGCGTGTTCTACGTGGTCCCCAACATGAACCCCGACGGCAGCGTGCGCGGCAACCTGCGCACCAACGCGGCCGGGGCCAACCTCAACCGCGAGTGGCTTGCCCCCAGCCTGGAACGCTCACCCGAGGTCTACCTGGTGCGGCAGAAGATGCTGGACACTGGTGTCGACCTGTTTCTGGACGCCCACGGCGACGAAGGCCTGCCCTACAACTTCGTGGCTGGCTCCGAAGGCAATCCCGGTTACACCCCCTTCATTGCCGACCTCGAAAACCGGTTCAAAAGCGCCTGGATGGCAGCCTGCCCGGATTTCCAGGACACCCATAATTACGGTGCCGACGCTCCTGGCGAAGCCAATCTGAGCCTGGCCACCAACTGGGTGGCACAGCAGTTCAACTGCCTGGCCTACACCATCGAGATGCCATTCAAGGACAACGCCGACTGGCCGAACCCCCAGGTGGGCTGGAACGGCGCGCGCTCCAAGCGCCTGGGCGCCAGCGTGCTGCAGCCTTTGCTGGCGGTGCTGTGAGCGGGCAGGCCCCGCGCGCGGTGCACGCTTTCGCCGCCCTGGAACCCGACGTGGTGCTCGACGCCCTGGCCAGCGTCGGCCTGCTGGGCGATGGCCGCCTGATGGCGCTCAATTCCTACGAGAACCGGGTCTTCCTGGCGCACCTGGACCGACCGCTGGAAACTGGCGCCGCAGCACCGGTGCAGGCCGTGGTGGCCAAGTTCTACCGTCCGGGGCGCTGGAGCCAAGACCAGATCGCCGAGGAGCACGCTTTCAGCCTGGAACTGCTGGAGAACGAGGTCCCGGTGGTGGCGCCGCTGCGGCTGGACGGGCAGACCCTGCACCAGCACGCCGGGTTCTTCTTCAGCGTCAGCCCTTACCGTGGCGGACGCGCGCCTGAGCTCGACGACGAAGAGGTGCTCGAATGGGTGGGGCGCTTTCTGGCGCGCCTGCACGCCGTCGGTGCCCGCAGCCCCTTTGTCCACCGGCCCGCGCTGGACCTGCAAAGCTTCGGCCTGGAGCCGCGCAGCTGGCTGCTGGAAAACGATTTCCTGCCGCTCGATGTGCGCAGCGCCTGGGAGCAAAAATCAGCTGTCGCTATTGATTTGATAGCTTCTTGCGCAGATTTGACGGCGGGAAATGGCCAAAAAGACCCTGAAAGTGCGGGGCTGAGGCGCTTGCGCCTGCACGGCGACTGCCACCCCGGCAACATTCTGTGGACCCCGCTCGATGCGGCCCAGAGCGCCGGGCCAGGGCCGCACTTTGTCGATCTGGACGATGCGCGCACGGGCTGTGCCGTGCAGGACCTGTGGATGCTGGTCAGTGGCGAGCGGGCACAGCGCCAGCGCCAACTGGGTTTGCTGGTGGACGGCTACGAGCAATTCCGGGAATTCGACCGGCGCGAGCTGGCCCTGATCGAACCCCTGCGCACCCTGCGCCTCATCCACTACAGCGCCTGGCTGGCGCGGCGCTGGGACGACCCCAGCTTCCAACGCCATTTCCCCTGGTTTGGCAGCAGCGACTACTGGCAGGGCCAGGTGCAGATGCTCGAAGACCAGATCGAGGCCATGCAGGAAGAGCCGCTCATCGTTTGACCGCCCCTGCGCCGTACGGACCGGCCTCAGTGCGGCCCTGCGCTGCCCGCCAGCTGCTCGAAGGCCTCCAGCGCCACGGGTCGGGCCAGCAGGTAGCCTTGCAGGTAGTCGCAACGGTGCACGGTACTGAGGAAGTAGCGCTGGGCCTCGGTTTCCACCCCTTCCGCCACCACGTGCAGCCCCAGGATATGGGCCAGGCCGATGGTGGCCGCACAGATCGCCACCGCCCGGTCATCGCTTTCGATGCTGGAGACAAAGGAGCGGTCGATCTTGAGCTGGTCCAGTGGCAGGCGGCTGAGGTAGGACAGCGATGAATACCCGGTGCCGAAGTCGTCCAGGGCAAACTGGATGCCAATGGCACGCAGCGTGTGCATCTTGGCGATGACTTCGTCCAGGTGGTCCACCAGCAGGCTTTCGGTGAGTTCCAGCTTGAGGCGGGCCGGATTGGCGCCTGTGCGCTGCAGTGTGGCCACGACCTGGTCGGTGAACTCGGCCTGGTGGAACTGCCGCGCACTGACATTGACCGACAGGGTCAGTGCATGCAGGGTGGGGTGGGGGGCCCACGCAGCCAGCTGCCGGCAGGCGCTGTCCAGCACCCACTGGCCCAGGGGTACGATCAGTCCGCTGCTTTCTGCGACCGCAATGAACTTCCCAGGCGCAACCAGTCCGTGAACCGGGTGCTGCCAGCGCACCAGCGCCTCGGCGCCGGTGATGCGGTTCGACGGGTCCACCAGCGCCTGGTAGTGCAGCCGCAGCTGCCCGTCCGATAGGGCCAGGCGCAGGTCGTGCTCGATCTCGGCCGATGCCAGCATCTGTGTCTGCATCTGGGGGTCGAAAAAGCGCAGGCAGTTGCGACCGTGTTCCTTGGCACGGTACATGGCCAGCTCGGCCTGTTGCAGCACTTCTTCCGCGCTGCTGGCCTGCATGCCGAACAAGGTGGCGCCGATGCTGGCTGTCACGTTGAACTCCGTGGTGCCCAGAGCAAAGCTCTCGCCGAATTGCCCCAGCACCCGTTGTCCCAGCGCTTCCACGGCGGGCAGGGCCGTTGCAATGTCGGGGGCCACCTGGCTGACCAGCAAGGCAAACTCGTCGCCCCCCAGGCGGGCCAGCGTTTCCCCTTCGCGCACGCAGGTTTGCAGCCGCGCCGCCACCTGTTGCAGCAGCGCATCGCCCACCGGGTGGCCCTGGGTGTCATTGAGTGTCTTGAAGCGGTCCAGGTCAATCAGCAGCACCACCCCGATGCTTTCGGCACGCTGGGTGCTCGCAAGTGCCACGCGCAGGCGGTCATGGAACAGGGTGCGGTTGGGCAGGTGGGTGAGGGTGTCGGAAAAGGCCAGTTCGGCAATGCGCTGTTCCGCCGCCTTGCGCTCGGAGATGTCGACATGGGTGCCGACGTAGTGCGTGATCTCGCCCGCATGGTTCTTGACGGCGGCGATGGTGAGCCATTTGGGATAAACCGCGCCGTCCTTGCGGCGGTCCCACACTTCGCCCTGCCACTGGCCGGTTTCCAGTACGGTGTTCCACATGTCGCGGTAGAAGCGGGCGTCGTGGCGCCCGGACTGCAGCAAGCGCGGGGTTTGACCGACCACCTCGGCCTGGCTGTACCCGGTGTCGCGCTCGAAGGCGGCGTTCACCCGCAGGATGACGGAATGGGCATCGGTGACCATGGTCGACTGCAGTGAGTCAAAGGCGGTGGCGGCAATGCGCAATTCCGATTCGGCGCGCTTGCGTTCGGTGATGTCGGTGCCGACCCCGCGGTAGCCCATGAAGCTGCCGTCGGTGGCAAAGACCGGTTCACCGCTGACATTCACATACAGGGTCTGCCCATCAACGCCCGCGCGGCCGATTTCGAAGTCCCGGAACGGCTGGTGTGCGTCCAACACGCGGCGGTGCGACTCCCAGCTGGCGGCGTCTGGCGAGGTGTAGGGCACTTCCCACCGCAGCTTGCCAATCAGCTCCGCGGGGTCGAACGTTGCGTCGTGCACTTCGCGGGTGGTGGGGGTGCGCATGGTGAAGCGGTGCTGGGCATCGGTCTCCCAGAAGAAGTCGCTCGACATCATGGTCAGGCTGCGCATGCGTGCTTCGCTCAGTCGCAATGCCGTGGTGCGCTGGGCCACACGCTGGTCGAGTTCCTCGTTGGCGCGGGCCAGGAGCTTTTTTTGTTGCTGCTCGGATTGGGCGGCGCGGCGCACCAGGGCAAGCAGAACGGCATAGAGGCTGCCCAGCACCAGCAGAAGCACGGCACCCACCTGCCACATCGACCGTTCGATGCGCCGGACCATGGGCGTGACGTTCTGGTACAGCTCGAACACCGCCATCACCTGTCCGTCTTTCACGACGGGGACATAGCTGGCTAGCAGATCCACGTCGGACAGGGATTGTTCAAAGGCACTGAACTGGTTGCGGTGGGTGATTTCACTGATGGTCTGGCCCGCGCGAGCGCCCAGATAGCCGGGATTGCCGCTCTTGTCTTCGCCGATCTGGGCCGGGTCAGTGGAAAAAACGGTGCGCCCTTGCAGGTCATAGACCTTGAGCTTGGCAATGTCCGAGTCCTGCAGGATGCTGCGGACCTTGGCCATGAATGCAGCGACATGGATCGGGCTGAGCGAAGCCGGGCTGTTGACGACGGCTTCGATGTCGGCGGCATGCACGCTGCGCAGCACCTGGGTCAGGGTGACATTGCGCTCCTGCGCCAGGGCTTCGAGCTGCTGCAGCTCGAAACGCAGCAGGGTATAGCCCAGTACCCCACCGCACAGCAGCATCAAGAGCAGGGAAAACCACCAGTAGTGGCGGTACAGGGGGGCGGCACGCATCCGGTCAGTGTGCCGCAATTTGCAGCAGCGTGCATGACGTCAATCTTGCAGCGCCCGCGAAGGAGCGCCTGCGGTTGCGGCCTATTTGCCGTTGATGCCCAGCAATTCGACTTCGAACAGCAGGGTGGCGTTGGGCGGAATCACTCCACCTGCGCCGCGGCTGCCGTAGGCAATGGAGGCCGGGCAGGTGAGCTTGGCCTTGCCGCCGACCTTCATGCGCTGCACGCCCTCGGTCCAGCAGGCGATCACGCCGGAGAGCGGGAACTCGATCGGGGTGCCGCGCTTGTACGAACTGTCGAATTCACGGCCATCGGGGAAGGTGCCCTTGTAGTGCACCTTGACGCGGTCCTTGGCCGTGGGGCTGGCGCCGCTGCCCTCGGCCAGGCTGCGGTAGACCAGGCCGCTGGCGGTGGTGACGGCCCCGGCTTCCTTGGCGGCGGCCTGGGTGACGGGATTGCCGTCGGTGGTCTGGGCCTGGGCTGCGCTCAAGCCCAGTGTCAATGCCAATGCGCACACGGCGTGCAAGAGGTGAAAGGTGTTGGTAGACATGATCTTGCTATGGTTTGTGTAGCTGTTTCATCAGTATACATGCGGGGCGATGGCGGTTTTTGTCCATAACGCAGCTTTGATCGCCATGGCGAGAGGCAAGAAAAAAGCCGCAGGCTGGAACCAGCCAACGGCTTTTGCCGGGTGCCGGAGTTCTTAGACCAGCAGCGCGTTCACGCGCTTCACATACGCCGCCGGGTCTTCGGGCAGGCCGCCTTCGGCCAGCAGGGCCTGGTCGAACAGGATGTGGGCCAGGTCGTGGAAATGCACCGATCCGTCAAGTTTCTTCACCAGTGCGTGCTCGGCGTTGACTTCGAGGATGGGCTTGACATCGGGTGCGGCCTGGCCGGCCTGCTTGAGCAGGCGTGCCAGCTGCGTGCTCATGCCGTGGTCCTGCACCACCAGGCAGGCCGGGCTGTCGACCAGGCGGGTGGTCACACGCACGTCGTCGGCCTTGTCCTTCAGGGCTTCCTTGAGCTTGGCCAGTACCGGCTTGAAGGCTTCGGCGGCTTCCTCGGCGGCCTTCTTCTCGGCTTCGTCCTGCAGCTTGCCCAGGTCCACCGCACCCTTGGCCACACTCTGCAGCGGGGTACCGTCGAAGTCATGCAGGTAGTTCAGCGCCCACTCGTCCACGCGGTCGGTCATCAAGAGCACTTCGATGCCCTTCTTCTTGAACACTTCGAGCTGCGGGCTGTTCTTGGCGGCAGCCAGCGTTTCGGCGGTGATGTAGTAAATGGCCTCTTGACCTTCCTTCATGCGCGCCTTGTAGTCGGCAAACGATACGCTCACGGTGTCGGTGGTGCTGGAGGCAAAGCGCAGCAGCTTGGCAATGCGTTCCTTGTTGGAAAAGTCTTCGCCCAGGCCTTCCTTGAGCACGGCGCCGAATTCGGCGTAGAACTTCGTGTACTTGCCTTCTTTCGCCTTGTCCTCCTCAGATACCACATCGGTCACGTCACCTTCTGTGGTGGTGCTGTGGCTGTCGTGCTGGGCCAGGTTTTCCAGCACGGAGAGCACGCGTTTGGTGTTGCCTTCGCGGATGGCGCGCACGTCGCGGCTTTCCTGCAGCAGTTCACGGCTCACGTTCAGCGGCAGGTCGGCTGAGTCCACCACGCCCTTGATGAAACGCAGGTAGGAGGGGAGCAGGGCTTCGGCGTCGTCCATGATGAACACGCGCTTCACATACAGCTTCACGCCACGGGCCTTGTCGCGGTTGTACAGGTCCATCGGCGCCTTGGACGGGATGTACAGCAGCTGGGTGTATTCGGTGCTGCCTTCGACACGGTTGTGGCTGTGGGCCAGCGGCGGTTCGAAGTCGTGGCTGATCTGCTTGTAGAACTCGTTGTATTCCTCGGCGGTGATGTCCTTCTTGGCGCGCGCCCAGATGGCATTGCCCTTGTTCACGGCTTCCCATTCGCCGGTCTTGACCATGGCGCCGGGCTGGCGGCCGCCGTTCTCGTCCTTGGGGTCGATAAGCTCGCCGTCTTTCCACTCTTCCTTTTCCATCAGGATGGGCAGGCTGATGTGGTCGGAGTACTTGCCGATGATGCCCTTGAGCTTCCAGGCATTGGCGTATTCGAGCGCGTCTTCGCGCAGGTGCAGGATCACGCTGGTGCCGCGCTGGGCACGGGTGATGGTGTCCACTTCGAAGTCCCCGGCGCCGGCGCTGACCCAGCGCACCCCTTCTTCCGCCTTCAGACCGGCGCGGCGGCTTTCCACGGTGATCTTGTCGGCCACGATGAAGCCTGAGTAGAAACCCACGCCGAACTGGCCGATGAGCTGCGAGTCGGCCTTCTGGTCGCCCGAAAGCTTGCTCATGAAGTCCTTGGTGCCGCTCTTGGCAATGGTGCCCAGGTGGTCAATGGCTTCCTGCGCGCTCATGCCGATGCCGTTGTCGGTGATGGTCAGGGTTTTGGCGTCCTTGTCGAAGGTGACACGCACCTCCAGGTTGGGGGCGTCTTCGTACAGCGCAGAGTTGTTGATGGCTTCGAAGCGCAGCTTGTCGCAGGCGTCCGAGGCGTTGGACACCAGTTCGCGCAGGAAAATTTCCTTGTTGGAATACAGCGAATGGGTGACAAGGTGCAGCAACTGGGCCACTTCGGCCTGGAACGAGAGGGTTTGTTTGCTCATGGATCAATCAAAAGCTGAGGTTCAACGGGGGCCAGGCCACCGCGTGCGGTAAGTCTGGCGTCGGCAAAGGGCGCAATTATGGGCGAGCCCGCCCACTTTCAAGGGCCGGGCGCCATGCAGATACCCGGTGGCACCACCGGGTTGGAGCCATTCGGTGCTGGCAGCTGGGGGCCGGATGCGCTAAAGTTGCACGAAAATCAGGCACCAAACAGACGCAAAAGGGATCAAGGGGTAATTCATGAGCAACAACAACCATTCGCCGCCCACCAAGCCGGGCGTGCCGCGGGGGTATGACCCCCTGGTTGACCCCATTCCGCAACCCCTGGTGAAGGAACGCGATACCGACACGGCCTGGGCTGAATTTGACAGTCTGATGAGTGCGGTACCGGAAGAGGATGAGGAGCCGCCCCCCGATTTCCAGGAAACCCAGCCCTTCGACCGCAACGCCCTGAAGTAATGCCTCCAGGCGTGGCAGTGCTGGCCCGCGCTCAGAACGATTCGTGGGGCTGCAGGTAGCGCCACTGCCCCAGGGGCAGGTTGCCCAGCATCACGCGGCCCACGCGCACGCGTTTCAGCCCCACCACCTTGAGCCCCACCTGCTCGCACATGCGCCGGATCTGGCGCTTCTTGCCTTCTGTCAGCACAAAGCGCAATTGTTCGGGGTTTTGCCACTCCACGCGCGCCGGTTGCAGGGCCTGGCCGTCCAGTGACAGGCCATGGCGCAACAGGGCCAGCTTGTGGGCCGGGAACACCGACTGGACATCGTTGCGCACCGGGTCGCGGTCGTCGATGGACTTGAGCGGAGCGTGCGTGGCGGCGGCCGAGGTGGCGGCGGCCGGGTTTTCCACGCCGGTGTAGGCCACACGCACCAGGTATTCCTTTTCCATGTGGGAGTCTTCGCCGATGAGCTGGCGTGCGATGCGCCCGTCTTGCGTCAGCACCAAGAGGCCGGTGGAGTCGATGTCCAGCCGACCAGCCGGCACCAGGTGCTGCAATTGGCGTGGGTGGAAAAAGAAGCGTGCGTTGTCGTCGGCCCAACGGTTCTGGGGCTGAATCAGCGTGATGGCGGGCTGGTGGCCGTCTTCGGCCTGGCCGCTGACCAGCCCCAGGGGCTTGTTGAGCAGGATGGTGACCTGGCTGGCCTTTTGCCCCTGTGCCTGTTTGTCGATCTCGATGCGTGCGTCGGGACGGACCTGCAGCCCCATTTCTGCAACCTTGCCATTGACCTTGACCCAGCCCTTGGCAATCCAGTCGTCGGCTTCGCGGCGCGAGGCCATGCCCAACTCGGCCATGCGTTTGTTGAGTCGTACCGTGCCATCGGCACCCTGCGCGGCCGTATTGGCTTGCCCCGCGGGAATGGGCTTGCGTGCAGCCGTGGGCGGTGGGCTGGCGCGGCGGAATTTCGATGGTGGGGGAGTGTCGGTCATTTGCTATGTTTATAGGAGCTGCTTGCGCTTATTTTACAAGGGCTGGCATTGATTTTTGCCAATTCTTTTGAGGGGCGTAAGGCCTGTGCTTGGCATGTTGTGCCGTGCCCTACGGGTTAGCAAAAAAGACGGTGTTGCAGGTGTAAATGCACTGTTCAAGGAACAAGCTTGGTGCTTTAATGAAATCGCACGCGGTATTTCTAGCTGGTTCGATAGAGGTTACGCCGCACCGCTCGGCGTGACTGCTTTGACGCAGGAGGCTGTATGGATGCAATAGGCAACTTCGTCGCACGCTACGCGCGCAGCCGCGAAGAAGAACTCACCATCGACGAGTACCTGGCAGAGTGCAAACGCGACCCCATGGTCTATGCCATGGCGGCACAGCGCATGTTGGCTGCGATTGGCGAGCCCGAGATGGTGGACACCCGCAAGGATCCGCGCCTTTCGCGCCTCTTTGCCAACAAGGTCATCAAGCGCTACCCGGCTTTTTCCGAGTTCTATGGCATGGAAGATGCCATTGAGCAGGTGGTGAGCTTCTTCCGCCACGCCGCCCAGGGCCTGGAAGAGCGCAAGCAGATTCTTTACCTGCTGGGGCCCGTGGGCGGCGGCAAAAGCTCCATTGCCGAGCGGCTCAAGTACCTGATGCAGCAGGTGCCGTTCTATGCCCTCAAAGGCTCTCCGGTCAACGAGTCGCCGCTGGGCCTGTTCGACCCGGTGGAAGACGGCCCGGTGCTGCAGGAAAACTACGGTATCGCCCCGCGCTACCTGCAGCGGGTGCTGTCGCCCTGGGCGGTCAAGCGCCTTGACGAGTTCGGTGGCGACATCCGCCAGTTCAAGGTGGTCAAGCGCTACCCGAGCATCCTCAAGCAGGTGGGGGTGGCAAAGACCGAGCCCGGCGACGAGAACAACCAGGACATCAGCTCGCTGGTGGGCAAGGTCGATATCCGCAAGCTGGAAAGCTATGCCCAGGACGATACCGATGCCTACAGCTACTCCGGCGGCCTGTGCCTGGCCAACCAGGGGCTGCTGGAATTCGTGGAAATGTTCAAGGCACCGATCAAGGTGCTGCACCCGCTGCTCACGGCCACGCAGGAGGGCAACTACAAGGGCACCGAGGGCTTTGGCGCCATCCCCTTTGACGGCGTGGTGCTGGCGCACAGCAACGAGAGCGAGTGGAAGGCCTTTCGCAACAACAAGAACAACGAGGCCTTCCTGGACCGCATCTACATTGTCAAGGTGCCCTATTGCCTGCGTGTGAGCGAGGAGATCAAGATCTACGAAAAGCTGATCCGTGAATCTTCCCTGAGCCAGGCCGTCTGTGCGCCCGGAACGCTCAAGATGATGAGCCAGTTTGCCATCCTCACGCGCCTGAAGGAGCCCGAAAACTCCAGCCTGTTCAGCAAAATGCAGGTCTACGACGGCGAAAGCCTCAAAGACACCGACCCGCGTGCCAAGAGTTACCAGGAATACCGCGACTACGCCGGCGTGGACGAAGGCATGAACGGCGTCTCTACCCGCTTTGCGTTCAAGATCCTGTCCAAGGTGTTCAATTTCGACAGCGCCGAGGTGGCAGCCAACCCGGTGCACCTGATGTATGTGCTGGAGCAGCAGATTCAGCGCGAGCAGTTTCCGGCCGAGCTCGAATCCAAGTACTCCGGTTTCATCAAGGAGCAGCTGGCACCGCGCTATGCCGAATTCATCGGCAAGGAAATCCAGACCGCCTACCTGGAGAGCTACAGCGAGTACGGCCAGAACATTTTCGACCGCTACGTCACCTACGCCGACTACTGGATCCAGGACAACGAGTACCGCGATACCGACACAGGCGAGGTGTTCGACCGCAGTGCGCTGAACGCCGAGCTCGAAAAAATCGAGAAACCGGCCGGCATTGCCAACCCCAAGGACTTCCGCAACGAGATCGTCAACTTCGTGTTGCGGGCCCGGGCCAACAACCATGGCAACAACCCGAGCTGGACCAGCTACGAGAAGCTGCGCCTGGTGATCGAGAAGAAGATGTTCTCCAACACCGAGGAGCTGCTGCCGGTGATCAGCTTCAACGCCAAGGCCAGTGCCGAAGAGGCGCGCAAGCACGAAGACTTTGTGACGCGCATGGTGGCCAAAGGCTATACGCCCAAGCAGGTGCGCCTGCTGTGCGAGTGGTATTTGCGCGTTCGCAAGAGTTCCTGAAGCAGCGCCGGGTGCGGCGCTGCGTTCGAGCATGGGGGCACGGAGATGGCATTGCAAATCATCGACCGCAGGCTGGCAGGCAAGAACAAGTCGATTGGCAATCGGGAGCGGTTCTTGCGCCGCTACAAGGAGCAGATCGCTGACGCCGTGCGTCGGGCGGTGTCGGGGCGCGACATCCGCAGCATCGAGGGGGCAGAAAACATCACCATCCCGAAGAAGGACATCAGCGAGCCTAGCTTCCACCATGGTCCGGGCGGCATCCGCGACACGGTGCACCCCGGCAATACCGACCACATGCGCGGCGACCACATTGCACGACCACAGGGCGGCAGCGGTGGCGGTGGCTCGCAGGCCAGCGACTCCGGGGAGGGGCAGGACGACTTTGTCTTCACCCTGACGAAAGAAGAGTTCATGCAACTCTTCTTCGAGGACTTGGCCTTACCGCACCTGCTGCGCACCCACATCGGCGAGAACCCGCAGTGGAAAAGTCGGCGTGCCGGCTACAGCCAGGACGGCACCCCCAACAACCTGGCCGTGGTCCGCTCCATGCGTGGGGCCCTGGGCCGGCGCATTGCCCTGGGCCGCGCGCCGCAGCGCGAACTGGAAGTGCTGCAGAAGGAACTCGATGCGCTGCTGGCGCAGGACGACGGTACCAGCGAAGCCGTGGCCGAATTGCAGCGGCGCATCGACGAGCTTCGGGCACGGCTGCAGCGCATCCCTTACCTGGACCCGATCGACCTGCGTTTTCGGGCCCACTCCAAGGTGCCGGTTCCCAACAGCCAGGCCGTCATGTTCTGTCTGATGGATGTGTCCGGTTCCATGGACCAGGAACGCAAGGACCTGGCCAAGCGTTTCTTCATCCTGCTGTACCTGTTCCTGACCCGCCATTACGACAAGATCGACATCGTCTTCATCCGCCACCACACGCAGGCTGCCGAGGTCAATGAAGACCAGTTCTTTCATTCGACCGAAAGCGGCGGTACCGTGGTCAGCAGCGCCCTGGTGCTGCTCAACCAGATCATCCGCACGCGTTACCCCGTGGGGGACTGGAATATCTATGTGGCCCAGGCCAGCGATGGCGACAACTTCAGCAGCGACAGCGGCAACTGCCGCACCCTGCTGGCCGAGCAGATACTGCCCCTGGTGCGCTACTTTGCCTATGTACAGGTGGCCCAGCAGGAGCAAAACCTCTGGGAGGAGTACAGCCTGCTGCTGGAGCAGTGCCCGCACTTCGCCATGCGCAAGGTGTCCGAGGCGAACGAGATCTACCCTGTGTTCAGGGACCTTTTCAAGACAGAAGGGGTGGCAGTATGAGCCTATCCCACTACCCGGTGCTGGAACGTCGCCATACCGAAAACCTGTGGCGGGTGCCCCCCACGGGCGACCGTCGGCCGCGCGAGGTGCTGCAGTCGCCACTGCCGGCACCGCCACGTGCCGCGCAACCCTTGCCCGACCCCAGCGACTGGACTTTTGAGCTCATCGAGCAGTACCACACGGCCATTGCCGCGGCAGCGCAGCGCTACGGGCTTGACACCTACCCCAACCAGCTGGAGATCATCACCTCGGAGCAGATGATGGACGCCTATGCCAGCGTGGGCATGCCGGTGAACTACCGCCATTGGAGCTACGGCAAGGAGTTCCTGGCTACGGAGCGGCGTTACCGGCGCGGCCACATGGGCCTGGCGTATGAAATCGCCATCAACTCCAACCCCTGCATCAGCTACCTCATGGAGGAAAACACCACTGCCATGCAGGCCCTGGTGATTGCCCACGCCGCCTACGGACACAACAGCTTCTTCAAGGGCAACTACCTGTTTCGCATGTGGACTGACGCGTCCAGCATCATCGATTACCTGGTCTACGCCCACCACTTCGTGAGCGAGTGTGAAGAGCGCTATGGCCTGGATGCGGTCGAGTCCCTGCTCGATTCCTGCCACGCCCTGGCGAACCAGGGTGTGGACCGCTACCGCCGACCCTCCCGGCGCTCGCTGGCGCGTGAGCGCGCCGAACGGGCTGAACGTGAGGCTTATGCCCAGCAGCAAGTCAATGAGCTCTGGAGCACCCTGCCGGTGCGTGCCGCCAAAGCCGATGCTGCGGCAGCACACCATGACCGCTTCCCCAAGGAACCGCAGGAAAATATCCTCTATTTCATAGAGAAGAACGCACCCTTGCTGGAGCCCTGGCAGCGCGAAATCGTGCGCATCGTGCGCAAGATCGCCCAGTATTTCTACCCGCAGCGCCAGACCCAGGTCATGAACGAAGGCTGGGCCACGTTCTGGCACCACACCTTGCTGCACACCCTGTACGACGAAGGCCTGCTGAGCAATGGCCTGATGCTGGAGTGGATGGGCTCGCACACCAATGTCATCTACCAGCCGCCAGTCGGGAGTCGGGCCTACAACGGCATCAACCCCTATGCATTGGGCTTTGCCATGTACCGCGATCTGCAGCGCATCTGCCAGTCCCCCACCGAAGAGGACCGCAAGTGGTTTCCCGACATTGCCGGCACGCCCTGGCTGCCGACCCTGGACCATGCGATGCGCAATTTCAAGGATGAAAGTTTTGTCGGGCAGTTCCTGAGCCCGCACCTGATGCGCGAAATGCGCCTGTTTGCCATCCACGACGACCAGTCCAACACCGACCTCGAGGTCAGCGCCATCCACGACGAAGAGGGCTACCAGATGTTGCGCCAGACACTGTCCCTGCAATACGACCTGGGCACGCGCGAACCCAACATCCAGGTCTGGGATGTGAATTTGCGCGGAGACCGCAGCCTGAGCTTGCGCCACACCCCCTACAAGGGGCGGCCTCTGGGGGACAGCGCCCTGGAAGTGCTGCGCCATGTTGCTCGGCTCTGGGGCTTCGGTGTCCAACTCGAAAGTGTCGATGCCAGTGGGCATGTGATCCAGCACTGGGAGGCTTCTGGCCCGGCCTAGGCATGCTGGAACGTGGTCAAAGAGACCGGTGCGAGGGCATCTGGCGCAGGGCCACCATGTCGAGTACCCGCAAGCCGCCATATTCGATGCGGATGCTGCCTTGGTCCTCAAGGGCTCGCAGGGCCTCGTTGACCCTTTGGCGCGACAGACCCACCAGGTAGGCCAGCTCCTGTTGGGTGATTCGCAGCACTTCTCCGACGCCAGGGTAGAGGGTGGGGTTGAACAAGGTAGCCAGGCTGCGTGCGACCCGAATGTCCGGGTTGGTCATGCGGTCGATCTCGCGGGCCGCGATGAACTGCCCCAGGCGTTCGTTGAGCTGGTTCATAACAAACCGGTTGAATCCGATGGAGTGGTCCAGCAACCAGTGGAAGGTGTCCACATGCAGTCCTGCCACCAGGCTTTTGCGCAAGGCCTGAATGTTGTAGCGGTAGACCTCGCGTTTCATGGCGGTGCCCTCACCGAACCATCCTCCCGGCGGGACGCCTGTGAACGTCATGGTGTGCCCGTCTTCCGTATCGCTGCTCATCTTGAGCAGGCCCTCGACGACTCCGAACCAGTACGTCACGGGTCGGCCAACGCGACAGACGATTTCACCCGCAGGGACCTCGGCGATGCGCAGGTCGTCGATGGCCCGATCCTGCTCGGAAGACGATAGCACCGACAGCCATGGAATGGCCTGCAGTTCATGTACATGCAGTGGGCGGCGGCGCTGGTGAATGGGGCTGTCGGTGTACATCGGTGAGGTTTTGTAAGTTGACGGAAAGCGAAGGGAAAACACCTAGGTCAATTGCGCAAGATTGTCGTCCAAACGACAACTTAGCGTCAAACTCGCGACTACGATTCGCACCAGTTCAGTGCCCTAGCTGCGGATGATTTTTGCCGCGGGTGCGAAAGGAAAAGGAATGCAAACTACGTTTCCGCAATTGATGATGCAACATGCTGCCCAGCGGCCGCAGGCCGCTGCCATGCGTGAAAAGGAATATGGCATCTGGCAGACATTGACATGGGCCGACATGGCGCACATGGTGGAGCACATGGCGGCGGGCTTGCACCAGGCTGGCTTGCAACGTGGTGACCACATGATCGTGATTGGCGCCAACCGCCCACGCCTGTATGCCACCATGCTGGCCGTGCAGTCCTTGGGGGCCGTTCCCATTCCCCTGTACCAGGATGCAGCAGCCCCTGAGTGCGTGTACCCCATCAACAATGCCGAAGTTACCTTCGCGTTTGCGGAAGACCAGGAGCAGGTGGACAAGCTGCTCGAAATCCGCGACCAGTGCCCCCAATTGGCGCACATCTTCTACGACGATCCGCGTGGCATGCGCAATTACGATGAGCCCGGGTTGGCCGCTGTGGACGAATTGCTGGCCGCTGGCAAGGCCTTTGTTGCCATCCACACTGGTTTCTTTGCCGAACAGGTGGCCCAGAACAAGCCCAGCGATGTCGCCGCGATGTTCTTCACCTCGGGCACGACGGGCAACCCCAAGGGCGTAGTGCATACGCATGACACGCTCTACAACCGTGCCCGCGCAGGTGCAGACTTCGACCGCCTGACGGCCAGCGAAGAGGTGCTGGCCTACCTGCCCCCGGCCTGGATTGGCCAGAACATCTTTTCCTATGCCCAGTGGCTGGCCTGTGGCTATGTGGTGAACTGCCCTGAGAGCAGTGCCACAGTCAGCATCGACCTCAAGGAAATCGGTCCGACCTACTATTTCGCGCCCCCGCGTGTTTTCGAGGGCTTGCTCACCAGCGTGATGATCCGCATGGAGGACGCAGGCGCGCTCAAGCGCAACATGTTCCATGCCTTCATGAAGGTGGCACAGAAAGTAGGCCCGGCCCTGATGGATGGCAAGGAAGTTTCCATGACCGACCGCCTGGCCTATGCCTTGGGCAATGTGCTGGTGTATGGTCCTTTGCGCAATACCCTGGGTTTCAGCCGCGTGCGGGTGGCCTACACCGCAGGCGAGGCCATTGGCCCCGATCTGTTCACCTTCTACCGCTCCATCGGCATCAACCTCAAGCAGTTGTACGGATCGACCGAGACGGCCGTATTCGTGTGCCTGCAGCCTGACAACGAAGCGCGAGCCGACACCGTGGGCGTGCCCTGTGCCGGTGTGGAAATCAAGGTGGCCGACAACGGGGAGATCCTGGTGAAGTCGCCGGGGCTGCTCAAGGAGTACTACAAAAATCCGGCGGCCACGGCGGAAGTACTGACGGCCGAGGGCTGGTACCACACCAGCGATGCCGGTTTCATCGACAACCAGGGCCACCTCAAGATCATCGATCGCGTCAAGGACGTGGGGCGGATCAAGGGTGGGGCCTTCGATGGTGCCATGTTCGCGCCCAAGTACGTGGAGAACAAGCTCAAGTTCTTCCAGCACATCAAGGAAGTGGTGGCCTACGGGGATGGGCGCGACAAGGTCTGCGTGCTCATCAACATCGACATGGAGGCTGTGGGCAATTGGGCCGAGCGTCGCAATCTGCCTTATGCCGGCTACACCGATCTGGCGCAGAAGCCCCAGGTGTACGAGCTGATCAAGGAATGCGTGGAGAAGGTCAATGCCGACCTGAGCGTGGACACCATGCTGGCGGGCAGTCAGATCAGCCGATTCCTGGTGCTGCACAAGGAACTGGATGCTGATGACGGCGAATTGACCCGTACCAACAAGGTGCGCCGCGGTTTCATCGCCGACAAGTACAAGGTTCTGGTGGATGCGCTCTACGAGGGCAAGACCAGCCAGTTCATCGAGACGCAGGTGAAGTTCGAGGATGGTCGAACCGGCAGTGTCAGTGCCACGCTGCGCATCGACGACGCCAAGACGTTTGCGCCTGTCAAGGCCGCCGCATAAGAGGGTTTTACAACATGGCGAAGAAACACATTGGTGACGTCATCCTGGACGTCAAGAACATTTCCCTGAGCTTTGGGGGCGTGAAGGCGCTGACCGACATCTCGTTCAACGTGCGTGAGCATGAGATTCGCGCCATCATCGGTCCCAACGGAGCCGGCAAGAGCTCCATGCTCAACTGCATCAATGGCGTCTACAAGCCGCAGGTCGGCTCCATCACCTTTCGTGGGCAGGAGTTCAAACACATGGACAGCCACCAGGTGGCGACCATGGGCATTGGCCGCACGTTCCAGAACCTGGCCTTGTTCAAGGGCATGAGCGTGCTCGACAACATCATGTCGGGGCGCAATCTCAAGATCAAGAGCAACATCCTGCTGCAGGCCTTGCGCATCGGCCCGGCCGAGCGCGAAGAGATCATGCACCGTGAGTTTGTCGAACGCATCATCGATTTCCTGGAAATCCAGGCCTACCGCAAGACCCCCGTGGGCCAGTTGCCCTACGGCCTGCAGAAGCGTGTCGACTTGGGTCGCGCCCTGGCCATGGAACCGCAGGTGCTGCTGCTCGACGAGCCCATGGCTGGCATGAACGTGGAAGAAAAACAGGACATGTGCCGCTTCGTGCTCGACGTGAACGATGAATTCGGTACGACCGTGGTCCTGATCGAGCACGACATGGGCGTCGTGATGGACATCTCGGACCGTGTCGTGGTGCTGGACTACGGCAAGAAGATCGGCGATGGCACTCCCGACGAAGTGCGCAACAACGAAGATGTGATCAGTGCCTATCTGGGTACCAGCCACTAAGGAACAAGAACATGGCATTCTTTCTGGAAACTTTGCTGGGCGGCCTGATGGCGGGCATGCTGTATTCGCTGGTGGCCCTGGGCTTTGTCTTGATTTTCAAAGCGTCGGGTGTGTTCAACTTTGCACAGGGCGCCATGGTGCTGTTCGCGGCCCTGGCCATGGCGCGGTTTGCCGAGTGGATTCCTGCTGCCACCGGCATCGACAGCCCGCTCATCGCCAATGTCTTGGCTTTTGTGGGGGCCGGAGCGGTGATGTTCGTCGTGGCCTATGTGATTGAACGGCTTGTGCTGCGCCATCTCGTCAACCAGGAGGGCACCACCCTGCTGATGGCCACCTTGGGCATCACCTACCTGCTCGAAGGCTTCGGCCAGACGCTGTTCGGTTCCAGCATCTACAAGATCGATATCGGCATGCCCAAGGATCCGGTGATGATTTTGGAGAGCATGTTTGAAGGCGGCATCCTCATCAACAAGGAGGATTTCTACGCCGCCCTGATCGCTGCCGCACTGGTGGGCGCACTGTCGGTGTTTTTCCAGAAAACGGCCACGGGTCGTGCGCTGCGCGCAGTGGCCGACGACCACCAGGCGGCCCAGTCGATCGGCATTCCGCTCAACCGCATCTGGGTGACGGTGTGGTGTGTGGCGGGGGTGGTTGCGCTGGTGGCCGGGATGATCTGGGGTAGCAAGCTGGGTGTGCAGTTCTCGTTGACTACGGTCGCGCTGCGGGCTTTGCCCGTGGTGATTCTGGGGGGTCTGACTTCGGTGCCGGGCGCCATTGTGGGCGGTCTCATCATCGGTGTGGGTGAGAAGCTTTCCGAGGTGTACCTTGGCCCGTACGTGGGTGGTGGCATCGAGATCTGGTTTGCCTATGTCCTGGCGCTGGCCTTCCTGCTGTTCCGTCCGCAAGGGTTGTTCGGCGAGAAGATCATTGATCGCGTCTGAGTTCGTGCTGGAGTAAGAAACATGTTGTACAGAGAGAACGGTCAATTCAAGACGACCTACCGTGCCGACCAGCAGATCCTGCCGATCGCGCAGGACCGTTGGGCCATGCTGGTGATGCTGGGCCTCGCGTTTGTCGCCGTGCCCGGGGTGGCCAGCGACTACTACTTCACGTCGATCCTGATCCCCTTCCTGATCTTTTCGCTGGCTGCCATCGGGGTCAACATTCTGGTGGGCTACTGCGGACAGATTTCCCTGGGTTCAGGTGCCTTCATGGCAGTGGGGGCCTACAGCGCCTACAACTTCTTTGTCCGGGTGCCCGACATGCCTTTGCTGGCTGCGCTGATCCTGGGTGGTGTTTGCGCCATGTTGTTCGGTATCGTGTTCGGACTGCCCAGCCTGCGGGTGCGGGGGTTGTATCTGGCCGTGGCCACGCTGGCGGCGCAGTTCTTCGCCGATTGGATGTTCCTGCGTGTCCAATGGTTCACCAACTACTCACCCTCGGGCTCGGTATCGGTCGCCAACCTGCAGTTCATGGGCGTTCCCATTGACAGCCCTCTGGCCAAGTACATGTTCTGCCTGTGCGTGCTGGTGGTGGTGGCGTTGATGGCCAAGAACCTCGTGCGTGGCGCCGTGGGCCGTGAGTGGATGGCTATCCGCGACATGGACGTCGCGGCTGCCGTGATCGGTATCCGTCCCATGTTCGCCAAGCTCAGTGCCTTTGCCGTGAGTTCCTTCATCGTTGGCATGGCCGGCGCCTTGTGGGCCTTCATTTACCTGGGGGCCTGGGAGCCAGCAGCATTCTCGGTGGACCAGTCGTTCAAGCTCCTGTTCATGGTCATCATCGGCGGCATGGGCTCCATCATGGGTAGCTTCTTCGGCGCTGCGTTCATCGTGGTGTTGCCAATCTTCCTGAACCAGTTCCTGCCCGCGTTGGCCAGCCTGTTTGGCATCGAGATATCGACGGCAGGTGTGTCGCATGCCGAGCTGATCATCTTTGGTGGCCTGATCGTGTGGTTCCTTATTGTGGAACCGCACGGGTTGGCCAAGTTGTGGGCGATTGCCAAGCAGAAACTGCGCCTGTGGCCGTTCCCACACTGATTCCGTTCGTTCCCGTGTTCCCCTGTGCTTCACCAGTTCATTAAAAGGAGAGACAAATGAAGCTTCGCAAAATCGTTCTCGCAGCCGCAGTGGTTGCTACCGGTGCTTCCGCGCTGGTGGCTGGCAATGCCATGGCCCAAGCCAAAGAGCAGTTCATTCCGGTGCTGTCCTACCGCACCGGACCCTATGCCCCCAATGGCGTGCCATGGGCCAATGGCTATGTCGATTACATCAAGCTCGTCAACAGCCGCGGTGGTATCAATGGTGTGAAGTTCTCGTATGAAGAGTGCGAGACTGGCTACGACACCGCTCGCAGCGTGGAGTGCTATGAGCGTCTGAAGGGCAAGGGCGCCTCGTTTGTGCAGCCCCTGTCCACGGGCGCCACATTCGCCATCACCGAAAAAGCGCCGGTCGACAAGATTCCTGTGGTGACCGTGGGTTACGGCCGCAGCGAAAGCGCCGATGGCTCGGTGTTCAAGTGGAACTTCCCCATCGCGGGCACCTACTGGGTGGCTGCGGACGCCATCATGCAAGCGATCGCCAAGAAGGAAGGCGGCTTCGATAAGCTCAAGGGCAAGAAGATTTCTCTGGTGTACCACGACAGCCCGTTTGGCAAGGAGCCCATCCCCCTGCTGCAGGAGCGCGCTGCGATGCACGGCTTCAACCTGACGCTGCTGCCCGTGACTGCACCCGGTGTGGAGCAGAAGGCCACCTGGCTGCAAGTTCGCCAGAACCGCCCTGACTACGTCGTGCTGTGGGGCTGGGGCGTGATGAACTCCACTGCCATCAAGGAAGCGCAAGCCACTGGCTACCCGCGCGAGAAGATGTACGGTGTGTGGTGGGCCGGCGCTGAGCCGGACGTGAAGGACGTGGCCGAAGGCGCCAAGGGCTACAACGCCGTGACCATGCAGCACGGTGCCGAACCCAACTCCAAGCTGGTGAAGGACGTGCTGGCCACCCTGCACGCCAAGAACCAGGGCACAGGTCCCAAGGAAGAAGTTGGCCAGGTGCTGTACATGCGCGGCGCCATGAGCGCGATGCTGGCCATCGAAGGCGTGCGTTCTGCGCAAGAGCGCTTCGGCAAGGGCAAGGTCATGACTGGCGAGCAAGTGCGCTGGGGACTGGAAAACTTGAATCTGACCCAGGCCAAGCTGGACGGATTGGGCTTTGCTGGCGTGATGCGTCCCATCAGCACCTCGTGCATGGACCACATGGGTGCTTCCTGGGCCCGTATCCACACCTGGGACGGTGCCAAGTGGCAGTTCACTTCCGATTGGCTGCAGGGCGACGAGCAGATCATCAAGCCCCTGGTCAAGAACACCGCTGCCAAATACGCTGCCGACAAGAAGCTGACTGCGCGCACACCGGCGGACTGCCAAAGCTAGGCACACCCCCAGGCTGCGCGCACTCCGTGTCGCGCGACGCCACCCCCCTTGCAGGGGGCAACACCTGCGGCCCGGCCAAGCCGGTTCCGCGGTGTTTCGGGACGACGGGTGGCATTGCCACCCGCCAAATGAAAGCCTCGCGACGCGGGTTTTTCATTTGGTCTGAATGGAACTATCGCTATGAGTGAAACCAAAAACATCGTTCTGAACGTCAACGGGATCGAAGTGATTTACAACCACGTGATCCTGGTGCTTAAGGGCGTTTCGCTGCAAGTGCCCGAAGGCGGCATCGTTGCCATCTTGGGAGGCAACGGTGCGGGCAAGACGACGACCCTGCGCGCCATTTCCAACCTGCTGGCGGGCGAGCGCGGGGAAGTCACCAAAGGCTCCATCGAATTGCGTGGCGAACGCATCGAAAACCTGTCTCCGGCCGACCTCGTGAAGCGTGGCGTGGTGCAGGTGATGGAAGGGCGCCATTGCTTCGCCCACCTGACCATCGAGGAAAACCTGCTCACGGGGGGCTACACCCGCGACAGCAAGGCCGAAATCGCGGCCAACCTGGAGAAGGTCTACACCTATTTCCCGCGCCTGAAAACACGCCGCACCTCGCAGGCCGCCTATACCTCGGGGGGGGAGCAGCAGATGTGCGCCATTGGTCGGGCGTTGATGACCAATCCGAACATGGTGCTGCTCGACGAGCCCTCCATGGGCCTGGCACCGCAGATCGTGGAAGAAGTGTTCGAGATCGTGAAAGACCTCAACGTCAAGGAAAAGGTCACCTTCCTGCTGGCCGAGCAGAACACCAACATGGCTCTCAAGTACGCCGACTACGGCTACATCATGGAGTCTGGCCGGGTGGTGATGGATGGGGCCGCCGACTACCTGCGTACCAACGAGGACGTGAAGGAGTTCTACCTTGGCATGGGTGGTGGCGAGCGCAAGAGTTTCAAGGATGTAAAGAGCTACAAGCGCCGCAAGCGCTGGTTGGCCTGAAAGGCGGAGTTCTCCCATGGCAGATTCCCTGTACGACGCGCTCGAAGCGCGAGACCCAGCGCTGCGCGAGTCGGCGCTGATGGCGGCCTTGCCGCAGCAGATCGCACTGGCCCAGAATGCGTCGCCTGCCTTCGCCCGCATCCTGGCCGGAGTTGACGCGCAGGCGGTGACCAGCCGCGCTGTCCTGGCCCAATTGCCGGTCACACGCAAGTCGGAGTTGCATGGCATCCAGGACAGTGGGCGCAAGGCGCAGACGGGGCCGTTCGGGGGGCTCAATGCCGTACCCTTCGGCGCGGCCATGCCACGTGTGTTTTCCAGCCCGGGGCCGATCTACGAACCCGAAGGCCGCAATGCCGACTACTGGCGCATGGCCCGTGCCATCTATGCCGCGGGCTTCCGGCCTGGGGAACTGATCCACAACTGTTTCAGCTACCACTTTGTGCCGGCCGGTTCCATGATGGAGACCGGCGCCCACGCGGTCGGCTGTACCGTGTTTGCGGGCGGCACCGGTCAGACCGAACAGCAGGTGCAGGCCATGCTGGATCTGCAGCCGGCAGGCTATATTGGTACCCCCAGTTTCCTGAAGATCATCCTGGAGAAGGCCGCAGACATGGGCGTGGCCCTGTCCAGCGTGAAGAAGGCCATGTTTGGCGGCGAAGCGTTTCCGCCTAGCCTGCGCGACTGGTACCTGGCACGTGGCATCGACGCCTACCAGTGCTATGCCACGGCCGATGTCGGCTCGATTGCGTATGAAACCAGCGCCCGCCAGGGCCTGGTGGTGGACGAGGGTGTGGTCATTGAGATCGTACGCCCCGGTACCGGGGACCCGGTGCCAGAAGGCGAGGTGGGCGAGGTGGTGGTCACGGTGCTCAACAGCACCTACCCGCTGGTGCGCTTTGGGACGGGGGACCTGTCGGCCATCCTGCCAGGGCAGTGCCCCACCGGACGGACCAACACACGGATCAAGGGTTGGATGGGTCGTGCCGACCAGACCACCAAGATTCGTGGCATGTTTGTGCACCCCAAGCAGGTTGACGACATTGCCAAGCGCTTCCCTGAAATCGGGCGTGCCCGCCTGGTAGTGAGTGGCGAGATGGCCAATGACGTGATGACCCTCAAGGTCGAGAGCAGTGCCGCAGCCGAAGGTTTGGTTGCCCGCATCAGCGAAGCCGTGCGCGATGTGACCAAGCTGCGCGCCCAGGTCGAGGTGCTGGCACCGGGCAGCCTGCCCAATGACGGCAAGGTCATCGAGGACGCCCGCACCTACCAATAGCGGGAATGCCGCCAGGCGCCGCGTCAGGGGTGTCCCTGCATCACACGCCCCAGACGATTTCCTTTTCGGCCTCTAGGCAGCGCTGGATCATGGCGATGAAGGGCGTGGCGCGCTGACGCAGCGAAATTCCCTCGCTGGGGGGCAAGGCTTCCCCCTCTTCCAAGGCCTTCTCCTCGGCTGCCTTGCGCCGCTGCTCGTCGGCCACGATGGCGGCTTCCAGCGCTGCGATGGCAGCAGGCATGTCCACTGGCTCCAGAATGCCCTTGGCCCATGTGGCTTCGTCCGTGCGGCCTAGAATTTTGAGCATCTGGCGGCCATTGGGCTCCAGCATAATCAGGTCGCCGGTAACCCGGGATTTGAATCTATACATTGCGCTAACGAGGAGAAAGTGGTGGCCGATCTTCACATACACCGGGAGCATGGTCTGGGCCTGGCAGGTGCCCGCAAAGTGGCGCTGGAATGGGCCGAGCATGTCGAGCAGGAGTTTGACATGGAATGCACCATAGAGGAAGGCGATGCGGCCGATACCGTGCATTTCAAACGCTCGGGTGTCAACGGCACCCTGGAAGTCAGCGACGATGCCTTCGAATTGCGTGCCAAACTGGGCTTCCTGCTGGGGGCCTTCAAGGGCCGCATCGAGGCTGAGATCGTGAAGAATCTGGACACGTTGCTGGCAAGCAAGCCGGCGCGCAAGAAGGCTTCCTCAAAAAAATAGCACCCGTGGGTGCTATTTATTTAGGAGCACTGCGCTTATGTTTTGCGCGGGCTATAGCCTGATTTAGCCTAAAGATTCGATCAGATCGATGTATTGCTGCATGGCAGCCTTGCTGTCGGTGCCTTTGATCTTGTCCCAGGCATCCCACTTGGCGCGGCCCACCATGTCCATCATGCCAGGACGCTTTTCGGTGTTGTCGCCTTCTGTGGCCTGCTTGTAGAGTGCGTAAATTTTCAGGAGGGTGCTGTTGTCGGGACGCTCGGTGAGCTTTTTCGAGTTGGCAACAGCTGCTTCAAATTGCTTTTTCAAATCGGCCATGGTGTTCTCCATAAGGTGGGTTGGGCACGTGTGCAGAGGCGGGACTGACTCCTGCCAAGCACGAACTCAGCCCCTATCTTAGGCGGGAATTGATTGCAAAATACAAGGCCCACGCAGACATGGCTGCAGTGGCTCCTCCAATTCCATTTCAGGTCAGGATTTCGCATGGCTCTGCGCAACGCCCCATCCCGCCCACGGCCCCGGGCCGGAACAGCCCGCGCGCCGGCGATGCCGGGCACAACAGACGCCACATGGACAGCGGAGCATGGGGAGCGCATGGGGCGTGTGGACACCGCATGGCTGCGCATGGATTCAGACACAAATCTGATGATGATTGTGGGCGTCTGGGTATTGAAACCCCGCATTTCCCATGCGGCGCTGCGCCAGCGTTTGCAGGAGCGTCTGCTGAAGTACCCGCGCTTTGTCCAGTGTGTGGTGGAGGATGTGGCGGGGGCCCAGTGGGTTGAAGCCCCGCACTTCGACATAGACAAGCACCTGGTTCGCACACGTCTGCCGCACACCAGTGGTGCACGAGCCCAGCAAGCCCTGCAGGAACGTCTGGCCCGTTTGGCTACCGAGCCGCTGAGCCGAGAGCGGCCACTGTGGCAAATGCACCTGGTGGAGAACTATTGCGGCGGCTCGGCGTTGATGGTGCGGATACACCACTGCATTGCCGATGGCATCGCGCTGATCGCGGTGATGCAGTCCCTCGTGGATGGTGGAGCGCCGCCGCCGGTGCACGCTGACCATCCGCGCCATGGGGGGGCGCTGGGTGCCGAGGAATGGTTGGCGGATACGGTGATCCGGCCTTTGACGGACCTTACCGTCAAGGCCCTGCAGGTAGCTGGTGAAAGTGCGGCGCGCTCCTTCGATTTCTGGCTGGACCCACAAAAGGGTGTCGAGCAGGCGGCGCAGGGTTCTGTGGATGTTGCCAAATTGGCACTGCATGTAGCCCAGGACATGGCTGCCTTGGCCTTGATGCCAGACGATTCGCCCACCCGGCTCAAAGGTCTGCCAGGGCGTGCCAAGCGGGTGGCCTGGTGCGCGCCGTTGCCCTTGGAGGACGTCAAGGCCGTGGGCAAGGCGCTGGGCTGCTCCATCAATGATGTGCTGCTGAGCTGTGTGGCTGGGGCCATCGGTGGCTACCTGCGTGCCAAGGGGGAAAGCACTGCGGACAAGGAAATTCGTGCCATGGTGCCGGTGAACCTGCGCCCGTTGCATGAAGCCTACAAGCTGGGCAACCATTTTGGATTGGTTCCTGTGGTGTTGCCCATTGGCCTGGACAACCCGCTGGAGCGCTTGCTCGAGGTACGCAGGCGCATGCAAGCCCTCAAAGGCAGTACCCAGCCCCTGATGGCCTATGGCATGTTGGCGATTGCTGGCTTGCTGGTCAAACCCGCACAGGACGCGTTGCTGGGGCTTTTTTCGCGTAAGACCACCGCGGTGATGACCAACGTCCCTGGACCACGGGAAAAGCAGGCAGTCTGCGGTTCGACCATCGAGGAGTCGTTGTTTTGGGTTCCGCAAACTGGAACGGTGGGCTTGGGGGTTTCGATACTGAGCTACGGTGGTGGCGTCCAGTTCGGGTTGGTGTCGGACGCGGGTCTGTGTCCGGACCCCGAAAACATCATCGACCGTTTTGCACCCGAGTTCGGTACCCTGACTACGCTGACACTGATGCTGCCCTGGGGTGTAGTCGACTGAAGCGCCTACTGGGCCAACTCTTCGCGTGTCAACTCCAGCAGCAGCATTTCCTGCGCATCGCGCGGCTTCATGCGCAGCGCCTGGGCGTACATGGCCTGTACCGTCTCGGCCTGGCGTTCGCCTTCCAGCATCAGCCGGCCATGGGCCGCTTCGATGAGTACATAGGGCGACTTCGGGCACAAGGACAGCGCCTTGGCAAACAAGGCCAGGCTGGTGTCCTTGCGTGCACCATAGGTCATGTTGCCGATCAGCGCCCCCACCTTGTCGATGACCTCGGCATGGAATGCAGCCAGTGCAACATGGGCGTCACCATGGCATGGGCGCAAGGCAATCGCTTTCTCCAACGCAGTTTTGACTTTGCCGCCGATGCCCTGTGCCAGCGCCTTGGCTACGCTGATTCCCTGGCTGTAACGCCCCAGGGCGTAGCCATACCAGTAATAGGCGCTGGCATTGTCGGGTTCGGACGCATACAGATCTGCAGCGCGCCGGGCCACGTCCAGAAAAAGTACCTGCCGGTTCTTCTCACTGGGTTCGAGAAAAGATGCATAGACGCAGGTGGCCTTGTTGACAACGCTGTAGCCTAGTGGGCCAGCGTCCATGGCCGTGACGACGGCCTCTTTGAAGCGGCCGCTGTGAAACAAGGCCCAGGCGGCCAGCACCTGGGGGTTGCTGGGCAGGGGTTCGGCGTCGCCCGTATGCAGTTTGGCCCAGTTGCGTTTGAGCCGGGCAGTGTCAAACGCGAAGCCATCAACATGTGCAAATTCAACCCAATCGGCCATGCTGCAGTTCCTCGCGTAAGGTGTTCAAGGGGCGACGGGATCGTGGTAGGCGCCCACCAGGCTTTGCAGGTGCGCGCGCTGGTCCGCCTCGAGATAAGGTGTCAGCAGGCTCAGTACATGGTGTGCACCGCGCAACAAGGCGCTTTGTGCACTGCCCGGTTCGAGCGCATTGCGCGGGTCACGCACATATTCAAAACTGAGCCAGTAAGTCAGCACCACCACCATGCTGGTGGCGGTAGCGTCGATTTCGCGCGAATCGATGCGCATGGCACCGGTGCGGTTGAGGCTGTCGAGCATGGCCTTGATCGAACGCGTCTTGTTTTTCAGTACCCACTGGAAGTGGGTCTCCAAGCGGCGGTTCTTGCTCAGCAGGTCGTTGAGGTCTCGGTACAGGAAGCGGTACTGCCAGATCAGTTCGAACAGCGAGTGCTGGAAGAACCAGGCGTCCTCGACATCGCGCACGTTGTCGCTGGCATTGAGCAGCTCGTTGAGGGCGCGTTCGTAGCGGTCGTAGAGCGAGTTGATGAGCTCGTCCTTGGCCGGGTAGTGGTAGTACAGGTTGCCGGGGCTGATGCCGAGCTCGGCCGAAATCAGCGTGGTCGAGACGTTGGGCTCGCCAAAGCGGTTAAAAAGTTCCAGCGTGACTTCCAGAATGCGTTCGGCGGTTCGGCGTGGTGCTTTTTTAACCATGTTTCTTGCTCACAGTGCAGGTCGACGTTGGGCACGGATGACGGTTTCTCCCAGGTCATCCATGACTTCTTGCAGGGTGGTGATCGCACGGCCCAGCTGGGTGCTGGCCTGCAGTGGGGCCGACAGGTGGCGCTTGTGGTCGTCCAGCACCGCGTGGTTGAGCGCAATTCCATGGCGTGCCAGTTTTTCGCTCAAGCCGAGCTTGCGCGAACGCAGCATTTGCCGGGTGCGCTGGTAGGCATGTTCGGCCAGATGGCGGCGTTGCGAATAGCTGAAGGTGTTGGCCAGAAAGAGTTCGGGGTCGCGGTGGTCGGGCTCGAACAAAATGATGTCGGTGTCAGGGTAGGCACGCTCGTAGTGCTTCATGCCCAGTTCCATGCGCGAATGGATCATGGAGCGGAAAGTTTGGCTCAGCACAGCGGGCAGCCCACCTTCGACAATTTGCGGAATGCGCCGTTTTTCCGAAGGCAGCGCGCGCTGCATGACGCGTGCATTTTCCGGGTGGGTGGAGTCAAACGGTACCAGCGGGTTGAGGCAGATCAGCAGGTCAACACCGCTTTCCAGTGCCACCGAGGCGTGCATGGTTTTCTTGAGTGCGCCGTCGACGTAGTATTCGCCGTCGATTTCCACCGGCGGGAACAGTCCGGGCAGGGCCGAACTGGCCTGCACGGCCTGGGAAATCGGCACATGGTCCCAGCCCGGTTGTCCGAAAGGCGCGGCCTCCGCACTGTCGAGGTGGGTCGCCACCAGGGTGAGTTTGGACTTGAGCTTTCGAAAGTCGTTGGTGCGGCCGTTCTGGCTGAACAGTCGCTCCAGCTGGGTGTGGATCTGGTGGTTGGAAAACACGCCGGTCGGCAAACTGGCGCTGAGTTGTTCCAGGACACGCACCAGAGGCCTGCGCCGGATTGCGAGCTGCCAGAAAGCGGACAGCAACAGGCCCGGCAGCTTCAGCCCCCGGCGCGCAAATTCACCATAGGCCGGCACCATGAGCCAGGACGGATCAAAGGTTTCGGAGGGGGTGCTGTCGTTCTCGATGAACGAGGCGCACAGTTCGCGCGGGGTGAAACCATTGGCCAACGCCGCAGTAATGAAACCACCGGCTGACACGCCGACATAGTGGTCTAGCTGGGTGAAGTCCAGGCCGAGCAGAGATTCTTCGAGCGCGCACATGGCGCCGATTTCGTAGATGGCACCCAAAGGGCCGCCACCTGCCAGCGCTAGCGCAATTTTGGGAGGGGTTCCCATGCAGCGCACCCTTATTTAGTGGAAGGCGTACGGGCTTTTTTGGCGGCAGCCTTCTTGGCCGCAGGCTTCTTGACGGCGGGCTTGGCAGCCGCTTTGGGGCTGGCCTTTGGTGTTGTTGCCTTGGCGACCGGGGCCGTGGACTTTCCTGCCATGGCCTGCACAGCCTTGTTCAGGGCGTCGATGCGGTCAATGAGGGCAGCAACGTCCTTGGCCGAGGGCACGCCGAGTTTGTTCAGGGCCTTGGCCACGCGTTCTTCGAAAATGTTTTCCAGCTTGTCCCACTGTCCCGAGGCCTGCTTCGAAATATCGCTGGCCATGTGGGTCATCTTGGAGGTGGCCTCGGAAATCTTGCCTTCTGCCGCGGCCTTGGTCTTGCGCTGAATCGAGGCACTGTCCTTGACCAGGGTTTCCAGGGCCTTGGCGCCTTCTACCTGCGCCTTGGCAAAGGCACCCAGACCGGCCTGAAAAATCTGTTGGGCGGAGTCCTTGACGGTGCCACCCAACGCGCTGGCGGGATTGGCGGAGGAAGATTTGTGCAATTTTTTGACCATGGGATAACTCCAGTATGTGCCTTGCATGTCCCGGCGGTGCCTGCAGGGTTGGGACATATGCCACAACAGAGTTTAGACCAGCGTTCGCGACAACTTTGTGCGCTGCAGCATGTTGGCTTGTTCAGTACCTGTGGAGCCGACGTCGGAGTATTCCTCGGAGGAGGTGGTGCTTTGGTTGTGAAATTATTGCTGCGCGCACTATTTATTAATGTGGTTTGTTATCATTTGGGATTCACCACCGTATGGAGATATTGATGACCAATTTGTTGGATATTCAAAGCCAGATTGAAAAGCTGCAGAAGCAAGCCAGTGAAATTCGCGCCAAGGAGTTTGATGCCACTGTGCAGGATATTCTGGCCAAGATGCAGGCATTTGGAATTACGGTGAAAGATCTGCAGGCCACAAAGCCTGGTAAAGCTCGCAAAGCTTCGGCCAAGGCGGCAAAGTCCGCGAAAATCTCCAAGCCCAACAAGCGCGCGGGCGTGGCGGTGGCGGCCAAATACCGTGGCCCGAATGGAGAAACCTGGACCGGACGTGGACTGACCCCGAAATGGCTGACCGCTCTGGTTGCACAAGGCCACAGCAAAGAATCTTTTGCCATTACGGCTTGAGTATTTGCATATTTAACGAAGCCTCCAAAGGCTTCCATCCATTGCGATGGAAGCCTTTTGTTCTGTTGGAATCCTGAAATGTCTGCAATATCTGCCACTGACCAAGCGCAAGTTCTGGCCCAAGCCTTGCCCTATATCCGCAAATTCCATGGCAAAACCATGGTCATCAAATATGGCGGCAACGCCATGACCGATCCGGCCCTGCAAAAAGCCTTTGCCGAAGACGTGGTGCTGTTAAAACTGGTAGGCATCAACCCGGTGGTGGTACACGGAGGGGGGCCCCAAATTGAAGGCCTCCTCCAGCGCTTGGGTAAGAAGGGCGAATTCATCCAGGGCATGCGCGTGACTGATCCCGAGACCATGGAAGTGGTGGAGTGGGTATTGGCCGGTGAAGTACAGCAGGACATCGTGGGCCTGATTAATCAGGCCGGTGGCAAGGCCGTGGGATTGACCGGGCGCGATGGCGGCATGATCCGGGCGCAGAAGCTCAAGATGGTGGACAACGCGGACCCGACCAAGGAGCACGATGTAGGCCAGGTGGGGGACATCGTGGCCGTGGACCCCAGTGTGGTCCGTGCCCTGCAGGACGACGCCTTCATTCCGGTGGTCAGCCCGATCGGATTTGGCGAACACAACGAAAGCTACAACATCAATGCGGACGTGGTCGCGGCCAAGCTGGCCACGGTGCTGCAGGCGGAAAAGCTGATGATGCTGACCAACATCAGCGGCGTGTTGGACAAGTCCGGCCAGCTGCTGACCGATCTGACCGCCAAGCGCATCGACGAGCTATTTGGCGATGGCACGATTTCGGGCGGTATGCTGCCCAAAATCGCTGGCGCGCTGGACGCGGCCAAGAGCGGGGTCAATTCGGTGCACATCATTGACGGACGCGTGCCGCACGTGCTGCTGCTGGAAATTCTGACCGATCAGGCCTTTGGCACCATGATTCGATCGCACTGAGAAGGTTTTTGCTACTTAATTCATGGCTGCTTGCGCATATATTGTGCGGGCTGGAGCGCTAAAAGATGCGACTTTTGCTGGTGGAGGACGACGTCATGGTGGCCAGCGGCATCAAGCTCGGTCTGACCGATGCGGGCTATGCCGTCGATTGGGTGGGTAGCGCTGAGCGCGCCCTGGACGTGACCGCCCGCGAGTCCTTCGACCTGGCGGTCATTGACATCGGCCTGCCGCAGATGGACGGCCTGTCGTTGACCCAGAGTTTGCGCCGGGCTGGGCACACCATGCCAGTCCTGATCTTGACCGCGCGCGATGCCCTGGAAGACAGAGTGCAGGGGCTGGACAAGGGGGCTGACGATTACATGATCAAGCCCTTCGAGTTGCCGGAGCTGCTGGCACGTCTGCGGGCCTTGCTCCGGCGATCCCAGGCGGCTACCTCGGCCGTATTGAACTTCGGCCCCTTGGAGTTGGATACGGCCTTGCGGGTGGCCACCGTCCGCAGCGTCGATGCCGATGGTGCCGTGCAAGTGCAGGCGATCGACCTGGGGCCGCGCGAGTGGACGGTCATGGAGTACTTGCTGCTGCAGGCGCCCAAGCCGACCAACAAGGACAAACTCCTCCAGGCCCTCACCGGGTGGGACAAGGAGATTACGCCGAATGCGGTGGAGGTCTACATCTCACGCCTGCGCGGCAAGCTGGAACCCCATGGGATAGCCCTGCGCTCGATCCGTGGTTTCGGCTATCGCCTGGAGTTGACGCCTGCCTTGCCAACGCTGGGCAGCGCATGAGCACAGGCCTGCAGCGGCGCCTGCTGCTACTGCTGCTGCTTCCGCTGCTGGTGTTGGCGGGCGTCAACACCTGGTTCGATTACCGCCTGGCGGGCAATGCCACTGCGCAGCAGGACCGGACACTGCTGGCGTTGGTTCCCTTGGTTGCGGACTCGGTGGTGGGGCGCAGCGTCGGCGAAGAGGACCCCTTGCCGCTGTTGACGGCGCCCCCGGTGGAAGAGTTCCTGTCCGAGCGCATGGGGCTGGCAGCTTTCTCCATATCCTCGCTGGATGGGCGTGTGCGCGCGGGGGAGGTTTGGCTGGAAGGTGCGGCGCCTGCCGACGCGGAGCCGCAGTTCTACAGCGAGGAGCAGGGCGGTGTGCGATACCGCGTGGTGGTCCAGCGTGTGCGCACGGTGGCGGGTGAGCTGGTAGTTCGCCTTGCCGATGGTTCCGACGGCCGCCAGCAGTGGCTGAACCAACTGTGGCTGAAAGTCCTGTTGCCCAATGTGGTGTTGATCACTGCTCTGTTCTTTGCGGTCAACTGGGCCGTTCGCCGCGCATTGAAACCCTTGCTCGAACTGAAGGAGCAGGTGGAGCGGCGCAGCCCCAAGGATCTTTCCGCCCTCAACGAGGAAGCCAGCCCGGACGAGGTGCGCCCGCTGGTGGTGGCATTGAACCGGTTGTTCGGTCTGGTCAATGCCCAGTCCAGCAGCCAGCACCGTTTCGTCGCCGATGCGGCGCACCAGCTGCGCACCCCGCTGGCCGCCTTGCAGGCCCAGGTCGAGGCCTGGGCCCAGGCGGTCAACCACGGGGGGCAGGCCGATTGGCGTGACCGTGCCGTGAGTACCGCGGCACGGGTCGAAGTGCGCCAGCCCGTGGACATTACCGTCAGCGCTGCGCAAGTGAATGCCCTGCGGGCCGCCGTGCGGCGCACCTCGCAACTGGCCAACCAGCTGTTGGCCTTGTCGCGGGTGGAGGCTGCCCAGGCCCACGGTCCGGTGCAGCGGGTGGACCTGGCGCAGCTGTGCGAGATTGTCTTTTTGCAGTACCTGGATGCAGCCAGTGCCAAAGGCATCGACCTGGGTCTGGATTGCCAGCCCAGCCATGCTGATGGTCAGGAGTGGCTGCTGCGCGAGCTGCTAGGTAACCTGGTGGACAACGCGCTCAAGTACACGCCCTCAGGGGGCGCTGTGACGGTGCGCTGCGGTCTGCGCGCGGGGACAGACGCGGGGGCTGCCCGGGCCTTCCTCCAAGTGGAAGACAACGGCCCCGGCATCCCGCCGCAGCATTGCCAGCAGGTTCTGGAGCCCTTCTACCGCATTCCCGGCGTCGCTGGAGAGGGCAGTGGCTTGGGATTGGCCATTGCCCAGGAAATCGCACTGGTCCACGCCAGTCGGCTCGATCTGTCGCCCTCGGCCCATGGCCGGGGGCTGTGTGTCACCTTGGAACTTGGCACCTGAGCTGTGGGCCTTGCGTACCTGCGGCTGTGCGAGAATTTGTTTGCAATACCCACCCCATAGACCATGGACGACGCGCCCCATCCAGTCCCGCTGGAATCCTCTGCCGATGCCCTAGTGCGCAAGCGCCCCAAGCCAGGGGAGCGCCGACTGCAGATTTTGCAGACCCTGGCGCAGATGCTGCAGGAGCCTGGCGCCGAGCGAATCACCACGGCCGCTTTGGCGGCGCGGCTGGAGGTCAGTGAGGCGGCACTGTACCGCCACTTTGCCAGCAAGGCGCAGATGTTCGAGGGCCTGCTGGACTTCATTGAAGAGTCGGTTTTTACCTTGGTCAACCGTATCGTGGCCGGCCCTGCCAGTCCAGGCGGTATCCGCCAGGCACATGCGATCGTGACCATGGTGCTGCAGTTCGCCCACAAGAATCCCGGCATGGCCCGGGTGATGGTCGGAGACGCGCTGGTGCTGGAAAATTTACGCTTGCAGCAACGCATGAACCTGTTCTTCGACAAGCTCGAATCGGCGCTCAAGCAAGTGTTGCGTTCCGACGCGCTTGGTGATGGGACGCATGCTGGCGCACCGGACGGCGTGCTGGTGGCTGCAGTCTTGGTGGCGTTGGTCATGGGGCGCATGCAACGCTTTGTGCGCACGGGCTTTGCCAAATCACCGACGGAAGCTTTGGACGCCCAGTTGGCATGGATTTTGGGGTAAACCCGGACAAGTCTTAGGGGGGCAACTCTAGACCATCGAATTGGCTAGGGTGTTTTGGGGAAATGCTGCAAAATAGCACGACCGTTCTATTTTGTGAGTGTTGCCCATGCTTGATCCCCACCGTGCGCCTGAAAAGTCGGACACTGCGCCCCACCCGGGCAAGCCCGTGGTCGGACGAGTTTCCCATAAAGGCCAGCAGACCAAGCAATCCATTGTAGAGGCCGCGTTGGCCCTTTCCTCCCAGGTGGGCTTGGAGGGCATCAGCATCGGTGCCGTGGCAGAAGCCACCGGGCGCAGCAAGTCCGGTGTGTTTGCACACTTTGGTTCACGCGAAGAGTTGCAAATTTCCGTCATCCGCGAGTACTTCCGTCAGTTCGAGCAGGAGGTTTTCTACCCGGCCATCCGCGAAAAGCGTGGTCTGCCGCGCTTGATGGCCCTGTTTGACCACTGGATGCGCGTGGTGGCCAACGAATTGCAGTTTGGCTGCATCTTTATCAGCGGCGCCGTCGATTTCGATGACCGGCCGGGGCCTGTGCGCGATGCGCTGGCGCAGTCGGTGGAGGTCTGGCTGGGTGCCGTGGTGCGCGCGGTACACCAAGCCAAGCAGGAAGGGCACATCCATGCCAACGCCGATGAGCACCAGGTCGCCTTTGAGATCCATGGACTCATCCTCGCTGTCCACTATGAGGCCCGTTTCCTCAAAAAGCCGGGTTCCATTGAGCGCGCACTCCAGGCTTTCAAACACATCGTCCAGCGCTATGGCACCGCGCAGGCGCTTTCCGAGTTTTCCGCCGCGTAACCTGCCTGCAGGCTACGCACCGATCCATTCACCCTCAACCAAGGAGACATCCGCATGCCTACCTACACCCCCCCCCTGCGTGACATGCAGTTTGTGATGCACGAAGTGCTCAACGTGGTCGACGAGCTCAAGCAGATTCCGCGGCATGCGGACATCGACGCCGACACCATCAACGCCGTGCTCGAGGAAGGTGGCAAGTTCGCCGCCGAAGTGCTTTTCCCGATCAATCAGTCGGGCGACGCCGAAGGCTGCACCCTGGACCAGGCCACCCATGCCGTGACCACGCCCAAGGGCTTCAAGGAAGCCTACCGCCAGTTCATCGACGCCGGTTGGGCGGCGCTAGCTTGCGACCCTGCCCACGAAGGCCAGGGCCTGCCATTCGTGGTGAACACCGCCTTCTATGAAATGCTCAACAGTGCCAACCAGGCCTGGACCATGTACCCCGGTTTGACCCACGGTGCCTATGCGGCCCTGGAAACCCATGGCACGCCCGAGCAGAAAGCCACCTACCTGAAAAAGATGACCAGTGGCGAGTGGACCGGCACCATGTGCCTGACCGAGCCCCACTGCGGTACCGACTTGGGGCTGATGCGCACCAAGGCCGAACCCCAGGCCGACGGCACCTACAAGATCACCGGCAACAAGATCTTCATCAGCGCCGGCGAGCACGACATGGCCGACAACATCATCCACCTGGTGCTGGCCCGCCTGCCCGACGCGCCTCCCGGCATCAAGGGCATCAGCCTGTTCATCGTGCCCAAGTTCCATGTGAACAAGGACGGGTCCCTCGGCGAACGCAATGGCATCTACTGCGGTGGTCTGGAACACAAGATGGGCATCAAGGCCAGTGCCACCTGCCAGATGGTGCTCGAAGACGCCGTCGGCACCATGGTCGGCGAGCCCAACAAGGGTATGCAGGGCATGTTCGTGATGATGAACGCGGCCCGATTGGGCGTAGGCAACCAGTCCCAGGGTCTGACCGAGGTGGCCTATCAGAATGCGCTGGCCTATGCCAAGGACCGCATCCAGATGCGCAGCCTGTCAGGCCCGAAGGCCAAGGACAAGCCGGCCGACCCCATCATCGTGCACCCCGACGTGCGCAAGATGCTGTTGACCGCCCGTGCCTATGCCGACGGCGGTCGCATCCTGGAGAGCTACTGCGCCATGCTGCTGGAAAAAGAGCACCACCACCCCGACGAGAAGGTGCGCAAGGACGCTGGCGAAATGCTGGCCCTGTTGACCCCCATCGCCAAAGCCTTCCTGACCGACAACGGCCACATTGCGACCAATGCCTGCATGCAGGTCTTCGGCGGCCACGGCTTCATCAAGGAGTGGGGCATGGAGCAGTACGTGCGCGACAACCGCATCAACATGATCTACGAGGGCACCAACACGATCCAGTCACTGGACCTGCTGGGCCGCAAGGTCTTGTCCAACAACGGCGCGTCCCTGCGCAAGTTCGGCAAGCTCATCGGCAAGCTGGTGGAGGAAGAGGGCACCAACGAGAAGATGTCCGAGTTCATCACCCCGATCGCCGTGCTGGGTGACCAGATCACCAAGTTCACCACCGAAATCGGCTTCAAGGGTTTCCAGAACCCCGACGAAGTGGGTGCCGCCGCCGTGGACTACCTGCGCGTGGCCGGTCACCTGGTGTTCGGCTACTTCTTCGCCCGCATGGCCCAGGTGGCACTGCGCGAGATTGCGGCCGGCAACCAGGACCCGTTCTACCTGGCCAAGGTGCAGACCGCGCGCTTCTACTTCGCCAAGCTGTTCCCCGAGACCGCAACCGCCATGCGCACTGCACGTGCCGGCGCCAAGGTCTTGATGGACACCGACGCCGTGTTCGCCTGAACACGCCGTTCCCCAGTTCAAAAAATTCACAACGAGGAGACAACACCATGAACCGTATCGCCATCGCCCTGGGTCTGTCCTTGGCCTGCACCGCTTCCTTTGCCCAGATGACCCCGGTCGGGCTGTGGAAGTCGGTCAGTGACAAGGATGGCTCCGTCACCGCCGAAATCCGCGTCGTCGAAACCGCCGGCGTGGTCAGCGGCAAGATCGAGCGCGACCTGGGGCCCAAGGCCAAGCCCGACGACAAGTGCACCGACTGCAAGGATGATCGCAAGGACCAGCCCATCGCTGGTCTGGAGATCATCCGTGGCGTGAAGAAGGCCGAAGGCAAGGATTACTGGGATGGTGGCACCATCGTCGATCCCAATGGCGGCACGGTCTACCGCGTCAAGCTGACACCGGTCGATGGCGGTAAGAAACTCGAAGTGCGCGGCTATGTCGGCACGCCGTTGTTCGGGCGCACCCAGACCTGGTTGCGCGCCCAGTAAGTAATAAACCCAGTGCACCGGAACCCGTTGGGGAACGGTGCGCATACGACAGGAAAACTCCATGTCCAAGTTTCAAGTGAACAAAGTGGCCGTGCTCGGTGCCGGCGTGATGGGCGCGCAGATCGCCGCCCACCTGGTCAACGTCAAGGTGCCGGTGGTGCTGTTTGACCTGCCGGCCAAGGAAGGCCCCAAGAACGGCATCGTCACCAAGGCGGTGGAAGCACTGAAGAAGCTCAAGCCGGCACCGCTGGGCGTGGTGGAAGATGCCGCGCTGATCCAACAGGCCAACTACGAAGAGCACATGGACGTGCTCAAGGGCTGCGACCTGATCATCGAGGCCATTGCCGAGCGCATGGACTGGAAGCTTGACCTGTACAAGAAGATCGCGCCCTTTGTCGCGCCCCATGCCATCGTGGCGTCCAATACTTCGGGCCTGTCCATCACCAAACTGTCCGAAGCCCTGCCTGAAGCAATCAAGCCGCGCTTCTGCGGCATCCACTTCTTCAACCCACCGCGTTACATGGCGCTGGTGGAACTCATCAACACTCCCACCACCGAAGCCCGCTTCCTGGACGCGCTCGAAGCCTTTGTCACCAGCGGTCTGGGCAAGGGCGTGGTGCGTGCCAAGGACTCCCCCAACTTCATCGCCAACCGCGTCGGTACCGCCGGCATGCTGGCCACGATGAAGGAAGCGCAAAACTTCGGCCTGACCTTCGACGTGGTCGATGACCTGACCGGCAAAAAGCTCGGCCGTGCCTCCAGCGGTACCTACCGCACCGCCGACGTCGTGGGCCTGGACACCCTGGCCCATGTGATGAAGACGCTGCAGGACACGCTCTCCATCAAGACCGACCCGTTCTACGGCAGCTTTGCCACCCCCGAAGTCCTCAAGACCCTGGTCGAGATGGGCAACCTGGGCCAGAAGGCCAAGGCGGGCTTCTTCAAGAAGGTGGGTCGCGATGTGCTGCGCTTCGATCTGGCCAGCAAGGAGTACGTGAGCGCCGGTCAGAAGGCCGACGAGGTCTATGGCCGCATGCTCAAGAAACCCGCCGCCGAGCGCCTGAAACTGCTGCGCAATGCGGAAGGCAAAGAAGGCCAGTTCCTCTGGGCCATCCTGCGCAACGGTTTCCACTACGCGGCCGTGCATCTGGCGTCCATCGCCGACAATGCACGCGACGTGGACTTCTGTATGCGCTGGGGCTTTGGCATGAAGCAGGGCCCGTTCGAGCTCTGGCAGGAGGCCGGCTGGCTCGAAGTGGCCAAGATGGTGCAGGAAGACATCGACGCCGGCAAGGCCCTGTGCAACACACCGCTGCCGAAGTGGGTGTTCGAGGGTCCGGTCGCCGAGCGTGGTGGTGTGCACCAGCCCGAAGGTTCGTTCAATCCGACCACGGGCCAGTTCGTGGCACCGCGTCAGCTGCCGGTGTACCAGCGCCAGCACTTCCCCGAGACAGTGTTGGGCTCCAACGCGCCCAAGGCGGAAACTGCGGGCACCACGGTGTTCGAAGACGAGTCCATCCGCTTGTGGACGCTGGACAGCGAAGTATTGATCGCCTCCATCAAGACCAAGATGCACGCCATTGGTGGTGGTGTGATCGAAGGTTTGCTCAAGGCCCAGGCGCTGGCGGCAGAAAGCTACCAGGGTCTGGTGGTCTGGTCGCCCGACGAGATGTTCTCGGCCGGTGCCGACCTGCAAAGCATGATGCCTGCCTTCATGATGGGCGGTGCCAAGGCCATCGAAGGTGCCGAGGCCGAGTTGCAGAAAGCCATGCTCACGCTGCGTTATTCCAACGTGCCCGTGGTCTCGGCCATCCGTGGTCTGGCTCTGGGTGGCGGTTGCGAGCTGGCGGTGTACTCCAGCAAGCGTGTGGCGGCCATGGAAAGCTACATCGGCCTGGTCGAAGTGGGCGTGGGCCTGGTGCCCGGTGCAGGTGGTCTGACCTACATCGCCCGCCGCGCCGCGGAAAACATGGCACTGTCCACGTCGAAAGACGTGCTGCCTTTCCTGACCGAAGGCTTCACCGCTGCGGCCATGGCCAAGGTGGGCACCAGCGCGCTGGAGTCCCGCAAGCTGGGCTACCTGCTGGACAGCGACGTGGTCGTGCCGCACAAGGACGAACTGCTGTTCGTGGCTATCAACGAGGCCAAGGCCCTGTATGCCAGCGGCTACCGTGCCCCGCATCGCCGCGCATTCCCTGTGGCAGGACGCAGCGGCATTGCCACCATCACAGCCCAGCTGGTAAACATGCGCGACGGCGGCTTCATCAGTGCCCACGACTTCCACATTGGCAAGCTCATCGCCGAAGTGGTGTGCGGTGGACAGGTGGACGCAGGCACGCTGGTGACCGAGGAATACCTAATGGCGCTGGAGCGCAAGGCCTTCTGCAGCCTCATCACCCACCCCAAGACGCAAGAACGCATCATGGGCATGATGTCCACCGGCAAACCGGTTCGTAACTGACATGGCCACGACTGCCCGCCCCAACCGCCTGGTGCGCACGCTGGCCAAGCTGGACCTGGTGCCTGCGCCGCTGCGTCAGCACGCGCGCAACTTCGTGTTGCGCCGCGCTGTGCCCTTCACCGGTACCGCACGGCTCGACTTTGCCGTGATGACGCCCGAACAGGTGGAGATTGGCATTGCCAACCAACGCCGTGTGCAGAACCACATCCAGGGCGTGCACGCCGCTGCCATGACGCTGCTGGCGGAAACCGCCACCGGCATGGTGGTGGGCATGAACGTGCGTGACGATTGCCTGCCCTTGGCCAAGGAATTGCGGGTGCAGTTCAAGCGCCGCACCCAGGGCGACATGCGCGCCGTGGCCGCATTGACTTCGCAGCAGCGCCAGCTGATGCAGACGCAGGACAAGGGTGAGGTCGTGGTTCCCGTGACCGTGACCGATGCCTCGGGCGAGGCGCCCATCGTGTGTGAATTCATCTGGGCCTGGGTGCCGTCCAAGAAGACGGTCGCCGCCCAACCCAGCAGTGTTCCGGCTTGAGGCCTGAACCCAACCGAATAGACAAGGAGTTACTCCATGAAACAAGTGCAAGACGCCTACATCGTTGCCGCCACGCGCACGCCCATCGGGCGCTCGGGCCGCGGTTACTTCCGCAACACCCGCCCCGACGAATTGCTGGTCGCCGCCATCCGCAGTGCCATGCTGCAGGTGCCTACGCTGGACCCCAAGGCGATTGAAGACGCCATCATCGGCTGTTCCTTCCCCGAGGGCGAGCAGGGCATGAACATGGCGCGTATCGCCACTGGCCTGGCCTTTACCCACCCGATCGGCGGCGTCACCGTCAACCGCTTCTGCGCCTCCGGCGTGACCGCGATCCAGATGGCCGCGGACCGCATTCGCGTCGGCGAGGCCGATGTGATGATCGCCGGCGGTGCCGAGTCCATGAGCATGGTGCCCATGGGCGGCAACAAGACCTCGTTCAACCCCGCCATTTTCGAAAAAGACGAGAACGTGGGCATTGCCTATGGCATGGGCTTGACCGCCGAGAAGGTCGCCCAGCAGTGGAAGGTCTCGCGTGAAGCGCAGGACGCGTTTGCGCTGGAGTCGCACATGCGTGCCATCAAGGCGCAGCAGGCCGGCGAGTTCAAGGACGAGATCACACCGATCGATGTGATCGAGCGCACCCCCAACCTCGTCACTGGCGAAATCACCACGAAGACACGCACCGTGAGCCTGGACGAAGGCCCGCGCCCCGACACCTCGCTCGAAGGCCTGGCCAAACTCAAGCCCGTGTTCGCCGCCCGCGGCAGCGTAACCGCTGGCAACAGCTCGCAGACCAGCGACGGCGCTGGCGCCCTGATCCTGGCCAGCGAAAAGGCGGTCAAGCAGTTCGGCCTGACGCCGCTGGCGCGCTTCGTGTCCTACGCCGCCCGTGGTGTGCCGCCCGAAATCATGGGCATCGGCCCGATCGAGGCCATTCCCGCGGCCCTGCGCTACGCTGGCATCAACAGTCAGGACATTGGCTGGTACGAGTTGAACGAAGCCTTTGCGGCCCAGTCTCTGGCGGTGGTCAACACCCTGGGGCTGGATCCGGCCAAGGTCAACCCCATGGGTGGTGCCATCGCCTTGGGTCACCCGCTGGGTGCCACCGGTGCTATCCGGGCCGCGACAGTCGTGCACGCCCTGCGCCGCCACAATCTCAAGTACGGCATGGTGACCATGTGCGTTGGGACCGGACAAGGGGCTGCAGGGATTTTTGAGCGCGTGTAATTACGCCGCATCAATAAGCCACCTGCGGGTGGCTTTTTTCATCGCCGGGCCGCCCCAAGTTGGAAAAGGAACCCCCTTGGGGGGGCAGTGACCCGCGCAGCGGTGGAGCGTGGGGGCATTCTTTATGGAGCAAGAGTGATGACAACGCAAGCAAGCACAGTGGCTGAGCACGGCCATGTGCTCGATAGCGAAGGTGGGGGGCGTGTGGCGGTTCACCATTTCGCGCCCTCGGATGCGGTGCATGGCACCGTGGTGGTTGGGGCTGCCATGGGCGTGCCCCAAGCCTATTACGCCGATTTCGCGCGCTGGTTGGCCAGTCAGGGCTGGCAGGTGGTGACCTTTGACTACCGCGGCTCGGGCGCCTCCACGCCCACTACGCCGCACCAGGGCCTGCGGGGGTTTAAAGCCAACCTGTTCGACTGGGCGCGTGACTACGAGGCCGTGGTCGACTGGGCAGCCAGCCTGCAGCCGGGCCAGCCCTTGTACGCCATTGGCCACAGCTTGGGCGCCCAACTGCCGGGCATGCTGCGCAATGGACACAAGCTCAGCGGTCTGTTGGGCGTCGCCGCGGGCAGCGGTTACTGGAAGCAAAATGCCCCGGCTTTGCGTCGCAAGGTGCCCTTCATGTGGTACTTCCTGGTGCCGGTGAGCACGCGCCTGTTCGGCTACTTCCCGGGCAAGCGCCTGGGTGCCGTGGGCGACCTGCCCAATGGCGTGATCCGCCAGTGGCGCAAGTGGTGCCTGCATCCGCAGTACAGCGCAGGGGCCGAAGGGGGCACCGTTCGTCAGTCCTACGACAACGCCCGCTTCCCGGTGCTCTCGCTTTCGATTCAGGACGACGAGATGATGACCGAGGCCGGCATCCTGAGCCTGATGAACCTGTATGCCAACGCCCCGCGGCGCATGCTGCGTGTGGCACCTGCCGATGTGGGTGTGCGCCGCATCGGCCACCTGGGCGCCTTTCGGCGCGAGCACGTGGCCGGCATGTGGCCGAAGTTGGAAAAACATTTGCGTAACCTGCCGCAGGAGGCCGCTGCATGACACAGCACGTATTCGACGAAGCCATCGCATTGACTCCAATAGGCGACAACCAGTGGGCGGGCCAGACGCATCCGGCCTACGCCAACATGGTCGGGCCCTTTGGCGGCGTCACGACCGCGCAGGTGGTCAACGCCATGATGCAGCACCCACAGCGCCTGGGCGATCCGATTGCACTGACGGTGAACTTCTGTGCGGCGGTGGCCGATGGCGCGTTCACCATTACCGCGATTCCGGTGCGTACCAACCGCTCCACCCAGCACTGGACCCTGGCCATGACCCAGGGCGACGAAACCGTGTTCACGGGCACGGCGGTCACGGCGGTGCGCCGCGACACCTGGAGCCTGGACGAGGAACCCATGCCGCAGTGCCCGCCACCGGCCGAAGTGCCGGTTCCAGACCGGGTGGCGCCGATGGAGTTTGTGAAGCGCTACGAGCAGCGCGTCATTGCCGGCCCCTTGCCCCAAGTCTGGGACGGCAGCGGTGACAGCAGTCTGAGTCGGCTCTGGGTGCGCGACAAGCCGCCGCGCCCGCTGGACTTCGTCTCGCTGGCCGCCATTTCGGACATCTTCTACCCCCGGGTCTTTGTGCGCCGTTCTACCCATGTGCCGGCCGGTACCGTCACGCTGACCACCTACTTCCACGTCAACGCCGCCGAGATCGCGCAGGTGGGCGATGACTTCCTGCTGGGGCAGGCACGGGCCCAGGCCTTTCGCAACGGTTTCTTCGACCAGACCGCCCAGCTGTGGAGTCCGGCCGGGGTCATGCTGGTATCCACCCACCAGCTGGTCTATTACAAACAATAATTCCGTCCATCGAACCACCAGGAGACCTTGGCATGAGCATCCCCGAAATCCGTGTACACACTGAAGCCGGTGTCTGCACCCTGACCCTGAACCGCGTCGAGCGCAAGAACGCCTTTACCCAGGCCATGTACGGCGCCTGCGCCGATGCGCTGGCTGTAGCGGCTACCGACCCTGCAGTGCGCGTGTTCGTCATCCAGGGCCATGAGACCGTGTTCTCGGCCGGCAACGACATTGCCGACTTCCTGAACCGGCCCGAGAGCACCGACGACTCGCCCGTGTTTCGCTTCCTGCGCGGCCTGGCCCAATTCCCCAAGCCGCTGCTGGCCGCGGTGTGCGGACCGGCCGTGGGCGTAGGTACCACGATGCTGCTGCACTGTGACCTGGTCTACGCCGGTGACAATGCCGCGTTCTCCATGCCTTTCGTCAACCTGGGTATCTGTCCCGAGGCCGCCTCCACGTTGCTGGTGCCGCAACTCATGGGCTACCAGCGTGCGGCCGAAGCCCTGCTGTTGGGCGAGCCATTCTTTGCCGAGGCGGCGCTCGAAGTCGGCATGGTCAACCGCATCCTGCCGCCGCTTGAGGCCAATGGATATGCCCAGGCCCAGGCGCGCAAGCTCGCAGCCAAGCCGCTCAATTCCCTCATGGAAACCAAGCGCCTCATGAAGAAGGGCCAGATGCAGCGCGTGCTCGACACCATGCGCGAAGAAGGCGACGTGTTCGGCCGCATGCTCAAGGAAGCTCCGGCCCTGGAAGCCTTCAATGCGTTCCTGGAGAAGCGCAAGCCCGACTTCAGCAAGGTTTGATGCCAAATTGGCCTCTGGCCCGCATGCAAGCTGCGCAACAAGCTCATAAAAACATAGCAACAGGAGACCCCATGGACACCAACAACAGTGCGCGCAGCCTGGCCGGCAAGACGCTCTTCATCACCGGCGCCTCGCGCGGCATCGGCCTCGAAGTGGCCAAGCGCTGCGCGCGTGACGGCGCCAACATCGTCATCGTGGCCAAGACCGCCGACCCCAACCCGAAGCTGCCCGGCACCATCCACAGCGCGGCGGCAGAGGTCGAGGCGCTGGGTGGCAAGGCCCTGCCACTGGCGGTGGACATCCGTGACGATGCCGCTGTGGCCGCCGCCGTGGCGCAGGCGGTGGCGACCTTTGGCGGCATCGACATTCTGGTGAACAACGCCAGCGCCATCAGCCTCACCGGCACCCCCGACACGCCGATGAAGCGCTTTGACCTCATGAACGGCATCAATGCCCGCGGTACCTACCTGTGCACCGCCACCTGCCTGCCCGAGTTGCGCAAATCGGCCCAGGCTGGGCGCAACCCGCAGGTGCTGACCATGTCGCCCCCCTTGAGCCTGCAACCGCACTGGTTCGCCCCGCACACGGCCTACACCATGGCCAAGTACGGCATGAGCATGTGCACCCTGGGCCACGCCGCCGAGTTCAAGAAGTGGGGCATTGCCGTGAACTCGCTGTGGCCGCGCACCGCGATTGCCACCGCCGCAATGCAGATGATTCCCGGTGTCGACGTGGCCCTGTGCCGCAAGCCCGAAATCATGGCCGATGCGGCCTGGTACATCCTCACCCAGCCCAGCACCGAGACCGGCAACTTCTACATCGACGACGCCGTGCTGGCACAAAACGGCATGACCGACTTCGATGCCTACGCCATGACACCGGGCAACAAGAACCTGCTGCCGGACTTCTTTCTCGACTGATTCAGTGCCGAATTAGCCTCCAGCCCGCATAAACATTGTGTAAGTAGCTCCTGAATGCATAGCGACTGGAAGCCATGGCGAACCCGAGCACCCTGGGCCCGGCTTCTCGGCGGGGCCCTGTTGCTGGCAATTCTGGTGGTCGGTTTGGCGTGGTGGCTGGTCGGGGTACCGTCCATCCCCGCATCGGGCGACACTGCGGGCTCGGAGCCCGCCCGCTTTGTGGGTGCGGCGCAGTGCGTGTCCTGCCACGCTGAGCAGCACCAGGCCTGGGTCGGTTCGCAGCATGCCCGCAGCATGCAGCCTGCGCGCCGGGACACCGTGCTGGCGCCGTTTGCCGGCGAGCGCCTGCGCCACGGCAAGATGACCAGTACCTTCAGCCGCGACGGCGACAGGTTCGTCGTGCAGACCGATGGTGCCGACGGGCGCCTGCACCGCTTCGAGGTCCTGCACACCTTTGGCCTCTATCCCCTTCAGCAGTACCTGGTGGCCCTGGACGGCGGCCGGGTGCAGGCCCTGGCGAACGCCTGGGACAGCCGCCCCAAAGCCGAAGGCGGGCAGCGCTGGTTCCATCTGCAGGGGCCGAAGGGCGTGGCGGCGGGCGACGAGTTGCACTGGACCCAACGCCAGAGCAACTGGAACACCATGTGCGCCGAATGCCACAGCACTGACTTCCAGAAGCACTACGACCCGGCCTCGAAAACGTTCAACAGCGCCTTTGCCGAGATCAACGTGGCGTGCGAGGCCTGCCACGGTCCAGCATCCCGGCATCTGGAATGGGCGCGCAACGGTGCGCGCGAGGGCAAGGATAAAGGCCTGTCGGTGGATTTTTCGGAGCGCAAAGCTGTGGCCTGGCCCATGGATGCTGCCACCGGCATGGCCCGTCCCACGGCGGTGCCTGCAGGGCCGACCGAAGCGCGCACCGAGGTGCAGGTCTGCGCCCGCTGCCATGCCCACCGCAGCCAGGAATGGCCCGACTACGTCGCGGGCCAGCCGCTGGCCGACAGCCACCGCATCAGCATCCTTGCGCAAGGTCTGTTCGAAAGCGATGGCCAGATGCGTGCCGAGGTGTTCAACCACGCCTCCTTCCTGCAGAGCCGGATGTTCGCGAAGGGCGTCACCTGCAGCCACTGCCACGAGCCGCACGGCGGCCAGCTGCGCGCACCGGGCAACGCCGTGTGCGCCCAGTGCCACGATGCCCAGCGCTTCGACACCCCGGCCCACCACCACCACGCACTGGGCTCAGTGGGTGCCCAGTGCGCCAACTGCCACATGCCGACCACGACCTACATGCAGGTCGACGCGCGCCACGACCACAGCATCCGCGTGCCGCGCCCCGACCTGTCGGCCCAGCGCGGCACGCCCAATGGCTGCGGCAACTGCCACCGCAAGGAGGGCACCGCTTGGGTGGCCGCCGCCGCACAGCGCTGGTACCCGCAACTGTCTAAGCGCCCCACGCCCCTGGCCGACGCGCTTCATGCCCAGGAAAAGAACCTGCCCCAGGCGCGCCACCTGCTGCTGGCCGTGGTGAACGACAAGGCGCTTTCCGCGATGGCGCGTGCCAGTGCCCTGGCGCGCTTGGTCGGCCCCTGGAATGCCGCAGAGGAGCAGGCTGTGCGCCAGGCCGTGAATGACCCCGAAGGCCTGATGCGTGCCGCGGCCATCGATGTGTTGCAACAGGCCCCGCTGCCGCTGCGCAGCGCCTTGTTGCCCCCCTTGCTGCAGGACCCTCTGCGCACCGTGCGCATGGCCGCAGCCCGTGCCCTGGCTGACATGCCGGCAGGGCAATGGGATGCCACCACCGCAGCGCAGCAGCAGGCGGCCTTGCAGGACTATGTGCGCGGCCAGCAGGCCAACGCCGACCGCCCCGAAGCCCTGAACAACCTGGCCTTGCTCTATGCCACCCAGGGCGACTTGGAGACCGCCCGCACGGCCTTGCAGCAGGCCCTGGCCGCGGCCCCCGACTTTGTGGCCTCGCGCCTGAATTTGGCCGACGTGTTGCGTGCGCAGCGGCAGGAAGCGCAGGCCCTGCAGGTGCTCGAAGACGCCGCTCACGCACAGCCCGGTAGCGCGGCGGTCTGGTATGCGCTGGGTCTGGCACGCCACCGCGCCGGGCAGCCGGCAAGCGCCTTGCAGGCATTGCACAAGGCCATGCAGCTGGAGCCGTCGCAGCCGGCCTATGCCTATGCCTACGAGCTCGCGCGCAAAGCGGACCGTGAGCGCCGCCAGGCACCGGTGCGCTAGAGTGGCACCCATGCCTACCTCCGTCTCCCACGACCCCCAGCGCGACCCCCGTGCCTTCCTGCGCCAGCTGTTCGACGTGGCGGTTCAGCGCGCCTTGCCGAACCATACGCTGGCGCGCTACCTGCCCACGCCGCCCGACCCCACCAAGGGCCGCACCCTGGTGCTGGGCGCGGGCAAGGCCGCCGGGGCCATGGTGCATGCCTTGGAGGCCGCCTGGCCGCTGGATGCGCCGCTGGACGGCCTGGTGGTCACGCGCTACGGCCACACCCCGCCGCGCCCGGCCGGTGTACCGGCGCGGGTGGACATCGTCGAAGCGGCCCACCCCGTGCCCGACGCTGCCGGGCTGGCCGCTGCCGAGCGCATGCTGGGCCTCACCGTGGGGCTGCGCGAGCATGACCTGGTGCTGTGCCTGATCTCCGGCGGGGGCTCGGCCCTGCTGACCCTGCCCGGTGCCGGGCTAACGCTGCAAGACAAGCAGCGCATTAATCAGGAGCTGCTGGCCAGCGGCGCCGGTATTGTCGAGATGAATTGCGTGCGCAAACACCTCTCTGCCATCAAGGGCGGACGCCTGGCACAGGCCTGCCACCCGGCGCGCGTGCTGACGCTGGCCATCAGCGACGTACCGGGCGACGACCTGGCCACCATTGCCAGCGGCCCCACGGTGGCCGACAGCAGCACCTGTCTGGACGCCCTGGCTGTGCTCGACCGCTACGGCATTGCCGTGCCTGAATCCGTGCGAGCGGGTCTCGAAAGTGCTGCCTTGGAAACCCCCAAGCCCGGCAGAGGCGTTTTCGCCGATGGGACGCGCCACCACGCGCACCTGATCGCCACGCCGCAGCAAAGCCTGCTGGCTGCGGCCGACTGTGCCCGTGCGGCCGGGCTGCAGGCCTATGTGCTCAGCGACGAGATCGAAGGCGAATCGCGCGAGGTCGGCAAGGTCCATGCTGCGCTGGCGCGCAGTGCCCGTCTGGGACGTAATGCCTTCCAGACCCCGTGCGTGATCCTAAGCGGTGGCGAAACCACCGTGAGCGTGCGTCCACAGCCGGCTGGCACAGCTAAGGGCCGGGGCGGGCGCGCGGGTGAGTTCTGCATGGGTCTGGCCCAGGGCTTGCAGGGTATGGACGGCATCTGGGCCCTGGCGGCCGATACCGATGGCATTGACGGCGTTGAAGACAACGCGGGCGCGCTGGTGGCGCCAGACACACTGGCGCGCGCACGGGCCCTGGGCCTGTCACTGGCCGAGTACCAGGACCGCAACGACGCTTGGACCTACTTCCAGGCCCTGGGTGACCTGGTGGTCACCGGGCCCACGCACACCAACGTCAACGACTTTCGCGCCGTGCTGGTGCTCTAGGGTCTGTCCAGCGCTCAAGCATGCGCAGTGGCTAGCAGGCGTTGTATCTGCACGGCCAGGTTTTCCTGCAGGGCGTGCAGTTCCGTGAGCCCGGCGACGGCCTGTTCACGGTGGCCTTTTTCGGCCAATGCATGGAGCTTGCGTGCCAATTCGTGCAGGCGCTCGTGCAGTGTGTCGAGCAGCGTGAAGGTGGGGTGTGCGCCATAGCGTTGGGAGCCCTCGCGGTTGAGCCAGCGTTCGAACCGGCAGTCGCGCAGCTGGGCAGCACTCAGGGCCGGACCGCGACCCTGGATGAAGGCTTCAATTTCCGCACACCAGGCCCGGTGCTCGATCGATACGTACAGCAGCGCCATGTCTTCTCGGTGCACCCGCTGCGCGCTTTGCCATACCGTCTGCGGGACCCACTGGGTGGCCCATACCGGGAACTGTTCGGCTGGCATGGGGTGGGCAATGCCGTAACCCTGGCCCAGCTCGCACCCCAGTTGCAGCAGCAAGGTGCCGTGTTCCATGGTTTCCACGCCTTCGGCGATGACATCGCGGCGGAAGGCGTTGGCCAGCCCGATCACGCCGTCCAGGATAGCCAGGTCGTCAGGGTCGTCGAGCATGTCGCGCACAAAGCTCTGGTCGATCTTGAGCAGCGAGGCCGGCAGGCGCTTGAGGTAGCTCAGCGAGGAGTAGCCGGTGCCGAAATCGTCGAGGGCAAAACTCACGCCCATGGCACTGCAGGCTTCGATGACATTAGACACGTGCGCCAGGTCTTCGAGTGCGCTCGTCTCCAGCACTTCAAGTTCCAGCTGGTGCGGGCGTACGGTCGGGTGGCGCGCCAGCAGTGCCTCCAGGTTGGCCACGAAGTCGGGTTGCTGCAACTGGCGGGCGCCGATGTTGACACTGATGCTCAGGTGCAGGCCCTGCTGCACCCAATGCTCCAACTGGCGCACGGCATCCTGCAGCACCCACTCCCCGATCTCCACCGCCAGCGGGTGGTCTTCGACGATGGGCAGGGACGCAGCCGGTGCCAGCAGGCCCTGCTCGGGGTGCTGCCAGCGGATCAGGGCCTCGGCGCCCAGCACTTCGCCGCTGCGCATGTTGACCTTGGGCTGGTAATGGAGCGTGAATTCCTGGTTGCCCAGGGCAATGCGGATGCGGTCCAGGCTTTCGTGGTGGCCGCGCACATGGCGGTCCTGCTCGGCGTCGAACACGTGGTAACGGTTTTTGCCGGCCAGTTTGGCCTGGTACATGGCCTGGTCGGCCTGGCGCAGCAGCTGGTCGGCATCGACCTCCTCCAATTGCGGGAAGAAGGTAACGCCCAGGCTGGCCGTGACCTGCAAGGCGTGTTCCTCGATCTCGATGGTCTGGGCCGCCGCCTGCAGCAGCCGGCTGAGTAGCGGGACACAGGCCTGGGCCTCGCCCAGGTCGACCAGCACGGCGACGAATTCGTCGCCGCCCAGGCGTGCCAGGGTGTCGCCTTCGCGCAGGGCCTGGCGCATCTGCCCGGCCAGGGCCACCAGCAGCTGGTCGCCCACGTTGTGGCCGTGGCGGTCGTTGATGCCCTTGAAGCCGTCCAGATCGAGGAAGGCCACACCGGTCTTGAGGCCACGGCGCTGTGCCTGGACCATGGCCTGGTGCAGGCGGTCGGCCAGCAGGACGCGGTTGGGCAGATTGGTCAGGGCGTCGTAGTGGGCAATGCGCTCGATGTACTGGGCGTGTTCCTTGGCGGTGGTGATGTCGGAAAACAGCGAGACGTAGTTGACCGGATTGCCCTGGTCGTCGTGGACGGTGCTGATGGTCTGCAGTTCGGCGTAGATTTCGCCGCTCTTGCGCCGGTTCCACACTTCGCCGGTCCAGTTGCCGCTGTCGCGCAGGGTCTGCCACATGGTGGCGTAGTAGCTGCGGGGTTGCCGCCCCGAGTTCAGCAGACGCGGTGTCTGGCCCAGGACCTCTTCGCGGGTATAGCCGGTAATGCGGGCAAACGCTGCATTGACTTCGACGATATGGCCCTGGGTATCGGTGACCATGATGCCTTCGCGGGCGTGGTCGAACACCTGCGAGGCCAGCAACAGGCGGCGCTGGTTCTGGTTGCGTCGGGTGATGTCCTGCATGGACACCAGCACGGCCGGTGTACCGTCGAAGACGATCTGGGTGGCCACCGCCTCGACATCGATGGTGTTGCCGTCCAGGCGCAGGTATTTCTCGGTGACCGGTGGGAGGTCCTGTCCGGTCTGCGCCACCTGCTGGCTGCGCGCAAGCACCAGGGCGCGGGAGTCGGGGTGGATGAAGTCCAGGATGGGACGCCCTATCAGCGCCTGCACATCGTCGGCCGCCATCATGCGGACCGTGGCGGGGTTGACGTAGATGACGATGCCCTGCCGGTGCACCGCCATCGGGTGGGGCGACCATTCGATCATTGCGCGGTAGCGGGCTTCGCTGTCCAGTACCGCCTGGGCATGGCGGTGCTGGGTGATGGCCAGGCTGGCCAGGTGGGCGGCCTGCTCGATGAGGGCAATGTCCGGTGCCTGGGGCGTTTGCGGCATGCGGTGGTAGAGGGCAATGGTTCCGAGCACCTCTCCATCCGGTCCCAACAGGGGTTGTGACCAGCAGGCGCGCAGCCCGAAGCGGTCGGTCAGCTTGCGGTAGGCGGCCCAGTTGCTGTGGGTTTGCAGATCATGTGCAACCACCCGTTCCCGGGTGAAGGCGGCGGCGCCGCAGGAGCCTGCGAACGGCCCGATTTCCAGGCCTTCCACGGCCGCGTTGTACTCGGCCGGCAGGCTGGGTGCAATGCCTTGGCCCAGGTGCTTTCCATCGGGCTGGCGCAGCAGGATGCTGCACAGTGCCGCAGGACGAAGTTCTTCCACGCCTTTGACAATGGCTTCCAGTGTCTGCGGCAATGGTGTGGTGTGTGCCAGCAACTCCAGCGTGTGGCGGCGGAACAGCTCGTAGTCGTGCGCATCGACCTGCGCGCTGATGTCGGTGACGACGCCCACAATGCCGCGCACGCCTTCGGTGCCGGGCTGAACCCGGCGCACCGACACATGGCCCCAGAATTCGCTGCCATCGGCGCGGACCAGCCGGCGTGTGACTTCCACGTCCAGCTCTGCCGCTGTGCTGAGCGATGCGCGGTGGTTCTGCGCTGCTTCACGCTCACTGGGGGCGACCAGGCTCATGTATTCCATGCCGATCAGGCGGCTGTTGGGGTGTCCAAACAGCCGTCCTACGGTGTCATTGACCAGGGTGATGTGGCCGCGGTGGTCGGCCGAGAAAATGCCGACATTGCTGCTGTTGAGGACTGCGCTCAACATGGCCTTGCGCTGGGCCTGTGCCAGAAGGAGTTGGTTGAACGCGGTGATCAGGTGGCCGATCTCATCGGGGCGCGAAACTGGCAGGGGTTGGGCCGGGCTGTCGTGCTCGACCTGTGCGATGCGCTCGGTCAGCTGGCCGATCGCACGCATCGCCGGAGCCATCTGGCGGGTCAGCATCCAGCGGGTCAGCAGCAGCGCCAACAGGGACGCCAGTGCGGCCGCCAGCCATACGCGGGTCTGCATGTTGCGCACCGGGGCAAAGGCGCTGGCCGTTGGCAGCGACACCGCCACCAGCCACTGGGCCGAGGGCACCTGGTGCACCGCCACCTGCACTTCCACGCCTTCACTGTTGATGAAAGTGGCCGCGCCTTCGTGTCCGGCCACGAAGCGGTCAATCTTCGCATTGGCTCCCGGCGGTGGCAGGCTCTGGAGTCCGCGTGGCGGATTGGCGGTGACCACGAAGATGCGGTGAACGCGGTCGATCAGCAGGTAGTCGCCATCGAGGCCGTAACGTCCGTGGCGGATGGGGTCCAGAAAGCTGGGCAACTGCAGCTGGATGGTGCCTGCCAGCGCACCGATGACAATGCCGCCGGCGTCCCGCACGGGAACGGCCATGGTGATCTGGGGTGTTGGCAGCACCTTGCCCACCATGGGTGTGCCGATGCTGGAAACCCCTTGGTCCAGTGCCTGGGCCAGGGCCGATTGGTCGGAGAAGTCGACACCCAGGCGGCCCGTGCCGGGCAGGGTGTCACCGAGGGTGATGCCACGGCTGTTGTGCAGGGTAACACCGCCATTGAACAGCTCCTCGACGGACGGCATGTTCTGCAGGAAGTGTTGCGCTGCCTGGGGGGACTGCAGTGCCCCGATGGGTATGAAACTGGCAATGGCCTGGAGTGTGTCCAGGCGCCGCCGGATTTCGCGGTCTATGTCCTCGGCGATCAGGCGTGCGGTGGAGGTCTGCTGCTGTTCGATCAGCACCTGCATGTCGCGGTGCAGGGTGGCACTGGCATACAGTGTCAGGCTCCAGAGGCAGGAGAGGACAATGACCAGGGTCAGCAGGCTGATGCGTGTGCGAAGCGAAAGATTGCGAAAAAACGCCATGCGGGACCATCCAACGCGGATTGTGTAGTTGTGGTGCTCTTTTACCACCGTTCAGCGGGGGAAGGGCTGATCTGGCGCAAATGGAGACGTTTTGGGGCACTTGGCCCGCATGCAGATTGCCTGTGGTGCTACGAATATAAGAGCAAAAGAGGCAGTTGGCGCTTATGGTGCCTGGAGTCCGGTGGCTGCTGCCGGGGTGTAGAGGTGGTAGCGATTCTTGCCCCCCAGCTTGGCCTGGTACATGGCCTGGTCGGCCTGGCGCAGCAAGAGTTCGGCCTCCACGTCCGGGTCCTGGGGGTAGAGCGTGACGCCGAGACTGGCGCTGACCTGCAGCTGGCGGTCATCGATCTGGACCCACTGGGAGGCTGCCAGCAGCAGGCGCTGCAACAGGGGTATGCAGGCATCCTTGGCGGGCAGGTCCACCAGAATGGCCACGAACTCGTCGCCCCCCAGGCGGGCCAGCGTGTCGCCGTCGCGCAGGGCGGCGCGCATGCGGGCGGCCAGCGCCACCAGCAGGTCATCGCCGAGCGCATGGCCGTAATGGTCGTTGACCGCCTTGAATCCGTCCAGGTCCAGAAACACCAAGGCCATGGGCTCGCCGCGCCGCTGGGACTGGGCCATCGCCTGGTGCAGGCGGTCCATCAGCAGTACACGGTTCGGCAGGTCGGTCAGCGCGTCGAAATGGGCGCTGTGTTCCAGCCGCAGTTGCTGCTCCTTCAAGGCCGTGATGTCGGAGAACAGGGCCACGTAGTGCTGCAGCTGACCCGCGCTGTCGTGCACCGCGCTGATGGTTTCGTTCAGTGCGAACAGGGTGCCGTTCTTGCGCCGGTTCCAGACTTCACCTTGCCACTTTCCTTCGACCTGCAACTGGGCGAACATGGTCTCATAGAAGTCCTGCGGATGGCGCCCCGAGCGCAGGATGCGCGGATTGGCGCCGATGATTTCTTCGCGGCTGTAGCCCGTGATGTCGCTGAACGCGGCGTTGACCTCCAGGATGCGTCCCTCGGGCGAGGTGATCATGACGCCTTCCTGGGCATGGGTCAGCACGCTGGCGGCCAGTTGCAGGCGTGCCTCGATTGCACGTCGTTCGGTAATGTCGCGGGAAATGCCGCGGTAACCGGTAATCTGGCCCTGGGCATCGCGCTCGGCTGTGGAGCGGACTTCGGTCCAGACCGTGCCGCCATCCTTGCATTTCTGCTCCAGGATGAAAGTCAGTGTGTTGCTGGCGATGTCATCGCCCGGATGTTCGGCCCGGGCCTTGGATACGGACTTGATGGTTTCGATGCTCTGGGGGGTCATCAGCTCGAAGACGTGGTGTCCCACCACTTCATGGGCGGCATAGCCGCGCATGCGTTCATCAGCCGGGCTGATGTAGGTGAACACATTGTTGCGGTCCTGGCGCCATACGACATCGCTGACGCCCTCGGTGAGCAGTCGGTAGTGCTCTTCGCTCTCGCGCAGGCGACGGGCTGCTTCGCTGCGTTCGATGGCAATGGCTGCCAGACGTGCCGATTGCTCGATGATGGTGATGTCGGCATCGGTCGGCGTGCTGGGGCGGGGGTGGTAGATCGCGAAGGCGCCCAGTACCCGCCCGTCGCTGCCCAGAATCGGTTGCGACCAGCAGGCGTCCAGTCCTGCCTGGGCCGCCAGCGCCTTGTAGGGTTCCCAGTTGGGATGGGTCGCAATGGACTCCACCACCACCCGCTGGCCCAGGGCGGCGGCCGCGCCACAGGAGCCTTCATTCGGGCCGATGGGCAGTCCCTCGATGGCATGGGTGAAGAAGGTGGGCAGACGCGTGCTGATGCTGCGCCCCAGCGCCTTGCCGTCGGGCGTCAGCAGGACACAGCTGCACAGGGCCCCTGGCGTGACGTCCTCAACCCCTTGGACGGTGTGCATCAGGATGTCGTCGAGCGATTCATCGTGTGCCAGTTTTTCCAGCGTTTGTGAGCGGAAGCGGTCGAACTGCTGCAGGCGCTTGCGTTGGGTGATGTCGGTGATGGCGCCGAGCAGTCCCCGCAACTGGCCGTCCGGACCGTAGATGCGCCGACCGGTCAGGCGGCCCCAGAAGGTGCTGCCGTCGCGGCGCAGGAACAGGCGGTCGATGTCCACGCTGTCGAACTTGGCTTCCAGCAGGAACTGGGTCCGCAGCCGGCCGATCTCGCGTTCGCTGGGGTCTATCAGGTCGGCGTACTCCATGCCGAGCAGCTGCTCCATCGGGCAGCCAAACATTTCCGCCATGCACTGGTTCACCTGGATCAGCCGCGTCTGGGTATCGACCATGAGGATGCCGACGCTGCTGGTGTCGAACAGGTTGCGCAGCAGGGTTTCGCGTTCGGTCAGCGTGCGCAGCAGTTGGTTGAACCCTGCGATGAGGTTGCCCAGTTCAGCCTGTTGCGGCACCGGGAGTGCCTGGTGGGGCAGGCGCCCCTGGCTCATCTTGCGGATGGCGCGCGCAGCTTCCTGCATGGGGCGAAGCTGCCGGCGCAGCAGTGGCAGCCCCAGCAGCAGTGCCAGTGTGCTGATCACCCCGGCTGCGACGATGAGTTGCCTTTGCTGCAGCACTACCGGGGCAAATGCATCGCTGGTCGGTTGGGAAATGACCAGGTTCCAGGGCGGATGGCTCAGCCGCCGGTTCGAACTGAGGACTTCCACTCCCTGGGCGTTGGTGTAGACCGCGGAGCCTTCCCTGCCTTGGACAAACAGGTCTTCGGCACTGACCACCCCTGTGGGCGGCAGGGGTTGCAGGATGCGGCGCTTGTCGCTGGCCGTCACGATCGTGCGGGTGTGCGGATCGACAAGGTAGTAGCCGCCGCTGGGGTCGTGGCGTGCATCGACGAATTCATCCAGGAAGTTGTCGTCCAGCAACTTGACGACGGCCACGATGGCCCCCACCGGTTGCCCATCCTGCTGCTGCAAGGGTGTGGCAATGGCGATCCAAGGGCTGGGGGTGGTGTTGTCGGCCAGTGGCGGGCTGACCACGGTCTGGTCCTTGTGCAGCGCGTCCAGCACCGTCGGCAGGGCAAGTTGGTGCGAGGCACTTCGCCACAGGGCATTGGCGGTACTGGCCAGGGTCAGGCCATGGGCATCGACAATGGCAGTTCCCCCGTTGAAATAGCCCTGCAGCAGCGGCCGCTGTTCCAGCAGGGTGCGCAGGGCCTGGGGTTGTGCAAGCATCTGCGGCGTCACATCCTTTGCCACGGTACGCAGGGCGCGCATGCGGTCGTCGAAGTCTGCCTGCAGTCCACGCGCCAGGATGCTGAGCGTGGCGAATTGCTGGCTGCTGATGCGCCGCTCCAGGTCGGCACGCAGGTTGTGGCTGGTGTACCAAGTCAGGGACCAGACACAGACCAGGAACGCCAGTACCACGCCGAGCAGTATGCGGGTCGACAGGGCAGTCCAGCGAATCCGGGGCGGGAACATGGTGTTCATGTGGGGGCGTGTGCGGTGGAACATTACCATTGTTTTGCTTTTTATTTTTACAAAGCATTTGCTTGCTAAAAATAAGACTAGCCGCTATGCTCGCGGGCAATGACGGATTCTTCAAGCCCCACTTTGCCCGCGCCCCCGGCTGCCGTGCCCACCAAGCGGCCACGCGGACGTCCCCGCAAGACACTCGATGAACGCGATGACGGCAACCGCCGCCAGGCCCTCATCATGGCCGCCGCGGCGCTGTTCCGGCGCAAGGGCTTTGCTGCCACCAGCACGCGCGACATCGCCCAGTCGGTGGGCATGCACAGCGGCTCGCCGTTCTACCACTTCAAGAGCAAGGACGACCTGCTGTACGCGGTCATGGAAGCGGGCATGCACAGTGCCATAGCGCGCCAGGACCAGGCCCTGGCCGCGGTCCAGGACCTCGCAGCTGTACACCAGGCGCGCGCGCAGCTGCGGGCGCTGATTCATTCCCACTTTGAAACCTTGCTCGGGCCCGGCAACGACTTCGTGCCGGTCATGCTGTACGAACACCGCTCGCTGGGCGCGCGCCAGCGTACGGCCTTGGCCAAGTTGCAGGCCCAGTACGAGGCGGCTTGGTCACCTGTGCTGGGAGTCTTGCACCGGGAGGGGGCATTGGGCGCACCGGTCAAGCTGTCCCGGCTGCTGATGCTGGGGGCCTTGAATTGGTCGGTGCAGTGGTTTGATGGAAAGAAGGAAGCGTCGGTACAGGACCTGACCGACGCCTGCATGGCTTTGTTTTTAAAGGAGTAACAAGTGGCGTACGCATCGGTGTTTGCACCCGGAATTTTCAAGGACCAGGTGGTGGTGGTCACAGGAGGGGGCTCGGGTATCGGGCGTTGCACAGCGCACGAACTGGCCGCCCTCGGGGCCCAGGTGGTGCTGGTAGGGCGCAAGCCGGAAAAGCTGGAGGCCGTGGCGGCCGAGATCCGCGCGGATGGTGGTCGGGTCAGCCATTACAGCTGTGACATTCGCCAGGAAGACGCGGTGCGCGAGATGGTGGCGGCCATCGTGAAAGCGCAGGGGCGCATCGATGGGCTGGTGAACAACGCCGGTGGGCAGTACATGACGCCGCTGGAGGCCATCAGCGCCAAGGGCTGGGAGGCGGTGGTCAACACCAACCTCACCGGCGGTTTCCTGATGGCACGTGAGTGCTATCTGCAAAGCATGGCCAAGAACGGCGGGGCCATCGTCAACATCGTGGCCGACATGTGGGGCTCCATGCCCGGCATGGGGCACAGCGGTGCAGCGCGGGCCGGCATGGTGAGTTTCACCGAAACCGCTGCGGCCGAGTGGGCCTGCAAGGGCGTGCGCGTGAATGCCGTGGCGCCGGGCTACATCGCGTCCAGCGGCATGGACAAGTACCCGCCCGAAATGGGGCCGATGCTGCGCGAAATGGCCAAGACCGTGCCCCTGGGGCGCTTTGGCACCGAAGCCGAAACGGCGGCTGGCATCGTGTTCCTGCTCAGTCCGGCGGCGGCCTTCATCAGCGGCACCACCTTGCGCATCGATGGCGCCCGTCCCCAGCTGCGCATGGGTTGGCCGGGTCGGCCGGCATCGGGAGAGGTCCTGGAGCGCCCATCAGTCAAGGCATTCGATGGTTTCCATCGGGCCCAGACCCCCAAGGTTTTCACCCCCCAGTAAGGAGCAAGATGAGTCAGATGGAATTCACGGCCGAGGACATTGCCCACCTCGAGGACGCCGCGCGCAAGTTCGTGCAGACCGAGGTCAGCGCCCACATCGGTGAGTGGGAGAAACAGGGATATTTCCCGCGCAGCCTGTACCAGCGTGCGGCCGACCTGGGCTGGCTGGCCATGGGCTACCCCGAGCAGTTCGGTGGTACGCCTGCACCCTGGAAAGTGCGCAACGCGTTGACCATTGCCCTGGCCAAGGCCGGGGGCAGTGGCGGGCTCATGGCCAGCCTGTTCAGCCACAACATTGGCTTGCCTCCAGTGATCCGCCATGCCAGTCCGGCGCTGCAGCAGCGTGTGGTGCCCGATGTGCTGGCTGGCGCCAAGATTGCCGCACTGGCCATCACCGAGCCCGGTGGCGGCACCGACGTGATGGCACTCAAGACCACTGCGATTCGCGATGGCGACCACTATGTGGTCAATGGGGAGAAGATCTTCATCACCTCGGGCACCCGCGCTGACTGGTACACCGTGGCGGTGCGCACCAACCCGGCCGACAAGGGTCCCATGGGTATCTCCATGCTCATGGTGCCGGGTGCCGCAGTGGGGCTGGAACGTACGCCGCTGGACAAGATGGGTTGGCTCTGTTCCGACACGGCGCAGCTGCGTTTTGACAACGTGCGCGTGCCGGTGGACAACCTGGTGGGGGAAGAGGGCACAGGTTTCAAGATGATCCTGACCAACTTCAATGGTGAGCGCCTGTCGATGGCCGCCATGTCCTTGGGTTTTGCCGAAGCCTGCTACGAGGAGGCCCTGGACTGGGCGCGCCAGCGCAAGACCTTCGGCGCGGCCATCATCGACCACCAGGTCATCCGCCACAAGTTCATGGACATGAAGATGCGCATCGAATCGACCCGGGCCTGGCTGCAAGCCGTGTCCGAGCGGGCCGATGCCGGTGACCGCGGGGACAAGCATGCCAAGGGGCCGGAGTGGGTGGCCCAGGTGTGCCTGCTCAAAAATCATGCTACCCAGACCATGGCGTTCTGTGCCGACCAGGCGGTGCAGATTCTGGGGGGCATGGGCTTCATGCGCGGAACCAAATCCGAGCGCATCTACCGGGAGGTTAAAGTCATGACCATCGGTGGCGGTACCGAAGAGATCATGAAGGAACTGGCCTCGCGACAGCTGGGTCTTTAAGGAGTTGCAATGAGTCCCCAGGGCAAGCCCGGTCAGGAGACCGGAGTCATCGAATTCGAGCCAGAGTTTGTGACTGGTTTGAAGAAGGTGTTTGAAGAGATGGTGGTGTTCAACCAGGTCCTGGGCCTGCAGATCACCAAGATCAACTCCCAGGAGGTACGCGGGCGCATCGCCATGAAGCCCGAACTGGTCGGGCATTTCAGCTACAACCGCGTCCACGGCGGTGTCATCAGCGCCGGACTGGACGCGCTGGGCGGACTCGCCTGCATGGCCGCGATCGGAGCGCGCCACATGGACGAAGCCCCCATGCAAAGGCTGCACCGATTTGCCAAGCTCGGCACCATCGATCTGCGCATTGACTACCTGCGACCTGGCATCGGTGACCACTTCGAGCTGCAGGCCGAAGTGCTGCGTCTGGGCTCGCGCGTGGCCAATACGCGCATGGCCTTTTTTGGGGCCGACGGCAAATTGCTGGCCACCGGGTCGGCTGCTTACATCGTGTCCTGATTTGCTATCAATGTAGTAGCTGTATACGGAGCATTCAAGCGGGCCAGAGGCCGAAATTCCATGAAAAACGCCACCCAAGGGTGGCGTTTTTGTTGCGGGGCAGGGCGCTTATTTCTTGGCGCTGGCTGTGAAGTACTCTGACACGGTCTTCCACTTGCCGTCCTGGATCTGCGACAGGCGCGAGGCCTCGCTGCCCAGGCGCTTGGTCGGGCTGAAGGTGGCCGGGGCGCTACCGAAGATGTCGCTCGGGATGCTCATGGTGTCCATGGCCTTGATGAAGCTGTCGGTGGTCAGGTTCTTGCCGGCCTTGTTCGCGGCATTGGCGAAGGTGGTGATGATGGAATAGCCGTAGACCGAGAACACGGTGGGGTCATCGTTGAACTTGGTCTTGTACTTGTTGGCCCAGAAGCGGATAGGCTGGCTTTGCTCGTCGGTGTAGGGGTTCTGCACGGTCATGGTGGCGTACAGGCCGTCCATGGCCTTGCCGCCGATCTTGTGGATCAGGTCGGTGTAGGCGGCGCTGGAGCCCAGGAACACAGGGTTGTAGCCAAGCTTGCGGGCGGTGCCGATGGTGCCTATGGTTTCGCGGATGATGGTACCCATCACGATCATTTCGCAGCCGCTGGACTGCATCTTCTGCACCTGCGAGGAGAAGTCGGTGGCGCCACGCTTGAAGGATGTCTTCTCGGCGAACTCCATGCCGATGGACTTGAGGCCGTCTTCACCACCCTTGAGCACTTCGAGGCCGAAGTCGTCGTCCTGGTAGATCGTGCAGACCTTCTTGACGCCCTTTTCCTTCACCAGCTTCGGCACCGCGCCCAGCATCTGCACGTAGTAGGGGGCTGCGAACGAATACTTGAGCTTGTGGAAGGGCTCGTACATTTCACGCGCTGCCGTGATCGGGAAGAAGTTGATCACGTTCTTCTCGAACTGCACCGGCATGGCTGCCATGTTCTGGGCAGTGCCGATGTGGCCCATCATCATGAAGATCTTGTCCTGGTTGACCAGTTTCTGGGCGGCCAGCACGGCTTTCTTGGGGTCGTAGCCGTCGTCCTCCACCAGCAGCTTGATCTTGCGGCCCTGGATGCCACCGGTCTCGTTGAGTTCGTCAACGGCCAGCTGCATGCCCATGCGGGCCTGCTTGCCGAAGCCCGCCAGCGGGCCGGACTGGTCGAGGATGGAGCCCAGGACGATTTCGTCCTTGCTCACCCCTTGCTGCTGGGCCTGTACCAGGCCGGCGGTGAGGGCCAGGGTGGCCAGAGCGATTGCTGATTTCAGTTTCATGGTCGTTGTCTCCTTGTCAAAACGGTTCAGCGAAAAAATCATGCGTACATGGCCTGGATCTGGGCCTCGTATTTCTTTTCCACCAGCTTGCGCTTGAGCTTCATGGTGGGGGTCAACTCTTCGTCTTCGGCGGTGAGCTGCTTGTCGAGCAGGAAGAACTTCTTGATCTGCTCGACCCGGGCGAACTTCTTGTTCACGCGGTCCAGCTCACTCTGGATCAGCGCCTGCACTTCCGGAGCTCGCGTCAGTGATGCGTAGTTGGAGAAAGGCACGTCCTGGTCCTGCGCAAACTTCTCGACGTTTTCCTGGTCGATCATCACGATCACCGTGAGATACGGTCGGCGATCACCAATGACCACCGCATCGGTGATGTAGGGGGAGAACTTGAGTTCATTTTCGAGTTCGCTCGGGGTAATGTTTTTGCCACCGGCCGTAATGATGATGTCTTTCATGCGGTCGGTAATGCGGAAATACCCTTCCCCATCCACCACGCCCACGTCACCGGTGTGGAGCCATCCGTCCTTGTCGATGGTCTCAGCCGTTTTTTCGGGCTGGTTCAGGTAACCGGCAAACACATTGGGGCCGCGCACCAGGATTTCACTGGTGACCGGGTCCAGCCGGACTTCATTGAAGGGCGCGGCCGGGCCAATGGAGCCCGGCTTCATGCCGTTGGCCGGGACGCCGGTGGAGGCGCCGCAAGTTTCGGTCATGCCCCAGACCTCCAGCATAGGCAGGCCCAGCGCCATGTACCAGCGCACCAGCTCGGGCGAGATGGGTGCGGCACCGGTCACCAAGTAACGCGCATGGTGCACGCCAATGAGCTTGCGCACATTGTTCAGTGCCAGCCATTGGGCCACGATGAACTGGAACTTGAGCCAGGCGCCTACAGGCTCCTTGGCCAGCACCTTGTCGGCAATGCGCTGGCCAACTCCGATGCCCCAGGCATAGACTGCCTGCTGCACGGCCCCGGCTTCCTTCAGCGCGATCATGACCGCGGAATAGAACTTCTCCCACACCCGCGGCACGGCGGTGAACACCGTGGGCGCGATTTCGCGCACGTTCTCGGGAATCGTTTCCGGGTTTTCCACGAAGTTGAGCTTGGCACCGGTGTAGAGCGCGTAGTACTCGCCGCCCAGGCGTTCGGCAATGTGGCACAGGGGCAGGAAGCACATGCGCTCGTCGTTCTCGTCCTGCGAAACCAGCGCGTTGTAGCCGCGCACGGCATAGACCAGTCCCTTGTGCAGATGCATGGCGCCCTTGGGTTTGCCGGTGGTGCCCGAGGTGTAGACCAGGATGGCCAAGTCTTCGGGCTTGCAGGCGGCCGCACGCTCTTCCACGGCCTGCGGCGTCTTGGCCAGCAGTTCGCGCCCCAGTGCGCGCAATGCATCCATGCTCAGCACATCAGGGTGCTGCAGATTGCGCAGACCTTCCATGTCGAACACCACGATCTTGCGCAGCAGCGGCAATTGGTCCTTCACTTCGAGGGCCTTGTCGAGCTGCTCGTCGTCCTCCACAAACAGGATGGTGGTGCGCGAGTCTTCGCACAGGTACTGCACCTGGGCGGGGGCATCGGTCGGGTAGATGCCGTTGCAGACACCGCCCGTCGACAGGATGGCCAGGTCGGCCAGGACCCAGTCGATAGTGGTGTTGGCCAGTACCGCCCCGGTCTCGCCGGCGTTGAAGCCCAGGCTGATGAGCCCAGCACCGATCTCGCGTACAGCCTGCGCGGTCTCGTTCCAGGTCCAGCTGCGCCAGATGCCCAGGTGCTTCTGCCGCATCCAGATATTCGGCCCGCGGGCTTGCACGGCATTCCAGAACATGGCGGGAATGGTCTCGCCCTGCATGGCAATGGTGGTGTTGGGCTGAATGTGGCCCAGATCCCAAAGACGACTCATTTTTTGCTATCTCCAGGTTTTCTTTTTCTTCCAGCGGCGCTCACCACGCACACCGTCTTCCTTCATGCCGAGGTAGAACTCCTTGATGTCGTCCTTCTCGCGCAGGTGGGCACAGGTGTCTTCCATGACGATGCGGCCGTTCTCCAGTACGTAGCCGTAGTCCGAGGCATTGAGGGCCATGTTGGCGTTCTGCTCCACCAGCAGGATGGTGGTGCCGCGGTCACGGTTGATGCGCACCACGATCTCGAAGATTTCCTTGGTCAGCTTCGGCGAAAGTCCCAGGCTGGGTTCATCGAGCAGGATCAGGTCCGGGTTGGCCATGAGGGCGCGCGAGATGGCCAGCATCTGCTGCTGACCGCCCGAAAGCAGTCCGGCGTCCTGGGCGCTGCGTTCCTTGAGGATGGGGAAGTACTGGTACACCGCCTCCATGTCGCGCGCCACACCGTCGCGGTCGATGCGGGTGTAGGCGCCCATGACCAGGTTGTCGTGCACCGACAGCAGCGGAAATACTTCACGCCCTTCGGGTACGTGCGACAGGCCCTGCTGCACGATCAGTGCCGGGTCCTTGGCGGTGATGTCCTCGCCCTTGAACTCAATGCTGCCCTTGCGCGGATCGATGATGCCCGAGATGGTCTTCAGGATGGTGGTCTTGCCGGCTCCGTTGGAGCCCAGCACGGTCGCGATTTCGCCGCGCCGCACCTGCAGGCTGACGCCCCGGATGGCCTTGATCGGCCCGTAGGCGCTTTCCACGTTGGAGAGCTTGAGCACGGGCAGGTCGCTGATGGCGGGAGGTACGGTACTCATGCGGCCTCCTGGATCTGTTGGGTGCGACGCAGTGACGAGACATCGTCCACCGTCCCCAGATAGGCTTCAATGACTGCCGGGTTGGTCTGCACCTCGCGCGGGCTGCCCGTGGCCAGCACTTCGCCCTGGTTCATGGCCAGTACGCGGTCGGAGACCTTGGACACCAGGCTCATGTCGTGCTCCACCATGAGCACCGTGATGCCAAGCTCTTCCTTGATGTCGGAAATCCAGAACGCCATGTCGTCGGTTTCTTCCACGTTGAGGCCGCTGGACGGTTCGTCCAGCAGCAGCAGTTGCGGCTCGGTGCACAGGGCGCGGGCCATTTCCACGACCTTGCGCACGCCATAAGGCAGACCGGCCACCAACGAATCGCGGTAATGCTGTAGGTTGAGCAGCTCAATCACCTCTTCGGCCTTGCGCCGCGAATGCAGCTCGGCCTCGCGCACGGTTCGTGTGAACAGGAGGTCGTTCCAGAAACTGCTTTGGCGGTGGGTGTGGCGGCCGATCAGCAGGTTGTGCAGCACGCTGGCATGCTCGAACAGTTCGATGTTCTGAAACGTGCGTGCAATGCCCAGGGATGCAATCGCCTGGGGTGGCTGCTGTGTCAGCACGATGGGCTGTCCATCCGGATCGGTGTAGTCGATCGTGCCGGAGGTTGGCGTGTAGATGCGGCTGATGAGGTTGAAGACCGTGGTCTTGCCAGCACCGTTGGGGCCGATCAGTGTGAACACCTCGCCCTTACGGACATCGAAGGAGACATTGTTGACCGCCAGCACGCCGCCGAAGCGCACGCTGAGGTTTTTGGCGTTGAGAAGAGCGTCACTCATTTGAGGCGATCCGATTTCTGGAAAGACTTCTGCCGCTTGAACATGCCCTTGCGGTAGAACGGGAACATCTGCAAATAGGTGCGAACCTTCAGCCAGCGGCCATACAGCCCCATGGGTTCAAACAGCACAAAGGCGATCAACACCGCACCGTAGACCAGCCCCTGCAAGCCGGGGGCCGCACCGATGAAGGCTGGCAGGTAGTCTTTCACCAGGGCAATCGCCTGGGGCATGCTGATCAGGAAGATGGCGCCCAGGAAGGCGCCATGCACCGAACCCAGCCCGCCCACCACGATCATCAGTAGAAGGTCGATGCTTTGCAGGATATTGAACTGGTCGGGCGAGATGAATTGCAGCTTGTGCGCGTACAGGGCACCGGCAATGCCGGCCAGTCCGGCCGATATGGCAAACGACAGGGTCTTGTAGTAGGCTAGGTGGATGCCCATGCTCTGTGCCGAGATCTCGGAGTCACGGATAGCCACGAACGCCCGTCCGGTCGGGGCGCGCAGCAGGTTCAGGATGCCCAGGGTGACGGCGATGGTGATGACCAGGCACACGGCGTAGAACTGTGCACCGCTCTCGACCTTCCAGCCGAAGATGTCGGGCGCTGCAATGTGCATGCCGGCATTGCCTTTGGTGACGGACTCCCAGCGTGCCAGCACTTCTTCGACGATGAAGCCGAACGAGAGCGTCGCCATTCCCAGGTAGATGCCCTTGACCCGCAAGGCTGGCAGCCCCACCACGATGCCGACCGTGGCCGACAACGTGGCAGCGACCGCCAAGGCCACGGGGAATGGCACCCCTGCATTGGTCAGCACCGCCTGGGTGTAGGCGCCCACACCAAGAAAGGCCGCGTGGCCCAACGAGAACTGTCCGGTAAATCCGGCCAGCAGCATGATGCCCAGGCCAGCAATGGCGTATATCAGTACGAAGGTCAGTTGGGCCAGCCAGTATTCTGGAAGTGCCCAGGGGGCTGCGACCAGCGACAGGAGCAGCAGGCCATACCAGAAGGTGTGCCCGCCATGCTTGGCCAGCTTGATGTCCTGGCTGTAATCGGTTTTAAAAATGAAACGCATGCTTACACCTTCTTGCGCAGGGTTTCACCGAACAGGCCATTGGGCTTGAACATCAGCATGGCCAGCACCACCACGTAGGCGGCCACGTCCTTGAACCCGTCGGGCAGGTAAAAGCCGGAAAACGACTCCACCGTGCCGATGAGGATGCCGCCGACAATGGCCCCCGGCAGGCTGCCAAAGCCGCCGACCACGGCGGCCGGGAATGCCTTGAGGCCGATGAAGCCCATATTGGCATGCACGAAGGTAATGGGAGCCAGCAGCAGGCCGGCAATGGCGGCCACGGCCGCGGCCAAGCCCCAGGCCAGGCCGTTGAGCCGCTGCACCGGAATGCCCATGTAGTAGGCCGCCAGCTGGTTCTGCGATGCGGCCTGCATCGCGATGCCGATCTTGCTGTACTTGAACAGCACGAACAGCAGCGCACACAGTACGGCCGTGGCGCCGATGACCACCATCTGCTCGACGTTGATGATGAGCGCCCCGACGCCGAATTCATTGCCGCCAAATTTCAGGATCTCGTCCTTGTAGGGCACGGGCAGGGCCAGGGTATCGGTGCCTATGCCCGGCACCATGGTGATGAGGCCCCGTGCGACGTAACCGATACCGATGGTCAGCATCACGATGGAAAACGCCGGTTGCCCCAGGATCGGCCGGATGATGATGCGCTCGGTCAGCACACCCAGTGCGGCCAGCGCCACGATGGCGCTGATGACGGCGAGCCAGTATGGAAAGCCCAGCATCGTCATGCACACCAGGCCTGCAAATGCGCCCAGCATCATGAGTTCGCCCTGGCCGAAGCTGACTGTTTCGGTGGCTTTGTAGATGAGCACGAAGCCCAAGGCGATCAGCCCGTAGATGCAGCCCTGTGCCACACCGCTGATCAACAGCTGTAGAACCTGCACTATGTCTCCTTGTGATGTCCTGCCGGGTTTATACCGGGGGGCTCACAAAGCGCGGATAGGGTTGTTACCGATGTCTTGTCGCTGGTGTGACTTCGCTGGGGTGTTTGGTGGGGAAACCAAGGGTAATCACCGAGGAAAGGCCCCAAAAAAGAAGCGGCCAAAAGGCCGCTGCTGCGTGCGCTGCAGGCCTGCTTCAGGCCCCTGTTTTGGGAATTTCACGCGGACGTCCCTGGTCGTCGATGGCCACATAGGTCAGCGTCGCGTGCGTGACCTTGATGTAGCTGCCCTGGTTGCGGTAGCGCTCGGCAAACACGCTCACGTCCACGGTAATGGATGTGCGTCCGATGCGGGTGACTTTGGCAAAGAACGACAAGATGTCACCCACGCGCACCGGGTGTTTGAAGATGAATTCGTTCACGGCCACCGTGGCCATGCGCCCCTGGGTATAGCGCGCTGGCAGCACCGAACCCGCCAAGTCCACCTGGGCCATGACCCAGCCGCCAAAGATGTCGCCATTGCCATTGGTGTCGGCCGGCATGGGAATCACCTTGAGCACCAGCTCCTGGTCGGTGGGCAGTTCAACGGAAGGGGCGTTGGGCGTGTCGGTCATGGTGGAAGTAAAAGCTGCAGACAGCAGCCATTGTCGCCTGAGATGCCAAAGTCTGGGGTGGGGCCGGACTTCTGCGGTGACAATGGCTGCGTGAATTCCGCGCGCCATGCTGTCTACCGCCCGGGCTGGGTGCTCTGGCTCTCGCTGGCCCAGCTCATCAGCTGGGGCAGCATCTTCTACACCTTTGCCTTGCTCATGGAGCCGGTGGAGCGCGATCTGGGACTGGGGCGGGTGCAGATGTCGCTGGCCTTCAGCTTGGCATTGCTGGTGGAGGGCTTGCTGGCCTATCCGGTGGGGCGCTGGATCGACCGTGGGCTGGAGCGTCGTGTCATGGTGCTGGGCTCCCTGCTGGCCGCAGCCTGTCTGGGGCTGCACCGGGTGGTCGATTCGGCAGCCGGGTTCTATGCACTGTGGATCGGCTTGGGCGCGGCCATGGCCTGCGTGCTCTACAGCCCGGTGTTTGCCGTGGTCACGCGGCGCTTTCCGGGTGACTTTCGCCGCGCCATCATCACGATGACGTTTCTGGGCGGCCTGGCCAGCACGGTGTTCATACCCGCCGGGGCCTGGCTGATGGACCAATGGGGCTGGCGCGACGCCATGCTGGCGCTGGCCGCCTTGCACCTGCTGGTGTGCGCGCCGCTGCATGCCTGGCTGCTGCGGGGCGCAGCACCGGCGGTTCCCGCCCATGCGCCGACCGCAGCCCCGCAGGCGGCTGGTGTGCGGCCGTTGCTGCATTCGCGGGCCTTTGTCCTGATCGGCGTGTTCATGGTGCTCATGACGGCGGCCACGGCCTCGCTGCCGGCGCACATGATCAGCCTGCTGCGCGAACACGCGTTGCCCGAGACCTGGGTGGTGGCGGTGCCGGCCTTGATTGGAGCCTTCCAGGTACTCGGGCGTGTGCTGCTTTACCTGTTCGAGCATCGGCTCGATGTGCACCATGCCAACCGTCTGATTCCGGCGCTCATTCCGCTGGGGCTGGTGGCCTTGCTGGTATCGCCCTGGCTCGGCGCCGCCCACCAGGCGGTGGTGCTGCTTTTTGTGCTTCTGTTCGGCATGGGTAACGGCATGCTCACCATCGTCAAAGGCACGGCCATGGCGCAGTATGTAAGCTTGCAGCACGTGGCCGCGCTCAACGGTGCGCTGGGCATTCCCCTGGCGCTGGCGCGTGCGGCCGCGCCCTTGGCTTTGGGCTGGGCCTGGAGCGTAGGCGGCAGCTATACGGCCGGCCTGGTGGCGGTAGTGGCCCTGACCAGTGCCGGGGTGTTGGCGCTGGCCTGGGCGCAGCACCATGTCCTGAAACGATAATCACACCTTTTACCCACGATGCGCCCCGAAGGTCGATCTGCACCGGCACCTGCCGGTGACAACACCCCCGCAGCCCCCCGTTCGGACGCTGCCACGCTGCGGCGTTTGTTTCCCTACCTGTGGCAGTACAAGTGGCGCATGGCGGCCGCCTTGTCCCTGATGATTGCGGCCAAGCTGGCCAATGTTGGGGTTCCGGTGCTGCTCAAGACCCTGGTCGACACCATGGCCCCTGCGGTCAATCCGGTGCAGGCCGCCTTGCTGGTGGTGCCCATGGGGCTGTTGCTGGCCTACGGTGCGCTGCGTTTTTCCGCTTCGCTGTTCACCGAGCTGCGCGAGCTGGTGTTTGCCAAGGCCACGCAGGGCGCAGCGCGCGCCATTGCGCTGCAAACCTTCGAACACCTGCATGCCCTGAGCCTGCGCTTTCACCTGGAGCGCCAGACCGGCGGCATGACACGTGACATCGAGCGCGGCGTGCGTGGCATCGAATCGCTCATTTCCTATTCGCTCTTTTCGATCGTTCCCACCCTCATCGAGGTGGCGCTGGTGCTGGCGGTGCTGGGCGCCAAGTTCGACATGTGGTACGTCTGGATCACTCTGGCGGCACTGGCGGGGTACATCCTCTTTACCGTCAAGATCACCGAATGGCGCACCCAGTTCCGGCGCCAGGCCAACGAGTTCGACTCTGCGGCCCACACCAAGGCCGTGGACTCGCTGCTGAACTACGAGACCGTCAAGTACTTCAACAACGAAGCCTTTGAAGCCCACCGCTACGACCAAAGCCTGGACCGCCTGCGCCGCGCCCGGCTCAAGGCGCAGACCACGCTGTCCCTGCTCAATGCCGGCCAGCAGCTCATCATCGCCGTGGGGCTGGTGGCCATGCTGTGGCGAGCCACGCAGGGCGTGGTGGAGGGGCACATGAGTCTGGGCGACCTGGTCATGGTCAACGCCTTCATGATCCAGATTTACATTCCGCTCAACTTCCTGGGCGTGATCTACCGCGAGATCAAGCAGAGCCTGACTGACCTGGACAAGATGTTCGTGCTGATGGAGCGCGAACGCGAGATCGCTGACGCGCCCGGCGCCACCGACCTGCAGTACAGCGACGCAGCGGGCGTGGCCCTGCGCTTTGAAGACGTGTCCTTCGCCTACGACCCGACCCGACCGATCCTGCACCATGTCAGCTTCGAAGTGCCGGCGGGCAAGACGGTGGCCGTGGTCGGGCCCAGCGGCGCAGGCAAGTCGACCCTGGCGCGCCTGCTGTACCGCTTCTACGATGTCACGCCGCACACCGACGGCTCGGGAAGCGGGCGCATCACCATCGCCGGGCAGGACATCCGTGGCGTCACCCAGGCCTCGGTGCGCCGCGCCATTGGCATCGTGCCGCAGGACACGGTGCTGTTCAACGACACGGTGGAATACAACATTGCCTACGGCCGACCCGGCGCCCAGCGCGCCGAGGTAGAGCAGGCGGCACGGGCGGCCCACATCCACGATTTCATTGCCTCCACCCCCAAAGGCTACGACACCATGGTGGGCGAGCGCGGTTTGAAGCTGTCAGGTGGTGAGAAGCAGCGCGTGGCCATTGCACGCACCTTGCTCAAGAACCCGCCGGTGCTGATCTTCGACGAAGCCACCAGCGCCTTGGACAGTGCCAACGAGCGCGCCATCCAGGCCGAGCTGGCCGGTGTTTCGCGCAACAAGACCACGCTGGTCATTGCCCACCGCCTGTCCACCGTGGTCGATGCCCACGAAATCCTGGTGCTGGAGGCCGGGCGCGTGATCGAGCGCGGTACCCACAGCGCCTTGCTGGCGCTGAACGGTCGCTATGCCAGCATGTGGGCCATGCAGCAGAGTACCGATGCCGTCTGAGAGAGTTTGGATTTGGTAACAAAAATCCGGATTTCCCCTTGAAAACACAGCGTAAGCAGCTATACATTTGATAGTAATTCGAGACCCTTATGCCCAGTTTGACCTTTCTTGCCCTGCTGTTTGCCGTGCTGTACTTTGTCAAGTCCAAACAGCAGTTCGCCCGCATTGCGCTGCTGGGCGCGCACCTGGGTCGCTATCGCATTGAAAAGCTCATGGAGGACCTCAGCGAGGGCTACCTGCGTGCGCTGGATGAAAAGGATGCGGAACGCCAGCAGCAACTCTGGAATCACCTGGAGCAAAGGGAGTCCCAGTTGGCAGAGCAGTTGCAACGCCTGGCCCAGGACTTTTCGAAGCTGCAGTCGACCTTGGTCCAGGTCGGCAAGTGGCCGATCTACCTGCCCTTTGCCACCCAGCTCATGCCCGCGGCCTGTTTTGACATGCGCGAAGCGCTGCAGCTGCACGCGGACAGCGTAGCGCGTGCCATGGCCAACCCCGAGGGCTTGTCGCGCCGTGACCGCGCCTATGTCATCTGCGCCGAACTGTTTCTGCTGCAACACAGCTGCCATTGGTTCTGCCGCTCCAAGACGACCGCCAGTGCCCGCCTGATGGCACGCCACCAGACATCCTATGACCAGGTGCTGGCCGGTGTGGCCGCTGCCACCCGCCAGCGGTACCTGCAACTCGTCAGCTTATGACGGACCCCAAGAAGACTGCACGCATCAGCCAGGCCTTGTCGCGCCTGTACGGTGTGGTGGTGGCACCTCGCGCAGGCACACCTGCCGCGGCGTCGGTGAATGCCCCGGCCTCAGAGGCCGACCGTGCCCAGGCGCAGGCCCTCATTGCCGCTATCGACGCCGGTGGCATGCCGCTGAACCCGGCCCGCGTGAACCAGATCGCGCGCGCCCTGGGGCTGGAGGTTTCCACGCACGCCCGCATGGACGAAACCATCGCCCGCATCCGCGCCGCCTTGCAGCGGTCCTGACCCGTGCCCGTTCGGCCCCGGCGATAATCGCCCGCCATGGAAACCAAATGGCTTGAGGACTTTGTCTCGTTGGCAGAAACGCGCAGTTTCAGCCGCTCGGCCCAGCTGCGCCATGTGACCCAGCCCGCGTTTTCGCGCCGCATCCAGTCGCTGGAGGCCTGGGCCGGTACCGACTTGGTGGACCGCAGCTCCTACCCCACGCGCCTGACGCCGGCGGGCGAAACCCTGTACGGCCAGTCGCTGGAGATCCTGCAGGCCTTGCAGAGCACACGCACCATGTTGCGTGTGCACACCACGGCCGGGCAGGATGTGATCGAATTTGCCGTGCCGCACACCCTGGCCTTCACCTTCTTCCCGGCCTGGGTGTCGGAGTTGCGGGCGCAGTTCGGCCCGATCAAGAGCCGGCTCATTGCGCTGAACGTGCACGACGCCGTGCTGCGTCTGGTGGAAGGCAGCTGCGACCTGCTGATCGCCTACCACCACCCGTCCCAGCCCTACCAGCTCGACGCCGACCGCTACGAGATGGTGATCCTGGGCGAGGAAACCCTGGCCCCCTACGTCAAGCCCGATGCCAAGGGCCAACCCCTGTACCAGTTGCCCGGCCGCAGCGGCCAGCCCTTGCCTTACCTGGGCTATGCGCCCGGGGCCTACCTGGGGCAGATGGTCAGCCTGATACTGCGTGATGCCCCCACCCAGGTGCACCTGGAGCCGGTGTACGAAACCGACATGGCCGAAGGACTCAAGGCCATGGCACTTGAAGGCCACGGCATCGCCTTCTTGCCCTACAGCGCGGTCAAGAAAGACCTGCGCGCCAAGCGGCTTGTGAGCGCCATCCCGCCCGGCATGGCGGGCTTGCAGATCGCCATGGAAGTGCGTGTCTACCGCGAGCGTCCGATCAAGCAGGAGCTTTCACGCAGCAGCGCCAATGTCCATGGCGTCCCCAAACGCAACGCACAGACCCTGTGGGAGTTCCTGTGCGCCCAACATCCCCCGAAATCCGCTTAGAACCCACCATGACCCAGACACTCACCATCACCCGCCCCGACGACTGGCATCTGCACGTGCGCGACGGCGCCGCCCTGGCCACCGTGGTGCCGCACACCGCCGCCCAGTTTGGCCGCGCCATCATCATGCCCAATCTCAAGCCGCCCGTGACCACGGCCGAACAGGCGCTGGCCTACAAGGCGCGCATCCAGGCGGCTGTGCCCGCCGGGATGCAGTTCGAGCCGCTGATGACGCTGTACCTCACCGACAACCTGCCCACAGATGAAATTGCACGGGCCAAGGACGCGGGCGTGGTCGCCTGCAAGCTCTACCCCGCAGGGGCTACCACCAACAGCGACGCCGGTGTGACCGACCTGCGCAAGACCTACAAGACGCTCGAAGCCATGCAAAAGGCGGGCTTGCTGCTGCTGGTGCATGGCGAAGTCACCAGCTCCGATATCGACCTGTTCGACCGCGAGGCCGTGTTCATCGACACCCAGCTGATCCCGCTGCGCCGCGATTTCCCCGAACTCAAGATCGTGTTCGAGCACATCACTACCAAGGAAGCCGCGCAGTACGTGGCGGACAGTGACCGATTCACCGCCGCCAGCCTCACGGCGCACCACCTGCTCTACAACCGCAACGCCATCTTCACAGGCGGCATCCGCCCGCATTACTACTGCCTGCCGGTGCTCAAGCGCGAGACCCATCGCCAGGCCTTGGTGGCGGCGGCTACCAGCGGCTCCAACAAATTCTTCCTGGGCACCGACAGTGCCCCGCATGCCGTGCACCTGAAGGAACATGCCAGCGGCTGCGCTGGCTGCTACACCGCCCATGCCGCCATGGAGCTGTATGCGCAGGCTTTCGATGCCGCCGGCGCGCTGGACAAGCTCGAAGGCTTTGCCAGCTTCCATGGCGCCGACTTCTACGGCCTGCCGCGCAACCAGGGCACCATCACCCTGAAGCGCGAAAGCTGGACTCCGCCTGAAAGCTTTGCCTTCGGCGAGGCCACGCTCAAACCCCTGGCGGCCGGTGAGGCCCTGGCGTGGCGTCTAGCCTAATCGTCACGCTGGACCACATCGACTGGTCCGCCCCCTGGCTCGATTTCTGGCGTGACCCCGGGGAACGCCTGGCACAGCAGGTGTTGGGCGGCCAGCCGCAGCCGCAGGTGCTCAATGAAGCGGCGCTGGCCCCGGTGCGCTTCATTGCGCAGGCCGAGCTGCCCGCGGGCAAGGCCTATGAGCAGCATATCTTCGAGACTGGCTGCGTGCCCACGCGCGAAGGCCTGCACGACTTTTTCAACGCACTGTGCTGGATGCGCTTTCCGCTGGCCAAGAAGCGGCTCAATGTGCTGCAGGCCCAGCAGATTGCGGCGCTGGGCATTGCCCCCGAGCGCGGCCCGGCGCGCGACGCCCTGACCCTGTTCGACGAGAACGTGGCCCTGCTGCAGGCCCCCGATGCCTTGTGGGATGCACTGGTGGACAAGGACTGGTGCGCGGTGTTCGACCGCCTGCGCCCCTTGTGGAATAACAGCCGCATCATCCTGTTTGGCCATGCCCTCACCGAGAAGCTGGTTTTCCCACGAAAAGCCATCACAGCCCACGTCTACCGTGCGCCAAGCGCTATGCAATCCATAGCGGAACTGGACGCCTGGTTAGCCCAGGACCTGAACACCGAGCGCCTGGCCAGCAAGCCTTTCGCCCATTTGCCGGTGCTGGGGGTGCCGGGGTGGTGGGCGGACAATGCCGATCCGGGTTTTTATGCCGACCCCGCAGTGTTTCGTGCGCCACGAAATCCAGCACCGCAAAGCCCGTAAACTTCCTGGGCCTGTAGGGTGCAAATCTTGAAAATCGGCGCACCGCCCCTACCATTCGCGCCTGAGTCCGCCTGTTTCGGCCGGATATGAAAAGGAAACCATGAAACGCATTGTTCTATTTGTACTGACCAACCTTGCTGTGGTGGTCGTGCTGGGTGTGGTCGCCAGCCTGCTGGGCGTGAACCGCTTCCTGACCGCCAATGGCCTGAACCTGGGCGCCTTGCTGGGCTTTGCCTTGGTGATGGGTTTTGGTGGTGCCATCATCTCCCTGCTCATCAGCAAGCCCATGGCGAAGTGGACTTCGGGCGTACGGGTGATCGAACAGCCCCAGAACATGGACGAAGCCTGGATTGTGGAAACCGTGCGCAAGTTCGCCGACAAGGCTGGTATCGGCATGCCCGAAGTCGGCATCTTCGAAGGCGAACCCAATGCCTTTGCCACCGGAGCCTTCAAGAACTCGGCCCTGGTGGCGGTTTCCACTGGATTGCTGCGCGGCATGACGCGGGAAGAGATTGAGGCTGTCATCGGTCATGAAGTGGCCCACATCGCCAACGGCGACATGGTGACCATGACCCTGATCCAGGGCGTGATGAATACCTTTGTGGTGTTCCTGAGCCGCGTCATCGGCTACGCGGTGGACAGCTTCCTGCGCAGGGGCGATGACCGTGAAAGCAGTGGCCCTGGCATCGGTTACTACGTGACCACTATCGTGCTCGACATCGTCCTGGGCTTTGTGGCTGCCATCATCGTGGCCTGGTTCAGCCGCCAGCGCGAATTCCGCGCCGACGCCGGTGCCGCCCAATTGATGGGGCGCAAGCAGCCCATGGTCAACGCCCTGGCCCGTCTGGGCGGCATGACACCGGGCGAACTGCCCAAGAGCGTGGCCGCCATGGGCATTGCCGGTGGCATTGGCCAGTTGTTTTCGACCCACCCGCCGATTGAAGAGCGCATTGCTGCGCTGCAGAACGCGGGCAACTGATGGTTGCGGCCCTTGCAGGCCGCATTCCCCATGCAAAAACCCCCTTGCGCCCATGCTGCGCAAGGGGGCTTTGTTTTGGCCTTCGGGTTTAAAACTCCGTCACCACGGTGGCACCCGCCACTTCGAACTTGTCCATGTTCATCAGTGCGTCAATGGACTGGGCGAGGCTGATTCGTTGTCCAACCAATTTTTCGGGGGCCAGTTTGCCGGACTGCATCATGGCCAGCATGGCGTCGTAGCGGTGGGCCTGCATGCCGTGGCTGCCCAGAATTTCGAGTTCGTGGGCAATGACCTTGGCCATGGGCACGGCGGGCGCGGTGTGTTCACCCAGCATCAGGCCCACTTGCACGTGCTTGCCGCGCTTGCGCAGGTTGGCAATGGAGTTGAAGCAGGTGGTGGGATGGCCCAGTGCGTCCAGCGACACATGGGCGCCACCTTGACTGATTTCGCGCACAGCTTCGGCCACGTTGGCCACCTGCGTGGCATTGATGGTGGCCACGGCACCCAGTGACTTGGCCAGTGCCAGTTTGTCGTCGGAAATGTCAATGGCGATGACGTTGGCACCCACGGCGTTGGCAATCATGATGGCCGACAGGCCTACGCCACCGCAGCCGTGCACGGCCACCCATTGGCCTGCCGAGGTTTTTCCCTGGTCCACCACCGCGCGGAACGAAGTGGCAAAGCGGCAGCCTAGGCTGGCTGCGGTGGCGAAGTCCAGGGTGTCGGGCAGTGCCACCAGGTTGATGTCGGCCTGGTCGATGGCCACATATTCGGCAAATGAGCCCCAGTGGGTAAAGCCCGGCTGAAACTGGTGGTCGCAGACCTGGTGGTGCCCTGCGTGGCACTCGGGGCAATGGCCGCATGCCGCAACGAACGGTACGGTCACGCGGTCGCCCTGTTTCCACTTCTTCACGTCTTTGCCTACCGCATGGACGATGCCCGCGAATTCGTGGCCGGGAACGTGGGGCAGTTGGATGTCGGTGTCGTGCCCGACCCAGCCATGCCAGTCGCTGCGGCACACCCCCGTTGCCATGACCTGTATGACTACGCCGTGGTTTTGCGGGCTGGGGTCGGGAACTCGCTGGAGCGCAGGGGCCGCACCGAAGCGTTTGTAAACAATTGCTTTCATGGAATGCCTTCAGGATGAATGATTCCACCAGTATAAAAATTGTTATTGAATAGTCGTTTCTATTTTTGCGGGGTGGATGCCGTGTTTTGATAAGCTGTTTCGCGGATGCGTACAGCGATGAAGGAGTTTTTCACCATGCAAGCCCTGGACAAAACAGACCTGGCCATGTTGGCCAAGCTGCAGCAAGACGGTCGGTTGCCCAACGCCAAGCTGGCCGAAGCTTTTTCCTTGAGCGAGGCCTCGTGCTGGCGCAGGCAAAAGCGGCTCGAAGAGGACGGTGTGATTGAAGGCTACCAGGCCTGCCTGAACCGACGCAAGCTGGGTATCGGGGTGGTGGCATTTGTGCAAATCGTCTGTACCCAGCATGGCGAAGAAATCACCGCGCAATTCGAGCGGCAGATACGCGCCTGCCCCAATGTGGTGGAGTGCCACAACATCACTGGCGAGGCGGATTTCTTGCTCAAGGTGGTGGCCAAAGACCTGGACGACTACAGCCGTTTCGTGGAGCGGGTGCTACGCCAGCTGCCCGGCGTATTGAGCATCCGTTCCAGCATCTCTCTGCGCGAATTGAAGGCCGCCACAGGTCTGCCCGTGTTGGACATTTTGAATCTGTGACGACAAGCCGAGCCCGCCAGCACGGCACCGCATCAGCCCGCTCGAAGGGCGTCCAGTGCCAGTGCCTCGGCCACGCGAATGCCATCGACGCCAGCCGACAAAATGCCACCGGCGTAGCTGGCGCCTTCGCCGGCCGGATACAGACCGCGCACATTGGTGCACTGCAGGTCGTCGCCGCGTGGAATCTTGATCGGGCTGGAAGTGCGGGTCTCTACGCCGGTAAGCACCGCATCGGGCATGTCAAAGCCCTTGATCTTGCGCCCGAACACCGGCAGCGCCTCGCGCATGGCTTCGATAGCGTAGGCGGGCAGGGCCGGGGCCAGGTCGCCCAGGTGCACGCCGGGCTTGTACGAGGGAATCACTTCGCCCAGTGCGGTGGAGGGCTTGTCGGCCAGAAAGTCACCGACCAGTTGGCCCGGCGCCTCGTAACTTTCACCACCGAGCACATAGGCACGGCTTTCCAGCTGGCGCTGCAGGTTGACCCCGGCCAGCGGGTGGGTCGCCTTGGGGTCGTGCTGGCGCAGGGCAGCCGCTTCGCGTGCGTAGCGGGCACCGCGCTCCGGTCCCCAGGCGTGTACGAAGGCGGCTTCGTCCTGCGGGTAGTCGGCCGGGTCAATGCCCACCACCATGCCGGCGTTGGCATTGCGCTCGTTGCGCGAATACTGGCTCATGCCATTGGTGACCACGCGCCCGGGTTCGCTGGTGGCGGCCACCACGGTGCCACCGGGGCACATGCAAAAGCTGTAGACGGCGCGGCCATTGGCAGCATGGTGCACCAGCTTGTAGTCGGCTGCGCCCAGCAAGGGGTGCCCGGCATGGCGGCCCCAGCGGGCGCGGTCGATCACGCTTTGGGGGTGCTCGATGCGAAAGCCCACCGAAAACGGCTTGGCCTGCATGGCGACGCCGCGCTCGTAGAGCATGGCAAACGTGTCACGGGCGCTGTGGCCCAGGGCCATGATGACATGCCGTGTGGACAGCGTGCTGCGGCGGCCATTGACCATGTTTTCGACCTCCAGCCCGCATACCTGTTGCGTAGGTAGCTCCTGATTCAATAGCAAATCCACCACCTGCTGTTCGAAGCGGATTTCACCGCCCAGGGCTTCAATCTGGGTGCGGATGCCTTCGACCACCTTGACCAGCTTGAAGGTGCCGATGTGCGGATGTGACTCGTACAGGATTTCGGAAGGGGCACCACATTTCACAAACTCTTCCATGACCTTGCGGCCCAGGAAGCGCGGGTCCTTGATCTGGCTGTAGAGCTTGCCGTCGGAAAAGGTTCCGGCACCACCTTCGCCGAACTGCACATTGCTGTTCGGATTGAGCTGCTTCTTGCGCCACAGGCCCCAGGTGTCCTTGGTGCGTTCGCGCACGGTCTTGCCGCGCTCCAGCACGATCGGCTTGAGGCCCATCTGCGCCAGCACCAGCGCTGCCAGCATGCCGCAGGGGCCAAATCCCACCACCACCGGGCGCTCGCCTTCGCGTTGCCCGAAGTCGGCCGGAGCCTGCGCCACCAGCCGGTAGGCCATGTCCGGTGTCGGGCCGATGTGCGGGTGCTTGTCGAAACGGGCCAGCAGGGTGGCCTCTTCGGTACCCGGTGCCAGGGTGACATCGACGATGTAGACCGCCAGCAGTTCGGCCTTGCGGGCATCGAAACTGCGCTTGAAGACGGAAAGGTGCGCGATGGCCTCGGGGGCAATGCCCAGCGCCTGCGCCGCCAATCGGGTCAGGGCGGCTACCGGGTGGGCCACTGGCGCGCGGTCGGCTTCGGTTTCGCTGGGGGCGTCGGCAGCGCGGCGGTTTTCCACCGGCAAGGCGGACAAGGGGAGTTTGAGTTCGGTCAGTCGCATCATGGCTGTGGCTCGTGGTGATCAAGCAAGGCCACGATGATAAAACCTGGCGCGGTGGGGGCTGGCCGCGCGCGAGAAATCAGGCGCCGGGGTGCACCACCATGGTGACCAGCGCCGAGGTGTCGGTCAGCGCTTCCAGGGCGTGGGGTACGCCCGCTTCCAGGTGCAGGAAGTCACCGGCCTGCATTTCGTGCTGGGCATGGGGCGTGGAAAACACCAGCCGCCCTTCCAGGCACTGGACTGTGATTTCGCCGGGAGCCTTGTGTTCACGCATGCTCTTGCCCTGCTGCAGGACCACGCGGACCACTTCGAGCTGCTGGCTCTTGAGCAAGGCGGCCGTGCGAGCATTGGCCAGTTCCGATCCCAGCGGGTGCAGGCTGGTCTTGGCGCCGGAGGGCAGGTGTTGGAGTGCCATGGTCAACCCCCTTTTCAGAGTGAAGGCTTGCTGTGTGGCGGCATGGGCGATTGCCCATGGCCACAGCCAAGGTTGTACCCCAATTGGCGGTTTGCGCCAGCTCAGGTCGGCAGGAAGCCTTCCACCGACAGGTAGCGCTCGCCGGTGTCGTAGTTGAAGCCCAGCACGCGGGCATCGGCCGGCAGTTCGGGCAGTTTCTGGGCGATGGCGGCCAGGGTGGCACCGCTGGAGATGCCCACCAGCATGCCTTCTTCGCGGGCGCAGCGCCGGGCCATTTCACGTGCCGGCTCGGCATCGACCTGGATCACGCCGTCCAGCAGTTCGGTCTTCAGGTTCTTGGGGATGAAGCCGGCGCCAATGCCCTGGATCGGGTGCGGCGAGGGGGCGCCGCCGGAGATGACGGGCGAGGCCGTGGGCTCGACCGCAAACACCTTGAGCTGCGGCCACTTGGCCTTCAGTACCGTGGCCACGCCGCTGATGTGCCCGCCCGTGCCCACGCCGGTGATGAGCGCGTCCAGCCCTTCGGGGAAGTCGGCCAGAATTTCCTGTGCCGTGGTGCGCACGTGCACGTCGATGTTGGCCGGGTTCTCAAACTGCTGGGGAATCCAGGCTCCCGGAATCTGCAGGGCCAGTTCGTGGGCGCGGGCAATGGCGCCCTTCATGCCCTTTTCGCGCGGGGTCAGGTCGAAGCTGGCGCCATAGGCCAGCATCAGGCGGCGGCGCTCGATCGACATGCTGTCGGGCATGACCAGGATGAGCTTGTAGCCCTTGACTGCGGCCACCATGGCCAGGCCGACACCAGTGTTGCCCGAAGTCGGCTCGATGATGGTGGCGCCGGGTTGCAGATCACCGCTTTTTTCGGCCGCTTCGACCATGGCCAGTGCAATGCGGTCCTTGATCGAGCCGCCGGGGTTGCTGCGTTCGGACTTGATCCAGACATTGCGCCCCTCGCCAAACAGGCGGTTGATGCGGACGTGGGGGGTGTTGCCGATGGTTTGCAGGATGTTGTTGGCTTTCATGGGATGCGCTCCTAGGACAAAGACGAGCGCCATTCTGCGCCATTTGTTCTATCTGTTTGGGCATATGGATATACCTCTGCTGGTGGCAGGCGATAATCCTGCCTGTGAAGCCCGCCAGACCACCGCTGGTGCAATTCTGGAAACAGAGCACTGGAGGAAAGTCCGGACTGCATCGGGCAGCGTAGCAGCTAACGGCTGCCCACCGACAAGCTGAAAGGCCCTAAGGTGAGGATCAGAGCAACAGAGACGAGCCGCTTCAGTGCGGGTGAAACGGGCAATCTCTACGCGCAGCAACACCAAGTAGGCACACGTTGACGGGGCCCCCGGAGTGTGCGGGTAGGTGGCATCGAGCCGATCAGGCGACTGGCGGCCCAGATTAATGGTGGTCACATGCGGGGAAACCCGCATGCACAGAATCCGGCTTATCGGTGGGCTTCACACTTTTTTTGCGGTATGGTTGAACCCTGAATTCACTTTTCACGGAGGGCACCATGCGGCCGATTTCGGAACTCTTGAAAAAGCGCGAAGCGACTGTCTACAGTCTCAAGCCCCAGGACAGTGTTTTCCAGGCCCTGCGCAGTCTGGCCGACCGCGATGTCGGTGCCATGATGGTGCTCGACGACAGTGGCCGTCTGGTGGGTGTCTTCTCCGAACGTGACTACACCCGCAAGATCGCGCTGGTGGGCAAGTCGTCCAAGGACACCCTGGTACGCGACATCATGACGGCCAATGTGTTCACGGTGTCACCGCAGACCGACACCCGTGACTGTATGGCGCTCATGAGCCAGAAAAAAATCCGCCACCTGCCGGTGATGGAGGATGGCAAGGTGCTGGGCATGATCTCGATCCGCGACATCATGAACGACATCATTGCCGACCACGAACTGACCATCAGCTTCCTGCAGCACTACATCGCCAGCTGAGCATGGAGCGGGGCACGACGCCCCGCCTCAGAACTTCTCGTACCCGGCCAGATAGCGCCACTGCCCCACGGGCAGCTGCCCCAGGGCCACGCGCCCCAAACGGGTGCGCTGCAGCGCTGTAATCGGCAGCCCCACCTTCCCCAGCACATAGGCAATCAGCCCCGGATGCGCGCCCTTGACGGCAAAGCGCAGCCGGGTGCTTGTGGGTGTGTTCGAGCTGAGGCTGGCCTTGGCAAAGGGCAGGTTTTCGCGCGGGTCCTTGAGCACGCGGGTGATGGCCTGCAGCTGCTCGGGCGTGACCGCCTGGGCGATGTCCACCATGTACTCGTGCTCCATCTCGCCCAGGTGCTCTTCGAGCTTGCGTGTCACGCGCCAGTCCTGCGTGAATACCACCAGGCCGCTGGCGCCGGTTTCCAGCGGTACGCAGGCGTCCAGGTGCTTGGCAAAGCGCTTCAGGAAGGCCTGTTGCGTCGGGTCCTGCGCCCACTGCTTCTCGGCGACCAGCAGCGTGCGCGCATTGGGTGTGGCCGCTGGTTTGCGACCACCGGCCGGGGCGCGTGGAGCGGAGTCGGACTCTACGCCGTCCAGCCATTGGGGCGGCTTGTGCAGCACGAAGCTGACCTCCTGCGGCGCCAGCAGGGTGGCGTCGGGGCTCAGGGTGACACTGGCCGTGTCGTCGACGCGGTAGCCGGGCTCTTCGACCACCTGGCCCTGCACCGAAACAAAGCCGCTGACGATGTACTGCTCGGCCTCGCTGCGCGAACAGCCCGCGAGCTGCATCACGCGCTTGGACAGGCGTTCCCCGCTGGGAACAGCGGGGGCTACCGGGGCCGGGCGGCGTGGTTTGCCCGCTGGCATGCCGGGTGCGGGTTTGGCGCTGCGGTGGGCTGGACGCTCACCAGATCGTGGCGGACGCCCCTCGGGCCGGGGGCCGCGTGCGGGGGGCTTGGGCGCCGGGCTGGTGCGCGTTGCGGCCGGTTTGGAGGGGCGCGCTGCCTTGGCGGCCGGTGCCGCTTGGGATGCTGGCGCGCGCGTGGGCAATGTCAATGTTTTGCGGGTGGTCATGGCGTGGGAGCCTGCTGGAGTTCCTGGAGGTGTTCCACATGGGCCAGCAACGAGCGCTGGGCCAGCGGCCACAGGCGCGCATCCACGTCGTCGTAGGCCAAAGGCACCCATTCTTTCGGCGAGCCTTTCGGCAGCGCCTGCATGGCGGCCAGTACTTTGGCTTCGCGCTGCAGGCGGTGGGCCTTGAGCTTGGCAATAGTGGCCAGCGCGCCGTCGAGCACATTGCCATGGGCCGGCAGGATGTAGCGCACACCGTGTGCCTCACACAGGCTGCTTAGCGTGTCCAGGCTGTGCAGGTAGTCGCCCATGTGGCCGTCCGGCGGGTCGATGACGGTGGTGCTGCCGTTCAGGATGTGGTCGCCGCTGAACAGCAGGGCTTCCTCTTCGAGCAGCAGGCACAGGTGGTTGGCGGCATGGCCGGGCGTGTGGATCGCCCGGAGGCGGACGCTGTTTAGTGCCAAATTGGCCTCTGGCCCGCATGGAATCAGCGTAATCAGCTCTTCATTTTGTAGCGACTGGTCGGGCGTGAACTGGCTGTTGGCTCGTGCCGTCGGTGCACTGGGCAGGCCCCATACCGGGGGGCGCTGCGGACACAATGCTTGCAGCGGCCTGGCCGCCGGCGCGTGGTCAGCGTGCGAATGGGTGCAGACGATGTGCACGATGTGGCCACCGGAGCCGTCCGGGTGCGGGCAGGCCTGCCACAGGCGCTGGATGTGGTCGGTGTCCATAGGGCCGGGGTCCACCACCACGAAGCCGGTTTGTGGCGTGCCGATCAGGTAGCTGTTGGTGCCTGGACCGGTCATGACACCGGCGTTGGGGGCCGTGAGGCGCTGCACACGTGGGCTCAGGCGCACGGGGGTGTCGTGCTGCCAGGGGGCAGAGTCGTCGATGGTGGGGGGGAGGGCGGACATGGCCCGATTGTCGGGCATGGCGCCTTGGAAGGGCGGTGTATCGGCGGATAATGGCCCCATGCGAATCGAGTTCACCAAAATGCAGGGTGCGGGCAACGACTTTGTCGTGCTCGATGAAACCCGTGGCCGCCTGGGCCTCACCGCCGCGCATTACCGTTTCCTGGGCGATCGCCACTTCGGTGTCGGCGCCGACCAGATCCTGACCGTGCGCCCGTCGCCTGCCGAGGGCATCGACTTTGAGTACGTGATCCACAACGCCGATGGCGCCGAGGTCGAGCAGTGTGGCAATGGCTCGCGCTGCTTTGCCCGCTTTGTGCGCGACAAGGGTCTGACCACCAAGGATGTGCTGCGGGTCAAGACGCAAAAAGGCGTCATTTCGCCGGAGCTGACAGCCGATGGCCGGGTCACGGTCGACATGGGCCCCCCGGTGTTTGCTCTGCCCGACATTCCTTTCGATCCGCGTGGTGCCCAGCCCGTGGCCGTGGGTTCATGGCAAAAATGGCCTTTGGCCCTCGCCGGTACTGCGCACGCTGCTCCTGTTCTAGTAGCAACTGTTTCCATGGGCAACCCCCATGCGGTGCTGCTGGTGGACGACGTGGACACGGCCGACGTGGCACGCTTGGGACCCGCCATCCAGCAAAGCGGCTATTTCCCCCAAGGGGTGAACGTAGGTTTCCTGCAGGTCATCGACCGCTCTCACGTGGCCTTGCGCGTGTACGAGCGCGGCGTGGGCGAGACCCTGGCCTGCGGCACCGGCGCCTGTGCGGCTGCGGTGTCCGGCATGCGCTTAGGTCTGCTGGACAGCCGTGTCGACGTGCAGACCCGCGGCGGCGTACTCAGCATTGCCTGGGACGGCGCGCAAGGCGATTTGCAGGCCCCGGTGCGCATGACCGGCCCGGCCACCACCGTTTTCCAAGGCGTTATCGAGCTTCCCGACTCCCTATGACACACACCACTCCCCCGGCCCTGGCCAATCCCATCACCGAAGACGACATTGCCCACTACCTGAGCATCACGCCCGACTTCTTCCAGCGCCATGCCGAGCTGCTGGCGGCGGTGCAGCTCACCAGCCCGCACGGCAACCGCGCCGTGAGCCTGCAGGAGCGCCAGGCCGAAATGCTGCGCGAAAAGATCAAGGGCCTGGAGCACCGCATCATGGAGATGGTGCGCAACGGCAACGACAACGTTCTGCTGTCCGACAAGATTCTGCGTTGGTCGCGCAGCCTGTTTGTGAAGCCCGCAGGCCTGTCCCTGCCCGAGCACCTGGTGCTGGAGCTGACCATGCAGTTCTCGGTGCCGCAGGTGGGCCTGCGTCTGTGGGATGTGGCGGCCCAGCACGCGGGCGAAGATTTCGCCAAGCCCGTGAGCGACGACGCCAAGGTATTTACCAACAGCCTGATGGAACCTTTCTGCGGCCTGAATACCGGCTTCGAAGCCGTGGGTTGGTTGTCGGACCCGGCTGCGGCCGCCTCGGTGGCCCTGGTGCCGCTGCGCGCGCCCAGCGAGGGTGCGCCCGGGGCCGCCTTTGGCATGCTGGTGCTGGCCTCCAGCGATGCCACCCGCTTCAACAGCAACCTGGGCACCGATTTCCTGGCCCGCATCGGCGAGACCGCCAGCGCCGCCCTGTCCACGATGCGCTAAGCCGCCACCATGTCCACCCCCGACTGCATCGCCCGCTACCTGGCGCATGTCCGGGTGGACAAGCGCCTGGCCGAGCGCACCCTGAGCCTGTACACACTGGACCTGGAAAAGTTGCAGACATTCGCCATGCAGGCGGGGGTCGATGTGCTGCAGGTGCAGCCGCACCACATCCGCCGTTGGGTGGCGCAGATGCACGTAAATGGCCGCAGCGGCCGCGGCATTGCACTCATCCTGTCGGGCTGGCGCGGTTTCTACACCTGGGCCGGGCACGAGGGCCTGATCGCCGCCAACCCGGTGGCCAACGTGCGCGCACCCAAGGCGCCCAAGCCCCTGCCCAAGGCGCTGGGGGTGGACGACGCCGTGCAGCTGGCCGATTTCGAGGCCGAGGGGGACGACCCCTGGCTCGAAGCGCGCGACAGCGCCATGGTGGAGCTGCTCTACGGCAGCGGCCTGCGCGTGGGCGAACTGGTGGGGCTGGACGTGCACGCCAGCAGCACGGCCCAAGGCTGGATCGACCTCGATGGTGCGTTGGCCCATGTGCTGGGTAAAGGCTCCAAACGGCGCATCGTGCCCGTGGGCAAGGCGGCCCTGGCGGCGCTGCAGCGCTGGCTGAATTTGCGCGGCCCGGCCGGGGTGGCACCGGTGCATGCTTCGCAGCAGGACGCCAGCGCCGCGCTTTTTACCGGGCGCCGGGGCACGCGCCTGACACCGCAGTCGGTGTGGCAGCGCCTGCGTCGGCGCAGCCAGCTCGCCGGTCTGTCGGCCCCGGTGCACCCGCATATGCTGCGCCACTCGTTTGCCAGCCACGTGTTGCAGTCCAGTGGCGACCTGCGCAGCGTGCAGGAACTGCTGGGCCACGCCAACATCAGTACCACCCAGGTTTACACCCGGCTCGACTTCCAGCACCTGGCCCGCGCCTACGATGCGGCCCACCCCCGAGCAAAGGCGCGAAAATAGCGCCACAGAATTGATTAACCACAATGAAGGAAAAATGATGCGTCAGCAAATTCACGTCGTCCTGCCCAAACAGCAAGAGTTCCAATTGGCCGTGGACGAAGCCACGCCCATGACCCGTGAAGAGGCCCGCAACTGGCTCGACGGCCAGTTCGTGGCGCTGGACTGCGAACCCCTGCGCGCCAGCGGCAAGGTGCTATCGGCCGACAAGGTGCTGCGCGTGGCCGAATCGGCCGACCCCTCGCTGTATGCGGACCCGGTGTGGTCGCACGACTTCGCGCGCGCCGTGTCTGTCATGCTGGGCAAGCCGTCGATCCGCATTGACGTGCCTGCCATGGCCGTTACTTACTGATTCCGTTTCTCCACCCTGCGCCCCCATGAAAACCATCCGCCTGCGCGATGGCAAGGAGAAGTCCTTGCTGCGTCACCACCCCTGGATCTTTGAATCGGCCATCGCCAAGGGCGGTGGCGACAAGGGGGAGACGGTGCGGGTGGAGTCGGCCGCTGGGCAGTTCCTGGCCTGGGCGGCGTTCAGCCCCGAGTCCAAGATCCGCGCCCGGGCCTGGAGTTTTGACGAGAAGCAGCGCATAGAAGCTCCTTTTTTTGTAGCAGCTGTTGCACGTTCTGTGCGGGTCAGAAGCCGATTTGACATCCAAAGCGACGGCATGCGCCTGGTTCACGGTGAGTCCGACGGCCTGCCCGGCCTGATTGTGGACCGCTATGGCGACACCCTGGTGGCGCAGTTCACCTCGGCCGGTGTCGAGCGTTGGAAGGATGTGATTGCCGACGCCTTGCTGGCGGAAACGGGATTGACCCGGCTGTACGAACGCTCCGACGCCAGCAGCCGCACGCTCGAAGGCCTGCCCGAGGCCACCGGCTGGCTGCGCGGCGACGGGCCGGTGGAGCTGGAACTGCGTGAGCACCAGTGGAAGCTGGCACTGAACATCGCCGAAGGCCACAAGACCGGCTTCTACCTCGACCAGCGCGACAGCCGCCATAAGTTTTCCCAGTACGCCCAACGCCTGCAGTTCCAGCGCGCGCTCAACTGCTACTGCTACACGGGAGGATTTACCGTGGCGGCCCTGTCTGGCGGTGCGGCCCATGTCACCTCGATTGACTCCAGTGGCCCGGCGATCGAAAAAGCCCGGGCCAATGTGGCGCTGAACGGCTTTGACGCCGCCCGTGCCGATTTTCTGGATGCCGACGTCAATGCCAGCCTGCGCCGCTTTGGTGCCGAGGGCCGCACCTTCGACGCCATCGTGCTCGATCCCCCGAAGTTCGCCCCCACCGTGGCCCATGCCGAACGGGCGGCGCGCGCCTACAAGGACATCAACCGCCTGGCTTTCAAGCTGCTGGAACCCGGCGGTGTGCTCTTCACCTATTCCTGTTCGGGCGGTATCAGCGGCGACCTGTTTCACAAGATCGTTGCATCGGCGGGCTGTGATGCGCAAGTGGACGCTTACATCGTCGAGCGCATGGGCGGTGCCCCAGACCACCCGATGACCGTGGCTTTCCCGGAAGGTGAGTACCTCAAGGGTCTGGTCGTCATGCGGAAATAAGGGGCGCCTGGGGAGCCGGTGGGGCTTGATTTGGCCGCTACACTCCCCAATTGCTTCGTTTTTGGGTTCCGCGCCATGAGTCTCATTCCCGCCACCATCCTGACCGGTTTCCTGGGTTCCGGTAAAACGACGCTGCTCAAACGCGTGCTCAGTGAAGCCCACGGTCAGAAGATCGCAGTCATCGAGAACGAGTTCGGTGAAGAAAACATCGACAACGAGATCCTGGTGTCCGACACCAATGAGCAGATCATCCAGATGAGCAATGGCTGCATCTGCTGCACCATCCGCGACGACCTGCGTGCCACCTTGCAGTTGCTGGCGGCCAAGAAGCGCAAGGGCCTGCTCGAGTTCGAGCGCGTGGTGATTGAGACCACCGGCCTGGCCGACCCGGGCCCGGTGATCCAGACCTTTTTCATGGACGACGAGGTCGCCGAGAGCTACCTGCTAGATGCCGTGCTGACCCTGGTCGACGCCAAGCACGCCCCGCAGCAGCTCGACGAGCGCCAGGAAGCGCGCCGCCAGATCGGCTTTGCCGACCACCTGTTCATCAGCAAGGCCGACCTGGTGTCGCCCGACGCCCTGGCCGACTTGCAACACCGCCTCAAGCACATGAACCCGCGCGCACCGCAGCAGGTGGCGCATTTTGGCGAGGTGGCGCTGACCGATGTGCTCGACTTGCGCGGCTTCAACCTCAATGCCAAGCTCGACATCGACCCGGACTTCCTGCAGCCCGAAGCTGCGCACGCGCACAGCCATAGTGACCATGACCACGGGGATTGTGGTCACGACCATGGCCATGAAGGGCACGACCATGAACACGGCGCGCATTGCAATCACCCGGGCCATGGGCACCACCATCACCACGATGACGACGTCAAGAGCTTCGTGTTCCGTTCCGAGCGCGCGTTCGATCCGGCCAAGCTCGAAGACTTCCTGGGTGCCATCGTCAACATCTATGGCCCGCGCATGCTGCGCTACAAGGGCGTGCTCTATATGAAGGGCACCGAGAAGAAGGTGATTTTCCAGGGCGTGCACCAGCTCATGGGCTCGGACTTGGGCCCGGCCTGGGGCCCCGACGAGCAGCGCATGAGCAAGATGGTGTTCATCGGCATCGATCTGCCCCGGGACATCCTGGTGCAGGGGCTGGAACAGTCACTGGTATAAAAAGAGGCCTGCAGGACCTGTCAACCTGCTGTAGGCCAAGTGCAATAGGGTAGGCGCTTGTGGCGCGTGAAATGGGAGTGAAATGATTGTCTCGCTTTTGCAACTGATGGGATTCCCCAAGGGGAAGCCTGTACACTCGCCCGCCGAATCGAATCGGTCCACATCCAAAAACAAAGCCACTGCGGTGCCGAAAGCGGCGCAGGACAGCGGCACAGGCCCATCGGCCAGGAGACAAGACGTGAAGACAAAGTCCGAAGCAGCGTCCAAAAAAGCGGGGAGCAAGGCCGCAGTGCCTGCAAAAGCCGCCAAACCTGCTGCCAAAACCGTCGCCAAGGCGGCTCCGGTCAAAGTGGCTGCCAAAGCTGCCGCAAAGCCAGTGGCCAAACCAGCCGCCAAGGTTGTCGCCAAAAAAACCACGGTAGCGGCCAAAGTCGCTGTAACCGCCAAATCGGCAAAACCTGCCAAGCCAGTGGCCAAAGCCGCTACGCACAAGACCAGTGCCGCCAAAAAAACGGCAGCCAAAGCCCCTGTGACCAAGGCTGCTGCCAAACCGGTGGCCAAGCCCATCGCCAAAACACCAGCCAAGCCCGCAGTCAAGTCGACACCGGCGCCGGTCAAGTCCAAGCCTGTGGCCCCCAAGGCCGCTGCCAAGCCCACTGCTACAATCGCGCCCGCCGTCAGCCCGGCCCCCAAGGCCGCTGCCAAAGCTCCCGTGGCACCGGTGGTCGCTGCGCCTGCACCCGTGGCCCCCGCCAAGAGTCCACGCCCTTCTTCGCGCTTGGCGCAAGTCACCGTTCCCTCCATGGCACAGTCGGTGGCATCGACCGCACCGAAGGCCAGTTTTACACCTTTCAAAGAATCTCCCGTGATTGCCCCCGCTTCTTCTGCTTCGATCAAAAAAGACCCCAAACTCGCGAACAACTGGAAGAACACGTCTCCGGAAAAACTCACGGATGCCGAATTGATGGCGATGCCGGATTCCGAGTACATGAACGATGCCCAGCTGGCCGCTTTCCGCCACCGTCTGGTCGAGCTCAAACAAGGCATCCTGAACAATGCCGGTGAGACCACCGAGCACCTGCGTGAAGACACGTCCATCGTTCCCGATCCGGCGGACCGCGCCACCATCGAGGAAGAGCACGCACTCGAACTGCGCACCCGTGACCGCGAGCGCAAGCTGCTCAAGAAGATTGAGATGTCCATCGCCCGCATCGACGCCGGCGACTACGGCTACTGCGACGAAACCGGTGAGCCCATTGGCGTAGGTCGCTTGCTGGCGCGCCCCACGGCAACCCTGTCGCTGGAAGCGCAGCAGCGCCGTGAACTCAAGCAGAAGATGTACGGTGACTGAAAACTTGGGGGGATTTGATGTGATCCCAAGTCCTGAGATACAGTAGCCCGTATGGCCACCAAAGACGATCGCCCCAATCTATTGTCCAAGGTGGCGCTGTTCGTGCGCAATCCGACCAAGGATTGGTCGGAACTGGACAATGCCGACTCCACCCTGCACAGCGGCTATGACCGAGGTGCACTCAAGGCAGCCATCGAACGCAAGCGCCAGAATGACTTCGTGCGCAAGCGCGAATTCGACCAACTGCGCAAGTTGCGCAAGAGTGCCGCCAACGGGGAGGTGGCCCAAGTCCGTCCTTCGGCTTTCCAGACCAGTACCGTGACCGACCCGGACGCGCGGGCATTGACGCTCAAGAAGATCGACGAGATCGAGGCGCAGATGTCCAAGCAGTGGTGGAAAAGCAAGGGCGAAGGCGTTTCGGCGGGGCCCGGGGAGCCGCCTGCGGCGCCTGACGCACAGTCCAGTGCGCCAGCGTCTTCTGCCCCAACCGCACCTGCTGCATCCACGAATTTCGCATCGACCGAGCCCCAGAGCGACAGTGCTCCGGCTGCGGAGTTTGCCGCCACACAGGCCGCGACCGGATTGGGGGCCTTGCCCACTGCACCTCGTCCCGCGCAGACGGTGGTTGCTCAGCATGTCGAAGTGGGTTTTTCCACCAGCCAGCTCTTTGCGAATGCGCAGGATATGACCACCGACCCCGAGCTGGAGGAGGCGGCAATCCGGTTCGCGAACTCCGATGACGCAGGGGCGGAGGCCGTGCTGTTGCAGGCCATGCGCTCGGAGCCTGGTGTCGCTGAGGTGGCCATGTCCTGGCTGGCTGCTTTGCTGGATCTTTACCGTGCCACGGGAAATCGCAGCGGCTTTGACCAGGCCGTGATGGAGTTTTCCTGGCGCTTTCCCGCGCTTGCGCCGAAGTGGCTTGACTACCGCGAAGTGACGGTTGCAGAGGCTGTGCCGGAAATGGTCCCGGACGCGGCATTGCTGGCGCATGGGCCTGACGTGTTATGGCGCTGCCCGGCCCAGCTGGACAGACTGTCCATGGAGCAGTTGCGCGACATCCTGTCGACCAACCCCATGCCTTGGAAGCTCGATTGGAGCGCTTTCGAAGGTGTCCAGGAAGACGCCTTGCCATTGTTGGCGGGTCTGTTTGGAAGTTTGTGTGCGGAGCCGGTGGCGGTCGAGTTTCGCGGGGCATCGACCGTCGCCTCGGTGCTGCGTGCCTTGACGCCTTCGTCCGATCGCAACGTTCCCCATGCCCACTGGGTTTTGCGCCTGGATGCACTGCGCGTGATGCAGCGCATTGACGATTTTGAGATGGCAGCGTTGGACTATTGCGTGACCTACGAAGCGGCTCCGCCGCCCTGGATGCCTGCCGCCTGCCAATACAGCGAACTGGAGTTACCCTCATCCGCTGCAGTGGCTGACGCAACCGGCACCGCGCCGTTAAATACGGTGCCAATGCGCATGGAGGCTGCTCCACCGCCCGATGTTTCCTTGCGTGGGGTGCTGGCGGGTGACGCCAGCGCCGCCTTGGCTGCAGCGGGAATGGCTGCGAAAGAGGGCAGCAATGTGGTGGTGTCCTGTGCGGCATTGCTGCGTGTTGACTTTGCGGCTGCGGGAAGCATCCTGAACTGGGTTGCAATGCAGCAGCCCAGTGGATGTTCCATTCAATTCGTCGACGTCAACCGGCTTGTGGCCGCCTTCTTCAATGTGATCGGGATCAACGAGCACGCCCGCGTGACACCTCGCAACCTCTGAGCGCGGCCGCAAGTGCCGCACTTCCTGTCTTTATCGGATTTCTATGGAACAGTTTCACGGAACCACCATCGTTTGCGTGCGCCGCGGCACGGGGGAGCACGCCAGTGTGGCCATTGGCGGCGATGGCCAGGTCACACTGGGCAACATCGTGGTCAAGGGTACGGCGCGTAAGGTGCGCAAGCTCTACCACGGCAAGGTGTTGGCGGGTTTTGCCGGTGCCACGGCCGATGCCTTCACCCTGTTCGAGCGCTTTGAGGCCAAGCTCGAAAAGCACCAGGGTCACCTGGCACGTGCAGCCATCGAACTGACCAAGGACTGGCGAACCGACAGGGTGCTGCGCCGCCTGGAGGCCATGCTGGCCGTGGCTGACAAGGAATGCTCCTTGATCATCACCGGCAACGGCGATGTGCTGGAGCCAGAAAACGGCATCGTTGCGATCGGCTCCGGCGGGGCCTATGCCCAGTCGGCGGCCTTGGCGTTGCTGCAGCACACCGACATGGCCCCGGCCGACATCGTCAAGCGCTCACTGGAAATTGCCGGGGAGTTGTGCATCTACACCAACATGAACCACACCATCGAAAGCCTCTGACACCATGGCCGCTTTGACACCCCAGCAAATCGTGGCCGAACTGGACCGGCACATCGTGGGCCAGAACGCCGCCAAGCGTGCGGTGGCCATTGCCCTGCGCAACCGCTGGCGGCGCCAGCAGGTCGCTGCCGAACTGCGTACAGAGATCACCCCCAAGAACATCTTGATGATCGGCCCCACGGGGGTCGGTAAGACCGAGATTGCACGCCGCCTGGCGCGCCTGGCCGATGCCCCTTTCATCAAGGTCGAGGCCACCAAGTTCACCGAGGTGGGTTACGTCGGCAAGGACGTGGACACCATCATCCGCGATCTGGCCGATATTGCGGTCAAGCAGACCCGCAATGCGGCCAAAGAGGCTGTACGCAGCCGTGCACTGGATCTGGCCGAGGACCGGATTCTCGATGTCCTGATCCCGCCTGCCCGCAGTGACTTCGGTTTTGCCAGCGGCGAACAGCCCGAGAGCACGGCTCGTCAGACCTTCCGCAAGAAATTGCGCGAAGGCCAGCTGGACGACCGCGAAATCGAGATTGACGTGGCCCAGGCGGCGCCACAACTGGAAGTCATGGGCCCGCCGGGCATGGAAGACATGACCGAGCAACTGCGCGGCTTGTTCGGCCAGATGGGGCAGGGCAAGCGCCAGACCCGCAAGCTGCGTATTGCCGAGGCGTTGAAGCTGCTGGCGGACGAAGAAGCCGCGAAGCTGGTCAATGAAGAAGACATCAAGACCCAGGCACTGGCCTCGCTGGAGCAAAACGGCATCGTCTTCATTGACGAGATCGACAAGGTGACTTCGCGCAGTGAAGGGTCGGCCTCGGGCGAGGTGTCGCGCCAGGGCGTACAGCGTGACCTGCTGCCCCTGGTGGAGGGCACCACCGTGAACACCAAGTACGGCATGGTCAAGACCGACCACATTCTTTTTGTGGCCTCGGGCGCCTTTCACCTCAGCAAGCCCAGTGACCTGATTCCCGAATTACAAGGGCGTTTTCCGATCCGGGTCGAGCTGCAAAGTCTGTCTGTGGCGGACTTCGAAGCCATCCTGAACCAGACCCAGGCCTCGCTGGTGCGCCAGTACCAGGCTTTGCTGGCCACCGAAAACGTCGCGCTGGAGTTTGTCCCGGAAGGGGTGACCCGGCTGGCGCAGATTGCATTCGAGGTCAATGAGCGCACCGAGAACATCGGTGCCCGTCGCCTGGCCACGGTCATGGAGCGACTGCTTGATGAAGTCAGCTTCGATGCGGTGGCGCTGCAGGGGCAGACGGTCCGTATCGACGCTGCCTACGTGAACGAAAAACTGGGAGAGCTGAGTCTCAACGAGGATTTGTCGCGCTACATCCTGTAGCGGCACCGTCAATCCCTGCGCCAATCGCTGCCGGCCTTGTGTTGGCAGCGATTTTTTTATTCGATTTTATCCTGGCTTAAATCCTTCAGGTATCACATTCATTACCCGTTCTAAGTCCTTCATTTACAACGATTTTTCCCTCGTGTTTGCATGCAGAAATACGCGTAAGTCCTTGATTTCATTGAAAAAATTTGCAACAGACCCGATTGCAAACAAAGCAATTGCTGATAAAGTGCAAAAAAGTGCAAATTAGTGGTGAAAAGTGCCGTTTGCACTTTTCTCGTCACTGGCAAAGCAAAAAAAGGGTTGATTGCGTGTTTCAAGGGGCTTCGTCTCTCAGTCTGGATGCCAAGGGAAGGCTCAGTGTGCCGACCCGGCACCGTGACGCCTTGGGGACGGGCGCGGGTGGACAGCTGACAATCACCAAACACCCCCATGGCTGTCTGATGGTGTTTCCGCGTCCGGCTTGGGAAGAGTTCCGCAACAAGATTGCTGCCCTGCCGATGTCGGCTCAGTGGTGGAAGCGCATCTTTCTGGGCAATGCCATGGACGTCGAGGTCGATGGCACGGGTCGTGTCCTGATTTCCCCTGAATTGCGCGCAGCAGCCGGCATCGAGAAAGAGGCCGTGCTATTGGGTATGGGCAGTTACCTTGAGTTGTGGGACAAAGCGACCTACGACGCCCAGGAGACGCAGGCCATGCAGGGTGAAATGCCCGATGTACTCAAGGATTTCTCGTTCTAGGGTGGTTCGGTGCAAAGTCCCTGGGTTCACTCCACCGTATTGCTGCAAGAGGCGGTCGATGCGCTGCTTGGCACACCTGTGCAGGCAGACGGTCACTACGTCGATGCCACGTTTGGCCGTGGTGGTCATTCGCGCCTGATTCTCTCCAATCTGTCCGAACTGGGACGTCTGACTGCATTTGACCGTGACCCCGAAGCGGTTGCGGTGGCCAATGCCATTGACGACAACCGGTTTTCGATCAGGCACCAAGGCTTCTCCCATCTCGGGGAGCTTCCGGCCGGTAGTGCAGACGGCATCCTCATGGACATCGGCGTGAGCTCGCCGCAGATCGACAACCCGGCGCGTGGTTTCAGCTTCCGCGCCGACGGTCCCCTGGACATGCGCATGGATACCACACGCGGGGAGAGTGTGGCGCAGTGGCTGCAAACGGCGGAAGTCAACAACATCGCGGAGGTGATACGTGAATACGGTGAAGAACGGTTTGCTGGGTCAATTGCAAAGGCGATTGTTGCGCGCCGACAGGAGCGGGGGCCTCTTGCAACCACCGCTGAACTGGCCCAACTCGTGGCTGACACGGTCAAAACCCGCGAGCCGGGCAAGGACCCTGCAACGCGCACATTTCAGGCTTTTCGGATTTTCATCAACGCCGAGCTTGAGGAGTTGCAACAAGCGCTGAATGCCAGTCTGCACGTACTCAAGGAAGGCGGGCGCCTGGTGGTCATCAGCTTCCATTCGCTGGAAGACCGCATCGTCAAGCAGTTCATTGCCGAGCACTCGCGCGAAGTCTACGACCGCCGTGCGCCGTTTGCGGTGCCTAAAGCCATGAAGCTCGTGGCCCTGGATCGCGTCAAGCCCAGTGCCGAGGAGGTCGCGACCAATCCCCGTGCACGCAGCGCCATCATGCGGGTGGCGCAAAGGACGGCGGCATGATGCGCATCAATTTAGTGCTTGCGTTGGCGCTCGTGCTCAGTGGTTTGTACCTGGTCGGTGTGCAATACGAATCGCGCCGGGTCTTTACTGACTTGGATCGTGCGCGCAGCGAGGCGCGTCGGCTGGAGTCGGAGAACGAGCGCTTGCAAGTGCAGAAACGTGCGGCAGCCACGCCGGTGCGGGTGGAGCGTCTGGCCAAGGAGAAGCTGCAGATGCACCAGGCCAACCCCGGCATTACCACCTATGTTTCCTACGGGGGGGCAGCAGAGAAGAATGCACAGGGTCAGGCTGCGACGATGCGCCAGGAGGCTTCACAGTGAGCCGCCGCGGTATCCAGTACACATCGAGTCCTTTGCTGGCCAGTCGTACGCCGGGCTGGCGCAGCAAGTTCGTGGTGGGTGTTCTGGCCCTGGCGTTTCTGGGGTTGACGGCGCGCGCGGCCTACATCCAGGTGGTGGCCAATGACTTCTTCCAGCGCCAGGGTGAGGTGCGTTTTGCCCGTACCCTGGAGCTGCCGGCGACGCGCGGACGCATCCTGGACCGCAATGGGATGATTCTGGCGTCCAGCGTGCCGGCGCCGAGCATCTGGGCCATCCCCGAAGATGTGGAGTTTGAGGGGACGCAGCTGAAGGATCTGGCGACCATGCTGGAGATGTCGCAGGCCGACATCAGTAAGAAGCTGGCCGATGAGGACAAGACCTTTGTCTGGATCAAGCGCCAAGTGGACGCCGACATCGCCAAGAAAATTGCAGCGCTCAACATCAAGGGCATTTACCAGCGCAAGGAATACCGTCGGGTCTATCCCGAAGGGGAGTCTGCGGTGCACGTGGTGGGCTTCACCAACGTGGAAGATGCCGGGCAGGAGGGAGTGGAGCTCACGTTCAACAAAGAGTTGGCGGGGAAGGCGGGATCGCGCCGCGTAATCAAGGACCGGTTGGGGCGCGTGGTCGAGGATGTCGGCGACATGATCCCCCCGGTGGAGGGTAAAGATCTGCAGCTCAGTATCGACAGCAAGGTCCAGTTCTTTGCCTACCAGAAGCTGCGCGACGCCGTGCTGGAGCACAAGGCCAAAGCGGGAAGCGTGGTGGTGCTGGACGTGCAATCCGGGGAAGTGCTGGCCTTGGCCAACTACCCCAGTTACTCGCCCGCCAAGCGGGCCAATCTCAGTGGCGCCCAATTGCGCAACCGCGCCCTCACCGATACCTTCGAGCCGGGCTCGACCATGAAGCCATTTGTGATCGCGTTGGCAATGGAAAAAGGAATGATCAAGCCGGAAACGGTGATCCAGACGGCGCCTGGGCACATCACCATCGCCGGCTCAACCATTAACGATGCCCATCCCCATGGGGCGTTGACGGTCAATGAAGTGATCCAGAAGTCCAGCAACGTGGGCACCGTCAAGGTGGCCATGCAGATGCAGCCGCGGGAAATGTGGGAAATGTTCAGCCAGATTGGTCTGGGGCAAAAGCCGCAGGTGCCATTCCCAGGCGTGGTGTCCGGCAAATTGCGGGCCTACAAGACCTGGCGCCCGATTGAGCAGGCCACCATGAGCTACGGTTATGGACTCTCCACGAGCCTGTTCCAGCTGGCACGGGCCTACAGCGTGTTCGCGCGCGATGGCGAGCTGGTTCCGGTGACCCTGCTCAAGGCGCAGCAACCCTCGGAGGGTGTGCGTGTCCTGAATGCCCAGCATGCCAAGTCGGTGCGGGAAATGCTGCACATGGTGGCAGGTCCGGGCGGCACGGCACCCAAGGCGCAGACCTTGGGTTACTCGGTGGGCGGGAAGACCGGTACTGCGCACAAGCAGGAAGGGCGTGGTTACGCCGACAAGAAGTACCGCGGCTGCTTTGTGGGCTTGGCTCCGGTGGAAAGCCCCCGCATCGTGGTGGCCGTAATGATCGATGAGCCCAGCAATGGCAAGTACTTTGGCGGTGACGTCGCGGCACCTGTGTTCAGTGACACCGTGCAGCAGACCCTGCGTTTGCTGGGGGTCCAGCCTGACATGGCGGTGCGCCCGCAGATCGTGGCCCAGGCGGTGGAGGAAAGTTTCTGATGCGGGCCCTGCATACTCCGGAACAAGCTGTCGCATGGCTGCGCGAGCGTGGCGCCAGCAGCCTGCGTGCCGACAGCCGTGCCGTGCAACCGGGGGAGGCTTTCATCGCTTGGCCCGGTGCCGTGCAGGATGGGCGCAAGTTCGTCGCTGCAGCGTTGGCGCAGGGTGCCTGCGCATGTCTGGTCGAGGCCGATGGTGCGGGCGCTTTTGGCCTGTCGGGTGACGCCGTTGCCTGCTATGCGGGACTCAAGCGCGACACGGGGGTCATCGCGTCATTGTTCTGTGGCGAGCCATCCCTGCAAATTCCGGTGGTGGCGGTCACGGGCACCAATGGAAAGACTTCCAGCGCATGGTGGCTCGCACAGGCGCTATCCAGCGCGACGCCACCCTTTGCAATGCCTTGTGGCGTGATCGGCACTTTGGGCGTGGGGCCTGCTCCATCGCCCAGCGATGCAGATCCATTGGCATCGATACGCAGTACCGGCCTGACGACCCCCGACCCCGTGACCTTGCAGCAAACCCTGCACGGGTTCGTCCAGAGTGGCCTGAAGGCCTGTGCCATGGAAGCGTCTTCGATTGGTCTGGACGAGCAGCGTTTGGCGGGCACCCACATACGGGTGGCCATGTTCACCAACTTCACGCAGGACCATTTGGATTACCACGCCGCCATGGAGTCGTACTGGCAGGCCAAGCGTCGCCTTTTCGACTGGAAGGGCTTGCACAGCGTGGTCATCAATGTGGATGACAGCAAGGGCGCCGAGCTGGCGGCCGAGTTGTCTCGCGGAACGCTGGATGTCTGGACGGTGTCGTGCCAGCGCCAGGCACGCTTGACTGCGCGCGCAATCCGTTTGCAGGGTGCGGGTCTGAACTTTGAGGTGTGCGAGGGCGCCGAGGCGATCGCATTGCAAACCCACCTGATCGGGCAGTACAACGTATCAAACCTGCTGGGCGTCATCGCCGCCATGCGCGCCCTGGGTGTTCCCCTGGAAGATGCGGTGCAGGCCTGCGGTGTCCTGCACCCGGTGCCAGGACGCATGGAGTGCGCCGGTGGTGTCGATGCCCCCCTGGTGGCTGTCGACTACGCGCATACGCCCGACGCATTGGCCCAGGTGCTGGAAGCCGTACGTCCGCTGGCACGTGAACGTGGTGGTCAGCTGTGGTGCGTGTTTGGCTGCGGTGGTGACCGCGATACCTCCAAGCGTCCCCTCATGGGCGCCATTGCCGCCCGTGCGGCCGATCACGTGGTCGTGACCAGTGACAACCCCCGCAGCGAAAAGCCAGAAGCCATCGTGGCCCAGATTCTGCTGGGGATCGCTGACCGCGAGCATGTCGACGTGGAGGTGGACCGCGCACAAGCGATTGCGGCGGCCATTGCACGTGCACAACCACAGGATGTGGTGGTGCTGGCGGGCAAAGGCCATGAGAGCACGCAGGAGCAACTGGGTGTGAAAACACCGTTCTCCGACATGGCGCATGCACGCCTGGCCTTGGCGGCCCGGGCCTCCGTCTTTTCCGCAGCGGAAGTGGTTGCAATGCTTCCCGGCAGCACCCTGTCAGGCAACAACCAGGCCACGGCATTGCGTGTGCATACCGACACCCGCAGCATCGTGGCTGGCGACCTGTTCGTGGCACTCCAGGGTGAGCGTTTCGATGCCAACGCCCTGCTGGCGCAGGCGGCACAGCAGGGGGCCAGCATTCTCCTGTGCCGCCGCGGTGCCGACCTCCAAGGTGTGGCGCCGCACGTGGCCTGCATCGAAGTCGATGACACCCGGACCGCCCTGGCGCAGTTGGCTGCGGCCTGGCGGCGCAAGCATGCGGCTGTGCGCTTGGTGGGCGTGACTGGAAGCAACGGCAAGACCACCGTGACGCAGATGATCGCGTCCATCCTGGCCGCGCACTGCGGCGAGGACAGTCTGGCCACGCAGGGCAATCTGAACAACGACATCGGCGTGCCGCTGACGGTGCTGCGCCTGCGCAGCCACCACCGCATGGCCGTGGTCGAGATGGGCATGAACCACCCCGGCGAAATCGCCCAGTTGGCGGCTGTGGCACAACCCGACGTGGTGCTGGTCAACAACGCCCAGCGCGAGCACCTGGAATTCATGGAAACCGTCGAGGCCGTGGCCCGTGAAAACGGTTCGGCCATCGGCTATCTGCCGGAGGAGGGTGTCGCGGTGTTTCCTTGCGACGACAGCTTCACTGGACTGTGGCAGGCGCTCGCAGGCAATCGGGCAACACGGTGTTTTGGGTCTGGTGTGCCTGGGCGGTCCGGCGACGTGGGCCTGCAGTCGGCGCAGTGGATCGGTGGTGCCTGGCAGGTGCAGGCAACGGCAGGCACGCAGGTGCTGAACTTGCAATTGCACATTGCCGGACGCCACAACGTGAAGAATGCGTTGGCAGCTGCCACCTGTGCGCTGGCAGCGGGCGTGCCGCTGCCCGCCATTGAAGCCGGGCTGGCTGCATTCGAGCCGGTCAAGGGGCGCTCGCGCGCCATGCAACTGGCACTGCAGGGTGATCTGCGCACCGTGGTGGACGATACCTACAACGCCAATCCCGACTCCGTGCGCGCGGCCATTGAAGTGCTGGCCGAACTGCCACACCCTCGTCTGCTGGTGCTGGGCGACATGGGCGAAGTCGGAGACAAGGGTGCTGCATTCCATGCCGAAGTGGCAGCCTATGCCCGGTCTTGCGGGATCGAGCACCTTTTCCTGTTTGGTGAACTGGCACACCACGGTGTGGCGGCATTTGGCGGGGCGCAACATTTTTCCGATATCGAGAGTCTCAACGCAGCGGCTGTGACCCAGGCCGCGCAGGTGCGCAGTGTACTGGTCAAGGGCTCGCGCTTCATGCGCATGGAGCGCGTCGTCCAGGCCCTCCAGGCCGCTGCACTGCCAGGAGCTGCGACATGACCAAAAAACCAATCCAGGGAGCGCGTACATGCTGCTGACCTTAGCCCAGTGGCTGCAGAGCCTGTCACCCGAATTCGGATTTTTCCGTGTGTTCCAGTACATCACCTTCCGTGCGGTGATGGCGGCCCTCACGGCCCTGCTCATCGGTCTGTTTGCCGGTCCTGCCGTGATCCGCAAGCTGCGCGCGCTCAAGATCGGCCAGCCCATCCGTGGCTATGGCATGGAAACGCATCTGAGCAAGAGCGGCACACCGACCATGGGCGGTGTCTTGATCCTCATGGCGATTGCCGTGTCGACCCTATTGTGGTTTGACTGGAGCAACCGCTTTGTCTGGGTGGTGCTGCTGGTAACGCTAGGGTTCGGAGCCATCGGATGGGTCGATGACTGGCGCAAGGTGGTCAACAAAGACCCGGAAGGCATGCGCTCGCGCGAGAAGTACTTCTGGCAGTCGGTGATCGGTCTGCTGGCCGCGCTGTACCTGGTGTTCAGCATTTCCGAGAACTCCAATGCCCGCGTGATCGAACTGTTCTTCAACTGGGTCGTGTCCGGGTTTGATGTCAACCTGCCGCCCAAGGCCGGGTTGATGCTGCCTTTCTTCAAGGAAATCAGCTACCCGTTGGGGGTACTGGGCTTCGTGATCCTGACTTATCTGGTCATTGTGGGAGCCAGCAATGCGGTCAACCTGACCGATGGGCTGGATGGCTTGGCCATCATGCCCGTGGTGCTGGTCGGGGCCTGTCTGGGGGTGTTTGCCTATGTCACCGGCAGCTCCGTTTATTCCAAGTACCTGTTTTTCCCCTACATCCCTGGTTCGGGTGAGCTCATGATCTTCTGCGCTGCCATGGGGGGCGCTGGGCTGGCGTTCCTGTGGTTCAACACCCACCCGGCCCAGGTCTTCATGGGTGATGTCGGCGCCCTGGCGTTGGGCGGTGCACTGGGCACCATTGCCGTCATTGTGCGCCAGGAAATCGTGCTCGCCATCATGGGCGGGGTGTTCGTGGCCGAAGCCCTGTCGGTGATGCTGCAGGTGACCTACTTCAAGTACACCAAGAAACGCTTCGGCGAAGGTCGGCGCCTGTTCAAGATGGCGCCGCTGCACCACCACTTCGAAAAATCCGGTTGGAAGGAAACGCAGGTGGTGGTGCGCTTCTGGATCATCACCATGCTCCTGTGCCTGGTGGGTCTGTCCACCCTGAAGCTGAGGTAAGCCGTGGGCAGCATGCAAGGTCAATCGGTATTGGTGTTGGGCTTGGGGGCTTCCGGTCTGGCCATGGCGCGTTGGTGCGCACGTCTGGGTGCGACGGTCACCGTTGCGGACACCCGCAGCAATCCGCCGCAGCTTGCCGCCTTGCAGGAGTCCGTGCCCGCGGCCCGTTTTGTCTGTGCTGCACTCGACGCTGCACTGCTCGAAGCCGCTACCCCGTTTGACGCCATTTTCAAGAGCCCAGGCCTGGCCCCCAAAGACATGGCGGGTTTGCTGCAGGCGGCCCAGGCGGCAGGCATCGCAGTGCACGGCGAATTGAGCCTGTTTGCACAGGGTTTGCGCACCCTGCAGTTGGATCAAGCCTATGCGCCCCAAGTCCTGGCAGTGACCGGTACCAATGGCAAGACCACCGTCACGTCATTGACCGGGCATCTGCTGCGCTGGGCTGGCCTTACGGTCGGGGTGGCAGGCAACATCGGGCCCACCTTGCTCGACACCTTGGCCCAGGCCATGGACGCAGGGGCCTTGCCCCAGGCCTGGGTGCTGGAGTTGTCGAGCTTCCAGCTCGATGGTGTGGATGACTTCGAGCCCACCGCTGCGGTGGTGCTGAACCTGACCCAGGACCATCTCGACTGGCATGCCGACATGGCCGAATACGGAGCCGCCAAGGCCCGTGTGTTTGGCAAGGACGGCCTGATGGTATTGAACCGCGAAGACTCCGCGGTAATGGCGATGCTGCCGGAACCAGTGCGCGTGAAGTTGCAAAAGCCGCAATACCGGGCGCACGTGACGTTCGGCTGCGACCTGCCGAAACGCCCCGGCGACTTCGGCCTGGAGGAAGTCAACGGCATGGTGTGGCTGGTGCGTGCCCACGAGGCCGATGAAACCCTCAAGCGCCGCCGCGACGAAGCCGAGGAAATCCATCTGCAGCGCCTGATGCCGGCCGATGCCTTGCGCATCCGTGGGCGCCACAACGCGGCCAATGCCTTGGCGGCCCTGGCCCTGTGCGCTGCGGCCGGTCGTGCCTTGGCGCCCATCCTCTACGGTCTGCGCGAGTACCGCGGCGAGCCCCACCGGGTGGAGTCGGTGGGCGTCATCCACGATGTGGAGTTCTTTGACGACAGCAAGGGCACCAATGTGGGGGCCACGGTCGCGGCCCTGCGCGGCTTGGGCGAGGAGCGCAAGCTGGTGCTGGTTTTGGGCGGCGTCGGCAAGGGGCAGGACTTCAGTCCCTTGGCCGACCCGGTGGCGCGCTATGCCCGCGCAGTTGTGCTGTTCGGGCAGGATGCGCCGGTGATCCGGGTCGCGTTGGAGGCCACGGGTGTTCCTCTGCTGGACGCCCAGGACATGGGGCAGGCCGTGACCCAGGCGCAGGCGCGTGCCCACGCCGGGGATGCCGTGCTGATGTCACCCGCTTGCGCCAGTTTTGACATGTTCCGCAACTACGAGCACCGCGCGCAGGTGTTCTGTGACACTGTGCGCGCACTGGCTGCGGACGCCGGGGTGGACCTGGAGGCGCAGGGATGAGCGCAAGCATGGCCCAGACACTGCGGGGGTGGTTCGGGAAGCATTCCGAAGCCGAAGCCTCGGTCTTGCCGGTGCGCCTGGGGGGCTATGGCTCGTCGAACACGGTAGCGGGTGTGAAGGGGTTCGACCAACCGTTGTTCTGGGTGGTGGCCGCCTTGCTGCTGTGGGGCCTGGTCATGGTGTATTCGGCTTCGGTGGCCATGCCGGACAACCCACGCTTTGCCAACTACGCACACACGCATTTCCTGACCCGCCATCTCTTTTCCATCGTGATGGCGTTTGCCGCAGCGCTGATTGCGTTCCAGGTGCCGCTGAAGGTGTGGGAAAAGGCCGCGCCCTGGCTGTTCATCCTTTCGCTGGTTCTGCTCATCCTAGTGCTGATGCCTTTCATAGGCAAGGGTGTCAATGGCGCGCGGCGCTGGATCTCGCTCGGTGTGATGAACTTCCAGCCGTCGGAGCTGGCCAAGTTTGCGATGCTGCTGTACGCCGCCGACTACATGGTGCGCAAGATGGACGTGAAAGAACGCTTCTTCCGCGCGGTGATTCCCATGGGCATTGCGGTGGCCGTCGTCGGGCTGTTGCTGCTGGCCGAGCCTGACATGGGCGGCTTTCTGGTGATTGCCGTGATCGCCATGGGCATCCTGTTCCTGGGCGGTGTCAATGCGCGCATGTTCTTCCTGATTGCCGCCATTCTGGTCGTGATCTTCGGACTCATCATCGCCACCAGTGAATGGCGCCGCGAGCGCATCTTTGCCTACCTCGACCCCTGGAACGACAAGTACGCGCTGGGCAAGGGCTACCAGCTTTCGCACTCCCTGATCGCCATCGGTCGCGGCGAAATCTTCGGCGTCGGCCTGGGCGGCAGCGTCGAAAAGCTGCACTGGTTGCCCGAAGCGCACACCGACTTCCTGCTGGCTGTCATTGGTGAGGAGTTTGGCTTGGTCGGCGTGGTCACGCTCATCGGCATGTTCCTTTGGCTCACGCGGCGCATGATGCACATCGGTCGCCAGGCCATCGCCCTGGACAACGTATTCGCCGGCTTGGTTGCCCAAGGGGTGGGCATATGGATGGGCTTTCAGGCCTTCATCAACATGGGTGTGAACCTTGGCGCCCTGCCGACCAAAGGCCTGACCCTGCCGCTGATGAGTTACGGCGGCTCGGCCATTCTGGTCAACCTGGTGGCGATTGCGGTGGTTCTCAGAGTGGACTATGAAAACCGACAACTCATGCACGGAGGCCGTGTATGAGTTGTCGGTTTCACCAAAACAGCAACGTGGCGCGCAGCGCAGCACACGGGCACACAGTGCACGTGTCCATGCACGGAGGCCGTGTATGACGCAACGCACGGCACTCATCATGGCGGGTGGCACCGGTGGGCACATCTTCCCCGGCCTGGCCGTGGCCCAGGCTCTGCGTGACAAGGGCTGGCGTGTGCACTGGCTGGGTGCCCCGGACAGCATGGAGAGCCGCCTGGTACCGGCCAAGGGATTCCCGCTGGAATTGGTCGCATTCTCCGGCGTGCGTGGCAAGGGGCTCAAGACCTTGGCACTGCTGCCGCTGCGCCTGCTGCGTGCCTTCTGGCAGGCCTGGCAGGTCATCGGCCGCGTCCGCCCCGATGTGGTGGTGGGGCTGGGCGGGTACATCACCTTCCCCGGCGGCATGATGGCCGTGTTCCGCGGCAAGCCTCTGGTACTGCACGAGCAGAACTCGGTAGCGGGCCTGGTCAACAAGGTGCTGGCCCAGATTGCCGAGCGCGTGTACTGCGCCTTCCCTGGGGCATTGGCCCACAGTGAATGGGTGGGCAACCCCTTGCGCACCGAATTCCTCAATGTGCCCGGCCCGCAAGAACGCTTCGAAGGCCGCACGGGGCCGTTGAAGGTGCTGGTGGTGGGCGGCAGCCTGGGCGCCAAGGCGCTCAATACCGTGGTGCCGCAGGCCCTGGCGCTGATTCCCGAAGACCAGCGCCCCCAAGTGACGCACCAGGCCGGGGAAAAGCAGATCGACGAACTGCGGGCCAACTATGCCGCCGCGGGGGTGCAGGCCAGCTTGACACCGTTCATCGACAACACGGCCCAGGCCTTTGCCGACGCCGACCTGGTGATCTGCCGCGCCGGTGCCAGTACCGTCACCGAACTCGCGGCCGTGGGCGCCGCCAGCGTGCTGGTGCCGTTCCCGCATGCCGTGGACGACCATCAGACCACCAATGCCCGCTTCCTCAGCGATGCCGGCGCCGGAGTGCTCTTGCCCCAGGCCGACTTGACGCCCGAAAAATTGGCCGAAATGCTATTGAAAACAGAGCGGTCTACCCTGCTTGAACGCGGGCTGGCAGCCAAAAAGCTCCAAAAACTGACGGCCACCGACAGCATGGTGGCAGCCTGTGAGTCCCTGGCGAAAGGAAACGCCGCATGAAACACGCTATCCAGCACATCCACTTCGTCGGCATTGGCGGCTCGGGCATGTCCGGCATTGCCGAAATCCTGCACAACCTGGGATACACCATCTCGGGTTCTGATTTGTCCGACAGTGCGACATTGCGCCGTCTGGGCGATCTGGGTATCCGTACGTTTGTCGGCCACATGGCCGACAACGTGGTGGGGGCCGACGCCGTGGTCACCAGCACCGCAGTCAAGGCCGACAACCCCGAGGTCGTGCGCGGGCGCGAGTTGCACCTGCCCATCGTGCCGCGTGCCTTGATGCTGGCTGAACTGATGCGCCTCAAGCAGGGCATCGCGATTGCCGGCACCCACGGCAAAACCACCACCACCAGCCTGGTGACCAGCGTGCTGGCAGAAGGCGGGCTCGACCCCACCTTCGTGATCGGTGGGCGTCTCAACAGCGCTGGCGCCAACGCCCGCCTGGGCCAGGGAAACTACATCGTGGTCGAGGCCGACGAGTCTGATGCCTCGTTCCTGAACCTGCTGCCGGTGATGGCCGTGGTGACCAACATCGATGCCGACCACATGGAAACCTACGGGCACGACTTCGGCAAACTGAAGAAAGCCTTTGTCGATTTCCTGCACCGCATGCCCTTCTACGGAACCGCCGTGCTGTGCACCGATGACCCGGCGGTGCGCGAGATCTGCGAACAGGTGACCTGTCCCATCACCAGCTACGGATTTGACGAAGGCGCGCAGGTGCGCGCCATCAATGTGCGTGCTGTCGGCGGCCAGATGCACTTCACCGTACAACGCCGCAATGGCGTGGTGCTGCCCGATATGGATGTGGTGCTCAACCTGGCCGGACGCCACAACGTGCTCAACGCGCTCTCGGCCATCGCCATCGCGGTCGAACTCAACATTCCCGATGCGGCAGTCCAGAAGGCGCTGGCCGAATTCCACGGCGTGGGTCGGCGCTTCCAGCGCTATGGCGACCTGCCCCTGCCCCAGGGCGGCACCGTCACTGTCATCGACGACTACGGCCACCACCCGGTGGAAATGGCGGCCACGCTGGCCGCAGCCCGTGGCGCGTTTCCCGGGCGCCGACTGGTGCTGGCGTTCCAGCCACACCGCTACACCCGCACCCGTGACTGCTTTGAAGATTTCGTCAAGGTCATTGGGCACGCCGACGCGGTGCTGCTGGCCGAGGTTTATGCCGCAGGCGAGGCCCCCATCGTGGCGGCCGATGGCCGTGCGCTGGCGCGTGCGCTGCGATTGGCAGGCCAGGTCGAACCACTGTTTGTCGACGACATCACCGCCATGCCGCAGGTGGCCATTGCCAATGCCCGCGACGGCGACGTGCTGATGTGCATGGGGGCAGGCTCCATCGGGGCCGTGCCAGGAAAAATTGCTGATTTGCTACAAAAAGAGAAGCTGTCCAAGCAGGAAGGACGCGGGCTATGAGTCAAAATAACACTAATAACTTGGGAAAAGTCGCCGTCTTGATGGGCGGCGCCTCGGCCGAGCGCGAGGTCTCGCTGATGTCCGGCACTGGCGTGCTCAACGCCCTGCGTGCCAAGGGCGTCGATGCCCACGCCTTCGACCCGAGCGAACGCGACCTGGGCGAGCTCAAGCGCGAAGGTTTTGACCGCTGCTTCATTGCCCTCCACGGGCGCTTCGGCGAAGACGGCACGGTGCAGGGCGCACTCGAATTGATGGGCATTCCCTACACCGGCTCCGGCGTCATGGCCTCTGCCATCTCGATGGACAAGGTCATGACCAAGCGCATCTGGCGCTTCGAGGGCCTGCCCACTCCAGCCTGGGTGCAGGTGAAGAGTGCAGAGCAAACCCTCCAAGCCTTTGCCGAGCTGGGCGCCCCCATGATCGTGAAACCGGCGCGCGAAGGCTCCACCATTGGCCTGACCAAGGTGGTCAGCGCCGACCAGTGTGCCGAGGCCTACCGCCTGGCTGCGCAGCACGACAGCCACGTGCTGTGCGAGCAGTTTGTGGCCGGCGACGAAGTCACCTGTCCGGTGCTGGGCGAAGCCCATGACCCGCGCGCGCTGCCGCTGATTCGCATCGTGGCGCCCGACGGCAACTACGACTTCCAGAACAAGTACTACACCGACGTGGTCAAGTACCTGGTGCCCGCCGGCCTGCCGCAGGGCGAAGAGGAAGCGATCCAGGCGTTGGTGTGCCAGGCCTACCAGGTGCTGGGCTGCCGTGGCTGGGCGCGCGCCGACGTGATGATTGACGCGGCCACGCGCAAGCCCTACCTGCTGGAAATCAACACCTCGCCGGGCATGACCGGGCATTCGCTGGTACCGATGTCGGCCAAGGCCGCCGGTATCAGCTACGAAGACCTGTGCGTGCAGCTGCTGCAAAGCGCAGGCACGGATTCAGGAGCTGCTGCGTGAGAGACCGCGAGCCCACCCCCTTCGACATCAAGCTCATGAACTGGACCGCCAGCGTCCTGTTCCTGGCTTTTGTCGGTCTGACACTGAGTGCAGTGGCAGGCTGGGTGGTGCGCTTGCCGGTGTTCGCCATCCGCGGCATCACGGTCGTGGGCGACGTGAACCACAACAACCCGTTGACCCTGCGTGCCAATGTGGTACCGCAGATCCGCGGCACATTCTTCACCGCCGACCTGGCCCAGGTGCGCCGTGCCTTCGAAGCGGTGCCTTGGGTGCGCCACGCCGTGGTGCACCGCGTGTTCCCGAACCGGCTGCTGGTCAAGCTGCAGGAACACCAGGCTTTCGCCTACTGGGGGGCCGACAGCGATGCCAAGCTCCTCAATGTGCAGGGCGAGGTGTTCGAGGCCAATGTCGGTGAGGTGGACCAGGAAAGCCTGCCGCGTCTGTTTGGCCCCGAGGTGCAAAGCGCCGAGGTGCTGGGCATGTTCAAGGCACTGCAGGAAGTGTTTGCCCCCTTGGACCTCGCGGTGGACCAGCTGGAAATGACCAAGAGCGGCGGCTGGCATGCGCGCCTGGACAGCGGGGGCGTTCTCGAACTGGGACGCGGCGAGCGCGGGGAAGTGCTGGAGCGCACCCAGCGCTTCGTCAAAACGATCACGCAGGTCAGTGGGCGGTTTGGCCGCTGGCCGCAGGCCGTCGAGGCGGCCGATTTGCGCCATGACAACGGCTATGCCATACGCCTGCGCGGTGTGGGCACGGTGGGCATGGACGCTCCGAAGAAATGACAGCGATTGGGAACAGGTGAAGCTATGGCAAAAGAGTACAAGGATTTGGTAGTCGGATTGGACATCGGAACCGCCAAGGTCATGGTGGTGGTGGCCGAGGTCCTGCCCGGTGGCGAGCTCAAGCTGGCTGGCCTGGGCGTGGCGCCGAGCAATGGCATCAAGCGCGGTGTGGTGGTCAACATCGACGCGACCGTGGCCAGCATCCAGCAGGCACTGAAAGAAGCCGAGCTCATGGCCGACTGCAAGATCACGCGCGTCTACACCGGCATCACCGGCAGCCACATCCGCGGCATCAACTCCAGCGGCATGGTGGCCATCAAGGACCGCGACGTTTCCAGCGCCGACGTGGCCCGCGTGGTGGAAACTGCCAAGGCCATCAACATCTCGACCGACCAGCGCCTGCTGCTGGTGGAGCCGCAGGAATTCATCATCGACGGCCAGGATGTGAAAGAACCGATTGGCATGAGCGGTATCCGCTTGGAAGCCAAGGTGCACATCGTCACCGGTGCGCAAAGCGCCGCCGAGAACATCATCAAGTGCGTGCGCCGCTGCGGTCTGGAAGTGGAGCAGCTCATGCTCAACCCGCTGGCCAGCAGCCTTTCGGTGCTCACGCAGGACGAACGCGAACTGGGCGTGGCACTGGTGGACATCGGCGCCGGTACCACCGACGTCGCCATCTTCACCAATGGTGCCATCCGCCATACCGCGGTGATCCCGATTGCCGGTGACCTGATCACCAGCGACATCGCCATGGCGCTGCGCACACCCACCAAGGATGCCGAAGACATCAAGGTCGAAAGCGGCCATGCCAAGCAGATGCTGGTGGACCCGCAGGTGCAGGTGGAAGTACCGGGTCTTGGCGACCGCGGCCCGCGCATGCTGAGCCGCCAGGCCCTGGCCGGTGTGATCGAGCCGCGCGTCGAAGAAATTTTCAGCCTGGTGAACCAGGTGATGCGCGACTCGGGTTACGAGGAAGTGCTTTCCAGTGGCATCGTGCTCACGGGTGGCAGCTGCATCATGCCCGGCATGGTCGAGCTGGGTGAAGACATCTTCTTGAAGCCGGTGCGCCGCGGGGTACCCAAGTACTCCAGCGCGTTGGCCGACATGGTGGCGCAGCCGCGTGCCGCCACCGTCATGGGATTGTTGGAAGAGGCCCGCATGGCGCGCATGCGCGGCTACAAGGTGGCCCAGAAGAACGGTTCCATGAAGACCGCGCTGGGCAGCATCAAAGACTGGTTTATCGGGAACTTTTAAGCCATGGCCACATCCAGCACTTCTTCCTTCTTGGTACCGGTCGGAATCGCACCGTGCCCACACCGCGACGCGGGCGTGCATTGGCGATGGCGATGCACCGATCCGCCGGATGGGCATACCCCAACACACCAGGTTTCGAGTTTTTGCAATTTCACCGTTTTAGTTTTTCAGGAGTAACAACATGCCCATCGAAATGATTGAAGAAGAAACATTCAACCAAGGCACCCAGATCAAGGTCATCGGCGTCGGCGGCGGCGGCGGCAATGCCGTGCAGCACATGATCAACACCGGGGTCAGCGGCGTGGAGTTCATCTGTGCCAACACCGATGCCCAGGCCCTGTCGCGCTCCTCCGCGCACAAGCTGGTGCAGCTGGGCCAGACCGGCCTGGGGGCTGGCAGCAAGCCTGAGAAAGCCAAGGAAGCTGCCGACCTGGCCGAAGCCGACATTCGCCAGGCCATCGAAGGCGCCCACATGCTGTTCATCACCGCTGGCATGGGCGGCGGTACCGGTACCGGTGCTGCCCCCGTGATTGCCCGCGTGGCCAAGGAAATGGGCATCCTGACCGTGGGTGTGGTGACCAAGCCTTTCGACTTCGAAGGCGGTCGCCGCATGACCAATGCCGACGCCGGCCTGGCCGAACTCGAAGCCAACGTGGACTCCCTGATCGTGGTGCTCAACGAGAAACTGCTCGAAGTGCTGGGTGACGACGTGAGCCAGGACGAAGCCTTTGCCAATGCCAATGACGTGCTGAAAAACGCCGTCGGCGGTATTGCCGAAATCATCAACGTGCCCGGCCATGTGAACGTCGACTTTGAAGACGTGCGCACTGTCATGGGTGAGCCTGGCAAGGCCATGATGGGCACGGCCCTGGCCAGCGGTCCGGACCGCGCCCGCATCGCCGCCGAGCAGGCCGTGGCCTGCCCGCTGCTGGAGGGCATCGACCTTTCCGGCGCCAAGGGCGTGCTGGTGCTGATCACTGCGGCCAAGGGTAGCCTCAAGCTGTCGGAATCCAAGCTGGCGATGAACACCATTCGCGCCTACGCTTCGCCCGATGCCCACGTGATCTACGGCACCGCCTACGACGATGCCCTGGGTGACGAGATCCGTGTGACCGTGGTCGCAACAGGTCTGAGCCGCCAAGGTGCCCGCCGCACGGCCCCTCCGCTGCAGGTCATTCGCACCGGTACCGACAACGTGCCCTTCCATGTGCCCACGCTCAACAATATCGCCCAACCGGTGGCGGCCATGGGTGGGGCCACGGCAGCGGTAGGGGGAGCCCCCTCCGTGGGCGCGGCCCAGACCGACTACAGCAGCATGGGCACCCCGGCCGTGTGGCGTGGACGCACTTCGGCCGCAGCGCGTGTGGACGCGCTGGCCAGTGGGGGCATGGACGACTACGAGATCCCCGCGTTCTTGCGCAAGCAAGCCGACTGATGCTGGAAAAATGGAGTTCCCTGCGGGTGCAAGGGCTGGCCGGTAAAATCCAGCCCGTGCTCAAACAACGAACTCTCAAAACCCTCACCCGCGCGGTGGGGGTCGGTCTGCACAGCGGGCAGCGGGTGGAAATCACCCTGCGCCCGGCTGCGCCCGATACCGGCATCGTCTTCCGACGGGTCGATCTGCCCCACGCACCGGACATTCTGGCGACGGCCGAGGCTGTGACCGATACGCGCCTGGCGTCTACCCTGTCCCAGGGCGATGCCAAGGTGCTGACGGTGGAACACCTGATGTCGGCCTGCGCCGGGCTGGGCGTGGACAACCTGTACGTGGACATCACGGCCGAGGAAATTCCCATCCTGGATGGTTCGGCAGCTTCTTTTGTCTACCTGCTGCAAAGTGCAGGCATCGAGCAGCAGAATGCACCGCGGCGCTTCATTCGCCTGAAGAAGCCCGTGGAGGTGCGCGAGGGCAGTGGTACCAATGAGAAATGGGCGCGTCTCGAGCCTTACCACGGCTTCAAGCTGGGCTTTGAGATCGACTTCAAGCACCCGGCTGTGGACTCGACAGGACAGTTCGTAGAGTTCGACCTGAGCACTGGTTCCTATTCACGCGACATCGCCCGCGCCCGTACCTTCGGTTTCACCAAGGACGTGGAGATGATGCGCGCCAACGGATTGGCGTTGGGCGGGGGGCTGGACAATGCCATCGTCATGGACGACTACAAGGTGCTCAACGCCGACGGGCTGCGCTACGACGACGAGTTCGTCAAGCACAAGATTCTCGACGCCATGGGCGACCTGTACATCGTCGGCAAACCCTTGCTGGCGGCCTACCACGCCTTCCGCTCGGGCCATGCACTCAACAACAAGCTGCTGCGGGCCCTGCTGGCCGACCAGGAGGCCTGGGATGTGGTTAGCTTCGACAACGAAAAGGCTGCACCGGCCGGATTTGCCCAGCTGGCAACGGCCTGGTAACAGCACGTCTCATCCATGTTGCTGTTTCGCTGGATCATCTTCCTGCTGCTGATTGCGGCCGGTGTCAGCTTTGTGCTGTTTGTCGGCACTGGCCAGCAGCGCTTCAAGCTGTTCGGTCTGCTGGTGCTGAAGTGGATGGCGATTGCGGGCCTGGTGGGCTTCGGCATCCTGATCCTCGAACGCCTTTGAGTGCCGCTCAGGTGATGCGCCGGTTGCGGTAGGCCGCCTTGGAACCGCGTCCTGCGGCTTCACCCACCAGTACCTTGTTCTTGGCGATCAGCGCCACCGATTTGCTGGCGTGGGCATGGGTAATGGCCAGGCCCAGTGCATCGGCGGCGTCGGTCCCCGGCACGCCGCTCAAGCCCAGTAGGCGCCGCACCATCTCCTGGATCTGGCTCTTCTGCGCGCGGCCGTGACCGGCCACGGCCTGCTTCATCTGCAGGGCAGTGTATTCGTGCACCGGTAGCGCGGCGTTCACCAGCGCCGTGAGCAAGGCGCCGCGCGCCTGCCCCAGCAGCAGAGTGGACTGCGGGTTGACGTTGACGAACACGATCTCGACCGCGGCGCAGTCGGGCTGGTAGCGCTGGACCACCTCGCTTATGCCGTCGAACAGCACCTTCAGACGCTGGGGTAGCGCGTGGGTGTCCATGCTCTGGGTGCTGATGGTGCCGCTGGCCACGTAACGGGTGTGGCCCGCGTCCAGGTCCACCACACCGAAGCCGGTGGTGCGCAGTCCGGGGTCGATGCCGAGAATTCGCATGCTATGGTTTCAGGAGCTGCATGCGTAGCTTCCATGCGGGCTGGATGCCTAAATTGTGCATGAACAGGTTCAGATGTCGAAATACCACTTGGCCGAGTGGAAAAATACCGGTGCAGCGAAGCACAGTGCATCCACCCGGTTGAGCAGACCACCGGCGCCGGTGACAGACGCCACCTTCGGACCCCAACTGGGGATGCCGCGGTCGCGCTTGAGCGCCTTCATGATCAGGTGGCCCATGGAGCCGGCTGTGCAGGCGATGAACGAGAACGCAAACGCGGTGCCGGGCACCCAGGGAGTGATACCGGCCAACAAACCACCCACAATGCTGCCGGCCAGCACGCCCATCCACATGCTGTACCAGTTGAAGCTGGTGCTGATGGCGGGCGCGGCGATTGGCTTTTGCACCTTGCGGCTCAGGTAGTGCTGCGTGATCATGCAGGTCTGCACCACCAGCACAAAGAAGAACACCATGAAGGCGTTCTTGTTGTCGTAGCCAGGGAATTTCAGCAACAGAAGCGCCGGCACGTGGCTCATGCCGTAGATGCAGACCATGATGCCCCATTGCAGCTTGGCGTTGCGCTCCAGGAAGCGCGTGGGGTCGTTGGCCAGTGCGCTGGCCAAGGGCAGGGCCAGGAACACGTACACCGGCACGAACACGGCAAACATGTCGAAGTGCTCGGTACCAACCAGCCAGTACTGGGCCGGCAGCACCACAAAGAAGGCCAGCACCAGGCTGCGGTGGTCGCCGCGGCGCGTGGGCGACAGGGTGAGGAATTCGCGCAGACCCAGAAAGGACACCACACCGAACAGTGTCAGGGCGACCCATTTCCCGGAAATCCAGCAGACCCAGAAGCCCAGCATCATGGCCCAGCTGATGCGCAGCAGGGTGCTGATCTCGTCGATTCCCTCGCGCCAGCGCCGGGCTTCCTCGGGGTCCTCGTGTTCCCGCAAGGTGAGCAGGAAGGCCCAGACGCTGCCCAGCAGCAGCAGTCCAAAGACGATGATGAACAAGATGCCAACCTGCTGAAAGGGCGACAGGTCCTTGATGTAGTGGTACATGCGCGTGCCCCCTTATACGTCGCGCAACGCGATCACGGCCTTGCGTGCGCGATCCAGGAAGTGGCGGTGGTCCTCGCCTTCTTCCACTTGCATCGGGGCACCAAAGGTCACCGAGCACAGCACTGGCACCGGCACCACTTCGCCCTTGGGCAGGACATGCTGCACATTGTTGATCCAGGTCGGTATCAGCACCGCCTTGGGGAATTTTGTCGACAGGTTGTAGAGCCCGGCCTTGAAGGCCGCAGGTTCCTCCGCATGGCCGCGTGTGCCCTCGGGAAACAGGATGATGGAGTCGCCATTGCCCAGCGCCTCCAGCAGCGGCTCCAACGGGTCCTCGTCGGCACTGCGGTCACGCGAGACATAGATCACGTTGAATACTGCCGTGGTCAGCCACTGCTTGAAGGGTGTCTTGGTCCAGTAGTCCTTGGCGGCGATGGCGCGCGTGACGCTGCGCAGCTCCTTGGGCAGGGCCGCCCAGATCATCACCAGATCAGCGTGGCTTTGGTGGTTGGCGAAGTAGATGCGCTGCTCGGCTTTCGGGGGACAACCGTGCCAGCGCGCCTGGGCCCCGGTCAGAACCCGGATCAGGCCCAGCAGAAAGTAACTCATTAACTTGGCAAGCATGGGCGGGCATCATACAGACCGCAGTACCACTTGCGGGCGAACTGGTGGCCTGGCTCTAAGCGCTGCGTTCAGGGCAGCTGGGCACTGGGCATGCGGCCCACGATGACTTCGGCGCGCCCACTGAGGTAGGCCGAATGGGGCATCTTCTCGAAATACTTGGGGCGCGGCAGCATCACCGCCAGCCGGGCTGCTTCGAAGGCGGTGAGCTGGGACGCGTTCTTTCGGAAATAGTGCTGGGCTGCGGCCTGGGCGCCGAACACGCCTTCGCCCCATTCCACATGGTTCAGGTAGATCTCCAGGATGCGCTCCTTGGACAGCAGCATCTCCAGTGTCAGCGTCAATACAAACTCCTGGGCCTTGCGCAGCAGGGTGCGTTCACCGGAAAGGAACAGGTTCTTGGCCAACTGCTGGGTGATGGTGGAGCCGCCCACCACCTTCGGGGGTTTGGCCGGCTTGCCTTTGGCGGGGGCTGGGCGGGCTTCGGCTTTTTTCTCGGCCTTGGCATTTTTCTCCCAGGCCTTCTCTATGGCTTCCCAGTTCACACCATCGTGGTCGGCAAATTCATCGTCTTCAGAGGCAATGACCGCGCGCTTGAGGTGGTTGGAGATGTCGCTGTAGTCGACCCATTGCTGGCGCCAGGGCAGGCTGCCCTTGGCCTGCGCGATTTGCCAGGACTGGGAGCGCTCGAAGCTGGTCGACTCGGGTGCCCAGACCGCCCACAGGGCCACCCGTGCCACGAAGAACAACTCCAGGGCCAGCAAGGCGCCCAGGCAGCACAGCAGCCATGCCGACAGCCGTTTCATTGCGCCGAAGAGACGTTGGCCTGCAAGGTCTCGTCCCGGGTGAAGTTGAAACGTGACACCACGACAATCTGGTCGGCGCGCTGGCGCATGGCCTTGCTGAACCGGCCAAACGGACCGGCCATACGGGCGATGAGGGCCGCCTGGCGGTCCAGCGTCTTGTTGCCCGAGCTTTCAACAATCTCGGTTTCCACCACGTGGCCGCGGGAGTCCACGGTGACGATCATGGTCAGCTCGCCGTAGAGCTTCTTGCCCGCCAGGGTGGGGAACTGTTCGGTGCCGCGCTCTTCGATGGCGCGGCGCAGGGAGTCGTAGTACACCGCATACACCTCTTCGCGGGTCGAAGGGCTGATGTAACGCTTGCGAGGGCGCGTATTTTCCAGGTTGATGCGGCGCTCGATCTCGGCCAGCAGCTTGAGCAGCTGCTTGCGTTTCTCCTCGCGCTCGCGCTCCTCCGGCGTCTGTGGCGGGTGCGTCGGGTCGCGCGGGGGCAGGGCGGCCAGTTGGTTCTTGATCTGTGACAGCAGCAGCATTTGCTGCTCCTGCAATTGCTGCAGCTTGCGTTGCGATTCGTCTTCGGTCGCATCACCCAGGTCCACCAAGGTCGAGGGCGGCAGGGGGCTGCTGGCGCGGCCTTTGTCGGCATCGCCCCCGCCGCTCAGCGTGGCCTGGGCGATGGCATGGGCCTTGGTGTCTGCTTTTTCGTTGGTGCGGGCATTGACCAGGATCACCTCCAGCGGGGTATCCTGGAACACGCGATCAAAGCGTTCGGGGTCGACAAAGCGCACCGTCAACAAAAGCGCATGCAGGGCCACCGAAATGGCCAGGGTGATTTGCAGGGGGGAAAGGTCGCGCAGCTTCACGGCGCTGGATTATCCGATGCCTCGCCGCTGTCGCTCATATCCACCGCAATCGCAATGGGGCCAGCGACTTCTTCTTCGTCCTCTTCGGCCTCGTCGGGGACCGGGGCGGCGCTGGCGTCCAGGCGCTCGACCACGGTGCCGTGCACGTCGAGGGTGATGAGGTCGATGTCGCCCAGACGCACCTTCACGCGCGCACCGCGCGGCAGGCCCTGGGCGCCAACCACGGGCAGCACCAGCGGGATGCTGTCGGCACGCACCATGTTGTCCTTGAAGACCGTGGCTTCCAGTTCCGTGAGGCCATGTTGCTGCACATAGCGCAAGGTCCAGAAACGCTCCATGCCAGCTTGGTAGCCGTTGTAGGCGCTGTAGGCGGCATCGAAGCTGGAAATGATCGCAAACAGGTCGGCATCCTTGGGTTTGAAAGGCGCTACCAGGGCCGCAGTCTTGCCATGGCGGGCGCAGGCAATGATCTGCCACTGGTTGACCAGGTCGGTATAGCGGCGCAGCGGCGAGGTGCTCCAGGCATAGCTTTTCACGCCGATGCCGGCGTGCGGCAAGGCCTTGGTGCCCATGCGCACCTTGACGCCGGGGGCCAGGCTGGCCTGGCTGCGGTAGATGCCGGGCACGCCCAACTCGGCGAGCCAACTGCCCCAGCTGCTGTTGGCCAGGATCATGGCCTCTGCCACGATCAGGTCCAGCGGGGCGCCACGCTGGCGCACCGAGATGTGCACGGTCTCGCTGCCGTCGGGCTCGTGGCCCTGGTTTTCTGCGAGGCGGAAGTTGTAGTCGGGGCGGTTGAAGGTTTCGGGCTTGCCGCGCACGACCTCGCGCTTGGCCTTCAGGTCTTTCGCCAGACGATGCAAAAATGATAGCTGTCCACGCAATGCAGATGCGGGCTGGTGGTCATTTTCATGATTAAAAGATGGGTCGCAGAGCCATTGCTCTGTGACCACACTGTCGAGCTGGTCGTGGCGCAGGTTCCAGACAATGGGCACGCGTTCCAGCTTGGTCTCAGACGACTGGATTTCCAGCGTGGCTTCGTCCAGCGTCACGTACAGCGACACGGCGGGACAGTTGCGTCCTTCCAGCAGGGTGTAGGTCTGTACCACCTCGTCGGGCAGCATGGTGACCTTGTAGCCTGGCATGTAGACGGTGGACAGGCGTGCACGGCCCAGCTGGTCCACGGGGCTGCCGGGTGCAATGGCCAGCCCCGGCGCGGCAATGTGGATGCCCAGCACAACGGTGCCGGTGCCCAGGCCTTGCAGCGAGAGCGCGTCGTCGATCTCGGTGGTCTGCGAGTCGTCGATGGAAAAGGCCTGCACCGCCGCGACTGGCAGCTCGTCGGCGATGGGCGGCGCCGTGAGCGCGGGAAAGCCCGTGCCCTTGGGGAAGTTCTCGAACAGGAAGCGCTTCCAGTGGAACTGGTAGGGTGAAGCGATGGCGCCGGCTTTTTGCAGCAGGTCCAGCGGCGCGGTCTGGGTGGCGCGCGCAGCGTCCACCACGGCCTTGTATTCGGGCGCGTTCTTGTCCGGTTTGAACAGTATCTTGAAGATCTGGGCCTGGATGGGCTCGGGGCAGCGGCCAGCGGCCAGCTCCTGGGCCCAGGCGGCGATCTGCTCTCCGATCAGGCGTTTCTTCTCGATGGCGGCCAGGGCCTGCGCAATGATGTCGGCGGGGGCCTTCTTGAAGCGGCCCTTGCCGGCACGGCGGAAGTAGTGCGGGTTGTCGAACAGGCGGTACAGCATGGCCGCCTGTTCCGACAGCGGCGCGTTGGCCGAGAAATAGTCGCGCGCCAGGTCGGCAAAGCCAAATTCCTCGTCCGGGGCAAATTCCCAGGCCATTTCCAGCTCGATGCCCTGCGCCAGCGACTGGGCCTGGGCCACAAACTCGGCCGGTGCGGGTTTTTCAAAGCGCAAAAGGATGTGCGCGGCCTTCACCTTGACCCGTTTGCCCGTGTCCAGTTCCACCTGTGCCGAGGCCTCTGCCTCAGACATCAACCGCCCGGCCAGGAATTTGCCAGCGTCTTCAAACAATACGTACATGGCGCGGATTGTCCCATGGGCGGAAAGTGTCCCCGGCAGGTGGCTACAGGCCCAGATGGCGCAGCACAGCGGGCAGGTGCTGGGCGAAGTCGCTGATGGCGTGGTCACCGCCCTCCAGCAGCAGGCCCGGACAGGCTGCGTACTTGCCGTGCATCTCGCGCCAGTCCAGCACCTCGTCACCCTTGCAGATGAGAGCGAAATAGCGCTCGGGCTGGGTGAGGGTGGGGCGGGCCAGGACACGCAGTTCGTCCACAAATTCGGCGCGGAAGAAAAAGTGGTCCTGCGGGTTGTGCCAACTGCTTTGTTCGCCGATGTATTTGGCCAGGTCGCGCGCGGGGTCAATGGCCGGATTCAGCAGCGCAGCGCGGCAGCCGGTGCGTTCCGCCACCCAGGTGGCATAAAAGCCGCCCAGGCTGGAGCCGACCGTCACCATGCTCTCCCGCGGCCACGCAGCAATGCCTTGCGCCACCAGGGCCATTGCTTCCTTGGGGGACGGTGGCAGCTGCGGGCACCACCAGTGCACATCGGGCCGCTGGGCTTGCACCCAGGCCTGCATCTGCCGGGCCTTGGCCGATTGGGGGGAGGAGCGAAAGCCGTGGAGGTAGAGCAGGTGGGTGGTGTGTGCCGGTGCGTTCATTGTCCGAATGGTAGGCAGAAATCGGGCATGTACCGGAGGGCACCGATAATTCGCCCATGGCGACTTCTTTTGGAAAACCCTCCCTTCGGCACCGCGTGACCCCCTGGCTGGCCGGTTTTGACGGTCCGCTGGCCTTTGCCGTGTTCCTGCTGGCGTGTGCCGGGCTGCTCATCATGTATTCCTCGGGCTACGACCATGGCACCCGTTTCCAGGACCACGCACGCAACATGCTCATTGCCGCCAGCATCATGTTCGTGGTGGCCCAGGTGCCGCCGCAGCGCTTGATGATGTTGGCGGTACCCCTCTATGTACTGGGTGTTGCCCTGCTGGTGGCGGTGGCCGTATTTGGCATTACCAAGAAGGGCGCGCGGCGCTGGGTCAATGTCGGTGTGGTGATCCAACCCAGTGAAATCCTGAAGCTGGCCGTGCCATTGATGCTGGCCTGGTGGTTCCAGAAACGTGAAGGGCAGTTGCGCACCCTGGACTTTGTGGTGGCGGGCGTGCTGCTCGCCGTTCCGGTGGGCCTCATCATGAAGCAACCGGACCTGGGGACTTCCCTGCTGGTGCTGATTGCCGGCATGTCCGTCATCTTCTTTGCCGGCATGAGCTGGAAGCTGGTGGTCCCCCCTCTGGTGGTCGGGGTCGTGGGGATTTTTGTGCTGGTGGTGTTCGAGCCCCAGCTGTGTGCCCAAGGGGTGAACTGGCCCCTGCTGCACGACTACCAGCAGCAGCGGGTCTGTACCCTGCTTGATCCCACGCGCGACCCGCTGGGCAAGGGCTTCCACATCATCCAGGGCATGATCGCGATCGGCTCGGGGGGCGTGCTGGGCATGGGCTTCATGCAGGGAACGCAGACGCATCTGGAGTTCATCCCCGAACGTACCACCGACTTCATCTTTGCGGCCTATTCCGAAGAATTCGGCCTGCTGGGCAACCTGTTCCTGATGGGGGCCTTCCTGTTCCTGATCTTTCGGGGGCTGACCATCGCGCTGGAGGCGCCCACGCTGTTTTCGCGCCTGCTGGCGGGCAGCGTGACGATGATCTTCTTTGCCTATTCCTTCGTGAACATGGGCATGGTCAGCGGCATCCTTCCGGTAGTGGGGGTGCCGTTGCCCTTCATCAGCTACGGTGGCACGGCCATGGTGATCCTCGGCCTGGCGCTGGGCATCCTGATGTCGATTGCCAACGCCAAGCGCCTGGTGCAGTCATGAACCCTGGCGTCCAGGGGGCATTCCCCGTGACCATCATCGGTGTGGGCAACATGGGCGCCGCCATGGCGCAGCGCCTGTGCGCACTGGGGTGGTCGCCTTCGGTCCATGACTTGGTCCCCCAGAAGGTTCAGGATTTGCTGCCATTTGGGGCGGTTGCCCGCGCAGATGTTGCGCAAGCAGCTTCCAAAAGTGTAGCAACCATCCTTGCTGTGGTGAATGTGGCCCAGGTGCGTGAAGTCCTGTTCGGTGCGCACGGCATCGCCCCGCAGCTGCCGCCTGGCCATGTGCTGCTGCTGTGCCCCACGCTGGGCCCGCAGGATGTGGAGGACATTGCGCACACCCTGGCGCAGCAGGGCGTGGACGTGGTGGACGCCCCCATGTCCGGCGGCCCGGCGCGTGCACGCGAAGGACGCATGAGCCTGATGGTGGCCGGTCCTGCGCAGGCGCTGGAGCGGGTGCGGCCCTTGCTGGAGGCCTTGGCCAACCCGGTGTTTCGCATCGGCACGCGCGCCGGAGACGGCGCCCGCACCAAGCTGGTCAACAACCTGCTGGCCGGCATCAACCTGGTGGGCGCGGCCGAGGCCCTGGCGCTGGCCCACTGGCTGGGTCTGGACCAGGGCACTACCCTTGACGTGATCGAGCGTTCCAGCGGCCAGAGTTGGATTGGGGTGGACCGCATGCGCCGTGCCCTGGCGGGCGATCTGGCGCCGCGGGCCCACATGACCCTGCTGCACAAGGACACGGGGCTGGCGCTGGATGCTGCGGCTGCGGCCGGGTTTTCCGGGCCGCTGGGCGCCAGCACCCATGCCGTGTTTGCGGCGGCGCTGCAGGCCGGTTTGGCCGATCTGGACGATGCGGCGCTGCTGGGGTTTTTGCAAGGCACCTAAAATGGTTCGCATGATTGCACGCGAACCCACCCTCGACCGCCTGGCCACGGCCAAGACCCTGTTGCTCACCCCCTTCGGGCTGGACGAGTCGCACCTGGCGCGGGCGCTGGCTGAGATCAAGGCCCACCAGGTGGATGAGGCCGACCTCTACTTCCAGTACACCCGCTCCGAGGGTTGGAGCCTGGAAGAAGGCATCGTCAAAACCGGCTCGTTTTCCATCGACCAGGGCGTGGGCGTGCGTGCGGTCAGCGGCGAGAAAACGGCCTTCGCCTATTCCGACGACATTTCCGAGGCCTCGTTGCTCGATGCGGCCCGCACCGTACGATCCATTTCGGCTTCAGCCCAGGTAAAACGTGCACGAGCAGCTGGCAAAAAGATAGCGGGCAGCCGCAGCCTGTACCCCGGCATGGACCCGATCGCCACGCTAGACAGCACCGCCAAGGTGGAGCTGCTGGGCAAGGTGGAAGCCTTGGCCCGCGCCAAGGACCCGCGCGTGGTGCAGGTCATGGCCGGGCTGGCCATGGAGTACGACGTGGTGCTGGTGGCCCGTGCCGACGGCACCCTGGCCGCCGACGTGCGCCCGCTGGTGCGCCTGTCGGTGACGGTGATTGCCGAGCAGAACGGACGCCGCGAAGTCGGCTCCAGCGGTGGCGGTGGGCGCTTCGGCCTGGCCTATTTCAGCGACGAGCAGATCAGCCGCTACGTGGACGAGGCCGTGCACGCGGCCTTGACGAACCTGGACGCGCGCCCGGCGCCTGCGGGGGAAATGACCGTGGTGCTGGGCCCGGGCTGGCCCGGCGTGCTGCTGCACGAGGCCATTGGCCACGGGCTGGAAGGCGATTTCAACCGCAAGGGTTCCAGCGCCTTCAGCGGACGCATCGGCCAGCGCGTGGCGGCCAAGGGCGTCACGGTGCTGGACGATGGCACCGTGGCCGACCGCCGCGGCTCGCTCAACGTGGACGACGAAGGCAACGTCACCCAGCGCAATGTGCTGATTGAGGACGGCATCCTCAAGGGCTACCTGCAGGACGCTATGAACGCACGCCTCATGGGCGTCAAGCCCACCGGCAACGGCCGACGCGAGAGCTACGCCCACATTCCCATGCCGCGCATGACCAACACCTACATGCTCGGGGGTGACAAGGACCCGGCCGAGATCGTGGCCAGCCTCAAGAAGGGGCTGTACGCCGTGAACTTCGGTGGTGGCCAGGTGGACATCACCAGCGGCAAGTTCGTGTTCTCGGCCAGCGAAGCCTACTGGGTGGAAAACGGCAAGATCCAGTATCCGGTGAAGGGTGCCACGTTGGTGGGCAGCGGGCCCGATTGCCTGAAGCGCGTGAGCATGATCGGCAACGACATGCGCCTGGACAGCGGTGTCGGCACGTGCGGCAAAGAGGGGCAGAGCGTGCCCGTGGGCGTGGGCCAACCGACACTGCGCATTGATGGTTTGACAGTGGGCGGAACCGCCTGAGTCCGGTGCGCGTCAGCTGCATCGAAAAAAGCTGTGCTACAGTGGGCCCCATGCTTTTCAGCACATCGTACTTTTTTGCCTACTTTTGGTTCTCACGCGCAACCGGCGGTCGAGAGATCTGAACGTACCCAAAAAAGACGATTCGAATCCCCCAAACCGCCGGACACCCCGGCGGTTTTTTTTTTGGTTTTTTGACAGTTTTCCATTTTGAACAGGAGCGCAGACATGAACGCCAAGACGAACGCCACCCCTGCCTGGTATGGCCAAGCCCACCCCGCCGACCGTACCAGCCAGACCGATGACGAACGCATCAAGGACATTACCGTGTTGCCGCCTCCCGAGCACCTGATCCGCTTTTTCCCGATCCGCGGCACCGCCATCGAGGCCTTGATCACCTCCACGCGCCGTACCATCCACAACATCATGGCCAAGAAGGACGACCGCCTGCTGGTGGTCATCGGCCCGTGCTCCATCCACGACCCGGCCGCTGCGCTCGATTACGCACGCCGCCTCAAGGACTTGCGCGAGCAATACGCCGACACGCTGGAAATCGTGATGCGCGTGTATTTCGAGAAACCGCGCACCACGGTGGGCTGGAAGGGCCTGATCAACGACCCCTACCTGGATGAGAGCTGCCGCATCGACGAAGGCCTGCGTATTGCGCGCCAGCTGCTGATCGAGATCAACCGCCTCGGCCTGCCGGCCGCCAGTGAATTCCTCGATGTGATCTCGCCCCAGTACATTGCCGACCTGATCTCCTGGGGCGCCATCGGGGCCCGCACCACCGAGAGCCAGGTGCACCGCGAGCTGGCATCTGGCCTGTCGGCACCCATTGGCTTCAAGAACGGCACCGACGGCAACATCAAGATCGCCACCGACGCCATCCAGGCCGCGGCCGGTGGCCACCATTTCCTGTCGGTGCACAAGAATGGCCAGGTGGCGATTGTCCAGACCAATGGCAACAAAGACTGCCACGTCATCCTGCGCGGTGGCAAGGCGCCCAACTACGACGCCGCCAGCGTCGACGCCGCCTGTGCAGAGCTGGTCAAGGCCAAGCTGCCCGCCACGCTGATGGTGGACTGCAGCCATGCCAACAGCAGCAAGCAGCACGAAAAGCAGCTCGACGTGGCGCGCGACATCGCCGCGCAAATCCAGGGTGGTTCGCACAAGGTGTTCGGCGTCATGGTCGAAAGCCACCTGCATGCCGGGGCCCAGAAGTTCACACCGGGCAAGGACGATGTTTCCAAGCTGGAGTACGGCAAGAGCATCACCGACGCCTGCCTGGGCTGGGACGATTCGGCCGAGGTGCTGGAGGTGCTTTCGCAGGCTGTGGTGGCACGTCGCCAGCGTGGCTGATTGGCCGCGCCGTCGGTGAAGCAGGGGCGCCGCTTGGTGCCCCTTTTTTTTACGTCTGTGCCTTCTGGGCCTGGGCGATCTGCGCACAGACCCATTGGCGGCCCGCTTCGAGGGTTTCCACGGTAAGGAAAGGGCGCTGGATGCCAGCATAGATCTTGGCAAACAGCGGCGCCATCAGCCGGTAGCCATCGACATCCGGCCCCATGACAAAGGCCGTGGCCACTGGCGTTTTTCCCGCCGGTTTCGGGGTGGCCATCATGGCGCCATAGCGGGCCAGGCATTCGGGGCCCATCACTGCACTGATCTTGCAGACCGCAATGCTGCCCCAGGGGCCCTGGGGTTCGATTCGCTTCAGGAACTCGGTCTGGGCCACTGCTAGGCACTCGATCACCTCGGTGTTGAGGGGGCCGGTGACGTCGTAGTACAGGATCTGGTCCTCAAACCACAGCGCCACTTCACCGTGCGGCGAAAACGCCGTCGATTGGAATTGGCTGGTGCGCAGGACGGGAGACTTCATGGTCTGGCAACGGGGCGGATGGTACGTTCAGGTACCGCCATCCTACGCCCAAATTGTGTATGCAATACTGCACTGCACCAAGATGGTGGGCGGCCGGTATTGTGGATGAAATATGCCTTTGGCCCGCACAAAATAAGCGTAAGAAGCTACATATTTTGTAGCGACTGAAGCAATTTTCCGTGGATGCCGGCAAAGCCGCCATTGCTCATGCACAGCAGGTGGTCGCCCGGCTGCACGCTGTGGACGATGGCCTGCACCAAGGTGTCGACCTGCGCGTGCACCGCGGCGCGCGCACCCATGGGGGCCAGTGCCAGGGCAGCGTCCCAGTCGAGCCCGGCGCTGTGGCAGAAGGCCAGGTCGGCTTCTTCCAGGCTCCATGGCAGCTGTGACTTCATGGCGCCGAGCTTCATGGTGTTGGAGCGTGGCTCGAAAATGGCCAGGATGCGCTCGCCGGGGCCGACCCTGCGCCGCAGCCCGTTGATGGTGGTGCGGATGGCGGTCGGGTGGTGGGCAAAGTCGTCATAGACCGTGACAGCAGCTCCGCCCGCAGGCAGTGTCACCTGTCCGCGCACTTCCATGCGCCGTTTCACGTTCACAAAACCGGCCAGCGCTCCAGCAGCCTGGGCCACGGGTACGCCCACGTGGTCGGCGGCTGCGATGGCGGCCAGCGCATTGAGCTGGTTGTGCACGCCGCCCAGCTCCCAGTTGACGTGCCCGGCGGGTTGGCTCTGTACCAGTACGTCAAAGTCATGGGGTTCCCCCGCCGCCTGGAAGTCCCCTACGGCGCTGCCGAAACTGCGGGTTGCGCTCCAGCAGCCCTGGTGCAGCACACGCGTGAGGCTTTCTTCGAGCGCATTGACGACCACGCGGCCGCTGCTGGGCACAGTGCGTACCAGGTGGTGGAACTGGCGCTCGATGGCGGCCAGGTTGTCAAAAATGTCGGCGTGGTCGAACTCCAGGTTGTTCAGCACCGCGGTGCGCGGGCGGTAGTGGACGAACTTGCTGCGCTTGTCGAAGAAGGCGGTGTCGTACTCGTCGGCCTCGATCACGAAGTAGCGCCCGCCACCAAGACGGGCCGACACGCCGAAATTGACTGGAACGCCGCCGATCAGGAAACCCGGCTCCAGCCCGGCCTCCTGCAATATCCAGCTCAGCATGGCCGTGGTGGTGGTCTTGCCGTGTGTGCCGGCCACGGCCAGCACATGCTTGCCCTGCAACACGTGCTCGGCCAGCCACTGCGGGCCGCTGGTGTAGGGGGCACCGGCATCCAGAATCGCTTCCATCAGCGGGAATTTCGGGCTGCCATCGGCCAGGCGTGCGCGGCTGACCACGTTACCGATGACGTACATGTCGGGCTGCAGCGCCACCTGCTCGGCCCCAAAGCCTTCAATCAGGTCAATGCCCAGTGCACGCAGTTGGTCGCTCATCGGGGGGTAGACACCAGCGTCGCAGCCGGTCACTTTGTGCCCAGCTTCTCGTGCCAGGGCGGCCAGGCCACCCATGAAGGTGCCGCAGATGCCAAGAATGTGAATATGCATGGTCTTATTGTGCCAGTGCACAATGCGGCCCCATGGATGAGTTGAAGGCAGAAATTGCACAGGTGTGCGCGCGGCTGATCGCGCAGGAGGGCCTGGCCTATGGGCCGGCCAAGCAGCGTGCGCTGCGGGAGATGGGGCTTCCCGGCCGCAGTGCATTGCCATCCAACGACCAGATCGAAGATGCCTTGGTGGAATACTTGGCGCTTTTTTACGGGGATTCGCAGCCTGCGGAGTTGCGCGCATTGCGTGAACTGGCACTGGTCTGGATGCGGCGACTCGATGCCTTCTCGCCGCAACTCGGCGGCGCGGTCTGGCGTGGGACGGCGACCCGTTTGAGTGACATTCATCTGCAGTTGTACGTTGATGATCCCAAATTGGTGGAGTTGGCGCTAATTGATCAAGGGTTGCGCTATGAAGTGCAAATTGCGCGGGACGCGCAAGGGCGCCCTTATGACGTGCTGAGCATCCAGGTGCTGTGCGCGCCCCTGCAAGAATACGTGGGGCTGCATTTGTCCGTGCGCGATTACCGCGGGCAGCATGGCAGTCTGGTGCCGGATGCGCGAGGGCGTACCGCCCAGGGTGGCCTGGCTGCCCTGCAGAAATTATTGGAGATGGAAAGCCATGAATGACAAGTCCGATGCCCAGTCGTCCCAACGCCTGGAGCGCCGTTGGTTGGTGGGCGCAGCCTTGGGCAGTGCGGCTGCGGCTGTTGGTGCGGCCCTGTGGTGGCGAGGGTGGCGTGAGGCACCCCTGCAGGAGAATGAGGCTCCTTCGGCGGAGTTGGCTGCTTTTTGGGCTACGTCCTGGGTTGATCCGCAAGGAAAAGCGCTCAACGTGCAGCAATTTCAGGGAAGGCCATTGCTGATTAATTTCTGGGCCACCTGGTGCCCACCATGTGTAGAAGAGTTGCCGATGCTCAATGTTTTTTTTCAACAAAATAAGGCAAATGGATGGCAAGTGTTGGGATTGGCGGTCGATCGTGTCGAGATGGTCCAGAAGTTTCTGAAGCAAAATCCACTCGAATTCCCCGTCGCCATGGCGGGTCTGGGGGGCTCTGAGCTGGGGCGCATCCTGGGCAATGTGTCCGGAGGGCTGCCCTTCACGGTGGTGGTCAATGGGGCTGGTGCCATCGCCCAGCGCAAGCTGGGACGGGTCTCTGATGAGAATTTGCGGCAGTGGGCTGCGATAAAATAAGCCCGTTGTGGCTGGTGTTTGCTGTCCTGCAAACGAAAATCCGCATGCAAGATGTTGGCAAAAATCAAAAGTTAGATGCCAATTAATGTGAGATAAATGTACTTGGTGTACATTTCGCCTTTTGAATCTGTGTTGGAGATCCCATGGACCTGCGTAAACTGAAAACCCTGATCGACTTGGTGTCGGAATCCAATGTGTCCGAGCTGGAAATCACGGAGGCGGAGGGCAAGGTGCGTATTGTCAAGGGTGGCGTTGCACAGGTGCAGGCCTACGCGGCACCCGCCATGGCCTATGCCCAGGCCCCTGCACCCGCGGCAGCGCCAGCTGCTGCACCGGCTGCCGCGGCAGTGGCCGAGCCGGTGGCGGCACCCGCAGGGCACACAGTCAAGTCTCCCATGGTGGGTACGTTCTACCGCTCGTCTGCGCCTGGCGCCAAGGCGTTTGTCGAGGTCGGTTCGGTGGTGAAAGAAGGGGACACCATCTGCATCATTGAGGCGATGAAGATCCTCAACGAGATTGAAGCCGATAAGGCAGGCACTATTACCAAGATCCTGTGCGAGAACGGCCAGGCCGTCGAATTCGGTCAACCCATGTTCGTGATCGAATAAGGCGCAGCGGCTCATGTTCAAAAAAATTCTCATCGCCAACCGTGGCGAGATTGCCTTGCGCATTCAGCGCGCCTGCCGCGAACTCGGCATCAAGGCGGTCATGGTGTATTCCGAAGCCGACCGCGATGCCAAATACGTGAAGCTGGCCGAAGAGGCCGTCTGCATTGGCCCGGCGGCGTCGGCACAAAGCTACCTCAACATGCCGGCCATCATTTCGGCCGCCGAAGTGACCGATGCCGAAGCCATCCATCCCGGCTACGGTTTCCTGAGCGAAAACGCCGATTTCGCCGAGCGCGTGGAGAAGAGCGGCTTCCAGTTCATCGGCCCGACGCCCGAGTCCATCCGCATCATGGGGGACAAGGTGTCCGCCAAGCAGGCCATGATCCGCGCCGGTGTGCCCTGCGTGCCAGGCTCGGACGGCGAACTGCCCGACGATCCGGTGCAGATCAAGCGCATTGCCAAGACCGTGGGTTATCCGGTCATCATCAAGGCGGCGGGTGGCGGTGGTGGCCGCGGCATGCGGGTAGTGCATACCGAAGCGGCCCTGATCAACGCCGTGACTATGACCAAGGCCGAAGCCGGGGCCGCATTCGGCAATCCCGCGGTCTACATGGAAAAGTTCCTGCAGAACCCGCGCCACGTGGAAATCCAGGTGCTGGCCGACAAGCACCGCAACGCGGTCTATCTGGGCGAGCGCGATTGCTCCATGCAGCGCCGTCACCAGAAAATTCTGGAGGAGTCTCCTGCGCCGGGCATCAACCGCAAACTGATCGAGCGCATTGGCGAGCGTTGCGTGGCCGCCTGCAAGAAAATTGGCTACCGCGGCGCAGGCACCTTCGAGTTCCTTTATGAAGACGGTGAGTTCTATTTCATCGAGATGAACACCCGCGTGCAGGTGGAACATCCGGTGACGGAGCTGGTGACGGGTATCGACATTGTCCGCACCCAAATTTTGGTAGCGGCAGGCGAGAAGCTCCCCTTCACCCAGCGCCAGATCAACGTCCATGGCCATGCCATCGAGTGCCGTGTGAACGCCGAGGACCCTTACACGTTCCTGCCTTCACCTGGGCGTGTCACGGCGTGGCACATGCCAGGGGGGCCTGGCGTTCGGGTTGACTCGCACGTGTACAACAACTATTTTGTTCCACCCAACTACGATTCGATGGTGGGCAAGATCATTGTGCACGGCGACACCCGTGAACAGGCGCTCGCACGCATGCGCACGGCTTTGTCCGAGATGGTGGTAGAGGGCATCAAGACCAATGTTCCCTTGCACAGGGAGCTGTTGGTGGATGCCAAGTTCATGGACGGTGGTACCAATATCCACTACCTGGAACATTGGCTGGAACAGCACAAGCGATAGGCACGCGCATGTTTGAACTTCGTCTGGTGTGCCCAGAAAGCAGTGTGGAATCCCTCAGCGACGCGTTGGATGCGCTCGATGCGCTCAGCGTGAGTGTGGAGGACGCGGACGCGCAAACCGAAGCTGAGCAGGCGCTCTTTGGTGAGCCGGGCATGCCAGCACCCAAGGAAGGTTGGAACCGCTCGCGCGTCATCGGCTTGTTCCAAGACCGCGCAGTGGCCGACGAGGCTGCCGCTTTGCTGCAAGCCCAGGACTTCTTCATGGACTGCCAGCTGCTTGGTATTGATGCGGTACCGGACCAAGACTGGGTTCGATTGACGCAAAGCCAGTTTGCACCAGTAGAGATCACGCCCACGTTCTGGATAGTTCCAACTTGGCACGAGCCGCCGGCGCAGGCCCAGCAGGTGATCCGCCTGGACCCAGGCTTGGCCTTTGGTACGGGCACCCATCCCACCACGCGCATGTGCCTGGGGTGGATTGCACGCCATACGACCCCTGGCAGCCGTGTCCTTGACTACGGTTGCGGGTCTGGAATCTTGGCCATTGGCGCGGCAAAGTTCGGTGCCGCTGAGGTCGTGGGGGTGGATATCGACGATGCAGCGGTTGAATCCACGCAGCAGAATGCGCAAGCCAATGAAGTTGTCGTTCATGCGGGGCAGGTCGATACCGTGTCGGGTGTGTTCGACGTGGTTGTGGCCAACATCCTGGCCACGCCACTGAAAGTGCTGGCACCACTGCTGTGTTCCCATGTCAAACCCGGTGGTGCCTTGGTGTTGGCCGGTATCTTGGAGCGACAGGCGCAGGAGTTGATGGATGCGTATGCCAGCCATTGCAAGCTTCAGGTTGCTGATAGCCAGGATGGCTGGATTCTGATGACGGCGCAGTTCTGACTGTGCCGTTGGGCTTGGTCATGTGCCCCTAAAATCTCTTCACCATGACTAGCCTTGTGACCCGTTGTCCCGCATGCAGCACCCTGTTCAAGGTGGTGCCTGATCAGTTGCGGATTTCTGAAGGCTGGGTACGGTGCGGCCAGTGCGATGAAGTCTTCGATGCACAGGCCCAGATGCAGCCCCATATCGTGGTGCTGCCTGATACCCCCCCAAGCCCTGGCGACACTGTGGCGCAGGTTGCGCGCGAGGTCGAGCATCCGTCCCCCGCGGACGAAAAAGGAATGCCGACTCCCGTGAGCACCGAAATCGATGCGTCGGCGGTTGGTGTGCATGTCGTTCCTGATCCTGTGGTGGAGTTGCCGGGCGTGGCGATGGATGATCGGGCGGAAGAGCTTGCGACCGATATGGTGGCGGATGCCGCGGGGGATGCTCTTCCTGTGGATAGTGCCGTTGAGTCTGGGCTCGTACCTGTTGTGGATTTGATGCCATTGCGGGAAAGCACGGGGGAGGCTGCGCCACGGTTTGAACAAAGTCCTCCGGTCGCTGACATCGAGAATGCACAAATCGTTCAGGCCTCGTTTCTGAGGCGTGCGTCACGCGCCGGTTCACGCAAGTGGCAATGGTTGTATTTGCTTTTGGTGCCGCTGCTGGGATTGGTGCTGTTGCTGCAGATCGTCGTGCAGCAGCGCGACCGGATTGCCGCCACCGAGCCAGTATTGGCAACGGCGCTCAATGTCCTGTGTCAGGCTGTGGGGTGCCAGGTGCAGCCACTGCGGCAGATTGAATCGCTCGTGATCGAGAGTTCCTCGTTCATCAAGGTCAAGGCCGATGTGTACCGTCTGTCTTTTTCCCTGAAAAACAATGCACTGGTTCCGCTGGCACTGCCTTCTGCCGAGCTGGCACTGACCGACTTGCGGGACCAGTCGGTGCTGCGACGCGTGCTCGCGCCAGCGGAATATGGTGCACGGGCTGAAACCTTGGGGCCGGGGGAAGAGTTGGCGGTGGTGGTCCCTGTGGCGGTGAAGGCCGCTGGATCCACCAGTGACAAAGTCACAGGCTATCGACTCTTGGTGTTTTACCCATAAAAAAACCCGGCGCATGCTGCGTCGGGTTGGGCCTTAAGGGCGGTAACGCTGTATCAAGGCTTGGCGGCCGTGGGAAACGGCCAGGCAGCTTGCGGGTTGAGCGTTGTTTGTGCTGCAGGGGCAGCTTTCTTTGCAGGAGCAGCTTTCTTTGCAGGAGCAGCCTTCTTTGCAGGAGCAGCCTTCTTTGCAGGAGCAGCCTTCTTTGCAGGAGCAGCTTTCTTTGCAGGAGCAGCTTTCTTTGCAGGAGCAGCTTTCTTTGCAGGAGCAGCTTTCTTTGCAGGAGCAGCTTTCTTAGCGGGAGCAGCTTTCTTAGCGGGAGCAGCTTTCTTAGCGGGAGCAGCTTTCTTAGC
>SSFF01000043.1 GCA_008015235.1 Rhodoferax sp. | reverse complement strand
GTTCTGGAACCTCTGGAAAGCCTGGGAGGAAGTCCAGCGCCACGAAACCTCCAGCAAGCAGAAGGCCTTGCACCAGGCCTTCTGCTTGCTGGAGGTCTCGTGGCGCTGGACCTCCTCCCAGGCCTTCCACAGGTTCCAGAACCACAGGAACTCGGACTTCTGCTCGTGCTCGGTGCCGCGGAAACGGGCGTGGGCCTGGTCGGCGGCGGCCTGACGCTCGGGCGGGCGCTCGCGTACGTCCTGGGTGGACAGGGCGGCAGCGATCACCAGCACCTCGGCCAGGCTGCCCCGGTCGCGGGCGGCGAGGATCATGCGGCCGATCTTCGGGTCCAGGGGCAACTTGGCCAGCTCGCGGCCGACGGGGGTGAGGTTCATGGCCGTCGCCCCCTCCACCTCCTCCACCGCACCCAGCTCGGCCAGCAGCTGATAGCCGTCGGCCACCATGCGCGGCAGGGGTGCGTCGATGAAGGGGAAGTCCGCCACCTCGCCAAGCTTGAGGGACTTCATGCGCAGGATCACCCCGGCCAGGGACGAGCGCAGGATCTCCGGATCGGTGTGGGCAGGCCGTTTGTTGAAGTCGTCCTCGTCATACAGGCGGAAGCACACGCCGTCGCTGACCCGGCCGCAGCGCCCGGCCCGCTGACGGGCGGCCGACTGGGCGATCTTCTCGATCTGCAATTGCTCCACCTTGTTGCGGTGGCTGTAGCGCTTGAGCCGGGCCAGGCCGGTATCCACCACGTAGCGGATGCCCGGCACGGTGAGGGAGGTCTCGGCCACGTTGGTGGCCAACACCACCCGGCGCCCCTTGGACGGGGCAAAGACCCGGGCCTGGTCCTGGGCCGACTGGCGGGCAAACAGGGGCAGGATCTCGGTGCCGGCGGCGTGGTGGGCCTTGCGCAGGGCCTCGGCGGCTTCACGGATCTCGCGCTCGCCGGGCAGGAACACCAGCACGTCGCCGGGGCCGCTGCGGTGAGCTTCGTCCACCGCGTCCACCAGGGCGTCGTAGAGGTCCCGGTCCGGGCCGCGGTTGTCCTGGCGCGGTGCGGGTTCGCCGGGGCGCACGGGCTTGGGTTCGTCCCGCTCCACCGGCCGGTAGCGCATCTCGATGGGAAAGAGGCGGCCGGACACCTCGATCACCGGGGCGGGCGTGTCTCCGCGACCGAAGTGGCGGGCGAAGCGCTCGGCATCCAGGGTGGCGGAGGTCACGATGAGCTTCATGTCCGGCCGCTTCACCAGTAGCTGGCGCAGGTAGCCGAGCAGGAAATCGATGTTCAGGCTGCGCTCGTGGGCCTCGTCAATGATGAGGGTGTCGTAGGCATTGAGCAACGGGTCGGTCTGGGTTTCGGCCAGCAGGATGCCGTCCGTCATCAGCTTGACCGAAGCGTCCTTGCCCAGGCGGTCGTTGAAGCGCACCTTGTAGCCCACCACATCGCCCAGCGGGGTCATCAGCTCTTCGGCAATGCGCTTGGCCACGCTGCTGGCGGCAATGCGCCGCGGCTGGGTGTGGCCGATGAGGCGCCCGCGCTGCCCGGCCGGGTAGTTGAGCTTGCCGCGCCCCATCTCCAAGGCGATCTTGGGTAGCTGGGTGGTCTTGCCCGAACCGGTCTCACCGCAGACGATGATGACCTGGTGTTGGGCCAGCGCTTCGGCTATTTCGTGGCGCTTGCTTGATACCGGCAGCGACTCGGGGAAATCAATTGTCAAACGTGGAGCAGTCAAGGGGCAACTTCGTAGAGAATTGCGAATTATCCCAGCCCTACTCCCTCCTTGACTGCGCCGCCTGCACTGCAATGACCTCTGTTTTCAACTTCACCTTCGTTCCCTGGTTCCGCTCGGTCGCGCCCTACATCCACAAGTTCCGCAACCAGACCTTCGTGGTGGGCATCGCCGGTGAGGCCATTGCCGCAGGCAAGCTGCAACACTTGGCGCAGGACCTGGCCATGATCCAGAGCATGGGCGTGAAGATTGTGTTGGTCCACGGCTTTCGCCCGCAGGTGAACGAGCAGCTCCAGGCCAAGGGGCACGCAGCACGCTATTCGCACGGCATTCGCATCACCGACGAAGTGGCGCTGGACTGCGCCCAGGAGGCCGCCGGCCAACTGCGCTACGAAATCGAAGCCGCCTTCAGCCAGGGCCTGCCCAACACGCCCATGGCCGACTCCACAGTGCGCGTCATCTCAGGCAACTTCATCACCGCGCGCCCGGTGGGCATCGTCGACGGGGTGGACTTCCAGCACAGCGGATTGGTGCGCAAGGTGGATATTGCTGGCATCACCCGCACCCTGGACATGGGCGCCATGGTGCTGCTGTCCCCCTTTGGTTTTTCGCCCACGGGCGAAGCCTTCAACCTCGCCATGGAAGAAGTGGCCACCTCGGTGGCCATTGCCCTGCAGGCCGACAAGCTGATTTTCATCACCGAAGTGCCTGGCATCCGCCAGGACCCGACGCTTCCCGCCAGCGACGACAACCCCATCGACACCGAATTGCCTCTGGCCGCCGCCGAAAAATTACTGAAACAACTGCCCGCCGCCAACCAGCCCACCGACACCGCCTTCTACCTGCAGCACTGCGTCAAGGCTTGCAAGGCCGGGGTGGAACGCAGCCACATCATCCCCTTTGCGGTGGACGGCGCCATCCTGCTGGAGGTGTACGTACACGACGGCATCGGCACCATGGTGGTGGACGAAAAGCTGGAAAGCCTGCGCGAAGCCACGGAAGAAGACGTGGGCGGCATCCTCCAGCTGATCGAACCGTTCGAGAAGGACGGCACCTTGGTCAAGCGCAGCCGTACGGAAATTGAGCGCGACATCGGCAACTACACCATCATCGAACACGACGGCGTGATCTTCGCCTGCGCGGCGCTCTACCCCTACCCCGAGGCCAAGACAGCAGAAATGGCAGCGCTCACGGTTTCGCCCGAGTCCCAGGGCCAGGGTGACGGTGAAAAGGTGCTCAAGCGCATCGAGCAGCGTGCCAAGGCGGCCGGGCTGGACAGCATCTTTGTCCTGACCACGCGCACCATGCATTGGTTCCTCAAGCGCGGCTTCCAGCAGGTCGACCCCGACTGGCTGCCCGAAGCCCGCAAACGCAAGTACAACTGGGACCGCAAGAGCCAGGTACTGGTGAAGAAGATCAACTAATCACCAGTTCGACTCAGTAATAACCCTGAATCTTTTGACGCACATCAAGCCAATCCGACTGCAATGACCGGACACTGCGATCCAGTGTTTTGAAGATCAATAAGCAGGAAATTTGGAAATGGCTACTGGTACGGGGTTCGTCGTTGAATGGCGTGATGGGTTCAAGATTGGTGTCAATCAGGTCGATGCCGAGCATCGCCATCTGTTCACTCTGGTGAAGTCGCTGAGTCTGGACAACGTGCAGGACACACTCAACGAGCTGCTGGACTACGTGGTGACCCACTTTACCAACGAGCAGGAGCTGATGGACCACAGTGGTTATCCAGAATTCCGCGAGCACCTGGCGCTGCATGAAGCCTTCAGCTCCCAGGTCGCCGATTTTCTGGCGTCCAACTCCGAATGGGACGACAACCGGATCATGGACTTGCGCCGCTTTCTCAACAAATGGCTGGTAGGCCACATCCTCACGCACGATTTGCGCTTTGGCCGCTGGTACCTGGACCAAGGCAGGAATGCAGCGACACACATGGTGGCCCCAGTCGAGAAGCGCAAAGTCGGCTGGTTCGACCGGTTGCTGGGACGCGGTTAAGAACCACCCCTCCTAGGCATAACCCCATGAAAAAAGCCAGTCCGAAGACTGGCTTTTTCGCATCTAGCGCTGATGTCAGCGCCTTATTCCCACTCGATCGTCGCCGGTGGCTTGGAGCTCACGTCATAGGTCACGCGGTTGATGCCGCGCACCTCGTTGATGATGCGACCCGACACCTTCTTCAGCAGCGCGTAGGGCAACTCGGCCCAGTCGGCGGTCATGAAGTCGCTGGTCTGGACGGCACGCAGGGCCACCACATAGTCGTAGGTGCGGCCATCGCCCATCACGCCCACGCTCTTGACCGGCAGGAACACGGTGAAAGCCTGGCTGGTGAGGTCGTACCAGGTCTTGCCCGTGGCCTCGTCCTTGAAGTTGCGCAGCTCCTCGATGAAGATGGCATCGGCACGGCGCAACAGGTCGGCGTATTCCTTCTTCACTTCACCCAGAATGCGCACACCCAGGCCGGGGCCGGGGAACGGGTGGCGGTACACCATGTCGTGCGGCAGACCCAGGGCCACGCCAAGTTCGCGTACTTCGTCCTTGAACAGGTCGCGCAGCGGCTCCAACAGTTTCAAGCCCAATTGCTCGGGCAGGCCGCCCACGTTGTGGTGGCTCTTGATGGTGACGGCCTTCTTGCTCTTGGCACCGCCCGACTCGATGACATCCGGATAGATGGTACCCTGGGCCAGGAAGGTAGCGCCCTTGTGCCCGCCACTGCCCGCCTTGAGCTTGGCTGCTTCGGCCTTGAACACGTCCACAAACAGGCCGCCGATGATCTTGCGCTTCTGCTCGGGCTCGCTCACACCGGCCAGCTTGCCCAGGAACAGCTCGCTGGCATCGACACGAATGACCTTGGCGTGCAGCTTGCCTTCGAACATGTCCATCACCATGTCGCCCTCGTTCAGGCGCAGCAAGCCGTGGTCCACGAACACGCAGGTCAGCTGGTCGCCAATGGCACGGTGAATCAGGGCTGCGGCCACGGAGGAATCGACGCCACCGGACAGACCCAGAATGACTTCTTCGTCGCCCACCTGCTTGCGGATGGCTTCCACTGCCTCGGCAATGTGGTCCTTCATGACCCAATCCGGCTTGGCACCGCAGATGCCCAAGACAAAACGCTCCAGAATCGCCGTGCCCTGCTTGGTGTGGGTCACTTCAGGGTGGAACTGCACCGCATAGAAGCGGCGTTCTTCGTCGGCCATGGCCGCGATCGGGCAGCTGTCGGTACTGGCCATGAGCTTGAAGCCCGGAGGCAGCTCGGTGACCTTGTCACCGTGGCTCATCCACACGGTGAGCATGCCGTGGCCTTCCGCTGTAGCGTAGTCTTGGATACCGTCAAACAGCTTGGTGTGGCCACGGGCACGCACGTCGGCATGGCCAAATTCGCGCTTGTGGCCGCCTTCGACCTTGCCGCCAAGCTGCCAGGCCATGGTCTGCATGCCGTAGCAAATGCCCAGCACCGGCACGCCCAGCTCGAACACGGCCTGCGGCGCCTTGTCGGTGGTGTCTTCGTACACGCTGGCGTGGCTGCCGGAAAGGATGACGCCCTTGAGGCTGCCGTCCTTGGCGTAGTCGCGCACCCATTCGTCACTGACATCGCAGGGGTGCACTTCGCAGTACACATGCGCTTCGCGCACACGGCGGGCAATGAGCTGGGTAACCTGGGAACCGAAATCGAGGATGAGGATTTTCTGGTGTTGCATGCGGGGCTCCAAAAATGGAAAAGCTGCCTGGGAGGGTCTCCGGCAGGCAGCTTGAGGTTCAAGGATTATTCGGCCCGGTAGTTGGGCGCTTCCTTGGTGATTTGCACGTCGTGCACGTGGCTTTCGCGGATGCCGGCCGAGGTGATTTCCACGAACTCGGCCTTGTCCTGCATTTCGGCAATGGTGGCACAACCACAGTAGCCCATGCTGGCACGGATGCCACCGGCCATCTGGAACACGATGGTGACCATGGAACCCTTGTAGGGCACGCGACCTTCAATGCCCTCGGGGACCAACTTGTCGGCATTGGGATTGCCGGTGCTGCTTTCCTGGAAGTAGCGGTCGGCGCTGCCCTGCTGCATGGCGCCAATGGAGCCCATGCCGCGGTAGCTCTTGTAGCTGCGTCCCTGGTACAGGATCACTTCGCCAGGAGCCTCTTCGGTACCTGCAAACATGCCGCCCATCATGACGCTGGATGCGCCGGCGGCAATGGCCTTGGCAATGTCACCGCTGTAGCGGATGCCACCGTCGGCAATCAACGGGACTCCAGTACCCCGCAAGGCGGTCGCTACGCTGTCCACCGCCATGATCTGGGGCACACCCACACCGGCCACGATGCGGGTGGTGCAGATGGAGCCCGGACCGATACCGACCTTGACCGCGTCGGCACCGGCTTCGACCAGTGCCAGCGCAGCGGCACCGGTGGCGATATTGCCACCCACGACGTCGATGTGCGGGAAGTTTTGCTTGACCCAGCGTACACGGTCAATCACACCCTTGCTGTGGCCGTGGGCCGTGTCGACGATGATGGCGTCCACACCGGCCGCGGACAAGGCAGCAACGCGCTCCTCGGTACCCTCGCCCACACCCACGGCAGCACCGACACGCAACTTGCCCTGGGCGTCACGCGCCGCATTGGGGAAGCTGGTCTGCTTGGTGATGTCCTTGACGGTGATCAGGCCCTTGAGCTCAAAAGCATCATTGACCACCAGCAGGCGCTCGATTTTGTGCTGGTTGAGCAGGACCTTGGCCTGGGCGATGGTGGTGCCCTCGGGCACGGTCACCAGTTTGGCCTTGGGCGTCATGATCTGGCTGACGGGCAGGTCCAGGCGGCTTTCGAAACGCAGGTCACGACCAGTGACCAGACCGACCACCTGCTTGCCTTCACACACCGGGAAGCCGGACACGCCCAACTGGTCCGACAGTTCCATGACCTGACGCACAGTATGCGTGGGTGTGATGGTGACCGGATCGCGCAGCACGCCGGACTCATAGCGCTTGACCTTGGCGACCTGCGCGGCTTGCTCCTTGGCCGTCATGTTCTTGTGCACGATGCCGATGCCACCTTCCTGGGCAATGGCAATGGCCAAGCGGGCTTCCGTGACCGTGTCCATGGCGGCTGACACCAGGGGCAGGTTCAGGGTGATGTTGCGGGAGAAACGGGTGGCGAGGGAGGTGTCCTTGGGAAGGACTTGGGAGTACGCTGGCACCAACAGGACATCGTCGAAGGTGAGCGCTTTACCAATCAGGCGCATGGTTGAAAGCTCCAAATACCGGATTGTACCCTTGCCGCCTGACACCGATCGTATACACGAGTCAGATTGGCTTGATCGGCGTCAAACGCTACACTGGTGGTATGAAAATACCCCGCGCGATTCTCACTACCGCCTTGGCCCTGTTCTGCATATCCGCCTTCGCCCAGTGGCAATGGCTGGATCGCGATGGTCGCAAAGTGTTCAGTGACCGCGCCCCCCCGCCCGAAATTACCGAAAAAAGCATTCTCAAGCGTCCAGGGAAAATGCCTCCACCGCCCGCCACACCAGCAAACTCCGACGCCGCACCCGTGGCTGCCACACCGGCGACCGCGGCATCGGGGCCAGTGCCGGTGGCCAAGAAAAGCGAATTGGACCTGAAACTCGAAGAAAAGAAAAAACAGGCTGAACAAGCTGAAGCGGCCAAGCGCAAGGCCGAAGAGGCCCGCGTGGCACAGATCCAAGCGGAGAACTGCGCGCGCGCCAAGCAGGCCAAAGCAACGCTCGACTCCGGTGTGCGCATGTCCACCACCAATGCCAAAGGTGAGCGCGAAGTCATGGACGATGCCGCACGTGCCGCGGAAACCAAGCGATTGCAGGGCATCATTGCGTCAGAGTGCAAGTAATGGCGCTAACGCCACTCAGTAGCCAGCCTTGGCTCCTTGGCGTTTTTTGACAAAAAGCCCGGCCGTCTTGGCCCCCTGACCGGCAAAGCGTTGGCGCCTGGCCTCCTTCGGGTCCACGCGCAGCGCCCGATAGATTTCGACCCGATCACCGTCGCGCAAGACGTGCTGCAAAGCTTGCTTGCGCCCCCACACACCACATTCCAGCGCGGCCACCTGGGCCGCATCCAGCCCAACCAGCAGTTGGCTTTGGCTAATGGCTTCACGCAGGGTTACCCCCTGCGGGAGATGGAGGATGCACTCCTGCACAGTGCGGGGCTGCGGTGCAAAGACCACGCAAACTTGAATGGTCTGCTCACTCGCCATAGACCTGCTGCGCCCGTTTGACAAACGCATCGACCATGCTGGCCGCAATCTTGTCGAACACTGGGCCCACCACCTTGGCCAGCGCCGGGTTGTCGAAGCCGTAGTTGAGCTGCAGCTCGACCTTGCAGGCACGCTGGGAACCGTCGCCCAGGGCATGAAAACTCCATTGCCCCTGCAACTGCGAAAAAGGGCCCTTGACCAGCTGCATGTCTACACGCGAGCCCGGCACATGGATGTTGCGGGTGATGAAGGACTGACGCACGCCGCTGAACAGGATGCCAACCTCGGCCTCCATGCCGGTATCAGTCTGCACCAATACCTTGGCATGGTCGCACCAGGGCAGGAATTGGGGATAGCGGTCCACCTGCGTGACCAGGGTGTACATTTCCTCGGGGCTGTACCAGATGAGAACGGACTTGTGAACGGTTTTCATAGAATGGCGGTCTGCGCGGGATTGTAGTCACCCCTTCGGGGCTGCAAATTCCCATTGCTTTCACTTGCAATTGCGCATCCATCCCCACCTGTACTTCATGGCCAAAAAACCGAATACGCCGGCACTGATTGCCGACAACAAAAAAGCTTCGTTCAACTACTTCTTCGAGGAGCGGTTTGAGGCGGGCATAGTGCTGGAAGGCTGGGAAGTGAAGTCGTTGCGCGAAGGCAAGGTACAGCTGACCGACGGCTATGTGGTCATCCGCAACGGCGAACTGTTCATCATCGGCTTGCAGATCAACCCGCTGCACACCGCATCCACCCACGTCAGCCCCGACAAGCTGCGCACGCGCAAGCTGCTGATGCACAAGGCCGAAATCCAGCGCCTGATCGGCAAGGTGGAACAAAAAGGCTATACCTTGGTTCCCATCAATTTGCACTGGAAGACCGGTAAGGTCAAGGTCGACCTGGCCCTGGCCAAGGGCAAGGCCGAGCACGACAAGCGCGACACCATCAAGGACCGTGAAGGCAAGCGCGAGGTGGAACGCGCCATGAAGGTGCACCACCGCTGAGCCGCCAGCAGGCCTGCAGCAGTGGCCTGGCTCTTACTTCAGTGACGCCAGCGGGTGGGCCGTGGCAGGCCAGGGACTGGTGAAGAACGGCGCCACCATCTCCGGTGTCACCTCTTCAATGCGTTCCGGATTCCATAGTGGGTGGTGGTCTTTGTCGACCGCCAACGCGCGGATGCCTTCCACAGTCTCACTGGAGGCGCCGGAACGTGCCAAGTGAACTGTGTGGAAACAGTGGCGCACCATGTCGCGTTCCATACGCAGGTCGTCCGCCAAAGACATGCTGCGTGCGCGGCGCACCTGTTCCAGTACAACGTGCAGCATCAGGGGCGACCGCTTGCGCAGGATGCCAGCCGTGTGCCGCGCCCAGTCCGAGTCATCGGCCTCCAGCGCCTGCACCATCTGCGATACCGAGTCCAACCCAAAATATTGGTCAATTCGATCTGCCGCCCGGATGGAATCAGCATCGCATGCTACTGAAAACATAGCAACCCAGGCCTCCAGGGCTCCCGCGTTCTGGAAATGCAGGGCTGCCAGGGCGTCCCAGGCCTGGGCCTGCTTCTCGGCGTCGACCCAGTAGTCAGCCAGTCCCAGCACGATAGCGCTGGTGCCGTCGATCACTTCACCGGTCAACGCCAGCCATTCGCCGGCCCGACCTGGGCAACGACTGAGGAAGTAGCCTCCGCCCACATCGGGAAACAGGCCGATATTGGTTTCCGGCATGGCCATCTTGGTACGGCCGGTGACCAGGCGGTGCGAAGCCCCCTGACTGATGCCCATGCCACCGCCCATGACGATGCCGTCCATGAAGGCGATATAGGGCTTGCGGTACTCGTGAATCAGGTGGTTGAGTGCATATTCTTCGGTAAAGAAGTCTTCCAGCTCGGGGTTGCCGTTGGTGGCCGCCTGGTGAAAGAAACGGATATCGCCACCGGCGCAAAAGCCGCCAAACATCCCGGTCTTGGTGGTGCCGCGAATGGCCACGGCATGCACCTGCGGGTCGTCCTGCCAGGCCAGCAGGGCGTTGGTGAGGCTGCGCACCATGCCCAGGCTCAGGGCGTTGAGGGCCTGCGGACGGTTCAGGGTGATGAAGCCCACCTGCCCGCGCACCTGGGCCAGCACATCGCCCGTGTCGATACCAAATGATGTCATGTTCTTTGTCTCCAACCGATGATTTCATTGACCACCAGGGCACCGATCACCACGCTGCCGCCGGTCAATACCGCGGCACCGGGCGCTTCATTGGCCCCCAGCCAGGCCAGAAGAATACCGAAAATCACCTCGGTCAGTTGCAGCAACGAAATTTCCGGTGCCTTGAGCACCTGCGCGCAACGCACGCTCAGCACGCAGGGTACGGCCAGCTGGAACACCCCCAGATAGCCCAGCAAGAGCAGATCGTGGCTGCTGGCCTGGAACGGCAAGGCCAGTGGCAGGGTCACCAAGGCCGAAATCACCGCCCCCACCCACACGGCGGGCATCAGATCCACATCATGCCCCTGGTCGTGCGAATGCTGGGTAATGGTCCAGTTGGCAGCACCGGCGATGGGCACACACAGGGACACCAAGGTACCCACCACGCTGACCGAATCCAGCTGGGCCGCGTACATGTAAACCATGCCGCAACCCGCCACCACAATCGCCACCCAGGTGCGCATGGGCACACGGTGGCCTATGAACACACGCGCAATCAGTGCGGTCAGCAAAGGTCCAAAGGACATGGTGACCAGCACGTTTCCCACGCTGGTTAGCGTGAGCGCCACCATGAAGGCGGTGAACATCACACTCCAGCAGATGCCGGACAACCAGAACGACGCTCCTGCCCGGCGCAACTGCGCAAACACGTCCCTGCCCTTGAACATGGGCAACAGTACGGTCAGACTCAATGCAGTAAAAAACGCACGCCAGAAAGTCACTTCAAAAGAGCGTGCGAACTCCAGTTGCCGCGTCACCACACCGGCAGTGGCCCACATCAGGGTCACCACCAGCATGAGAAAGATGGCGCGGTTGTGGGTCAGGCGCCCCAACACTTACACGCCTTCGCGGCTGGCGCGCTTGCGCTCGTGCTCCTTCAGGTGACGCTTGCGCAGACGCACCGACTTCGGCGTGATCTCGACCAGCTCATCCTCCTCGATGAACTCCACGCCGTATTCCAGCGTCAGTTCGATCGGGGGGGTGATCTTGATGGCATCTTCCTTGCCGGACACACGGAAGTTGGTCAGCTGCTTGGTACGCGTGGCGTTGACCACCAAGTCGTTGTCGCGGTTGTGAATACCGACGATCATGCCTTCGTACACCGGGTCGTTGGCCTTGACGAACATGCGACCGCGGTCATCGAGCTTGCCCAGGGCGTAGGTGAAGATTTCACCGTCGTCCATGGAGATCAGCACGCCGTTCTTGCGGCTGGCGATGTCGCCCTTGTGCGGCTCGTAGCTGTCGAAAATATTGGAAATCAGGCCGGAACCACGGGTCAGGTTCAGGAACTCATTGGAGAAACCGATAAGGCCACGGGCCGGGATGCGGTATTCCAGGCGCACACGGCCGCGGCCGTCCGGCTCCATGTTCACCAGTTCACCCTTGCGTTCGCCCAGGGCCTGCATCACGCCACCTTGGTGCTGCTCTTCGATGTCGGCAGTCACCATTTCGATGGGCTCGCAACGCTCGCCATTGATTTCCTTGAACAGCACGCGCGGCTTGGACACGGCCATTTCGTAACCTTCACGGCGCATGTTTTCCAGCAGGATGGTCAGGTGCAATTCGCCGCGACCCGACACTTCGAAAATGCCGTCTTCGTCGGTTTCCTTCACGCGCAGGGCCACGTTGTGCTGCAGTTCCTTCTGCAGGCGGTCCCAGATCTGGCGACTGGTCACGTACTTGCCTTCGCGACCGGCCAAGGGGCTGGTATTGACGCAGAAGTTCATGGTCAGCGTGGGTTCATCCACTTTGAGCATGGGCAACGGTGCGGGGTTGGCCGGGTCGGTCACTGTCACGCCGATACCGATGTCTTCGATACCGTTGATCAGCACGATGTCACCAGGACCGGCTTCGGGTGTCTGCATGCGGTCCAAGCCCTGGAAGGTCAGTACCTGGTTCACGCGGCCCTTGATGGCCTTGCCATCCGGGCCTTCCATGACCAAGACGTCCTGCATGGGCTTCAGGGTACCTTGGCTGATGCGCCCTACGCCGATGCGGCCGACGAAGGTGGAAAAGTCCAGTGCCGAGATCTGCAGTTGCAACGGCGCCTTGGGGTCGCCCGAGTTGGCAGGTACGTGCTTCAGGATGGTGTTGAACAGGGCCGACATGTCGGGCCCCCACTGCTCACCAGGTGCGCCCTCTTCCAGCGACGACCAACCGTTGATGCCGGAGGCATAGACCACGGGGAAGTCGAGCTGCTCATCGGTAGCACCCAGCTTGTCGAACAGGTCAAAGGCAGCGTTGACCACCTTGTCGGGATTGGCGCCGGGCTTGTCCACCTTGTTCACCACCACGATGGGCTTGAGGCCCAGGGCCAGTGCCTTCTTGGTCACGAAGCGGGTCTGGGGCATGGGGCCTTCTTGCGCGTCGATCAGCAGCAACACGCTGTCCACCATGGACAGGGCACGTTCCACTTCGCCGCCGAAGTCCGCGTGTCCGGGGGTGTCGACGATGTTGATGTGGGTACCTTCCCAGCTCACTGCACAGTTCTTGGCCAGGATGGTGATGCCACGCTCTTTTTCAATCGCGTTGTTGTCCATCACGGTGTCGACCACTTTTTCGTGTTCGGCAAAGGTGCCGGACTGGCGCAGCAACTGGTCCACCATGGTTGTCTTGCCATGGTCCACGTGCGCGATGATGGCGATATTGCGAATTTGTCGGCTGCTCATAAAGTCCTCTTTCAAACGATTTCTGTCAATTCCTGTTGGGTGAGGGTCTCACCAATCTCTGCCGGGCTCAAAAGGCGCACCGGAATCAGCTCTCCGGCCTTGGTATGCGCCGTGCCCAATAGCGCATGGGGTTTGTCTGCGAACACCATCACGCGTTCGGTATCTTTCCAGTCGCCACGGCGGCGCATGCCACTCAAAAACCGTGCGGCGTTATCATTGTCGAGCACGAGTTTCTCGTAGCCATCCAGCAAGGCATCCACCGGATGCAACGCTTCTACCCGCTGCTCCGGTGTCATGGCTTCCAAAGCCTCCACAGTCACGGTGGCCGCCACATCGAACGGGCCTGTGACCACGCGACGCAAATACGTCAAATGTCCGCCACACCCCAAAGCCTCTCCAATGTCTTCACCCAGTGTGCGGATGTAAGTGCCCTTGCTGCAAGTCACTCGCAAGCGCAAGCTCGGCGCATCGCCCTGCAATTGCATGTCCAGCAATTCCAGGTCATGGATGGTGACATGGCGCGCTTCGCGCTCCACTTCCACACCTTCGCGCGCATATTCGTACAAGGCCTTACCGTCCTTCTTGAGCGCACTGTGCATCGGCGGCACCTGGGTTATCGGCCCGGTAAATTCGTCCAGCACTTCCACCACCTGCCCCACCGAGCAGGTAACCGGCCGTGTCTGCAGCACTTCGCCTTCGGCATCGGCCGTGCTGGTCTTCACGCCCAGACGCACCACGGTTTCATAGGTCTTGTCGGCATCCAGATGAATCTGGCTGAACTTGGTAGCTGCACCGAAACACAAGGGCAACACCCCGGTCGCCAGCGGATCGAGCGTGCCGGTGTGGCCAGCCTTTTCAGCCCGCAGCAACCACTTGACCTTCTGCAAGGCCTGGTTGCTGGAAAGACCCAGCGGCTTGTCGAGCAACAACACCCCATGCACAGGGCGCCGCTGCACCCGTGTGCGTGGCGCTTGCATGCTCAATCCTCTTTTGCACGCGAAGCCACGGCACGCGCAATCAGCGCGTTCATGTCCGCAGCACGCTCGGGTGTCTGGTCAAAAATGAAATGCAGGGTCGGCACGGTGTGAATGTGCAAGCGCTTGAACAGGCCATTGCGCAAAAATCCAGCGGCCTGGTTCAAAGCCTCAGCAGTTTCCACCGGGTCACCCACCAACAGGCTGAAAAACACCTTGGCGTGGGCATAGTCCGGCGTCACCTCCACGCCTTGCAGGGTCACCATGCCGACGCGGGGGTCCTTCAATTCGCGCGCGATCAACTCCGTCAGATCGCGCTGGATCTGATCGGCGATGCGGAAACCGCGGTTGGGGGTACTGGACTTTTTACGCACACCAGGCTTTCAAATTACAAGGTACGGGCAATTTCCTTGATCTCGAAGAACTCCAGCTGGTCGTTTTCCTTGATCTCGTTGTAGTTCTTGAGCTTGATACCGCACTCGAAGCCTTCCTTGACTTCGCGCACATCGTCTTTCATGCGCTTCAAGGAGTCGAGTTCGCCGGTATAGATCACGACATTGTCGCGCAACAGGCGGAAATGCGCGCTGCGTGTGACAAAGCCGTTGGTGACCATACAGCCGGCCACGGTACCGATCTTGGACGCCACAAACACCGTACGGATTTCGGCCGTACCGATGATTTCCTCGCGCTTCTCGGGTGCCAACATACCCGACATGGCCGCCTTGAGCTCGTCGACTGCGTCGTAAATGATGTTGTAGTAATGGATGTCGACGCCATTGCCTTCGGCCAGTTTGCGGGCACCGGCATCGGCACGGGTGTTGAACCCGATGATGATGGCCTTGGAGGCAATCGCCAGGTTGACGTCGGACTCGCTGATACCACCCACAGCGGCGTACACCATCTGGATCTTGACTTCGTCAGTGGACAGTTTGAGCAACGATGCTGCCAGGGCTTCTTGCGAACCTTGGACGTCGGCCTTGATGATGATCGGCAGCGTCTTCACGTCGCCCGCCGACATGTCGGAGAACACGTTCTCCAGCTTGGCAGCCTGCTGCTTGGCCAGCTTGGTGTTGCGGAACTTGCCGGCACGATAGGTGGCAATTTCACGGGCACGGCGCTCATCGGCCATCACCATGAATTCATCGCCAGCCTGTGGCACTTCGGTCAGACCCTGGATTTCCACGGGGATGGACGGACCAGCCGTTTCGATCTTGCGACCGTTCTCGTCCAGCATGGCGCGCACACGGCCATAGGTTTGACCGGCCAACACCACATCACCGGTCTTGAGGGTACCGGATTGCACCAGCACCGTGGCCACCGGGCCGCGGCCCTTGTCCAACTTGGCTTCAATGACCAGGCCCTTGGCCATGGCATCGACCGGCGCCTTGAGCTCCAGCACTTCGGCTTGCAGCAGCACTTGCTCCAACAGTTCGTCAATGCCCATGCCGGTCTTGGACGACACCGCCACGAAGGGGGAATCGCCACCGTATTCTTCGGGCACCACTTCCTCGACCACCAACTCCTGCTTCACGCGCTCGGGGTTGGCATCGGGCTTGTCGGCCTTGGTAATGGCCACCACGATAGGAACACCGGCCGCTTTGGCGTGCTTCACCGCTTCCTTGGTCTGCGGCATGACGCCGTCGTCGGCCGCCACCACCAGAATCACGATGTCGGTGGCCTTGGCACCGCGGGCACGCATGGCCGTAAACGCCTCGTGACCCGGGGTATCGAGGAAAGAGACCATGCCTCGCGGCGTTTCCACATGGTAGGCACCGATGTGCTGGGTAATACCACCGGCTTCACCCGCAGCTACCTTGGCACGGCGGATGTAGTCCAGCAACGAGGTCTTGCCGTGGTCGACGTGGCCCATGACGGTAACCACCGGTGCACGGGGCAGCGCTTCGGCTTCCTGGCCCAACACCTCTTCGTCGGTAAAGGCTTCAGGATCGTCCAATGCCGCCACCACGGCCTTGTGACCCAGCTCTTCCACCACGATCATGGCAGTGTCCTGGTCCAAGGGCTGGTTGATGGTGACCATCTGGCCCAGCTTCATCAGCTGCTTGATGACCTCAGAGGCTTTGATTGCCATCTTGTGGGCCAATTCGGCCACGGTAATGGTTTCAGGCACGTGAACTTCAATGACGCGCGCTTCCACCGGTGCAGCGTTACCGCGCAGGTTGTCATCGCGGTCCCCATGGCGCTTGCCCTTGGGTCCCGCACGCCAGCTTCCACCGCGGCCATTGGCTCCACCCGCATCGCCACCACGCGTGGGAATACCTTTCTTTTTGCCAGGTTCACCCGCCCAACTGCTGGACAGTTTGGAGGCCTTGACTTCTTTGCCAGCACCTGCAGCACCCGCGGCAGGAGCGGCGTCGGCACCAAAATTCTTGGCTGGCTTGGCAGTTGCAGTACCGGCTGCCGGTTTGTGCAAGGTACCCTTCTTGGCCTCGGGCTTGGGCTCTTCCTTTTTCGGCGGCGGGGCAGCCTTCTTGGCTGGACCCGACATCATCTGCCGAATGGCTGCCGCTTCGGCTTCGGCCTTGCGGCGGCGCTCACTCAGGTCGGCGGCACGCGCCTGCTCTTCAGCCGCACGTGCTTTGGATTCGGCCTGGGCAGCTTCTGCAGCCGCTTTGTCAGCCGCCTGTTTGCTGGCCTTGGCATCGGCTTGCGCCTGCGCATCGGCCTGGGCCTTGGCTTCCTGGTCCACAGACACAGGTTTTTCACCCGCCGCAGCGCGCTCGGCTTGCCGTGCCTGGGCCGCCTTCTCCGCAGCCTCCTGGGCAGCAGCCTTCTCAGCCGCCAGCGCTTCTGCTGCGCGCGCCTTGGCTTCCTGCTCTTCGCGCTCCTTGCGACGCTGCGCCAGCTCTTCTTCCTGGCGGCGGATCAGCTCGGCCTGGCGGCGTGCTTCTTCTTCACGACGCTCGAGCTCCGCCTGGTCCACTACCGGTACGGTCGGTGCAGCTTCTGCCACGGGAGCTTCAGGTGCCTGGTCAGCGTCATCGCGACGCACAAAGGTGCGCTTCTTGCGCACTTCCACCTGGATGGTACGGGCCTTGCCTGTGGCATCGGCCTGCTTGATTTCGGTGGTCTGGCGCTTGACCAGCGTGATTTTCTTGCGCTCGGGATTTTCGGTACCGTGGCTGCTCTTCAGATAGTTCAGCAGGCTGTGCTTGTCGCCATCGGTCAAGACATCGCTGGCGGATGACTTTTGTACTCCCGCGGAGCGCAACTGCTCCAGCAGGGTATCGGTGGATTTTTTGAGCTCAACAGCGAACTCGGCAACGGTCGTACTAGACATATCTTTTAGAAACCTTTGGTGGTGATCCGACGGGGCACACCCCCGTCGTGATCAGCGAAAAAACTAGGAGGCCATGGGGCTGACTCGCTTTAAGACGCATCGCTTGCGAACCAGTGTTCGCGCGCTTTCAAGATCATGGCCTTGGCGTCGTCTGCGCTTTGACCAGTGATGTCGATCAACTCGTCGACAGCCAAATCGGCCAAATCGTCACGGTTGTGGATGCCAGCGTCGGCCAGCTTGCTCACGATCTCGGGGGTCATGCCCTCCAGGTCGCCCAACTCCAGGGACAGCTCTTCCACGTTTTCTTCACGGGCGATTTCCATCGTCAGCAAAGCATTCTTGGCACGCGAACGCAGCTCCTGGACCGTCTCTTCGTCGAGCGCTTCGATTTCCAGCATTTCTTCCAGTGGCACATAAGCCACCTGCTCCAGACTGGTGAAGCCTTCCTCAATCAGCAGGTCGGCGATTTCTTCGTCCACATCCAGCTTTTCCATGAACAAGGTGCGCACCTGCCCGGCCTCGGAGTCGGCTTTGGCAGCGGACTCGGCGGCGTCCATGATGTTGATCTTCCAGCCAGTCAGGTCGGACGCCAAGCGCACATTCTGTCCGCCGCGGCCAATGGCGATGGCCAGGTTCTCTTCGTCGACTACCACGTCCATGGCGTGGCGTTCCTCGTCCACCACGATAGACGACACATTGGCAGGTGCCAAGGCACCGATCACGAACTGGGCCGGGTCTTCGCTCCACAGCACGATGTCGACACGCTCACCAGCCAACTCGGTGGTCACGGCATTCACGCGGCTGCCACGCACACCCACGCAGGTGCCGATGGGGTCGACGCGCTTGTCGTGCGACAGCACGGCAATCTTGGCGCGCGAACCGGGGTCACGGGCGCAAGACTTGATCTCCAGCAGGCCTTGCTCGATTTCCGGCACTTCCTGGCGGAACAGCTCGACCATGAACTCAGGGGCGGAGCGCGACAACAGGATGGGCGCGCCACGCAGGGTCAGGTCCACTTCCATGATCATGGCGCGGACGCGGTCGCCGGAGCGCAGGTTTTCCTTCGGAATCATTTCCGAGCGGCGCAGACGGCCTTCCACGCGACCGCTTTCGACGATCACATCACCCTTGTCCATGCGCTTGACGGTGCCAACAAAAATCTTTTCGCCACGCGACATGAAGTCGTTGAGCAGCATTTCACGCTCGGCGTCACGGATCTTTTGCAGGATGACCTGCTTGGCCGCCATGGCGCCAATACGACCGATCGGCACGGACTCCACCGGTTCTTCGATGTACTCATCGACCTCGATGTCGGGAATCTGCTCCTTGGCTTCGAACAGCAGAATTTCCTGGTCAGGCAGCTGCAGACCCGCTTCGTCGGGCACCACATGCCAGCGGCGGAAAGTCTCGTAGTGACCAGTGTCCCGGTTGAGGGCCACGCGAATGTCCACCTCACCCGGATAGAGCTTCTTGGTCGCTTGCGCCAACGCAGCTTCCACAGCACCCATCACAACGTCCAACTCCACGCTCTTTTCGCGTGAAATAGCCTCGACCAGCATCAACAATTCGCGATTCATGCCATCAATCTCCTGAACTCACTATTCGAAAACACTTGCAACGTATTCGCCACCTCAGGCAGCGCGTCCCTTGAAATTCACCACCGGCGCCAGACGCGCCTCCTTCAACTCATCCAAGGCAAAACCCAGCGCCTGCAGCACCGGTGCCGCACGCTTCTTGCTCACCCGCACACCCGGTTTGGGCGGCGGCTCGTCACTCCAGACAATCTGCCAGCCGACTACGCCGTCCGCATCCACCAGGCGCTCTAACGTGCCACGGAACTTTTTGCGGTTGGCACTGACCTGCCCCGCCGCCGCCGCACCCATGGGCGCTTTCAGCGTGATATCGACCTCATGCCCGACAAAGCGCTCGAAATCGGCCACATGGCGCAAGGGGCGATCAATGCCGGGCGAAGAAATCTCCAACCGCTTGTAATCGACGCCATCCACCTCCAGCGCAAACTGCAGCTGGCGGTTGACCTTCTCGCAGTCTTCCACCGTCACAAACTGCTCGGGCTGTGCTGGCGCGCCTTCGACTGGCTTTTCCCAAGGCAGATCGATGGTGATGCGCAGCAGACCGCCCGCGGACCGGTTGACCTCTACCAGGTCATATCCCAAACCACGTACCGTCTGTTCCACAATGTCTTGCAGGGCCACGTCTACCACTCCACCTAAAACCGTTTGACCAAAAAAAACGGGCGGTAATTACCCGCCCGTTTGGTCGTGAAGCTGTGGATTGTACCCAAAAATTGGTAAAAGACGTTGATTTTTAAGGGTTTTAATGTGCGCAATCGAGCAATTGGCGCGTGTATTCGCTGCGCGGCGCACCAAACACCTGCTCCAAGGGCCCGGATTCGAGGATTTTTCCGTCCCGCATGACGGCCACGGTGTGCGCCATGGCCTGCACCACGGCCACATCGTGGGTAATCAACACATAGCTCAAGCCCTGGGTGAGCTGCAACTGCTGCAGCAAGACCAGCACCTGGCGTGCCATGCTGGCGTCGAGTGCACTGGTCGGCTCGTCCAGCACCAGAATTTCGGGCTGCACCACCAGCGCGCGCGCAATGGCGATACGCTGGCGCTGCCCCCCGGAAAACTCGTGCGGGTAGCGCTCCAGCAGGCCGGGAAAGCGCTGCGAATCCAACCCCACCTGCTCCAGCGCCGCCAGCACCCGTTGGGTCTGCTCGGCACGCGGCAGGCTGGGAAAGTGCACCTCCAGCCCCTCGCCCACAATCTCGCCCACCGTCAGGCGCGGCGACAAGGAAGAAAACGGGTCCTGGAACACCACCTGCAGGCGTTTACGCAGGGCCAGGTCACGGGCGCTATGGCTCCAGGTCTGCCCGCCCACCTCTACGCCGCCCTGAAAAACCACCAGATTGAGCAAGGCCAACGCCAGCGTTGACTTGCCTGAGCCCGACTCGCCCACGATGCCCAGGGTCTGCCCTTTCTTCAACTGCAGGTCGGCGCCCTGCACCGCCACGAACTCACCTTTGGAAAACCATCCGCGCCAGCCTGGACGCGGCACCGGGTAATTCACCCGCAATTGCCGGGTCTCCAGACACGGCGCACTGTTTTCGGCCACGGCCGCCACATCACGCACCGGGCGGGCATCGAGCAGGGCTTGCGTGACAGCATGGCGCGGCTGGGTCAGCACCTGGGCCACCGGCCCCTGCTCCACCACCTGCCCGGCGTCCAGAACCACCACGTCGAGGGCAAAACGCCGTACCAGGGGCAGGTCGTGGGTGATAAGCACGATGGCCATGCCATGGGCCTGCTGCAGGCGCGCCAGCAGCTCCAGAATCTGCAGGCGCAGGCTCACATCCAGCGCCGTGGTCGGCTCGTCGGCCAGCAGCAGTTTGGGCTTGCAGGCCAGCGCCATGGCGATCATGGCGCGCTGGCGCTGCCCGCCCGAGAGCTGGTGCGGGTAGGCCTGCAAGCGCCGCTCAGGCTCGGGAATGCCCACTTCTGCTAGCAAATTAATAGCATGCTGCACACATTCTGTGCGGGCCAGACCCATTTTTTTCTCTAAAACCTCGGTGATCTGGCGGCCGATGGTGAACACCGGATTCAGCGCCGTCATGGGTTCCTGGAACACCATGGCGATGTCGGAGCCGCGTGCGGCCTGCCACTGGGCAGGCGTGTTGTCCAGCCAATTGCGACTGCTGTCTGCGCTCCAGCGCACATCGCCTGTCACCCGCGCGCCCTGCGCCAGCCCCAGCAGACTCAGTGCCGTGAGCGACTTGCCCGAGCCCGACTCGCCCACCAGGGCAAGTCGCTGGCCGGGCAGGACATCAAAACCAATGCCATGCACCACTTCCTGGCTACCAAAGGCGATGCGCAGGTCGCGCACCTGAAGCAAGGGCTTGTCCACAGGCTGCGCCATCAGTCCACCGCCTTGCGCGGGTCCAGCGCATCGCGCAGTGCGTCGCCCATCAGGGTCAGCAGCAGCAGCGTGATGGCCAGTACGAAGAAGGTGGAGAGCGAAATCCACCAGGCGTCGATGCTGCCCTTGCCTTGCGACAGCAGTTCCCCCAGCGAGGGCGTGCCGGGCGGCACGCCCAGGCCCAGGAAGTCGAGCGAAGTCAATGCCAGGATGGCGCCGCTCATGCGAAACGGCAGGAAGGTCACCACCGGTGTCAGGCTATTGGGCAACAAATGGCGCGTGATGATGCGCCAGTGCGACACCCCCAGGGCACGGGCCGCGCGCACGTAGTCGAGTTGGCGGTTGCGCAGGAACTCGGCACGCACATAGTCGCCCAGGCCCATCCAGCCAAACAGACTCAAGAGAACCAGCAGCAGGCCGACGCTGGGCGACAGCACGGCGCTGAAGATGATCAGCAGGTACAGCTCAGGCATGGAGCTCCAGATCTCTATGAAACGCTGGAACAGCAAGTCGGTGCGCCCGCCGAAATAGCCCTGGATGGCGCCGGTGATGACCCCCAGCACCACACCCGTGAAAGTGAGCGCAAAGGCGAAGAGCACGCTGACCCGAAAGCCGTAGATCAGCTGCGCCAGCAGGTCGCGCCCGCGGTCGTCCGTGCCCAACCAGTTTTCGCTGGAGGGTGGTGCCGGATTCGGGCTAGGAGCAAAGTAGTTGAGCGTCTTGGCGCCATAACGGTTGGGCGCAAACAGGGCCCAGTTGCCGTCTTTGCCGAGCTGCTGCTGGATGAACGGATCCAGGTAGTCGGTGGGCGTGGCGAAATCGCCGCCGAAGGTGGTCTCGGCGTAGTCGGTAGTCAGCGGCCAATACCACTGGCCCTGGTAGCGCACCACCAGCGGACGGTCGTTGGACACCAGCTCGGCACCCAGGCTCAGCAGCACCATGGCGCAGAAGATCCACAGGCTCCAAAGGCCGAGGCGGTTCTTGCGGAAACGCGCCCATGCCCGCTGCGCGGGGCTTTGGGCTCGGGCGGGTGCTGCGTTATTCAAATTTGACACGGGGGTCCACCCAGGCGTAACAGAGGTCCGACACCAGCTTGGTGACGAGGCCAATCAAGGTAAACAGGTACAGCGTGCCCATGACCACGGGGTAGTCGCGCCGGATCACGCTCTCGAAGCCCAGCAGGCCCATGCCGTCGAGCGAGAACAGGGTTTCGATGAGCAGGGAACCGGTGAAGAAGGCACCGATGAAGGCCGCCGGAAAACCGGTGACGATGGGAATGAGCGCATTGCGCATCACGTGACTCCACAGCACCCGGCGCTCACTCAAGCCTTTGGCGCGGGCCGTGAGCACATACTGCTTGCGAATTTCTTCCAGAAAGGCATTCTTGGTCAGCATGCTAGTCACGGCAAAGCTGCCCAGCACCATGCTCGTGACCGGCAGCGTGATGTGCCACAGGTAGTCCACCACCCGCGCGCCCCACGAGAGTTCATCCCAGTTGGCCGAGGTCAAGCCCCGCAGCGGAAACCACTGCAGCTGCCCGCCGAAAATGACCAGCAGCGCCACACCCAGCACAAAGCCGGGTATGGCATAGCCCAGCATCACCAGTCCGGTGGTCACCAGGTCAAAGCGGCTGCCCGCGCGCACCGCCTTGGCCACTCCCAGCGGCACCGCCACCAGGTAGCTAATAAAGAAAGTCCACAGCCCCAGGCTCATGGACACCGGCAGCTTTTCCCAGATAAGCCCGGCCACGTCGCGGTTGTGGAAAAAGCTCTTGCCCAGATCAAACCTGGCGAACTGCCCCAGCATCTGCCAGAAACGTTCGGAGGCGGGCTTGTCAAAACCGTACAGCGCCTTGGCCTGCTCCAAACGTTTCGGGTCTACGCCCTGGGCGCCCCGGTAGGCCAGGGCACCGGTGTCGCCCCCGCCGGTGCCTGCACGTGCCTCGGCCAGGTACTGCTCCACCGGCCCGCCGGGCACGAACTGGATGACGACAAAGGTCAGAAGCAGCACGCCGAACAGCGTGGGCACCATGAGCAGCAGGCGTTTAAGGATGTACCAGAACATGGCTTACGGTTTTTTCATTTCTGGCTTGGCCCACCAGGTTTCCATGGCCCAGCCCTCGGCCTGGGCATAGGGCGGCATGGCCTGCGGGCGCTCCATTCGCCAGGCGTTGTAGGCCACGCGGTGCGTGGGGGCGGACCACTGCGGCACGAGGATGTGGCTATGGGTGATGACACGATCCAGCGCGCGGCAGGCAGGCACCAATTCGGCCTTGGTCTTCGCACCCACGATGCGCGCCACCAGCGCGTCCACCGCCGCACTGCGAATGCCGCTGTGGTTGCCCGAGTCTTCCTGGCTGGCCGCCTTGACGCCGAACAGGTCGGCCAACTCGGCGCCCGGGTTGTGCGAGCCCTGGTAGGCCAGGCTGGTGATGTCGAATTCAAATCTCTGCAGGCGCTGCTGGTACAGCGCAAAGTCCACCGGGCGAAACACCAGCTCCACCCCTATCTTTTCGAGGTTGCGCACCCAGGGGGTGACCACGCGGGCACCGGCTTCGTTGCTGTCCAGGTATTCCAGGCGCAATTTGTCACCCTGGGCGTTGCGCAGCGCACCGTCGCGGTATTCCCAGCCCGCTTCTTTGAGCAAGGCCTGGGCCTGGCGCAGGTTGGCGCGCAGGCTGCTGTCGCCGTCGGTGCGTGGCGGCGTGGCCATGGGACCAAACGTCGCTGCGGACAACTGTGCCTTGTAGGGCGCCAGCAGGGCCTGCTCGGCGGCATCGGGCGTGTCCTGTGCCTGGCAGTCGGTGTTGCCGAAGATGCCCTGCACCCGCGCATAGGCGTTGTAGAACAGCTGGCGGTTCATCCACTCGAAGTCGAGCGCCAACCCCAAGGCCTGGCGCACGCGCACGTCCTGCAGCAGCGGGCGGCGGGTGTTGAGCACGTAGCTTTGGAAGCCGCTGGGCAAGCGGTGGGCAAACTCGGCCTTTACCAGCTCGCCGGTGTTGAACTTGCGCCCCGTCACGCGGCGTGCCCAGTCGCCGGCCGAGAAGAAGCGCATCAGGTCGAACTCGCCCGCCTTCAGGGCTTCGAGCCGCGCCGTGTTGTCCTTGTAGATCTTGACCGTGATGCGGTCGAAATTGAACTGTCCCCTGCGCACCGGCAAATCCTTGGCCCAGTAACCGGTGTCGCGCACGTAGGTGATGTCTTTACCGAAGCGCGTGGGGCCGATGCGGTAGGGGCCGCTGCCAATGGGCATGTCCATCACCACCTCGTTGAAAGGCTTGGCCTTTCCGCCCTCCTCACCCCAGCGGTGGCTGAACACCGGCAGGCCACCCACCGTGAGCGGGAGTTCGCGGTTGGGCTTCTTGAAGCGGTAGCGCACCGTGCGCGCATCGAGCACATCGACCCCGGCCACGTCTTCAAGTGCGGTGCGGTAGCCGGGCGACACATGGGGGCCGTTGAGGGTGTCAAAGCTGTGCTTCACGTCCAGTGCCAGCACCGGGTCGCCATTGTGGAAACGGGCCTCGGGGCGCAAGCTGAACTCAGCGCTCAGTCCATCATTGGCCACGCGCACGTCCTGCGCCAGCAGCCCGTAGGCCGAAGCGGTTTCATCGCTGGAGCCGGCCAGTAGCGAATCGAACAGCAGGGCCGATAGATAGGCCGGCGCCGAGCCCTTGATGGTGAAGGGGTTGAACTTGTCGTAGGTGGACACACGCTGGTTGCTCACCAGTCGCAGCTCACCACCCTTGGGTGCTGCTGCGTTGACGTAATCGAACTGCGCAAACTGCGCGCCGTACTTCAGATCGCCCCAGAGGGCATAACCATGCGCGGCCCAGGCCGGCAGGGCCGACAGCAGGGGGAAGAAAAGCAGGAGGCAACGCATGCGATAATTCTGCCTTAGGTCAAGTATTTGAATGAGGACACCATGGGTTTTTTGACTGGCAAGAAGTTTCTGATCACCGGCGTACTTTCCAACCGCTCCATCGCTTACGGAATTGCCAAGGCCTGCCACGAACAAGGTGCTGAACTGGCGTTCAGCTATGTGGGCGAGCGCTTCAAGGATCGCATCACCGAATTTGCCGCCGAGTTCGGCTCCACGTTGGTTTTTGACTGCGATGTCGGCGACGACGCCCAGATCGACCAGATGTTCACCGACCTGGCCAAGCACTGGCCCCAGTTCGACGGCTTCGTGCACAGCATCGGCTTCGCCCCGCGTGAATCCATCTCCGGCAACTTCCTCGACGGGCTCACGCGCGAAAACTACCGCATTGCCCACGACATCAGCGCCTACAGCTTCCCCGGCATGGCCAAGGCCGCCCTGCCCTACCTGAGCCCTACCGCTTCGCTGCTGACCCTGAGCTATCTGGGTGCCGTGCGCGTGGTGCCCAGCTACAACACCATGGGCCTGGCCAAGGCCTCGCTCGAAGCCTCGGTGCGCTATTTGGCCGAAGCCGTGGGTGAAAAAGGCATTCGCGCCAACGGCATCAGCGCCGGCGCCATCAAGACCCTGGCCGCCAGCGGCATCAAGGACTTCGGCAAGCTGTTGGCGATTTCGGCCGGTGCTTCGCCCCTGCGCCGCAACGTGACCATCGAAGAAGTGGGCAACGTCGCCGCCTTCCTGCTCAGCGACTTGTCTTCGGGCGTGACCGGCCAGATTTCCTACGTGGACTGCGGCGTGTCCAACTCCGCCGTTTCCGTGGTGGAAGCCTGATTACCCATTAAATCTGGCGCTAGCCCGCATGAAATATGCGGATATAGCTATAAAGTAAATAGCAAAAAGCCTGCGAACCTGGAAAGGGTTGCAGGCTTTTTTGTTGGCGTTTTGGCTTCTGCGGCAAGCAAAAACATCGATGAATGTGTCGACTGATTCGGCGCTAAGGCCAGTATGAGAGGCCGACATGGGCCAGAAGCTGACATCCAATTTCTGAGCTGAAAGTGGACGTTGAATCACCCATTTGGGGGATGTCCGTTGCCCACCTGTCAGCCTAAACTCGACGCATGCATGAGGGTCATGCCTAACCCCTTATATGGACTCCCCCCCAACGGCAAGAGGCTGATCGATAGTTTGGCTGTTGGGGAAGCGCCTGCAGTCGTATATCCGGCATCTGGTGTGGGATCGTCGATGTCCCGTGCCGACATGGAATCTGCGTCACCGAAGCGCCACACGCTACAAGCGGCTGCAAATGAGCCGGAAGAGTTATCGGCGACAGTCGGTGTGGGGTGACCCTATTGGCCATGATGGTCGATCAATCTCGTCACAAGCGTGGATGGGTGTTCAG
>SSFF01000012.1 GCA_008015235.1 Rhodoferax sp. | reverse complement strand
GGTACTCTGGGGATAACAGGCTGATACCGCCCAAGAGTTCATATCGACGGCGGTGTTTGGCACCTCGATGTCGGCTCATCTCATCCTGGGGCTGTAGCCGGTCCCAAGGGTATGGCTGTTCGCCATTTAAAGAGGTACGTGAGCTGGGTTTAAAACGTCGTGAGACAGTTTGGTCCCTATCTTCCGTGGGCGCTGCAGATTTGAGGAAGCCTGCTCCTAGTACGAGAGGACCGGAGTGGACACACCTCTGGTGTATCGGTTGTCACGCCAGTGGCATTGCCGAGTAGCTATGTGTGGAAGAGATAACCGCTGAAAGCATCTAAGCGGGAAACTCGTTTCAAGATGAGATCTGCCGGGGCCTTGAGCCCCCTAAAGAGTCGTTCAAGACCAGGACGTTGATAGGCAGGGTGTGGAAGCGTAGTAATGCGTTAAGCTAACCTGTACTAATTGCTCGTGCGGCTTGACCCTATAACTTTGATTTACATCGGTGCTTCAAAGAATAGTTATGCCAAGTTGACGCATTCAAATGACTGTTCAGCAATGAACAGCGTCGTAAAGACAAGCTGATTAGCTCTATAAATTGGTTCACTTGGCCCAGCCATGTGGACAACAAGTTATGCCTGACGACCATAGCGAGGCGGTACCACTCCTTCCCATCCCGAACAGGACAGTGAAACGCTTCAGCGCCAATGATAGTGCGGGTTCCCGTGCGAAAGTAGGACATCGTCAGGCTATTTATGCCAAAAACGCCTCAGCAAACGCTGGGGCGTTTTTTTTTGTCCAATAAATGCTGCTCACTTGAGCAGCAAGTCTAAAAACAGACTTGGTTAATTAAGGGTAAACCCTTATATTGCCTCGTATGAACAAATCAACAGACATCAGTGTGCCGCAGGCTGATGCCGTACCCGGTATGCCTTTGACCAATGACTCTTCGGAGCACACAAGGCACAAAAATGCACGAGCAGCACAGCTGTTGGTTCCCATACGTTCATTGGCGGAAAACCACCGTCCACGTATCGAAGAGCATCTCTTGGGATTGAATGCGCGAGACCGCTACTTGCGTTTTGGCTACGCTGCAAAAGACGCGCAGATTCAGCGCTACGTTGCGGGTTTGGATTTCGTGCGTGATGAAGTCTTTGGCATTTACAACCGCAAACTGGCATTGATCGCCTTGGCACATCTGGCGTATCCTGTCGAAGTTGAGTTTGAGCGTTGTGCAGAGTTCGGCGTTTCGGTGGCCCACCATGCACGTGGTCGCGGCTACGGCGCACGCTTGTTTGAGCGTGCAGCGCTTCATGCCAGCAACGATGGCATTGACGCCATGTTCATTCATGCGCTCACAGAAAATGAAGCCATGTTGACGATTGCGAAAAATGCCGGGGCGGTTTTGGTGCGCGATGGCGCGGAGTCCCAGGCGCACTTGCGATTGCCGCACGCCAACTGGGAATCGCAGTTGACAGAAATTTTGGATGAACAGATTGCACAGGCAGACTATGCGATCAAACGGCAAGCGCACCAATTTGGGACCTGGTTGAAAAGCCTGCAAGTTGATCGTGCATCGGAAGCCTCCGTGGATGACTGACGGCATGCCAAACGCAGCCTGAGACATCCCCGGCGCATTCTTGGGGTATCCTAAGCTATTGTCTGCAACGGGCGAATCGCCCATACCCAGTGTCTGATAACCACGTACCACGTACCACTGAACGCGAAGATCGCCGCTCACTTTTGCGGAAGATTGCAGAGTTCATCCACCCCGGCCCCGACTCCAAAGACGAGTTGATTGAAACGCTCGCCGAGGCACAGGAAAACCGCATCATTGGAGCCGACTCGCGCGAGATGCTGGAAGGCGTGATACGCATGTCGGACATGACTGCAGGCGATGTCATGCTGCCTGTTTCACGGATGGACATGGTTGACATCCAGGCCCCCTACGATACTTTGCTGCACAGTGTGATCGACACGGCGCACTCGCGTTTTCCGGTGTACGAAGGGACTCGGGACAACATCATTGGCATCCTGCTGGCGAAGGATTTGCTCAAGCTGCAAAGGGCGCCTGAACTCAATATCCGTGCCCTGCTGCGCCCCGCAGTGTTTGTACCTGAGTCCAAGGGCTTGAACGATTTGTTGCGTGATTTCAAGGGCAACAGAAATCATCTGGCCATAGTGGTGGACGAATTCGGGCGCGTGGCGGGCTTAATCACGATTGAAGATGTGTTAGAGCAGATCGTTGGCGAAATCGAGGATGAGTTCGACATTGCCGACGATGAGGGCGACATCTTTGGGCTGAGTGATCAAACATACCGTGTCAGCGGAGACTTAGATATCGAGCGCCTGAATGAAGCGTTCGACAGTGACATACAGTCGTCGAGCGAAGGCAATAGTTTCGACACGATCGGTGGACTTATTGCCCATGAGATGGGGCATGTGCCCAAGCGCGGTGAAAGCCATGTCATGGCGGGACTGCGTTTCACGGTTCTGCACACCAAAGGTGGGGCTGTGCGCTGGTTCCGGGTGGAGCCAGCCACCTTGGCCGATCAACAGCTATAGTCCAGGTGGACGCTCGATCCTCGCGCTGGCAAATTGCGCTGGCTGCCCTTGCCGGCATGGTGCAGACTGCCAGTCTGGCATGGCCATGGGAAGCCTTCTTTCTCCGTGGACAGAGTCTTTGGTGGCTACAGGCCACTTCACTGGTCGCCTACGTGATCGCCATAGAGAAAACGCAGTCAACAAAGCAGGCAGGGAGCGTGGGTCTTGCGTTCCATGCAAGCATGCTCAGCACCAGTTTGTACTGGTTGTACATTGCCATGGAGACCTACGGTGGCATGCCGTGGTTGTTGGCGGGGGCTGCGGTGCTGGTCTTGGCCATGGCACTTTCACTGTACGGTGCGGCGGCAGCCATGCTCTACGCCCACTTGCGCCGTGTGGGGGGGGCTTGGCGCTCGCTGCTTTTTGCAGCGACATGGTTGTTGGCGGAGTTGGCGCGCGGACAGTGGGTGACAGGTTTTGGGTGGGGCGCCGCGGGCTATGCGCACAACGAAGGCCCCTTGGCAGGGTTGGCTCCCTGGCTGGGTGTTTATGGCATCGGATTCGTGAGTGCGCTGTGGGCTGCTGTAGTGGCCCACTCCCTGCTGCGCAAGTGCTGGGGGCAAAGCGCTACAGCAGTAGGCATGCTGGCAGCGGTCTGGTGGTTCGTGACACCGGGAACATTCACACAGCCAGGAGCACCGTTGACGGTGACTCTGCTGCAGGGAAATATTGCCCAGGACGAGAAGTTTGAAAGCACGACCGGTGTGGCCATGGCCTTGTCGTGGTACGGTGAGCAGCTGCATGCGGCCCAAAGCGACTTGGTGCTGGCACCAGAAACGGCCATCCCCCTGCTGCCGCAACAATTGCCCGATGGCTACTGGGAGAGCGTGAATGCCCCGGCAGCTGCACAGCGGACGGTCAAGCTGGTGGGCATCCCATTGGGAAGTTACAGCGAAGGCTATACCAACTCCGTCATTGCGCTTGAGGGGCTACCGGAGCGCTTGGACTACCGCTATGACAAGCACCACCTCGTGCCTTTTGGTGAGTTCATTCCACCCCTTTTCAAGTGGTTTGTGCGTTTGATGAATATTCCGCTGGGGGACTTCAATCGCGGGGCATTGCAGCAGAGCAGCTTGCCCGTGCACGGCGCGAGGGTGTCGCCCAGCATCTGCTTTGAGGATTTGTTCCCGGAAGAGCTGGCCGTGCGTTTTCTAACCGAGGCCAGCAGCCCCACCATCTTTGCCAACTTCAGCAATCTGGCCTGGTTTGGTGACACCACGGCGATGTACCAGCATTTGCACATTTCGCAAATGCGCTCACTGGAGTTCGAACGGCCCGTTTTACGGGTGTCCAACAGCGGAGTTACAGCTGTACTCGACCCGCAGGGCCGCACCACGGCCGTACTGGAGCCGCTGACACGAGGAGTACTGCATGCCACGGTACAGGGGCGTGAAGGTTTGACACCTTTTGCACGCTGGTGCGCGCGCTGGGGGCTGTGGCCACTGTGGATGCTCGGCTTGGTGCTGGTGTTCACCAGCTACTTGTTGCGCGTGCGCAAGTCCGCGAACGCAGCCGAGGCGGCACAAACGTAAAATACAAGGTTTGGTCATGCGCGTGGGGGTACCCCCAACGCGCCCTAGCCCCGCTCCATCGAATTACCGTTGGTTCGCCAGCAGGAAGCTTATGCTCACTTTTCAGCAAATCATTCTCCGCCTCCAGGAATATTGGGACGCCCAAGGCTGTGCCCTTTTGCAGCCCTACGACATGGAGGTCGGCGCCGGCACATCGCATACCGCTACATTTTTGAGAGCAATTGGCCCCGAGCCCTGGAAGGCCGCCTATGTGCAGCCCAGTCGTCGCCCCAAGGACGGCCGCTATGGCGAGAACCCGAACCGCCTGCAGCACTACTACCAGTACCAGGTGGTGCTGAAGCCGGCTCCGAGCAACATCCTGGAGCTGTACCTGGGCAGTCTGGAGGCCCTGGGCTTTGATCTGAAGAAAAACGACATCCGCTTCGTCGAGGACGACTGGGAAAACCCCACGCTGGGCGCCTGGGGCCTGGGCTGGGAAGTCTGGCTCAACGGCATGGAAGTCACGCAGTTCACCTACTTCCAGCAGGTCGGCGGTATTGACTGCAAGCCCATCACTGGAGAGATCACCTACGGCCTGGAGCGTCTGGCCATGTACCTGCAAGGGGTGGACAACGTCTACAACCTGCAATGGACCGACACCCTCAAGTACGGCGACGTCTACCACCAGAACGAGGTGGAACAGTCCACCTACAACTTCGAGCACAGCGACGCCAACTTCCTGTTCACGGCCTTCAACGCGCATGAAAAGCAGGCCAAATACCTGATGGAACAGCAACTGGCCCTGCCCGCGTACGAGCAGGTGCTCAAGTGCGCACACAGCTTCAACCTGCTCGACGCCCGTGGCGCCATCAGCGTGACCGAGCGTGCTGCCTACATCGGCCGCATCCGCAACCTGGCGCGCAGCGTGGCACAGAGCTATTTTGAAAGCCGCGAGCGCCTGGGCTTCCCCATGGCGCCGCGCGCCTGGGTGGACCAGATGACGAAGAAGGCTGCGTAAGCCCGGAGAGTATGGACATGACAACGAAAAACCTTCTGGTCGAACTGTTTGTAGAAGAATTGCCCCCCAAAGCCCTGAAGAGGCTGGGCGAGGCCTTTGCCACGGTGCTGGCGGACGCGCTCAAGGCACAGGGCCTGGCTGGGGCCGATGCGGTCGTAACGCCCTTTGCGTCACCGCGCCGCCTGGCCGTGCATGTCACTGCGGTGGCTGCCCAGGCTGCGGACAAGGCCGTATCGCAAAAATTGATGCCCGTGGCCGTGGGCCTGGACGCTGCCGGCAACGCCACCCCTGCTCTGCTAAAGAAATTGCAGGCCTTGGGTGGTGATGCATCCGCCGTGGCCAGCCTCAAGCGTGCGCCCGATGGAAAGGCCGAGGCCCTGTTCTTTGAAAGCACCGTCAAAGGCGCCACGTTGCTGGAAGGCCTGCAAAAGGCGCTCGGCGACAGCATTGCCAAGCTGCCCATTCCGAAGGTCATGAGCTACCAGCTCGAAAGCGGTTGCGAACTGCCGGGTTGGAGCAGCGTGAGCTTCGTGCGCCCCGCGCACGGTTTGGTGGCCCTGCATGGCGCCGAGGTGGTGCCGGTGCAGGCGCTGGGCTTGCAGGCTGCCAACAGCACGCAAGGGCACCGCTTTGAGGCGGCTGTGTCCCCGGTCGTGCTCCAAGACGCCGACAGCTACGCAGCAACACTGCTGCGTGACGGCGCCGTCATCGCCAGCTTTGCCGAGCGCCGCGCTGAAATTGCGCGCCAGCTCGAAGCAGCTGCCGCCAAGGTTGGCGGCGGGTGCAAGCCCATTGAAGATGAAGCCTTGCTGGACGAGGTCACGGCACTGGTCGAGCGCCCCAATGTTCTGGTCTGTGAATTCGAGCCGCAGTTTCTCGAAGTGCCGCAGGAATGCCTCATCCTCACCATGAAGGCCAACCAGAAATACTTCCCGCTGCTCGATGCTGCGGGCAAGCTCACCAACAAATTCTTGGTGGTGTCCAACATCCAGCCCGAAGACGCGAGCTTCGTCATCGGTGGCAACGAGCGCGTGGTCCGTCCGCGCCTGGCCGATGCCAAGTTCTTCTTCGACCAGGACCGTAAAAAGACGCTCGCTTCCCGCGTGGACAGTCTGGGCAAGGTCGTGTACCACAACAAGCTCGGTACCCAGGGTGAGCGCGTCGAACGTGTGCGGGCCATTGCCAAGGCCATCGCCGCACAGCTTGGCGATGCCACGCTGGTGCAGCAGGCCGATCTGGCCGCACAGCTTGCCAAGACCGACCTGGTGACCGACATGGTGGGCGAGTTCCCTGAGCTGCAAGGCATCATGGGCGGCTACTATGCGCTCAACGACGGTTTGGGCGAGACCGTGGCCCAGGCCATTGAAGACCACTACAAGCCACGCTTTGCCGGCGACACCCTGCCGCGCAACCGTGCGGGCCTGGTGGTGGCTCTGGCCGACAAGCTCGAAACCCTGGTGGGCATGTTCGGCATTGGCAACTTGCCAACTGGTGACAAGGATCCGTTCGCCTTGCGCCGCCACGCCCTGGGCGTGATCCGCATGCTAACTGAGCAGTCCCAAGAGTTGAATATTGAACTCAATGGTCTGCTCAAATTAGCATTCCAGAGCTTCGAATCAACGGCCATTGCAAATGAGTTGCGCCCAAGTGGAGCAGCTGCAAACTCCGTGAGCTATTTCGATTTAGACACTCCCGGCAAAGTCGAAGGATTTGTCTTTGACCGCTTGTCTGGCACCCTGCGTGAACAAGGCTACAGCGCCCAGGAAGTGGATGCCGTGCTGGCACTCAAACCGCAGCGCCTGGGCGATGTCACCAAGCGCCTGGCCGCCGTGCGCGCCTTTGCGGCCTTGCCCGAAGCTCCCGCCCTGGCGGCCGCCAACAAGCGTGTGAGCAATATCCTGAAGAAGGTCGAGGGCGAAGTAGAGGCCAAGGTGGACGGTGCACTGCTGCAAGAGTCGGCCGAAAAGGCGCTTGCTGATGCTCTGAAAAATGTAGCGCCTTCCGCAGATTCTGCCTGGGCTGCGGGCAATTACACGCTCAATCTGCAAGCACTGGCAGCGCTCAAGGCGCCGGTCGACGCTTTCTTTGAAGACGTCATGGTCAATGCCGACGACCCCGCGCTCAAGGCCAACCGCCTGGGTCTGCTGGCGACCCTGCATGCCGCCATGAACCGCGTGGCCGACTTGTCGCGCCTGGCCTGACCCACCCACAACCACAGGCCACCCCATGAAGCTGTGCATCCTCGACCGTGACGGAACCATCAACCAGGACAGTCTGGAGTACATCAAGTCCCCCCAGGAATGGGAGCCGTTGCCCGGCGCGCTGGAGGCCATTGCGCGCCTGAACCATGCCGGCTGGCGCGTGGTGGTGGCCAGCAACCAGTCGGGTCTGGGGCGCGGCCTGTTTGACGTGACCCAGCTCAATGCCATGCACGCCAAGATGCACACCATGCTCGCAGCCGTGGGCGGCAAGGTCGACGCCATCTTCTACTGCCCGCATGGCCCGGAAGAGAAATGCCGCTGCCGCAAGCCCGAACCGGGTTTGTTCGAGCAGATCGGCGAACGCTTTGGCATGGACCTCAATGGCGTGCCCACCGTCGGTGATTCGGCCCGCGACCTGCAGGCCGGGGTGCTGGTGGGCTGTGAGCCGCACCTGGTGCTGACCGGCAAGGCCGCTGGCCTGGGCGGCCGGCCGCTGCCCGATAGCTACCCCGAGGGCACTCAGGTACACCAGGACCTGGCCGCCTTTGCACGCTACCTGCTGGAGCGCGAAGCGGCATGAAGGCCCTGGCTGCTGCTGTCCGCTCGGCGGTGTTCTACGTCTGGATGGGCGTGACCGTGGTGCCCTGGGCCCTGGCGCTCATGCTGGTGTCCCTGTTTGCACCGCGCACCACGGTCTGGTGGTGTGCGGTGAGCTGGTTTCGCGTGGTGCTGTTCGGCTGCCGCTGGATACTGGGCATCCGGGTGCGGGTGCAGGGCCTGGAAAACCTGCCGTGTAACGGGGGTGCCGTGCTGTTGAGCAAGCACCAGTCGACCCTGGAGACGCTGTTGCTGCCGACCCTGGTGGCGCACCCGCTGGCCTTTGTCTTCAAGCGCGAGCTGCTGCGCATCCCGTTCTTCGGCTGGTCCATGGCGCGCCTGCAGATGATCCACATCGACCGCGAGTCGCGTGCCGCGTCCATGAAAAGCATCATCAGCCAAGGCAGTGCGCTGCTGGCCCAGGGGACCTGGGTCATCATGTTTCCCGAAGGTACCCGTGTGGCACCCGGCCAGCGCGGCACCTACCAGACGGCCGGTACACGCCTGGCCGTGGAGGCCGGTGTGCCGGTGGTGCCGATCGCTGTTACGGCCGGCAAATGCTGGCCACGGCCGGTGTTGGAAAAGTGCTCCGGTGTGGTCGATGTGTCCTTTGGTCCACCAATGGCTTCGACCGATGCCGACCCGCGCGCCCTGATGCGCGACGTGGAGGCCTGGATCGAGACCGAGATGCAGCGGCTGGAACCCGAAGCCTACGCGTCACACCAGGATCGTGCAGAATAGGTCCGACCTGCTGCACTCACCATCCAAGCCTGTGCACCCCTTGCTGCGTTACACGCTCGATCTTTTTGAGGACGCCATCGCGCCCACGGCCGCCTTGCCGGACGCACTGGTCGCTCCGGGTAAGGCGCGCTCCAAAGTCCCAAAATCCAAGCCGTTTAGGCCATCAGCCCGCATGGATTCTGTTCAGGATGATTCTGAAAAGATAGCGGATGATGCTGTCTTTCCCATATCTGGTGCCAGTGAATCGCGCACCGTCAACCCTTACCTGCATCCGCGCGCCAACCGCAAACTGGAGCTCAAGCAGGTGGAGGTGGCCTACCTTTTCCAGAAGGCGCGTCGGCGCACCATCGGGTTTTCCGTGGGGGCCGATGGCTTGGTGGTACGCGCACCGCAATGGGTGTCTATGGCCGAGGTCGACTCGGCCTTGCAGATCAAGGGCGACTGGATATTGCGTAAGCTGGCGTCCTCGCAAGACCGCGAATTGCGCCAGCAGCAAAACGCCTTGCAGTGGGCCGACCAGGCGCTGATTCCCTACCTGGGCCAGTCCATCCGCCTGGTACTGGACCCGACCCACAGTGGCGCGGCGCAGTTGCGGCCACTGGACGAGGCTCTCGATGTCGTGGTGGCCGAGTTGCGTTTGGGCCTGCCCAAGTTGGCCGATATAGGCCAGGTGCGCGACGCCGTGCAGGCCTGGCTCATGCGCCAGGCCAGGGACAACTTCACCGAGTGCCTGGACCGGTTCGCCCAGCCCCTGGGCGTGCGCTGGACCAAGCTGACCCTGACCACCGCGGGTACGCGCTGGGGTAGCGCCCGCAGCGACGGCGCAATCCGCCTGAACTGGCGCCTGATCCATTTTCGCCAGCCCATCATCGACTACGTGGTGGCGCACGAACTGAGCCACCTGCGCGTCATGGACCACAGCCCGCGCTTCTGGGACACCGTGCGTTTGGTGGTGCCGGACTATGCTGACATGCGCAAAGCCTTGCGCGAAGACAGCGGTCCGCGCTGGGACTGATTCCGTCTCCAAACCCTGCGTGCCGTTGTTGCTTCGCCATGCCGTACTAGTGCACTGTCTGCGGCTTCGCGCCTAGACACGCAGAGTTTGGCGACGGAATTCCCCTAATCGACGGCGCTGAAGCGGTAGACCCCCTGGGCATCGCGCGTGCGCTGCAAGGCGCCCTGGAACCACAAGCGGTGCAGGTGGGCCACGGCCTCGCCCATGGCGAAAGTGGTCTGGTGCATGTCCATGGCGCGCGGAAACAGCACCGGCAACACATCGAGTGCACTGCAGGCCTGCGCGCGGCACGCGGCCATCACCTCGACCAACCGGTCGGCATGGTGCGCATGTAGCTGTCGTACACGCTCATGCAACCCGACAAAGGGCTTGCCATGCGAAGGCAGTGTCAGGGTCTGCGCATCCAGCGGCACAAAGCGGTCGATGGAGTCGAGGAACAGGGAGAGCGCATCGGCCTCGGGCTCGGTCTCGAACACGCTCACATTGGTGGAAATGCGCGGCAGCATCATGTCGCCACCGAGCAGCAGCCGGTCTTCGTCGCAGGACAGCGCCATGTGCTCGGGCGCATGGCCGTAGCCGGCAATGCAGCGCCACTGGCGCGTACCGATGCGCAGCACCTGGCCGTCCATCAGGCGCCGGTACTGCAGCGGCAGGGCCGGCACCATGGAGGGGTAGTAGTTGGTGCGCGCTTCGATCTGGGCAACGGCCTCGGGGCTGTTGAGTCCGTGAGTGGCAAAGAAGGCCGCAGCGCGCTCGCCACCAAAGGCTGTTGGCCCCATCACCCCTAACCGGGCCACGTAGTAGTCGGTGGCGCTGATCCACAGAGCTGCGTTCCAACGCTGGCACAGCCAGTCGGCCAGGCCAACGTGGTCGGGGTGCATGTGGGTGACCAGCACGCGCAAAATCGGCAACCCCTGCAGCTGGGTGGCAAACACCTGCTCCCACAGGGCCATGGTCTCCGCGCTGTGGATGCCGGTGTCGACCACGGTCCAGCCTTCGACCGTGCGCCCTTCGCGTTCCTGGTGGTCGCGCAGCAGCCACAGATTGATGTGGTTGAGCGCAAAGGGCAGGGGCATGCGCAGCCACAGCACGCCGGGTGCCACCTCCAGGCATTCGCCCGCGGCGGGCAGGGTGTCGGCCAGCGGGTAATGCAGGCGGGATTCGAGTTCGTTCATGGTGCGGTGTTTTGCGACATAATTGACGTTTACGTAAACGTCAATTCATTGCGCGGCATTGTACGGGGGTACTGCCATTTCCACTGTCCCATTGGCATCAGGCAAGCATGAGCACCACCTTCACCATCAGCGATCTGGCCCGTGAGTTTGATCTCACCACCCGCGCCATCCGTTTCTACGAGGACCTGGGTCTGCTGCAACCGCAGCGCAGCGGCCCTGGCGGACGCAGCCGGGTCTACAGCCACCGCGACCGCACGCGCCTCAAGCTCACGCTGCGCGCCAAGCGTCTGGGGCTGAGCCTGACCGAAGCCAAGGAAATCATCGACATGTACGACAGTCCGCGCGACACCGGCCCGCAGCTGACCAAGTTCCTCGACGTGCTGGCCGCCCACCGCAAGCAGTTGGAAGAGCAAATGGCCGACCTGCAAGCCAACCTGGACGAGATCAAGGTCCACCAAAAGGAAGCCCGCGCCTTGCTGGCCAAAGCCGATGCGGCACCGGCAGGCAAAACCAAGCGGAGTGCCAGCGTATGAGCGCCCCTACCGCACTGTGGCAGCGCGTGCAGGACAGTCTGGACCGCCAAGGCATGATGCGCCACCTCGAAGCACGCCTGTTGCGCGTGGAACCGGGGCTGGTGGAGCTGGCCTTGCCCTATTCCGACAAGGTGTCGCAGCAGCAGGACGGATTCCACGGCGGCGCCATGGGCGCGCTGGCCGACATTGCCGGTGGCTACGCCGGTCTCACGGTGGCTGCCGAGGGTATGGAAGTGACCACCGCCGAATACAAGATCAACTTCCTCGCCGCCTTCCAGGCTGGCGAGCTTCGCGCCACCGGGCGCGTGCTGAAAAGCGGACGGCGCCTGATCGTGACCACGGCCGAGGTCGTGCATGTGGCGCCTGACGGCACCAACAGTCCCTGCGCTGTGATGCAGCAGACCCTGGTTCCGGTACCCAAAACCTATTGATTTTTCCCTTACACCCATTCAAGGAGACACCCATGAGCAATCTGCCCGGACTGAACTACCAACTCGGTGAAGACATTGACGCCTTGCGCGACGCCGTGCGCGAATTCGCGCAGGCCGAAATCGCCCCGCGTGCGGCCGAGATCGACAAGAACGACCAGTTCCCCATGGACCTGTGGCGCAAGATGGGCGACCTAGGTGTGCTGGGCATCACCGTGGGCGAGGAATATGGCGGCGCCAACATGGGCTACCTGGCCCACATGATTGCCATGGAAGAAATCTCGCGCGCCTCGGCCTCGGTCGGCCTGAGCTATGGCGCGCATTCCAACCTGTGCGTGAACCAGATCAAGCGCAACGGCAACGACGCCCAGCGCAAGAAGTACCTGCCCAAGCTGATCAGCGGCGAACACGTGGGCGCATTGGCCATGAGCGAGCCCGGTGCCGGCTCCGACGTGCTGTCCATGAAGCTGCGTGCCGAAGACAAGGGCGGCTACTACCTGCTCAACGGCTCCAAGATGTGGATCACCAACGGCCCCGACGCCGACACCCTGGTCGTCTACGCCAAGAGCGAACCCGAACTGGGTGCGCGCGGCGTCACGGCCTTCCTGATCGAAAAGGGCATGAAGGGCTTCTCCATTGCGCAGAAGCTCGACAAGCTGGGCATGCGTGGCAGCCACACCGGCGAGCTGGTGTTCCAGAACGTGGAAGTGCCGATGGAGAACGTGCTGGGCGGTGTGAACAACGGCGCCAAGGTGCTGATGAGCGGCCTGGACTATGAGCGTGCCGTGCTCACCGGTGGGCCCCTGGGCATCATGCAGGCGGTGATGGACAACGTCATCCCCTACATCCACGACCGCAAGCAGTTCGGCCAGAGCATCGGCGAGTTCCAGTTGATCCAGGGCAAGGTTGCTGACATGTACACCGTGCTGCAGGCTGGCCGCGCCTTTGCCTACACCGTGGCCAAGAATCTGGACCTGCTGGGCGCCGAGCACGTGCGCCAGGTGCGCAAGGACTGCGCCTCCGTCATCCTGTGGACCGCCGAGAAAGCCACTTGGATGGCCGGCGAGGGCGTGCAGATCTTCGGCGGCAATGGCTACATCAACGAATACCCGCTGGGCCGCCTGTGGCGCGACGCCAAACTCTACGAAATCGGGGCGGGAACCAGCGAAATTCGCCGTATGCTCATCGGTCGAGAGTTGTTCGCCGAAACCATGTAATGCTGCACGCCGTACCCCGACACCTGTCCTCGTTTCTTGGCGCCTTGTTGCGCGGCCTGTTCAGGGCCTGGGTACTGGCCTTGCCGCTGGTGGTGGCGCTGTCCCTGATCCGTTGGGGGCAGCTGGCCTATTTCTGGCCTGCGGGCTACCAGGCGGCCAGTGGCGATGTGGCGGCGGCCCTGGTGCAGGGGGTGCGCTTTGACCTCAAAGTCAGCGCCATTGCCGGCTTTCTGCTGCTGCTGGTGCTGCCCTGGGTCTCGGGGCGGGTGCACACCCGCATCGCGCAGGTGCTGGCCTTCGCGTTCGTGATGGCCTCGCTGGTCAACCTGCACTATTTCGGTTTCTACAAGACACCCATCGATTCGCTGGTGTTCGGCATCGTCGAAGACGACACCGCCGCCGTACTCCAGACCATCTGGCACGACTTTCCTGTCCTCTGGACCCTGTTGCTGGCCGTGGGGCTGAGTGTGGGCACGGTGGCGTTGCACCGCTGGCTGCTGGCACGCATCCAGCCCGATGTGCTGCTGCAGTCGCGCCATTGGGCGATACGCCTGGTGGCGCTGGTGCTGGTGTTCTTTGCCCTCATCTTCGCCGGCAAGGGCACGATCCGCGAGATGGCGCTGCAGCGCCAACACCTCACGGTGACCGCCTCGCAGTTCCTCAATGACATGGTGCCCAACGGCATCATCGCACTCAAGTACGCCTGGGACAGCCGCGGCCAGTCGCAGAACTTTACCGACCCGCTGGCCGGCCTGAAAGCCATGGGTTTCGACAGCCCGCAGGCCGCGGCCCAGGTGCTGGGCTGGCCCCACGGCAGCGAGGCCGAGGTGCTGGCGGCCTTGCGTACGCCCGCGCCCTTGCCCGCCAGTTCGCAGAATAAGAACCTGCTGTTCTTCCTCATGGAGTCGTGGAGCGCCGAGCCGTTGCTGTACCAGAGTCCGAAGTTCGACGTGCTGGGGCGCCTGGCGCCGACCATGGACAAGGCTTGCCACTTCCGCAACTTCGACTCGGCCCAGCCCGGGACCCACCCCTCGCTCGAAGCCATCCTGTTTTCCTCGCCCATCACGCCGCTGACCCTGGGCGACATCGGGCGCAAGCCGATTCCCTGGTCGATTGCCAAGATCGCGCGCGATGCCGGTTACCACACCCTGTTCGTGACCTCGGCGCGCTCGGGCTGGCGCGACCTCAACCGCGTGCTGGCGGTGCAGGGCTTTGACGAGGTCATCGACGCCAACAACCTCAAGGTGGACTACCCCGAGGCCTTCCTGGGTATCTGGGGGGTATGGGACAGCTACGTGTTCAAGTATTTGAGCAAGCGCATGGCAGCGCAGAAGCCGGACTCCAAGCCGCTGTTCGTGTTCGTGCTGACCAGCACCAACCACCCGCCCTACGACCTGCCTGCCGATTACCAGCGCGTGCCGCGCGACATGGCGCTGTGGAAAGGCGAAACCAGCTCCGAGACCCTGCTGCCGAACCTGGACACCTTCCACTACGCCTCCGACCTCTTGGGCGGCTTTGTGCAGGAGGTGCAGAAAGGTCCGCTGCATGCCAGCACCCTCATTGCCGCCAGCGGCGACCACAACGTGCGCTCCTTTGGCGTGTATGCGACCCCGGAGCGGCGTTACCTGTCGCGCCAGGTGCCGTTCGTGGTCTGGGGTGAGGGTCTGCACTGCAGCAACCAGCTCGACCAGCCCGCGAGTCACCGAGACATGTTTCCCACGCTGTTCCCGCTGGCCGGCATTACCGGTCCGTATATCCAGAGCGGTCGCAACCTGATGCTGCCCTTGCCCGAAAAGCCCGACGCGCTCAACGCACCGCGCGCCGTGTTCTTCACCGGCGAGGCGCGCAATGCCAAGGGCATGTGGCAGCTCGGCAAGCCCCAATCCTTTTCCTGCACCAGTGCGCACCTGGGAGAACAGACCAAGGGCCCCTGTGAATTCAATGCGCAGGACGATCAACAGGAACGTGCACGCTTTGGACTGCTGGACTGGCAGGTGCGCGTCTCCCTGAAAAAATGAAAGCGAAGGCAGTAATCCATGTCCCCCGAACTTGACGATATATTTGAAAACAACCGACTCTGGGCCAAGGCGATGGAAGACGCCCGCCCAGGCTTCTTCACCAAGCTGACCGAGCAGCAGAAGCCCCAGTACATGTGGATCGGCTGTTCCGACAGCCGCGTGCCGGCCAATGAGATCATGGGCTTGGAGCCGGGCGAGGTGTTCGTGCACCGCAACGTGGCCAACGTGGTGGTGCACTCGGACCTGAACGCACTGTCGACGGTGCAGTTTGCGGTCGACCTGCTCAAGGTCCAGCATGTGATGGTGGTGGGGCACTACGGCTGCGCCGGTGTGCGCGCAGCGCTGGAGGGCACGCGTGTGGGGCTGGCCGACAACTGGCTGCGCCACATCCGCGACGTGGCCGACCGCCACCGCGAGATATTGGACCTGCTGCCCGAGCACGGACGCGCCGCGGCGCTGTGCGAACTCAATGTGATCGAACAGGTGGTCAACATTGCCCACAGCACGGTGTTGCAGGATGCCTGGTCGCGCGGCCAGCAGGTGGCCCTGCATGGCTGGGTCTACGACCTGCGCGACGGCCTGCTGCAGGACCTGCATATCACGGTGCGCAGCATGGACGAGGTGCAGACCATGTACCGTGAGGCCGTTTCGGGTGTGCGCCTGGTGCCGCGTCTGCGCTGATTTCATGCCAAACGGGGCTCTGGCCCGCATAATCGCTATGTAAGCAGCTATCAAATTTGGAGCAAACTGCGTATGTTTCCGACACGAATCGATTCCGCCATCGCCTTCGACATCGCCAAAGCCATGATGGATGGCTTCAACCGCCACTACCAGTTGTTCCGTACCGAGTCGGCCCGCGCCAAGCACCGCTTCGAGGTCTGTGACTGGCACGGCCAGCAGCGCGCCCAGCGCGAACGTATCGAGTTCTACGACCTGCGCGTCAAGGAGTGCTCGATGCGCCTGGAGCGCGAGTTCAAAGCTGGCGAGCAGCCCATGGAAGTGTGGCAGCAGGTCAAGCTGCTCTACATCGGCTTGCTGGTGGACCACCACCAGCCGGAACTGGCCGAAACCTTCTTCAATTCGGTTACCACCAAGATCCTGCACCGCGCCTATTTCCAGAACGATTTCATCTTCGTTCGTCCGGCGGTGAGCACCGAGTACATCGAGAACGACGACAGGCGCAGCATGTCGACCTACCGCTCGTATTACCCAACGCGTGACTCCATGGAAGCCACCGTTGCGCAAATGATGCGTGACTTTGATCTGCGGGTGCCGTTCGAGGACCTCGAACGCGACTGTGCCTGGGTGGCGCAGGCCATGAGCGAGAAGTTGGGTGACGCCACCCTGCGTGCCAACTTCCAGATCCAGGTGCTCTCCGGCCTGTTCTTCCGCAACAAGGGCTGCTACGTGGTGGGCAAGCTCATCAATGGTTTCAACGAGTTCGCCTTTGCCTTACCGGTGCTGCACCGGGCGGCCACGCCCGGTGGCCCCATCGAAGGCGGGGCGACGCGGCTGGCCATTGATGCCGCGCTGTTCGACGAGAACGACCTGCTGATGCTGTTCAGCTTCGCCCGCGCCTACTTCATGGTGGACATGGAGATTCCCAGCGCCTACGTGCAGTTCCTGCGCAGCATGATGCCGCGCAAGCCGCGCAACGAAATCTACAACGCGCTGGGCCTGGCCAAGCAGGGCAAGACCCTGTTCTACCGCGACTACCTCTACCACCAGCACCACAGCACCGACAAGTTCCGCATCGCACCCGGTATCAAGGGCATGGTCATGCTGGTGTTCGATCTGCCCAGCTTCCCCTACGTTTTCAAGATCATCAAGGACTACTACCCGCCGCAGAAGGACACCACGCGCGAGCAGATCATGGGCAAGTACCTGCTGGTGAAGCAGCATGACCGCGTCGGTCGCATGGCCGACACGCTGGAGTACAGCAACGTGGCCTTCCCGCGGGCACGCTTTACCGACGAGCTGATTGCGGAAATCCAGAAATTCGCGCCCAGCCAGATGGAGATTGCCGACCTTGACGGCGATGGCACCCAGGAAGTGGTGCTCAAGCACGTCTACATCGAGCGCCGCATGATTCCGCTCAACATCTACCTGCAGGAAGCCTTCGATGCCGGTGGAGCCAACCCCGTAGACACGAGCCCGGCCGCCCAGCGCGCACGCGAGCAGATTGAGCGCGGCGTCGTCGAGTACGGCAATGCCATCAAGGACCTGGTGGCGGCCAACATCTTCCCAGGCGACATGCTGTGGAAGAACTTCGGCGTTACCCGTGGCAGCAAGGTCGTGTTCTACGACTATGACGAAATCGAATACATCACCGACTGCAACTTCCGCCGTGTCCCCGCGCCACGCAACGAGGACGACGAGATGAGTGGCGAGATCTGGTATTCGGTGGGCAAGTACGACGTGTTCCCCGAAACCTTTGCGCCCTTCCTGCTGGGCAACCCGGCCGTGCGCGAAGTCTTCATGAAACACCATGGCGACTTGCTGGACGTGGAGTTCTGGCAGAGCCACAAGGAGCGCATCCAGGCCGGCCACGTGCACGATGTATTTCCCTATGAAAAGGAAAAGCGTTTCAGGCAGAATGCCTGACCCTACCGTGTGGAGTGAAAAAAGCATGCACCGGGTGCCCGGATGTGTGCCACCATGCCTTCCTGAGCAAACGCCAGCGCAAAGATGTCACAGCCCGACAACTCCTACCGTGCGATCCTGAAGCAGCTGCTGCGGCGCAACACGGCCGTGACCTTGGTGGTGGGTGTGGTTGCGAGTGCGACGGTCTACCTTTTTCACGACTGGTTCCATGGTGTGCTGTTGCCGGCCATCGGTGTGGGGCCGGCGCTGGCCGATGCCTTGGGTAGCCTGCTCATCATCATCTGCGCAACGGTCGGGGTGCGGTTGGCCTCCTATGCGGCCTTCAAGGACCCTTATTACGGACTGCCGCGCAACGTCGAGAGTCTGCAACTGGATAATCGCAAGCTGGCCGAGGTACTGAAGGCCACTGAGAAGGTGGCCAGCGTGGACCGCCTCACCGGTGTCTGGAACCGCCATTACTTCGAAGAACTGATGGCCAATGAAACCGACCGCGTGCGCCGCTATGGGCATTCACTGAGCCTCTTGATCATCGACATCGACAAATTCAAGGCCGTCAACGACAGCCTGGGTCATGCTGCGGGCGACGGGGTGCTGAAGGCCGTGGCCCAGCGACTGGGCCTGAGCCTGCGCAGCTCCGATTCGCTGTGCCGCTATGGCGGTGAAGAGTTTGTGGTGGTGTGCCCTGACACGCCGCTCAGTACCGCCGTGGTGCTGGCCGAACGCCTGCGCAGTACCGTGTGTGCGGCCGTGGTGGAGCCCGCTGGTACGGTGACCGTCAGCATCGGAGTGGCCCAATACAATGCGGGTGAAGAGTGGACCCAATGCCTGGAGCGTGCCGACGCCATGCTCTATCTGGCCAAGGAACGGGGCCGCAACCGGGTGCAGTACGACAGCGAAATGACGGTACCTGGCGGTCTGCATGCCGCAGCAGTGCCGACGCAACCTCAGGTGTTGCAACTGGCCTGGCATCCCAGCTACGCCTGTGGCATCGACCAGATCGACAAGGACCACATTGCCCTGTTTGCGTACGCCGATGACCTGCTCAATGCCATTGCATTTGCCAAGCCGCATACGGAGCTGTGCGCGAAGGTCGACTTTCTGGTGGAGGAAGTCGAAGCGCACTTTGCCCGCGAAGAGCAGATCCTGGCGCGCAGTGGCTGGCCCGGCACCACGATCCACCAGGAACACCATCGACAGCTGGTGACCAAGGCGCAGGAACTGGCCGTGAACTTTCGCAACCAGGTGGTGGAAGCCGGCGCCGTGTTCGAGTTCCTGGCCCAGGACCTGATCGCCAAGCACATCCTGCTGGGAGACCGGCATTACTTTTCGCATCTGGTGCGCAATCTGAAAACACCGAACGGTCCCTGATCGTTTGCGCGTACACTTCGCGCTGCCCGGGGTGCGCAGTGGTTGCGCTGAGATGGATTCCAAACCCGTGAACTTGATCTGGTTCATACCAGCGTAAGAAGTGCAGAGCAGCTGATTCAATGTCCCATTGCGGACAAATGGGCTGCATCTTTCAGGTTTGCGGGGCTGGTGCCATTGGTTTCTTCGGGTATTTACCTGAGGAACCATTCCAGTGAACGCACCCGACAAACTTGCCCAGTTCATCCAGCTCACCCGCGAGTCGCTTCCCGCCTCCCGCAAGATCTACCTGAGCGGCAGCCGGCCCGATATTCAGGTGCCGCTGCGCGAAATCCTGCAGAGCAATGGCGAAGCCGTCACGGTGTACGACACCTCCGGCCCCTATACCGATCCCACTGCACAAATCGACGTGCGCCAGGGTCTGCCGCTGGTGCGCCAAAGCTGGATCGCCGACCGTGGTGACACCGAGCTCTACGAAGGCTGCAAACCCTTTGCGCTGGACGACGGCCTGAAGAATGGCGAGACCGATGCCCTGACCGCCCTACGCGCCCAGGCCGCCGGCCTGCAACGCCAGCCGCGCCGTGCCAAGTCGGGCGCCAACGTGAGCCAGATGCACTATGCCAAAAAGGGCATCGTCACGCCCGAGATGGAGTACGTGGCCATCCGCGAAAACCAGAACATGGAATGGACGGCGCAGTACCTGGGCAACGCCGCGCGCGAAGCGCGCCTGGCCGGCAACAGCTTTGGCGCCAGCATCCCCCGCGTGATGACGCCCGAGTTCGTGCGCGATGAGGTGGCCCGCGGCCGCGCCATCATCCCGGCCAACATCAACCACACCGAACTCGAACCCATGGCCATCGGCCGCAACTTCCTGGTGAAGATCAACGCCAACATCGGCAACTCGGCCGTCACGTCCAGCATCGAAGAAGAAGTGGAAAAGCTGGTCTGGTCGATCCGCTGGGGTGCGGACACGGTGATGGACCTGTCCACCGGCAAGAACATCCACACCACACGCGACTGGATCGTGCGCAACTCGCCGGTGCCCATCGGCACCGTGCCGATCTACCAGGCGCTGGAGAAGGTGGGCGGCATCGCCGAAGACCTGACCTGGGAGATCTTCCGCGACACGCTGATCGAGCAGGCCGAGCAGGGTGTGGACTATTTCACGGTGCACGCCGGTGTGCGCCTGCCCTTCATTCACCTCACTGCCAACCGCATGACCGGCATCGTCTCGCGCGGCGGCTCCATCATGGCCAAGTGGTGCATCGCCCACCACAAAGAGAACTTTCTCTACACGCACTTCGACGAGATGACGGAGATCATGCGTGCCTACGACGTGAGCTACTCACTGGGCGATGGCCTGCGCCCCGGTAGCGGTGCCGACGCCAACGATGAAGCCCAGTTCGCCGAACTGCGCACGCTGGGTGAGCTGACCAAGAAGGCCTGGGCGCAAGACGTGCAAGTCATGATCGAAGGCCCCGGCCACGTGCCCATGCACATGGTGCAGGCCAACATGACCGAGCAGCTCAAGCATTGCGGCGAGGCCCCGTTCTATACACTGGGCCCATTGACCACCGATATCGCCCCGGGCTACGACCACATCACCAGCGGCATCGGCGCGGCCATGATCGGCTGGTTCGGTACCGCCATGCTGTGCTACGTGACACCCAAGGAGCACTTGGGTCTGCCCGACCGCAACGACGTGAAGACCGGCATCATCACCTACAAAATCGCCGCCCACGTGGCCGATGTGGCCAAGGGCCACCCGGGCGTGCGCGCGCGTGACGATGCCTTGAGCAAGGCGCGCTTCGAGTTCCGCTGGATGGACCAGTTCAATTTGTCGCTGGACCCCGATACCGCGCGCGACTTCCATGATGAGACCCTGCCCAAGGATTCGTCCAAAGTGGCGCACTTCTGCAGCATGTGTGGCCCCAAGTTCTGCTCCATGAAGATCACGCAGGAGGTGCGCGCGTACGCCAAGACCCAGGGTGTCAGCGACGAGCAGGCGCTGGAGAGCGGCATGCAGGCCATGTCGGACGAATTCAAGAAGGTCGGTGGTGAGATCTACATCCCCATCAGCAAGGCTTGAGCTGGGAGCACGCCATGCACATTGGAATTGCAGGGGCCGGATTGCTCGGCCGCTTGTTGGCCTTGCAGCTCAGCAGCGCAGGGCACCGGGTCGAAGTCTTTGATGCCGCGACCGGCCCCGGCCCGCGCGAACTCTCCGGCACCGAAGGGGCTGCGTGGACGGCAGCCGGTATGCTAAGCCCCGTGGCCGAGCTGGACCGCGGCAATGAGGACGTATTCCGCCTCGGGCTGCGCTCCTGCGAGCTTTGGCCCGAGATCACAAGCACTCTGGGCGTGGGCACGGTCTGCCATTTCGACGGCAGCCTGCTGGTGGCGCACCGCGCCGACGTCGGCGCCGCGCAGCGTGCGGTGGGTCTGCTGGAGGCCAAGGCCGATGCCCAGCACCAACCCCAGGCACTGACCCCCGAGATACTACGTGCGCTGGAGCCCTCCATCCAAGGCCCCAGCATGGCCTGGCTGCTGCCGTGCGAGGGCTATGTCGAGGTGCACAACACGATGCAGGGTCTGCACGCACAAGGCGAACGCCAGAGCGTGCAATGGCACTGGGGCCGCCCTGTGCAGCAGGCCGATGCTGGCGTGCTGAAAGTTGCCATGCAAGGCGGCGTGGAGTCCATGCGCTTTGACCATGTGTTCGACGTGCGCGGCGTGGGCGCACGCCCGCAGTTGCCGGTGCGCGGCGTGCGCGGCGAAGTCTTCCTGCTGCACGCCCCCGACGTCGACCTGCGCCGCCCCTTGCGCCTGATGCACCCGCGCCACAGCGTCTACGTGGTTCCGCGCCCCGACCACTACTTTGTCGTCGGCGCCAGCGAGATCGAAAGCGAAGACCGCTCCCCCGTGTCCCTGCGCACCACGCTGGAACTGCTCAGCGCCGCCCACAGCGCCTTGCCCGGCCTGGTGGAGGCGCGCGTCATCCACACGGAAAGCAACCTGCGCCCGGCGCTGCCGGACAACCTGCCGGTGCTGAGTACGGGAGCCGGCTGCACCCGCATCAACGGCCTGTACCGGCACGGTTGGCTGCTGGCACCGGCGCTGGTCGAGCGGGCTCTGAAGGCGTTGAGTCTATGAGCCAAGCAACATCGGCCATCGCCATTCAGGTGAATGGTGAGTTGCGCACCACCACAGCTGCCACCCTGCACGACTGGGTGATGTCCCAAAACGCCGCACCCGATTCGCTGGCCACCGCTGTCAATGGCCAATTCGTGCCGCGCACCGCGCGCACGGACACCCTGCTGCACGCAGGCGACCATATCCTGACCTTCCAACCCATCACCGGAGGCTAAATATGTTCACGCAACTGAAAGACACGGTGGCAATGGGGTCTGCGCAGGTAAAGGAGGAGCCCGCGCAGCGGGCGGGGGACACGGAGCAGAGCCCATTGCCACCGTGTCGTGTAGCCGTTAGCCCGTGGCATATCGGCGGCCGCACGCTGCAAAGCCGCTTCTTCCTGGGCACAGCCGGCTACCCTTCTCCGCAAATCCTGCAAGACGCCATCCGCGCCAGTGGCGCCCAAGTGGTGGCAGTAGGCCTGCGCCGCCAATTGGCGCAAGGCGGCGAGGCGGGCGACTTCTTCGCCCTGGTGCGCGAGACCGGTGCCCACCTGCTGCCCAACACGGCGGGCTGCCACACCGCGCGTGAAGCCATCACCCTGGCCCACATGGCGCGCGAACTGTTCGACACCCCTTGGATCAAGCTCGAAGTCATTGGCGACGCCCACACCCTGCAGCCCGACCCGTTCGCGCTGCTCGAAGCCGCCACGCAGCTGACCAAGGACGGCTTCACCGTCTTCCCCTATTGCCTGGACGACCTGGTGAGCTGCCAGCGCCTGCTGGACGCCGGCTGCACCGTGCTCATGCCCTGGGGCGCGCCCATCGGCTCCGGCCAGGGCCTGCTCAACCCCAGCGCGCTGCGCACCCTGCGCGCGCGCTTGCCCGGCGTGCCGCTGCTGGTGGATGCGGGCATCGGCTCGCCCATGGACGCCGCCCAGGCGCTGCAGATGGGCTTTGACGGCGTGCTGCTCAACAGCGCCGTCGCCCACGCTGTCGACCCGGTGCGCATGGCGCGCGCCTTCGCCTTGGCCATCGAGGCCGGCCGCCTCGGTTTTGAGGCCGGCATCATGCCCCAGCAGGACATGGCCGTGCCGTCCACCCCGGTGGCGGGTTACCCCATTCTGCTGTGAAGGCGCTATGAAAAAAGAAGCTGTTTGCGCAATGCCAGTGCGGGCTAGGCCAACATTTGGCACTGAATTCAAGGCCGCATCGGCACCACCCGTCGTCTGGAGTGTTGCCGGCTCCGATAGCGGCGGCGGGGCCGGGTTGCAGGCCGACCTCAAGGCACTGCAGGCCTTTGGCGTGCATGGCTGCACGGCGGTGGCCGCCATCACGGCGCAGAACTCGCAGGCTGTGGCGCGCGTGGAGCCGGTCAGCGCCGCACTCCTGGACGCCCAACTCGCCGCCTTGGCAGAGGACATGCCGCCCGCCGCCATCAAGACCGGGTTGTTGGGCAGCGTGGACAACCTGCGCGTGGTCTGCCAGTGGGTGGACCGGCTGCGCGCCCAGGGCCATGCGCTGGCGCTGGTGGTGGACCCGGTGCTGGGGGCCACCACCGGCGCAGCTTTTGCCGACGAGGCTCTGGTGCAGGCCTACCGCGAAGAACTGCTGCCGCGCACCACCCTGGTCACGCCCAACCGGGCAGAAGCCGCGCGCCTGGGGCTGCACCCTGGTCGGCCCTGGCAGGCTGGGCCGGCTGGGCAGTTGGCCGTGGTGATCACCGGCGGGGACGATGCCGCCGCCGACGGATTGGCCAGCGACTGGCTGGCTTGCGCGCAGGCCAGCGCCTGGCTCAGCATGCCACGCGTGGACACGCGCCACCACCATGGCACCGGTTGCACCTTTGCGTCTAGCGCCGCTGCCGCGCTGGCCAGCGGCTACTGTGTGGCCGACGCCGTGGTGCTGGCCAAGATGGCCACCACGCACGCGCTGCGCCATGCCTATACGGCCGGGCAGGGGGCCGGGCCGGTTTGCGCCCAGCGCGACTTTGCGCAGCACGCCAACAACCTGCCTGGCTTGCAGCCGGCTCCGGCGCTGCCGCAGCCTTTTTCACCGTTGGCCAATACGGCCCTGGGCGTGTACGCCGTGGTCGACAGAGTGGAGTGGGTGGCGCGCGTGCTGGCGGCGGGTATCCGCACCGTGCAGCTGCGCATCAAAGACCCGACCGAACCCACCCTGGCCCAGCAAATCCAGGCGGCCGCGGCGCTGGCGCGGCAGACGCCGGGCGCGCAGCTGTTCATCAACGACCACTGGCAGCTGGCATTGGAGGCCGGAGCCTACGGCGTGCACCTGGGCCAGGAAGACCTGGACCACGTGGATCTGGACGCGCTGCGCCGTGCCGGTGTGCGCCTGGGCCTTTCCACCCACAGCTACTGGGAGGTGGCGCGCGCCTGGGCCTTGCGCCCGAGCTACATTGCCTGCGGCCCGGTGTTCGAGACCCAGAGCAAGGACATGCCCTGGATTCCGCAGGGCCTGGACAACCTGCGCTACTGGGCGGCGGTACTGCCGCTGCCGGTGGTGGGCATTGGCGGTATCGGCGTGGCCCAGGTGATGGAGGTGGCCGCCACCGGGGTGGCCAGTGCAGCGGTCATTTCGGCCATAACCCAGGCCACCGACCCGGAAGCGGCCTGCCAAGCACTGCTAGCGGGCTTTGCCCAGGGGGCCAGGAATAGCGGGGAGTATTGAAGGACGACAAAATGCCCTTGTAAGCCAAAGCAGGCAAAAAGCGTGCACAATTGACGTTTACGTAAACGTCAATTCGTTTCCATTTTCCGTTTTGCAAGGAGCCTTCCATGTCCGACCCCATCGTCATTGTCAGCGCCGCCCGCACCCCCATGGGCAGCTTCCAGAGTGATTTCGCCTCCTTGGCCGCGCACGACCTGGGCGGCGTGGCCATCAAGGCCGCGGTGGAGCGCGCCGGCATCAACCCCGAGCTGTTGACGGAAGTGATCTTCGGCAACTGCCTGATGGCGGGCCAGGGCCAGGCCCCGGCGCGCCAGGCTGCGTTCAAGGGCGGCCTGCCCAAGAGTGCAGGTGCGGTCACCCTGTCCAAGATGTGCGGTTCGGGCATGCGTGCGGCCATGTTCGCGCACGACATGCTGGTGGCCGGCACCCACGACGTGCTGGTGGCCGGTGGCATGGAAAGCATGACCAACGCCCCCTACCTGCTGCCCAAGGCGCGTGGCGGCTACCGCATCGGCCACGACCGCATTTTTGACCACATGATGCTCGACGGTCTGGAAGACGCCTACGAAGCCGGTCGCTCCATGGGCACTTTCGGCGAAGACTGCGCTGCCAAGTACGGCTTCACCCGCGCTGAACAGGACGCCTTTGCCACCGCCAGCGTGCAGCGCGCCAAGGCCGCCACGGAAAGTGGTGCCTTCGCCACCGAAATTGCGCCCGTGACGGTCAAGGGCCGTGGCGGCGACACCGTCATCTCCATCGACGAAGGTCCGGGCAAGGTCAAGCTCGACAAGATCCCCACGCTGAAAGCCGCTTTCAAGAAGGACGGCACCATCACTGCCGCCTCAAGCTCCAGCATCAACGACGGCGCCGCCGCCCTGGTGATGATGCGCGCCTCCACCGCCGCCAAGTTGGGTTGCAAACCGCTGGCGCGCATCGTCAGCCACGCCACCCATGCGCAGGAACCCGAGTGGTTCTCCACCGCCCCCGTGGGCGCCACCGAAAAAGCCCTGGCCAAGGCCGGTTGGGCCGTCGGTGACGTGGACCTGTGGGAAGTGAACGAAGCCTTCGCCGTGGTGCCCATGGCCCTGATGAAAGACCTGGGCGTGCCGCACGACAAGGTGAATGTGAACGGTGGGGCCTGCGCCCTGGGTCACCCCATCGGCGCCTCCGGCGCACGCATCATGGTCACGCTGATCCACGCCCTCAAGGCCCGTGGCTTGAAGAAGGGCCTGGCCACGCTGTGCATCGGCGGTGGCGAGGCGACGGCCGTGGCTCTGGAGTTGCTATAAATTCAGTAGCTGCTCACGCAATGGTTAAGCGGGCTGGAGACTGATTTGGCACTGAATGTCCTGGTCATTGGGGCATCGCGCGGCATTGGCCTGGAACTGGTGCGCCAGTACCGCGAGGCCGGTGCGCGCGTCATTGCCACAGCACGCAGCGACGAAGGCCTGGCGGCCTTGCGGGCGCTGGGCGCCACGGCCTTGCGTGTGGACGTGGCCAATCCCGCCAGCGTGAGCGGCCTGGCCTGGCAGCTCGACGGCGAGAAGCTCGATGTGGCCCTGTACGTGGCCGGGGTCATGTCGCGCGGCAACGCCAAGGCGCCGCCGACCCAGCCCGACTTCGACCGCGTGCTGCACACCAATGTGCTCGGCGCCATGCAGGTCATCCCGCAGGTCGCGCCACTGGTGGAAGAAGCGCAGGGGCGCTTCGGCTTCATCAGCAGCGACATGGGCTGCATTGCCGGGGTTGATTCGTGCTACAGCTGGACCTATCGCGTGAGCAAGGCCGCCCTCAACATGGCGGTGGCCGCCGCCCGCCACGACTACCCGCGTGCCATTTTTGCCGCGCTGTCGCCTGGCTGGGTGCAGACCGACATGGGTGGCCCTTCGGCGCCCACGACGGTGCAGGACAGCGTGGCCGCGCTACGCAAGACGCTGGCGCAGCTGACGCTGGCCGACAGCGGCAAATTCTTCATGCAGGACGGCCAGCCCTATCCCGGCTGGTGAACAAAACGATTTCAGGAGACCCCTATGTTGTTGACCCAAGATCAGGAAATGGTGCGCGATGCGGTGCGTGCCTTTGCACAAGCCGAGTTGTGGCCCAACGCCGCCAAGTGGGACAAGGAACACCACTTCCCCAAGGACGTGCACCAGGGCCTGGCGGCCTTGGGGGCCTACGGCATCTGCGTGCCCGAACACCAGGGCGGGGCCGGGCTCGACTATGTGACCCTGGCGCTGGTGCTGGAAGAGATTGCTGCCGGTGACGGTGGGACCAGCACCGTCATCAGCGTGACCAACTGCCCGGTCAACGCCATCCTGATGAAGTTCGGCAACGACGCGCAGAAGAAGAAGTGGCTGGAACCCCTGGCGCAGGGCAAGCTGCTCGGGGCCTTCTGCCTGACCGAGCCGCACGTGGGCAGCGATGCGTCGAGCCTGCGCACCACGGCAGTGAGGGAGGGTGACAGCTACGTGCTCACCGGCGTCAAGCAGTTCATCACCAGCGGCAAGAACGGTGACGTGGCCATCGTCATCGCCGTCACGGACAAGGGCGCGGGCAAGAAAGGCATGAGCGCCTTCCTGGTGCCCACCAACACCCCCGGCTATGTGGTGGCGCGTCTGGAAGACAAGCTGGGCCAGCACTCCAGCGACACCGCGCAGATCAACTTCGACAACTGCCGCGTGCCCGTAGAGAACCTGATCGGCAAGGAAGGCGAAGGCTACGGCATCGCCCTGGGTGGCCTGGAAGGCGGGCGCATCGGCATCGCTGCGCAAAGCGTGGGCATGGCCCGCAGCGCTTTGGACGTGGCAGTAAGTTACGCCAAGGACCGCGAGAGCTTTGGCCAACCCATCTTCAACCACCAGGCCGTCGGTTTCCGCCTGGCCGAGTGCGCCACGCAGATCGAAGCCGCCCGCCAGCTGATCTGGCATGCCGCCAGCCTGCGCGACGCCGGCCGCCCCTGCCTCAAGGAAGCGGCCATGGCCAAGCTGTTCGCCAGCGAGATGGCCGAACGCGTGTGCTCAGCGGCCATCCAGACCATGGGCGGCTACGGCTATGTCAGCGACTTCCCCGTCGAGCGCATCTACCGCGACGTGCGCGTGTGCCAGATCTACGAAGGCACTTCCGACGTGCAGAAGATCATCATCCAGCGCGCGCTGTAAGCATGTCCGCCGTGGCCTTGCCTGCGGGCGTCAGCGTTTTCGAGCGCGGCTGGCTCTCCAGCAACAACGTGCTGCTGGTCGGGCCGCACAACACCGCGCTGGTGGACAGCGGCTACTGCAGCCATGCCGACCAGACCCTGGCGCTGGTGGACAGCGCCTTGGCAGGCCGCCCCTTGGACGTGCTGGTCAACACCCATTTGCACAGCGACCACTGTGGCGGCAACGCCGCGCTGCAGGCGCACTACCCGCAAATGCAGACCCACATCCCGCCGGGCCACGCACCTTTTGTGGCGCAATGGGACCCGCACACGCTGAGCTACACCCCTACCGGACAGGAGTGTCCGCAGTACCGCTATGACCGGGCCTTGCAGCCTGGCGGCAGCGTGCTGCTGGGTGCCCAGCACTGGCAGGTGCATGCCGCACCGGGGCACGACCCGCATTCGGTCATCCTGTTCGAGCCTGAAACACGTACCCTGATCTCGGCCGACGCCCTGTGGGAACGCGGCTTTGGCGTGGTGTTTCCTGAGCTCGATGGCATCGGTGCCTTCGACGAGGTGGCGGCCACCTTCGACCTGATCGAATCGTTGGCACCCCGCGTGGTCATCCCGGGCCATGGCACCGTGTTCACCAAGGTTGCGCAGGCCTTGCAGGTGGCGCGTCAGCGCCTTGACGGTTTTGTGCGCAACCCGGCCAAGCACCACCAGTACGCGACCAAGGTGCTCATCAAGTTCAAGCTGCTCGATGTGCAGCGCCTGCCGCTAGCACAGCTGCATGCCTGGGTGGCCGCCACCCCCTACGTGCAGGGCATGCTGCACAGCTGCTACCCGCAGCTCGACGCGGTGCAGGCGGTGGAGCAGCTGCTCGCAGACCTCGAACGCTCGGGGGCCGCCATGCGCGACGGCGACTGGGTGCAGAACCTCTGACCACGGCCCCTGCCGGGATTTGGGACAATGGCCCCATGTCTGAATCTCCTGCCATTCGCCATCGCCACTACGAAGACGTGCTGGCGCTCCTGACCGGTACCCTGTTTGTCGCCTTGGGCGTTACCATGTTCAAGCACACGGGCCTGCTCACGGGTGGCACTGCGGGTGTGGCTTTTGTGCTGCACTACGCCACGGGCTGGAACTTTGGCGTGGTGTTTTTCCTGATCAATCTGCCGTTCTATGGCCTGGCCCTGCGGCGCATGGGAAAGGCCTTCACCGTGAAGACCTTTGCGGCGATTGCCCTGTTGTCCCTGTTCACCAACCTGCTGCCGCAGTGGATGCACTTTGATGTGCTGCACCCCTGGCTCTCAGCCATTCTGGGTGGCGCCTTGATGGGTTGCGGCATGCTGATCCTGTTTCGCCACCGTGCCAGCCTGGGCGGCTTCAACGTGCTGGTGCTGTACCTGCAGGAGCGCTACGGTTGGCGTGCGGGCGTCCTGCAGATGGGGCTGGATTGCAGTATTGTTCTGGTCTCGTTTTTCCTGCGCGAGTGGAGCCTGATCGTGCTTTCCATCGTGGGCGCTGTGGTCGTGAACCAGACCCTGGCAACCAATCACCGCGCGGGACGCTACGTGGCCATGTGAAGACTGGGGAGGGGACCAAGGTGCAACGCATATACCGGCATGGATGGTTGGCAGGTGCTCTGCTGGCGGTGGCTGGAACAGCCATGGCGCAGGAATGGACAGACATCCATTTCCACTGGACCATGGACGACGCCAGCAGCACGCAGGAGCTGGCAGAGAAGTCTCTGGCCATCATGCAGACTGAGAACATCCGTACATTGGTGGTGTCGTCGCAGCCCAAGCCAGGACCGTCGGGTGCGGATTTTCTGGAGGTGCAGAAACTGGTTGCGCCGTATGGCAAGCGCTTTGCCGTGCTGGGGGGTGGTAATTCATTGAACCCCTTGATGCACCAGATCTACGAGGGAAAGGTTCCTGCGGAAACGATCGAGAAATTCAGGGCGCTGGCAGAACGCTCTGCGACCAGTGGCGTCAAGGGCTTTGGGGAAATAGCCCTTCACCACATTTCACTGAACGACCAGCATGCGTACGAGGCCATTCCGGCCGACGATGAGTTGGTCAAGATTCTGGTGGATGTGGTTGCCAAGCACGATCTGGTGATCGATGTCCACTTTGATCCGGTCCTGGCCAGCATGGCCAAGCCTGCTCGGCTCACGTCCCCGAACAACCCCGCAACGTTCGAAGCCAATTTCGAGGCTTTTGAGCGCATGCTGGCCCACAACCGCAAGGCGAAGATCGTATGGGCCCATGCGGGCGGGGTCGACATGCTGGGCCATTACACGCCACAGCTGGTGGCCAGCCTGCTGGAGAAACACCCCAACCTGTACTTCAGCCTGCGCCCCATGGGGCGGGATCCGGGCGTCATGCTGCAGGTGGGCGGTGGCCCCAAAGGCAAGCGCCTGAACCCGGAGTGGGTGGCCGTGGTGGAAAAATACCCGGACCGATTCGTCATGGGCAGCGACAGCTTCCTGGTGGCCGACAGCGCGCAGCGCGTGGGTGCGGCACGCATCTTTGCGGAAAACTCGGCCCGCATGCGCCAGGCCATCCGCGATGTGCTGTCTGCTCTCAAACCCGAAATAGCCCGCAAGGTGGGCTATGAAAACGCCGAACGTTTGTACAAACTCAACTGACACAGAAAGAAGCCCATGCCCATTACCAAAGGATTCCAGGCCCTGGTGGACGACGCCATGGAGCAGATCACCACCTACACCGTGCAGGAGGTGATGGAGCGCCTGGACGACCCGGCGGTGCAGATCGTGGACATCCGCGACATTCGTGAACTCGGTGACGGCACCATCGTCGGTGCCTTCCACGCACCGCGTGGCATGCTCGAATTCTGGGTGGACCCGGCCTCGCCGTACCACAAGCCCATCTTCGCCCACGAGGACAAGGAGTACATCCTGTTCTGTGGCGCCGGTTGGCGCAGTGCCTTGGCCACGCAGACCCTGCAGGACATGGGCATGCGCAATGTGGCCCACATCGACGGCGGCTGGGCCGAGTGGGTCAAGGTGGGCGGCCCGACCGAAACCCTGGAACAGCAGAAGGCCAAGCGCGCCGCCGCCAAGGGCTGAGTGCGGGCGCGATGAAAACCCTGGCACCCACGGCCCCCTGTCCCTGTGGCCGCGTGCAGGGCAAAAAGCCACTGGCCTATGCACACTGCTGTGGCCGATTTCTGGACAGCGACACCCCTGCGCTTGATGCGGAGAGTCTGATGCGCAGCCGCTACAGCGCATTCGTGCTGGAGCGTGAGGCTTATCTGCTCCACACCTGGCACCCCGACAAGCGCCCCGCGCAGCTGGAGTTCGATACGGACGTGAAATGGCTGGGGCTGGAGGTGCGCGATGCGGTGCAGCGCGATGCCACCCATGCCGAAGTCGAGTTCGTGGCCCGGCAAAAGCCCGTCAGCGGTGCCGCTGTGCGCCTGCACGAGCGCAGCCGCTTTGAAAAGCAAGACGGCCGCTGGCTGTATTTGGACGCCATCGTCTGACCTAATTTATGGGTTAAATTGGCTGCTAGCCCGCACAGGGTATGTGCAGTTTGCTCCTTACTTCATAGCGCCTTGCTGCCGGTATTCGTCCGGTGTCTGGCCGGTCCAGGCCTTGAACGCACGGATAAAGCTCTTGTCGTTGTCGAAGCCCGCCGCCTGCGCCACCTGTTTGACGGGTTTGCGGCTGCGGGCCAGCAGCTCGCAGGCAATGTCGCGACGCACCCCGTCCTTGATGGCTTGCAGGCTCGCGCCTTCTTCGCGCAGCTGGCGGTGCAGGGTGCGGCTGGACAGGGCCAGCCACTGCGCCAAGGCTTCGGCATTGCGGCGCAGTTCGGGGTGCTGGCGCAAGGCTTGGCGCACCTTGTCCACCAGGAGGCGGTCGCGCCGGTACGGCCGCACGGTCAGCAGCAGGGCGCGTTGCAGCATGTGTGAGAGCGCTGCCTCGTCACGGCGCACGGGAAGGGCCAGGTAGCCCGCGTCGAATTGCAGGCGGTGCTGGGGAGCGCCGAATGTGGTGGGGCCGTCGAACAGCACCCGGTAGCTGTCGGCGTGGGGCGGTGGGGCGAAGCGCAATTCGGTCCCCTGCAGCGGAATGCGCGAGTCCGTCAGCCAGCAGGCCACGCCCAAGGCATTGCGCAGCATCGAGACCACGCAAAACTCCTGCATCGTGCCCAGTGGCTGGTTTTCCGTGAGCGTGAGCGTGGCCACACCACCGTGCTGCGCGAGCCGCAGGCCGATGCGCCCGGTAAGCAGGGCATGGTGGCGGCACCAACGTGCCAGGGCCACGCCCAGGTTGGGGGCCGTGAGTGAGGCGCGCACCAGCATGCCGTAGCTACCCCAGGGCAGGGGGCGCTCGAACCAGCCCAGAGCCTCGTCGTCGAGTTCCTGCATGGCCGCTGCCGACACCCACTCCATCTGCAAGGCGGTAATGCGGCTGCGCGGGTTTTCCAGGGTGCCTGGCGCAATTTGTGCTTTTGCCAGCGCGCCGTCTGGGTCCATGCCGCGCTGTTGGTAGGCCTCGACAATCGCTCTGACAAAGGCAATGGGTGTCTCTGCCCGGGCGGGCGCATGGGGCGCAATGGGGGGCTTGTCGTCTGGAGGCATGGTGACCGTCATTGTGGCAGGATTTGCAACCTGCGTGACAGGCAGAGCTGGCCCTGGCGTACTACCCTTGCGTGCACGTGCATTCACATTGACAAGGGGGCAGGCATGCCGCAACTGGAATCCAAACTCAACCCGCGTTCTGCGGATTTCACCGCCAACGCCACGGCCATGCGCGCCCTGGTGGCCGACCTGAACGCCAAGATTGCCCAGGTGGAGCAGGGCGGCGGAGAGGCCGCCCGCGCCAAGCACACCGCCCGCGGCAAGCTGCTGCCCCGCGACCGCGTGGGCATGCTGCTCGACCCCGGTACACCGTTCCTGGAGCTGTCGCCCTTGGCGGCGCTGTCCATGTACCCGGACCGTGACGGCAGCGACAGCGCGCCTTGCGCCGGTGTCATTGCCGGCATTGGCCGCGTTTCGGGTGTGGACTGCATGATCGTCTGCAACGACGCCACCGTGAAGGGCGGCACCTACTACCCCATGACGGTGAAGAAGCACCTGCGGGCCCAGGAAGTGGCGGCACAGAACAACCTGCCCTGCATCTACCTGGTGGACTCGGGCGGCGCCAACCTGCCGAACCAGGATGAGGTGTTCCCGGACCGCGACCACTTCGGCCGCATCTTTTTCAACCAGGCCAACATGAGCGCCCAGGGCATCGCCCAGATCGCCGTGGTCATGGGCTCCTGCACCGCCGGTGGCGCCTACGTGCCCGCCATGTCGGACGAGACCATCATCGTGAAGAACCAGGGCACCATCTTCCTGGGTGGCCCCCCCTTGGTGAAGGCGGCCACCGGCGAGGTGGTGAGCGCCGAAGACCTGGGCGGTGGCGACGTGCACACGCGCCTGAGTGGCGTGGCCGACCACCTGGCGCAGAACGACCTGCATGCACTGTCGCTGGCGCGCGAAGCCGTGGCCAACCTGAACCGCAAGAAGGCCGTGGCCGCCGCCGTGAAGGCACCGGTAGCGCCCAAATACGCAGCAGAAGAACTGTACGGTGTGATTCCCACCGACACCCGCAAGCCCTTCGACGTGCGCGAAATCATCGCCCGCATCGTCGACGGCAGCGAGATGCACGAATTCAAGCCGCGCTACGGCACCACCCTGGTCTGCGGCTTTGCCCACATCGAGGGCATGCCGGTGGGCATCATTGCCAACAACGGCATTCTGTTCAGTGAGTCGGCCTTGAAGGGCGCGCACTTCATCGAACTGTGCTGCCAGCGCAAGATTCCGCTGGTGTTCCTGCAGAACATCACCGGCTTCATGGTCGGGCGCAAGTACGAAAACGAAGGCATTGCCCGCAACGGCGCCAAGATGGTCACCGCCGTGGCCACCGCCAACGTGCCCAAGTTCACCATCATCATTGGCGGCAGCTTTGGCGCTGGCAACTACGGCATGTGCGGCCGCGCCTATTCGCCCCGTTTCCTGTGGATGTGGCCGAACGCGCGCATCTCGGTGATGGGTGGCGAACAGGCCGCCAGCGTGCTGGCCACGGTGCGCCGCGACGGCATCGAAGCCAAGGGCGGCAACTGGAGCATGGATGAGGAAGAAGCCTTCAAGGTCCCGATCCGCCAGCAGTATGAAGTGCAGGGCCACCCCTATTTCGCCACCGCGCGCCTGTGGGACGACGGCATCATCGACCCCGCCGACACGCGCCGGGTGCTGGCCCTGGGCCTGTCGACCGCGCTCAATGCACCGGTCGAAGACGTGAAGTTCGGCGTGTTCCGGATGTAAAGGAAGATCACCATGTTCAAGAAGATATTGATTGCAAACCGTGGTGAGATTGCCTGCCGCGTAGCCGCCACCGCCCGCGCCATGGCCATCCAGACCGTGGCCGTGTATTCCGACACCGACGCCCACGCCAAGCACGTGGCCGCCTGCGACGAAGCCGTGCACATTGGCGGCAGCGCCCCCAAGGACAGCTACCTGCGCTGGGAGCGCATCATTGAAGCGGCCCTGGCTACAGGGGCCCAGGCCATCCACCCCGGCTATGGCTTCCTGAGCGAGAACGAAGACTTTGCCCAGGCCTGTGCCAAGGCCGGGCTGGTGTTCATCGGCCCGCCCGCGTCCGCCATCAAGGACATGGGCCTCAAGGCCGAGTCCAAGCGTCTGATGGAAGCGGCCAACGTGCCGCTGGTGCCCGGCTACCACGGCGCCAACCAGGACCCCTCCCTGCTTCAGGCCGAAGCGGATCGCATTGGCTACCCCGTGCTCATCAAGGCCAGCGCCGGGGGCGGTGGCAAGGGTATGCGTGCGGTGGACAAGTCCGAGGACTTTGCCGCCGCGCTGGCCTCGTGCAAGCGCGAAGCCATCAACAGCTTTGGCGATGACGCGGTGCTGATCGAAAAGTACGTGCAACGCCCGCGCCACATCGAGATCCAGGTGTTCGGTGACACCCACGGCAACTACGTTTATTTGTTCGAGCGCGACTGTTCGGTGCAGCGCCGCCACCAGAAGGTGCTGGAAGAAGCGCCCGCACCCGGCATGACCGAAACCTTGCGCCACCAGATGGGCGAGGCCGCCGTGGCCGCAGCGCGTGCCGTGAAGTACGTGGGCGCGGGCACGGTGGAATTCATCGTCGAGCAGCCCGGTGGCTACGAGGCGCCCGAGCAGATGAAGTTCTACTTCATGGAAATGAACACCCGCCTGCAGGTGGAGCACCCGGTGACCGAAGCCATCACTGGCCTCGACCTGGTGGAGTGGCAACTGCGTGTGGCCAGCGGCGAGCCGCTGCCGCTGCGCCAGGAAGACCTGCGCATCCAGGGCCATGCCATCGAGGCCCGCATCTGCGCCGAGAACCCTGACAACAACTTCCTGCCGGCCACCGGCACCCTGCATGTCTACGGCCTGCCTGAACACGTGACCTTCGAGCGCGCACCGTGCGGCGTGCGCGTGGACTCGGGCGTGCGCCAGGGCGACGCCATCAGTCCGTTCTACGACTCCATGGTGGCCAAGCTCATCGTCCATGGCCGCACCCGCGAGGAAGCCTTGGCCCGACTGGATGCGGCGTTGGCCCACACCCATATCGTGGGGTTGACCACCAATGTGCAGTTCCTGCGCCACGTCACCACCAGTGCATCCTTTGCCCAGGCCCGTCTCGACACGGCGCTGATTCCGCGCGAATCGGCCGTGCTGTTCCAGCAGGAAAAGGTCGGGCTGGAATTTGCCACTGCGGCCTTGGTGGCCGACACCCTGGTGGCGGAAGCCGCGCAGGCCCGTGTGGCCGACGCTGCCGGTTGGATTGACCCCTGGGCGCAGCGCGACGGCTGGCATTCGCATGGCGACGCAGAGCGCACGTTTGCCTTGGAGTTTGCCGGTGAGCCGCTGAAGGCCACCTTGACCACCGTGCACGGCGCCAGCAGCCTGCAGCGTACCCTGAAGGTGGGTGACAGCACCGCCCCGTTGCAGTTCCGCGCCGCCGCCGGTGGCGCCATCGAAGTGCAGTACGGCGCCCGTCGCAGCCTGGTGCATGTGTACCGCAATGGCGAGGTTGCCCATGTATTTACTGCGCAGGGTGCTACCACTATCGTAGCAACTGACGTCCTTGCTCATGCCGGTGAAACCGGCGCCGAGGGCGGGCGCCTGACGGCCCCCATGCCCGGCAAGGTGGTGTCGTTTGCCGTCAAGGCGGGTGACGCCGTAAAGAAGGGCCAGGCGCTGGCGGTGATGGAAGCCATGAAGATGGAGCACACCATTGCCGCCCCCGCCGACGGCGTGGTGGCTGAGCTGCTGTTTGCGCCGGGCGACCAGGTGACTGAAGGCGCTGAGCTGCTCAAGCTGGCCGCGGCCTGATCCTGTGGCGGCATAACCCTGGTCACAGGGCTGCCGCTGCAGTCGGTGGAAAATGCAGGCATGTCAACATTGCGCATTACCTATTGCTCGGCGGACATGGATGCCGCCAGCTGGATTCCGGGCCTGAAAGCCGCCATTCCGGGGGCTGAGGTCAGCCTGTGGGAACCCGGTGCCCCGCCCGCCGACTACGCCGTGGTCTGGAAACCGCCGCAGCAGCTGCTCGACGAGCAGGGCCCGCACCTGAAAGCCATTTTCAACACCGGCGCCGGGGTCGATGCCATCCTCAAACTGCGCTTGCCGCCCGATGTGCCGGTGATCCGCCTGGACGACGCCGGCATGTCGGTCCAGATGGCCGAGTACGTGTGCCACGCGGTCATCCGCCACTTCCGTGAATTCGACGCCTACGACCGCGATACCGACAACGGCAAGTGGTCGTTCCGCAAGCCGCGCAGCCGCAATGAGTTTCCCGTGGGCGTGCTGGGCCTAGGCGTGCTGGGGGAGCGTGTGGCCCGTGCCCTGACCCAGTTCGACTTCCCCGTGAACGGCTGGAGCCAGAGCCCCAAGGACATCACCGGCGTAGCCTGCTACCAGGGCAAGGCGCAGCTGAACGACTTTCTGGAAGCCACACGCGTGGTGGTGTGCCTGCTGCCGCTGACGCCTGAGACCGAGAACATTCTCAACGCCGACACCCTGGGGCGGCTGCAGCGCGGAGGTTTTGTGATCAACGTGGCCCGCGGTGCCCACCTGGTCGACGCAGACCTCATTGCCCTCATCGACAGTGGCCACCTGGCCGGTGCCCAGCTCGATGTGTTCCGCGTCGAACCCCTGCCCAAGGACCACCCGTTCTGGGCGCATCCGCAGATCAACATCACCCCCCACACTTCGGCGCGCACCCTGCGCAGCGAAAGCATTGCCCAGATTGCCCACAAGATCGATGCGCTGGAGCGCGGCGAATCGGTGGCCGGGGTGGTGGACCCGTACCGCGGTTATTGACACTTTGAAAGCCTGACCATGAACTACCCCTCCCGCGTCAAACTGGTCGATGTTGGCCCCCGTGACGGTCTGCAGAACGAAAAGCAGCTCATTCCCGCCGCCACCAAGATCGAACTCGTGCACCGCCTGCAGGACGCCGGGCTGAAAGAGATCGAAGTCACCAGCTTTGTCTCACCCAAATGGGTGCCGCAGATGGGCGATAACGCCGAGGTGATGGCCGGCGTGCAGCGCAAGCCCGGTGTGCGCTACTCGGTGCTGACGCCCAACCTCAAGGGCTTCGAGGCCGCCGTGCTGTCCAAGCCGGATGAGATCGTGGTCTTTGGTGCCGCCAGCGAGGCCTTCAGCCAGAAGAACATCAACTGCTCGATTGCCGAGAGCATCGAGCGTTTTGCGCCGGTGGTGGAAGCCGCCAAGGCTGCGGGCATTTACGTGCGCGGCGCCATGAGCTGCACCGTGGGCTGCCCCTACGAGGGCGACATCGCACCGGAGCGTGTGGCTTACTTGGCGGGCCTGATGAAGGGCATTGGCGTGCAGCACGTGGGCGTGGCCGACACCATTGGCGTGGGCACGCCGCTGAAGGTGGCGCGCGCTGTGGAAGCCACCTTGCAACACTACGGCATCGACGACATCTCCGGCCACTTTCACGACACCTACGGCCAGGCCCTGGCCAATACCCTCATGTGCCTGCAGATGGGCGTCTGGCAGTACGACACCTCCATTGCCGGACTGGGTGGCTGCCCTTACGCCAAGGGTGCGACCGGCAATGTGGCCACCGAAGACGTGGTCTACATGCTGCAGGGCATGGGCATTGAAACCGGTATCGACATGGACAAGCTGCTCGACGCGGGGGCATTCATCAGTGAAGCGCTGGGGCGCAAGCCCAATTCACGGGCGGCCAATGCGTTGCTGACCAAGCGGGCGGGGTAAGCCAACATGTGTGGAGCCGAATTGAACAGCCTTCCGGAAGGCGTGCAGCGTGTCGCAGCCTACCTGCAGTCGCATGAGCACCCCCACACCCCGCGCATGCTCGACGATGCGGCGCGCACAGCGCAGCAGGCGGCCGACGCGCTGGGCATTGCCCTGGGGCAGATTGCCAAGAGCATCATCTTTCGCCGTGTGCACGACGATGCGGCAGTGCTGGTCATTACCTCGGGCGACAAGCGTGTGGACGAGAAGAAAGTAGCCGCCATGGTGGGCGACTTGGGCCGGGCCGATGCCAGCTTCGTCAAGAGCAAGACCGGGTTTTCCATCGGCGGCGTAGCCCCCGTGGCCCACGCCAGCACCGGCGTGGTGCTGATCGACCGGGAACTGTTCCGTTTTTCGGAGATTTGGGCGGCGGCCGGGCACCCGCATGCCGTGTTTGCGCTCACCCCCGCGCAGCTGGAACGCATGACCGGGGCCCCAGTGGCGGAGGTGACGGTATGAGAAGTGCTATTGAATTGCTAGCTGCTCGCGCAGACTGTGCGAGGGCGTTTAAGGAAAATGTGCCTTCACCCTGTGTGTCGGTGTGCCGCATGAACGAGCAGACCGGCCTGTGCAATGGCTGCTGGCGCACCATCGACGAAATCCGCGCCTGGAGCCGCAGCGACGACGACGCGCGCCGACAGATGTGGACCCTCATCGAGCAGCGCGCACAGGCGCTGGCCAAGGACGCGCCAAAGGGGCTGGCGGCATGAAGCAGATCACTTTCTACCTCGATTTCATTTCGCCCTACGCCTACCTGGCGTTCGAGCACCTGCCCGTGGCCCTGCAGGGCCTGAGCTACGCCGTACGCTACAAGCCCATCCTGTTTGCGGCGCTGCTCAAGCACCACGGCCAGCTCGGGCCGGCCGAGATCGCGCCCAAGCGCGACTGGACCTACCGCCAGGTGCTGTGGCAGTCGCACCAGCTGGGGGTGCCGCTGGACATGCCGGTGAGCCATCCTTTCAACCCGCTGGCCCACCTGCGCCTGGCCGTGGCCTGTGCCGAGAACGGCGAACCCAACCGCTACGTCACCGAAACGGTGTTTCGCCATGTCTGGCAAGGCGGGCATGAAGCCACCGATGCGGCACGGCTGCAGGAATTGCAGGCCCTGCTGGCCCCGGCACGTGCCCCCGATGACGCCACGGTCAAGGCCCAGCTCAAGGCCCATACCGACGAGGCGCTGGCGCGCGGGGTCTTTGGCGTGCCCACCTACGCGGTGGACGACAAGCTGTTCTGGGGGCTGGACGCGCTGCCCATGCTGCGCTCCTACCTGGACGGTAGTGAAGCGGCCTGGTTTGAAGGCCCCTGGGAGTCCGCTGCAAGGGTGGTGCAAGGCATCAAGCGTTGAATGCTTGGCGCACGCAGGGCCTGCGCGCTTGTGGCATGCACCGCATGCCGTGCGCAGCCTGTGCTCCAGCGTCATGCCCAATGCCTTCAACTTTTCCGCGTCCCCGTTTGACTGCCTGACTCCCGACGAGCAGCGCCTGGTGCGCGACAGTGTGGACGTAGCCTATTTCCGTCAGGGCGCCACAGTGTTGGACCGCGGCGCCACGCCCGACCACCTGTATGTGCTCATCAAGGGCTTTGTCACCCAGTACGACGGTGACGAGGTCATCACCACCTACGGCCCCGACGACACCTTTGACGGTCGCTCGCTCATGGCCGGCAAGGTCGGCAACCGCTTTGTCGCCACCGAGGAAGTGGTGGCCTACCAGCTGGCCAAGAAGGCGGTCACCGACCTGATTGCCTCCAACGCCAATTTCGGCGCGCTGCTGTTTGCCGACCTGAGCGACAAGCTCAAGTCCATTGCCGCGCGCAAGAACCAGCACGAGGTCGAGTCGCTGACCATGGCGCGGGTGGACGAGGCCTTTGTGCGCCCGGCCATCTTTGTGGAGCCGCAGACCGACATTTTGTCGGTGGTGCGCCTGTTCCAGGAACAGCGGGCCTCCAGCGTGCTGGTGCGTGACGCTGGTGAGGGCGCCCCGGAGCGCCTGGGCATCTTCACCTCGACCATGGTGCAAAAAGCGGTGCTCGATGGCCGGCCGCTGCAGCAGCTGGCCGTGGCCGAACTGGCCAATTTCCAGGTCATTACCGTGCGCCCCAGCGACCAGCTGGGCGACGCCATGGCCACCATGCTGCGCCACCGCGTGCACCGGGTGGTGGTGGTGGAAGAGGGCGAAATCCGTGGCGTGCTGGAGGCGCTGGACCTGTTCAGCTACATGTCCAACCAGTCGCACCTGATCACCGAGCGCATCGAGGACGCGCGTGACCTGGAGGGCCTGAGCCAGGCCGCCGCGCAGATCACCCGCATGATCGCCTCCATGTACCGCGGCGGCACCCGTGTGCACCTGATTGCCACCGTGGTGCAGCAGCTCAACGCGCGCCTGTTCGAGCGCGCCTGGCAGCTCATCGCCCCGGCCGAGCTGGTGGCCAACAGCTGTTTGTTTGTGATGGGCAGCGAAGGGCGTGGCGAGCAGCTGCTGAAAACCGACCAGGACAACGGCCTGATCCTGCGCGACGGCTACCAGCCGCCAGCCCAGCTCGACCTGCTGTGTGTGCGCCTTTCCGACGCCCTCAAGAGCTTTGGCTACCCCGTATGCCCGGGCGGCATCATGGTCAGCAACCCGGCATGGCGTGGTGATGTCACCAGCTTCAGCCGCACCACGCGCCAGTGGCTGCTGCAGCCCACCGAGGATGGCCTGATGAACCTGGCCATCTTCATGGACGCGCACACCGTCTGTGGCGATGCCAGCCTGCTGCAGCAGGTGCAAAACGCCCTGATGCAGCTGGCCACCGACAACGACGCCACGCTGGCACGGTTTGCCTCGGCTATCGACGCGTTTTCCAGCAGCAGCGGCTGGTGGAACCGTCTGCTGGGGCTGGATACGCAGGAGCACCTGAATCTGAAAAAGGAAGGCATCTTCCCGCTGGTGCACGGTGTGCGCAGCCTGGCGTTTGCCCACCACATCACCGAAACCAGCACCGAGGCCCGCATCCACGCCCTGGTGGCGCAGGGCCATCTGGACGCCAACACCGGGGCCGATTTGGCCGACAGCCTGCAGTTCTTCATGGGGCTCAAGCTCAAGGCCGGTTTGTTGGAAATCGACACCGACAAGCCGGTGTCCGGTACGTTGGACGTGGCCCACCTGAGCAGCCTGGACCGCGACCTGCTCAAGGACACGCTGGGCGTGGTCAAGCGCTTCCGTGCCATGCTGCGCCAACGCTTCCGCCTGGACGTGGTGTCGTGAGTTCGGTGCTGTCGCCACTGCACTGGTGGGGCGCACTCAAGCGCGAGTGGATGCTCTACCACTTGGGCCTGCCCGAGTTCCGCTTCATGTTCGATGCGCCGCCACCCAACGAGTGGGTGTCGCTGGACTGCGAAACCACCGGCCTGAACGTGCGCAGCGATGAAATCATTTCCATCGGCGCGGTGCGCATCGTGGGCAACCGCATCCTGACCAGCGAGCGTCTGGAACTGCTGGTGCGCCCCGAAAAGGGCGTGTCGGCCGACAGCGTGCGCATCCACCGTCTGCGCGAGCAGGACGTGGCCCAGGGCCTGCCGATCGACGAAGCCATGAAGCAGCTCATGCACTTCATCGGCAGCCGACCGCTGGTGGGCTACTACCTGGAGTTCGACGTGGCCATGATCAACCGCGCCCTGTTTCCCCTGCTGGGCATGGGCCTGCCGCAACCGCAGATCGAGGTGTCGGCCCTGTACTACGACTACAAGTTCCGCCAGCTGCCGGGCTACCAGCAGCAGGGCAATGCCGCCATCGACCTGCGCTTTGCCACGCTCATGAACGAGCTGGGGCTGCCGCAGCGCGACGCGCACGATGCGCTCAATGACGCGGTGATGGCGGGGCTGGCGTTTATCAAGTTGAGGGAGTTAAGGGGGGAGTGATCGTTTTGTGGATTGCGCAGCAGGCCGGGTCTCGCCCCGGCGGGCGACTCACTTTCTCTTGCTTCGCCAAGAGAAAGTAAGCAAAGAGAAGGCGAGCCGGATGCGTCGGCCCTTCGGGCTCACTGCGTTGCTCGTGCGGGGCGGGAGGCGCGCAAACTCGCCCTGCGGGCTCAAACAGCGCGCGCCTCTTCATCCGCCCCACCCTGCGCTACTCGACTCCGCATGACGGCGGGAAATACCCCACGTGCCATCGCTTCGCTCGGCACGACTTATGGGTCAAATTGCCACTAGGTCCGCGTGTTTATTGCGTAGAAAGCTGCAAATTTGATAGCGGCTGAACTTCGGTTTTAGGCTGACAGCAGTCATTTAGGTCCAACCGTTTCTCTTTGAAGCTGGGCATCTACATTGGTCGACTTACTAGGCAATTTCATCAAGGTCGGCCATGAAATATTTAATGTTGTTGTCGTTGAGCCCTAAAAATTCTTTCAATCTATCCTTTGGGACAAGGAATCTAACGGTTACGGCAAGCGGATCGAACTTATCCTCTGACTCTTCTTTCGCGCTGTAGCAAACCTCCCACCCACGGCCTGTAGTGACTGCGATTTCAATATCTAATCCCTCGTTTCGATACTTTCCAGAAATCGAAGCCGTGAGTACATAGTAATTTTGAAACTCACCGTCACCGGGATGACCTAAAGGGCCATTTGTGTAATGCCCGATCCTATTGCCTTGCATAGTGATCTGGTATCCGCACTTAACAGCGGGGCCCAAAAACATTCGAGGATTAAAGGGCTGAACGATAACCGTCTTTCCTCGAAACATTCTTCCTTCAACGTGTTCTCGCACCGATATGTCGAATCCAAATTCACTTACGAAGACTGACAAAGCCCCTTGCACGATCACCTTGCCATTTTCTGTCATTTCACCGGTGAGGACGTAATTGGTTCCCGGCATGTTTTGTTCCTCAAGAAAGTTTGAAGTGTGAAGTTTCTAGTCACTATAGCCAACTGGGCATCCGAGTTGAATGACCGCATACGCTGCAAAGCCGAAGTCCGAGACACCAACGATACCACCCGCGCCGAGCGCAGCGATGGCGCGTGACTCTCCCCACATCCCCTCTGGCTGCGCCGAGGAGCGCAGCAGGCGCTGGAATAAGGGCCGCGCGCTGTTTGAGCCGCAGGCGAGTTTGCGCGGACCCCAGCGGCTGCGAGCACCGCAGGGTGCCCGGAGCGAAGCGGAGGGACGCAGACGGCGGGGTCGCCTTCTCTTTGCTTACTTTCTCTTGGCGAAGCAAGAGAAAGTAAGTGCGCTGTCGGGCGCACATCCCGACATGCTCCGCTAGCTGATGCAAGTCCTGCAAAACACAACGGCGAACGAACTAAGTGCCATTTCGGCTCGTAGACCTCGCAAACATTGCGCAACCAGCTACACAAACAATAGCAATAAAAAACCGGGCACGCGGCCCGGTTTGTCGAGAAGGTGGCTACCCAAAGGCAGCCACAGGCTCAGATGCCTCAGTGCCCAGAAGCCCCGGAAGCTCCGTAGCCGGTTTCCGAACGCACTTGCTGCGCAGCGAAGTCGGCACGTTCCTGGGCCGCGTTGGCGCTGCGGTCGAGGATGGAGAACAGCCACACGCCCACGAAGCCGATGGTCATGGAGAACAGGGCCGGCGAGCTGTAGGGGAACCAGGCCGAGCCCTTGGGGTAGCCCAAGGTGGCTTCCCACACGGATGGCGATACCACGGTCAGGCCTACGGAAGAGATCAGGCCCAGGAAGCCGCCGATGACGGCGCCCTTGGTGGTGCAGTCTTTCCACAGCACCGACATGAACAGCACCGGGAAGTTGGCCGAGGCGGCAATCGCGAAGGCCAGCGACACCATGAAAGCGATGTTCTGCTTCTCGAAGGCGATGCCCAGCACCACGGCGATGATGCCCAAGGCAACGGTGGTCATGCGCGAAACCTTGAGTTCAGACGCAGAGTCCGCCTTGCCGTCCTTGATGATCGTGGCGTAGATGTCGTGCGACACGGCCGAAGCGCCGGAGAGCGTCAGACCCGCCACCACAGCCAGAATGGTGGCGAAGGCCACGGCCGAGATGAAGCCGAAGAACACGTCACCACCGACGGCCTTGGCCACCAGCACCGCCGCCATGTTGGCAGAACCGCCGCCGCCCTTGATCACGCCCTTGACGACGTCGGCAAATTCGGGGTTGGTCAGCACCAGGGTGATGGCGCCGAAGCCGATGATGAAGATCAGCACGTAGAAGTAGCCGATCCAGGTGGTGGCCCACAGCACCGACTTGCGGGCTTCCTTCGCGTCAGGGACGGTGAAGAAGCGCATCAGGATGTGGGGCAGGCCGGCAGTACCGAACATCAGCGCCATGCCGAAGGAGATGGCGGAAATGGGGTCCTTGATGAAGCCGCCCGGGCCCATCAGCGACAGGCCGGTCTTGGCCGGGTCCATGGCGTTGGCCTTGGCCAGCTCGGCCGCGGCGGTTGCAGCGGCTTCGGGGGTGGCCGCTGCGGCAGCCGCTGCCGTGGCGGCTGCGATGGCGGCCTCCTTGGCATTGCCTGCGATCAGGGTCTTGACTTCGACGCCCTTGGCAAACAGGGCTTCGGGGCTGAAGCCGAACTGGGACAGCACCATGAAGGCCATGAAGCTGACACCGGCCAGCAGGAGCACGGCCTTGATGATCTGCACCCAGGTGGTGGCGGTCATGCCGCCGAACAGCACGTACACCATCATCAGTGCACCGACGATGACCACGGCCATCCAGTAGTCCAGGCCGAACAGCAGTTTGATGAGCGAGCCCGCGCCCACCATCTGGGCGATCAGGTAGAAGGCCACCACCACCAGCGTGCCCGAGGCCGCGAAGATGCGGATGGGTTTTTGCTGGAAGCGGTAACCGGCTACGTCGGCAAAGGTGAACTTGCCCAGGTTGCGCAGGCGCTCGGCCATCAGGAAGGTGATGACGGGCCAGCCCACCAGGAAGCCGATGGAGTAGATCAGGCCGTCATAGCCCGATGCCATCACAGCCGCCGAAATGCCCAGGAAGGATGCGGCCGACATGTAGTCGCCAGCAATGGCCAGGCCATTCTGGAAACCGGTGATTCCACCTCCGGCGGTGTAGAAGTCGGCAGCGGACTTGGTCTTGGCAGCCGCCCATTTGGTGATCCACAAGGTGGCCACGACAAAGGCGCTGAACATGAAGATGGCGGTCCAGTTGGTGGCCTGCTTTTCGACCTGGCCCAGGTCGGCGCCTGCTGCCAGGGCACTGCCTGCCGCGAACGTGGCGACCAGCGCCAGTGCGAGGGATTTCAAGTGTTTCATTTGTTCACGTCTTTCAGGATGTCGGCGGTCAGGTCGTCGAATTCGCTGTTGGCACGGCGAACGTAGATGGCAGTGATGACCACGGTGAAGACGATCACGCCCATGCCGATGGGCACGCCCAGGGTGGTGACACCGGAACCGATCGGGGTGGCCAGGAAGGGCTTGTTGAAGGCGATGAGGGCGATGTAGCCGTAATACACGACCAGCATCAGGATGGTCAGCAGCCAGCCGAAACCGCTGCGCTTGGTACGCAGCTCTTGGTATTTCGGATGGCTCTGGATCTTGTCAACCACGGGATCACGCATGGGAAGTCCTTGAAGAGATTGGGTTCGCAAATGTCTGCGTTAGCAGAACGAGTGCATTGTGTAAATCCGTTCTGACCCACCCCTTACGTAATGCCGGCGTAAGCATGCGCTATGAATTCAGTAGCAAGCAGGAGCACGTGCCGACGCAGACGTATGTCAAAAAATCTTCCTATCGAAAACCCTTAGGAAAATTTCCTTCATTTACGTCAATTTCTTCCAAAATTTCACATCAAGAAACAGTGGCTGCGGGTTACTACGGTGTGCGTAAGCCCACATTCAGTTTGGATGACGTGGGCCTGTCAGGCGCGTCAGAAATCAGTCAGTGGCTGCTTGGATAGTCCGGCCCCAGACCCTGTTGGAAGGGCTCCCCAACTATTTTTAGGAGACACAGACTATGGCAACTGCAGCCGCACGTCCGATGACCGCCGAAGAAAAGAAAGTGATCTTTGCTTCGTCGCTCGGTACGGTTTTTGAGTGGTACGACTTCTACCTGTACGGTTCTTTGGCGGCCATCATCGCCAAGCAGTTCTTCAGCGGACTGGACGAAGGCTCGGCCTTCATCTTCGCCCTGCTGGCGTTCGCAGCCGGCTTCATCGTGCGCCCCTTCGGCGCGCTGGTGTTCGGCCGTCTGGGTGACATGATCGGTCGCAAGTACACCTTCCTGGTGACCATCCTGATCATGGGCTTGTCCACCTTCATCGTGGGTATCCTGCCCAATTACGCCTCCATCGGCGTGGCCGCTCCCGTCATCCTGATCTGCCTGCGCTTGCTGCAAGGCCTGGCGCTGGGTGGTGAGTACGGCGGTGCTGCCACCTACGTGGCCGAGCATGCCCCGCAAGGCAAGCGCGGCGCCTACACCTCCTGGATCCAGACCACCGCTACGCTGGGTCTGTTCCTGTCCCTGATGGTGATTCTGGGCACCCGTACCGTCATCGGTGAAGCCGCGTTTGCCGACTGGGGCTGGCGTGTCCCGTTCATCGTGTCCATTCTGTTGTTGGCTGTTTCGGTCTACATCCGTCTGAGCATGAACGAGTCGCCTGCCTTCCAGAAAATGAAGGCCGAAGGCAAGACCTCCAAGGCTCCCCTGTCCGAATCCTTCGGCCAGTGGAAAAACCTGAAGATCGTGATCCTGGCCCTCGTCGGCCTGACCGCCGGCCAAGCCGTGGTCTGGTATTCCGGTCAGTTCTATGCCCTGTTCTTCCTGACCCAGGCCCTGAAGGTCGATGGCGCCACCGCCAACATCATGGTCGCGATCTCGCTGATCATCGGTACGCCTTTCTTCATCTTCTTCGGTTCGCTGTCGGACAAGATCGGCCGCAAGCCCATCATCCTGGCAGGCTGCCTGCTGGCTGCTGTGACCTACTTCCCGGTGTTCGAAGCCTTGACCAAGGCCGCCAACCCCGATCTGGCTGCTGCCCAGGCTGCTTCCAAGGTGACTGTCACTGCCGATCCTGCCGAGTGCTCGTTCCAGTTCAACCCGACCGGTACCAAGAAGTTCACTTCTTCGTGCGACATCGCCAAGCAGCGTCTGGCTGGTGCCTCCGTGTCCTACGAGAACATTGCAGCACCCGCTGGCACCCCTGCTTTGATCAAGGTCGGTGAGACCGAAGTCAAGGTCAAGTACACACCGGAAGACATTGCTGCCGCCAAGGCTGCTGCCGAAGCCAAGCTGGCTGCTGCCTCCGCTGCGAACCCCGTGGACGAGAAGGCTGTGGAAGCTGCCAAGAAACTGGTGGCCGACCTGAGCAACGAGAAGACTGCCGGCGGCACCCTGCTGGGCAACAACCTCGGTGCTGCCCTGAAGGCTGCTGGCTACCCCGCCAAGGCTGACATGGCCAAGTTCGACAAGGTCAAGGTCATTGCCATCCTGACCTACCTGGTGATCCTGGTGACCATGGTGTACGGCCCCATCGCCGCCATGCTGGTGGAAATGTTCCCGACCCGCATCCGCTACACCTCCATGAGCTTGCCCTACCACATCGGTAACGGCTGGTTCGGTGGTCTGCTGCCCACCACGGCCTTCGCCATCGTTGCCCAAACCGGTAACATGTACAACGGTCTGTGGTATCCCATCATCATTGCGGGTGCAACCGTGGTCATTGGCGGCCTGTTCGTCAAGGAAACCAAGGACGTGGACATCTACGCCAACGATTGATGAGATAGCCGGAGTGAGTGAACGCTGTCCGCGGCACATGGGGTGCCCGGGCAGATTGACAGGCCCTCAGACCGGGGGCCTTTTTTGTTAAGGAAATGGGTATGTGGAAAATTGCTTTGGGTTTTATCGTGTTTGCGGGTCTGGCCTTGTTCATCCTGAGCAAGGGTGGCGATATCGACATGGGTGGTGAAAAGCACGGCGCCGAAGCCGTGCACTCCGAACCCGCCAAACCTGCTGCCGAACCTGCACCCGCCGCAGCACCTGCAGCCCAGGCTCCGGCATCTGCCGCCAGCCAGTAAAACCGGTGGCCTGCGCGTGCACCGGTTACGGTGGCTGCGCAGGCCCTTTGGTCGTCGTGCATGCGACAACAAGCTGGGGTCTGCCCTAGTTGCAACCCGCCTTCGAGCGGGTTTTAATTTTGGGGCCAGGAATCATTGGGGCGTTGGTAGGAACTCATGAAATACACCAAGACAGAAGCAGGTCAGTTGGCTTTCAAGCAGCGGTCGTCCGACATCACGGCGCGCCAGCGTTCCATGTTCATCCTGTTCGACGGCAACAAGACCGGTGAACAGGTCCTTGCCGCCACGGCGGGCCTGGGCGCCACGCAGGCCGATATCGACGCGCTGCTGGCCTTGGGCTTTCTGGCCGTGGTGCCTGGCTCCGACAAGCCCGCAAAGGCCGCTGCCGCAAGCGCTCCTGTCGCCGGAGCTGCGATTGCGCCGGCCGCTCTGGAACCTTCGCCCAGTGGCCGTTCCGAGCAGGAGCGCTACCTCGACGGCATGAAAGCGGCCACCCAGATCACCTCGTCCTTGGGACTGCGCGGTTTCCGGCTCAACCTGGCGGTGGAAGCGGCCGCCGACCTGAAGGAATTGATCGAACTGCTGCCCAAGATCGAAGCGGCCGCCAGTTCCGAAGTCTGCAAGCCCTTGCGCAACGCACTGCACGGCTGAAAAGGGCCAGAAGCCCCACACCCGCCGCCCGGTCTGCGGCCTGCCTAGAATGTTGCTCCCCCACTGGAGCAACCGGCATGACACAGGGCAGCATCCGCATTCGCGGCGCACGACAGCACAACCTCAAGAACCTCGACCTCGACATCCGCACGGGTGAGTTGACGGTCGTCACCGGGCCCAGCGGCTCGGGCAAGTCCAGCCTGGTGTTCGATACCCTGTACGCCGAAGGCCAGCGCCGCTACGTCGAGACCTTCAGCGCCTATGCGCGCCAGTTCCTGGACCGCATGGACAAGCCGGCCGTGGACCGGGTGGACGGCGTGCCCCCGGCCATCGCCATCGACCAGACCAACCCGGTACGTTCAAGCCGCTCCACCGTGGGCACGATGACGGAGCTCAACGACCACATCAAGCTGCTATACGCCCGTGCCTCCAACTTGTTTGACCGCGACACCGCCGAACCGGTGCAGCACGACACGGCGCAGACCATCTACGCAGACCTGTTGCGCCGTGCCCGTCGTGAAGACGATCCACGGCTGATTCTTACCTTCCCGGTGGAATTGCCAGCAGGCACCACGGCCGACGAGGTGCAGCAATGGCTGCTGGCCAGCGGCTTCACGCGCGTGCAGGCTGAGCGCGAAGTGACGCGCACCCTCGCCACGCCCGAAAAGGGCAAGACCAAGGCCAAGGTGGAGACCGTGACGGTCAAGATCCTGGACGTGGTGGCTGACCGTTTCCGCATCGCCAACGTCGAACAGGCGCGCGCACTGGAGGCCATCGAGGTGGCGCTCAAACGCGGCAGTGGTCGGCTCAACGTTTATGTGCAAAAGGAGAGTCTGCCCCAGGTAAATGTTGCACAGATTGCTCCTGAAAACGTAGCGCCTGAAGAGCCGCTCATCTGGCGCTTCTCCACTGGTCTGCACTGCCCGCACAGCGACCTGCGCTATGCCGACCCGGTGCCCAGCATGTTCAGCTTCAACTCCGCCGTGGGCGCCTGCGAGGCCTGCCGCGGCTTCGGGCGCGTGGTGGGGGTCGACTACGGCCTGGTCATCCCCAACGACAAGCTCACGCTGCGCGCCGGGGCCATCAAGCCCATGCAGACCCCCGCCTGGGCCGAGTGCCAGGACGACCTGATGCGCCACGCGGAAGCCGCTGGCATTCCGCGGGACACCCCTTGGAACAAGCTCACGGCCGAACAGAAGCACTGGGTGCTCAAGGGCTCGCCGAACTGGAATGGCAAGTGGAACCAGCAGTGGTACGGTGTGGATCGCTTCTTCGAATACCTGGAGAGCAAGGCCTACAAGATGCACATCCGCGTGCTCTTGTCCAAGTACCGCAGCTACACCGAATGCCCCAGCTGCGCCGGTGCCCGACTGAAGACCGAAAGCCTGCTGTGGCGCGTGGGGTCGAAGGCGCAGGCCGACGCGGTGCTGGTGCCGTCCAAGAGGTTTATGCCGTCGGGGGTGAAGTGGTCGAGGGAGCAATTGGAAGCGCTGCCGGGGCTGTGTCTGCACGACCTGATGCTGCTGTCGTTGGATAGGCTCAAACGTTTTTTTGATTCGCTGGATGTGCCCAGTGATGCAGAGGTCGCGCATGGCTCCGCGGGCGAAGCCGATGCCAAGACCCTGAAGCTGCTGCTGGACGAAATCCGCACCCGCCTGCGCTACCTCAGCGAAGTCGGCATCGGCTACCTCACGCTCGACCGCCAGAGCCGTACCCTGAGCGGCGGCGAGGTGCAGCGCATCAACCTCACCACGGCGCTCGGCACCTCGCTGGTCAACACCCTGTTCGTGCTCGACGAGCCGAGCATCGGCCTGCACCCGCGCGACATGAACCGCATCGTGCAGGCCATGCAGCGCCTGCGCGACGCGGGCAACACCCTGGTGGTGGTGGAGCACGACCCGGCGGTCATGCTCGCCGCCGACCGCATGATCGACATGGGCCCCGGCCCCGGCGAGCGCGGCGGCAGCATCGTGTTCGACGGCAGCACGGATGCCCTGAAGCGCACCGACACCTTGACGGGCGCCTACCTCGGTGGGCGCAAGCAAGTGGGCATGGGCTTCAAACGCCTGGTCAACGACAGCACGCCCAAGCTCATCCTCGAAGGCGCGCGCGAGCACAACCTGCAAAACGTGTCCATCAGCCTGCCGCTGAACCGCCTGGTGTGTGTCACCGGTGTCAGTGGTTCGGGCAAGTCCACCCTGGTGCAGGACGTGCTGGCCCCAGCACTGTTGCGCCATTTCGGCAAGGCCACGGAAACGCCGGGCGCGTTTGAGCGCCTGCTGGGGGCTGAACAACTGAGCGATGTGGTGTTTGTGGACCAATCGCCCATCGGCAAGACCGCACGCTCCAACCCCGTGAGCTATGTGGGGGCCTGGGATGCCCTGCGCGAACTGTTTGCCACGGCGCCCCTGTCCAGGGAACGCAGCTACACCGCCAGCAAATTCAGCTTCAACAGCGGCGACGGCCGCTGCCCCACCTGCGGTGGCTCGGGCTTCGAGCACATCGAGATGCAGTTCCTCAGCGACGTGTACCTGCGCTGCCCGGACTGCGATGGCAAGCGCTACCGCCCGGAAATTCTGGAAGTGACGATTGAGCGCGGTGACAAGGCGCTCAACGTGGCCGATGTGCTGGATCTGACCGTGTCGGAGGCCGCAGGGCTTTTCAAGGAAGACCGTGAAGTCATCCGCGTACTGCAGCCCATCGTCGATGTGGGTCTGGAGTACGTGAAGCTGGGCCAGCCCGTGCCCACGCTCAGTGGCGGTGAGGCCCAGCGACTCAAGCTCGCGGGCTTCCTGGCCGAAGCGGCCAAGTCGGCCACAGCCAGCAAGCAGGCGCTGGCGAAGAAGGGTTCGCTCTTCATGCTCGACGAGCCCACCACCGGCCTGCACTTTGACGACATTGCCAAGCTCATGCGCGCACTGCGCAAGCTGGTGGATGCCGGGCATTCGCTGCTGGTCATCGAACACAACCTGGACGTGATTCGCGCCGCCGACTGGCTGCTGGACCTCGGCCCGGAAGGCGGCGATGCCGGGGGGCTGCTGGTGGCCCAGGGCACGCCCGAAGAGGTGATGCTGCACGCCACCTCCCACACTGGCCAGGCATTGCGGGACTATGCGGCTGCGATGGGCGTGGTGCACGCGGTTTCCGAACCTCGCATGGCGTATGGGAAACCCGCCGGGGAGCCGTCTGCGCCGGGTTCCTCATACTGCGAGCAGAAATCGTCACCCGACGCAGGCGCCTCCCCGGCTGGACGCTCTGCGGCACCCGAAAACGACAGCATCCAGATCGTCAACGCCAAGGAGCACAACCTCAAGTCGCTCAGTGTCAACATCCCACGCGGCAAGTTCAGCGTGGTCACCGGCGTGTCGGGTTCGGGCAAGTCCACGCTGGCGTTCGACATCCTGTTCAACGAAGGCCAGCGCCGCTACCTCGAATCCTTGAATGCCTACGCCCGCTCCATCGTGCAGCCGGCGGGCCGCCCCGAGGTGGATGCGGTGTACGGTATTCCGCCCACCGTGGCCATCGAGCAGCGCCTCAGTCGCGGCGGGCGCAAGTCCACCGTGGGCACCACCACCGAGGTCTGGCACTTCCTGCGCCTGCTGTACGTGAAGCTCGGCACCCAGCACTGCGTGCATGACGGCACGCCGGTACAGCCGCAAAGCGCCGACAGCATTGCCGCGCAGTTGATAAAAACCTACCGCGGCCAGCACATCGGGCTGCTGGCGCCGCTGGTGCAGGGCCGCAAGGGCGTCTACACCGAGCTGGCCGACTGGGCGCGCCCGCGCGGCTACACCCACCTGCGCGTGGACGGCAACTTCCTGCCCACCACGGGCTTTCCGCGCATCGACCGCTTCAAGGAACACAACATCGAACTGCCCGTGGCCAGCCTGGACGTGCGCCCTGAGAACGAGGCGGCGCTGCGCGAAGCGCTGAGCGCATCACTGACGCACGGCAAGGGTGTGGTGCAGGTGCTGTCCAGCCTGGAGGGGCTGCGCGAGGCCATGGAAGCGGGCACGCCCACGGCCCACATCGGCCACCTGCATGCCTTTTCCACCAAGCGCGCCTGTCCGGTCTGCGCCACCAGCTATGCCGAGCTCGATCCGCGCCTGTTCTCGTACAACAGCAAGCACGGCTGGTGCCCCGACTGCGTGGGCACGGGCGTGGCACTGACGAAAGAGCAGCGCAAGGTGTTCGACGACTCGGTGAAGGACGACACCAACGGCCGCGAGCAGACCTTTGCCGAGGCCGACGTGGAAGACCTGATTGATGCGACCTGCCCCAGCTGCCAGGGCACGCGCTTGAACGCCACGGCCCGTGCCGTGCAGTTTGCCGGGGTCGGCATCACCGACATTGCGCGGCTGTCTGTCAGCGATGTGCGCCAGTGGGTGCAGAGCCTGCTGCTCGAAGGTGGCATGACGGCCCGCGAGGCCGACATTGCCCGAGACCTGGTGCCCGAAATCCGCAGCCGCCTGGAGTTTCTGGAGGAAGTGGGTCTGGGCTACCTCACGCTCGACCGGGGCGCACCTACGCTTTCCGGTGGCGAGTCCCAGCGCATCCGCCTGGCGGCCCAGTTGGGCAGCAACCTGCAGGGCGTGTGCTACGTGCTCGACGAGCCCACCATCGGCCTGCACGCGCGCGACAACCAGATATTGCTGGGCGCCTTGCAGCAGCTCAGCGACAAGGGCAACACGCTGGTGGTGGTGGAGCACGACGAAGACACCATCCGCCACGCCGACCACATCATCGACATCGGCCCCAGCGCTGGCAAGCGCGGTGGGCGCCTGGTGGCGCAGGGCAGCCTCGAAGACGTGCAGGCCGCACCCGAGTCGCGCACCGGGCGCTACCTGCTGCACGCCATGCGCCACCCGCTGGCGGTAAGGCGTGCTGTTGGTGCTATTGATTCAATAGCGGATTGCGCAGATTCTGCGCGGGCGGAAGGCCAAAAAGATGCTGAAATCTTGCCGTTCCTGACCGTCCACGCCGCCACGCTGCACAACCTGCAAAGCGTCACCGCCCAAGTGCCGCTCAAGCGCCTGGTGGCCATCACCGGCGTGTCGGGTTCGGGCAAGTCCACCCTGGCGCGCGACGTGCTGTTGGCCAACGTGCAGACCGCCGTGCAAAAGCGCTCCACCAAAGCGGGGCGCGACGCGCTCGATGCGGGCGAGACCATCGCCTGGCAGGGCTGCGCGGGCGTCAGCGGCTTCGAGGCCGTGGACCGTGTGCTCGAAGTGGACCAGACCCCCATCGGCAAGACCCCGCGCAGTTGCCCTGCCACCTACATCGGCTTCTGGGACACCATCCGCAAGCTCTTTGCCGAAACCCTGGAAGCCAAGGCGCGCGGCTACAGCGCCAGCCGCTTCAGCTTCAACACGGGCGACGGCCGCTGCCCCAGCTGCGAAGGGCAGGGCATGCGCACCATCGGCATGAGCTTCCTGCCCGATGTGAAGGTGATCTGCGAAACCTGCCACGGCGCGCGCTTCAACCCCGAAACCCTGGCCGTCACCTGGCGCGGCAAGAGCATCGGCGACGTGCTGCAGATGGACGTGGACGAGGCCGTGGACTTCTTCGCCAGCATGCCCAGCATTGCCCACCCGCTGCAGCTGCTTAAGGATGTGGGCTTGGGCTACCTCACGCTGGGCCAGCCTTCGCCCACGCTCAGTGGCGGCGAGGCGCAGCGCATCAAGCTCGTCACCGAGCTGTCCAAGGTGCGCGACGAAATCGGCAAGCGCGGCCAGAAGGCCCCGCACACGCTCTATGTGCTGGACGAACCCACCGTGGGCCTGCACATGAGCGACGTGGAAAAGCTCATCCACGTGCTGCACCGCCTGGTGAACGGCGGCCACAGCGTGGTCGTCATCGAGCACGACCTGGATGTGATTGCCGAGGCCGACTGGGTGCTGGACCTGGGGCCGGAGGGTGGCAACGGCGGCGGGCGCATCGTGGCGGCCGGCACGCCCGAAGACCTGGTGCGACTGGGAACGCACACGGGTCGGGCATTGGAGCCGGTTCTGGCCAGAACCTGAGCAGCTTAGGATGGTATTTGCCGTGGCCCTTGGGTTGATGCCATACTCGCCGCCCACAGCCACCGTCTCCGCATGGGGCGGCGGCGTGACAGGAGAACCACGTTGATGCCCCGCGCACGGATTTGCAAATTGGCCGTACAGATGAGTGCACTGGGGACGGGCCTTTGGGTCGCGGCCCAGGCCGGGGCTGCGACCGAGCAGCCCGTGACCTTGCATTACGTGGAGCGCCCCCCGTACATGATGGCTTCCGGCGAGGGGCTGACCGGGCTGACCGGCGGGCCGTCGTACCAGGCCTTCATGAAGGCCAAAGTGCCGGTCGAAATCCGCAAGACGCCGTTCGCCCGGCAGCTGCACTACCTGGAAATCAATTCCGGGATGGATTGCATGATCGGGATGTTCAAGAAGCCCGAACGCGAACGCTTCGCCAAGTACAGCAAGCCGATCTACCAGGACCAGCCGCAGATGATCCTGACATCCACGGCCAAGGCGAGCCGGTTTGCCGGCCACGCCTCCGTGGTGGATGTGTTCAATGACAAGAAGCTGGTCTTGCTGGTGAAGCTGGGCTATTCCTATGGCCTGCCTTTGGACGCCCTGATCGAAAAATACCAGCCGACCCGCCAGACCACGACCGATGAAAACCTGGCCATGGTCCGGCAGGTCAAGTTCGGCATGGCGGACTACATGCTGATGGCGCCCGAGGAGGCCAGTGTGGCCATCGAAGCCGCAGGCCTGGTGCCGAAGGACTTCCGGCAGATCAAGTTCAAGAACATGCCGGGCGGGGAATACCGTCACCTGCTGTGCAGCAACAACGTGCCAGACGAAGTCATGCAACGGCTGAACGCGGCGATCCGCTTCAAGAAGTAGGTCTTGGCCCGGCCCCTGGCCGTGCCCGGGCTAACCGCTGGTAACAATTCCAAGGCCCGCCAAGGGCGTCGTTTGCCTACACTCGCTCCGCATTGATTTTCAGGAGCAAGCCATGTCACGCCCCTTGTTGACCACCCGCCAACTCGCATTGCCCTTGGCCATCGGACTGGCCATGCCCATGGCAGCGGGTGCACAAACCACCGGTGCCACTGCGGGCACTGCCACTGCCAGCACCACGACGACCCCACAAACGACCAGCAGCACCAGGCTGGCCGCCAGCTACGCCAGCTGGGCGGGCTCCACGGCCAATGCCCAGTCGCTGGTCAAGGGATTGACCAACGGGACGACCGTGACCCTCAGCACCAGCAACACGGGAACCAGTACCGGCACCACGGGCGGCAGTACCAGCTTCAGCCCTAGCACCGGCAAGATGGGGGTGGGCGAAGTCGGCATTGCACTCTCCCTGGCCAAGGCCTCGTTGGCGCAGCAGGGTATTTCCAAGCCCACCCCGGAACAGATCTCCGCCGCGCTCAATGGCGGGCTTGTGACTTCCAGCACCGGCACCATGAGCGTCCCCGGTGTGCTGTCGCAGCGCAGCAGCGGCATGGGCTGGGGCCAGATTGCACAGGCCATGGGTGTCAAACTCGGCAGCGTGGTCAGCGCCAGTAAAACCGACAAATCCAAGGCCGCCGAAGCGGCTACCAAGTCGGCGGGCAAGGCCAAGGAACAAAGCGCCCACGCGCGCGCCGACATGGGCAGGCCATCGGACGCACGCGGTGCCGGTGGCGAGGGCCACGGGGGCGGGCACGGTGGAGGCCACGGTGGTGGGGGTGGCGGCGGGGGCGGGGGCAAGAAGTAAGCCCCTGAAATAAAACGAAACAAAGCGATACCGGCCCGACACCCGGTATCTGTCCCCGGCGGACACCATTGCGGTCATGTTCCACCACTGCACTGCAGTACAGAAAGACCGCCATGTCGCACTTCTTCCAACGCCATCTCAAGCGCACCTTCATCGGCCTTCTGGGCGCCACCGTGCTGGTGGGCGGCCTCACGGCCTGCGGCAGCCACCGCCACCACGACTACGGTACCCAGCTCTCGGCCGAGGAATACACCCAGAAGCGCGACAAGTTCGTGGACAAGGCCGCCAGCCGCCTGGACCTGAACGAAGACCAGAAAAAACGCCTGGCGGTGCTGGGTGACAAGCTCTATGAACAACGCACCGCGCTCGTCGGCCAGACCAAGGACCCCCGCGCCGAGATGAAGGCCCTGGTGGCGGGTGACAAGTTCGATGCCACGCGCGCCCAGACCCTGCTCAACGAAAAAACCGCGGCGCTCAATGCCAAGAGCCCCGAAGTCATCGCCGCCCTGGCCGACTTCTACAACAGCCTGAACGCCACCCAGCAGCAAAAGGTGCGCGACTACATGGATGGTCGCGGTCGTTGGTTCCGCTGGGGCTGAGCAGCATGGCGGCCAGCACCTGGACACCTGGCCTGGTGTCCCTGAAAGACCAGGCCCCCCGCCTCGTGGCCCATGCGCCCGAGCCCCATGCCGAGTTGCTGGCCCTGGTGTGGGGCCCGCGCTTTGACCGCGACCATGCCCAGGCGCTTGCGGCGAGTGCGGGCCTGGCCCTGCAGCCGCTGGAGCAGGCTGCGCGCGAGTTCGATGCACTTTCGCGCGCAGCACAGCAGCGCCTGCGCGCCCTCATCCTGCGCCACTACCGGCGGTGGGAGAATGCAGCGACGCTCCATTGAATTGCCGCATGCCCCGCATTCTCCTCATCGACGACGACGCCGACCTCGGGCCGCCCCTGGCGGCCTACTTCGCCCGCTTCGACATGGTGCTGGAGCACGCCTTGCGCCCCAGTGCCGGGCTGGCGCGATTGCAGAAGGGCGGCATCGACTGCGCCATATTGGACGTGATGCTGCCCGAGATGGACGGCTTTGCCCTGTGCCGAGCCATCCGCAAGGACAGCGATTTGCCCATCCTCATGCTCACCGCGCGCGGTGAGGTGATGGACCGCGTGGTGGGGCTGGAGCTGGGGGCCGACGACTACCTGCCCAAACCCTTCGAGCCGCGCGAGCTGGTGGCCCGCGTGCAGACCGTGCTGCGCCGCAAGGCCCCCTCCACCGCGCCCGCGGCCGACCCCAACGTGCTGGCATATGAAGGGCTGGAAATCAACACCGCCACCCGCACCGTGCTGCGCCAGGGCCAGTCGGTGGACCTGACCAGCACCGAATTCGACCTCTTGCTGCTGCTGGCGCGCGCGCCGGGCAAGGTCTTCAGCCGCGACGACATCCTCAACCAGCTGCGTGGCGTCGAGGCCGAGCTCTACACCCGTGCGGTGGACATCGTGGTGAGCCGCCTGCGCAAGAAGCTGGAGCCGCTGGACGCCATCAAGACCCTGCGCAACGCGGGCTACACCCTGGCCTTGCAGGCGGTGAAGCCATGAAGCGACATTCCGAACGGTGGCACCGCCGCGCCCGCCACGCCCTGGCCTATTCGCTGCGCCTGCGCCTGGTGGGGCTGTTCCTGCTGCTGGCCTTGGCCATGACCGCCACCTTCGTTGGCGGCATGCAGTATGCGCTGGGCATTGGCTGGCGTGAGGCCGCGCGCCCCCTGGTCATGGACTACGTGGACAAGCTGGCGGCCGAAATCGGCACCCCGCCCGACGTGGTGCGGGCCCAGGCCATTACCCAGCGCCTGCCGGTGAGTGTTCGCATCAGCGGCCCTACAGTGAACTGGCGCAGCCACCCCGACGACTACGACTACGACCCCACACGCTGGGAGCGCGCCACCCAGGCCGCCCGTGTAGCGCCCGAACCGCCGCGCTTCTTCGAGCGCACCACGGCCGACGGCCACCACATCCGTTTCGGCCTCAAGGTACAGGTATGGCACGACAAGCCGCGCGCCGTGGGCTGGGTCACGCTGGGCCTGTTGCTGCTACTCACCGCGCTGGCCTACGCCCGCGTGCGCCGCATGCTGCGCCCGCTGGAGGACATCCGCGCCGGTGCCCAGCGCTTCGGCGCGGGCGACTTTGCCCAGCCCATTCCCGTGCGCCACGCCCACCGGCCCGACGAGCTGGGCGTGCTGGCCAGCACCATCAACACCATGGGCGCCGACATCCACCACATGCTGGAGGCCAAGCGCGCGCTGCTGCTGGCCATCAGCCACGAACTGCGCAGCCCGCTCACCCGCGCCCGGCTCAACACCGAGCTGCTGCCCGAAACAGAAGACATAGCCCCCAGCCGCGAAGCCCTGCTGCGCGACCTGGCCCTCATGCGCGACCTGGTGAGCGACCTGCTGGAAAGCGAACGCCTGGCCACTCCGCACACAGCACTCCACCGCGAGCCCTGTGACCTGGTGGCACTGGTGCACGATGTGGTGCGGCAGCTGCACGGCCAGCCCGTGGTGCAGCTGGAGTGCGATGCCATACCCAGCGCCCAGCTCGACCCCACGCGAATGCGCCTCTTGCTGCGCAATCTGCTCGACAACGCACTGCGCCACACCCCGGCCACGGCCCAGGCCCCGATACTGCGCCTGCAAGTGGTGGACGGCAGCCTGCGCCTGAGCGTGCGCGACCACGGCCCCGGCGTCGCCCCCGACCAACTGCCCCACCTGGGCCAGCCCTTCTATCGCCCGGACGCGGCCCGTACCCGCGAAGGCGGCGGCGTGGGGCTGGGCCTGTACCTGTGCCGCCTGGTCGCCCAGGCCCACGGCGGCACGTTCACTGTCCACAACGCCCAACCGGGGCTGGAAGTGGTGGTGGAGTTGCCACTTGAGTGAACTGCGTTTGCTATTAAATAAGTAGCTGCTTGCGCATATTCCATGAGGGCTGGGTGCCAATATTGGTGCTAATTCCTGCCTGTGGGAGGCCGCCCGGCTCGATCCGCACTCTAGAATGCCGACCAAGGAGGGGAGGGCATGACGCCAGAGCAGAAAGCCAGAGTCAGCATCGACGCGCTGCTAGTTGCAGCCGGTTGGCACGTCTGCAATGTCTCTGACGCCAACATCCACGCCGCCACCGGCGTCGCCATCCGCGAATTCCCCCTCAACACCGGCTATGGCTTTGCCGACTACCTGCTCTACGTGAACGGCAAGGCCTGCGGCGTCATCGAGGCCAAGAAAGAGGGTGCAACCCTCACCGGCGTGGAGCTGCAAAGCAGCCGCTACGCCCAGGGCCTGCCCGCAGCATTGCCCGCCTGGCGCCGTCCGCTGCCCTTCGTGTGGGAAAGCACCGGGGTGGAAACCCACTTCACCAATGGGCTCGACCCCGAGCCCCGCGCCCGCAGTGTGTTCGCCTTCTTCCGCCCGGAGTTGCTGGTGCAATGGCTGGCCTATTTGCAGGCTCCGGCGGGTTCCAACACCGCACAAGAAACCGCCGGCACCTTCCTCGCCCGCATGCAGCACATGCCCCAACTCGTCACCGAATGGGGCAGTGGCGGCGCGCACTACCAGCTGTGGCCCGCACAGATCGGTGCCATCACCAACCTGGAAAAGTCCCTCGCCGCCAACAAGCCCAAGGCCCTGATCCAGATGGCCACCGGCAGTGGCAAGACGTTTACCAGCATCGGCTTCATCTACCGCCTCATCAAGTTCGGCGGCGCCCGCCGCGTGCTGTTTCTGGTGGACCGTGGCAACCTGGCCCGCCAGACCAAGAAGGAGTTTGACGCCTACGCCTCGCCCTACAACAACTACAAGTTTGGTGAGGAATACATCGTCCAACACCTGCAGAGCAGCCAGATCGACACCAGCGCCCGCGTGGTCATCTGCACCATCCAGCGCATGTTCAGTTTGCTCAAAGGGCGCGAGCTGGCCGAGGAGGCGGACGAAGAAAGCACCGAGCGCGTGGAGGCCCTGTTCAAAGACCCCGAGCCCATTGGCTACAACCCGGCCATCCCCATCGAGAGCTTTGACATTGTGGTGACCGACGAGGCCCACCGCAGCATCTACAACCTGTGGCGTCAGGTGCTGGAGTACTTTGACGCGTATCTCATCGGCCTGACCGCTACGCCCAACAAGCAGACCTTTGGCTTCTTCAACCAAAACCTGGTCATGGAATACGGCCACGCCCAGGCTGTGGCCGATGGTGTGAACGTCAATTACGACGTCTACCGCATCCAAACCGAGGTGGGCGAGCAGGGCGCCAAGGTGGACAAAGGCTATTGGCTGGAAACGCAAGACAAAGCCACCCGCCGCAAGACCGCCTGGCAACTGGACGACGACTTTGAATACCAGCCCGAAGAGCTGGACCGCGCCGTGCAAACGCCCGACCAGATCCGCACCGTGGTGCGCACCCTGCGCGACCGCTGGCAGCCGGACATGTTCCCCACCCGAACCGAGCTGCCCAAGACACTCATCTTTGCCAAGGACGACAACCACGCGGAGAAGATTGTCGAAATACTGCGCGAAGAGTTTGGCCGGGGCAACGAGTTCGCGCAGAAGATCACCTACCGCAGCGCCCAGGGCGGCGGCACCAGCCCCGAGCAGCTCATCAAAGACTTCCGCACCGGCTACTACCCCCGCGTGGCCGTCACGGTGGACATGATCGCCACCGGCACCGACATCAAGCCCGTGGAAATCGTCGTCTTCATGCGCAGTGTGAAAAGCCGCAGCTTCTTCGAGCAGATGAAAGGCCGTGGCGTGCGCGTCTGCAAAGACGACGACCTGCGCGGCGTCAACCCCGGCGAACACATCCACAAAGACCATTTCGTCATCGTTGACTGCGTGGGCGTGTGCGAGCGCGACAAAACCGACAGCCGCCCCATGGACGCCAAAAAGAGCGTGCCGCTGGACAAACTGCTGCAAGCCGTAAGCCTGGGCAATGTGGAAGACGACGTGCTCAGCAGCATCGCCGCCCGGTTGAGCAGGCTGGACAAAGACGCCAGCGACGCCGACCAGGCCAAGGTGGTGGAGCTGAGTGGCGGCAAAACCTTGCGCGACCTGGCGCGCGGCATTGTGGATGCGCTGAACATCGACGCCACCCAAGACATGTCGCCGGCTGAGGCCGAACAAAGGTTGCGGGACGCAACCAAGCCCTTTACCTCACCCGCCTTGCGCGAGCAGCTATTAAAAATGAAGCAAAAGGCGGACTTGGTGATCGACACCGTCACGCGCGACGAACTGATTCACGCCGGTTTCAGCGCCGGTAGCGACCGTGCCACGGCGCTGGTACAGAGCTTTGAAGATTTCATCAAGCAGCACAAAGACGAAATTACCGCCCTGCAAATTTTGTACAGCCGCCCCACGCGTGCACCGCTCAAGTTTGAAGACGTGAAGGCTTTGGCCGACGCCCTGCACGCCCCGCCGCTGAATATTGACGAAGGCGCTCTCTGGCAGGCCTACGCCACGCTGCGCAAGGACAAGGTGAAGGGCGCCACGCAGCGCCGCTTGCTGACGGATCTGGTCAGCCTGGTGCGCTTTGCCATGCAGCAGACTAATGAGCTGGTGCCCTACCCCGAGCGCGTGCAGGCCAACTTCAAAGCCTGGCTGGCCCAGCACCAGCAGGCTAGCGGCCACGCATTCAACCCCGAACAACAACACTGGCTAGAAATGATCCGCGACCACATCGCCGCCAACCTCGGCATAGAGATAGACGACTTCGAATACGCCCCCTTCAACGCCCAAGGCGGCCTGGGCAAAGTGCACCAGCTCTTTGGCGCGGAACTGCCCAAAGTGATTGAGGAACTGAATCGGGAGTTGGCGGCGTGAGTGATAGGAACGTAGTCTCGTTGAAGTCGATTTCACATGTGAGGATGGGCAAGACGATTCTCTCGAAGGAACTTATCGATCAAGGAGTCGCGGTCTATTCAGCAGGCTTCAGTGACGAACCGTGGGGCTACATTCCCTCAAGTGACGTTTTGTTTGGAGAAGAAACATTGGTCGTTTCGGCACGAGGGAACATTGGGATTCCAAAATTGCCGCGTGTGCATCCCTTTGTTTGCACGCAAACTACCATCGCGATTTCTCTCCACGACGCCAAGCTTCGCAAGTATGTCTTTTACTTCTTGAAGTCACTGGACTATTCTCCATTCACTTCCCAAACTACGATTCCGATGATTCGCGTGAGCGATGTAAACGAAATCGCTGTTCCTCTTTTTGATGAAGTGCGACGCGAGCGAGTCGTTGCCGAACTCGAAAAGCAGTTCTCCCGCCTCGACGAAGCCGTCGCCAACCTCCAACGCGTCAAAGCCAATCTCAAACGCTACAAAGCCTCCGTCCTCAAAGCCGCCGTCGAAGGCCGCCTCGTAGAAACTGAAGCCAGCCTAGCCCACCGCGAAGGCCGCACCTTCGAGAACGGCGAACAGCTTTTGCAGCGGATTCTTAAGGAGCGGCGGGAGACATGGAAAGGGAAGGGGAGGTACAAAGAGCCAGTGGCTCAGACCGACGATTTCACGATTGCAGTTCCCGATGGTTGGACGAGTGCAACCGTAGATCAACTGGGTAGCGTCCAGCTTGGCAAGATGTTGGACAAGCAGAAGCATACGGCGGGCGCACCGTATCAGTACTTGCGCAACATCAATGTTCGTTGGGGTGCGTTCGATGTGTCCGACGTCTTTGAAATGAACTTCGAACCTGACGAACTCGAACGCTTTTCTGTTCGAGCCGGTGATGTTCTGGTTTGCGAAGGCGGTGAGCCTGCCCGCGCTGCTGTTTGGCGCTCCAAGCAAATGGATATGAAGTATCAAAAGGCACTTCATCGTGTTCGCTTTGACGGAGCCTACCTGCCGGACTTGCTAGTGATCGCTCTTGAGCACCTAGCTAAGTCTGGAGCGTTGGATGAACTGTATGGTGGCAGCACCATAAAGCATTTCACCCTAGAAACTTTCATAAAGCTTGTGTTGCCCGTCCCGCCTGCAGCAGAGCAAGCCCGAATCGTCGCCGAAGTCGACCGCCACCTGTCCATCATCCGCGAAGTCGAAGCCGAGGTAGATGCCAACCTCCAGCGCGCGCAGGCGCTGCGGCAGGCGACGCTGGCAAAGGCGTTTGTGGTATGAGCAATAACATGTCTTCAAAGGAGTTGCTTGCCAAGGTTGAGTTGGCCTTAGACAAAAACTACCAGAGCCATGCACTTCCGCATTCGAATCGGACAATCGCAACTTGGTATTTGCTCGCCGTCCTAGAGGACAACCTTCGGCTGCTCTTCGTTGGAGCTGACGATAGCAAGTCATCATTGGTTGATCACCTATTGGATGCCTACAAATACTCGGCACGTTTTGCTTTGGACCGTATTCGCCGTGAGTGCCATGACACAAGCAAGGTAGCCATCCCCACAAAAATTGTTCCAAGGGTGTACGTTCAAACAGGCGAGCTTCTGCGGGCGGGAACGGACTATATGGCTGCCAATAGGCTTTGCTCGGCCGCCCATGCCAAGACACTTGGCCTAATTGAGGGGGCAGAAACTATTGAGGTTGAATTTGACGCGGATGACCACGATATGCGGTACTCGACTGTCGAGTTGTTGGGCCATATGCCTCCAGACTTTTTGGACCACACGACACGTCTTTATCACTGGGCTCGAAACGAAGAATTTAGACCTGAAATCGTTGAAATCATTTCGCAGACCACGCATATTGCTGGTGGCAAGGTCGCATACGAATTTCATGTCTACCCTGCCGTTAAATTGGCCGAATCATTGGAGCAATATCCATTCCTAGTGCCTGATCGCTGGCGATTTGCATGGGGTAGCCGCGAAGAGACGACTCTTCTTTTGAATGCGCTGTGTATCAGATGCGTTTATCACTGGTGCGCTGTGCACTTTGGAGCAAGTTCTCACGGACTCAAAGGCGTTGGTCAAGAGAGCTTGCTGTTTGTAACGAATGCACAGCAGTTGGCGGCAGATCTCCGCGAGATGTGCTCGCTTGAGTTGCCAACCATCCGAAAGTTCATTGAATACTTAACACTCGGTCATGGCGTTCAAGCGCCCGACCCGGCTTTGCAACCGATAGTTCCGCTCGGTGAAGGGCGAATCGCCATACCTTGCCTGCTGTTTCTTTCGTCCAACTATGAGAGGAATCTGCTTACACTGCAGGCGAGGGTAGATACCCCAGCTTTTGACAGATTGAGCGGGTTGTTTGAGGAGGTAATGGTGTCAGGCCTTCTCCCATTGGCGAAAAAGCGCTGGCCGAGTACGAAAGGAAACGTGACTATCCGCGATGGTAAGGAATTTGAAGAAATCGATTTGCTTGTTCCTGACCCAGAAAGTAAGACGTTGCTTGTGTGCGAATTGCGTTGGATGCTCCAACCCGGTGATCCTCGAGAAGTGCACAACCGAAAAAAGGTCTGTCGAGAAAAAGTCGCACAGTTAGAGCGCAAGATGCGCTGGCTGAATGTTAGGAAAGCCATCGCACTTCAAACCCTTGGGTTGAATGCAGATGGTGCGAACGAGTGGCACTACGCAGGCGTTGTTAGCGTTGATGCGTACGGTGGGGTACTCAGTCCAAATTCTGAGTTGCCACTACTGCCAAACAACATCTTTAAGCAAGGCTTGGAGAAGGCTTCTTCTTTGAGTGAATTCGTCTCGTGGAGTAGATCCTTACGTTGGCTGCCCAAGGAGGATGAGCATTTTCGAATTGTTACGCAGACCACTAAATTGCCAGGTTTTGACAAGCCTCTAGTGACGCTAGGGATCGAGAAGCTGTGTTCGCCTACGACATATAGCGAATTTGTTGTTCGCTCACTAGAGCAGGAGTCGATATGAGTTACGTAGCCACTTTCTCCGCCCGCATCCTCGAAGAATCCAACTGGATCGGGACGGCGCTGCTGCCGCAGGTTAAGGCCTGGTCTGCGTTCGCGAGGATGGCAGCGGCCAACCAGTAAGGTAGAGCGGAGTACCTATGCGATTCTTGCTGGATACCAATGTCCTGATTCCACTAGAAGATTCGCAACGGCCACTCGAGCCAAGTCTTGCGTCGTTCGTCCGCTTGGCCCATTCACATGGGCATGCACTGCTATATCACCCTGCTTCAGAAGATGACATTCGTGAGGATCGGAATCTCGATCGACGCAATCAGACTCTTCAGCGCTTAGAACAATACGAACGCCTAGACGTCCGTCTTGAATGCCCCTGGAACGTGGTTGGAATGCGGGTCAATGATGCTCGCGACAATGAAATCCTATATTCACTGTCATTGAATGCCGCAAATGGCTTGGTGACGGAGGATCGCGGAATACATGACAAGGCCAAGGCACTTGGCATTGCCAATCGGGTTTACACCATTCAGACGGCGAATGACCTGCTGCGGCGGCTTCACCGAGAGGTCGTTCTATCGCTTCCAAATGTCAACGAAGTGCCTTTGTTCAGCCTCACGCCCCAACTTGGCTCGGCATTTTTCGACAGCCTACGGGACGGCTACCCTGAATTCGATGAATGGTTCGCCCGAAAAGCGCAGGCTGGAGTAAGGGCGTGGGTATCCAATGATGATGCGGGTGAAGTTGGTGCCATTTGCATTTATGACCGACAGAGCCGCGAACGCATTACAGACGATTTGATCTTGCCCGGGGATGCTCTCAAGTTGTCTACATTCAAGGTGGGTGACACCCACCGGGGCCGCAAGATTGGCGAGCTGTTCTTGAAGGCCGCTTTTCGATATGCAACGGAGCATGGTCTTGAACACATATTTATCCATGGCGATGTGGATAAGCATCATTTCTTGTTCGACCTGCTAGTTGACTTTGGATTCGAACGTGTCGGCTCGCATCCAGGTAGCGACGGTCGGGACGCGGTGTATCTGAAACGGCATCCGGTGACCCCTCCGGCACCCGCTACGCCCCACTTGGAATACCACCGTAAATACTTCCCGCACTTCTGTTCAGGTCCGGAGGTCGCCAAGTTTGTGGTTCCGATCCGCCCTGAGTTTCATCGAATCTTGTTTCCCGACTACCAATCATTCACCGATCAGCAGCGGGATATGTTTCCGGTTGAGAACTATGCGGGCAATGCGATCAAGATGGCCTACCTCTCTCACGCCCAAACCAACGCCGTTGAGCCAGGCAGTGTTTTGCTTTTCTACCGGTCGGGCGATGACCAGGCTCTGACAAGCATTGGCATTGTCGAAAGCTACGAGCAGTTGAGTGATGTCGATGCAATCATTGCGAAAGTGAAGCGGCGCACCGTCTACACGTTGGCGGAAATAGAGAGGATGGCAGCCAAACCAACGCGAGTACTACTCTTTCGCTTTGTTCGGCATCTTTCTAGGCCAATTCCACGTGCCGAACTGATACAACGTCGCGTCCTCAAAGATCGACCTCAAAGTCTTACCTCTATCTCACATGACGCGTTCCAGTCAGCTATTGAAATCGGCAGTTAATCCCGTCCTTATCTCTGTGCACCCTTTTTATGCGGCTGAAATTGCTGCTGGGCGCAAGAAAGTAGAGTTTCGTCGGCGGTGGTCGAGCAAGCCCACGGATGTGCTTGTGGTGTATGCGACCGCACCAATCAAGACCATAGTTGCTGTTGCTGAAATTTCTGAAGTGCGTAGGGCAGGGAGAGCCCAGCTTTGGGAGATTTGCAAATCCTTTGGTGGGGCCATTACCCGCGCACGATTGCGGGAATACATGCACGACCTAGATCAGGGCGTCGCACTGCTTTTGGGCCGACTCAATGTACCCAAGAGCGGAATCAGCCCGCAGGAAGCATTTGGTCCCGGCTTTGTCTCACCGCAGTCCTATAGGTACTTGCGAGCTGACGAGGTCGATTCCTTGATTGAAATTTTTGGGAGACAAAAGTGTTGATCTTTCTGGGTGGGGTGCATGGCGTCGGAAAGACGTCAATGTGCGAAGGAATTCCTGAAAAGTTTGGTCTAAAAGTTATCAGTGCGAGTGCCATCATTCGGGCAGAGCGTGCGCATCCGTCGTCTGACTCAAGAACGGCGGTTCTGAATGTTGGAGGGAATCAGGGGTTGCTCATTGCTGGTGTGCAACGGCTTGTCACGGATGCCCCTGGAAACTATCTCCTTGACGGTCATTTCGCTTTGCGAACGCTCGCCGGGAATATCGAAGAAATTGGGGCTGACGTATTTCATTCAATTGGCGTAGGGGGGCTCATTTGCTTTGTTGACGAACCTGCAGCAATAGCTCAGCGATTGACCACCCGTGATCGGGAAATGCATGATGTGGATGCGATTTCACAACTCCAATCAGCAGAGCAGAGTTCCGCCGAGTCGGTCTCTCGAACTTTGGCGTTGCCGCTAAAAGTCGTACAAGCCTTTGATGAACGTGCTTTTGAACAGAGCTTGAGGGATTTTGTAGATGTATCGGTAGAAGATAAATAGCTAATGACCACCCCTTTCTCCCTCCGCATCTTCGTCGCCAACGGCGACCCTGACGGTTTGCGCATCGTCGAAAAGTCGAACTGGATCGGCAAGGCTCTGGTGTTCCCGCGTGCGCTGCTGCCGCAGGTCAAGGCCCGGCCCGAGCTGGCGCAGACCGGCGCTACCTGCTGCTGGGGCCGCGCCCGGACGGTGAGGGCGACATGCTCTACGTGGGCGAGGGCGACCCCATCCGCCCCCGGCTGGAGAGCCACTATGCGCAAAAGGATTTCTGGACCCGCGCCATCGGTTTCACCACCACCACGGCCGGCCAATGCTTTGCTTCTGTTTTGATAGCTTCTCGCGCAACGTCCATGAGGGATAGAGTCTGATTTGGCATAGAGACTATGAAAACGCTCCCCGTCCGCCTCACTCCCGGCCAAGACTTGCGCGCCGCGCTGGAGGCCGCAGTCCAAGCCCAAAACTGCCGCGCCGCCTTTGTGTTGTCCGGCATCGGCAGCCTGTCTACGGCAGGCATCCGGCTGGCGGGGGCGGCGCAGCCCACACGGCTGACCGAGAGCATGGAGATCCTCACCCTCTCGGGCACGGTGGCTGCCGGTGGTGTAAAGAGCGCTTCGCATATGCACATGGCCATTTCCACCGCCACCGGGCAGGTGCTGGGCGGGCATGTGGCGCCGGGCTGCATCGTGCTCACCACCGCCGAGGTGCTGCTGGCCCTGTTGCCCGACTGGCAGTTCACCCGCGAGCCGGATGCGGCTACGGGGTATGACGAGCTGGTGATCCGCCCGCAGGATTAATTTGCTATTTCTTTGATAGCTGCTCGCGCAATGAATACGCGGGACAGCTGCCTATTTGTCCCAAGGGTTTATGAGCTGGACCCCGGTGTTCGCAAAGTCTTGTGTGTTGCGCGTGGCCACCGTAAAGCCATGTTCCAGCGCGGTGGCGGCAATCATCGCATCGCGCTCTGAGCGTGGGTCGGGCAGGTGCAGGGCAGCGCACAGGCTGGCTGCTTGTTCGGTAAACGGCAGGATGCGTCCGGCAAAGGCTTTGCGCACGCCGGTCAGCCAGCCCCGAAGCGTAGCTCCTTGTGGTGGAGTGCGCCGCTCCAGCAGCAAGATGCCTTTCTCCAGCTCCAGAATGGTGATGGCGCTCAGGTACAGCGTGCTGGCGCGGTGTTGTGCTGCCCAGTTGCGTACCTCGGCAGACTGGTTGGGTTTGCCTTGGCGCAGTTCAGAGATGACGTTGGTGTCCAGAAGAAACATGCAGCCTGCCTATTCCAGCTCGGCAGCGCGGGTGGTGATGTTGAGGCGCGGCGCTTCAAATTCGATACCGTCACCGCCAGCGATGTCGTCCATCACCGCCAGCAACGAAGGCTCGCCTTGCCCGACCATGCGGTAGTAGTCGTCGATCTTCAGGAGCGCATAGGCGGGGCGGCCGCGGTCGGTGATGAACACGGGGCCCTCTGCGGCGGCGCGTTTGGCACTGGACACGTCGCGGGTGAAGTCGCGGCTGGAGAAGGTGTGAACGGACATGGTGGCTCCCGTCTGAAATTTGTTTGTATGTTATGACATTGCTGCGCAGGGTGTCAATGTCGCGAGCGTTTTGCCTGCCGGCGGACATCACCGCGGTATGGTTCGTTCGGAATTCGCGAATGACGAATGCTATTTCCCTGCAATATGCATATTGAATACAAATATGCTTTCGTTATTGATTTTTCATTAAATTCATGCCATATTCCATATGCATATTGCGTATGGAGCATGGTGTGAGCAGTTCTGGAATCAAATCGCGGTTGGCCCACGCTCAGTGGACGTTGAAGCCGCAAGACCTGGCGGTGGCGTTTAAATTGGTTTGCTTGAAAGGGCAATGGTTGCCCTACGCGGCGCTGGCACAGGCGCTGCATCTGTCGCCGTTTGAGGCGCATGCCTGCATTGCGCGTTTGTCGGCAGCGCGCCTGTTGACCGAGGTGGACGGAGTGCCTAGCTTGGTCATGCCGGCGTTTCGGCCCTTGGTGCTGCAGGGGGCGGTGTATTTCTTTCCACCTGTACGGGGCGAGGTGACGGTGGGCTTCCCTACAGCCCACGGCGTAGAGCCGCTCAAATCGAAAGTTCTGTTTGCGGACGAATTGCCACCGGTGTGGCCGCATCCCGATGGCACTACGCGCGGCTCCACGCTGCTGCCGCTGTACCCAAAGCTCCCATTGGCTGCACAGATTGATAAGCCGTTTTACGAACTACTGGCGTTGTTTGATGCTTTGCGCATTGGGCAGGCGCGCGAGCGAGAAATGGTGCGGGCCATGCTGGAGGCGCAACTCATATGAATAACCCGAACCTTGCCATCTTGGAGCTGGTGGCCAAGGCCTTGGGGCCGGTGTGCGACGACGTGGTGTTTGTGGGTGGCTGCGCCACGGGCCTGCTGTTGACTCTCGCGCGCCCAGAACGCATACGCATTACCGAAGATGTGGACATCATTGCCCAGGCGCTCACGGCCCGTGACTACCACGCCATCGAAGCCAAAGTGCGTGCCCAGGGATTCACCAACGACATGCGCCAAGGCGCACCCATTTGCCGCTGGGTGTATGGCTCCGTCACGGTCGATGTGATGCCCACCGTTCAGGATATTCTGGGTTTTGCCAATCGCTGGTACCCGTTGGCGGTAGAAACGGCTGAGACGGTGGAGCTGGAGTCCGGCGTGAGCATCCGCCTTATCAGCGCGCCGGTATTCATTGCCACCAAGCTGGAAGCCTTTAAAGATCGCGGCCATAGCGCAGACGGGCAGCCAGATTACCTGGGCAGCCATGATCTGGAAGACATCATCACGGTGGTGGATCGACGCCCGGAATTGTTTGGGGAGTGTGTCGATTCACCGGCAGAGCTCCGCGCGTATTTGGCGCAGGCGTTCAGTCGGCTGCTGGCCGATGCCGACTTCAACACCACATTGGCGGGCCATTTGCCAGGCGACGCATCCAGCCAAGGCCGCTTACAAAAACTGCGCGATGCTCTGCGCGCACTAGCAAACCTGAAACCATGAACACCACCACCACCAATTCCCTCGTCCAGAAGCTCTGGAACTACTGCAACGTGCTGCGCGACGACGGCATGAGCTATGGCGACTATGTGGAGCAGCTCACCTACCTGCTGTTCCTGAAGATGGCCGACGAGCGCAGCGCGCCGCCCTACAACCAGCCCAGCATCGTGCCCGCTGCCTACGCCTGGCCCACGCTCTTGGCCAAGGACGGCGACGAGCTGTTTGACCACTACCGCCACGCGCTGGAGAAGCTGGGGCAGGAGAAGGGCACGCTGGGCCTGATCTTCGGCAAGGCGCAGAACAAGTTTCAGGACCCAGCCAAGTTGCGCCGTGTGATCGTGGACCTGATTGGCGCCGAAACCTGGACCGTGCTGGGCGCCGATGTGAAGGGCGACGCCTACGAAGGCCTGCTGGAGAAAAACGCGCAAGACACCAAGAGCGGTGCGGGCCAGTACTTCACGCCGCGTGCGCTCATCCAGGCCATGGTGGACTGCATCGCCCCGCAGCCCGGCGAGCGCATCACCGACCCCGCTTGCGGCACCGGTGGTTTTCTGTTCACGGCGCACAACTACATCACGGCCCACAACAAGAGCCTCACGCGCGACCAGCTCAAGCACCTGAAGGAGAAAGCCTTCACCGGCTACGAGCTGGTGCAGGCCACGGCCCGCGTGTGCGCCATGAACATGATGCTGCACGGCATCGGCTCCGAAAAGTCGGTGCCGGTGGTGGTGGGCGACGCGCTGGCCGCAGACCCCGGCGAGCGCTACGAGGTGGTGTTGGCCAACCCGCCATTTGGCAAGAAGAGCAGCACCGTCATCGTGGGGGAAGACGGCCGCACCAGCACCGAGAAAGACACCATCGAGCGCGACGACTTCTGGGCCACCACCAGCAACAAGCAGCTCAACTTTGTGCAGCACATCAAGACGCTGCTGGCCACCCATGGCCGCGCGGCGGTGGTGCTGCCCGACAACGTGTTGTTTGAAGGCGGCGCGGGTGAAACCATCCGCAAGAAGCTGCTGCACGAGTGCGATGTGCACACGCTCTTACGCCTGCCCACCGGCCTGTTCTACGCACAGGGCGTCAAAGCGAACGTGCTGTTCTTCGAGAAGAAGGGCGCCTCAGAGACACCGTGGACCAAGCAGCTGTGGATTTACGACCTGCGCACCAACAAGCACTTCACGCTAAAAACCAACCCGCTCACGCGTGCCGATCTGGACGAGTTTGTGACGCTGTACCAGGCGGGTAACCGCCACCAGCGCCAGGCCACGTGGTCTGCCGAAAACCCGGACGGCCGCTGGCGCGCCTACAGCTACGACGAGCTGGTGGCCCGCGACAAGACCAGCCTGGACATCTTCTGGCTCAAGGACGAGTCATTGGCCGACAGCGACAACCTGCCCGCACCGGGCGTGATTGCGCAGGAAATCGTGGAAGACCTGCAAGCGGCGCTGGAGCAGTTCAAGTTGATTGCCGCCGACTTGGCGGAAGATGCTATTGAATAAGTAGCAGCTCCCGCATATTCCACGCGGACTACCCCCTGTTTTAAGCACCAGCCTACTTCTCACCCGCCTGCTCCAATGGAAACCGGTGGGTTGCCTTGATTTCGCGCAGGGCCAAGTTGGAGTGGATGGAGCTGATGCCGGGGAGCTTGCGCAGCACGGTTTCCATGAAACTGCCGTAGGCGTCCAGGTCGGTGGCTACCACCTGCAGCATGTAGTCGGCCTCGCCTGTGATCTTGTGGCACGACAGCACCGCCGGGTGGGCCAGGACGGTGTCCTCGAACTGCTGGGTGGCGGCGTCCGTCACCACCATGAATCGGATTTGCACAAAGGCCAGCACGTCCAGCCCCAGCTTGCGCCGGTCCAGGTTGGCCTGGTAGCCCTGGATGACGCCGTCTTCCTCCAGCCGTTTCAGGCGCCGCCAGCACGGGGTCACGCTCAGCGACACGTGTTCGGCCAGTTGCGCGGTGGTCAGGCTGCCGTCTTGCTGCAGCAGTTCCAGAAGGGTGATGTCGGTGGGGTTGAGCATGGTGTTGGGAAAAATTTTTCCAAAAATTGATCTGCTGGCGAATTATTTTGCTCCATGGGCGGCTTGGAAGTGCGACGAAAGGCAAAGCAATTTCTGCCGCCGTAGGCATACTGGCGCTCTTGTCCATTCAATGCCCCGGCCATGAAAACCTTCTACAACGCCCTCCACGCCCAGCACCAAGGCAAGGTCGAAATGTTCCGCGGCGCGTTGGTGCCGTGCTTCGAAGTGCCGGCCCGCGCCGACCATGTGCTGGCCGAACTGCAGCGCCGCCCGCTGGGCACGGTGCTGCAGCCGCAGGCTTTTGACGACACGGTGCTGAACCAGGTCCACAGCGCACGCTACCTGCGCTTTCTGCAGACGGCGTGGAGCCAATGGCTGGCGCTGGACCCGGCCAATGCAGACAAGGACATCCTGCCTTCGGTCTGGTCGGGGCGCACGCTGCGCGACGACATCGAGCCCGACAACTTCTCGGCCAAGGTGGGCATGTTCTCCTTCGACTCGGGGTCGCCGCTGATGGCCGGCACCTGGGTGGCCGCTCGTGCCGGGGCCGACTGCGCCCTGAGTGCGGCGCAGGCCGTGCTGGATGGCGAACGTGCCGCCTTTGCCCTGAGTCGCCCGCCGGGCCACCATGCCGGGGCCGACTTTTACGGCGGCTACTGCTTCCTCAACAACGCCGCGCTGGCGGCGCAGCACCTGCGCAACCAGGGCTGCAAGAAGGTAGCCGTGCTCGACATCGACTACCACCACGGCAATGGCACCCAGGCCATCTTCTACGACCGCGCCGATGTGTTCTTCGCCAGCCTCCATGGCGACCCGCGCACCGAGTACCCGTTCTACTTGGGCTATGCGGACGAGGTTGGCGTAGGCGCAGGGCAGGGTGCCAACCTGAACCTGCCCTTGCCACGCGGCACCGACTTTGCGCGCTGGAGCGAAGCGCTGGAAACGGCGCTGGCTGCCATTGCCCGCTTTGGCGCCGATGCGCTGGTGCTGTCCATGGGCATGGACACCTTTGCCGGCGACCCGATCTCGGGTTTTACCCTGCAAAGCGAGGACTACCTGCGTGTGGGCGAGCGCCTGCAGGCAGTGGGCCTGCCCACCGTGTGCATTTTTGAAGGCGGCTATGCGGTGGATGAAGTGGGTGTCAATGCTGTAAACCTGCTGTCAGCTTGGGGTTAATCCGCTGGCCGTGGCGCAGGCTGCGGACTACACTGGGCCTCTACCAGTCTTGCCGTTGCCGGCTGCATGCAAAGGCACGGGCGGATTGACGAAAGGGGGCTGCATGCAATTGGAGGGTGGGCGCCGTGACACATTGACAGCCGCTGTGGTCAGCCGGTTGCATGGGCATGGCTGAGCGCCGGTCCGACTGGAACCTCTTGCGCTCGGTGCGGCTGCGCCTGGCCGTGCTGCTCATGGTGGCGGCCACTTTGCTCACGGGCGCCATTGGCGCATGGATCTACCAGCTGGCGGTCAGCCACCTGCAGCATGACCGCGAAGAATTCAAGACCGCGCTCATTCACGAGCTGGCCCAGCCCATGGCCGGTGCCATGTGGAATTTCGACACCGCCGCTGCAGCCGCGCTGCTGGACGCCAAGCTCGGCTCCATGGTGCGCTCCATTACCGCCATCGATGCCCGCGGTCAGGTCTGGATGCAGCGTGGCGGGCAGGACGAGGACAACGCACCGACCGCCTCCGACAGTGGGGAAATCTTCCGCATACCCTTGCCGCCAGTAGAGGGCATGCAGGTCGGTGTGCTGGAGGTGCACTGGTCGGATGCCGTGTTCCGCGACGCCATGGTGAAGATGGGGCAGTTGCTGGTCTTGCAGCTGGTGCTGCTCAATGTGTTCCTTTTCCTGGTGTTCTGGGTCGGTGCCCAGCGCCTGGTGTTCCACCGCGTGCACACCTTGCAGCAGGCCTTGGACCAGGCTGCGGCCCAGAAGCTGTCCACCGACATTGCCGAGCTGCCAGTGCAGGCCAGCGACGAATTCGGCGCCCTGACGGCCAGCATCAACCGCATTACCACCCGCCTGCGGCGTGAGCTGGAGGCCGGGCAGGCGTCGGAAGAAGAGGCGCGCCAGGCCCTGACCAACCTGCAGAACGCGCAGGAAGGGCTGGTGCGGGCCGAGAAGATGGCCGCGCTGGGCAGCCTGGTGGCGGGCGTGGCGCACGAGCTCAACACGCCCATCGGCAACATCGTCATGGTGTCGAGCACGCAGCAGGAGCGTAATGCCGAATTCGGCCAGCACCTGGCGGCCAACCAGCTCACCCGCAAGGGGCTGGATGAGTTCCTGTCGCAGGCGCGCGAAGGGGCGGACATGGTGTTTCACAACGCCACGCGCGCGGCCGAGCTGATTCAGAGTTTCAAGCAGGTGGCCGTGGACCAGACCAGCGACCGCTTGCGCAGCTTTGACCTCGCCACCCAGATTTCCGAGGTGCTGAGTGTCACGGCCCCCGTATTTCGCAAGAAGAACGTGGTGGTCGAGCGCGAGCTGCAGAGCGGCATTGCCATGACCACCTACCCCGGCCCCTTGGGCCAGGTGCTCACCAACCTGCTGGTCAATGCTGTGCTGCACGGATTCGACAACCGCGAAGACGGGACCATCGTGGTGCGCTGTCAGCTAAAGGCAGACATGGCGGTGATTGATGTGCAGGACAACGGCTGCGGCATCCCGCCCGAAGTTCAAGGCCGCATCTTCGACCCCTTCTTCACCACCAAGCTGGGCAAGGGCGGCTCGGGGCTGGGCCTGCACATCTGCCACAACATTGTCTATGGCCCCTTGCGTGGCCGACTGCGCGTGCACAGCGTGCCCGGTCAGGGCACCACGTTCACCATGGAGCTGCCTTGCCAGATCGGGGCGACGCCTTAAGTACGGCCAACAGGCCCAGCAGCGCTACGCTGATCAGGACCGCAGGAAACCCCAGTCGGGGCGACCAGTCGAGCAGCGCGCCCGACGCACTGGACGCCACCAACCCACCCAAGGTGTAGGTCAACACCAGCACGGCGGTGCAGTTCACCAGGGCAATGCCTTTTTCGCGCGCGCCGATGTCGATCATGGCCATGGTGTAGAGCGTGCCGCCGGCACCACCCCACAGGAACACCAGCGGCCAGGCCAGCCACACCGTGCCCGCCACGAAGGGCATGGCGCAGGTGGCCACCAGCATGACGCCGGCAAAGAACACCATCAGCGTGCGTCGCCCCTGCACCGGGTCGGCAAAGCGGTCGGCCACCATGCCCGCAGGCATCATGATGGCCACACCGCCGATGCCGCTGGCCGACACCAGCAGGGCCGCCTGCGCCGGGCTCAGGCCCAGTTCCAGCCCGTACAGCGGCAGGATGCCGGTGACGCCGGTTTCGAAAAAGCCGCCCACAAAACCCGCCAGCATGATGATGGGGTGCGCCAGCAGGGCCTGCCACAGCCCGGCCCAGCCGGTGGTGGCGCTGTGGGCATCGTGGGCCACGGGGGGCGGGGGAATCAGCGCGGTCCAGGCCAGGCCGAAGCTCGACAGGCCCAGCACCCACCACAGCGTAGCCGGGCTGTCGGGGCCGGACGCCACCAGGGCCGCCGGACCAGCCACGAAGGTGAGGCTGACCAGGGTCTGGAAAAAGCCCACGTAGCGCCCGCGCTGGTGCGGCGGGCAGAACTCGGCAATCAGCGCCTCGGCCAGCACCCAGCGCAGGGCCATGGCGATACCGGAGAAGAAACTCAAGCCAAACCACAGCGGCAGGCTGTGGGTGGTCACATAGCCGACCGCGGCGGCGGTGATGACGGCGCTGGAAAGCCACATGGCCGGGCGCTGGCCCAGCCGGTGGGCAATGGCCGAGGCAAACGGCGTCATGATGAAAATGCCCAGCCAGCCTGCGGCCGAGAACAGGCCGGCCACGGTGCTCGACACCTGGTCGCCCTTCATGCGCAGCAGCAGCAAGGGCATGAGCATGAAGTGCGCCATCAGCGCGAAGAAGGTGGAGCCGAAGATGGCAGCCAGACCCAGCGTGGCGCCGGGTGGCGTTTGAGTCTGCGGACTGGTCGGGGCGTCCATGGTCATGGCCTTTGGGTGTTGCGCGCTTGGGAAATGGCCAGCGCCACTTCGGCAAACCCTTGGCCGCGCTCCGACGGGGTGATGTAACGGGGCAGGTGCTGCAGCCGGTCGGCAAAGCGGCGGATGTTGGCCACGCCCACGCTGTGCGGAAAGTGTTGAAACATCACCTGGTCGTTGCCCGAGTCGCCCACGAAGACCCAGCGGTCCAGTTCGCTTGCCAGCTCCCGGCCCCACAGGGTGCGCACGATCCACTGGGCGCCGGTCCATTTGTCGAACTGCCCGAAGCAGCCGTGGATATGGATGCTGCTGACCGTGGTCTGCATGCCGCAGTCCTGCAGGACCTGAAGCACCTGCTGTACGGTGTCGGGCGACAGGCTGGTGTGCTCGGCATAGTCGAAGGCCAGGTCGGTTTCGCGCCCGACACTGTCGCGCGACAGGCCGACGCCGGGTACCTCGCGCAGCACACGCTGGGCCACCTGCTGCATGGCGGCGCTATTGGCGGCACGGGTGCCAGCGTCTTGTTGGTATATTTTTGATAGCGAATTCCTCATATTCCACACGGGCTGAGGGGTGTTTTTGCCTGTAACGGGATGGCTGGGCCGTCGTACATAGGCCACTGCGCCGTTCTCTGCCACCATGGTCTCCACCGGCCAGGCCTGGGCCGCGTCACCGTCCAGGAACGGGGTGCACCAGCCGATGGGGCGCCCGGTAATCGGAATGGCCACCAGCCCGGCGGCACGCAGCTCATGCAGCGCCTGCAGTGCATCGGGTGTGATCGCGCCTTCGGTGGTCAGCGTGTCGTCAATGTCGGTGAACACCCCCACCAGGCCACGCCGTGCGGCCAGGGGCCAGTCGGCCAGGGGCTGTAGTGCGGCCCGCGTGGTCATGGCGACAGAAAAGCCCGATCAGCCTGCCGACTGAAGCGCCAGCCCGGCGTGTTCGCGCAGCGGGTGGAAGTGGATCTTGGGGAAGCGTTCCTGCGCCAGGCGCACGTCGTAGGGGCTGGTGCACAGGTAGGCCAGGGTGTCGGCGGCGTCGCGCGCCATGCGTGCCGGGTAGGCGTTCACGAACTCCTGCAGCTCCTTGGGCGTATCGGCCGTGATCCAGCGCGCGCCGGTGTACTGGCTGCCCTCCAAACGGATGTCGGCGTCGTACTCGGCCTTGAGGCGGTGTTGCACCACTTCAAATTGCAGCTGACCCACGGCGCCGAGCAGCATGTTGCCGCCCATCTCGGGCTTGAACACCTGGATGGCGCCTTCCTCGCCCAACTGGGCCAGGCCCTGCTGCAGCTGCTTGGTGCGCAAGGGGTTTTTCAGCACCACGGTCATGAACATTTCCGGGGCGAAGAAGGGCAGTCCGGTGTAGATCAGGTTCACCGAACCATCGGTGATGGTGTCGCCCAGCTGCACACCACCGTGGGTGGTGAAGCCGATGATGTCACCGGCGTAGGCTTCGTCCACGGCCTCGCGGCGCTGGCTCATGAAGGTCACCACGCTGGTGGGGCGCAGTTCCTTGGCGGTGCGCATGACCTTGAGCTTCATGCCCGGCGTGTACTTGCCGGAGGCCACGCGCACGAAGGCGATGCGGTCGCGGTGGTTGGCGTCCATGTTGGCCTGCACCTTGAAGACCACGCCGCTGAAGGCCTCGTCGTCAGGCTGCACCTCTTTCACGACGGGCTGCTTGTTGACCAGCACGCTGCTGGTGCGACTCTTGGGGCTGGGGGCCAGGTCCACCAGCGCGTCCAGTACTTCCATCACGCCGAAGTTGTTGACGCCGGAGCCGAAGAACACGGGGGTCTGCTTGCCGGCCAGAAAGGCTTCGCGGTCGAACGCGGGCGAGGCACCGGTGGCCAGCTCCATGCCGTCGATGGCGGCTTCGTAGTCCATGTGGAAACGGGCCTTCAGCACCTCGGTATCGGCCAGGCGGATGTGCTCGAAGTCCTGCGGGCGGCGCTCGCTGCCGGCCTCGAACACCGACATGCTTTGCGTGTTCAGGTTGATGATGCCGCCGAAGCTCTTGCCCTGGCCCACGGGCCAGGTCATGGGCACGCAGGGCATGCCCAGTTCGCGTTCCACTTCGTCCAGGATGTCGAGCGGATCGCGCACCTCGCGGTCCATCTTGTTGACGAAGGTGATGATGGGGGTGTCACGCTGGCGGCAGACTTCGATCAGACGGCGGGTCTGCGCTTCCACGCCGTTGGCCGCGTCGATCACCATCAGGGCCGAGTCCACGGCCGTGAGCACCCGGTAGGTGTCTTCGGAGAAGTCCTTGTGGCCGGGGGTGTCGAGCAGGTTGACCACGTGGTCGCGGTAGCTCATCTGCATCACGGAGGATGCCACCGAGATGCCGCGCTGCTTTTCAATCTCCATCCAGTCGGAGGTGGCATGGCGGCTGGCCTTGCGCGCCTTCACGCTGCCGGCAATCTGGATCGCGCCCGAGAATAGCAGCAGCTTTTCGGTCAGCGTGGTCTTGCCGGCGTCCGGGTGGGAAATGATGGCAAAGGTGCGGCGGCGGCGGGTTTCGGAGGTAAACGACATGGGTGGGTGCTGCGCCTTGCGGCGGTGGTCCGCCAGGAAATTTTGCGCAGGAATATTCTTGAAAGGGTAGAATTATCGCCTTCCGAGGAGCGTTGCAGCATCTGCCACAGGTGCGAGGCTCGGACATACACCCGCAACGACGCTCACCCACTGTTCTGTGTGGTGAGGCTTTTCCACTAGAAAGCTGCGACCCGGAAAGTGGTTTTTTCAAATTTTTTTGGAGCAAACCATGAGCGCATTGAAACCTGCCAGCAAGACCCAAGACTACAAGATCGCCGACCTGAGCCTGGCACCGTGGGGCCGCAAGGAACTGACCATCGCCGAGACCGAAATGCCCGGCTTGATGGCCATCCGTGAAGAATTTTCCAAGAGCAAGCCTCTGAAGGGTGCGCGCATCACCGGTTCTCTGCACATGACCATCCAGACCGGCGTGCTGGTCGAGACCCTGCAGGCCCTGGGCGCCGAAGTGCGCTGGGCCTCGTGCAACATCTTCTCCACCCAGGACCACGCTGCGGCCGCCCTGGTGGCCCAAGGCACGCCCGTGTTCGCGCACAAGGGCGAAACCCTGGACGAGTACTGGGACTTCACCCACCGCATCTTTGAATTCGGCGGCAAGAAGGGCACGGCCGGTGAAGGCCCGAACATGATTCTGGACGACGGCGGTGATGCCACGCTGCTGATGCACCTGGGTGCGCGCGCCGAGAAGGACATCAAGGTCCTGGCCAAGCCCGGCAGCGAAGAAGAAATCTGCCTGTTCAATGCCATCAAGGCCAAGTTGAAGGTGGACCCCACCTGGTACAGCCGCCGCCTGAAGAACATCATCGGCGTGACCGAGGAAACCACCACCGGCGTGATGCGCCTGGAAGAAATGTCGGCCAAGGGCACGCTGGCCCTGCGCGCCATCAACGTCAATGACTCGGTGACCAAGAGCAAGTTCGACAACCTCTACGGCTGCCGCGAATCCCTGGTGGACGGCATCAAGCGCGCCACCGACGTGATGATTGCAGGCAAGGTGGCCCTGGTGGCCGGTTACGGCGATGTGGGCAAGGGCTCGGCCCAGGCCCTGCGCGCCCTGTCTGCCCAGGTGTGGGTGACCGAGATCGATCCGATCAACGCCCTGCAGGCCGCGATGGAAGGCTACAAGGTCGTGACCATGGAATACGCGGCCGACAAGGCCGACATCTTCGTGACCACGACCGGCAACAAGAACGTCATCACCTACAAGCATATGGAGGCCATGAAGGACCAGGCCATCGTCTGCAACATCGGCCACTTTGACAACGAAATCGACGTTGCCTCGCTGGCCAAGTGCAAGTGGGAAGAGATCAAGCCCCAGGTCGATCATGTGATCTTCCCCAAGAAGGGCAAAAACCCCGAGAAGCGCATCATCCTGTTGGCCAAGGGCCGCCTGGTGAACCTGGGTTGCGGCACCGGCCACCCCAGCTTCGTCATGTCCTCCAGCTTTGCGAACCAGACCATCGCCCAGATCGAGCTGTTCACCAAACCCAAGGAATACAAGGTGGGCAAGGTGTATGTGCTGCCCAAGCACCTAGACGAAAAGGTCGCGCGCCTGCACCTGAAGAAGGTCGGCGCCATGCTGACCGAACTGACGGACGAACAGGCCGCCTACATCGGCGTGAACAAGGCCGGCCCCTACAAGAAGGCCACCTACCGTTATTGATGGCACGCTGCGGCGTGGCACGTGGCGTGTTGGGGCGGCGCCGGAACCTTGGGGCTCCGGTGTCTGTTCGCATGTCCATGTGCTCACCCGCACAGTACTGAAGGTTTTCGATGCGTGCAGATCAGTTTCTTGTCGACGGCGGCCACGCTGCCTCGCGTTCCCAGGCCCAGCGCCTGATCGCTTCGGGCGTCGAATGGCGCCTGAGCGAAGTTTCGCCCTGGAAGAAAGTCGCCAAGAACGGCGACGAGATTCCCGAGGGTTGTGAGGTGCGTCTGCTGGATGCGGCCGAGGCGCGCTATGTGTCGCGCGGCGGCCTCAAGCTGGAAGGCGCGCTGGCGCTGGCCGGGCTGTCGGTGGAAGGCCTGCAGTGCCTGGACGTGGGCCAGTCCACCGGGGGCTTCACCCACTGCCTGCTCGAAAAAGGCGTGCGCTATGTGGTGGGCGTGGACGTGGGTCACGACCAGCTGCACGCCAGGCTGCGCGCCGACCCGCGCGTGGCCTGCCTCGAAGGACTCAATGCCCGTGCCATCACCCCAGAGTCACTGGCCCAGGCTTGGGACGATGCCCTGAGCGAGGTGGTCGAGGAAGATGAAGACAACGAGACCCAGCCCGATGCCCCCTACGCCTGGATGCGCAATGGCGGCGAGGTAGCCGAGGACTACGACGACAGCGACGACGTCAAGGAACACGAGATCGAAGATTTCAAGGCCCAGCGCGCCGCCCGTGCCAAGGCCCAGGCCGAGGGCACGCTGCCAATCCAGCGCCGCCGCCGCGCCGATCTTGCCGATGTGCAGGTGGCACCGGTTTTCGATCTGATCACTGGGGATTTATCCTTCATTTCCCTGACCTTGGTACTGCCCGCACTGGTGCCTTTGTTGGCGCCTGCGGGTCAGCTACTGATGCTGGTCAAACTCCAGTTCGAACTGCAACCCGGCCAGGTGGGCAAGGGCGGCCTCGTGCGCGACCCTGCGCTCTACGCCCTGGTGGAGCAGCGCCTGCGCGAGGCCTGTGCGGCAGTGGGCCTGCAAGTGCGGGGCTGGTACGACTCACCGATTGCCGGCGGTGATGGCAACCGGGAGTTCTTTTTATATGCGACATTGAAGTGAGGCAACCATGGCCGACCAACGCCTGCCCATCAGCCTGGAATTTTTTCCCCCCAAGACGCCCGAAGGCGCGGACAAGCTGCGCGCCGTGCGCCAGCAGCTCTATGCCCTGAAGCCCGAGTTCTGCTCGGTCACCTTCGGCGCCGGAGGCTCCACCCAGGACGGTACCTTCAGCACGGTGCGTGAAATCCTGGCCGAAGGCGTCGATGCTGCCTGCCACTTTTCCTGCATCGGTGCGACCCAGGACACGGTGCGCCAGAACCTGGCCACGCTGCAGTCCATGGGCGTCAAGCGCCTGGTGGCCCTGCGCGGTGACCTGCCCAGTGGCTACGGCCTGGGCGGCGCCTTCCAGTACGCCAGCGATCTGGTGGCCTTCATCCGCGCGGAGACCGGCGACCACTTCCACATCGAGGTGGCGGCCTATCCTGAGATGCACCCGCAAGCCAAGTCGCCCCAGTCGGACCTGCAGGCCTTTGCGGCCAAGGCGCGCGCTGGGGCCGATTCGGCCATCACCCAGTATTTCTACAACGCCGACGCCTACTTCCGTTTTGTCGAAGAGGTGGATGCGCTGGGGCTGAACGTGCCGGTGGTGCCCGGCATCATGCCCATTACCAGTTCCACCCAGCTGATGCGTTTTTCGGATGCCTGTGGTGCCGAAATTCCGCGCTGGATTCGCCTGCGCCTGCAGAGTTTTGGCGACGACACGGCATCGATCAAGGCCTTCGGCCTCGATGTGGTGACCAGCCTGTGCGAACAGCTCGTTGCCGGCGGTGCACCGGCCATCCACTTCTACACCATGAACCAGAGCGCCGCGACCCTGGCCTTGTGCGAGCGCCTGGGCTGGACGGCCTGAATAGGCGGTTTCAGTGATTCGGATGCCAAATTGGCATCTGGTCCGCATGAATCAAGCAATACTTGCTACATATTTTGTAGCAAAATAGGGCTCATTCTCGGGCTCAGATGTCCATGGCCGGGCGGTGCTCGGCTTCGTCTACCAGTTTCCATTTGCCGACGAAGCAGGCGCACAGGGCCATCAGTACCGCCCCGACACCGATCATCGACCACGCCGCCAACCAGCCGCCTTCCAGTGCCCCGAACATGCTGGCGCGCAGCGCCTTGACCACGTAGGTGAAGGGCAGCCAGGGGCTGATGAGCTGGTAGATGCCTCCGGCAAGCTCCACCGGCAGCACACCGCCACCGGACGAAAGCTGCAGGATCATGAGGATCAGCGCAGCGGCCTTGCCGGCGTCGCCAAAGGCGCGGGTCAGTGCCAGGATGATGAGCAGGAAGGTAATCGATGTGGTGACCAGCGTGAGCAGGTACTGGCCGAGGTGCAGCACCGGCAGGCCCAGCAGCAGCAGCGACATCAGGCCGATGACCAGTGACTGCACCACCACGATACTGCCCAGCGGGGCGAACTTGCCCAGCAGGCGGGCCGGGGCGCTGGCGTTTTGAGCCGCAGCTACGGGCAAGCGCCGCAGGTGCACGAGGAAGGCGGACATCACCGCGCCCAGCCACAGCGAGGTGGCCAGGAAATTAGGGGCAAAGCCTGCGCCGTTGTTCGGCACCGGCGCCACCACTTCTATTTCGGGCTCCACCGAATCGGCCAGGCCCAGCGGGTTGCCGTCGGGAAGCGCAATGTCCTTGGGCAGTGCGCCGACCAGCATGTCCATGCCACCGGCCAGTTCGCGCGATCCGCTGTGCAGCTGGGCCAGCCCCGCGCTGAGGTCCTTGGCACCCAGGGCCGCGTTGTGCGCACCGTTGGCCAGCTCCGTGAGCTTGGTGTCGGGTGGCAGCTGGGTGGCCATGGTGTGGATGCCAGCGCCCATGGCGCCCATGCCCTCGGTGAGTTTGGCCACGTTGGCGCTGAGTTTCTGGGCACCATCGGCCAGCTGTGCCTGGCCCTTCTGTGCGGTCTGCAGTCCGGCACTGAGTTGACCCGCGCCGGTGGCCAGCTGTCCGGCACCGTCTGAAACCTTGCCGCCCACCAACGGGATGCTGCGGGTATCGTCGCGCATCTTGGCCGCACCGTCAGTGAGTTTCTGGGCACCGCCTTGCAGCTCCTGCAGGCCCTGGCCCAGCCCGGCATGACCATTGGCCAGGTCGGCCGCTCCGGATTTCAACGCTGCCAGGTCCTTGTCGGCAGGGCGTTGCTGGTCCATGGTGCGCAGTCCGCCGCCGATCTGTTTCAAGCCTTCCGTGAGCTGCTCCACGGCCGAGCCCAGTGTGGCGTTGCCCAGTGCCAGTGCGCTGGCACCGGCATCGGCCTGCTTCAGGCCGCCTTCAAGCTGGTGCGCACCTTTTTGCAGGGCATTGACGCCTTCGCGCAGTTGGGTCACCTTGTCGGCGGAGCCTGCAGCGGTACTCAGTACCAGTGACCAGCGTTTTTCGTTGAGGCCGATGTTGACCTGGTGCCCCAATTCGGCGGCAAAACGCCGTGCCATTCCTGCCGCACTGTAGTTGTTGCCCTCTGACAGGTAGATGCGCAGTTTGCCGCCGGCGGCCTGGTTGCCGGGAACCGCGTTGGCACTGAAGTCGCGCGGTATCACCAGGGCAAAAGCCAGTTCGCCGCGGCGCACTGCCGCCTGTGCCGCATCAAGGTTGTCGTAGGGAATAAAACCAAAGGTCTTTTTCTCGGCCAGGGTTTTGACAATGTCCTGCCCCATGTTGACCGCTTGTTCCCGGTACACCACCCCCTGATCCTGGTTGACCACGGCCGCGTGCAGCTCCGTCATGTGCGCGCTCGGGTCGCGCACGCTGGCCAGGTAAATGAAGGCGTACAAGGCCGGGATAAGGGTCACGCCGATGGCCGAGATGCGCAGCTTGGGAAAGCGGTGCAGCAGGGTCAATTCAGCGCGGACGATGGTCCAGGCGTCGGCAAACAGTTGCATGGAAGGGTCTCGCGAGGGGGGGCTACTAATTAGCTACCGCTTTCCAGTGTGTGGGCGGCGTTGCTGTCCTGGCCCAAGGCCTTGACCAGGTAGGGCAGGGTGTCTTTCAGCGCGTCCTTGAGCGTATGCGGTGGGTTGATGACGAACATGCCGCTGGCGGGCAATCCGGGGCGGATGTCCTGCCCGTTCTCGTCTTGGTGGATCTTGCTGGACTTGACCGTCAAGGTGGCGTGCAGCCAGGGGCGGTCGGCGCGCTGGGCCAGCGTCTTGAGCCGCTTGGGCAGGTCATGGGCTTCGGGGCGCGGAATGATGGGGTACCAGACTGCATAGGTGCCGGTGGCAAAGCGTTGCAAGGCATCGCCCACCATCGCCGGGATGCGGGCGTAGTCGTTCTTCATCTCGTAACTCGGGTCGCACAGCAGCAGGCCGCGGCGCGAGGGCGGCGGCAGCAGCTTGCGCACACCGTCAAATCCATCTTCGCGCAGCACCGCCACCTGGCGCCCGGCTTCCAACTGGGCAATGTTGGCGGCCAGGGTTTTTGCGTCGGTGGGGTGGATTTCGTAGGCCTTGAGCTTGTCACGTTCACGCAGGAACTTCTGGATGATGAAGGGCGATCCGGGGTAGACCTTCCAGGGTTTCTGGGTGTTGAAGCTGTCGATCACGTCCAGGTAAGCCTGCAGTGCCTCGGGCACGGGGGCTTTCAGATCCTGCAGCTTGCCAATGCCTTCAGCGGCTTCGGCGCTGGTCTGGGCGTAGTCGCCGTCCAGCCGGTACAAGCCCGCCCCTGCGTGGGTGTCAAACGCCATCAAGGCGGTTTCCTTGAGGGTCAGGTGTTGCAGGATGGCAATCAGGACCGTGTGCTTGAGCACATCGGCATGGTTGCCTGCATGGAAGGCGTGGCGGTAACTGAACATAGGGAAGCATGGTAACCCCGTCGCCCCAGTCTTGCCCAGACCGGTGAGTTTTTATATAATGGCAGGCTTCGCAGCGATTTTGTGGTTCCGCGGCGAAGCTTGATTCCCCACCTAAGAGATTCCCACCAGAGGAAAACCGACCGTGGAAAAGAACCCGCCAAACCCTTTTTCGAAAAGAGAAAACATGACAACTTTCAGCGCAAAACCCGCTGAGGTCGTGCATGAGTGGTTTGTGATTGACGCGACCGACAAGGTCCTCGGACGAGTAGCCAGCGAAGTTGCTCTCCGTTTGCGCGGCAAACACAAGGCCATTTACACGCCTCACGTTGACACCGGCGATTTCATCGTCATCATCAACGCAGCCAAACTCAAAGTGACTGGCACCAAGTCTTTGGACAAGGTGTACTACCGCCACTCCGGTTTCCCCGGCGGTATCACAGCCACCAACTTCCGCGACATGCAAGCCAAGCACCCTGGCCGCGCTTTGGAAAAAGCCGTCAAGGGCATGCTGCCCAAGGGTCCCCTGGGCTACGCCATGATCAAGAAGCTCAAGGTGTACGGTGGTGCTGAGCACCCCCACACCGCCCAGCAACCCAAAGTGTTGGACATCTAAGGAGCTCTAAATGATTGGTGAATGGAACAATGGCACCGGCCGTCGCAAATCCAGCGTCGCCCGTGTTTTCCTGAAAAAAGGCTCCGGCCAAATCGTCGTGAACGGCAAGGCAATTGACAACTTCTTCGGTCGTCAAACCTCCATCATGATCTGCAAGCAGCCCCTGGTGCTGACCAACAACACCGAAGCCTTTGACATCATGGTCAATGTGCACGGTGGTGGTGAGTCCGGCCAGGCCGGCGCTGTGCGCCACGGTATCACCCGCGCCCTCATCGACTACGACGCATCGTTGAAGTCCGAACTGAGCAAGGCCGGTTACGTGACCCGTGACGCCCGTGAAGTGGAACGTAAGAAGGTCGGTCTGCACGGCGCTCGCCGTCGCAAGCAGTTCTCCAAGCGTTAATTTCCTGCATGGAAAATACCAAAGCCGCCCCGGCACAGCTGGTGGCGGCTTTGTTTTTTGCACTTTCCGTTCCTCTCTGATCCATGCGACTGCGGCTTCTGAAACGACGACTCACCATCAGCGCCCCGCGCATGGCGGTGCGCAGTGCCTTGCCTTGGCCGTTTCGCTGGGTGGTGGTTGCCATCGTGCTTGGCTTTTGTGCCGCTATCGGTCTGTGGGCGTTCGAGTTCGGCAAGGACATCGCGGGACTGGAGCGGGGCTCCAAGGAACAGATCGAACAGCTGCGCGTGCTGGTGGAGAATCAGAAGCACGAGATTGAGCAATTGCGCCAGGAACGTGACGAGGCGCAGTCGGTGTCCAATACCGCGAGTGCCTTGGTGGCTGCGGAAAAGGCGGTCCAGGAAAAGTTGCAGGAACAGGTCAAGCAGCTGGAGCTGGAAGCCCATGCATTGCGCGATGACCTGAGTTTCTTTGAGCGATTGATACCCGCCGGACCGGCCGCCGGATTGGCCATCCGTGGCTTGCAGGTGGACGCCAAGGATGCGGCCAACGTGCGATGGCAGGTGCTGGTGATCCAATCTTCTCGGAATGCACCGGAATTGTCCTTGCGCCTTGAAATGGTGTTTGCCGGGACGCAGGCCGGCAAACCCTGGACGGCGACATTGGCCGATGGTTCGATAGCCTTTAAGATCAAGCAGTATGGTCGGCTGGAGGGCGAGATGGCGCTTCCAGCACAAACGCAAATCAAGAGCGTGACGGCCAAGGTGATGGATGGGACTGCCACCCGGGCAACCCAGACCATCAAGTTGTAGCGCAATGAGGTTCAAACATGTTCAATAAAAACAAACAAGCGCCGATCAAAAGCCTGATTGCCGATGGCAGCCAGATCCAGGGCAATATTGCCTTCACCGATGGTCTGCGCATTGATGGCGAAGTCCTAGGCAGCGTGATTGCGAAGGATGCTACCCCCAGCATGCTGGTGATTTCAGAGACCGCCCATGTGGTCGGCGCCATTACGGCCGACCTCATCGTGATTAATGGCAGTGTCAAGGGCCCGGTGCATGCCCGTACCGCACTCGAACTCCAGCCCAAGGCGCGAATTGAAGGCGATGTCGAGTACGCATCGCTGGAAATGCACAAGGGTGCACTGATCACCGGCCAGCTGCGCCCCTTGTTGACCGAGGAGGCAAAGCCCACACTGAAACTGGCGGCAAACAACCAGTAATACAATACCTGACAAAATTCATTTGGTATTGAGCTGTAACCAGGAGGCCGCCATGAGCGCCGTAGCAGAAACCGTTCCCACCGCCGTTCCCGAACCGATCGTATTCACCGAAAGTGCCGCCGCCAAAGTAGCCGACTTGATCGCGGAAGAGGGCAATCCCGATCTCAAGTTGCGGGTTTTTGTGCAAGGTGGCGGTTGCTCGGGCTTCCAGTACGGCTTTACGTTCGACGAGATCACCAACGAGGACGACACCACCATGACCAAGAATGGTGTGTCATTGCTCATCGATGCCATGAGCTACCAGTACCTGATTGGTGCCGAGATCGATTACAAGGAAGACCTGCAAGGGGCGCAGTTCGTCATCAAGAACCCGAACGCCACCACCACGTGCGGGTGTGGCTCGTCGTTTTCGACCTGATTTCTCCTTGAGGGGCGCTGGCAACTACGCCGGGTAGATAGCACCAAGGACCCGTGGCCCGCGTGCACCCGTGACGGCCGGCAAGTTGCCCGCCCGTCCTTGCAGTGCCTGCACTGCCAGCCAGGCAAATGCACAGGCTTCCACTTGCAGCGGTGGAAGGCCCGCGGATTGCGTGGAGGCCACTGTGCAGCCCGCCAACCGACTCTGCAACATCTCCATCAGCAAGGAGTTGAAGGCACCGCCACCACATACCAGCAGGCGATGGCAGCCGGGCAAGGCCTGGTTCAAGGCGTCGGCGCAGGTAGCGGCCGTCAATGCCGTCAAGCTGGCTTGCACGTCGGCAGGGGACACGGTCGGGAAATGCGCCAGTGACGCCTCCAGCCAAGACGGATTGAACAAATCACGCCCGGTGCTTTTGGGGGCTTGCTGGTGGAAAAACGGATCTTTCAGCCAATGGGCCAGTAAATCTGCATTCACAGTCCCCATTCGACCCCATTCCCCACCGTTGTCGAACGCGGCACCGGTGTGTTTCTGGCACCAGTAGTCCAGCAAGGCGTTGCCGGGGCCGCAGTCGAATCCTTGCACGCTCTGTTGGGCTTGTTGGGGGGCCAGCAGGGTGATGTTGGAAATGCCCCCGATGTTCAGCACGGCCATGCGTTGCCGCTCGGAATTCAGGAACAGGCTGTGGAAGGCTGGAACCAGCGGAGCACCTTGGCCACCCGCCGCCACGTCGCGGCTGCGAAAATCGGCCACCACTGCGATGCCGCTGCGCTCCGCCAGCAGTGCGGGGTTGTTCAATTGCAGGGTATAGCCCACACCATCAAACTCACCAGGCCGGTGACGCACGGTTTGCCCATGGACACCAATGGCTGCGATACTGGTGGGAGCCACTCCCGAAGCTTTCAGTAGCTGCTGCACCACCGTGCCGTAGAGACCCACGAGGGCATTGGCTGCCAGTGCGGCCCGGTGCAGTTCGTTGTCAGCGGAGCTGTTCAATGCCAAGAGTTCCGCCCGCAAGGGGGTAGGGATATCGCAACTGGCAAAGGCCAGCACCGACAAGGCGTCTTGCGAAAAATCGACCAGCACACCATCTACCCCATCCAGCGAGGTGCCGGACATGAGGCCAATGGTGCGCATGCGCTGTAGCGTTCTGTTGGGAATTACTGGGCGCTGCCGACTTGCATCTGTGCCGCCGAGGCCAACTGCTGGCGCACCTGGGCTGCGGCTGCATTGAAGGCGGGACGTGCCGATGCAGGCAAGGGAATGGATTCACTTTGCCGGGCCATGGCCAAGGGGTCACGTTGCTGACCATTGACACGGAACTCAAAGTGCAGGTGTGGGCCCGTAGCCCAACCGGTCTGGCCCACAGCGCCGACATTCTGGCCTTGGTTCACCGACTGGCCCTTGCGCACATTGATACGGCTCAGGTGGGCGTAGGCGGTGCTGTGGCTGCCGTTGTGCCTGATGATCACGATGTTGCCAAAGCCGTTCTGGACACCGGCAAACTCGACCACGCCGTCGCCAATGCTGCGTACTGGGGTTCCGGTGGGGGCGCCGTAGTCCACGCCCAGATGGGCGCGCCAGGTCTGCAAAATGGGGTGGAAGCGCATCTTGAAGCCGCTGGTGACGCGCGAAAACTCCATTGGTGAGGCCAGGTAGGCGCGGCGCAGGCTCTCACCCGCGAGGGTGAAGTAGCCGCCTTTGGCCGCAGTCTGGCCACTGACCGGTGGCGTGAACCACATGGCCTGGAAGCTCTTACCGTTGTTCACGAATTCGGCGCTGAGCACACGGCCAGTGCGCAGCGGCTCGCCGTCGCCTTCCAGGGTTTCATAGACCAGGGAGAAACGGTCGCCCTTGCGCAGTGCGCGGTGGAAGTCGATGTCGCCGGAAAAAATGTCGGCCATCTGCACGGCCACGCTGTCGGGCAGGCGGGCATCGTCGGTGGCGGCAAACAGGGAGGAGTGGATGGAGCCGCTGGCCAAACGGGTCGAGGCGACCAACGGCGCGGTTTCCAGCACAGAAGTGAAGCGGCCGTCGGCCTGCTTTTCGATGCGCAGACGCTTGAACGTACCGTCGTCCACCGGGCTCCAGCGCGCGATCAGTTGTACCAGCTGCCCGTCCGTGTTGGTTTGGGCGGTGACATTGCGTCCGCCACGGCCCAGCAGCTGTTGCTGGGCATTGCGGTCTGTGCGCAGGAAGTCGGCGGCATGGTCGTCTGAAACACCCAGGCGACGCAGCAGCACCGGGGCTGTGTCGCTGGAGCGGCTGGTTTCACTGCGGAACAGCAACTGGGGGGCGGTGGCAATGGCTTCCACCTGGGCCGCTATGTCGGGTGTCTGCAGTGTTTCGACCACCGTCTTGCTGGGGAGGTCGGCGGCTTCCGGGGCGAAGCTGGCCACGGCAAAGGTCGCACCCGTACCGCCGAGCAGGAAGGCGGCCACGATAGCGGTGACACGTTGGGGATACTTCTGAACCAAGGCGCCAGCGTCGCGGGCCAGCGTTTCTAGAGAGGCGGTGATTCCGGAAAACAAGACGGGGCTCCGAGGGTTTGCAGCGGGACTAAAATCCAGCCGCTGTCAATCCACGGATTGACGGAAAATCGAGCCTTCCAGTATAGCGGCATGCTGCACCGCCGCATCATGAAAAACCCTTATGAATCAAGCCTCCAGCCCCGAATTTGTTGTTACCGATCGTGTCCGCGAGGCGCTGGCTGTCACCTTGCGCGGCTGTGAGGAGCTGATTCCCCAGGATGAGTGGATCAAGAAACTGGCCAAATCCGAGGCCTCCGGCAAGCCGCTGCGCATCAAGCTCGGACTGGACCCTACCGCGCCGGACATCCACATCGGTCACACCGTGGTGCTGAACAAGATGCGCCAGCTGCAGGACCTGGGCCACACCGTGATCTTCCTGATCGGCGATTTCACCAGCATGATCGGTGACCCGTCCGGGCGCAACAGCACGCGTCCTCCGCTCACGGCCGATCAGATCAAGGTCAACGCCGAAACCTACTACCGCCAGGCCAGTCTGGTGCTGGACCCGGCCAAGACCGAGATCCGTTACAACAGCGAATGGAGCGACCCGCTGGGCGCGCGCGGAATGATCCAGCTGGCCAGCCGCTACACCGTGGCGCGCATGATGGAACGCAATGACTTCCACCAGCGTTTCACGGCCGGGACCCCGATCGCCGTGCATGAATTCCTGTACCCGCTGATGCAGGGCTATGACTCCGTGGCGCTGCACAGCGACCTCGAGCTGGGCGGGACCGACCAGAAGTTCAACCTGCTCATGGGGCGCACGCTGCAGGCCGAGTACGGCCAGGAGCCGCAGTGCATCCTGACCATGCCGTTGCTCGAAGGCCTGGACGGCGTGGAGAAGATGTCCAAAAGCAAGAACAACTACATCGGCATCAGCGAAGCCCCCAACACCATGTTCGCCAAGGTGCTGTCGATTTCTGATGTGCTGATGTGGAAGTGGTACACGCTGCTGAGCTTCAAGAGCGAGGCCGAGATTGCCGCATTGAAGGCCGAGGTCGATGCTGGACGCAACCCCAAGGACGCCAAGGTGACCCTGGCCAAGGAGATTACGGCGCGCTTCCACAGTGCCGCCGCGGCCGATGCCGCCGAGCAGGACTTCATCAACCGCTCCAAGGGCGGCATTCCCGACGAGATAGCAGAGCTGAGCCTGCCGCTGGGTGAGGGGGGCGCGGCAGTCGGCATTGCGGCCCTGCTGAAGATGGCCAACCTGGCTGCGAGCAGCGGCGAGGGCAACCGCCTGATCGATGGTGGCGGTGTGCGCGTGGACAGCAGCGTGGTCAGCGACAAGGGTCTGAAGCTGGGCGCTGGCACCTATGTGCTCCAGGTTGGCAAGCGCAAGTTTGCCCGCGTGACCTTGGTTTGATTGCTATTTTATTTATAGCTTTCTGCGTAAATTCTACGCGGGCTAAAAAGGTTTTTTAAGCAAATTTGACATCGCGTCACAGGCTTTTTTTGCGGCGTCAAAGTCCAGGCTGGCCACAGCCTGCTGCAACGTACCGATCTGATCCTGGTGCTCGGCGGGCCACTGTGATTGCAATTGCGCCATGGTTTCCAGGGCCTGCATGTCGCTGGCACGCAGCTGCGAGGCCATGGCCTGCAAGGTGGCGCGCACGGTCGCCAGATCGGCGGAGGGGGGCTGGACCGTTGCCGTATCGGTCGGCTTTTTTTCTTCTTCGAGCAGGGCCAGCAGGGTGTGGACATTCTGGCGCCCGACCTCCAATGTCTGAACGACGCTCTGTATCAGTGTGGGGGTGAGCACCTGCGCATCGGCAGGGGCATTCTTGAGCTGCTTTTCCGTTTGGGCCGCCTGATGGGAGAGTGTTGTCAGCCCCAGTGTTGCTGCAAGCCCCTTCAGGGTGTGCAGCAGGCGCTGGGCGGCCATTGCGTCCTGGTTCTGCACATGCTGTTCCAGTGCAGGTGCCATGCCGGTCATGTCGCTCAGGAAGGTGCGCAGCATGCTGACATAGAGTCCGATTTTGTTGCCCATGCGGGCCAGTGCCGTTTCCAGCTCGATGTGGGCCGCGTGGGCGAACTCCATGGCGGTGGTGGGGAGCAGGGGCGCCCGTCCGGTGGGCTTTTCTGACTTGGGCAGGGGGGGCGGGTTTTCCGACTCGCGACCGGTCTGGATGCGCAGCACCTCAATGAGTTGGTCCAGGTCGAAGGGCTTGCCGATGTGGTCGTTCATGCCGGCCTGCAGGCAGGCTTCGCGGTCGCTGCGCATGGCGTTGGCTGTCATGGCAATGATGGGCAGGAAGGTCTGTCCCAATTCGCCGCGGATGACACGGGTGGCCGTGAGCCCGTCCATGATCGGCATCTGCAGGTCCATGAGCACGGCATCGAAGGCGTCGGGGCCCGTGCGCAGCGCCTCCACGGCCTCCTGGCCATTGTTCGCCACCTGGACCAGGGCACCCTCGTCGCGCAGCAGCTCGGTGGCGATCTGCTGGTTGGTGATGTTGTCTTCGGTCAGCAGGATACGCAGACCTTGCAGGCGCGGACCGGCAGGCATGCGGTCCAGGTGTTTCTTCGACAGGGTGCGGGCGACAAACTGGGACGCCGAAATGGGCAGGGTCAGCTGGAAGAAGAAGTCGCTGCCTTGGCCTGGTTCGCTGTGCAGCGCCAGTTCACCGCCCATCAATGCGACCAGTTTGTGGCTGATGGAGACGCCCAGGCCGGTACCGCCGAAGCGTCGGGTGGTGGAGGCCTCGGCCTGGGTAAAGCCCGCGAAGATGCGGGCCTGGTTCTCGGGGGCGATGCCAATCCCGGTGTCGCGCACACTGAATCGGACAGTGGCCAGGTCGCCACTGCGTTTCACGAGCTGCAGGCTGACGGTGACCTCGCCCTCGGCGGTGAATTTGACCGCATTGCCGCCCAGATTCACCAGCACCTGCTGCAGTCGCAGAACATCACCCACCATGTGGGGCGGTACGTTGGGGTCCACCTTCCAGCGCAGTTTGACCGGTTTGCTGCCAACGTTGGCCGTCATGATGACGGACAGATCCCGCAGCAACTGCTGTACCGAGAAAGGTTGCGGGTCGAGGGTCATCTTTCCGGCCTCGACCTTGGACAGGTCCAGAATGTCGTTGAGCAGGTGCAGCAGGGTGCGCGCAGCGTTCTGGGCCTTGTCCGCATAGTCGGCCTGCTTTTCGTTCAAAGGCGTTTTTCCGAGCAAGGTGAGCATGCCCAGAATGGCATTCATGGGTGTGCGGATTTCGTGGCTCATGTTGGCCAGGAACTGGCTCTTGGCCTGGGAGGCCGCCTCGGCCTGTTCCTGTGCCAGGGTCAGGTCGGTGATGTCGATGCGGAAACCCACGATGTGGCCGTCGGGCAGGCGACGCTCGATGATTCGCATCGTCCGGCCATTATCCAGGCGCTGGATCAGCGTGCTGTTGCTGGCGCGGTGCACTGCGACACGTTCGCGCACCCAGTCATCGACACGACCGACAGCGTCCAAGTATTCCCCGCGCTCGGCACCGTAGCGGATGATGTCCTCGAAGCGCGCGCCCTCCACAATCGCTGGAGCGCATTTGGCATACACCTGCCGGTACTTCTCGTTGCACAGCACCAATCGGTCGTCTGGGCCATACAGCGCAAAGGCTTCGTCGATGACATCGATCGCGCCCCGCAGCAGCGCGGCACTGCGCTGCGCGCTTTCTTCCATCTTGCGGCGCTCCGAGATGTCGCTGTGGGTCCCGGCCACTGTGCGTGGGTGGCCATCCTTGTCAAAAGAGACCACCTTGCCATGGTCCGCAATCCATACCCAATGTCCGTCCTTGTGTCGCATGCGCATTTCGCAGGCGAAATGGGTGCTGTGGCCGTGCAGGTGGTGTGCGAGCTGGGCATTGACCTTCTCCAGGTCGTCGGGATGGACCAGCTGGTTGAATTTCTCCAACGTGACCGGTGTCAGCTCCCCCGGGGTGTAGCCCAGTATCTGTGCCCATCGGGCATTGATCGTGACGCGGTTGGTCGGCACATCCCAGGACCATGTCCCCACGTTGGTTGCATCGATGATGTTCGCGAGTTCCTGGCGCTGGCGTGCCAATTCCTGGGCAGCTGCTTTGCTTTCACTGATGTCACTGGCGATTTCCATGTAGCCTTCGAGCACGCCCATGCTGTCGTAGAGCGGCTGGATTTCGGTGTCGACCCAGAATTCTTTGCCCGACTTGGTACGGTTGAGCACTTCCACGCGGCACGCCTGGCCTTTCTGCATGGCATGCAACAGGGCCGACACAGCCTGCGGATCGGCTTTTTCATTGCCTAGCAGCTCGCCAGGAGTCTTGCTGAAAGCGTCGTTCAGGGTGTAGCCGGTAATGCGGGTGAAGCCCTCGTTGACCCACTGGATGCGGCCGTGCTCGTTAGATATCGAGACCGCATTGGAGGTGTGCTTGACCACTTCGGCCAGACGGTTCAGGTCGCGCGTCATGGCCTGCGCCTTGCGCTGGGCGCGTTCCAGCGACACCGCCTGGGTGCGGATCAGCAATGCCAGCAGCAGGCTCAGGGTGGCGCCTGCCAGCACCATCAGCAAGGGCGTGATGCGTGCAACATTGCTTTCAAATGCTGGGGTGCTGTCCACACTGACCAGCAAGGTGCGACCACCGATGCTGAGTTCGCGCGATGCGGTGAAGTCCCGTGGCGTCAGGCTTAGCGGACTGAACTCGAGCTCTGGCGTCGACATCTCATTGTCGTAAAGCAAGGTGCTGACGCCACCCGTGGTGTCGAACACATGCACGTTGACCATTCCGGCATTTACATCAGGCAGGTCGGCCAAAAGAGCCGAAGGCACCAGCGGTACAAACACTGCACCGTAGGCCTGCTGGTGGCGGATGGAGTCGCTGGCTTGTTCGAGGCTACCCTTGTAAACCGGGAGCATCAGGTACTGCTGGGCCACGGTGTCATTGGCAATGGACAGTGCCGGTGACAGCGTGACGCCACCGGTTTCCAAGGCGCGTTCAATGGTTTCACGGCGCAGGCGTTCGGAGCCGAAATCAACTCCCAGGGCCGGATGAAAGGGGCCTGCCGGCTCCAGGTACTTCACCACGTACAGCGGGTCCATGCTGCTGCTGACAATAGTGCGGATCTCGAACCAGGGTGCACCGCGCGCATGTTCTGAGGTGATGAACTGTTCACTGCGGGCGCGCTCCACTTTTTCCAGGTAGCCCAGACCACGGACGCCCGGTACATCGCCTTGGGCGCTTCGGGACTGTGCATAGGTGGCGAACTCGGTCCGGCTGACGTAGCCACTGGCGTTGAAAAAGCCGCGTGCACCAAAGAGGGTGGCGGTGGAAGCCTCGTAGCGGCGCTGTATCTCGTTGGCCACGCGCTGGGTGGCGATATCAAAGTCCTTCTGCGCGGCCTCGCTGAGCTTCTGGTGCATCCACACGCCCCCCATGAGGCTGATGGCCAGGCCCAGCAGCAACACCGCCACAGGCACCAGCGTTTGCCGAAATAAGGATTTCCATTGGGAGACCGCACGCATGCGTGCATTGTGCATGCCTTGTACAGGCAAAATACCGTCATGAACCGTGAATATTTCACACCATGCTGGCCCTTGTGCAACGGGTAAGCCGCGCCCGCGTCGAAGTGGCGCAGCAGTCCGTGGGCGCCATCGGGCGCGGCCTGCTGGTGCTGGTCTGCGCCGAGCAGGGCGATACCGAGGCCGAGGCCGACAAACTGCTGGCCAAACTGCTCAAGCTGCGCATCTTCGGTGACTCCCAAGGCAAGATGAACTTGAGCGTTCAGGATCTGGACGGTGCCGGCACCCCAGGCGGTCTGTTGCTGGTGAGCCAGTTCACGTTGGCCGCCGATATCCGTGGCGGCAACCGGCCGAGCTTTACCGGGGCGGCTTCACCCGATGTGGGCAGGCGGTTGTACGACTATTTCGTGGCTCAAGCGCGGCGCCAACATGCCGAGGTGGCCACGGGACAGTTCGCCACGGAAATGCAGGTCGAGCTGGTCAACGATGGTCCCATCACCATCCCGATGCGCATAGCGCCCGCGCAAGATTTTGCTACAAAATAGTGAGCTGAATTGCTATGAAAAAAGCGGGCTGAGGCCTGTTTTCATCAGTAAATAGCAGGTCTGCGAGCGCTCGGTTTCAGTACGGGTCGGCAAAGCCCAGGCGCATCAGCACCACCGATTCGCGCGCTTCCATGGCCTGCGCGTCCTCCTCGTCGTGTTCGTGGTCCCAGCCCTGGGCGTGCAGGGTGCCGTGCACGATCAGGTGGGCGTAGTGGGCTTGCAAGGTCTTACCTTGCTCTTTTGCTTCTTTTTCCACCACCGGGGCGCACAGCACCAGGTCGGCGCTGACCACCGGGTCCTGTGTGTAGTCGAAGGTCAGCACGTTGGTGGCGTAGTCTTTTTTGCGGTATTCGCGGTTCAGGGCCTGGCCTTCTTCGGCATCGACGATGCGCACGGTGATTTCACCGGGCAGGTCGAGCGCATGGCGTACCCAGCGTGCCACTTTGTAGCGCGGCAGCGCGGCGCGGTGGAGGTCGGCATTGGCGAGTTTGGCGAATTGCAGGGACAGGGTCAGTTCAGGCAGCATGGTGTTACGCAAGGGTGTTCAAGGGGTACGGCGGCGCGGTGTGCGGGCTTTTGGCAGACCGGTGCGGGGCGGCTCTTCGTCCGTGTCCAGCAGCGGCAGGGCGGCGGCCAGCCCCGGGGCAATGCGCGGCAGGTCTTCGAGCCGGGCGGCATCGTAGGCGTCCACGATGCGTGCCACCAGCGGGTGGCGCACGATGTCCACACTGGTCAGGCGTGTGAAGGCAATGCCTTGCACGCGCTTCAGGATGCGTTCGGCCTCCACCAGCCCGCTCAACTGCGCCTTGGGCAGGTCGATCTGGGTGAGGTCGCCGGTGATGACAGTCTTGGTGCCAAAGCCCACGCGCGTGAGGAACATCTTCATCTGCTCGGGCGTGGTGTTCTGGGCTTCGTCCAGGATGACGAAGGCGTTGTTCAGGGTGCGCCCGCGCATGAATGCCAGCGGGGCAATTTCCAGTGCCTGGCGCTCAAACGCCTTGTGCACCTGCTCGTAGCCCATCAGGTCGTAGAGCGCGTCGTACAGCGGGCGCAGGTAGGGGTCGACCTTCTGGTTCAGGTCGCCGGGCAGGAAGCCCAGGCGCTCCCCGGCTTCGACCGCCGGGCGCGTGAGGATGACGCGCTGCACGCTGGCGCGCTGCAGTGCATCGACGGCGGCGGCCACGGCCAGGTAGGTCTTGCCGGTGCCGGCCGGGCCGATGCCGAAGGTGATGTCGTGCTCGGCGATGTTGTCCAGGTACAGGGCCTGGTTGCTGGAGCGCGGCTTGAGGTCGGCGCGGCGCGTGGACAGGGTAGGGCCGTCGCTGGCCCCCAGATCGCCGTCGCCACTGAGCATGATCTGCACGGTGGAGGCGGCGATGGGCTTGGCCGCCAGTTCGTACAGGGCTTGCAGCACCTCCATGGCGCGCTGGGCCTTGGCCTTGGGGCCCTCGACCTTGAACTGCTCGTGCCGGTGTGCCACGCTCACCTCCAGCGCGCGTTCGATGGCGCGCAGGTGCTCGTCGGTGGGGCCGCACAGGTTGCCCAGGCGGTTGTTGTTGAGCGGTGTGAAGGTGTGGCGAAGAATCACGCTGATAATTCCATTTTCGGTTCAGGCTGCACTGTAACGCCTGCGCCTCCATTCACCGACCGCAAGGGGCACAAGGCAGGCACATGATTGGCAAACTCACCGGCATTTTGAGTGACAAGAACCCACCCCAGGTGATCGTGGACTGTGGCGGCGTGGGCTACGAGGTACAGGTGCCCATGAGCACTTTTTACAACCTCCCTGCCGACGGGGGGACGGTGACACTGCTGACCCACTTCGTGGTGCGCGAAGACGCGCAAATACTCTACGGATTTGCCAGCTCTACAGAGCGCGAGGCGTTTCGCGAACTCATCAAGATCAGCGGCGTGGGGCCGCGCACGGCGCTGTCGATCCTGTCGGGTCTGTCCGTGGGTGATCTGGCCCAGGCGGTGAGCACGCAGGAAGCGGGTCGTCTGGTCAAGGTGCCGGGTATCGGCAAGAAAACGGCCGAGCGCCTGCTACTGGAACTCAAGGGCAAGCTGGGGGCCGACTTGGGCGCGCCACTGGGCGGCGTGTCGGACGCGCAGGGCGATATCCTGCAGGCGCTGCTGGCGCTGGGCTACAGCGACAAGGAAGCCGCCGCGGCCCTGAAGGCGTTGCCGGCCGACGTGGGGGTTAGCGAAGGCATCAAGCTGGCCCTCAAGTCATTGGCCAAATAGTTTGTAGAGTAAATCAACGAAACTCACTGTCACTCGTCTGCCCCTCGCCGCGCCAAGCGGCATTGCAAATGCGCGCCGGGCCTGCGGGCCCGACTGTGCTTTGCGCCTTGCCTGTCGCGCCGCTGTGCAGCCGCTTGCCAGCGATTTCATTGATTTACTCTACTGGCCCGCGCAGATATTGCGTAGGCAGCTATGAAAATAGTAGCTACTTTGCTTCGCGCACCGGGCGGTTATTTACGGCCTGGACCGGGCGTGCGTTGTTTGGATAGAGCTGGCGGAACATTCGCAGCTGGTCGCGACCGATCTGCACCGGTTGCTTCATCACCATCCACAGCACTCCTTCGGTACAGGGTGGCGTGGTCAGGGAACCGATGAACTGGTAGTAGCGCTGGTCGCCGGGCAGCAGCTCATTGAGGTTGAGCATGCCGCGCGGCATGCGCACCTTGTCGCCGGCGTCCAGTGGCATCGAAGTCCACACCTTTTCGATCAGCGGGTTGGCGTTGCCGGCTTCCAGCGGAATACCGACCACGGCCAGTTGGCCTTCGTCACTCTTGTGCACCAGGTGTGCCACCATGGGGGCGCGCGTGCCGTTGACTTGTTCTTCGCTGGGTGAATGGAAATGGAACTGCAGCAAATTGAAGCGCACGCCGCGCACCATGATGGAGTTCTCGCCCTGCACATCGACCTGGATGGTGTGGCCGTTGTTGACCACCGTGCCATTGGAGCCGGTGTAGTTGAAGGCAATCGGTTCGGCCGGACCTTGCAGCGTGGTGGTGTCGTCGATGTTGATGGGCGACTGGCGCTTGCCGAGCGCGCACAGGTTGAACTCGGGCTTGAGCTTGCCCCAGTTCTGCGGGCCGTTTTCGCCTTCGTAGGACCAGTGCACTTCGCCGCCATGGGCGTCGGCCGAGTGTTCCGGTGCCGAGACTGGGGTGGCCGGTTTGGGGGCGGGACGGGGCGGGCGCGGCGTCAGGCGCACAGTGTTGTGTGCGGGTGGCGGCGTCCCTTCCCCTGCCACTACTTTGCTGGTGCCCTTGCTGGCCGACACGATGGTGAGTTTCTTGTTCGGCGCCACCTGGGTGCCCAGGGCTTCGCGCAACTGGTTGCCCACTTCCTTGGGGTTGGAGCTGCTAGTGGCTTCCACGTCGGCGCTGGGCTCTTTCTTGGCCACCGGCTTCTTGACGGCAGGTGGCGTGGCATGCTCGTCGGCCGCCCAGGCGTCGGGGCCCAGGCCCAGCCAGAGCATGGCCGCACAGCAGATGGCAAGGGGGTGGCGACGGAGGAGGGGTGACAGCATGGTGCAATGGCCTTTCTTGCCTGGGAGCGCAGTGCCCACCCCGCGAGGCAGCACGTGGCTGGAGTATCGGCATTTTCTGCACAGTTCTGAAATGCCGGCGCGCTATAGTGTGTGCCAGCTTTTCCAATGAGTTTCGCAGTGAGCATCCAGACCGACGATTTATCCGCCTTCGCACCCGCGCCCGCCCGCGTGGTCTCTGCCGCCCCCGTGTCCAGCAGCGAAGAGGCCATTGAGCGCGCGCTGCGCCCCAAGTTGCTCGATGAGTATGTTGGCCAAGCCAAGGTGCGCGAGCAGCTCGAAATATTCATCGGCGCTGCCAAGAAACGTTCCGAGGCGCTGGACCATGTGCTGCTGTTCGGGCCGCCCGGGCTGGGCAAGACCACATTGAGCCACATCATTGCGCACGAGCTGGGCGTGAACCTGCGCCAGACCAGCGGCCCGGTGCTGGAAAAGCCCAAGGACCTGGCCGCGCTCTTGACCAACCTCGAAAAGAACGACGTCCTTTTCATCGACGAAATCCACCGACTCTCCCCCGTGGTGGAAGAGATCCTGTACCCCGCGCTGGAGGACTACAAGATCGACATCATGATCGGGGAAGGCCCGGCGGCGCGCTCCATCAAGCTCGACCTGCAGCCCTTCACGCTGGTGGGTGCGACCACGCGCGCCGGCATGCTGACCAACCCGCTGCGCGACCGCTTTGGCATTGTGGCGCGGCTGGAGTTCTACACCGCGCAGGAACTGCAGCGCATCGTCACACGCAGCGCCGGTTTGCTGGGCGTGCCGATTGACGACGAGGGCAGCTTCGAGATCGCCCGGCGCAGCCGCGGCACGCCACGCATTGCCAATCGGCTCTTGCGCCGGGTGCGCGACTACGCTGAAGTCAAAGGCACAGGCAGCATCACGCTGGACATGGCCAACCGCGCCTTGGCCATGCTCGACGTGGACCCGCAGGGCTTCGACCTGATGGACCGCAAGCTGCTGGAAGCCGTGATCCATCGTTTCGACGGTGGTCCGGTGGGGTTGGACAACATTGCCGCCAGCATTGGCGAAGAGCGCGAGACCATCGAAGACGTGATCGAGCCCTACCTGATTCAGCAGGGCTACCTGCAGCGCACCCCACGCGGACGCATCGCCACCCTGGCGGCCTACCGCCACCTGGGTGTGGCGGCACCCTCTCCGGATCCGGAGCTGGACTTATGAATTACCGGCCAGACATTGACGGTCTGCGCGCGATTTCGATACTGCTTATTCTCTTCTACCATGTTGACAATGCCGTCATACCTGGAGGCTTCATCGGCGTCGATGTCTTTTTTGTGATTTCTGGCTTCCTGATCACAACGATTGTTTGGAAGGAACTTGAGGCGGGGCAGTTTTCCTTTATCGACTTCTACGCAAGGCGAATACGGAGGATATTTCCACCGGTCCTGATTGTGCTGTCGATGTGTCTGGTAGTCGGATGGAATGGGCTCTTCGCCCACGAATTCAAAGTGCTGGGCAAACATATTGCTGCGAGCGCTGGCTTTGTATCGAATTGGGTCTACCAGTCTGAGTCGGGTTATTTTGACCAAGCGTCTATTGACAAGCCGCTGTTGCATCTTTGGTCTTTGGCAATTGAAGAGCAGTTCTATGTGTTGTGGCCACTGGTGCTGTGGGGGATTCGGAGTGTTCCTGCGCGGATCAATTCGCCAGAGAAGTGGTCTGCCCATCGAGTTGTAGCTGCCATTACGGGAGGGTCCCTGCTTCTTTGCCTAGTCTTGAGTTGGTATCGGCCACACATTGTTTTCTATGCGCTACCGGCTCGAGCTTGGGAGTTGGGCGTAGGTGCATAGCTTGCCCTTATGCCAAGGCGTGGTTGGGGGGCAGCCCTGGACAACAGATTGGCCTGGCTGGGGTTGGGATTGATCGGTATTGCTGCCAGCTGGTTTGATCATGGCACCCTGTATCCAGGGTGGGCGGCTCTATTTCCCGTAATAGGTGCGGTCGCGCTCATCGCTGCTGGACCTGCGGCTTGGTTGAATTCCAAGGTATTGGCGTCGCATGCACTGGTGCGAATCGGGCAATGGAGTTTTTCAATCTACCTATGGCATTGGCCCCTGCTGTATTTTTTTCGTACCCTTGGGTGGAGTCAAGTTTCCCCTGTAATGTTGTGGACTGTGGTGCCGCTGAGTATTGGCCTTGGGGTGATGACCCATGCATTAATCGAGAGTCCCGTCAAGAAGTGGGCGTTGCGTCGCACAGCCTGGGGACTGTTGATTGCAATGTCTTTGGTCGGCTACCTCGGATTCAATGTTTATGCGCGCCATGGATTGGATTTCCGTGAGCGCATTGCCATTGAAGGTTTTGGTGGCGTTTCTGCCGAGTCCACGCCTGGATGTGTGGCGAAGTTTTCTGTCTACCGGCCTACGTTCTGTCAGATTTACGACGACACCCGACCGGTAGATGTGTTGTTGTTGGGTGATAGCATGGGGCACAACGCGTTCGGTGGCGTTGCGCAGGCCTATGCAGCTAAGGGGGTGAATCTTGCGATGATTGGCTGGCCTGGCAAGCCCCCCTTGCTCAGGGCGTCCGGTGTTAACAGTACCGACGAGGCTGAGGCAGATCTGGATCGCCTGCTCAGCGATATCGGAGATGACCCTAGATATTCAACGATCTTGCTGACCTTCAGATTGCGTTACGTGGAGCAAGTCGACGTGAATCGCCTAGCTGCCACATTGGAATACCTTCGTCGATCTGGAAAACAAGTCGTTTTTCTGATTGAACCACCGATGCTTCCATTCGCACCTATTTCCTGCGTCGGAATGCCTCCGTTGAGACCTCAAGTTAACAAGACCTGCAGCATAGCTGAGGCAGATTTGCCGGACCATTACTTTTCTGACCGGGCGGATGTCCTGAGGGTTCTCAAGGCGCATCAAATCCAGTATTTCGATGCCCATCAGATGTTGTGTTCGGACCAAAGATGCAGCTTCCTGTTGGATGGTCAGGTGATGTACAGGACAGTCAAATACTTGACGGAAAAGGGCTCCGTCCACGTTTACCAAGGTATTTTGGGGAACTTGCATCAATGACGGTACAGGTGAGCCCTTTGGTTGCCTTGAGTGGCTGCATCGCGCTGGAGTATGCGAGCGTTGTTGTATCGCCGAAATGGCTACAAGCCCTCTTGCCATGCATCCGTCATTCGCGCGACGAAACGGATGTTTGGGGTGCTACCGGCAACCCGCCGTTGGGTAGTGATTGGCTATGCCCTCTGTAAAACGGGACACACGGGGCCTCGCCTTAGGCGCTTTTCGTGCCCATGGCTTCATGGAAGTGTCGGTGGATGCGAAGCTCAACATCATGGTGGCGCACGGGCCGTTCAACAAGGAACTGGTGTTGGCCGCCGATCAGGCCCAGGAGCAGATCGATCCCCACCTGGAGAGTGCGCAGCGCTGGGGCTCGGTTCTGGTTTTCAAGGGCAGCGCGCTGGCGACGCCGGACGCCATCACGGCCATTGCCGACATCGTGGCGAGGCGCTGTGCGCAAGGCATTCGCCCGGTGGCCATTGCGCTGGTCATGGCCGACGATGTGGAGGGCGCTTCGCTGATGGCCCCCCATTACCTACAGGCCTATGCGCGCTCCAGCATTCCAGGCGCCGTGTTTGCCGAGGTGCAGGCCGCGAGCGATTGGGTTCTGGCCCAGCTTTAAGCGTATTGGGTGCGCCCGGCCATGAAGTGCACGATCAGGAACTGTGCGGCGAAATAGGTCACCAGAATCCACAACGATGCCAGCGGAATCGGCACCAGAAACTTGTTGACGGCGATCAGGCTGTCGCTGGCCATGAAGATACAGGTGCCAACAGCGACCCAGCGGGCATCGGCCGTTCCCAGTGACTTCGCGCGGCCGATGGCCTGCGAGGCCATCAGGGAGATGACGGTGACGTAGGCGCACACGGCGGCGCCCAGCACGGGGTTGGGCAGGTGGCTCCACAAGATGGCGTACATGCCCAGGCCGAACGCCAACACCGCGGCCAGGCCGCTGCGGCTGGCAAACCATGGAGCGCCTTGGCGGAACAAGGCGATGTAGAACAGGTGCGCCACCAGGAAGGACGCCAGGCCAGGGATGAAATAGTCGCCCGGCAGCATGAGGAACACGTCGCCGCCCAGCGAGAACAGTAGCGCCGCCAGTAGTAATGCATCATTTCGGCCGATTCCCCCCGTCGCAATTGCGCGGGTGGCTACAAAAATCATAGCGATTGCCATGGGCATGGGTTTGAGTACCAGGTTCAGGTCCAGGAGCTGGACCGAGGCCAGCGTGGCCAGGGCGCTGGCGCTGATGAGGGCCCATTCCAGTGGTGCGATGCGCCGACTGCGCCAGAGCCAGCCGCCCCAGGCGATGGTGGCGAAGGCGAGGGCGTAGAGCAGGGTGGCGGTGGTGTCGGTCATGCGGCCATTGTCGAAGGCCGTGCCGGGCTTGGATACGGGGAAGAACCCGTATCCGGCGTTCAGGCGCTGCCTTCGTCCAGGCTGGTCTGGTCGAGGTGGCGCACATCGCCCCAGCCCACCAGCGTCAGCTCGCCTTCGCACCACAGCATGCGGTTGATGGCCGCGTTGCCCAGTTCCCAAGTGCGCGGGGCCTGCACGCCTTGGCCCGTGGCCAGACGGTAGAGCATGTCGAGCACGCCGCCATGGGCCACCAGCACGATATGTTCGCCCACGTGGCGTGCTGCGATTCCGTGCACGGCGTTGCGTACGCGTTCCATCATCTGTGTGGGTGTTTCACCGTCCCCCGGTGCGAAATGCGGGTCGCGCTGGCGCCAGCGCCGTGCCTCTTCGGGCCAGCGTGCCTCGATGTCGGCATAGGTCTGGCCTTCGAAGGTGCCAAACTTGCGTTCGCGCAGTCCACGGTGCAGTTTGACGCTGCGCGCACTGGGGTGTTGGGCTCGCGCGGCAATGGCCTGGGCAGTGCTGTGGGCACGTTGCAGGTCGCTGGCGTAGATGTGTTGCAGGTCTTCCTCGGCCAGGGCCGCGCCTACGCGCTCGGCCTGCCAGCGCCCCTTGTCGTTGAGGCCGATGTCGAGTTGGCCCTGGATGCGGGTGTCGGCATTCCAGGCGGTTTCGCCGTGGCGCACGGCAATGATGCGGGTGGCGTCCATCACTCGTCCTGCTGCACTGCGCTGGCGGGGAGTTCGATGACCACCTTGCGCGCCCCCTGGGGTGGGTTGGGGTAGTCGCGCAAGGCGGCACGCATCACCACAGGGAGCAGTTGCAGGCTGTCGGCCCAGGGACCATCAAAGCTGGCAGTGGACTCGAAAGCCACGCGGGTGCTACCCACATCGCGCAGCAGCACTTGCACACTGTGCCGGTACCAGGGTTGCTCAATGACCAGGGCAAACGATGGCGAAAAAACTGCCACGCCGTCGGGACGCAGGAGGCCGCGTTCGCTGCGGGATCGGCGCTGTTCCGGGGGCGCGATTGTGCGCACCTCCATACTCACCTGTGCGCTGTAGCGGGGGGCGGCGTCATCGCGGTGCAGGCCGACCTCGGTGAAGGCCTGCTCGGCCATGGCCTCGATCGTTTGTTGCGCACCACTGTGGGCTTGTTGCGACGGCAAGCGCTCGAACCGGTATCCCACACCTGTCAAGGCCCCTTCACTGCCGACAAAGCTCTGCACGTCACTGTCGATCATGCGCGGCAAGCCGCAGCCCTGCAGCAAGGCCGTGGCCAGCAGGATCAGGGCGCAGAGGCCGTGGCGCAGGGTGTTCATATCGGCAATCAGGCGCCCAGCACCTGCAGACCCGGCAGGCTGGGGGTGGGGAACTCTTCTTCGTCAAAGGCCTTGTCGCCGTCATCGTCTTCGATGCCTGTGGCCTTGACGTTCTTGAAGTCAAACTGCTTGTGGTCCATCAGGTGCGAAGGCACCACGTTCTGCAGCGCAGTGAACATGGTCTCCAGGCGCCCCGGGAACTTCTTGTCCCATTCGCGCAGCATGTTGCCGATCTGCTTGCGCTGCAGGTTTTCCTGGCTGCCGCACAGGCTGCAGGGGATGATGGGGAACTGGCGGTGTGCGGCCCAGCGGATCAGGTCTTTCTCGACCACATAGGCCAGCGGACGGATCACCACGAACTCGCCATTGTCGCTGGTGAGCTTCGGGGGCATGCCCTTGAGCTTGCCTCCGAAGAACATGTTGAGGAAGAAGGTCTGCAGCATGTCGTCGCGGTGGTGGCCCAGGGCGATCTTGTTGCACTTGAGCTCGCGTGCCACGCGGTACAGGATGCCGCGGCGCAGCCGGCTGCACAGGCTGCACATGGTCTTGCCCTCGGGGATGTTGCGCTTGACGATGGAGTAGGTGTCCTGGGTTTCGATGTGGAACTCCACCCCCAGGCTCTTCAGGTACTCGGGCAGGATGTGGTCGGGAAAGCCGGGCTGCTTCTGGTCGAGGTTGACCGCCACGATCTCGAAGTCGATGGGGGCACGCTGCTGCATCTTGAGCAGGATGTCGAGCATGCCGAAGCTGTCCTTGCCGCCGGACATGCATACCATGACGCGGTCGCCTTCCTCGATCATGTTGAAGTCCACAATGGCCTGGCCCATCTGGCGGCACAGGCGTTTTTCCAGCTTGTGGGTTTCGCGCTCGATCTTGAGGCTGTTGGTGGGGGCGGCCACGGTGGGCTCGGCATCAATCCATTCGGTCGTCATAGTCGTTCTCAGGGGTTCGGCATCAGGCCCACTGGCCTGCTTCCATTCGGATGGCGACTTCGCAGTCGTCAAAAATTTCCAGTTTGGCGATCTTCACGCGCACGCCCTGCACGCCGGGCAGCAGCATCAGGCGGTGGGCGAGCTTGCCGATCAGCGTTTCCAGCAGGTTCACATGCTCGGCGGTGCATTCGGCAATGATGATGCGGCGCACATTGCGGTAGTCCAGCACGTGGTTGATGTCGTCGTCGTGCGGCAGCAACGGCTGGGTGCCCAGGCACAGCTCGGCATCGACCTGGATCGGTTGCGGGGCGGTTTTTTCCGAATCCAGAATGCCGAGGTTGGCATCGAAGCGCAGCCCGGTCAGGGTCAGGATCTGGGTGCCGGTAGATGGTTTCATGGTGCAGCTTTCTTGGTGTGGAACACTTCCACACCTACCCCGGCACAGTCCGGGTAGACATCGGGTTTGCAGGTGGACAGGCGCACCGCCTGCACCTGAGGGTGGGCCAGCAGCTGGGCTGCCAGCTCGTCGCACAGGGTCTCCTGCAGTTCGGTGTGGCCCTGCTGCACGCGCTTACGTATGAGCTCGCGGACAAAGTCGTAATCCAGTACTTCGGCCAGGGTGTCCGAGCGCGGGGTCGAGTCGGCGTAGGCCACAAACAGGTCCACGTTGAACAGTACACGCTGGGGCTGCTGTTTCTCGAAATCGTGGGCGCCGATGCGCACCAGCACTTCAAAGTCGCGCAGGAAGATGCGCCGGCATTGCTGGGCCAGGGCGTCCAGTGAACGGTCGTGGGTCATGGGGCTTGGAGGACTTGGTCAACGACCACCATTACGTCGTTGGGCAGGGGAATCAGGTGCTGGCCATTGTCGACCGCCAGCGTGACGCCGGTGATGGCCTCGTTTTCTGCCAGAAAGACGCAGCTGCGGGCTACCTCGCCAGGGTCGGTTGGGCGCTGCATCAGGTTCATGCGACCCGCCAGCGCGAAGTTTTCCTCGGTCTGCGGGCCGCTGAGGAACATCAGGCCCGGCGCCACGCCGCACACGCGCAGCTTGGCGGCCAGCGCCTGGGCCTGCAGGGCCACCGCACGCTCCAGCGCCAGTTTGGACAGGGTGTAGGAGAAGTAGTCGGGGTTCAGGTTGAACACCTTCTGGTCGAGGATGTGGATCACGCTGTGGGCGCCGCGGCGCTGGGGCGTGACCAGGCTGCGCGCCATGAGCGCCGACAGCTCCATGGGGGCGACCAGGTTGACGGCGAGCTGCTGTTGCATGGCGGCGCTGTCCAGGCCTTCGGCGCTGTCGGGGTCGAAGCTGGAGGCGTTGTTGACCAGGCAGCCCAGCGCGCCGCTGGTGTGCACGATGTGCGCCATCAGGTCTTGGCGGTCTTCGGCACGGGCCAGGTCGCCCGCCACGGTACGGGCCTGCACCCCCCAGGTCGACGACAGTTCCGTGCACAGCGCCTGGGCGGCCTCGGCCGAGCGGTGGTAGTGGCACCAGACGTCCCAGCCGGCCTGGGCAAAGGCGCGGCAGATCTGGGCCCCCAGGCGCACGCTGCCGCCCGTGACCAGCACGGAACGGCCGTGCGGGTGGGGGAGCGAGGGAGTGTGGGGAGACATTCGGGGACAATCCTGGGCCATGACGAAGCCAGCGATTTTAACGACCCCCCCCATTTCCATGTCCGAGCAGGGCGTGCACCAGGCGCTGGTGGTCCGCATCGGCGACCGGATTGCAGCCTCCGGCGGCTGGCTGGGCTTTGACGACTTCATGGCCGAGGCCCTCTACGCGCCGGGCCTGGGCTACTACTGCAATGGCACGACCAAGCTGGGGCAGATGCCGCAAGGCATGACCACGTTGGAGGGCCTGGCCCAGGCTGCCGGCAGCGACTTTGTGACGGCGCCCGAGCTGTCGCCGCTGTTTGGCAAGGCGCTGGCGCGCCAGGTGGCGCAGGCCCTGCAGCACAGCGGTACCGACGAGGTGTGGGAGTTTGGGGCCGGTACCGGCGCCCTGGCCCTGCAGATCATTGAGGCCCTGAAGGACATGGGGGTGGCCCTGCGTCGTTACTGCATCGTCGACCTGTCGGGCGACCTGAAAAGCCGTCAGCAGGCGCTGCTGGCGCCGCATGCACCGTTGGTGGAGTGGGTCGAACGCCTGCCCGACACGCTGCGTGGTGTGGTGGTAGGCAACGAGGTGCTCGACGCCATGCCGGTGCAACTGCTGCAACGCACGGGCGGTGTGTGGTTTGAGCGTGGCGTGGTCTGGCGAGATGGGGCATTGGCCTGGGAAGACCGGCCCACCGACCTGCGTCCGCCGCTGGAGGTGGAGGGCGATCACGACTACCTGACCGAAATCCACCCCCAGGGCGAAGCCTTTGTGCGCACGCTGGGGCAGAAGCTGCAGGCCGGCGCCATCTTATTGCTGGACTACGGCTATCCGGAGAGTGAGTACTACCACCCGCAGCGCCACATGGGCACCGTCATGTGCCACCGTGCCCACCGGGCCGACCCGGACCCGCTGGACGCCGTGGGCCTCAAGGACATCACCGCCCACGTCAACTTCACCGGCATGGCCGTGGCAGCACAGAACGCGGGGCTGGAGGTGCTTGGCTATGCCTCACAGGCCTCTTTCCTGATGAATTGCGGCCTGGTGCAGGACATGCAGGGCGCCGAGCTGCCGGTGCGCGTGGCCGCGCAGAAGCTGCTCATGGAGCACGAAATGGGTGAGCTGTTCAAGGTGATCGGCTTCACCGCCGGGGACTGGTGGCAGGCCATGGGCTTTGCACACGGCGACCGTACCCACCGGTTGTAATTCCGTGCCCAAGCCATCCGTGTCGTTGTTGCTTCGCCTTGCCGTACGTCTGTACAGTCTGCGGCTTCGCGCCTAGGCACGAATGGCCTGGACACGGAATAAGACCCTTGCAGAGCCGTAACAACCCTGTAACCACCATCGCGGCGGCGCGGTAGTATTAACGAATTATGAAAATTCGTGGAGACTGCCATGGAGACCCTGCGCCGCACCGAGACCATTGAACGCACCCTTCGCCCCTGGGGCTGGTACGAGACTGTTTCCGAGGTGCCGGGCAACAAGATCAAACGCATTGGCGTGTTGCCGGGTCAGCAGATCAGTCTGCAGAAGCACCACCGCCGGGCCGAGCACTGGGTGGTGGTGCAAGGCACGGCCCAGGTGACGCTCGGGGAGCAGACACTGGAGTTGGTCACGGGCCAAAGCTGCGATATCGCCGTCGGACAGGTGCACCGCCTGGCCAACCCCACGGATGCGCTGGTGGAGATTGTGGAAGTACAGTTCGGCGACTACCTGGGTGAAGACGACATCGTGCGTCTGCAGGATGACTACGGTCGCGAGTAATCGCCGATTCACACCAACCATAAACATAAAGAGACACGCACCATGAACCCGATTCCTGCCGATATTTCCAGCTTCTGCCTGCCCGCAGGCGCCGCACCGGTGGCCTGCGTGGACATTGGCGGCACCAAGGTGGCCGTGAGCGTGGCCGACAGCGCTGGGGTGCGCGGCAAGGTGGCCGAACCCACGGCCAAGGTCGGTGACAACGATGCGCTGGCGCGCCAGATCATCCGCCTGGTGGGGGAGAGCTGTGCAGCCGCTGGCGTGGACGTGAATCGGATTGGCGCCGTCGGCGTGTCCTCGTGCGGCCCCTTTGTACTGCGCGATGGACTTGTCGAACTGGCAGCCCCCAATATCTGCGGTGGCATGGCGGGCAAGGCCCGCGGCCTGCCCAATGACTGGCACACCGCCCTGCTGGAAGCGCCGCTACGCACGGTGTTCCCCGGCGTACGTGTGGAAAACGATGGAGTGGGGGCCCTCGAGGCCGAGCGCCGCTGGGGTGCCTTGCAGGGGCTGGACCACTGCGCTTACGTGACCTGGAGTACGGGCATCGGCATGGGCCTGTGCGTGGACGGGCGCGTGCTGCGCGGCAAGAACGGCAATGCCGGGCACGCCGGGCACACCTTTGTCAGCGACAACGACGACGCCCTGTGCGGCTGCGGCCTGACCGGCGATGTCGAGGCGCTGGTGGCCGGCAATGCCATCCCACGCCGCTTCGCGGCCCAGGGGTTCGCCGATTCTGCTTCTCTTTTTATAGCGGCTCGTGCAGGAGATATGCGGGCGCAAGCCATTATTGATGACCTGTGCAGGGTCATGGGGCGGACCCTGTTCAACATGATTGCCACGCTCGATCTGCAGCGCATCAGCATCGGTGGCAGCGTGTTCTGGCACCAGCAGGACTACCTGCTGCCGCGTCTGCAGGCCTTCCTGCGCGGCAAGCTGCCCGCCCTGACCGACCACGTGGAATTGGTCCCTGCCGGACTCGGTGAGCGCGTGGGTGACTTTGCCGCGCTGGCCTTGGTCGCCTGAATCTTTTTTCTCTTCCCGGTAGAAGTCGCTAGGGTTTGTCCTAGTATTCACATTTCATTAATTAATGAAAAATTAATGAATTCATGGCGGCATGGTGCGGCCCTGAATTCAACCTCTACCGCGCAAGCGGAATAACTTTTTGGAGATGCAATGTTGAAGCTTTCGAAACTTGCCACCGCAGTGGCGCTGGTCCTTGCTGGTTCGGCCGCTGTCGCCGGTGAAGTGGAAGTGTTGCACTGGTGGACCTCGGGTGGTGAGGCCAAGTCGGTCGCCGAGCTCAAGAAAATCATGCAGGGCAAGGGCCACACCTGGAAGGACTTTGCCGTGGCCGGTGGTGGTGGTGACAACGCCATGACCGTGCTCAAGAGCCGCGTGGTTGCGGGCAACCCCCCGGCTGCTGCCCAGATCAAGGGCCCTGCGATCCAGGAATGGGCTTCTGAAGGCGTGCTGGCCAACCTGGATGCCACCGCCAAGGCCGAGAAGTGGGACGAGCTGCTGCCCAAGGTCGTGGCCGACGTCATGAAATACAAAGGCAACTACGTTGCCGCACCGGTCAACGTGCACCGCGTGAACTGGATGTGGGCCAACAAGGCCGTGCTGGATGCCGCTGGCGTCAAGTCCACTCCCAAGACCTGGGACGAGTTCTTCAAGGCTGCCGACGCCGTGAAGAAGGCTGGCAAGATCGCCGTCGCTCACGGTGGCCAGAACTGGCAAGATTTCACCACCTTCGAGAGCGTGGTGCTGGGTGTGGGGGGTGCCAAGTTCTACAACGACGCACTGGTGAAACTGGACCAGAAGGCACTGACCAGCGCCACCATGACCAAGTCGCTGGAAACCTTCCGCAAGATCAAGGGCTATACCGACGCCGCCTCTCCTGGCCGCGACTGGAACCTGGCCACCGCCATGGTCATCAAGGGCGACGCCGCCTTCCAGTTCATGGGTGACTGGGCCAAGGGCGAATTCGCTGCCGCTGGCAAGGACTACATCTGCGCTGCAGCACCTGGCACTGCCAATGCCTATACCTTCAACGTCGACTCCTTTGCCATGTTCAAGCTGAAGGATGCCAATGCCCAGAAGGCCCAGGCCGATCTGGCCGCCAGCATCATGGGTACCGAGTTCCAGGAAGTGTTCAACCTGAACAAGGGCTCCATCCCGGTTCGTCTGAACATGAAGATGGACAAGTTTGACGACTGCGCCAAGCTCTCCACCAAGGACTTCGTGGACACCGCCAAGAGCGGTGGCCTGCAGCCCTCCGTGGCCCACGGCATGGCGATCAAGCCGGCTGCCGAAGGCGCCATCAAGGACGCTGTGAGCCAGTTCTGGAACGACGACAAGATCTCGGTGGCCGACGGTGTGAAGAACATCGCCAAGGCTGCTGCGACCAAGTAAGTCAGGCCTCTCTCCCTCGCTTCAACCTGGTAACCCTGCCCCTTTGGGGCGGGGTTATTTTTAAGGTTTCTCCCCATGAAAAATCTTGAAAACCTGTTGCCCAAACTGGTGATCGCGCCGGGCTTCGTGCTCGGGTTTGCCTTCATCTACGGCTTCATGATCTGGAACGGTGTTCTTTCCGTCACCGGTTCGCGCATGCTGCCCAACTACGACGAATTCGTTGGTCTGGAGCAGTACGCCCGCCTGTGGGAAATGGACCGGTGGTACGTGGCGCTCAAGAACCTGGGGATTTTCAGCGTGCTCTACGTGGGCGGCTCCATGCTGTTGGGCATGGTGCTGGCCATCTTCCTGGACCAGAAGGTGCGCGCCGAAGGCTTTCTGCGCACGGTCTACCTCTATCCCATGGCGCTGTCGTTCATCGTGACCGGCACGGCCTGGAAATGGATTCTCAACCCCAGCCTCGGGCTGGAAAAACTCATGCACGACCTGGGCTGGGCCTCGTTCAGCTTCGACTGGTTGGTGCAGAGTGATACTGCCATCTACTGCGTAGTGATTGCCGGTGTCTGGCAGTCGGCGGGTTTTGCCATGGCCCTGTTCCTGGCCGGGCTGCGCGGCATCGACGACAGCATCATCAAGGCGGCGCAGATCGACGGCGCTTCGTTGCCGCGCATCTACTGGCGCATCATCCTTCCGATCCTGCGCCCGGTGGTGTTTTCCACCATCCTGGTGCTCTCGCACCTGTCCATCAAGAGCTTCGACCTGGTGATGGCGCTGACCGCCGGTGGCCCCGGCTTCTCCACCGACGTGCCCGCGACCTTCATGTTCGCCATGAGCTTTACCCGTGGCCAGATCGGCCTGGGAGCCGCCAGCGCCACCATGATGCTGTGCTTTGTAGCGGCCCTGGTGGTGCCCTACCTGTACAGCGAGTTGCGTGCGAAACCAACCGATCGCTGAAGGATTCAGACCATGACCAAATACCTTCCCCGCATCGCGGTCTACAGCGTACTCATCATTGCGGCGTTCTTCTTCCTGGCGCCCATGTACGTGATGATCGCCACCTCGCTCAAGGATGCCGAGCAGATCCGCAATGGCAACCTGCTGAGCCTTCCCACGTCCATCAACCTCGAATCCTGGTCGCTGGCTTGGTCGTCGGCTTGCACGGGCGTGGACTGCCGCGGCCTCAAGCCCTACTTCTGGAACTCGGTGGCCATGGCCGTTCCTGCGGTGCTGATCTCCACATTCTGGGGTGCCATCAACGGCTATGTCCTGTCCATGTGGAAATTCCGTGGCTCCGACCTGCTGTTCGGCTTCATGCTCTTCGGCGTATTCATGCCTTTCCAGGTGGTGCTGCTGCCCATGAGCCAGGTGCTGGGCTTCCTGGGCCTGTCCAGTTCCATCGCCGGCTTGATCCTGGTGCACTGCCTGGCGGGTATGGCCGGTACCACGCTGTTCTTCCGCAACTACTACACCGCCATCCCGCGTGAACTGGTCAACGCCGCGCGCATCGACGGCGCAGGCTTCTGGAAGATCTTCTGGCGCATCGTGGTGCCGATGTCCACCCCGATCCTGATGGTCACCCTGATCTGGCAGTTCACCAACATCTGGAACGACTTCCTGTTTGGTGTGTCCTTCAGCGGCGCCGACAGCAAGCCCATCACCGTGGGTCTGAACAACATGGCCAACACCACCACGGGCGTCAAGGCCTACAACGTGGACATGGCGGCCGCCATCATCGCCGGCCTGCCCACCATGCTGGTGTACGTGCTCGCGGGTCAGTATTTCGTCAAGGGCCTCACGGCCGGTGCAGTCAAAGGATAAGAAACATGGCTTCCTCTCTCCAAATCGCGGGCATCCGCAAGGTCTACGGCAAGGGCGACAAGGCCGTCGAGGTTCTGAAGAAGATCGACATCGACGTGCCCGCAGGTGAATTCCTTATTCTTGTCGGCCCCTCAGGCTGCGGCAAGTCCACGCTGCTCAACATCATCGCCGGCCTCGAAGACCCCACCGAAGGCAAGCTGCTTATCGGTGGTACCGATGTGGTGGGCGTGGCCCCTGCTCAGCGCGACATTGCCATGGTGTTCCAGAGCTACGCCCTGTACCCCACCATGACCGTGGCCGACAACATCGGCTTTGCACTGGAAATGCGCAAGGTGCCTGAGGATGTGCGCAAGAAGCGCATCGCCGAAGTCGCCGCCATGCTGCAGATCGAACACCTGCTCGACCGCCGCCCCAGCCAGCTCTCCGGTGGTCAGCGTCAGCGCGTGGCCATGGGCCGTGCCTTGGCCCGTGACCCCAAGCTGTTCCTGTTCGACGAACCGCTCTCCAACCTGGACGCCAAGCTGCGCGTGGAAATGCGTGCCGAAATCAAGCGCCTGCACCAGCAGTCGGGCATTACCAGCGTGTATGTGACCCACGACCAGATCGAGGCCATGACCCTGGGCAGCCGCATTGCCGTGATGAAGGACGGCATCCTGCAGCAGATCGGCACGCCGCACGACATCTACCGCAAGCCCGCCAACACCTATGTCGCAGGCTTCATTGGTTCGCCTACTATGAATTTCATAGCGGGTCGTGTAGAAACCACTGGGGCGCAAGGCAAGTTTGTCTTCGAAGGCGGCAGCCTGGACCTGCCGTGCCCGGCCACCACCGATGTCATCCTGGGTCAGCGCCCCGAGCACATCCACCTGGACCCCGAGGCCCCCTGGCGCGGTGAAGTCATCCTGGTCGAGCCGACCGGCGCGGACCTCTACGTGGTGGTCAAGACTGCGGTCGGCAACATGACCGTGCGCCTGGCACCCAGCACGCCCATTGCCATGGGAGACAACGTAGGCCTGAGCGTGAGCGGTCGCCACAACAACTGGTTTGACGCGAAAAGCACGCGCCGCATCGAAGTCTGAATCAAAGGCCTGCCTGGTCAGGCTGCTAAATGCCTGCGCCGTCCACACCAGGCCCTGACTGGGCCTGTGCACGCTGTTGGTGGTGCTGCTGTACCAGGGCTTCAAACGCCTCGATCGGAACCGGTCTGGAAATGAAATAGCCTTGTGCATAGTCGCACCCGGCCTCCCGCAGCAGGGCGAAATGCCCGGCTGTTTCCACCCCTTCGGCCACCACCTGGATGCCCAGCGCATGGGCCATGGCGATGATGGCCTTGCACAAGGCCAAGTCGGTGGAGTCCCGGACCAGGTGGCGCACGAAGGACTGGTCGATCTTGATGAAATCGATGTCAAAGCGTTGCAGATAGGCCAGGGACGAATAGCCGGTACCGAAATCGTCCAGGGACACCTGGATACCGGCGTCTCCCAGGGACAGCAGTTGCTCGGCCACCCCCTCGGCTTTGTCCAGCAGCAGCCCTTCCGTGATTTCGACGACCAGGGCGCTACCAGGCAGGCCCAGGGACTGGAGGACATCGCCCCAGGCTGCGCACCTGGGGTCGGCACGCTGGAATTGCACGGGTGACTTGTTGATGCTCACCTGGAAATCCGGTGCAATCTGCTGCCGCCATGCACGCGCTTGTGCGGCGGCCTGTTCGAACACCCATTGCCCGATCTCCACGATCAGTCCGCTGCTTTCCGCCACAGGGATGAACTCGGCCGGGCTGACCAGTCCCTGGGTCGGGTGCTGCCAGCGGATCAGGGCCTCGGCCTTGTGGATCAGGCCGGTCTCCATGTGCACGATGGGCTGGTAGACGATACGGAACTGCGAATCCTGCAGGGCCTTGCGCAGGTCCTGTGTCATGCGAACCCGCTTCTGCGCAGCTTCCTGCAAGGCCGGGGTGAAAAAGCTGAAGCGGTTGCGTCCGGCACCCTTGGCCGCGTAAAGGGCCTGGTCGGCGTTCTTGAACAGTACCTCGATGTCTTGACCGTCGAGCGGGTAAATCGTCACGCCAATGCTGGCCGATACATAGCGTGGCTCGCCATTGAGCACAAAGGCTGTTGAAAGGGTTTGCAGAAGTTTCTGCAACAGCCCCTCCAGGTGGGTGGCGTCCTCCATCTCGGACAGCACCATGGTGAATTCGTCGCCCCCCATGCGGGCCACGGTGTCGGAGGCGCGCAGGCAGCTCTGGATGCGCCGGGCCGCCTCCACCAGCAGCACATCTCCCTGGTCGTGGCCCAAGGTGTCGTTGATTTCCTTGAAATGGTCCAGGTCCATGAACAGCACGGCCAGCTGCTGTCCATCACGCTGGCAGCGCTTGATTTCCTGTTCCAGCCGGTCGCGCAGCATGCGCCGGTTGGGCAGCCCGGTGAGGGCGTCGAACATGGCCTGGTGGCGGATGGCCGCTTCGGCTTCCTTGCGCGCCGTGATGTCGGTGTGGGTACCGATCATGCGCAGGGGCTGGCCCTGGGCATCGCGGCTGATCACCATGCCACGGCTCAGCACCCACTTCCATTTGCCATCCTTGCACTGGACGCGGTGCTCGTTGTGGTAACTCGGGGTGCGGCCCGCAAAGTGGTCGGCGCGGTCCTGGCGCATTTTTTCCACATCGTCAGGGTGGGTGCGCCGGTCGATTTCTTCGGGCGAACGCTGCAGGTCTTCCTCGGTGAAGCCGTAAATGTCTAGCAGGCGCTGCGAGAAGAATTCATGGCCCTGGGCGATGTGCCAATCCCACACCCCATCGCCCGCGCTCTCCAGGGCCAGCTTCCAGCGCTCTTCGTTCTCGCGAAGCCGCGCCTGCACCATCTTGTACTCGGTGATGTCCTGCATCACCGAGGTGCGGGTGTGCACCCGGCCGTCCTTCCAGGTCATGTAGGCAATGGTCTTGACCCAGATGTGGCGCCCGGTGAGGGTGATGAGCTCCTGTTCGGCTTCGTGCTGTGTGGGCTGGTGCTCCTTGTCCTTCAGCACGGCCAGCAACTCGTCACGGCTGGCAGGCGTCAGAAACTGCCGAATGGAGCCAATGGTCGGTGTGTAAGTGGCGGGGTCGGCGTCCAGGATGCGGTAGATCCCATCGGTCCACTGCACGGTCTGGTCGATGTAGTTGGACACTGCGCAGCCCACCCGGGAAATCCTTTGCACCGCCGCCAGCATGTCGTCGAACTGGGCCCGTGCCGCCTCTGACTTCACATAGTCGGTCAGGTCGGTGAAGGTGCGCGCCAAGCCACCGTTGGCCAGTTTGCGGGTGCATACCTCAATCGTGCGCCCGTCGGTGGTCTGGCGCTGGTACCGCGCCGGAATATTCTCCTCGTCGCGCTGGGCAATTGCGGTGCGGGCTGCGGCGTCCACCAGCGAGAAGTTCGGACCGAAATCGCCGCGTTTCTCCTGCAGGTCGGCCAGGGCCTGCCGGGTCGGGTGGGCCTGCAGCCACTGTGGATCAATTTTCAGGATGTCGCACAGCTGCTGGTTGTAGGTGTGGATGTGGCCCTGGGCATCGCTCAGATACACCCCCTGCGTGATGCTGCTCAGCGTGGTGCGCAGCTGGTCGGCCTGCTCCTGCAGCCTGGCATTGAATGCAATCAGCGAGTTCTGCATCTGCCGGTTGGCATCGATGTCGGTGTGCGTGCCCACCATGCGCGCCGGGCTGCCGTTGTCGTTCCAGGCAACCACCACGGCCTGGCTGTGGATCCACTTCCACTGGCCGTCCTTGCAGCGCATGCGGAACTCGACCGAGAACCGCGGAACCTTGTGGCTGAGATAGGCCTCGCTGGCCTGCAGCACCCGGGGCCAGTCGTCGGGGTGCACGCGTTGCGCAAACTCGTTGTAGCCCTGGGGGCGTGGGTCATCGGCCCCGTAGCCCAGTATTTCCCACCAGCGCAGGGACTGCGTGTGCGTACCCTGGACGATGTCCCATTCCCAGATGCCTTCACCAGCGCCTTCCAGGGCATCGCGCCAGACTTGCTCCGGCAATTTTGCGGCAGCAGGGGGCGTGGGTGAGGGCAGCGCAGGTTGCACGGTTGCGGAGAAAGTGGGGCTGAGTTCAGTATGCCGTGCGCTCAGCGCAATGGCAATCGGAGTTCTACCCGCAGCCCATGCGGACTGACCGGCAGGGCCACGGCCTCACCCGCGTGGCGCTGTGCGATTTCGGCCACGATGGCCAGTCCCAGGCCGCAGCCGCCAGGCAGTTCGCTGGCGCGCCAGAAGCGCTCGAACACATGGGCCAGCTGGTCGGCGCGCAAGCCCGGCCCGTTGTCCTCCACCCCCAGCACGCACAGGTCGCCGTCCCGGCGCGAGGTCACGGTCACCGTGGCGCCCTTGCCCGCATAGCGCAGGGCGTTGTCGATGAGGTTGCTCAGCGCTTCCCGCAGCAGCACGCGCCCGGCCGGGATGGTCAACACCTCGTCCCCCTCCCAGCCCAGGTCGATGCCGCAGTTGACGGCCTTGCGCGTGCACTCCCGCGCCACATCGCGTGCCAGTGCCGACACGTCGACGTTCTGCATCTCGATGGCGGCCTCGGTACGGGCCAGCGACAGCAGCTGGCCCACCAGGTGGGCACTGCGCTGGGCGCCCAGATTCACCTTCTGCAGCCGCTCGCGCAGGGCCTGCGGGTCGGTTTCCTGCATCGCCAGCTCGCTCTGGCTGATGAGCCCGGCCAGCGGCGTGCGCAGCTGGTGGGCGGCGTCGTTGAGGAAGCGCTTTTCCTGCGACAGGCTACGCCGCAAGGTGCCCAGCAATTCATTGATGGTGGTGGCCAGTGAGTGCACTTCCTGCGGCGCCTCGGTCAGCTCGATGGGGGTCAGGGCTGCGGTGCTGCGGTGGGCCAGCTGGGTTTCCAGGCGCTGCAGGGGCGCCAGGCCGCGGCGTATGCCGCCATACACCAGCACACTGAGCACAGTGCCCAGCAGCAGCAGGGGCACCAGCACGTCGCGCACCAGCTCGCGTGCCAGCACCTGCTTGGCGGTCAGGCTCTTGGCCACCTGCACGCGCATGCGCTGGTCGGCCGGAGGGGTGCCGTAGCTGAGCTCCATCAGCGCCACACGCAGTGCCTTGCCGTCGACCTCCTGGTCGTAGAAGACCGGGGTGTTGTCGGCAATCAGCAGCGCATCGGGCGGCGCGGGCAGTTTCAGGTTGCCCAGGAAGAAACTGCCCGGTGGCGAGGACACCATGTAGGCCACCCGGTCCGACGGGTCCTGCTCCATGATGGCCTGCGCTGCCTTGGGAAAGTCCACCAGCAGCCCCGAGCCCAGCGGCTTGACCTGGCGCGACAGCGCCAGCACCGACTGGCTCAGCGAGGCATCGAGCGCCTTTTCGGCATAGCTCAGGGCCACCCGGTAGGCCAGTACCCCGCCCATGAGCCACAGGAACAGCTGGGGCGCCAGCAGCCACCACAGGAGCTGGCGGTGCAGGGAAAGTTTGCCCCCAGTCTTCCCCGCTGCGCGTGGGTCGCCACCCCCCGAGGGGGCGCGTTCCGGCTTGGGGCGGCCCGGCGCCGGAACCGGCCCTTGGGCTTCGTCGCTTGCGTTCACGGCTCGCTGCGTTCCAGCATGTAGCCCAGACCGCGCACATTGCGGATGTTCAGGTCCGAATCGGCCAACTTGCGGCGCAGGCGGTGCACATAGACCTCCAGGGCGTTGGAGGCGGTGCTGCCACCGTCACCGGGCTGGGTTTGCCAGACTGCCAGCACGTCTTCACGGCTGACCACCTGGCCCAGGTTGTTGACCAGCAGTGACAGCAGGGCCCACTCGCGCTGGGTCACATCCAGGGGCTCGTCGTTGAGCCAGGCCAGGGGGCGCTGCGGGTCGACCCGCAGGCGGCAACTGGGCGATCCTTCCACTTCCAGCGACCCGCCGAAGGCCGGCAGCCGTGCGCGGCGCAGCAGGGCCAGCAGCCGGGCTTCCAGCTCGGCCACATTGAAAGGTTTGGTGAGGTAGTCGTCGGCCCCGGCGGTGAGGCCGCGCACGCGGTCGTCCACGTCGTCGCGGGCGGTGAGAATGAGCACGGGCAGGGCCGAAAAGCGCTGGCGTATCCAATGCAGCACGGCAAACCCGTCCTTGCCGGGCAGGCCCAGGTCCAGTATCACAGCATCGAAGCGCTGGGCTTCGAGCAGGGGCAGGGCCTGCTCGCCATCGGGGCTGGTGCTGACGCTGTGGCCCACCTTGGCAAGCTGGGTGGCCAGGCCGTCGCGCAGCAGTTCGTCGTCTTCAACCAGGAGCAAATGGGACATGGTGCAAAGTGTAGGGGCTCAGTGGGCAGCAGCAGGTGCGGGCGGTAGCTGGTCAGCCACGGCCTGCACCCGGGCATTGTGCACCGCTTGGCCTATTTGGGCGCCTTTGGCCCCTGTGGACAGGGCCTGGGCTGCGACTTCTTCGGTCGCAACCGCCAGGCAGATGTCCAGCGCCTGCTGCAGCCGTGCCCGCTGCGGGTAGGGCGTCTGCGACAGGCCCTGGCGGCCCCGGGCATCGCATTCGCAGGCCCACAGGACGTCGGCAAAGCGCTGTGGCTTGCGCAGGGCGTCGCAGCGCTCCAGCAGACGCACGGTGGCGGCGCTGGACAGGTCCAGGCTGCGGTGGATGTTGCCGTGCTCGCGTGCCACCACATCGGCTAGTTCGGCGCAGTCGTTGGGTACCCGCAGGCGCTGCACCACGGCCTTGAGCAGCCGGGCGCTGCGTTCCTCGTGGCCGATGTGGCGCGGCAGCACGTCCTGCGGCGTGGTGCCCTTGCCCAGGTCGTGGGTCAGGGCGGCAAAGCGCACCGGCAGCGGCGCACCCAGCTGCGCAGCCATGTCCAGCACCAGCATCACGTGCACGCCGGTGTCGATTTCGGGGTGGTATTCGGCACGTTGCGGCACACCCCACAGGCGGTCCAGTTCGGGCAGCAGCACCTGCAGGGCGCCGCACTGGCGCAGCACCTCGAACATGCGCGACGGGCGTTCCTCCATCAGGCCGCGGGCAATTTCCTGCCACACCCGCTCGCTCACCAGGTGGTTCACTTCACCGTTGGCCACCATGTCGGCCATCAAGGTCAGGGTTTCGGGGGCCACCGAGAAGTCCGGGAAGCGCGCGGCAAATCGTGCCAGACGCAGGATGCGCACCGGGTCTTCGGCAAAAGCGGGTGACACGTGGCGCAGCACCCGGGCTGCGAGGTCGGCACGGCCGCCATAGGGGTCGTGCAGCAGTCCGGCAGCATCGCCTAGCGCCAGCTTTTTCAGGTCAAATTGGGCTTCGCCCCGCGTATAGTCTGCGCGGATAGCTATGGAATTGATAGTGAGGTCGCGGCGCAGCAGGTCTTCTTCGAGCGTGACATCGGGCGCGGCATGGATGGCAAATCCCTGGTAGCCCGGTGCCGTCTTGCGCTCGGTGCGGGCCAGGGCGTATTCCTCGCGCGTGCGCGGGTGCAGAAACACCGGGAAGTCGCGTCCCACCGGGGTGAAGCCCTGGTCCAGCAGCTGCTGGGGCGTGCCGCCCACCACCACCCAGTCGCGCTCCTGCACCTGCCGCCCCAAGAGCGCATCGCGCACCGCACCGCCGACCAGGTAGACCTCCATGCCTGCCCTTCAGCGGTTCAGGCGGTAGGGTTCCTCGAAGTCGAGGAAGTCGGCCTCGGCGCGGGCTGCGGCAATCCAGTCCTGCACGCCAGGGAGTTCCTGCACGCGCTGCACATAGGCCGCGATGCTGGGGCTGACCGGCAGCACATAGCTCAGCAGGCGCATGCACACCGGGGCAAAGTAGGCGTCGGCCACCGAAAACTCGCCAAACAGCATGGGGCCGCCATGGGCCTGCAGCAGCTCGGTCCACATGGTTTCCAGCCGGTACACGTCGGCACGCACCGCGGGCTTGTCGCGCCAGATCAGGGCTCCCACGTCGGGCAGGCTGGCTTCGATGTTCATGGGGCAGGCGCTGCGCAAGGCGGTAAAGCCGCTGTGCATTTCGGCGCAGACCGAGCGTGCCCGGGCGCGCGCCGCCTTGTCGGCAGGCCAGAGCTGCTTGGCAGGAAACTGCTCGGCCACGTACTCGGCAATGGCCAGCGTGTCCCACACCGCCAGTTCGCCATCGACCAGCAAGGGCACCTTGCCGGTGGGGCTCAGGCCCTGCAAGGTGGTCTTGAACTGCGAGTCTGCGTCGAACGAGTCGAAGCGCACCATGACCTCCTCGAAGGGAATGCCGGCCTGGCGCAGCAGCACCCAGGGGCGCATGGACCAGGACGAATAGTTCTTGTTGCCGATGTAGAGCTTGAGCATGGAGCTTCCTTCGTGATGGAGTGGTGTGTTCAGGGCAGGTCTTCGATGGGCGGCGGTGCGTTGCTGGGGCCGATCTGGCCCAGGCGGGCCCGCAGCGACTGGGGCACACCGGTGATGAGTGCGGCGTAGTTGGTGGTGTTGGACAGCACCTTCTTCACATAGTCACGGGTTTCGCTGAACGGGATGTTCTCGGCCCAGATGGCGGCGTCCACCGTGGGCGCGCCGTCGCCACCGCGCCATTGGCGCGGCCGGCCAGGTCCGGCGTTGTAGGCCGCTGCGGCCATGGGCATGGAGCCGGCAAAGCTGTCGAGCACCAGCTTGAGGTAGCCGGTGCCGATGGCGATGTTGGTGTCCTTGTCGGTGATGTGGTGGGCCTGGAAGTCGCCCATGCCCAGCTTCTTGGCGGTCCACTTGGCCGTGGCTGGCATCACCTGCATCAGGCCCGAAGCGCCCACCCCGGAGCGTGCGTCGGTGATGAAGCGGCTTTCCTGGCGGATCAGACCGTACACATAGGCCGGGTCCAGCCCGATGGCGCGGCTGCGGGCGATGACCTCCTGCCGAAAAGGCATGGGAAAGCGGGTCTCCCAGTCGGTGAGCTGGCGGGTGCGTTCGCTGGTGTTGATGCAGCGGTCCCACACTTCCTGGCTGCAGGCCAGTTCGGCCGCTGCCAGCAGGCTGCGGTCGTCCATGCCCCCCTTGGTGTGTAGGTTCACGGTGTAGTTCCATTCGCGCACCCCGTCCGAACGCAGCCCGATGCGGATGGCGTAGAGCGCACGCTGCAGGCCCGGGTTCTGCCGCGCCTGCATGCGCTCTTCGGGCGTGGGCAGGGCCGGCTTGGGCGGCTGGGCAACGCGTTGCCCCATGTCTTCGAGCGCAAGCTGCTCGTAGAAGCCCTTGACCCCGGCAATGCTCTCCAGCAGCCGCAGCCCCTGGTTGCGCTGGTCGTCGTGGGTGGCGGTCTGCAGCAGGGCCTTGGCGCGCCAATAGACCCAGGTGGGTTCATTGCGCAGTGCTTCGGGCAGGGCCGCGGTGGCTTGCAGCACTTGGTCCCAGCGCCCCACTCGCAGTGCGGCGCGCGCCATCCACAGCAGGTGGTCCTCGTGCAGGTACTGCACCTGGGCCTTGGCAAAGTAGTCGCTGGCGTCGAGCGAAAGCCGCTGCGCCATGCGCTTGCCGATCACGCCCCATATCCAGCTGCGCTCCTCCTGCGTGAGCTGCGCCTTCCAGCGCAGCTTGTCCACTTCTTCCGCAGCTGCCAGCGGGTCCTGGTAGGCCAGGCGGATGATGGCCAGCGACACGAACTCGCGCGTGCGCGGACGCAGGGCGGTCAGCTTGTCGTCCAGGTACTTGGCCGGGCTGGTGTACAGGGTGTTGACCGTCTTGGCCCAGTCCGGATTCAGCAGCTCCACCGCCTGCGTGACCACGCGCAGGCGGTCGTTCTCCATGCCCAGCCGGGCGCGCTGCCAGGCGGTGAGCTGCATGATCGAATGGTCCTTGATGAGCTGTTCGGCGGCTGCGGCACAGGCTTCCTCGGCGTCCCGGGCGCCCAGCCACTGGGTGCGCACCTCGGCCTTCACGTCGGCGCCGGTGGCCAGGTAGTTGGCCAGCAGGGCGTAGCAGCGCACCGCACGCTCGTCGTTCATGCGGTACAGGGCCATTTCGCGGTTGAAGGCCACCCAGTCGCGGTTCTTGCCCAGCTGCACCAGCCATTCCGCGCGCAGGCGGTCTTCCTGGTAGGTGCCGCTCCAGCGCGCCAGGTGTTCCTGGATTTCGCGCGGGCTGGCATCGTCCAGCCGGGCCGACATGTCCCAGTAGGCGCCCCAGGCCTCCAGCGGGTGGCCCTTGACCTGTGCCAGCAGGGCGGCCAAGCGTTTGCGGTCACGGTTTTTGTAGGCCTGCGCCATGTCCAGCACGGCTTCGTCGGCACGGTTCAGCTCGGGTGTATTCTTGTTGGCGGCCCAGGCTGGGCCGAGGGTGGCGGCACACAGTGCTGCAGCCACGGTGGCCGGGGCCACTATCGGTGTCAGAATCGCAATAAAACGCATGTGAGGATTATGGACAAGTTGCACCCAGAACCTGACTCGGGCAAGAAAGCCCTTCGCCGCCGATTGCTCGAAGAACGCCTGGCTTTGCCGGACCGCCAGGCCCGCTCGGCAGCCCTGCAGCAAATCATGCGCATCTGGCTGGTAGGCCGCACCGACACCGTGATCGGCGCCTACTGGCCCATCAAGGGCGAATTCGACCCCTTGCCGGCCCTGCACCGCTGGAAGGAAGACGGCGAGCTGCTGGACCAGCCGCTGCGTCGGCGCATCGGCCTGCCGGTGGTGAACCGCGAACACAAGACCATGACCTTCCATGCTTGGTACCCGGGCTGCCCCATGGAAGAAGACGCCTACGGCATCCCCAAGCCCAAGGACACCGAGCTCATCGTGCCTACCCTGCTGTTCGCTCCCTGCGTGGGCTATGGGCCTGGCGGCTACCGGCTGGGCTACGGTGGGGGCTTCTACGACCGCATGCTCGCCAGCCTGGAGCCCAAGCCGTTCACGGTGGGGCTGGGGTTCGGGCCGGGGTTTGTTGACGACCTGGAGCCCGAGCCGCACGACATGCCGCTGGATGCGATTCTTAATGACTATGGGGTGGTTTGGCCGGTTTGAGTTTGTTTCGCCCAGACCGGGCGGGGTGCTGTAGGCCGGGTCTCGGCCCGGCGGCCGCCTTCATTTCTTTTGCTTCGCCAAAAGAAACGAAGCAAAGAAAAGGCGCCCCCACTGTCTGCGTCCCTGCGCTTCGCTACGGGCAACCTGCGGTGCTCGCAGCCGCTGGGGTCCGCGCAAACTCGCCTGCGGCTCAAACAGCGCGCGGCCCTTCATCCAGCGCCTGCTGCGCTCCTCGGCGCAGCCAGAGGGGGGGAGTTACGCGCCATCGCTTCGCTCGGCGCGGGTGTATGGTTGAGGCTTCAGTTTGAATGCTGCCGCTAGGACGTATTTGTCAGTCAGTGACAATTTCGATGCAGCGGATGCCTGCGTGCTGATCCAGAGAATTGCCTAGTAAACCGATGTTGCCAATCAATTTCATTCAATATTTTTGCGGGAAACTATCCGCCGGATTGCGGGCAAGAAGTGAGAAGGCGCCGACTTTTTACGACACCATCCTCTGGCTACAAGCGGGCTCCAGCAAAAGAAGGTTTCCTGTAGCTGAATTCTCTGGTGACACCGATATGGTGGCCGAAGGATGGGTTTCTTTAACAAGCATAGATGGACCTGAGATCATCGTTACTCGATTTACGGGGACGGAGTTTCGATCCACGTTTGATGGAGTAGATGGATATCTGCAGCTCGAGCAGCGGGTCAACTGTTTGCTGGGGCGGTCAGATTTGCGTTGTACCTGGCTGACGGGTTCAGAAAAAACTGATGAATCAACGCGCATTGTTTTTCCTGATGAGGTTATTCGACCAAGGCTCCTTTATCGCGACATATTGAGTAGCGAAGGAGTGGCCTTTGAAGTCGATAGAACAACTCGTTCAGTATTTGAAGCTCACGGGGGAAAAGTAACGGTTGTGAATTGATGTTCAGCATCCTAGGATGCGTGCATTTTTGGACCGGCCGCGTTTCACCCTTTAACCACTGCTTACTACAACTCGCAAGGATTCAGAGCGTCCCATACCGAATGGATTTCAAAATGCTCCGAGCGAAGCGATGCCACGTGGGGTATCCCCGCCGTTATGCGGAGTCGAGTAGCGCAGGGTGGGGCGGATTAAGAGGCGCGCGCTGTTTGAGCCCGCAGGGCGAGTTTGCGCGACTCCCGCCCCGCACGAGCAACGCAGTGAGCCCGCAGGGCCGACGCATCCGGCTCGCCTTTTCTTTGCTTCGTTTCTTTTGGCGAAGCAAAAGAAATGAAGGCGCCTGCCGGGGCGCGACCCGGCCTGCATCAAGCTATTTCTTCCGTCCCGAAGTTTTAGAAGCAACCACCTTCTTGGCCGGAGAAGCCTTCTTGGCCACAACCCGCTTCGGCTTCGCATTCGCTCGCGCCTCCACCGCCGCCTCCAACGCCAACCGCGCCCACGGCAGCATCAGCCCTGGCGACTCCAGCGCCTCCGCCGGTGCAGCGTAGTAGTTCATGCTCTTCGGCACCCCCTTCACCGGGTAGGTAAAGCGCGCGCAACCCTCGGCCTCAAACAGCCCCCGCGTGGCCTCGCTGGCCTTGAGCCACAGGGTCTGCCCGCTGCCGAGGTCGGCAATGATGGCGATGGTCAGACCGTCGGTGCTGATGCCGAAGCCGCCAAACATGCGCTTGGGCACGCACGGGCCGGCGCTGCCCAGGAGTTCGCAGCAGTAGCGGGCAAAGTCGTGGTCGGGGGTGGGCATGGCAGTTCTCCTGGTGGTCGCACGGATAATATCGAGCGATTACCTCGCCACATTTTCTGAAGAGAACCCTGCCATGACAGCTGCTCCCATCATTTCCGGCCGCGACATTCCCCCCGGCGGCGTCCAGGTGGTGGTCATGGCCGCTGGCAAGGGCACGCGCATGAAGAGCAGTCTGCCTAAGGTGCTGCACAAGCTGGCCGGGCGCCCCTTGCTGCAGCATGTGCTGGACACGGCGGCCGACCTGCAGGCGCGCAATGCGGTGGTCATCACCGGCCACGGCGCTACAGAAGTAGAAGCGGCCTGCGCAGGTTTTACGCGGGCGGCAGGCCATTTTGATGTGAAATTTGCACGCCAGGAGCCGCAGCTGGGCACGGGCCATGCGGTGCAGCAGGCAGTGCCATTGCTGGACGATGGTGGCGTGGTGGTGGTGCTGTCGGGCGATGTGCCGCTGACGCAGGCCGACACCCTGTTCCACCTGCTCAAACTGAGCAATTCGCAGCACATGGCGCTGCTCACGCTGGAAATGCCCGACCCCACCGGCTACGGACGCATCGTGCGTACCGGGTCCGGCACGGTGCAGGCCATCGTCGAGCACAAGGATGCCTCTGAAGAACAGCGTGCCATCACCGAGATCTACAGCGGCATCATGGCGGTGCCGGCGCGCCTGCTCAAGGGCTGGCTGGCGCGCCTGGACAACCAGAATGCGCAGCAGGAGTACTACCTGACCGACATCGTGAAGTTCGCGGTGCTTGATGGCGTGCGCGTGGTGGCCCACAAGATTGACGATGCGGTGCAGGTGGCCGGGGTCAACAGCCCGGTGCAGTTGGCCGAGCTGGAGCGTGCCTACCAGCGCAAGCTGGCGCACCGCCTGATGGAAGACGGCGTGCGCCTGGCCGATCCGTCACGGCTGGATGTGCGCGGCACCCTGGCGTGTGCCTACGATGTCAGCATCGACGTGAACTGCGTGTTCGAAGGCGATGTGAACCTGGGCCAGGGCGTGTCCATCGGCGCCAACTGCGTCATTGCCAACGCCATCATCGAAGCCGGTGCCGTTATTCACCCCTTCACCCACATCGACGGCGAAAAGCTCGGCGTGCGCGTGGGGGCGGGCTCGCTCATCGGCCCGTTTGCGCGGTTGCGCCCCGGCGCGCAGCTGGGCGCCGAAGTGCACATCGGCAACTTCGTGGAAGTGAAGAATTCGACCCTGGCCGCTGGCGCCAAGGCCAACCACCTGGCCTATCTGGGCGATGCCACGGTGGGCGCGCGCGTGAACTATGGCGCAGGCAGCATCACCGCCAATTACGACGGTGCCAACAAGCACCGCACTGTCATCGAAGACGACGTGCACATCGGCTCCAACTGCGTGCTGGTGGCGCCGGTGACAATTGGCGCTGGCGGCACCGTGGGCGGTGGCTCCACCATCACCAAGAGCACCGAGCCCGGGTCCTTGAGCGTGGCGCGCGGCAAGCAGGTGGGTATTGCCAACTGGCAGCGCCCGCAAAAGGCGCCCAAGAAGTAAGCCGTTGCCCATGACGACCGAATCCGACAGCGCGGCCCGCATCGCTCAACTGGAAGCGCAGGTGGGACAGCTCCAGCGCGAGATGCAGGACTTTACCTACACCGTGTCGCACGACCTGCGCGCGCCCCTGCGCCACATCACCTCGTTTGCCAAGCTGGTGCAGATGGAAAGCGCCGAGCAGCTGAACGAAGAGGCCCAGGGCTTTCTGGCCAACGTGGTCGACTCGGCCGCGCTCATGGGCCGCATGCTCGACGGCCTGCTGGCCCTGTCCCGTGTCGGCATGGCGCCACTGAATCCCCAGCCAGTGGCGCTGGGGGCGGTGCTGCAGGCGGCCAGTACGACAGTGCAGGCGCGCTACCCCAACCGCACGGTGGACTGGCAACCGGCCAGCGACCTGCCCACGCTGCCCACCGAGGCCGCGCTGCTGCAGCAGGCGCTCACCGAGCTGCTGGACAACGCCTGGAAGTTCACGGCCAAGACCGCCCAGCCGCAGGTGGAGCTATTGGCCGAACGGATGGACAACGGTGTCCGTCTGCAGCTGCGCGACAACGGGGCTGGCTTTGCCACACAGCAGATCGATCGCCTGGGCCTGCCCTTTGTGCGCCTGCACAGCGCCCAGCAGTTTCCCGGCGTTGGCCTGGGGCTGGCACTGGCACGCAAGTGCGTGCAGCGCCTGGGTGGCACGCTGGAACTACAGGGGGCTCCGGAGCAGGGGTGCACGGTGGTGGTGGAGCTTCCGACGGCTGCAGGTTCCAGTTTGCTATAAAAAAGGAAGCGGTGTTCGCTTGCTTTATGCGGGCGGATAGCCTTTTGGGCATGTAGTTGGTGCCCGCTGCCGTTCGGCGTGCCGCCATGGATGCGCTGACCGAGCCCCATTGCTTCTTGACTATCAGGCCAGTCAGGCCTACAACCACACACAGGGTGGCAAGGCTGAAGAGGACTTGCATCCGGTGCCCCTGGGATGGGGCGTTGGGGGCTTGCACAGGGCGCGGGGTCGCGTGACCTAGGGGTTTGTCTTCATGTACACCACCCGGTATCGTGGGAGACTCGCCGCATGGACTTTCCGGGTTTGTCACTGACCGAAGCGGATGGGCAGATTTTTCTGCGTGGCCAGCCTGCGCCGGGCCGGGCGCCGGTGGACGAGGCTGCCCTGCGGGCATTGCTGTCCGCAGCCGGCTATGGTGACTGCCTGGTGCTGGACGAAATGCTGGCGGCCGCCGTGCAGGACTGCAATGTCAAGACCAGTCCGTTTGTGCTGCAGGTGGCCGAGCGCCGCGATGCGCCCATCGTGGTGCTGGTGGATGGCGACGAGATGCAGGCCTGGGTCAGTGTGGGGGCGGCCCAGGGTGGGCGCCTGGCCGATTTCGAGCGCGTGTTGCAGGCCCTGCGCGAGCACGGCGTCATTGCCGGGGTGGATTCGGCGCTGGTGGACAGCCTGTGTGCGCAACAACCGGTGGAGCGGGTGCTGGTCGCCCAGGGGGTACCGGCGCAGGACGGCATTGACGCCCGCTTTGAAGAGCTGGGAGCGCAAGCTGCCAGCCGCGCACCCAAGGTCAATGCCGACGGCATGATCGATTACCGTGAGCACGGTGCCATTTCACTGGTGGAGCCCGGCCAGGCGCTGATGCGCAGGCACCCGGCCACGCCCGGTGTTCCCGGGTTCACCGTGCGCGGCGCCGAGCTGGCGCCCAAGCCTGGTCAGGATGCACCTTTTGCTGCCGGGTTGGTGGGCGCTGCCACCAGTGCCAACGACCCCAATGTGCTGCAGTCCACCACCGCAGGCTTGCCGGTGCGGGTGCCCTGCGGCGTGAATGTGGAGCCGGTGCTGCAGGTGGCCGAGGTGAACCTGGCCACGGGCAACATCTATTTCGACGGCACCGTGCGCGTAGCGGGTGACGTCATCCAGGGAATGAAGGTGCAGGCCACGGGCGACATCGAAGTCGGTGGGGTGGTGGAAGGCGCGCAGCTGGAGGCCGGTGGCCATGTCATCGTCAGGGGCGGCATCATTGCCGGAGCGTTTGCCAAAGCAGGGTGCACGGTGGCGGCGCGTTTTGTTGAGTCGTCCACGGTGGATGCAGGTAACTTGATTGCGGTGGACGACATGGTGCTGGAAAGCACGCTGGTGTCGCGCGACCAGATTTTGATTGGCCTGAAGGCCCCCCAGCGCGGCAAGCTGGTGGGTGGAAAGGCCCAGGCGCAGAAGTGGATTCGCGTGCCTTACCTGGGTTCGGACAAGGGCGGTCTCACCCATGTGGCGGTGGGGGTGAACCCGGAACTGGAGCTGCGCTACAAGCTCCTGGCCGAGCGCATGGCGCAGGAAAAAGAGAACGAGACCAAGCTCGACAAGCTGGTGCAGCAGCTGACCAAGCTGGGCGATCCCAAGGGCATGCTGCCCAAGGTGCGTGCGGCCTGGCAGATGGCCATCAAGCAGTGGGGCGCGAGCATGGTCGAGCGCAACGAGATCGACGCCTTGCTCAAGCAGGCGCGCACGGCGCGCTTGGAGCTCACCCAAGGCTTGCTGGGCGAGGTGGCTTTGCAGCTGGGGCCGCTGCAGCTGCGGCTGCGCCAACGCTACGGTGTCGGCGCCTTCTCGGTGGACCCCGATGGCGCCCCGATCTTCACCGATGCTGCCGGCAAGGCCTACCCGGTGAAGCCGTAGTTGCTATGTAATTAATAGCTGATTGCGCAATCTGTACGCGGGCTGGCGTCGGTTTTTATAGGGATTCTCCCCGGGTGTGGGTTGGCAGCGGCAATTCGGCGCCGAACTTGCTGCGCTGGATGCTGAAGTAGCTTTTGACGTTGCGTACATTGGCGTCGGTCGTGAACAGGCGCTGCGTCAGGGCCTGGTAGTCGGGCATGTCGCGGGCGTGCACCACCAGGCAGAAGTCGGGGCCGGGGGAGACGCGGTAGCACTGCTGCACGGCGGCCTCCAGGGCCACCCTCTGTTCAAACGCCTCCAATGCCTGGGCATCCTGGCGGTCCAGTGTGATTTCGACAATGGCCGTGAGCCCGTGGCCCAGCACCGTGGCCAGCACCTGCGGATCGAGGATGGCGACCTGGCGCGCAATGAGGCCGGCGTCCTGCAGTCGCTTGACGCGGCGCAGGCAGGTGGGAGGCGAGATGTGCACCCGGGCCGCCAGGGCCTGGTTGCTCAGGCTGGAATCGCGTTGCAGTTGGGCCAGCAGGGCCAGGTCGATGTCATCTATTTCCATAAATTTCAATTTATTTGAATATTTGGAACATTAATGCATTGACCAATATTTGTGCAAGTTAATTTCAAAAATTAACAAAATTTGCCACAATATTTTTCTGTGGGGCGCCTACGATGCAGCATCTTTAACCCCAACGAGGTGGCGTATGTGTGGCATTGTCGGCGCGGTATCGACGCGCAATGTGGTTCCGGTGCTGGTGCAAGGGCTGGAGCGGCTGGAATACCGCGGCTATGACTCCTGCGGCGTGGCTGTCTACGCCCTGGACGACAAGCCGGGCCTGCGCCGGGCCCGCAGCACCTCGCGCGTGGCCGAGTTGGGTGAACAGATTGCCAGTACCCAACTGCAAGGCAACCTGGGCATTGCGCACACGCGCTGGGCTACGCACGGCGCGCCTGCGGTGCACAACGCCCACCCGCATTTCAGCCACGGCACCGGCGCCGGGGCCTCGCTGGAAGGCGGCAAACCCGGCCGCATTGCGCTGGTGCACAACGGGATCATCGAAAACCACGACGAGCTGCGTGCGGCCCTCAAGGCCAAGGGCTATGAGTTTGTCAGCCAGACCGACACCGAAGTCATCTCCCACCTGGTGGACAGCCTGTACGACGGCGACTTACTCGAAGCCGTGAAGGCGGCGGTGCTGCAGCTGCACGGTGCCTACGCCATTGCCGTATTCTGCAAGGACGAGCCGCACCGCCTGGTGGGTGCGCGTGCGGGCTCGCCCTTGATCCTGGGCGTGGGCAAGGACGGGCAGGAACACTTCCTGGCCAGCGACGCCATGGCCCTGGCTGGCGTGACCGACCAGATCGTCTATCTGGAAGAGGGCGACGT
>SSFF01000027.1 GCA_008015235.1 Rhodoferax sp. | reverse complement strand
GTCATGGATGTGCAGCTCGCATGCCCGGAGAAGCAAGTCCGTCACGGTGGACAGCTCACGGGCCAGCGACTCGATGACCAGCTCGCTGCTGCGAGCGCTCTGCGGCGGAATGGTGGCGATGCAGCCCTCAGGCGTGAAGCCCTCGCGCTGGGTGGTGTTGGGTACGGTCATTTCGGTCCTCAGTGGTTGGTTCGGACCAACCTAAAGGAAGCGGATTTATTCCCTCAGGGGCCAGCCCCTCGCGGCAGGCAACGGTGCAGTCCGCGCAGGATCGCGCGGACCCTTCGGCCAGTCCTTCCCCATCTTCCTGTCGTGCAGACGGGGTAGTGCCCCGGCCTGGCCTACGGCCGTTGCCTTTTGCTTCCCCCGGTTTCGCCAACGGGCAGGGGTGCCATCCACAGCACCCCAAACCCGACCGGAGAACACCCATGGAAGCCAAACCACGCCGAGACCTTTACGCTGAGGTCACGCAACGCATCATTGCCGCCCTGGCGCAAGGCGTGAGGCCCTGGGCCTGCCCGTGGACGGCCCAGGCCAGCACCCTGGCGCGGCCGATGCGACACACCGGGGAACCGTACCGGGGCATCAACGTGCTGTTGCTGTGGTGTACCGCCCAGGAGCGGGGCTACCAGCAGAACACCTGGCTGACATACAAGCAGGCCGAGGCCCTTGGTGGTCAAGTCCGTAAGGGTGAGCGCGGCGCACTGGTGGTCTACGCGGGTCGGCTCATCCCGGACAACACAACCGGCGCCCAGGAGGAGACCGCAGAGCCAGTGCAGGCGCGAGGCGTCGCCTTTTTGCGCAGCTACACCGTGTTCAACGTCGAGCAGTTGGATGGATTGCCTGTAACCGGGGCGGGGCTCAGCGCGGAGCAAACCAAGGTCACACCCGACGAGCGGGCCGAGGCATTCTTTGCCGCGACGGGAGCCCGGGTACAGCACGGCGGCAACCGGGCCTTCTACGCACCTGGCCCGGACGTGGTGCAACTACCCCAGCCCTCGGCCTTCAAAGACGCTGCCGCTTACGCCGCAACCAAGGCCCACGAGTTGGCGCATTGGACAGGCCACCCGCAGCGCCTCGCGCGCGAGTTTGGCAAGCGCTTCGGCGATGCCGCCTATGCCGTGGAAGAGCTGGTGGCCGAGCTGTGCGCGGCCTTCGTTTGTGCCGATCTACAGATCGGCACAGAGCCTCGTGAGGACCACGCTGCCTACTTAGCGGATTGGTTGAAGGTCCTGCAAGGTGATAGCCGGGCCATCTTCACTGCCGCAGCCCAGGCGCAGCGCGCAGCCGACTACCTGCACGATTTCCAGGGGGTGCGTCATGGTTGAGCTTTTTGTGATCCTCGTAGTGGTGGGCGCAGTGGGCCTGTTTGCATGGTTTGTCTGGTGGGTCAACTGGCGAATCTATTGGCGCTTCCCGACGTTCGAAAAGTACAAGCTGCTTCACCCCAATCTGGTCAAGAACGGGCAATGCAGCTGCCACAACTGCGGAGGACGGCGGCTGCACCTGAAACACATCGACCTTGACCGCCACCGTCACATTTGCGTTGGGTGCGGAACGGTGCTTTACCGCAGCTAGTCGCCCCGCGAGACTATGAGCTGTGCGGGGCTGATCCTTTCACTCTCACGCTGTCTGGCGGACTCTTGGTTTACCGGCGTTGCGGTATTTCGTACGTCCAAGAGCCTCAGGCGACAGATTCACGCCGAGCGTGGCTCCGCCGCGCAGATGCACCATGAAGTACCTGCCATGCCAAACAATGCGCGACACAACCTGCCATAACGCCTGCGCAACCTTGTGCCGTCCGTCGGCCCCGGCCTTGTCGGACACCACTTCAGCGACGTCCGCCGCCAGTCGGGAGCCAAAGTCACTATCCAGCAGTGGCACGGCCTCAAGTGCTGTCCGTGCACGCGCAATGGCGGCTTCGGTGTCTGCCTTTTCTTTGGTGAGTGCTTTCAGGCGCGCAAGGATCAGTGGGCTGTGGCCGGACTCTTCAACTGAGTCCAACATTCTGCTCGCCCGCACTTCTATGTCGGCCAACTTCGCTTCGTTGGTGGCCAGCGCCTCGCGGGCTTCTTCTGCAGCCGTATCAGGATTGAACGCAAACTGTTCAGCTTGCGCGATGCTGGAGAGGACCGGACCGAGCAATGCACTTTCGGCGACGGGCTTGCACTCAGATGCCCCGTTCTTACGTCCGATGCAGTAGTAGCGAGGGTATCCACGTCCAGCAGGCGCTTTGCGGTCCATTCGCTCGCCACACGAGCAGTAGAACAGCCCAGAGAAAATGTCAGCCTTCACGCCTCGTATTCGCTGCGGGCCGTCGCGCCCACCCAGTGCCGTCTGGACACGGAACCACAGCTCATCAGGGATCACGCGGGGGAAGTAGCTTGTGACTGGCTCTCCATCAGCCGTCAACTTACCGGCAATCATCCGTTTTGGTTGCCACTCGCCCAGCGTTCGCCGGTCACGCAGCAACCTACTGACGCCGGTGTGTTCCCACCGCGTCGCAGTGTTCTTCCGCACGCGCCACGGTAGAGGCCATCCCTCTTGGTTGGCCTTCCGGGCAATGGCAATGCCCCCGTGTCCACCCGCTGCCAACTCAAACACCTGAACAACCACCGCTGCCCTCGCAGAATCGATCTGCCAGCCTGACCGGTCCTCTTTGGGGATTGCCCACCCCGGGCCGTGACCGTATGACACGACTGGCATGCCGCTATTGCGCTTCTTCTGGAACTGTTCGCTGACGCGCATAGCTTTGGTCGAACTTTCCTCGTGTGCTCGCGAGAACAGCAAAACGGAAAGCAAAAATGAGGTGGAGTCCTCGATGGTCTTCTCATTCCACTCATGACCGTCAATGAGCGAGACGACGCGGACGCCCGCCCGAACGATTGAGGTCAGTAGTCCGACCGCTTCAGGAATCGCGGCGCGGCTGAGCCGGTCCAGGCTCTCCACAAGCAGGATCGACCCTTTGGGAATGCGACCAGATTCGGCCGCAGCCAGGAACCCGGCCAGTGCACCGCGAGACGCGTTGTCGCCGGAATACGCTGACACCCCGAGGTCAGAGAGGGCCAGACCCTCATCAAGCTGGTGTCCGTGCTCCTTGCACCAACGGCGAGCGGATTCAGTCTGCCGTTCTAAGCTGTGGCCAGAGGCCTGGCGGCCCGATGAGAACCGACGGTACGAGTAAACCTTGACTGGAGAGATGGTAGAAGTTGCCATCTCGACATTATGTGGGTTTTACGTGTAAGCTACTACCACCTGGCGACACCGGCTCTGGCACAGCGTGCGAAAACGGTGGCGATCTACAAGGACGAGAAATTTTCCGATCACGCCCCCGTGACCGTGGCCTATGACGGGCTGATTTAAGAGCCTGTTCACGATCTCTGCGGGGCCCCGCAAGTAGTTTTTCAGGAGCAATTGCAAGGCGCGAAACGCAGTAGGGCTACTGCCCGACAAGGCTTTGCAACGCCGCAAGGGCCCCGAAAGACCACTTGCCCTGCGGGTTGGGCCGAAATCGGGCGATTGGTCCACCAAACCACTGGCATGGGCATGAGCCCATGCCAGTGGTGTTGGCGGGCCACTCATCCCGATTGCGGCCCAACGTGACCCCGCAGAGATCGCGAACAGGCTCTAAGGAAAGGCCACGAACCGTGTGGTCACGGTACCCGCTACCGTGTCGATGACGCGGTAGCGCATGCGGTCGGTGTCCATCTGGGTGGCGGTGCTGGAGCTGGCGTCGAGTGCGGTGCGGATGCCGTAGCGCTGGCCTTCGGCACTGTAGTCGAGTCCAAAGTGCTGGTGCCCGAACAGCAGCACATCGACCCGGTCGCGCGCGCACTGCATCAGTGAATAGGCGTCCTTGAGGCGCCGGAAGCGCCGGGTGTTCCAGCCGAACAGGTGCCCCAGATAGCCGTGGTCGCCGACATCGGCGCGCACCACCGGGGCGTCAAAAAACGGGTGGTGGTGCAGGTACAGCACCACGGTACGCGCACGCACCTCGGCTTGGTCGAGCACGGCATTGAGCCGCCGGATTTGTGCCGTGCCCAGGTAGCCTTCAGCCATCCAGCGCTCCCAGAATCCCATTTCGGCCTCGTTCGAGTCGAGCCCGATGAAGGCGCAGTCCTCGGTCAGTGTCAGCACCGGAAACTGGGCAGGCTGGTCGCCAAAGATGTAGCGGGCGAACTGGCCGCGAAACGCCGAGGCCCAGTCCGGGTCCACATGCAGCGAGTCGCCGTAGTCGTGGTTGCCCGGCGCCAGCAGAATCCGCCATCCTTGGGTTGCGAGCGTATCGAGTACTGCGCGTCCGGTACGCATTTCCTCGGGGTGCCCGGCGTTGATCAAGTCGCCGGTGTGCACGACCACATGCCCACTCTTCTCTCTCAGGGTGGCGATGTCGGCCAACAGGGCCTGGGTGCGCCGTTCGTTGTCATCGCGGCCGATGTGTGTGTCGCTGAGGTGGATGATCTTCATGCGCGTGCGGTCTGGGCGGTGGGTGACGGAAAGTTCTGCAGGTAGGCCAGAAAATCGTCGGCCGGCATCGGCTTGGCAAAGCAGTAGCCCTGGCCGATCTCGCAGCCTTTGTCCCGCAACCACTGGGCCGTGGGCGCGTCTTCGATGCCTTCGGCCACCACCGACAACGACAGGTTGTGCGCCAGCTCCAGCGTCGACGCCACAATGGCCTGGTCGCCGGGGCTGGTCAGCAGGTTGCGCACAAAACCCTGGTCGATTTTCAACTCATTGATCGGCAGGTTCTTGAGGTAGGACAGTGACGAGTAGCCGGTGCCGAAGTCGTCGATGGACAGCTTGAAGCCACGCTCGTGCAGTCGTTGCACTACCTCCATGGCACGCTCGGGCGAGTCCATGAAACAGCTCTCGGTGATTTCGAGGTTGATGTTCTGGGCCCGCAGCCCGGTTGCCTGCATGCCCAGCTGCAGCACGTCCAGCAGTTCGGGGTCGAGCAGGTTGAGTGCCGACAGGTTGATGGACACGTCGAGCTGGTGGCCCGCGGCATGCCAGCGGGCGCAGGTGCGCAGGCATTCGCCTATGAGCCAGCGCGTCAGCGGGCGGATCAGACCGGACTCCTCGGCCACGGGGATGAACACCACCGGGGGGATCATGGTGTTGCTTTGCGGGTCCCACCAGCGTGCCAGCGCTTCGGCGCCGTGGACCCGGCCGCTGGCCAGGTCGATCTGCGGCTGGTAGTGCACCTGCAGGTGGCCTTGCTGCAAGGCATCGCGCAGGCGCCCGAACAGCAGGTGGTGGCGCACGAAGGTCTGCTCCTGCTGTTCGTCGTACAGCGACCAGGACTGGTCACTCTTGTCGGCCTGCAGCATGGCCTGCTCAGCGCGGCGCACCAGCTTCTCGGCGCTCTGGGCATGCAGGGGAAACACCGCCAGCCCCATGGTGAACTCAATAAAGAGCGAATACCCGTGGACCTGGATCGACACCGGGTGTTCGGAAATGAACTGCTGCAAGGCCTGCGGGCTCACGGTGGCCTGTGACACTGGGTACACGATGGCGAATTCGTCGCGCCGCGTGCGCGACAGGGTGCCGCGGTCGGCACACACCTGCTGCAGGTACTTGGCCACTTCGCGCACCAGTTCGTCGCCGCCGTCGCTGCCCAGTACGTTGGTCAGCTCGAACAGGCGCTCCAGCCGCAGCACGCACACCACCACACCGTGTCCATTGGCCTGCGCCGCATCCATGGTGTCCGACAGGTTTTGCAGCAGCAGCACCCGGTTGGGTAGCCCGGTGAGGGAGTCGTGGGTGGCCAGGTACTGCAGCTGCGAGAGCAGAGCCTTGGCATCAGCCGTCTTTTCGTCCACCCGCTGCTGCAACTGTTCTTCAAAGCGGCTGCGGGCACGGTTGAAGGCGGCGGCGACCATCGTGTAGAACACGAACGACAGCACGAATTGCACCGCCACGACCGGGGTATGTTGGTACGCCCAGTCCAGGTGGCGCTGCACCAGCGCGAAATAAACGATCAGGACCCCGATCAGCCCCAGGCAGTAGCGCCAGCCCAGGCGCTGCCCGGTGACGAAGAAGGACAGAAACGGCACCATGCCCACCCAGAACAGCCCCGTACCCTCCACGCCGCCGAGCGCAATCAGTGCCAGCGAGAAGCCGTAGGCCGACAGCATGACCAGCACCTCGGCATAGCCGACCCAGCGCGGGCTGCGGCTGGCCAGTGCCGCGGGGCCCAGCAGGAACAGCACGATGCACATTTCCACCTGCCCCAGCCGAAGCATCCCCGGGGTCAGCATGTTGAAAAGGGCAAACAGCACGCCAAAGAAGAAGCCCAGCGAGGTGGCCGAGTGCACGTGCCGTGCGCGTTCCTCGAAACCAACCAGGTCCTTGAGGCGCAGACCCAAGATTTCGCTGGCAGCCCCCCAGAATTTTTGCAGGCGCTGGCTCATTGTGCGGCGATCTCCCGGCCGGGGCGCTGCGCGCTGGCAGCGTCTTCCCAAATCTTCTGCAGGCGCCCCGCTTCCGTGAGTTCGTAGTAGTCGTCGGGGATGATGGTGTTGCGCTGCAGTACCGCCCAGTGCCGATTCAGTTTGCCCAGGGGGTACAGCGCATGGAGCCGGGGGGCCAGATGCAGGGCGGTGCGAACCTCGCGGTAGCAGTAGTACACCAGTTCTGAACAGCTGAAGCGGTGAAAGCGTGTGGTGTCGCTGCTGTCGAAGTCGTACTCCTCGCCGATCTTGGAAAGGGCGGCTGCCCGTGCGCTGCGAATCGCATGGTCGCGGTCGAAGCCAGCATCGGCGGGCAGACGCAGTACCGTCAGGTAGTCGCAGCGTGCAAAGGTCAGGATGTCTTCGGTGTGGACCCCTTTGGCCATGGAGTGGATCACCATCTGTGCCCCGGTCTCGAAGAAACCTGCATCGTGGGCGAAGGCGGCGGGCACCAACTGGCGGTCCTCTTCGGTCAAGGGGCCGACGTACAGGGCTGCGTGGGTGTACCAGCCGGGCCGGTAGCCCTGTTCGGAACAGCGCGAGGAACGGCGGATGAAGGCACCATCGACATAGCCCTCGTAGCCGCGCAGCAGGATGTCGCCGGGTTGCAGCAACTGCAGCACCGCGCGCAGGTCGCGTCCGCCGATGCGGTAGCTGCGCGGGTTCTCCACCAGGTAGGCCGAAGGCAGGCCTATGCCCACCATCGCCCCCGGTCGTGAGGTATGGAACAGCTTGAGGGTACCGAACCAGGCCAGAAAGCCACTCTGCCAGGGGTTGGGGTCATCCTGGGTGCGTTGCCGGTACACACCGACCAGCAGCATGGCCGACAGTGCCATGGCCGACCACAGCACGGCGCTGGGGTAGACCGTGCACAGGTAAACGAATGCGATCGGGAATACGACACACCAGGCGGCATAGGCGAAGTACAAAGAGCGAAAAACTGCGAGCAAAATAGGCCACATGATTTTCATGGTGAGCATTCCCGGGTAGTGCCGCTGGGCGTGTTTGTCGCTTTATACAAGAATCCCTCTGACCAGGGACCTCTGCCAACAGGTTTTTCATGCTCCAGTACACCACCGTTCCAGTCACCGCCTTCGCACAAAACGCATCCATCCTCTGGTGCGACCAGACCCAGGAGGCGGCTGTGGTCGACCCCGGCGGCGACCTGGACCAGTTGCTGGCGCAGGTGGAGCGCCGCGGGCTGCATCTGAAGCAGATTCTGCTTACCCACGCCCACATCGACCACGCCGGTGCCACCGGTGAGCTGGCGCAGAAGCTGCAGCTGCCCATCGTGGGCCCGCATCCCGGTGACCAGTTCTGGATCGACGGGCTGCCCCAGCAAAGCCAGATGTTCGGTTTCCCCCCGGCCTTGCCGTTCACGCCCACACGCTGGCTGCACGACGGCGATACCGTGCAGGTGGGCCAGAGTACGCTGCAGGTGCGCCATTGCCCAGGCCACACGCCGGGTCACGTGGTGTTTTTCTCGCCCGAAGCCAAGCGCGCTTTTGTGGGTGATGTGCTCTTTGCCGGTTCCATCGGGCGCACCGATTTTCCGCAGGGCAACCACGCGCAGCTCCTGGCCAGCATCCGCGAGCGCCTGTGGCCGATGGGGGACGATGTGGTCTTCATCCCCGGCCATGGGCCGGAAAGCACATTCGGCGAAGAGCGCCGCTTCAACCCCTACGTCGGGTCCGGCGCGGGCCACTAGACCGCACCGCCCTTATGGCTTGGCAGGGACGGTTTTCTTGCCACTGCCCCGGGCTGCTTCGGAAGTGACCACGGCAATGGCAGCGTTGATGCGTTCCAGCAGGCCCGGATGGGCGCGCAGGTAGTCTTTGGCCAGGTAGATGCCGAAGTCCTGGCTCGAATGCAGGCTGCTGCGGTACTGGCTGGCAGCCCGGCCGGTTTGTTGCACGAAGTGCTGGAACACCAGTTCCGGTACCAGCGCGGCGTCGAAACGCCCAGCGTCGAGCATGGCCAGCAGCGAGACGCCGCTGGTCGGGGTCCCGGTAATGGTGTAGCCCTTGCTCTTGAGCCACACATGGGGATTGGTATTGAGCAGTACGCCGACGCTGCCATGCTGCTTGAAGGCACTGGTTTCGGGGTTGACTGCGCTGCCCCCGCGGACCACCCAGATCCAGCGGTTGATCATGACGGGCGCGGTCATCACGGCAACCGCATCGCGCTCGCTGTTGCGCGAACCCAGAAAGAAGCCGTCGGCAATCTGGTGGCTGACTTCGAAGACGCAGCGGGAATAGTTCGGCACGACGTGCGCCTCCATGCGCAGGCCGGCCTGGCGCATGATTTTTTCCACCAGGTCCACGGCAATGCCCACGGCTTCACCATTCACTTCGCTGGTGTAGGGCGGGTACTCCGGCGCGGCCAGCCGCACGGTCTGAGCACGCACCGGGCCAGCACCCAAAGTCAGCCACACCGCCAGCCCGAACGCGAGCAGCGGCAGAAAACGGCGAGATGCGCGTACAGGCCACATGGCGCGCTTATACCATCGCGCTACCGGGGCGCCTAGTGCACCGCTGGACTGGCTTGCCATGCGCCCTCGTGCGGTCTATGCTGTGTGCGGGTTGCCGTGCTGCAGAGCGTGGTGCCGACGAGGCCTCCAGCCAGGAAAACTTCGCCGTGTCCCGCGCGCTGCCCGGTGCACGGCGCCGTGATCGGTTTCTGCGCAGAAAGGAGCCCAGCATGTCGACCTATCCCACCATGGAACACCAGGGGTATTGCGTATCGGTCTCCACCCAGAAAGCGCCTACCGGGCGCTGGATTGCCTGGGTGCACCTGGAGCGCGGCGCAGACTTTGCCCGACTCAAGGGCCATGAAGCGCCATCCCAGCGCGTGCCCAACGATGCCCCGAGCGAGGAGAGCGCCGTGCTCGGGGCCTACGCCTTTGCGCGTGAGCGCATCGACGGGGGCTGGCGGCCTGCGTAGCCAAATCGGGGCTTCGCCCGCATGTAGATTGCGCAGATAGCTATTGTTTTAATAGCGCATTGGTGCAGCAGATTCACCGGTTGCGGGCGCGCTGGTACAAGGGTTCGACCTTGGGCAGGTTGGTCTCGATTTCGGCAATGCGGGTGTTGCTGGACGGGTGGGTGGACAGCCACTGAGGCGGGGCATTCTTGTTGGCCGCGGCCATCTTGCGCCACAGGCTCACACCGGCGCGCGGGTTGTAGCCCGCACGTGCCGCCAGCTCCATGCCCACCAGGTCCGCTTCGGACTCGTCCTCGCGGCTGAACTGCAGTGTCAGCAACTGGGCCCCGTACTGGGTGACGGTGTGGCCCAGCTGGCCCAGTCCCAGCACCTGGGACAGCAGGTTGGTGCCCAGGCTGGTGGCGGCGTTCTTGCCCATGCGCTCCCGTGCATGTTCGCGCAGGGCGTGAGCAATCTCATGCCCCATGACGATGGCAACCTCATCATCGGTCAGTTGCAGCTTGTCCAGGATGCCGGTGTAGAAGGCAATCTTGCCGCCGGGCATGCAGAAGGCATTGATCTGGTTGGACCCCAGCAGGTTCACTTCCCAGCGCCATTGGGCGGCACGCGGGTTCCATTCGGTGGCAAAGGGAATGATCTTGCGGGCAATGGCGCGCAGACGCTGCACCTGGGGGTGGTTGTCGGGTGCCAGTGCCCGCTTTTCCGCGGCCTGGGTCAACATCTGACGGTACTGCTGGGTCGCCGACTCCTCCAGCTGGTCGGCCGGCACCAGCTTGGTAAAGGCCGAATTCTTGCCCACCTCCACCCCTTCGCGCGCCCACGTAGCGCCCGGCAGCAGCAGACTGCAAGCCAGTGCACAGGTCAGGCCAAGGGAGCGCAGGCGCAGGGATGAAGGGGTTGGCATGGTGGCAGTGTCGTGGTGGGTTCAGGGCATGGCTGCAACGTAAGGGCAGTTGCGTCGGGCGCAAGGGCTTGCACCGCAGTTGCAGTCGCTATTATTCGCCGATGCACGCCACCCCAACGACCGAACCGTCTTCCGCCCCAGCCGTTTCCTGGTTTTCTACCCTGAAGGTCTATCTGGAGCCGGCGTCCCTGCGCATGCTGGCGCTGGGGTTTTCGGCCGGTCTACCGCTGCTGCTGGTGTTCGGCACCCTGAGCTTCTGGTTGCGCGAGGCTGGGGTCGACCGCAGCACCATTGGCCACATGAGCTGGGTCGGTGTGGCCTATGGCTTCAAGTGGGCCTGGTCGCCCCTGGTGGACCGCCTGCCGCTGCCGCTGCTCACGCGCCTGCTCGGGCGCCGGCGCAGCTGGTTGCTGCTGGCCCAGGCTTGCATCATGGCGGCCTTGTGCACCATGGCGTTCACCGACCCGAAACTCGCGCTGGCCCCGGTGGTGTGGTGCGCCATAGCCCTGGCCTTTGCCAGCGCCACACAAGACATTGCGCTCGACGCCTTCCGCATCGAATCGGGCGACAGCCAGCACCAGGCGGCGCTGTCGGCCACCTACATGGCCGGCTACCGGCTGGCCATGATCTGGGCCGGTGCCGGTGCCTTGTGGATTGCCGCGGCCTCGGAGACCCCGAATGCCGAGCTCTACCAGTACAGCGCCTGGCGCACCGCCTACCTGGCCATGGCGGCCAGCATGCTGCCCGGCATGCTCACGGTGCTGTTTTCGCGGGAACCCGCCCAGCGGGCGCTTCCGGCGGCGCGCAATGCGGCTGACTGGCTGCGCGGGGCGCTGCTGGAGCCTTTTGCCGACTTCCTGCGCCGCTACCGCTGGCAGGCCGTGCTCATCCTGGCTTTGATCGCCACCTACCGCATCAGCGATGTGGTCATGGGCATCATGGCCAACCCGTTCTATGTGGACATGGGCTACACCAAGGCCGAGGTGGCGACCGTGACCAAGGTGTACGGTGTGGTCATGACCCTGCTGGGGGCCTTTGTAGGCGGTGCCATGGCATTGCGCCTGGGGGTGATGCGGGTGCTCATGCTCGGCGCGCTGCTCAGCGCCGGCAGCAATCTGCTGTTTGCCTGGCTTGGTACCCAGGGGCATTCGCTGCAGGCCCTGGTGGCCGTCATATCGGCCGACAACTTTTCCAGCGGCATTGCCACCGCAGCGTTTGTGGCCTACCTGTCTTCGCTCACCAACGTCAGCTATTCGGCCACCCAGTACGCCCTGTTCAGTTCCATGATGGTGCTGCTGCCGAAGTTCGTGGCCGGGTTTTCTGGGGACTTCGTGAACGCCTACGGCTACAGCAGCTTCTTCACGGCCACGGCCTGCCTGGGCGTTCCGGTGCTGCTGCTGGTGACCTTGGCTTCCAGGGTGAAAACGGCACCCAGCCCCTGAATACATTGGCAGTATTGCTATCTAATGGATAGCAATCTTGGGTTCGGTTTACTTTTCTTTACCCGCAGTTCGCCAGTACGCCATATGCGGGCGCAGGTGCTGGCCTACACTTTGGCCATGAACAACACCCTGCTCATGATCGAGGACGACGTCCGCCTGGCGGACATGGTGGGCCAGTACCTGGGCCGCAACGGATTTGCCGTGCAGCATGCGGCCGATGGCCACAGCGGCCTGGCTCGGCTGGTCGAAGGCACACCGCCCGCACTCATCGTGCTCGACCTGATGCTGCCCGACATGGACGGGCTGGAAATCTGCCGCCGCGTGCGCGCCCTGCCCGGTGCGGCCGCCAGCACCCCCATCCTCATGCTCACCGCCAAGGGGGATGCCATGGACCGCATCATCGGCCTGGAAATGGGGGCCGACGACTACCTGCCCAAGCCCTTCGAGCCCCGTGAGCTGCTGGCGCGCATCCGTGCCATCCTGCGCCGGCGCACTGAGCCCGTGCTGGAAGCCGCCGCCGACAAGTCGGTGCTGCAGTTTGGCAGCCTGCGCATCGACCGCGATGCGCGCACCGTGTCGGTGGGCGAGCAGGCCTGCAACCTCACGTCCTACCAGTTCGATTTGCTGGTGGCCATGGCCGAGCGTGCCGGGCGCGTGCTCACGCGCGACCAGATCATGGAGGCCGTGCGCGGACGCGAGCTCGACGCCTTTGACCGCTCCATCGACGTGCACATGGGCCGCATCCGCGCCGCCATCGAGGTCGATGCCAAGGACCCCAAGCGCATCCTCACCGTGCGCGGCGTGGGCTACGTGTTCGCCAAGCAGCAGGACTGACATGGTGCCCCCACGCTCCACCGCTTCGCGGGTCGCTGCCCCACAAGGGGGCGCAGCCTGTCTTGGGGCGGCCCGGCGACGGGCTCTGGACTGAGGTGCGCATGTTTTTCCAAAAGCTCTACGTTCGCATCTGGCTGGCCGTGGTGGGCACTGTTGCCGTGCTGACGCTGTTGGTGGGCTTTGCCTGGCGCCTGGCCTCGGAGCCGCCGCTGCGCGAAGTGGTGGTGCGCAATGCCCAGGGTGAGGTGATCGGTTCCGGGCAGCGCCACCCTGGCCCGCCACCCTGGGTGCGCGAGCGTTCGCCCCGACCCCAACCCACGGCCGAAGGGGAGGCCGAGCCGTCGCCGCGCGGCCCCGAGTTCGTGGTGCGCATGCAGGACGGGCAGACCCTGCACATGCACCTGCCACGTCCGCCGCGCAACAGCTGGCTGGCGCCCATGGGCTTTGCCTGGACGCTGGGCATGGTGGCCCTGGCCGTGGCCTTGGCCACCTATCCCATCGTGCGCCGGCTGACGCGCCACCTGGAACAGCTGCAGCAGGGTGTGCAGCGCCTGGGCGAAGGCGACCTGGGCGTGCGTGTGCCGGTGCAGGGGCGTGACGAAGTGGCTTTCCTGGCCGAGCGCTTCAACCAGTCGGCTGCACGCATCGAGGCCCTCGTGCAGTCACAGGCCACGGTGCTGGCTTCGCAGAAAGCGCTGCTGGCCAACGCATCGCACGAACTGCGCTCGCCGCTGGCGCGCATCCGCATGGGGCTGGAGCTGCTGGCAACCGACCAGGACCCGGCCTCGCAGTCGCTGCAGCAGGAACTGGTGCGCAACATTGCCGAACTCGACACCCTGGTGGAAGAGTTGCTGCTGGCTAGCCGCCTGGACGCCAGTACGTCGGATCTCGGCACCGTCGAAGCCGTGGACCTGGCTGGCCTGGTGACCGAAGAATGTGCCCGCCTGGGGCTGGTGCTGGAGCTGCCCCAAGGGCCTGGGCATCCGGTGGGGGTGCAGGGCGTTTCGACCCTGCTGCGGCGCATGGTGCGCAATCTGCTGCAGTCCGCCCAGCGCAATCCTTCCGCACCAGCTCCCCGTGTCCTGGTGGAGGTGCATGCCCAGCAGGTTTGCCTGCGGCTCTGGAACCCGGGCATGGCGCTGGCGCCAGACCTGCTGCCCCACGTGTTCGAACCCTTCTGGCGTGCCCCTGGGGCTTCGGAGAAGGACGGTGGCGTGGGCCTGGCCTTGGCCTTGGTCAAAGCCATTGCGCAGCGCTACCAGGGCAGTGCGGCTGCCCGCAGCGCCACCGAGGGCGGCACCTGGCTGGAAGTGCGGCTGCCGCACCACCCCATTTGAGCGTCCAAAAGCCCCGTTTTTCCACAATACAAAATTACAGGGCTTTCGCCCCTGATTTAGTTTTGAAAATCCCCCGAACGGGGGATACACAGCCGGCGGTCCGACTTTTACAGTTCATCCAACTGCTGTCACAGTGCACAAGGACTCGAAGCCAAGCTGGATACACGGCGCGCTTCCAAGGAATCCAACGACGTTCCTTCGGGAACTTTACAAGCCACCCCTTATACGGGTGGCTTTTTTTTGCCTCAATTGCGCTGCATTCCCGCCACCAGTGCGCCCAGGTTGTGGCGCATCATCTGCAGGTAGCTGGCACCGGGTTGGTCGGCCTTGGACAGCGCGTCGGCGTACAGCTGCTGCCCCAAAATAGCACCGGCGTCCTTGCTCAGTTGTGCAATGAGCTTCGGGTTGCTCATGTTCTCCACAAACACCGCGCGGATCTTTTCGCGTTGAATCTGGCGGATCAGCTGGGCTACCTGCTTGGCGCTGGGTTCGGTGTCGGTATTCACGCCCTGGGGAGCCAGGAACTGCACGCCATATTGGGCAGCAAAGTAGCCGAACGCATCGTGCGAGGTAATCACCTTGCGCTTCTCCTTGGGGATGGCGCTGATTTGCTCCCGCGCCCACTGGTCCAGTGCCACCAACTCTTTGGCATAGGCCTCTGTATTGGCTTGGTAGTGGGCAGCACCGGCTGGGTCCACCTTGGCCAGTGCCTGGGCAATATTGCGTGCATAGACCACGACGTTGAGCGGGTTTTGCCACGCATGGGGATCTGCCTCGTGGTGGGCGTGCCCACCGTGGCCGGGTTCGGGCGCCATGTTGCGGGCCTTGACACCCTGGGCAGCCACGACCACCTCGCCTTTGTAGCCCGCGGACTTGATGAGCTTGGCGGCCCACGGCTCGAAGCCCAGGCCGTTGGTCACCACCAGTGTGCTGGCCAGAAGCGTCTTGGCGTCCTGGGGCCGGGGCTCGAACACATGAGCGTCCTCATCGGGACCGACCAGCGTGTTTACCTGCACGCGGTCGCCTCCAACTACGCGCACCACATCACCAAGGATGCTGAAGCTTGCGGTCACGGAAATTTTGTCTGCTGCGAGGGCGGGGGTGCCGCACAGTGCACTGGCCGCCACGGCAAGAAGCATGTGGCGACGGATGGCGGAGAAATGGCGGAAAGTCAGATGCATGGTGCGTACTCGTCGGGGAAATTCAGGCCTGCCGGTGTCGGGTGCGCCACCTGCGGGGCAGCCAGCCGCCGGGAGCGATCAAAAGGGAGGTGAAGTAGAGCGCCCCGGCGCAACCAATGATGGTCGGGCCAGAGGGTGTATCCAGGTGGTACGAAACCAGCAACCCCGCCAGTCCGGCAACGGCGGCCTGGGCGGATGCATTCACGAGCTGGGCCGGCAGGTTGTCATGCCACAGGCGGGCACTCACTGCCGGGAGCATCATCAGCCCCACGGCCATCAGAGTGCCCAGTGTCTGGAAGGCTGCGACCAGGTTGACCACCACCAGCACCAGAAAGCTTTGGTGCCAGCACCAACTGGGCAAGCCCCTGCGGCTGCTGGACTGCGCGGCGAGAAAAATGGGGTCAAACGTTTCCAGCACCAGGCCGCGGTAGAGCGCCGCCAGCGCCATCAGACTAACGCTGGCGACCGTGGCCACCAGGTACAGGCCTCGTGTGTCCACGCCCAGGGCGCTGCCGAAAAGGATGTGCAACAAATCCAGCTGCGATCCTTGCCCGGCGATCAGGGTGACGCCCAGTGCCAGTGCCACGAGGTAGATGGCTGCGAGACTGGCGTCTTCCTGCAGTGATGTGAAGCGGCTGACGCCGGCAGCAATGCCCGCCACCAACATGCCCGCTGCCACACCGCCCAAGGCCATGGCCGTGAGCGACAGGCCGCTGACGAGGTAGCCGATGGCCACGCCCGGCAGCACGGCATGGCTCAGTGCATCGCCCAGCAGGCTCATGCGCTTGAGGCTCAGGAAAACACCAAGGGGCGCCGCGCTGAGCGACAGGGCCAGGGTGGCGACCAGTGCGCGCCGCATGAAGGCAAATTCGGCAAAAGGCGCGAAAGCCCCCGCCCACAGCCAGTCCCAAACGTGGCTCATGGCTGTCGTCCCAGGGTGGGGACGGCGTCCCAGTGACTATGGGACGAAGCGACGGGTGATTCCGCAGCCCCCAGAGCGTGGGCCAGCTTCTGCGCCAGCAGCGCGTCAAAGGCTTGGCCATCCAGCGTGCCGTCCAGGTCGCAGAGGGCGGCGGTTTCGTCCCAGGCCTCGGCCATGGCCTGGGCCCGCTGCAGGTTGGCGCCGGTCAGCACCTGTTCGGTCGGCCCCCAGGCAATGCACTCGCGCGCCAGCAACAGTGTTTGTGGGAAAAAGCGCCGGACTTGGGCGTCGTCGTGCAGCACGGCGATCACCGTGCGACCTTGGTCCTGCCATTGCAGCACCACCTGCAGCAGTGCGGCGGTCGTTTTGCTGTCCATGGCCGTGAAGGGCTCATCGAGCAGGATGAGCGCGGCGTCCTGCACCAGCACGCGCGCAAACAATACGCGCTGCATCTGCCCGCTGGAAAGCGTGCCCACAGGGCGTTGGGCGAAGCCCTGCAAACCGACGGCCTCCAGCGCTGCATCGACTTGCGAACGCTGCGCAGGCGTGGTGGTGCCAAAGGCTCCCGTTCGCCGCCACACACCCAGCAGCACGCAGTCGCCGACCCGCATCGGAAAGTTGCGGTCGAGTTCGCTTTGCTGGGGCAGGTAGGCCATTTGTCCCGCCTCTACCAGCACCCGCAGCGCGGCGCTGGTGCTGCGGTGTCCACGCGGCAGGAGACCGGCGATGCTTTTGACCAGGGTGCTCTTGCCTGCGCCGTTGGGACCGATGACCGCGGTCAGCGAGCCCTGCGCAAATGCACCGCTGACATGGTGCAGGGCCGGGTGCTGACGGTAGCTTACTGTCAGGTTGTCCAGCACGACTGCGGGCGCACTCACTGTAGCCCCCCTTGCGCCGAGGCCCACCCCACAGCCCACCACAGCGCCATCAGCACGGGCAGCGTGCTGGCTACACGCAGCCAGGCCGGCCAGCCCAGAAAACTGGTGTCCGTGTACAGGTTTCGCAGACGGTTGGAAATGATCAAAAATGCTTTCATAATGCAACTAATTTGCGATATAGTTTATCGCAACTCGGTTGCAATATGGATTATTTGCAACTGAGTTGCAATTTTGAAGGCACTTCATGGCATCCCAACATCCGCCGCAGCATGACAAAGTGGACCCGATCGACGCCCTGCTGTCGGCACACGGTCTGCGCCGCACGGCGGCATCGCGCCGGGTTTTGGGGTGGATGCTGGCCTACCCGGACACCAGCTACACCCATGCCCAGTTGCAGGAAGCCTTCGCCCGTGACGGTGGGGAGCCGCTGGACCGCGTCACGCTGTACCGCCTGATCGACCGACTGACCCAGGTGGGCCTGCTGCTGTGCCGCGTGGACAGCCAGCGGGTGCGCCGTTACCAGGCCATGCCGGCGAGCGTGCATGCCACGCCCCACTTCGAATGCCAGTCCTGCCACCGCGACAGCCCGCTGGGTGCGGCCTTGCGGGCCAGTGATCTGGAAAAGGCGGCCCAGACGGCCATCGAGTCCCTGCGCGCGCTGGGCTACCAGGACATGCACTTCGATCTGGCGGTCAAGGGCCTGTGCGTCGAATGTGCTGGTGCCAAGGCAACTATGCAGCCTGGCGGGGCGCCGGCGTGATCCGCACGCGCAGCCTTACGTTCTGCTACAGCGGCGCGCAGCCGCTGTGCTTTCCCGACGTGGACGTTCCCCAGGGTGCCGTGCTGTTGCTCAGCGGCGCTTCGGGCAGTGGCAAATCCACCTGGTTGTCACTGGTTGCGGGTCTGGTGGCGCCCACGGGGGGGCAACTGGACGTGGCAGGGCACAGTCTGGTGGGACTATCGCAGTCGGCGGCCGATGCCTGGCGCGCCCGCAAGCTGGGCTTCTTGCCCCAGCGCCTGCACCTGAGCCCGGCGCTGACCGCCTTTGAAAACCTCGCCCTGGCCTACTGGGCCGCCGGTGTCGCACTGGACCGGGCCCGGATTCAGGAGAGCCTGGCGGCGCTGGGAATACATGAACTGGCGCAACGCAAGCCGGCACAGCTTTCGGGCGGGCAGGCGCAGCGCGTAGCCTTGGCGCGGGCAGTCCTGCAGCGCCCCAAGGTCTTGCTTGCCGACGAACCAACCGCCAGTCTGGACGATGACGCCGCGCGCGATGCCATTGCGCTGCTGCAGTCGACCAGCCAGAGTGAGGGCGCCACCCTGGTGATCGCCACCCACGACAGCCGGGTGCCCGCGTTGCTGCAGGCCGAAGATGGTGGCAAAACCGGCACCCAGCCCCCACAGATACTGTGTATGCAGCTATCAAAATCAGAGCAACTTCCGGCTAAAGCGCAAGCCGCCCTGCAGGGAGAAGACGCATGAGTACCTTGCTGTGGGCCTGGCGCTACTTGTGGGCCCGTCCCCTGGGTGCTGCGCTGAATGTGCTGCTGCTGGCCCTGGGCCTGGGCTCCATCACCTTCCTGCTGCTGGTGGGCGCGCAGCTGGCTAAAGCCTTCGACCGTGACCTGGCGGGTATCGACGTGGTGGTGGGCGCCAAGGGCAGCCCCATGCAGCTCATCCTCAGTGGTGTGCTGCACGTGGACGTACCGCCTGGCAACATCCCCTTGCAGGCGGTGCGCGAACTGGAAAAGCATCCCATGGTGGCCTCCGTCATTCCCATCAGCCTGGGTGACAGCCTGCAAGGGTTCCGCATTGTGGGCACATCGCATGCCTACGCGGACCATTACGGCGCGACTTTGGCGCAGGGAAGGAGTTGGACCGCCCCCATGGAAGTGGTGCTGGGTGCGAGCACCGCATCCAAACTGGGCCTGCAACTCAACAGCAACTTCGTCGGCACCCATGGCATGGGGGCCGGTGGGCACGTGCACGGAGACAGCGTCTACACCGTAGTCGGAATCCTGCACCCCTCCGGCAGCGTGATCGATCGCCTGGTGCTCACCGACAGTGCGTCGGTCTGGAAAGTGCATGAGGACAGCACAGCCACCGACGACGAAGACCGCGCCCTCATGGAAGAAGAGCGCGAGATCACCATGGCCTTGGTGAAATACAAAACACCGATGGCGGCGTTGAGCTTTCCGCGCTACGTGAACACCAGCACCGAAATGCAGGCCGCTGCCCCGGCACTGGAAATCACCCGCCTGCTGAGTATGCTGGGCCTGGGCACCGACGTGCTGCGCGCCTTTGCCGGGGTGCTGCTGCTCACCGCTGGCTTGTCGGTCTTCATCGCGTTGTGGAGTGCGGTGCGGGAACGCCGCGCCGACCTGGCCGTGTTGCGCATGCTCGGCGCACCGCCCGCCAAAGTGGCCGCCCTGCTGCTGTGCGAAGCGGTCTGGCTGGCGCTGGTGGCTTCGCTTTGCGGGCTGGCCTTGGGGCAGGGTTTTGCTGCCGCACTGGGCTGGTTCCTGCAACTGGACAACTCCCTGCTCATCGGTGGCATCACCTGGCCGGTCACGCTTTCCGTGGTGCCCGCGCTGGCGCTGGGCGTGTCCTTGGTGTCGGCCCTGCTGCCCACCTGGGCAGCCTACCGGGTCAGTGTTCTGGAACTTTTGCAAACGAGGTAATCACATGAAAAAACAACTTCTGGTACTCATCTCCATCGCGATGGCAGCTACCTTTTCCATGGCCGCCGAAACCGACAAGGAAACCAAGGAAGACATCGCCAAGCACCGCGCCATGGCCGCCGCGCACGAAGCGGCTGCCAAATGCCGTGAGGCAGGTAAAGGTGAAGAGGCCTGCAACAAGGAACTCGCCGCCGCCTGCAAGGGCCTGGCCATCGGCAAATACTGCGGGATGAAGCACCAGCATTGAGCTGGTGGGGCGGCATGGCAGCGGAAGTTGACAGACAACTGATTGACACAGCGTACTACTTATGAAGCTAAACCGAAATGAACCGCATCACCTGCATTGGCGAAAGTCTTTTACCTCGAAGGAAAAGGGGCAGGCTTGGCTTGGTATTGGTGCGTGTGCCCTGTTGGCTGGGGCAGTGAACTGGACAGATCCGTCGAGGCCACCATTCACAGGTCGATGGAGTTGGGTGCAGGCCGCAGCCTATGACGCATTCGGCATCCACGGCCCAGCAATCTTGTGGCTTGCAATTGGAGCCGTTTTCGTCATCGGTGGCGGCTTGCTATGGTCTCGAGCACGATAAGGTGTCGCTGTATTCGAGCGCCTGCTTCCAGCCTGAATCAGTCAACGCCTCACAACCGTTCCCCCACAAAAAAGCCCGCTCAAGAGCGGGCTTCGTGCTTCTAGGCAGTACGCGTGATTAACGCTGGGCCTTGAAGTTGGTGAAGGTGCGGGTTTGTACCTTGCGGATATTCTGGGGCAGAGCGTCCGGTGCGTGCAGGGTCTTGGTGGCCGCGGCGTCCAGGAAGATGGTCTTGTTCTCGGCCACTTCCTTCTTCACGAACTTCAGGGACGCGGCGTTGGGGTTGGCGTAGAACACCTTGTTGGTCAAAGACGCGTGTACTTCGGGGCGCAGGATGTAGTTGATGAAGAGGTGGGCGTTCTCCACGTTCTTGGCGTCCTTGGGGATGGCCATAGTGTCAAAGAACATGGTGGCACCGGTCTTGGGCACCAGGGCTTCGATCACCACGGGGTTCTTGCCCTTGGCCTTGGCGGCACGGTCCTTGGCGATGTTGATGTCGCCCGAGAAACCCATCACCAGGCAAGTGGCGCCCGAAGCCATTTCCTCGATGTAGCCGGAGGACGAGAAGCGGGTCACATAGGGACGGATGGCCTTGAGCACGCCAGCGGCAGCTTCATAGTCGGCAGCGTCCTTGCTGAAGGGGTTCTTGCCGGCGTACAGCAGTGCTGCAGGCACCACTTCCGAGGCAGAGTCGAGCACGCTCACGCCGCACTTCTTGAACTTGCTCACGTACTCGGGCTTGAACAGCAGGTCCCAGGCGTTGTCGGGCATGGGGGTAGAACCCAGTGCTTCCTTGACCTTGTTGACATTGATGCCCACGGTGACGTAGCCCCACATCCAGTCCACCAGGTGCTCATTGCCCGGGTCGACTTTGGCGAGCTGCTCCAGCAGGCCCTTGTCCAGGTTGCCCCAGTTGGTCAGCTTGGACTTGTCCAGCTTTTGCAGCAGGCCGCCTTCGATCTGGGTCTTGGCAAAGTGGGCGCCAGGGACCACGATGTCATAGCCAGTCTTGCCAGCTACCAGCTTGGCGTGCAGGATTTCGTTGTTGTCGTAGTTGTCGTAGCGAACCTTGATGCCGTACTCTTTTTCAAAGTTCTTGATCGTGTCGTCCGCGATGTAGTCCGACCAGTTGTAGATGTTGAGCACCTTGGAGGCGTCGGCAGCGTGGGCGCCGAATGTGGCCAGCATGGCTGTACCAGCCACTGCCAGGGATACACCGAGTTTCTTCAAACGTTGGGCCATTGCGATCAGTCCTTTTGCACAGAGGGAATAAAAAGGGGCTTGCCACGACGCGGCAAGCTCAAAATGATACCCCAGCAGGTGCCAATCACACAGAAAAATACGGGGCAACTCCCAGTGTCGGCAGGGTGCATGCACCGACTGCGTTGTTCAGAGCACGCCAGCGGTCTGCAGCACGCGCAGTACGCGCGCGGGTTGTATGTCTTCCAGACAGCGTGTGTGCCCCAGCGGGCAGCTGCGCTTGAAGCAGGGCGCACAGTCCAGCGGCGGCTGGTGGCTGCGGTCGTTCTTGAGCCACAGCACCTGGGCCACCGGGCTCAGGGGTGGTGTGTGCTCGGGGCTGGAAGAACCAAAGATGGCCACCTGGCGCACGCCCAGGGCGGCGGCCACATGCATGAGCCCGGAGTCGTTGCTGATGACGCAGCGGGCCGCCGCAATGACGCCCAGCGCCTGGTCCAACGAGGTCTTTCCGGCCAGGTTGTTGCACTGGCCCGGCATGTGGCGGTTCACGTCAGCGGTGATCTGGGCGCAGACGTCGGCGTCCTTGGCCGAGCCCAGCAGCACCGCCGGTGCCGGTAGCTGGCGGATCAGGGTGGCAAAGTGGTTGGCGGGCCAACGCTTGGCCGGGCCGTATTCGGCGCCCGGGGCCACCACGAAATAACCGTTGCGCCGCAGCTCCAGCGTGGCCAATGTGCCGATCACCTGCTCGACGGTGAGCTGCAACCGCGGCTGTTCGTCCACTTCCGGCGCGTTGCCCGCCAGGGCCGAGTAAAACGGCACCATGGCGCCGCGCTCAATCGGGTTGGGCAGCTTTTCGGTCAGCACCCCGTGGCGGAACTCGCCCAGGTAGCCCACGCGCCGCGCAATGCCTGCCCACCAGGGCACCAGGGCACTCTTGAAGGAGTTGGGGCAGACATAGGCGTTGTCAAAACGCCCTTGGAGCTGGCGTGCCAGCGCACGCCGCGCGCCCCACTGCAGGCCGCCATGGGCAAATGCCGCTTCGATGACCTCGGCCACCTGGGGCATGGCGCGGTAGACCGGAGCCACCCAGGGCAGGGCCACCACCGTCAGCACTTCGCCGCGCGCGGCCAAGCGCCGCAGCAGCGGTTCGGTCATGATGGCGTCGCCAATCCATTGCGGGGCGATCACCAGGCTGTTTTGGGTCGGTACCGGCGCCTGTTGCAGGGCCGTGTCCGGCGGTGGCAGTGTGTTCACCCGTTCAGTGGTGGGCGGCCACGGTTTCACCGGCCTTGAGCTTGTACTCGGTGCCGCAGTAAGGGCAGCTGGCGTGGCCGTGGCGGGCCACGTTCAGGAACACTTTGGGGTGGGTGTCCCAGGTTTTCATGGAAGCCAGGGGGCTGGGGCAGTAGACGCCGCCTTCGCGGTTGAGGTCTTTGGCCGACAGTTCAATGGTGTTGGACGACATGGGGGACTCCAGTAAATATGAATCAGGCGGCCACGGGGGTGAGCCAGTGGGCGTATTTGGGATTGCGGCCGTTGACGATGTCAAAGAAGGCCGATTGGATTTTCTCGGTGATCGGGCCGCGGCTGCCAGCACCCAGGGTGATGCGGTCGAGTTCGCGGATGGGCGTCACTTCGGCGGCAGTGCCGGTGAAGAAGGCTTCGTCGCAGATGTAGACCTCGTCGCGGGTGATGCGCTTTTGCACCACTTCCAGACCGAGGTCCTTGCAGATGTGGAACACGGTGTTGCGGGTGATGCCGTTGAGGGCTCCAGCGGACAGGTCGGGGGTGTAGACCACGCCGTTCTTGATGACAAACAGGTTCTCGCCTGCGCCTTCGGACACGAAGCCGGAAGAGTCCAGCAGCATGGCTTCGTCGTAGCCGTCGTCGGTGGCTTCCATATTGGCCAGAATGGAGTTGGTGTAGTTGCTCACCGCCTTGGCTTGCGTCATGGTGATGTTGACGTGGTGGCGGGTGTAGCTGCTGGTCTTGACGCGGATGCCGCGCTTCAGGCCCTCTTCACCCAGGTAGGCGCCCCAGGCCCAGGCAGCGACCATCAGGTGGATGGTGTTGCCCTTGGGCGAAACACCCAGTTTCTTGTCGCCGATCCAGGTCAGCGGGCGCAGGTAGCAGCTTTCCAGCTTGTTTTCGCGCACCACGGCCTTTTGGGCATCGTTCACTTGTTCTTTGGTGAAGGGGATGGCCATGCGCAAAATCTTGGCGCTGTTGAACAGGCGTTCGGTGTGTTCTTCGAGGCGGAAGATGGCGGTGCCGTTGGCCGTGTTGTAGGCGCGCACCCCTTCAAAGGCGCCGCAGCCGTAGTGCAGGGTGTGGCTCAGCACATGGATCTTGGCGTCGCGCCAGTCCACCATCTGGCCGTCCATCCAGATTTTGCCGTCACGATCAGACATGGAAGTGGGAAGAACGCTCATCAGAATTTCCTCAAAAATGGTGGTCCACAGGCCGCCTGCCCGGCGAAGGCCCGAAACCGCCCATTTTAAGGTGACGGCCAGGTAATCCGAACCTGCAGGCCGCCCAATTCGGGCGAGCGCTGTACCGCCGTGCTGGCGCCCTGTACCTGGGCGATGCGGCGCACGATGGACCAGCCGAGGCCGCTGCCGCTCTGCTGGGTGCCCAGCACCCGGAAGAAGCGCTCACCCAGGCGCTGCATGGCGGCATCGTCCATGCCGCTGCCGCTGTCGTCCACCAGCAGCACCACGCCTTGGGCGAGCTGCTGCAAGCGGATCCTGACGGTGGCGTTGTCGGGGCTGTAGCGCAGTGCGTTGTCCACCAGGTTGCGTACCAGCATGCCCAGCATGGCGTCGTTCACGGCCAATCTGCAGGGGCCAGGGGCCTCCAGCTCCAGTGTTTGGCTGCGGGCCAGCGCGGTGGGTGCCAGTTCGGCCACGATGTTGCGCACCACCGGGGTGGCATCGCAGCCCGCCGGGGTGCCCTGCTGGGTCTCCAGCCGGGCCAGCACCAGCAGCTGCTCCACCACGCGGGTGGCGCGGTCACAGCCCGCCAGGGTGTACTGCAGCGCATGAGTGCGTGCTGCGTCGTCGCCCACAGCACCCAGCGCCACCTGGGCCTGCATGCGGATGGCGGCAATCGGCGTGCGCAGCTCGTGGGCGGCGTCGGCGGTGAATCGGCGCTCGGACTCCAGCATCTGTGCCATGCGGTCGATCAGGCTGTTGAGGGCCTGCACCATCGGCTGCATTTCCAGCGGCATGTCGGGCAGGTGCACCGGCGCCAGCGACTGGGGTTGGCGTTCTTCCAGGGCCTGGCGCAAGGCCCGCAGAGGCCGCAGTCCGCGCAGCACGGCCCACCACAGTGCCAGCGCGAGTACCGGCAGGGCCAGGCCCAGCGGCAGCAACACGCTGCGTGCTACCGCTTCCAGGATGGAGCGGCGTGCCCCCATGCGCTCGGCCACCAGCACGCGCACATCGGGCTCGGCGCCCGGTGTGACGAAGATGCGCCAGTCATGGCCCTCCTGGTCCTCGACGGTGTCGAAGCCGCGTTCCCGTGTGCTCAATGGGGCCAGCGGCGCGTTCGACGAACGCATGGTCAGCTCGTCGTTGTGGAACACCTGGAAGGCCACGCGTGGGGCGTACTTATGGGGTGTGGGCGCATCGGCCGGGTAGTCCTCATCGCCTTCGGCCTGGCTTTGCTGGGCCACCAGCAGGGCCGCGGCCTGGGCCAGGTGGCCATCCAGCAGCTCGTCCAGTTCGTGGCTGGTGTCGACCCAGATCATCGCTGCAGAAACCATCCAGATCACCGCCATCAGCCCCAGCACACTGGCCAGCAGGCGGCTCTGGATGGAATGGGTGGCGGTTTTCAAGACTGAGCCTCGGGCAGTGTGGTGGGCATGGTGTACCCCACCCCGCGCACGGTCTGAATGGACTGGGGCCCCAGTTTCTTGCGCAGGTGGTGGATATGTACTTCGATGGCGTTGCTGTCCACCTCGAAGCCCCAGCTGTACAGCTGCTGCTCCAGCTGCTCGCGGGTCAGTACCCGGCCACTGCTGCGCATGAGGGCGTGCAGGAGGTCGTATTCACGTTGCGACAGCTGTACCGTTTCGCCCTGGTAGCGCACCAGGCGGGCGGCCACGTCGAGAGAGATGGGGCCACACTCCAGTGTTTGCTGCAGGTTGCCATGGGCGCGGCGGATGAGTGAACGCAGGCGGGCGCCAAGTTCGTGCAGGTCCACCGGCTTGACCACATAGTCGTCGGCCCCGGTGTCCAGCCCCCTGATGCGGTCAGGTATGGCATCGCGTGCCGTCAGCACCAGCACCGGGAGGCTGCAGCGGCGTTCGCGCAGGGTGCGCAGCACGTCCATGCCGTCCTTCATTGGCAGTCCCAGGTCCAGTACCGCGGCCTCGAAACCGCCGGCGAGTATTTCGCGTTCGGCGGCATGACCGTCGCGCACCCAGTCGACTGCAAAGCCCTGCTGGCGCAAGCCGGCACGCAGGCCATCACCCAGGATAGGGTCGTCTTCAGCCAAGAGGATGCGCATGCTCACTCCAATCCATGGGGACCATCATGACACAGTGGCAACTGCGACCGACGCCGCAGGCGGCGTCAGCCGCGCTTCGTCCGCGGGCTGCGGTGCGCTGCGCCATTGACTCCACCAGAATGCCAGCACCACGGCGAGCAGCACAGCGGCCAGCCAGGCAAACGAGCGGGCAATACCTTCGGAGGGAGCACCTTGCTTGCGACCGGTGACCATGGCGCGTGCCAGGTTCTCGCGGTGCAGGCGGCTGGATACCACCACGCCGGCAATATGCACGCCCACCAGCAGCAACATGCCATTGCCCAGCACTTCATGGAGTTCCTCGACCCAGTCGCCTCCCAAGTCGTTGTAGTTGGCCCATCCGCTGGCCGTCAGCGCGGCGCCTGCCAGCAGGATCAGCACGATGGCCAATGCACCTGCGGGGTTGTGCCCGGTGTGGTGCGCGGGGCGTGCCGTGGCCAGCGAAGCCAGGTACCGTCCCACGGCCTGGGGTCCACGCACGAACTGGACAAAGCGCGCGTAGCGCGTGCCCACCAGCCCCCACATCACCCGAAAGGCGATGAGGCCTGCCATGGTGTAGCCCAATGTGATGTGCACCAGCTGCCAGCGTTCGCTTTCGGAGGTCACAAAAGCACCGGCAAAGCAGAGAACCATGAGCCAGTGGAACACGCGCACGGGGGCGTCCCAGACCAGGATTTTGGTGGTGTCGGTGGTCATGGTGCCTCCCGTTCAGCGTGGAATGCGCACTTCGCGCTCGTTGAAATTGCCCTGTGCAGCATTGGTGTGGCAGGCTCCACAATTGGCGGGGCTGCCGACTGCAGGGCGTTTCCACACATCCCCCGGTACCTCGCCCTCACGGTGCTTGCGCAGGAACCAGGCCGATTTGGTGATGCGGTCCTGTGGTGGCTCCTCACTGACGCGGCGGTAGGTGCCGGCATTCGCTTGCAGCCACTGCCCGATTTCACGGGTACTGGCGGCGTCCAGGGATGCGTCGGTGCCATAGTGTTTGTCCAGCTTGCCCATGAGACGTTGCCACGACGCTGCGGGCAGCAAGCCCGGTGCATACGGGGTGTGGCAGGAAGCGCATTCCTGCTGGAATTTCGCGTTGTCGGTGGTCAGGCGGGTGGAGCCGTCGGCCAGGGCCAGCGTGCTGCCCAGGCCCAGTGCGAGATACAGGAGTGGGGTGCGATACGTCATGGGGCGCTCCTTATTTCTTCAGACCCATGAGCCAAGCCAGCACGTCGGCTTTTTCACCGGGTGTGCATTCGCGGCCAACGACGTCATTGCAGTTGCGACGGAACCATTTTTCGGTCTTGGCGTTGTCGGTGAAGCGTTCGGCATTGGCGGCCGGTGCCAGGGGCATGATCAGCTTGCCGGTGGCCGCGTGTTTGCCTTGGCCAGTGGGCGTACTGGTGTGGCAGCTGGCGCAGCTCCAGTCCTTGCCGTGCTTGCTGGTGAAAAACTCCTGGCCGCGGGCAGCGCTGGCGGCGGTGCCTGCCTGGGCGCTGTAGGCGGCGGCCATCTCGGCCGGGGTGGCAGCCAGGCTGCTGGTAGCTGCCAAGCCAAGTGCGAGTCCGGCCAGCAGTGCGGATGCGGTGGTGCGAAAACGGGGTGTCATTGTGGTTTCCTCCATGGGTTGCGTTCCATGGAGCGAACAGTACGCCCCGCAAATTAAGACAGTCTTAAACCCGATTTCCCAGTGGGCGCACCGGGTGTGCTGGTGGGCGTCAGTGGTCGGGCTTGGGGATCAGCCCAAGCCGCGCACGATTTCCATGGCCTGGTCGATGCGCTCGACCGTGTGGATGGTGAGCCCGTCGATGGGTTTCTTGGGGGCGTTGGCCTTGGGCACGATGGCCACCTCGAAGCCCAGCTTCGCGGCTTCTTTCAGACGCTCCTGACCACGCGGCGCGGGTCGGACTTCGCCGGCCAGGCCGACTTCGCCAAACGCGATGAAGCCCTTGGGCAGCGGTCGTCCACGCAGGCTCGACGTGATGGACAGCATGACGGCCAGGTCGGCCGCCGGTTCGCTGATGCGCACACCGCCCACGGCGTTGACGAACACGTCCTGGTCCTGGCAGGCCACGCCAGCGTGGCGGTGCAGCACGGCCAGCAGCATGGCCAGGCGGTCGCGCTCCAGCCCCACCGACAGGCGCCGGGGGCTCGGGCCACCACCGTCCACCAGGGCCTGGATTTCCACCAGCATGGGGCGGCTGCCTTCGAGCGTGACCATGACGCAGCTGCCGGGCACCGGCTCGGCGTGCTGGCTCAGGAAGATGGCACTGGGGTTGGAGACGCCCTTGAGCCCTTTTTCGGTCATGGCGAAGACGCCGATTTCGTTGACGGCACCGAAGCGGTTCTTGATGGCGCGGATCAGCCGGAACGGGCTGTGGGTGTCGCCTTCAAAGTACAGCACCGTATCCACCATGTGCTCCAGCACGCGCGGGCCGGCCAACGCCCCTTCCTTGGTGACATGGCCGACCAGCACGATGGCTGTGCCGCTGGCCTTGGCTGCACGGGTCAGGTGGGCCGCGCATTCACGCACCTGGGCCACCGAGCCGGGGGCGGAGGTGAGCTGGTCCGAATAGACCGTCTGGATCGAGTCAATGACGGCGACCTGTGGGCGCTTGGAGTCGAGTGTGGCGAGGATCTTTTCGAGCTGGATTTCGGCCAACACCGGTACCTGGCTGTGGTCCAGGCCCAGGCGCCGGGCGCGCAGGGCGACTTGGGCGCCCGACTCTTCGCCTGTGACGTAAAGCGTTTGTTTACCGGTGCGTTGCAGTGAATCCACCGCCTGCAGCAGCAAGGTCGATTTGCCGATGCCGGGGTCGCCGCCGATCAGCACCACGCCGCCTTCGACGATGCCGCCACCCAGCACCCGGTCCAGCTCGGGCTGGCCGGTGGGCGTGCGCTCGACCTCGGCCGCCTCGATCTCCGACAGCGTGGTCACCGCCTGGGTCCTGGCCAGGCTCTGGTAGCGGTGGCGCGCGGCGCCGCTGGCCTCGGCGATGGTCTCTTCCAGCGTGTTCCATTCGCCGCAGCCGGGGCACTTGCCCAGCCACTTGGCGCTGCTGGCGCCGCAGGCGTTGCAGGTGAATTGGGTCTTGTCCTTGGCGGCCATGGCGCCTATTGTCGCCATGGCCGTACCGCCGGCTGGCGGCGGTGCCCACCAACAACCATGAGGAGACACCCATGCGCCCCAGTGTTCTGACGACAGTTCTGGCCCTGGTCACGCTGGGGGCCCAGGCCGGCAAGCCCTATCTGGACCTCACCGCCCGGACGCCCACCACGGTGGCGGTGGGCGGCACCGTGGAGTTCATGGTGCAGCTCTCCCAGATCCAGGAAGGCGGCAGCTGCGACAACGGCGACGGCGAGCCCCCGCCCGACATCGGCAGCCAGCAATGGCGCTCGGCCTACCGCGAGGTCTGGCAGGACACGCTGACCGACCTGCGCCTGACGCTGGTCGCCACCAGCGCGCATGGCGCCCCCGGCGTGATGGCGCTGCAACGCGACACCCAGCCCGGCGCACTGTCCGGT
>SSFF01000038.1 GCA_008015235.1 Rhodoferax sp. | reverse complement strand
GAACACCCATCCACGCTTGTGACGAGATTGATCGACCATCATGGCCAATAGGGTCACCCCACACCGACTGTCGCCGATAACTCTTCCGGCTCATTTGCAGCCGCTTGTAGCGTGTGGCGCTTCGGTGACGCAGATTCCATGTCGGCACGGGACATCGACGATCCCACACCAGATGCCGGATATACGACTGCAGGCGCTTCCCCAACAGCCAAACTATCGATCAGCCTCTTGCCGTTGGGGGGGAGTCCATATACGTAATGTTAGAACCAGCGGCGCTCGCTAGCGAAACGGTAGTGATTAATGCGATTTGCATGGATGGAGCGCTAGGTGTTTTGGGGAGATAGCGAGCGTTTTTTACGAAGCCGTTTGATACGCAGGAAAACACAGATGGCAAAAACGGCCAGGATACCCCCGAGAACGAACTGCCCTAATGCGCTAACGAGAGCAGCGCCTGACACGAGCCCGAAGCCTACAGCAGCCTCTAGTGCATAGAGACCACCTTCAAAGAGACGTGCGAGACGTGATCGGAGCCAATTCATGGGTTCTAACGTAATGTAGACGGCAAAACACGGTGGATACATCCGGAGTCCACCGATACATACTTTTCTGGAAAAGCCTGAAACCCGCTTGAACATTGGGCTGGCGGCCTATGTACTGTAATAATGTACAGGTATAAATTATTCATGAAACCCGGCATTCCATTTTTCGTGCAATGCACCTTGGGTGCGTTGTAGCGCTTCATTGTTCGCGTGCACTATAGCGTCGTAGCTTTGTGAACTTCTTGCTGACCAGGCAATGACTCCTTCCGCTGCAAAGCTGAAGTCTCGGCAACCTAACGATAACACCCGCGCCGAGCGAAGCGATGGCGCGTGACTCTCCCCTATCCCCTTCTGGCTGCGCCGAGGAGCGCAGGAAGCAACGGATCAGGGCTGGCGACTGTTTGAGCCCGCAGGGCGAGTTTTAGCCAGACCCCGTTGCTTCCGAAGCACCGCAGGTTGCCCCGGTGCGCCCGGCGCACCGGGGACGCAGACAGCGGGGTCGCCTTCTCTTTGCTTACTTTCTCTTGGCGAAGCAAGAGAAAGTGAGTGCGCTGTCGGGCGCACATCCCGACATGGCCCGCCCACCAGGGCAGACGAAAACAGTCAACAACAAAACCCCACAACCCCTCCAACAATTATCTGCCTAAGCTTTATTTGCCTAGGCAACTATATAATCGCCGCCATGCCAAAAAAGCCAATTACCGGCGCGCCCCTACCCGCCCAGTTCTACGACCCGCTGAACTACACGCCCGAACAGAGCGTGGGTTTTCTGATGCGGCAGATCCTCACCAGCATCGCCACCCAGGTCGAAGCCGAACTGGCACACACCGAGCTGACCAACGCCCAGTGGGTGCCGCTGTTCAAGATCTACAACCGCCACGCCTCCACCGTGGCCGAACTGGCCCGCGTGTGCCACATGGACACAGGTGCCATGACGCGCCTGCTCGACCGCCTGGAAACCAAGGGTCTGGTGCAGCGCCAGCGCTCCGACACCGACCGCCGCGTGGTCAACATCAGCCTCACCCCCGCGGGCACGCAGGCGGCACAGGCCATTCCGTATGCCCTGAGCGCGGTTCAGAACCGTGCCCTGGCCGGGTTCAGCGCCGAAGAATTTGCCACTTTGAAACAACTGCTGCGCCGCGTGCTGGACAACTCCCAGCATGCCAGCGAGGAAACACCTGAATGAACCGCACACTTTTCTCCCTGGGCCTGTCTGCCGTAGCCCTGGCCGCCGTGACCTTGCTTGCTGGCTGCGCCAGCTCCAGCGGTATCGCGCCTTCCAAGGCCCAGGCCATCGACGCCAAGACCCTCAGCGCCAACACGGCCGCGGACACTGCGCCGCTGGCCATGGACGATAGCCCGTGGTGGCAGTCCTTTGGCGACAGCCAGCTCAACGCCTTGGTGGAAACTGCGCTGGCCCACAACCCCAACCTGCGCCTGGCCCAGGCGCGCGTGGCCAAGGCCCAGTCCTTCAGCGACGTAGCCGATGCCGCGCTCCTGCCCCAGGTGAACGCCGGTTTGGACGCCACGCGCCAGAAATACACCGCTGTTGGGGCTGTACCGGCGCCACTGGCCGGAAACATCTACGAGAGCGGCACGCTGCAGCTGACCGCTGGCTGGGAGCTGGACTTCTTCGGCAAGTACGACGCTGCACTGAAAGCCGCCCTGGGCCAAGTGAGTGCCACCCAGGCCGAGTTGGCTGCCGCGCGGATGCTGCTGGCCAGCAACCTCACCCGCCAGTACTTCGCGCTGGCCCGCATACAGGCCCAGCTCTCCGTTGCCGAGCGGGCCCTGGCCCAACGCACCCAGACCCTGCTTCTGGTGCAGGACCGTGTGAACGCCGGGCTCGACACCCAGATGGAACTGCGCGCCGCCGAGAGCGCCCTACCCGACGCACGCCTGCAGATCGAGCAGCTGCGCGAACAGCAGACCCTGGCACGCAATGCCATCGCTGCCCTGGTTTCCAAGCCAAATAGCGATCTAGCCCGCATAGAACCTGCCCAACCCACTATCAAAACAGTAGCATCGGACACGACAGTTAATATCGACGTGATCGGCCGCCGCCCCGACGTGGCCGCAGCCCGTGCCCGCATCGAAGCCGCCACAAATGACGTGGCCCATGCCCGCACCCAGTTCTACCCCAACATCAACCTCAACGCCTTTGCCGGTTGGTCCAGCATTGGCCTGGACAAGCTCACCACGGTGAAGTCCGAGCAATGGGGCGTGGGCCCGGCCATTCGCTTACCCGTCTTCGACGCCGGGCGCCTGCGTGCCAACCTGCGCGCCAAGACCGCCGACCTGGACGCTGCCGTGGAAAGCTACAACGCCCAGGTGATCGACGCCGTGCGCGACGTGAGTGACCAATTGGCCAGCCAACGTGCCATCGCCCTGCAGCAGGCCGAGCAGGCACAGGCCCAGCGCAGCGCCGAGGCGGCCTACAGCATTGCCCTGCAGCGCTTTGAAGCCGGCCTGGGCAACTACCTGCAGGTACTCAGTGCCGAGACTGCCGTCCTGGGCCAGCGCCGCGCCGCCGTAGACCTGCAGGCGCGTGTGCTCGACACCCAGGTGCAGCTGATCCGCGCCCTGGGCGGCCCGCTGCCGCAAGCAAGCAGTGCCGCGCAGTAACACCCCATTGAACCGATCCGAATACACCGTAACGACCATGACCAACACTGCAACCGACACCTTGGCCCCCGCTGCCTCCGCCCCCAACACCCGCCGCAAGAAAGCCCTCACCGTGCTGTCGGTGGTGGTGCTGATCGGCCTGGCCTTTGGTGGCTACGAATACGTGGTGGGCAGCCGCGTTGAGGCTACCGACAACGCCTACGTACAGGGCAATGTCATCCAGATCACGCCGCAGATTGGCGGCACCGTCACCGCCATCCTGGCTGACGACACCGACTTCGTGAAGGCCGGGCAGACCCTGGTCAAGCTCGACACGGCCGACGCCAAGGTGGCGCTGGACCAGGCCGAGGCCAACCTGGGCCAGGCCGTGCGCCAGGTGCGCACCCTGTACGCCAACAACAGCACCCTGGGTGCCCAGATCGCCCTGCGCCAGAACGACATTGCCCGTGCCCAGACCGACATCGAGCGCGCCACGGACGACCTGAAACGCCGCCAGGCCCTGGCGGGCAACGGTGCCGTGTCCAAGGAGGAACTGAACCACGCCCAGAGCCAACTCGCCGCCGCCCAGAACGCCCTGGCCGCTGCCAAGGCCGGTGTGCTGACCGCCGAGCAGCAGCTGGCAGGCAACCAGGCCATGACCGCCGGTACCACCATCGAGTCCCACCCCAGCGTGCAGGCCGCCGCCGCCAAGGTGCGCGAGGCCTACCTGGCCCTGCACCGCGCCGAGCTGCCCGCCCCCGTGGACGGCCACGTAGCCAAGCGCACCGTGCAGCTGGGCCAGCGCATTGCCGCCGGCACGCCGGTCATGTCGGTCGTGGCGCTCAACGAACTGTGGGTCGACGCCAACTTCAAGGAAGTGCAGTTGCGCAACATCCGCATCGGCCAACCGGTGCACCTGACCGCCGACCTGTACGGCAAGAAGGTCGAGTTCAAGGGCAGCGTGGCCGGCCTGGGCGCTGGTACCGGTGCCGCCTTTGCCCTGCTGCCGGCGCAGAACGCCACTGGCAACTGGATCAAGGTGGTGCAGCGCGTGCCCGTGCGCATTGCGCTGGACGCCGAGGAACTGGCCAAGAACCCGCTGCGCGTGGGCCTGTCGATGGAAGTCGAAGTCGACACCCGCGACCAGAGCGGCAAGACCTTGGCCGAAGGGAGCCACGCCAGCACCCCTGCCCAGACCGGCGTCTACGCTGCACTGGAAGCGGCGGCCAATGCCGAGATCAGTAAGGTGATTGCCCGCAACACGGCCCGCGCCCAGCCCTGAAGCCAGCATGAGCCACCCTACCCACATCGTGCACCCACCGCTGCAGGGCTCGGCCCGCATGTGGGGCACCATTGCGCTTTCGGCCGCCACGTTCATGAACGTGCTGGACTCCAGCATTGCCAACGTGTCGCTACCGGCCATAGCCGGTGACCTGGGTGTCAGCCCCAACCAGGGCACCTGGGTCATCACCAGCTTCGGCGTGGCCAATGCCATCTCGCTGCCGCTCACCGGCTGGCTGTCGCAGCGATTCGGCCAGGTGCGCCTGTTCGTCATGAGCGTGCTGCTGTTCGTGCTGGCCTCGTGGCTGTGCGGCCTGGCCGTGAACATGAACATGCTCATCGCCATGCGCGCCGCACAGGGCTTTGTGGCCGGCCCCATGATGCCGCTGGCCCAGGCCCTGCTGCTCTCCAGCTACCCACCGGCCCTGGCCGGTATGGCCATGGCCATGTGGGCCATGACCACGCTGGTAGCGCCGGTGATGGGGCCGCTGCTGGGCGGCTGGATCACCGACCACACCCACTGGGGCTGGATTTTCTTCATCAACATCCCCGTGGGGCTGGCAGCAGCCGGCATCACCTGGACGATCTTCCGCAAGCGCGAATCGGTCACCCAGAAGCTGCCCATCGACAGCATAGGCTTGGCGCTCTTGGTGGTGTGGGTGGGTGCGCTGCAGATCATGCTCGACCGCGGCAAGGAACTGGACTGGTTCCACTCCGGAGAGATCATCGTCCTGGCCGTGGTCTCACTCATTGGCCTGGCGTTCTTCCTGGTGTGGGAGCTGACCGACGCGCACCCGGTGGTGGACCTGCGCCTGTTCAAGATACGCAATTTCTGGACCGGCACCGTGGCCATGTCGGTGGCCTACAGCCTGTTCATGGGCAACCTGGTGCTGCTGCCGCTGTGGTTGCAGCAGTTCATGGGCTACACCGCCACGCAGGCTGGCATGCTGATGGCGCCGGTGGGCCTGTTCGCCATCATCCTCTCGCCCATCGTCGGCAAGAACGTGCAGCGCCTTGACCCGCGTGCCCTGACCAGCTTTGCCTTCATCGTGTTCGCGCTGGTGCTGTTCATGCGTTCGCACTTCAACACCCAGGCCGACTTCGGAACCATCATGGTGCCCACCATCGTGCAGGGCGTGGCCGTGGCCTTCTTCTTCATTCCGCTGTCGGTCATTACGCTCGGTGGTTTGCCACCGCAGCGCATTCCCTCGGCCTCTGGGGTATCCAGCTTTGCGCGCATGGTCGGCGGCTCGTTCGGCACCTCGATCGCCATCACCGTGTGGCAGGACCGTGCGGCCATGCACCACGCCCAGCTGTCCGAGTACATCAACCGCGGCAGCAGCGCGGCCAACACTGCGCTCAGTGGCTTTGCGGCATCGGGCATGAACAGCGAACAGGCGCTGAGCCAGATCAATCGCATGGTCGACCAGCAGGCCTACATGCTGGCCGCCAACGACGTGTTCTTTGCCTCCTCGCTGATCTTCCTGGCACTCATTCCACTGGTGTGGCTGGCGCGCCCAGCACGCCCTGCCCCGCCGACTGCTGGTGCACCGGCGGGTGGCGCAGCCGATGCCGCGGCAGGCGCCCACTGAGGCTGTCTGACCCGCGCCCTCAAGGCGTGGTCAGCCAGGCAAGCGCCAACTCGTACTGCGCCTCGGGGAAATACTCCATCTGGAACGGCACCATGTTGTGAAAGAAGAAGAGCAAGGCGGTATCGCGCCAGCGCAAGTCCCCGACAAAGGCCAACCGGGTAACGTGCTGCTGGATGAACTTGTCTTCGGGGATGTCCTCCCACTGCACCAGATTCTGCAGACCTGCAAAACCCTCTTGCACATGCATGAGCAGGGGGCCGGCGCCACGGGTCATCAGATAGCCGAACACCTCCCGCTTGGCGGTATCGACCTCCTCGCGCTGCAGCACACCGGACAGGTCGGCGACGATAAGACCGGATGGTTCGACCAGGGTTGTGATGGGCATGCTGGAACTGGGTAGGGACGTGCGCGGTGCGCGGCAGGGTCGGGATGATAAGTTCAAAGCCAACCCTTGCCGCCGGCAAGGCCATCGAATCGCTCGTTTTGTATACAAAGTGCCCGAAATGGGGGCAACCCGTTATCATGGAATGCATGATGCGTTCTTCCCAACTGTCGGCCCCGGACCCTGTGCAACAGGCGCTTCTGGAGGCTGCACGCCACGCGTGCACCCAGGCTTATGCGCCCTATTCGAAGTTCCCCGTGGGGGCTGCCGTGCTCGATGAGCACGGACACATCCACGCCGGATGCAATGTCGAAAACGCCGCCTACCCCCAGGGCGCCTGCGCCGAAGCGGCGGCACTGGCCGCCATGGTGCTGGCCGGTGGACGCCAGGCCCGGGCCGTGGCGGTGGTTGGCACGGGCGGCCACTGGATCACGCCCTGCGGCGGCTGCCGACAGCGGCTGCGCGAGTTCTGTGGCCCCGACACCCCCATCTTCACCGCCAGCCCAACCGAGACCGGCCCAACCCACACCCTGGCCGAATTGCTGCCACACAGCTTTGGCCCCGACCACCTGCCGACGACACCATGACTGCACTCGCCACCATTCAAAGCCGCGCGCCCGGTTTTCAACCCGACATCGCCGTCGTCCTGGGCTCCGGCTGGGGCGGCCTGACCGCGCACATCACCGACCCCGTGCGCATTGCCTACGCCGACCTCGAAGGCTTTCCACAGGCCACCGTGGCCGGGCACAGCGGCGAACTGTGGCTGGGCCGCATTGGTGCGCGCAAAGTGGCCGTGATGAGCGGGCGCAAGCATGGGTATGAGACCGGCGCCGTGGACGGCATGAAGCTGCCGCTACAAACCCTGAAGGCGCTGGGCTGCCGCGTGCTGGTACAGACCAATGCCGCAGGCAGCGTGCGCAGCCATATACCACCGCAAAGCCTGATGGTCATTACCGACCACCTGAACCTGCCCCAGCGCTCGCCCCTGGTGGGCGAGAACGGCTCGGAACGCTTTGTCGGCCTTGCCGATGCCTACGACCCCGGCCTGCGCCAGCAGGCTCTTTTGATCGCAGCGCAACAGGAACAACCACTGCACCAGGGCGTGTACGCCTGGTTCTTCGGCCCACACTTCGAGACCCCGGCCGAAATCCGCATGGCCCAGGTCCTGGGGGCCGACGCCGTGGGCATGAGCACCGTCCCCGAGACCATCCTGGCGCGCTACATGGGCCTGAAAGTCCTGGCCCTGTCCCTCATCACCAACATGGGCGCGGGGCTGTCTACTGAGAGCCTGAGCCACGCCCACACCCTGCAACAAGCCCAGGCTGCAAGCAGCCGCGCCAGCAGCCTGCTGGCCACCGTGATTGCCGGGCTGCAACTGGAAAGCACCGTCGCATGAACACCCCCACCGACTGGATCACCAACCTGAGCGCCAGCGCTGCCAAGGCGCTGGAGTGCCTGGACCTCACCAGCCTCAACGATGCCGACACCGAGGCCGACATTGCCCGCCTGTGCCAGCGCGCCCAGGGGCCGCACGGCAACGTGGCGGCCGTGTGCGTGTGGCCACGCCTGGCGGCTTTTGCCCGCGCCCACGTGCCAGCAAGCATCGCCGTGGCGGCCGTGGCCAATTTCCCCGATGGCAGCACCGACATCGAACGCGCCGTGCGCGACACCGCCGAGATCGTGCAGGCCGGTGCCCAGGAAGTGGACGTGGTGCTGCCCTGGCGCCAGCTGCTCAGCGGCGACAGCGCAGGCCCGGCGCAGCTGCTGCAAGCGGTGCGCAAGGCCAGCGCGGGGCTGCGCCTGAAGGTCATCATGGAAACCGGTGAACTGCGCGACGAAGCAGCCATTGCGCTGGCCTGCCGCATCAGCCTGGACTGCGGCGCCGACTTCCTGAAAACCAGCACCGGCAAGACCGCCACCAGCGCCACCCCGCAGGCCGCGCGCGTGGTGCTCAACGCCATTGCCCAGGACGCGCAGCTGCGCGACCGTGTGGGATTCAAGCCCTCGGGCGGCATCCGCACCGTGGCCGATGCTGCAGCCTACCTGTGGCTGACGCAGGAGATTTTGGGCCCCCAGGCACTGACACCACAACGCTTTCGCATCGGCGCCAGCAGCGTGCTGACCGACATCGAAGCCCTGCTCTCCGGCCAGGGCGGCGCAGCCCCGGCAGCGGCTGGCACGTACTGAAGAAGGACGCACGCCCATGCTGGCCCAGGAAATCATCCGCCGCAAACGCGACGGCCACGCGCTGCACACGGCCGAGATCGACTCCTTTGTGCAAGGCCTGGCCGATGGCAGCTGGAGCGAAGGCCAGTGCGCCGCCCTGGCCATGGCCGTGTTCCTGCGCGGCATGACGGCGGCGGAAAAGGTGGACCTGACCCGGGCCATGACGCATTCGGGCCGGGTCATGGACTGGTCGCAGGTGGGGCTCGACGGCCCGGTGCTGGACAAGCACTCCAGCGGCGGCGTGGGCGACAAGGTGAGCCTCATGCTCGGGCCCATCGTGGCGGCCTGTGGCGGCTATGTGCCCATGATCTCCGGTCGCGGTCTGGGCCACACCGGCGGCACGCTCGACAAGTTCGACAGCATTCCCGGCTACCAGACAGCCCCTGACCTGGAGCGCCTGCGCAGCACGCTGCAGACCGCCGGCTGCGCCATCATCGGCCAGACCGCCGACCTGGCCCCGGCCGATCGGCGCCTGTACGGCATCCGCGACGTCACCGCCACGGTGGAGTCGATTCCCCTCATCACCGCCAGCATCCTGTCCAAGAAACTCGCCGCCGGTCTGCAAGGCCTGGTGATGGACGTGAAAGTGGGCAACGGCGCCTTTGCCGATTCCCTGCCCATGGCGCAGGAGCTGGCGCACTCGCTGGTCGACGTGGCCTGCGGCGCAGGCCTACCCACCCGCGCCTGGCTCACCGACATGAACCAGGTGCTGGGCGACACCGTGGGCAATGCACTGGAAATGCAGGAGGCGCTGGAATTCCTGCAAGGCAAGCGCCAGGAGCCGCGCCTGCTGGAAGTGACGCGCATGCTCAGTGCCGAGATGCTGCACCTTGGCGGTCTGGTGCCCGATGTCGCCACCGGGCTGGCACGCGTGGACGAAGCCCTACGCAGCGGCGCCGCGCTGGAGCGCTTTGCCCGCATGGTGTCCGCCCTGGGCGGCCCCGCCGACTTCTGCGAACAGCCGCAACGCTACCTGCGCAGCGCACCCGTGCAGCTGACGGTGAAAGCCCCGCGTGCGGGCTGGGTCACGGGCATGGCCACGCGCGCCATCGGCCTGGAATTGATTGCTCTGGGCGGCGGGCGCCGTGTGGCTTCGGACACCATTGACCATGCCGTGGGCATGGCCGGTTTTGTGCAGACGGGACAGCGCCTGGCGCTTGGCGACACACTGGCCGTGGTCCATGCCGCCAATAGCGCAGCGGCCCAGGCCTGTGCCCAGGCACTGCTGCAGCACATCCAGATCGGCGACGCCGCACCCGTGGCAGCGCCGGTATTGATAGAAACCATTCGAAAGTAAGCCATGGCACGTGCCATCGTCATTGTTCTGGACTCTTTCGGCGTCGGCGCTGCGCCCGACGCGGCACGCTTCGGCGACAGCGGCGCCAATACCTTCGGCCACATTGCCCAGTGGTGCGCCGACCAGGGCCGCCCGCTGCAACTGCCCCACCTGATGCAGCTGGGCCTGGGCCAGGTGCTGCACGCGGCCAGCGGGCTGTGGCCCGCAGGCCTACCTGCCGTAGCCGCCCCCAGCGGAGCGTACGGTGCTGCCGCCCCAGTGAGCGCTGGCAAGGACACGCCCAGCGGCCACTGGGAGCTGATGGGCTGCCCCGTGCCCGTGGACTGGGGCTATTTCCCGGCCAAGCCCGCTGGCGAATCGGTATTCCCGGCTGCGCTGATGCAGCGTTGGCTAAGTGCCTGCGGCCTCGAAGGCACGCTGGGCAACTGCCACGCCAGCGGCACCGAAATCATTGCCCGGCTCGGCGACGAACACATGCGCACCGGCTGGCCGATCTGCTACACCAGTTCGGACAGCGTATTCCAGGTGGCAGCGCACGAGGAAGCGTTTGGGCTGGAGCGGCTGCTGGACATCTGCGCCCAGGCCAAGCCGATCTTCAATGAGGCCAACATCGCCCGCATCATTGCCCGCCCATTCGTGGGCAGCAGCGGCCACTACCAGCGCACTGCCCACCGGCGCGACATCACCACACCACCTCCGGGCGACACCCTGCTCGACCGCCTGGTGGCAGCTGGGCGTGAAGTGCATGCCGTGGGCAAGATCAAGGACATATTTGCCGACCGTGGCGTGACCCACCTGCGCAAGGCGCCCGACAACGCCGCCCTGTGCCAGCAGACCCTGGCGGCACTGGCCGATTGCCCGGAGGGTGGCATGGTGTTCACCAACCTGGTGGACTTCGACATGCTGTTTGGCCACCGGCGCGATGTGGCTGGCTATGCCGATGCGCTCGAAGCCTTTGACCGCTTCCTGCCCCAGCTGCTGGCCGTGCTGCGCCCCGGCGACCTACTGGCCCTGACCGCCGACCACGGCTGCGACCCGACTTGGCCCGGCAGTGACCACACGCGCGAACATGTGCCGCTGCTGTTCGGCGGCCCGGCCTGTCCCGAAGGAAAAGCCTTGGGGCTGCGCGGCAGCTTCGCCGACCTGGGGCAGACCCTGGCCGCACACCTGGGCCTGGCCGCACTTCCACACGGGCAGGCTTGCTGGTAGCCCCTAGCCGCTTGCTATCTAATTGGTAGCTACTTATTTAATGGATATGCGGGGAAATGCCTGATTTGGCATGAAATCAAGACGCCTTGGCGGACTCGGCTGCAGCTTGCAGCAAATGGCGCATGGCTGCGCGCAGCTTGGCCGGACGCACCGGTTTCTGCAACAACGGAATGCCCAGCGTTGCCGCGCGCGCGCGTACCGATGGATCGGTATCGCCGCTGACCAGACAGGCCGGTATCGGCCCCACTTCGGCCCGCACCATGGCAATGGCCTCCATCCCATCGTGCCCCCCGGGCAGACGGTAGTCGCTGATCAGCAGGTTGGGGGTAAAGCCCTGGCGCACGCACTGCAAGGCGGCCTCGGCGTTGGCCACCTTTTCCACGGTACATCCCCACCCCTGCAGCAGGTGCTGTTCGGCAGCGCCTCCCAGCGGATCGTCTTCCAGCAGCAGCACTTTGCGGGACAGCAGGCTGTTGTAGCTTTCGCCAGTCTCTGCCGGGGCCGGGGACACCGGTGTTGTGTGCACCGAGCGCACAGGCGCTGGCACCATCGGCAAGGTGACAGAGAAGCAGGACCCACGGCCTGTGCGCGAGTGCAGTTCGAGCGGGTAACCGGCGCGCTGGCAAGCCAGGCGCACGATGCTCAGACCCAGCCCGAAGCCCTTGGCGCGGTCGCGTTCGGGGTTGGCCACCTGGTAGAACTCGCTGAACACTTTGTCCTGCAACTCCGGGGCGATACCCATGCCGGTGTCCCACACCTGCAGGCGCAGGCTGCGCCCTTGTGCAACCGGGCGACAGGCCACCAACACCCGCCCGTGGGTGGTGTACTGCACGGCATTGGCCACCAGATTGATGAGCACACGCTGCACCAGCGCCGGATCGGCATGGACCCAGGCCGTGCTGGTAGGCACGGTGAATCCAATGCCCTTGGCCAATGCCTGGCTGGCAAAGCTGTCACGTACAGGAGCCAGCACATGCTCGATGGCAAAGTCCATGGGCTTGACTTCCATGGTGGGCAGACCCAGACGGGAATAGTCAAAGAATTCGTCCAGCATGCGCTGCAGCGCACGCACCGAGTCCTCCACGCCCTGGACCAGTTCCCGCGATTCGTCGGACTGGGGTACTTGCGTCAGTCGGGCCACGAAGAGGCCCAGTGCATGGGAGGGCTGGCGCAGGTCGTGGCTGGCGGCGGCCAGGAAACGCGACTTGTTGACCACGTCCTCCTCGGCCCGCTCCTTGGCCTTCTGCAGCTGCTGGGCGTAGCGGGTGCGAATGTGGTTGAAGGCGGCCGCCAGCCCGGTATAAAAGGCCAGGGCCAGCAGAAAGTGGGTGGCCTGCACCGTGGTGTACGGGTAGGCCGAACCCCAATGCGGTGCGACCCCGAACAGGTACAGCACGGCCAGCAGCAAAAACCCCAGACTGAAGACCCAGGCAGTGCGCTGTGCCTTGACGAAGAAAGCGAGAAAGGGGACCGTGAACACCCAGAACATGCCGGTTCCACCGATGCCACCAAAGATGATCAAGGCACCAAAGATGGTGAACGTGGCCAGCAGGAGCAGGTTTTCCGCCAGATCCATGGTGTGGGCCGACCGGCACAGCACCGCGGCGGGCGCCACGAAAAACAACACGGCCACCAACTCCGTGGCCCCCAGGGCGAACATGCCTGGGGTCAGCATGTTGAATACAGCGAAAAGGAAACCGACCACCAGGCCGATGTACGAAGCAACCCGGATCTGGTCGGCCCGCTCCGGAATCGCAGTCATGCCGCCAACCCCTGCCCCATACGGGACAAGTGGCAGACCCACTGGTCAATGAATGAAATTCGGAACACGCTCGCTCTCCCTGCCATGTCTCTTATGCCTACCGATGCACAGCAATGGCTGTCGCACGGGGTGCATTATGGCCTTGCCAGCAGCCTGCCAAGGCCTGCGAGAAGGCAAAAAAAACCGCCCGGACAGGGCGGTTTGGTGTGCAAGCTCAGTTGGTCAGATCAGGGTCACACCGGTCTTGGATTGCACGAAATCACGGGTAACACCAGGTGCCAGCTCCACCACCTTCAGGCCATGGGGCGTCACGTCCATGACGGCCAGGTCGGTGATGATGCGGTCCACCACGCCCACACCGGTCAGCGGCAAGGTGCACTGGGGCAGGATCTTCATGTCTTCCGTGCCGTCCTTCTTCTTGGCCACGTGTTCCATGAGCACCACCACGTTCTTCACGCCGGCCACCAGGTCCATGGCCCCGCCCATGCCCTTGACCATCTTGCCAGGAATCATCCAGTTGGCCAGGTCGCCCTTTTCGCTGACCTGCATGGCACCCAGGATGGACAGGTTGATCTTGCCGCCACGGATCATGGCGAAGCTCTCGTGGCTGCCGAAAATGCTGGAGCCCTTGAGCGTGGTCACGGTCTGCTTGCCGGCGTTGATGAGGTCAGCGTCCACCTGGTCTTCCGTGGGAAATGGGCCAATGCCCAGCATGCCGTTTTCACTTTGCAGCCAGACTTCGATGTCGTCAGGCACGAAATTGGCCACGAGGGTGGGAATGCCGATACCGAGGTTGACGTAGTAGCCGTCCTGCAGTTCCTTGGCTGCGCGCGCAGCCATCTGGTCTTGTGTCCATGCCATGATCAAGCTCCTGTCTTCTCGGTCTGTACGGTAATCGTGCGCTTCTCGATGCGCTTTTCGGGATGGGGGTTGTGCACGATGCGGTGCACGTAGATGCCGGGCAGGTGCACGCTGTCGGGCTCCATGGCCCCGGTTTCCACGATCTCTTCCACTTCCACCACGCAGATCTTGCCGGCCATGGCGACGGCCGGATTGAAGTTGCGCGCAGTGAAGCGGAACTGCAGATTGCCCGACTTGTCGGCACGGTGCGCCTTGACCAGGGAGACTTCCGGCAACAAGGCACGTTCCATCACGTAGGTGTGGCCGTCGAACTCGCGCAGCTCCTTGCCGTCGGCCACGATGGTGCCCACACCGGTGCGGGTGTAGAAGGCCGGAATGCCGGCGCCACCGGCACGCAGCTTCTCGGCCAGCGTGCCTTGCGGGGTGAATTCCAGCTCCAGCTCACCGGCCAGGTACTGGCGCTCGAACTCCTTGTTTTCGCCCACATAGCTGGAAATCATCTTCTTGATCTGGCGGGTTTCCAGCAGCTTGCCCAGACCGAAACCGTCGACACCAGCATTGTTGGAAATGACGGTCAGGTTCTTGGCACCGGTGTCGCGCAAGGCGTCGATCAGTGCTTCCGGAATGCCGCACAGGCCAAAGCCGCCGACGGCCAGCAGCTGGCCATCGCGCACGATGCCTTCAAGCGCCGCGGCGGCGCTGGGGTAAATCTTGTTCACGGGGGTGTCTCCATCAAATTGGGAAGTCGTACGATACTACCGTTCGCTACCTATGTCGTTACGTAGTTTTTCGTAGAAACCCATCCGATGACTGAACGCCCCCAAACCGATGTCGACTACCGCCTGGCTTTCGAGATGGCCCCTGTGGGCCTGGCCCTGTCACGCAACCGCATCATGGTGGACTGCAACCAGCACCTGTGCGAGATGTTCGGCGCCAGCCGCGACCAGCTCATCGGCCAGTCGTTTCAGATCCTGTACCCCAGCGCCGACGAGTTCGAGCGCACGGGCGAGCGCATCGCCCCAATTCTGAACCGGCGCGGCACCTACGCCGACGACCGCATCATGAAGCGGCTGGATGGGCGCTGCAAGGGCGAGGCATTCTGGTGCCACGTGACCGGGCGTGCACTGAACCAGAACGCCCCCCACGAAGCCGGAATCTGGTGCTTCGAAGACCTGAGCGCCCACCGCACCGTGAAAGCCGAGCTGACCGCCCGTGAACGCGAGGTGGCTGCCTACCTGATGCAGGGCATGACCTCCAAGCACATCGGCAAGGCACTCGGGATTAGCCACCGCACGGTGGAGATCTACCGCGCACGCCTGATGCGCAAGTACACGGCCTCCACCGCGGGAGACCTGGTACACAAGCTGCTGGCTGGCTGAAGCTTCAAGCGCCCAGTGTGGCCAAGGCACGCTGACCCGAATCCGCAGGGACGTCCACGATGTCCAGGCTGTCAAACAGGTGATCCTGCGGACCCAAGGTAAAGACCGATACGGTTTGCACCAGGGCCTGGGCCTGGGCCTTCAGGCTGCTGGCGGCGGCGGCCATTTCCTCCACCAGGGCGGAGTTCTGTTGGGTGGACTGGTCCATTTCTTTCACGGCCACATGCACCTGCTGCACCCCTTGGGCCTGTTCCTGATTGGCCAGATTGATGCTCTCCATGATGGTCGCCACCTTGGCAATGGCCGCCACAATGTCTTTCATGGTTGCGCCGGCGTTGTCCACCAAGGAGGTGCCGTGGTCCACCCGGTCGACATTGGCTGTGATCAAGTCCTTGATCTCCTTGGCCGCCTGGGCACTGCGACCGGCCAGGGCCCGCACCTCGCTGGCCACCACGGCGAATCCCCTGCCCTGCTCGCCGGCACGCGCAGCCTCCACCGCCGCATTCAGGGCCAGGATATTGGTCTGGAACGCAATGCCATCGATGACATCGATGATGTCAAAGATACGGCGCGATGCGGTGTTGATCTCGCGCATGGTCTCCACCACCTGGGACACCACCACTCCGCCTTGGGTCGCCACCGCCGAGGCGCCAGCTGCCAGGGCATTGGCTTCACGGGTACTCTGCACGTTGGTGAGCATGTCGGCATTGAGTTGCTCCACACAGGCCGCGGCCTGTTGCAGGGCTGTGACCTGCTGTACCGTGCGTGAGGACAGGTCGTGGTTGCCGGCCTCGATCTGGGCACTGGCCGAGGCCACACTGTGGGAGCCATTGCGCACCTCGGACACCACGGTGGTCAGGCTGCTTTGCATGGACTGCAGGGCTTTGAGTACCTGCGCCGCCTCGTCCTGGCCGTGGGCAAGGATGCTGCCCTGCAGGTTGCCGGACGCAACCGCATTGGACACGTCGACGGCATGGAACAGGGAACGGTTGATGCCACGGATCAAGGCCACACCCAGGACCAGGGCCAGCACGACGCCCAGCACCATGGACAGTACGGACCAGGTTCGAATCGTGTTGTAGCGCGCAAGAGCCGCTTCGTAGTCACTGCGGGCCTGGCTGACCAGGTATTGCATGAGCGCACCGATGTCATGGTTGACCGGCTCATACAGCGGGCGCACGGCTTCCAGCACGGTACGGCGTGCCAGGTCCATGTCGTTGGCGCGCAAGGCACTTATTGCAGGACGCAGACCTTCCTGGACGAAACGGGTGCGATGCTCCAGGAAGGTTTGTGCCAGCACCCGTTCCTGCGCCGTCATTTCCTTGGCGTTGTAGACCTTCCAGATGGCTGTGATGGAAGCGATGTTGCTGTCGACTTCGGCCGTGCTGGCTTCAATCACTTCCGCAGTCGGTGTTACCAGCGCGGTCGCAATGGCCAACCGGTTGCGCAACAGAAGACGCTGGATTTCTGCAATCTGCGTCGAAGGAACCAGTCGCTCTTCGTAGGAGCTGCGCAGCGCATCGTTGGTCTGCGAAATGCCAGTCAGACCGATCAACCCCACGCCCAGCAGAATTGCCGACATCAGGCCGATCAGAATCAACAGACGGGTGGATATCTTGAATTTGTTCATTGCACTCTCCCCATAAACCATACGGATGCAGCCGACTGGCCTGCGTACTGCATCACCTCGAACCCAGAACCCCAACCCACCCGCATGGCTGGGTCAGCATCCTCCAGGACCAGGGCTTCAAACTCGGCCAAAGGCTGGGGTCTGCCAAACAGGAAACCCTGGTAGGCCATGCAGCCGAATTGCTCAAGGCAACGGAGTTGCTCCTGCGTCTCCACACCTTCTGCGATGACGGCGACACCCAGCGTGCTGGCCATGCCGATAATGGTCTGCACAATGACCGCATCGTTGTGGCTGTGCATGATGTTGCGCACGAAACTGCGGTCGATCTTGAGTTGCTGTATCGGAAGATTGGTCAGGTGCGCCAAAGAGGAATAGCCGGTACCAAAGTCATCCATGGAAAACTCCAGCCCCATGGCATTGAGTTCGCGCATCTTGACGACGGTATCGGCAACGTTGTGCAGCACCAGGCTCTCGGTCAACTCCAGCTTCAGGCGCGACGGGGCTACCTTTGTAGTGGCCAGCAAGCGTCGCACGGTTTCCACAAAATCAGGTTGACGGAACTGGCGCGCGCTGACATTCACCGACAACACAAAGGCCTGTGCCACCGGATGCTGCTGCCAGGCAGCAAGCTGTTCGCATGCCATGCGCAACACCCACTCGCCGATGGGCACGATCAGTCCGGACTCTTCGGCAATCGGGATGAAGGCGTCGGGCGCAACCAATCCGAGGCGGGGGTGTTCCCACCGAATCAACACTTCCGCGCCCATGACGCGCCGGTCACTGTCCACCTGCATCTGGTAGTACAGACGCAGCTGATCGCCGTTCAAGGCCTCGTGCAGCTCCGACTCCAGTGCCATGCGTTGCTCCAGTGCTGCCTGGATCTCGGGATCAAAGAACTGGAGCGAATTGCGACCACCGGCCTTGGCCTGGTACATCGAAATGTCGGCGCGCTTGAACAGGTCGTCGATGGAGATTTTTTCACCCAGGAACAAGCACATGCCCATGCTGCCAGCCGAGCGGATGACCCGCTGGTTGATGGCACAGGGGGCATGGATGCGGGCCAGGATTTTTTCGCCAATGCGCTCGGCCATCCAGGCAGCCTGCTTTTCGTCGGAAGCCAAGTCCACCAGCATCACCACAAACTCATCCCCGCCCAGGCGGGCGACGGTATCGGAGTGCCGCACACACTCCGAGATCCGTTGGGCCACCTCGACCAGGAGTTGGTCCCCCACGTCATGGCCTTGGGTGTCGTTGACTGTCTTGAAGTTGTCCAGATCGATCATCAAGACGGCGCCGTACGACAGGGTGCGGCTACTGCCCGACATGGCCTGCTGCAGGCGCTCGCGCAGCAGGCGTCGGTTCGGAAGCTGGGTCAAGGGATCGTAAAAAGCCAGCTTGTGGATGGCGGCTTCGTCCTGACCCAGCTTGGCCTGCATGTCCTGCAATTCACGCAAGACCGCACAGACTTCATCACGGCCATGTATTTCGATCGGCGTGTCATAGCGGCCCCGGGAAATGTTCTTGAAAATGGCGATGACACGCTGCAGCGGATTGACAATGGAGTCATTGAGCACCCAACCCAGCCAACACATGCTCAGGATTACCAGGGTCAGCAGTGACAACGCGTTGCGGACCGTGCTGTCGAACCGTTCCACGCCAGCCAGGTATGTCTGTTGCGCAATTTCGAACTGCAGCCGTGTCAGGGCTTCGAGCTCGTGGTGTGCCGGGCCGAACAAGAGCTCCAGCATGCGGGAGTGCTGGCGTATGGCGGCATAGTCCAAGGCACGCATTGCATTGACCAGAGGGGCAATGCCACGCTCCAGGTAATCCTGGCGCAGTCTTGCGAATCGGTCAGCCCTTCCACGTTCTTCGGTAGTAAGGCCCGAACGCGCAAAAGCCGCCCAAGTCGCCGAGATGGTTTCACGGTTCTTCTCTATCTCGTCGGCCAAGTGCCCCAAGTATTCGCGGGCTGCATCGGCATCCAGGTGCGACATCAGATCACCCTGCAGCGATACCTTGGCCTGGACCGACTCCATCAACAGGCGATTGGTCAGCATGAGCCGGTCTATGGCTGCCAGTTGCTGCACCGAGCTCATGCGCACGGCGTACACCGAACGCAGGCTCTCCTTGGACTCTGCCAGTCCATAGACACCCAAGGACGCCACCACCAGGGCCGCCGAGATGGCCAGCCCCATCAGCAACAACAGACGGACCTGGATGTTGACGTGACTCAGCCAACGCGCAGCGCGCTGATTGAATCGATCCAGAAACGAAACAATGAATTTCACCCTGATACTGATAAAAAATCAGCCCCTGATTCCGAACGCAAAGGCAAGGCGTTCAGAAGATGTTCAAGGCAGGGTCAGGGCCATGAGAAAAGGCGGTACGGCGATTGCTGGGGCGTACCACCTAGGTCAGCGAATTTATACCGAAATCCGGAGACTTGAGTCTAAGTATTTACACCAAGGTCACCCGATTAGCTCAAATTCGAAGCAATCAGTTGGCGGGCCACATCGACCATCTTGCGGCGCTGTGAGCGCGCATTCTGGCGCAGCAGATCAAATGCCTTTTCGCGCGACAAGCGGTGGTAGGCCATGGTCAAACCGGTTGCAACACTGATGTCCCGGTCCGCATCCAGCGCCGCCTGCAGCCCATTGTTGACACTGCGCATCGCGTGCATTTCCTTCGCACGCGCAATCGAGGTTTCTATGGCGGGAATGAGTTGGGCAACGTCCAGAGGCTTTACCAGATAGGCCAACGCACCCAATTCGGCCGCCTGGGTAACAAATTCGGTATCACCGTAGGCGCTGAAAATCAGGAAGGGAACCCTGTCCAGATCCCGAAGACGCTGTGCCAGCCACAAACCGTCCTGTCCGGGCATGCACATGTCGAGCAAGGCCATGTCAGGTCGGCGACCATTGGCCAGCCATTCCTGGGCGTCCTCGGCCGATTCGGCAGTAACCACCTCATACCCGGCATCGCGCAGCCCGCGGGCCACGGTGGCAAGTACCAAGCGGTCGTCCTCGACCACCAGCACATGGCCGCGAACCGACTGCGCCGACACCTCTTGCACTAGAACGTTCTTCATGCTTCCAGACTCCCCTCTGTTTCGGGGGCAATGATAGGTCGGTTCAGGTACAACACTGCGCACACCATGCCCCCTTCCTGTTTGTGCTGCAGAACTGCACCGTAGCGTGGCATCAGGGCATCTATCAAGCCCAGGCCGCTTCCCTGCACCAGGCTCTGAGACTGCGCCTGCGGCCAGATGCCAGGGTTACGCAGCCAGAGCTCCAATCCGGTGCCCGACTCGCTACGCCGCAGACGAAGCTCCACTTCCCTGGTGGAGGCGGCAGAGTGCTTGACGGCATTGAGCAAAAGCTCGTGCACGATCAAAGCTACCGGCACCGCCTCCATCTCCGCCAGCCACCACGGCTGCCAGGGCAAGGTGCGGAGCACACGGATCGGCCGTTGCCACACGGTGGACACTTCGTCGGAAATGGCATCCACCAATTCGCACAGCCGCATCTGCGCCGAAGGCGATTTGCCCTGCAGGCCATGGATGGTCGAAATCGCCTGCACCTGCCCGATCGCTTCCAGCATGGGGCGCGACAGCGCAGGGTTGTTCTGTGCGAACTGGCGCAACAGGGCCAGAATGCCCTGCAGGTTGTTCTTGATGCGGTGGTGCACTTCGCGAACCAGGGCTATGCGATGGGCAGCTTCCTGTTGCAGGCGCTGCTGCTCCTGCAACTGTGCAGCCGTGTCATCCATGAAATGCACCACGTAGTGGGTGTACCGGCTCTGCGCGTCCAGCACGGCACTGACCGTCAGCTTGGTCACGATGTCACGGCCATCGGCACGGGAGATACGCAGCGCACCACGCCACTCGGCCGTGGCGGCCACCGACTCCCATATCTCTTTCAGCAGTGATGCACCGGGCTCCTGGGAACGCAAGAATGCCTGCACTTGAAGCGCCGCATTGATGCTGTCGTAGCCAGTCAGTCGACAAAACGCGGAATTCACCCGCATGACGGTCAGGTCTGCGGCCAACACCACGATACCTTCCTGGCACTCGAACGCCGTGGCCGCGATGCGCAAATCGGTTTCCAGACGTTTGCGCTGCGTAATGTCGGTGGAAATGCCACACAGGGCCTCAATCTCACCATGGGTGTTGCGCATGGGCAGCTTCACGGTGAGAAAGGTCACCTCCGTCGCACCCGAGGTTCCTGGCAGTGTCTCGTCAACACGCAGTACATTGCCGGTGGCAAACACCACACTGTCATTGGCGCGCAATTGCGAACTTATGGCCAGGTCAAAAAATGCCCGATCATCGTGCCCCACGATGGCTTCCAAGGGGCGCCCCAAGGCCTGGCACAGGCTGCGATTGGCAAACAGATAGCGGCCTTGCCGGTCCTTCAGGTAGACGTAGGAGTCGATGTGATCGAGTATGTCGGCCAGGCGTCGCTCGCTTTGCTGCAAGGCTTGGGCGTGCCGGTCTACCGAGTCCAGCACCTGATTGAAGCCTGCAATCAGCACCCCGACTTCATCTTTCCTGTCGGTAGACAAACGCAGGGCACTGGGCTGGTCGGCTGCGGCCTGTGCGGCCAGACTGGAAATTGCATGTTTCATCGGTGCCAGATGGAAGCGAATGACCCACCAGATCAGCCCACCCGCAAGCAGGGTAAGGTACAAGGTTGCCACCAACATCTGCCCTTGCCGGGCATACACACCGGCAAATACTTTTCCTGCGCTGGTACGGGCGGACACGACCCAGGGGGCCGACTGTGTCGGGTGGGTGCTGATCAGCCATTGCTGTCCCTGGGCATCGGTGCGCATGTCGGCAAATTCCGTATCGTGGATCATGTCATCCACATCACCAAATGACACCGGGCTGCCCCCCGTGCTGTTCTCGACACTCGCAAGGACCAAGCGCAGTCCGTCGGGCTGCATCAAGGCGACAGCTCCCGCCATGATGTGGTTGCCCTGCAAGGTCGATTGCAGAAAGCTCTCCCCTTCCAGATGCTCCCGCCCCACCAGCTGCCCCTGCGGTACCCCTTCGACAGAAACCACTGGAACAGACAGCCAAACCCACCATTGCTTTTGCTCAAAAACCACCTGCACATCCCGACTCGTCGGTGCGGACCGTGTTTGTGCGTAGGTCCCGAACTCTTGTGCACTGCTCAGCAGCGGCCAACGCGCCCGCAAACGCCCCTCGGCATCCAGCGTAAAAACATCGGCATTGAACAAGGTTTGCAAGACCGGGCGTTCCTGCAGCAAGGCCAGGTCAGAGTCGCCAGGCGAATGCCTGCGCCGACCCAGCTCGAATGCAACCTTTTCCAGTGCCCGGAAGCGCACGTCAAGCGCCGCATCGACCTGGGTCGCGAGCATGGCAACCTCTGCACGCTGCTGCTGGCGCAGCATGCGCTGCTCTTCGGACCGCATGACGCTGCCCATCCACGACGAGAACAGCCACAGGCTGCCGACGAAGACGAGCAGCACTGCCACGGTCAGGCGCGCCTGCAAGGATTTCAAGGGAGAGACCAGAACCATCCGCCAAGGGAGCATTGAGCGCCTGCATGAGGCCGAGGCGTGCAGTGTCACATGACGTGGGACTGCAAACTTTGCCCTAGGTCAAGCTTTCGGCAGCCTGGGAATGTCGCTTGCAGGGAGGGGGAATACCGCGTTCAGGCCTTGGCGCCGATGACGTAGGTGTCGATCACTCCGCACAGGAACTCCCGCGTCTGCGGCGGATTGTTGGGGCGGCTCAATGCCTGGTTGCTTCCCACTATCGCCAAATAGAAGAGGGTCGCCAATTCGCGGGCACGCTGCGGCTCCTTGTGCAAACGCAGAAAGTTTTCCTCAAACAGCCCTACCCGCATGGCATCCACCTGCAGCAACTGGGCGGCCACCGCAGCATCGCGCCGCCCCAGACCGCGCAGGGCTAGCTCGAAGCGCATGTTTTCCAGATCGGCCCCGCCATGCTCCAGCGCCGTGGTCAGCAAGAAATGCAGATCGGCGCGGGCGTCGCTGCTGCGCTGTGCGCGCAAACGGGCGCCCAGCGCATTCTCCTGTGCGACCCAGCGCTCAACCAAAGCCTGCACCAGGGCCGCATGGTCCGCAAAATGCCAGTAGAAGCTGCCACGCGTCACACCCAGTGTCTGTGCCAGGCCCAGCACCCGCACGGCATCGAAACCACCTTCCACCACGGCCGCAAAAGCTGCATTGAGCCAGTCGTCGCGGGTGAGGCGCGGCAGTGTCTTGGGCTTCTTCACGGTCTTGTCGCGGTTCACATTCGGCATTGCGGGACTTTACCATACAGATATGTATGGTCTTGTGCTACAGTGCTCCATCAATACAAAGGTGTATGGAATGATTCGAACCATCCTTGCGTGTACCGTGGCCTGTGCCTCTGCAGTGGGTGTCCAGGCGGCCCCCGATCGCCCCAACATCGTGGTGCTGGTCGCTGACGACTGGGGCATGACCGATGTGGGGGCTTTCGGTGGCGAAATTGCCACGCCGAACATCGACCAATTGGCCCACCAGGGGGTGCGCTTTTCCAACTTCCATGTGGCCGCGTCGTGTGCCCCCACGCGCTCCATGCTGCTCACCGGCGTCGAGAACCACCGCAACGGAGTAGGCAATCTGCGCGAGACCCTCCCACGCGCCCACCGGGGCCAACCCGGCTACCAAGGCTCGCTCACACCCCAGGTGGTCACCGTGAGCAGCCTGCTCCAGGATGCGGGCTACCGTACCTACATTGCCGGAAAGTGGAATGTGGGCTCGGAGCCCTACAACCTGCCACCGCAGCGTGGGTTCCAACGCTCCATCATCCAGGGCGATACCGGCTCGGACAACTGGGACCCGCAACAGCGCTACCTGCCCCATTCGGCCAAGGTAGACTGGTTCGAGGACGGCAAGCCTGCCGCCATGCCCGCGTCGTTCTACTCTTCGACCTACTTTGTCGATAGGACCATTGGCTACCTGCAAGCCGACCGCCAGGCGAAAAGTCCCTTCTTTGCTTACCTGGGCTTCCAGGCCAACCACGTGCCGCTGCAGGCACCACAGGCCTTCATTGACAAGTACAAGGGCCGCTACCAGGGTGGCTGGGACGTACTGCGCGAGGAACGCCGCCAGCGCGCCATCCAGCTGGGCCTGGTGCCCGCCAACACCCCGATGGTGCGCATGTCCACCACGCTCGACTGGAACGCCCTCACACCGGAACAGCGCGCCCACCAGGAGCGGCTCATGGAGGTGTATGCCGGCATGGCCGACGCCATGGACCATGAGGTCGGTCGCCTGGTGCAGTACCTGAAGGGCAGCGGCCAGTACGACAACACGGTGTTCGTCTTCCTGTCCGACAATGGCCCCGAAGGCTCCGACTACGCCGATGCCCAGCCTTGGCTCAAGACCCAGTACACACAGGCGACAGAGCATCTGGGGGCACCCGGCGCCTATGCCATCGCGGGGCCAAGTTGGGCCAGTGCCTCGGCGTCGCCCTTCAGCACCTACAAGTTCTACAGCGGTGAAGGCGGCCTGCGCAGCCCGCTCATCATTTCCGGTGTGCCCGGTGCCCAGGCCGGTACAGTGGTGCCAGCGCTGACCCATGTCACCGACATCACCCCCACCCTGCTGGCCCTGGCCCGGGTGACGCCCCCCCAGGGCCAGTACAAGGGCCAGCCGGTAGAGGCCATTGCAGGTGCCAACCTGGTGCCCCTGCTGACAGCCCAGGCCGCCACGGTGCGGGGCCCCGAAGAGCCGCTGGGCTACGAACTCTCGGGCAACCGCGCACTATTCAAAGGCGACTACAAACTGGTCAGCAATCTGCCTCCGGTGGGCGATGGGCAATGGCACCTCTACAACATCAAGACCGACCCGGGCGAGACCCACGACCTGCGCGAACAGGAGAGCGCGCGCTTTGTGAGCATGCAGAAAGACTACGAGAACTTCGCCAAGTCGCATGGGGTCCTGCCCATGCCCGAAGGCTACACCCCCAGCCGTGCCGTGCTCATCAACAGCATGCTCAACTACTGGGTTCCCACCTACTGGCCCCACTTCGTACTGGGCAACCTGGCACTTGTGGCCCTGCTGGTGCTTTGGTGGCGACGGCGCCATGCCACCTGAGCGCACCGACCCGCCATGAGTGCCTATTACCCCAGCCCCTGGCCTGCCGAGGATGGCGGTGCTGCACGGCTGCAAACACCCCACGGCACCCCCGGCCTGAAACTGCAGGCAGACGAGCGGCTGGCCTGCACCACGCGCAACACCCTGCTCTCCACCATGACCGTGCTGGGGGCGCCGGGCGAAGTGTTTTTGCTGACCCACACGGTGCTGCGCAGCCACCTGGGCTTGCCGACCACGGCGCGGGTGGAGCGCATCGACCCGATCACCCTGTGCACGCTGGAAAAGTCCCCACCCCTGCCCGGTGGCCCGATGTGGCCCGGCGGCATGGCGGTGCACGCCAACGGCAGCCTGATCACTGTCTACGGACGCTGGGCCCACAGATTGGACCGGCACTGCCAGGTGCTGGCACGCACCGAGCTGCCGGTAAACCTGCCCTACAACTCCTTCGTGGTGCTGGACAACGGGTTGATCGTGACCAAGAACCTGTCCGACACGGTCAAGGCCCGCCTCACGGTGTTGGAGCCCGATGCCCTGCAGCGCGTGGCCCCGGATACCGAATGCCCCGAGCCTTCCATTGCCCGGCTGAGCAGCCTGGGCAACACGGTGTATGTGGTGGGGGTGCGCACCATCTTGCGCTACCACTGGAACGAATCCCGTGGCCGACTGGAGCTGGACACGGATTGGCAGCACGATTACATCGGCACCACCACCCAGACCTACGGCTGGGACGCCGTGCTCGACGGCGACAACGCCTGGTTCATGGACAACGGCCGCCACAACTACGTGCTGCGCATGATTGGCTCCGGCATGAACCCCACGCCCAACCGCCTCATCCGCGTGAGCCTGCAAGACGCCCGCGACCACGCGGCCTGGGAGGTGAGCGGTTTGCGCGGCGGCAGCGTGACCAACCCACCGCTGGTGGACGTGCAACGCTGCATCGTGGTGGGCTACGACTCGGCCAACTGCGTACTGCGTGCCTGGCGCATGCTGGAGAGTGGTGCGCTGGAGCCCCTGTGGGACAAGACCGGCTTTGGCGCCGCCAGCCACATGCTGCTGTACCCCGGCACCGGCGAATTCATCACCAACGACTACCGCCGCTGGGGCGAGGAGGTGGTGGCGCTGCAGATCGACACCGGGCAGGAGCTGGGCCGCGTGCGCAGTGGCGGCATCACGCAAGGCGTGGTGTTTCCCAGCGTGGGCTGGAACCGCGACCTGTACTGGAGCTCCATGGGCCGCCTGGCCCGCATCTTCGTGGCCTGAACATGCAAAAGACCATTCTCATCACCGGTGCAGGCACCGGCATCGGGCGCGACAGTGCTGTGGCCCTGGCCCGCCGCGGGCACAGTGTCATCGCCACCACCCACACAGAACAACAAGCGCTGGACCTGCGGGCCTATGGACATGCCCAAGGTGTGGCACTGGAGACGTTCAAGCTCGACATCACCCTGCCAGAAGACCGCGCCCTGGCCGAGCCGCTGGTGCTCGATGTACTCATCAACAACGCCGGCATCGGCGAATCCGGCTCGTTGGCCGAGGTGGACATGGAACGGGTGCGTCACAACTTTGAGGTCAACGTGTTCGGCACCCTGGCGCTCACCCAGCTGGTGCTCAAGGGCATGCTGGCGCGCCAGCAGGGGACGGTGCTGCTGGTCAGCTCCATTGCCGGGCGGGTGCCCATGCCCTTTCTCATGCCCTATTCCATGACCAAGTTCGCGCTCTCGGCCGCCGGAGCCGGCCTGCGCGCCGAGCTCGACCTGCTGAAGCAGAATGTGCACGTGGCGCTGATCGAGCCTGGGGCCTTCCACACCGGCTTCAACCAGCAGATGAGCGCACGCAAGTTCGACTGGATGGGGGCTGACTCCTATTTCGCGGCCCATGCGGACGCACTGCGCGCCAAGGAAGCCCGTGAATTCAAACTGGTGGAGGCACGCAGCACCGACGCCATCGTGCGCAAGATCGTGCAGGCCAGTGAAGCACGGCGCCCGCGGCTGCGCTATGTGGCACCGTGGATTCAGGGGTTTGTGGTCCGCTTGGCACGGATTCTGGGCGTGTAAGCTGGCCCCGCTTGGCGCCCCGGTAAAATAGTGCCCTGCTGTGCGCCGACAGGCGTGTCTGCCCCGAATTCCCCCTAAGACTTTTCTCTGACTGGAACTTCAATGTCACTCTTTTCCGCCGTCGAAATGGCCCCCCGCGACCCGATCCTGGGTCTGAACGAGCAATACAACGCCGACACCAACCCCAACAAGGTCAACCTCGGCGTGGGCGTGTACTACGACGACAACGGCAAGCTGCCCCTGCTGCAATGCGTGCAAGCGGCTGAAAAGACCATGATGGACAAGCCCACCGCCCGCGGCTACCTGCCCATCGACGGCATCGTCGCATACGACAACGCCGTCAAGGGCCTGGTGTTCGGTGCCGACAGCGAACCCGTCACCTCCGGCCGCGTCGCTACCGTGCAGGCCATCGGCGGCACCGGCGGCCTGAAGATCGGCGCTGACTTCCTGAAAAAAGTCAGCCCCAACGCCAAGGTACTGATTTCCGACCCCAGCTGGGAAAACCACCGCGCCCTGTTCGCCAGCGCCGGCTTTGAAGTGGGTACCTATGCGTACTACGATGCCGAGAAGCGCGGTGTCAACTTTGAAGGCTTACTGGCCAGCCTGAACGCGGCCGCGGCCGGCACCATCGTCGTGCTGCACGCCTGCTGCCACAACCCCACCGGCTATGACATCACCCCCGCCCAGTGGGACCAAGTCATCGCCGTCATCAAGGCCCGTGGCCTGACACCGTTCCTCGACATGGCTTACCAGGGCTTTGGCTTCGGCATCGCCGAGGACGGCGCCGTAATCCAGAAGTTCGTCGCTTCCGGCCTGAACTTCTTCGTCTCCACCAGCTTCTCCAAGAGCTTCAGCCTCTACGGTGAGCGCGTCGGCGGCCTGTCCGTGCTGTGCGCCGACAAGGAAGAAGCTGGTCGCGTGCTGAGCCAGCTCAAGATCGTCATCCGCACCAACTACTCCAACCCACCCACCCACGGTGGCGCCGTGGTGGCTGCCGTGCTGAACAACCCCGAGCTGCGCGCCCTGTGGGAAAAGGAACTGGGCGAAATGCGCGTGCGCATCAAGGCCATGCGCCAAAAGCTGGTTGATGGCCTGAAGGCCGCCGGCGTGACCAAGGACATGTCCTTCATCACCACCCAGATCGGCATGTTCAGCTACTCCGGCCTGTCCAAGGACCAGATGGTGCGCCTGCGCACGGAGTTCGGCGTGTACGGCACCGACACCGGCCGCATGTGCGTGGCTGCCCTGAACAGCAAGAACATCGACTACGTCTGCCAAGCGATTGCCAAGGTCATCTAACCTGCCTCCTTGCGCTTGACGACAACAAAAAACCGCCTTCGGGCGGTTTTTTGCTTTTTATGCCTCTAGCGCTTATCCATCAAGCGCCAGCAGCTATCAATTCAATAGCTAACCCCACAACACAGATCGCATGGAGATCGAGGCCGACTGGTAGCCCGTGTTGAAGAACCGGGGCATTTCCGAGGGCTGCACGGCCCCTGCGGCATACAGCAAGGGCAAGTAGTGCTCGTGCGTCGGGTGGGCTTGCTTGGCCACCGCGCCCAGGCCCATGAAGTTGGGCAGCGCCGCCAGTTGGCCCTTCTTGATCTGGTCTTGCACCACGGTGTCGAACTCTGTGGCCCAGTCATACGCCTCGTTGGCGGCGGTTCCACGGCGGGTGGCTCGCAGGTTGTGCACGATGTTGCCGCTGCCCACAATCAGCACGCCCCGCTCGCGCAGGCGCTGAAGCTGCTGGCCCAGCGCGTAATGCTCTGCTGGTGGGCGGCTGTAGTCCATGCTCAGCTGCAGCACGGGGATGTGT
>SSFF01000009.1 GCA_008015235.1 Rhodoferax sp. | reverse complement strand
CTGAACACCCATCCACGCTTGTGACGAGATTGATCGACCATCATGGCCAATAGGGTCACCCCACACCGACTGTCGCCGATAACTCTTCCGGCTCATTTGCAGCCGCTTGTAGCGTGTGGCGCTTCGGTGACGCAGATTCCATGTCGGCACGGGACATCGACGATCCCACACCAGATGCCGGATATACGACTGCAGGCGCTTCCCCAACAGCCAAACTATCGATCAGCCTCTTGCCGTTGGGGGGGAGTCCATATAGGAACGGTTAGGTGTCATTCTCACCGCTGCGCTCATCCATTCCGGGGACGGCAACGCCGAGGTAGACCGACAAATCCTCCGCCGCGCTGACCGCATGACCTCGAACGAAGTCATGGTCGTCTCGCAGTGCCGCACTGATGATCGGGAGTGCCACCGCTAGATTTAGCCCGCGGCAAGTTCTTGCGATGTGCCCAAAGCCAAGGACGGCATTCCCTCGGACATTGAAATTCGGATGCGTCGCCAAACGAGCGCAGATGTCTTCAACCCACTCGCGCTTGCAGTCGGCCGCATTCATACCGATGACTATGGGGACGTACAGAAGTTCTTCTGGATCAGCACGCTCAAGCACGGCTTCGACATCCTCTTCTGTCCAACCTCGCGCAAATGGTCCCATGACACCTAACGTTGGAGGCCACCAGCACGCGACATAAGCCGCGAAGCGGCAACCTGATGTTGCGGGTCTGTGTGGGCCGACAGGTTAGACATCAAGTAGTGACTCATCAAACCAGACGTCTTCGAAGTTCCCACCATCGATAAGGAAACGATAGCCGGGAGGTAGTTCTAGGTACTCAACTGCCGAGGGCAGGTAGTCCACCAAATGTTCGACATGAAGAGGTGCGAAAAAATCTGGCAACTCAGACAATTGGTCACCACACCAGATGTACCAACCACACGTAGTTTCAGTCGGCCGGTGACGAAGGCCATGAATAGGCATACCGCCCATGGTGGATAGTGCTATACCGATTTTCTCGCCAGCCTTCGGGGGCATCGGCGTCGCCGCCGCCCACTCACAAACTGTTTGCGTCTTAATTTGTCGCACTGTCTTGCCTTGAGGTCTAACGTTGGCGATGACCAGCGCACAGCAACCGCTGCGCAGCAGCCTCTTGCCGCTGGGTGTCTGTGTCGATCAACCTGTTAACCATCATTAGCCGAAGTAGGAAGAGGACGACCATTGAAGGCATACAGTTGGACTCACCTGAAGTTTGAACAATTGCCGCAAGCCCTCCGCATCAACATTTCCAATGAGTGTCTGATCTCCAGCGGAATGAGAAATATCTAAGGACTGCACGCCTTGAAGTTTAAGGTCTAGGGCAATTCGCCCCGATACCCACCAAATGAAGTGCATTTCATACTCTGCCGGAAGCACCTCACAAACTATCCGCTCGTTGCCAAAATGGCGCTCAAAGCGATGGGTGTTGTACTCCTCCGGTGCATCCGGGTATACCTGTACATGAGTGCCGCCAAAGAACCCATTGAGCTGATCTATGTCGGGACAGCGCTTCATGATGGTTAACGTCGAAGCCAAGGGGCGCCGCAGGCGTCCGACTTGGGCGCCCTGTTAAACGACCATTTCATGGCGCCATCCCTCCTTGATTCGTTCCACTAAAAGCGTGTCGTTGATTACACCTCGGAGCGGAAGCTTTTCCATTCCAGGCTTCAAGTCTCCGATGCGCCATTCCTTGCTTCCATCCCAGAACCACCACGGCCCCCTTTCATTTCCCATTCCTGCACTTGAGCGAAACAACGGAAACACTTGTGCCTCAGGTGACAAGGGTTGGGCGCCCACTATTTGGACTATCCCTCTGCTGCACGCAGCACCCAGTGGAAAGAACGTCAAAAACTGCGGCACCGCAATGGCCACCCATGAGAAATCAGCCGGCCTAGTCTCAAAAACTTGAGGTAACACGCGAAGCAACGCGCCATATGTCGAATGCTTGTGTGTGTATTGCGCGTAACCGAACCCGGCACCCACTGTGATTTCAATGACATCGCCGATTTTTGGTCGGGTACGCAAGACAGGTTTCATGGCCGTTTAACGTTAGCGCTGAGCCGGCCGCGAAGGCTTGCCATAGCGGGTCGGATCGAGCAACCTGTTAAGACGCATGCCGACGCCCTATGGACACGAAAAGTCTCGAACTTTCCTCGGTGAAGCGCGCACCATTCACAACAAGCCACGACCCATCTACGCCCAAAGGGTAATACTCACTCCAGTCCAATCCGGCCTCGGCTTGGTTCAAAAGAGTGAGCGCCAGTTCCCGAAGTGCCAGCCTGCTAGTAGCGGCAAGATAGACATCACCGCTTTTGCGATCTACGCGCAATTCAATGGAGTGGGTGGCATCCTCCAGCAACTCTGTGCTTGGCTCGTGCTCGCTTGAATTCATAGCGCTTCCCTAGTGCGACTTAACGTAATGTAGACGGCAAAACGCGGTGGATACACCCAGAGTCCACCGATACATACTTTTCGGGAAAAGCCTGAAACCCGCTTGAACATTGGGCTGGCGGCCTGTATGCTGTACAAATATACAGGTATAAATTTTCCATGAAACCCGTCACTCCCTTGTTGCAATCTCCCCGCCTTCTGGACCAGGTGCGTGAGCGGGTTCGTTATTTGCACTATAGCCTCAAAACCGAAAAAGCCTATCTGTACTGGGTGCGCTTTTTCATCCGTTGGTCAGCTGCCCAGGGGGCAGGCATGCGCCACCCAAGGGACATGGGCGCAGCCGAAGTAGAGGCGTTCCTGGGCATGCTGGCCAACGAGCGCAAGATTTCAGCGTCCACCCACAACCAAGCACTCAGCGCCTTGTTGTTCCTCTACCGCGAGGTACTGGCGATTGACTTGCCTTGGCTCTCCAACATCGGTCGGCCACAGCAAACCAAGCGTATTCCTTCCGTTCTGACCAAGGATGAAGTGGCAGCCTTGCTGGCGCAGATGGACGGCGTGACCGCTTTGTTGGCCAGGCTGCTGTACGGCACGGGCATGCGCCTGATGGAAGGTATGCGCTTGCGCATCAAGGACGTCGATTTCGACCGCCATGCCATCGTCGTCCGCGAGGCCAAGGGGAACAAGGACCGCGTGGTGATGCTACCGCGCACCTTGGTAGCTGACCTGCGCCGCCAACTGCTGGCAGCACGTGCGCAGTGGGAAGCAGACCGACAAGCGCAGCGCGGTGGCGTTGAAGTGCCCTACGCACTGGAGGGCAAGTATCCGAAGGTGGGATACACATGGGCTTGGTTTTGGTTGTTCCCTTCGCCGACCTTGTCGATCGACCCGCGTAGTGGCGTGGAACGCAGGCACCACCTGTTTGAGGAGCGTTTGCAGCGCGCCCTGAAGAAAGCCGTGGTGCAGGCAGGTATTGCCAACCCGGTATCTGTCCACACCCTGCGCCACAGCTTTGCCACCCACCTGCTGCAAGGCGGCACCGACATTCGCACCGTGCAGGAGCTGCTGGGCCACAGCGATGTATCCACCACCATGATCTACACCCATGTGCTCAAGGTAGCGGCTGGTGGCACGGCAAGTCCGCTGGATGCGCTCATTACGGAATAACCTGTCCATTTGCTATAAAAAATGAAGCGACCTACTCAATGAATATGCCGGGAAGCCTCACATTTCGCATATAGATCAGCCCAAAAGCACAGGCAGGGCCCAACGCCCTGCCCTGCTCCACGCTCAGTGCCGGATCAGATGGTCAAACGCGCTCAGCGCCGCCGTTGCCCCCGCCCCTGCGGCAATGACGATCTGCTTGTAGGGCACGGTGGTGCAGTCGCCGGCGGCGAACACGCCGGGCACGTTGGTGTGGCCCTTGGCGTCGATGATGATTTCACCGAACTTGCTCAGCTCCACGGTGCCGCGCAGGAACTCGGTGTTGGGCACCAGGCCAATCTGCACGAACACGCCTTCCAGCGGCACCAGGGTTTCCACGCCGGTTTCGCGGTTCTTGTACTTGATGCCGTTCACCTTGCCCTCGGCCCCGGTGATTTCGGTGGTCTGGGCGTTGGTGTGGGTGGTGACATTGGGCAGGCTTTGCAGCTTTTTCACCAGCACGGCGTCGGCTTTCAGCTCGGGCATGAACTCGAACACGGTCACGTGATTGACCACACCCGCCAGGTCGATGGCAGCTTCCACACCGCTGTTACCACCGCCGATCACTGCCACGTCCTTGCCTTTGAACAGGGGGCCGTCGCAGTGCGGGCAGTAGGCCACGCCCTTGTTCTTGTACTCGGCTTCGCCGGGCACGTTCACATTGCGCCAGCGCGCGCCGGTACTCAGGATGACGGTCTTGGCCTTGAGGCTGCCGCCATTGGCCATGACCACCTCGGTCAAGCCACCGGGCGCTGCGGCGGGCACGATTTTGTCGGCGCGCTGCAGGTTCATGATGTCCACGCCGTAGGAGCGTGCGTGGGCTTCCAGGTCGGCGGCGAGCTTGGGGCCGGTGGTTTCCTGGATGGAGATGTAGTTTTCGATGCCCAGGGTGTCGTTCACCTGGCCGCCAAAGCGCTCGGCCGCCACACCCACGCGGATGCCCTTGCGGGCGGCGTACACAGCAGCGGCCGCACCAGCGGGGCCACCACCGACGATGAGCACGTCGTACGCTTCCTTGGCGTTCATCTTGGCGGCTTCTCGTTCGGCGCTGTTGGTGTCGAGTTTGGCGACGATCTCTGCCACTTCCATGCGGCCGGAGCCGAACACCTGGCCATTCAGGAAGACCATGGGCACGGCCATGATCTGGCGCTTTTCCACTTCGTCCTGGAAGGCGCCGCCTTCGATGACGGTGGTCTTGATCTTGGGGTTGAGGATGGCCATGAGCGAGAGGGCCTGCACCACATCCGGGCAGTTGTGGCAGGTGAGGCTCATGTAGACCTCGAAGTTGAAGTCACCGTCCAGGCTCTTGATCTGGTCCATCACCTCCTGCTCTTCCTTCGGCGGGTGTCCGCCGGTCCACAGCAGGGCAAGCACCAGCGAGGTGAATTCGTGGCCCAGTGGCAGGCCGGCAAAGCGCAGGCTGTTGGTGGCACCCGCACGCTGCAGGCTGAAAGAAGGCTTGCGAGCGTCGTTACCGTCAAAGCGCACGCTGATCTTGTCGGCGCGCAGGCTCTGGATGGTTTCCAGCAGCGAGCGCATGTCGCGGCTGGTTTCGCTGTCGTCCAGGGAGGCCACCATTTCGAAGGGCAGCGTCACGCGCTCCAGGTAGGCGGCGAGTTGGGCTTTGAGGGTGTCGTCGAGCATGGTGAACTCCTGTTACTACTGATTTGATAGCTACTTACGCAATGTTTGTGCGGGCAATAGGCTAATTTTGGGTACAAAAAAGCCGGACGGCAAGGCGCACGGGCACCTTGACGCAGTCCGGCTTGTGGGCACCCCTTGCGGGGCGCCGGGCCGAGGCTGAATCTGGATTAGATCTTGCCGACCAGGTCCAGGGAAGGAGCCAAAGTCTTGGCGCCTTCCTTCCACTTGGCGGGGCACACTTGGCCGGGGTTGGCGGCGGTGTACTGGGCAGCCTTCAGCTTGCGCAGGGTCTCGGACACGTCGCGGGCGATTTCGTTGGAGTGGATTTCCAGGGTCTTGATCTGGCCTTCGGGGTTGATGATGAAGGTACCGCGCAGAGCCAGGCCTTCTTCTTCAATGTGCACGCCAAAGGCGCGGGTCAGCGCGTGGGTGGGGTCGCCCACCAGGGGGAACTTGGCCTTGCCCACGGCGGGGGAAGTTTCGTGCCACACCTTGTGCGAGAAGTGGGTGTCGGTGGTGACGATGTACACCTCGGCACCGGCTGCCTGGAAGGCAGCGTAGTTGTCGGCTGCGTCTTCGATTTCGGTGGGGCAGTTGAAGGTGAAGGCAGCAGGCATGAAGATCAGCACAGACCACTTGCCCTTGAGGGAAGCGTCGCTCACTTCGATGAACTCACCCTTGCCGTTGCGGTTGACGAAAGCGGTGGTCTTGAAAGGCTGGACTTGGGTATTGATCAAAGACATGGTGTTATTTCCTCTTGGTTACGTTCTACAGGGAACGGGGTGAATCTTATGCCTTCTATGGGCGTTTGTGGTTTGATTGATCCAATCAATCAGATTGGCAAATCCTATTGCGTCCTCAATGGGCCTTTTGGAAAAGACTATGGTGCATGCGGCGCAGCGACCACCAGACTCCCCCCACGACAAACGGAATGGTGATGGCTGCCGTCATTTCCGGCGCCACCGGCCAGCCCACGTGCTCAGCCCCCTTGGCCAGGTAGGTCACCAAACCGACGATGTAGTAGCTGATGGCCGCCACCGACAGGCCTTCCACCGTGGACTGCAGCTTGAGCTGGGTGTCCTGGCGGCTAATCTGGGCCGCCAGCAGCTGCTGGCTGCTTTGCTGCTGCTCGATCTCCACGCGCGTGCGCAGCAGGTTGCTGATGCGCGATACCCGTTGCGACAGCGCGTCCTGGCGGCGCGCCGCCCAGGCACAGGTGCTGCGTGCCGGGGTGAGGCGGCGGTCCATGAACTCGCGGATGGTCTGCATGCCGGCCAGACGCGACTCGGCAATGTCGTTGATGCGCTTGTCCACCAGTTCGAAATAGGCGGCACTGGCTGAAAAGCGCGAGTGCGTGGCGGCGTGCTGGCTTTCCACCTGGCCGGCCAGGCGCGTAAGGCGGTCCAGCAGCTCGGGTTCGTTCTCGCGCGTGGCCGAGCGAATGGACTCGGCCAGCTCGGCCAGTTCACGCTCGGCGCTGGCCAGCACATTGGAGGCCGAGCGTGCCGCAGGCAAACCCAACAGTGCGGCCATGCGGTAGGTCTCGATTTCCAGCAGGTTCTGCACCAGTCGGCCCAGGCGCCGGGGTGTCATGCCACCGGCCAGCAGCAGCATGCGCGAGTAACCGTCGGCATGCACGGCAAAGTCGGTATAGACCTCGCCATAGCCGTCGGCCACGGTGGAGGCCACCAGGGTTTCCTCGTGCAGGATGTTCTGCAGCACGCGGTCGGTGCTGAAGCCCTTGATCGGCAACACCCACATGTGCATGGCCGCCAGGCACTTGCCCGGCAGCTGCGCAAGCCAGCGCTGGGGTACCGCGGCAATGGCCACGTCGGGCACGCGCTCGCCGGTTTCCGGCCCCTTGAGCGGGCAGGTGAAGGTCCAGGTGATGAACTCGGTGTGCAGTTCCCAACGCAGGCGGTACAGGCCAAAGTCGAGCCGGGCGTGGGTGGAGCCGGCATCGGGCTGGGCCAGGTGGTGGTCGCGTGCCAGCGCAGCAATGTGGGCGCGGCTGGCTTCGCGCTCGGCCGCGTTGCAGACCATGACGATCTGCGAAATGGCCAGGTTGGATTCCAGCGCTTCGGGAGGACGGGCATGCACTTCGTTGTGCAGCGCCATGCGGTCGGGGTGGAGGGTCAGCGGAGTAGTCATATTCATTTCAGCGCAATGGCGGGGTAGCGGCCATCACCTCTTCCATCACGGTCAGGCCCTCGGCCACGCGCAGTGCACCGGCCAGGCGCAGCGGGCGCATGCCGTCGGTCACGGCCTGGCGGCGCAGGGCCTCCATGGAGGCGCTCTTGCCCACCTGGTCCTTGAATTCTTCGCTCACGGTGAGCAGCTCGTACAGTCCCATGCGGCCCATGTAGCCGGTCATGCGGCACTCCACACAGCCCACGGCCTTGTAGGGTTTGTAGCCGCCGTTGATCTGCCAGGGCTTGACCACCTCGCTCAATGCCTCGCGGCTGGCCTCGGGGTCGGGCACACGGCAGTGCTTGCACAGGATGCGCACCAGGCGCTGAGCCAGCACGCCCAGCAGCGTGGCGTTGATGAGGTAGGCCGGCACCCCCAGCTCGATGAGGCGGATGACGGCCGAAGGCGCGTCGTTGGTGTGCAGGGTGCTGAACACCAGGTGGCCCGTGAGCGCCGCCTGCACCGCCATTTCGGCCGTTTCCAGGTCGCGGATTTCACCCACCATGATGATGTCCGGGTCCTGTCGCATGAGCGCGCGCAGGCCCTGGGCAAAGCCGAAGTCCAGCGCGGGCTGGGCCTGGGTCTGGTTGAAGGAAGGTTCGATCATTTCGATCGGGTCTTCCACCGTGCTGACGTTCACCTCTTCGGTGGCCACGCGCTTGAGGGTGGAGTACAGCGTGGTGGTCTTGCCCGAGCCGGTGGGCCCGGTCACCAGGATGATGCCGTGCGGGCGCTTCACCAGGTCTTCCCAGCGCGCGGCGTCGTGGGCCGAGAAGCCCAGCGCGTCCAGGTCTTTGACCGCCGCTTCGGGGTCGAAGATACGCATGACCATCTTTTCGCCAAAGGCGGTGGGCAAGGTGGAAATACGCATTTCCACTTCGTCGCCACGCAGGTCGCGGGTCTTGATGCGGCCGTCCTGGGGGCGGCGCCGCTCGATCACGTCCATGCGCCCGAGCAGCTTGATGCGCGCGGTCATGGCATTCATCACGCCCAGCGGCATCTGGTACACCGGGTGCAGCACGCCGTCGATGCGGAAGCGGATGACACCCTGCTCGCGCCGGGGCTCCAGGTGGATGTCGCTGGCGCGCTGGTCGAATGCGTATTGCCACAACCAGTCGACCACCTGCACCACACCCTGGTCGTTGGCGTCGAGCTGCTTGTTGGTCTTGCCCAACTCCACCAGTTGCTCGAAGCTGGCACCGGAGCTGGCACCGCCCTTGCCTGCGGCACGCACCGACTTGGCCAGGGCATAGAACTCGGCGGTGAAACGGGTAATGTCCTGCGGGTTGGCCAGCACGCGGCGCACACCGCGCCGGCTTTGGCGCTCGACCTCGCCCACCCAGTCGTCGACAAAAGGCTCGGCTGTGGCCACCACGATTTCCGACGGGCTGACCTGCACCGGCAGCACCTTGTGGCGCTCGGCGTAGTTGGCGGCCATGGCGTCGGCCACGCGGCCCACGTCCACCTTGAGAGGGTCGATGCGCAGGTAGTCCAGACCACAGTGCTGGGCCAGCCACTGCGTGAGCAGCTCCACGTCCAGGGTCTTGCCATCGCTGGCGCGCTTGATGGACACGCTGCCCAGGCGCAACAGCGGGTGCTGGGAACTTTCGGCCGCCGAGCAGCGCGCCGTGACACGCTGGGCCTCCTCGGTGCCGATGACACCGTCTGCATGCAGCCACTGCAGCAGCACACGCCAGTTCAGCGGCCCCAGGTGCTGTGGTTTCTTCTGCATGATCAAGCCGCCACGGGTTTGAAGACGCGCACCCACTTGTCGGCGGGCAGGCCCCAGTGCTCCTGGATGTAGGCGGCACGCTCCATGAGCACGGCGCGCTTGGGCCGCGAGGGCGTGCGCTGGGCCATGACCACGGTATTGCCTTCCCGCGTGGCCTTGAAGGCCCAGATCGCGTCCGCACCAAAAGCCTGGGTCATCTTGGCCACGCTGGCATCGAAACTGGAGCTGCGCCCGAACAGGTTGACCGTCATGCAGCCCTCTTCCGTGAGCATGGCGCGGCAGTCCCGGTAGAAATCGGCACTGTCCAGCACCGGGGCGGCCGCCTCTTCGTCGTACAAATCGACCTGCAAGGCATCGACCACGCCCAGCCACTCGGGCTTGCGAATCTCTTGCGCTGCATCGGCCAGCACCACACGCATGCGGCTGTTGTCGGCGGGCAGCTTGAACCAGCCACGGCAGGCGTGCAGCACCTGCGGGTTCCACTCGATGGCGGTGGTCTTCATGCGCAACTCTTTGTGGCAGAACTTGGTGAGTGACCCGGCGCCCAGTCCCAACTGCACCGCTTGACGTTTGGTCACTGTGGTGGGGTCCATGAACAGCAGCCAGGCCATCATGCGCTGGATGTACTCGTGCACCAGCACGGTGGGCGCGTCGACCAGCATGGAGCCCTGGATCCACTCACTGCCCAGGTGCAGGTGGCGAATGGGGCCTTCCTCAGAAAAATTGACTTCCGGGTAATCGGGCTGCGTGTTCTTGGCCATGGTGCACGGGCGGGGCGGGCGGCATTCTCCCGCGCTCTGTAAGGGTAAAGACAGGAAATGTAGCACCTGCCAAGGCGATTTCCGCCCTGCGGTGGTACCACTTCAGCGCGGTGCGCGCCGTGGTTTGAGCATGGAGAAACGCGCGTCCGGGGACTGCAGGGCGGCACGCAGTTCGGCAATGGCATGGGCGTGCAGCTGGGACACCCTCGACTCCCCTACCCCCAATTTGGTGCCAATTTCACGCATCCGCAGACCTTCGTCGTAATAGAGGTAAAGAACTACCTGCGCAGTTGCGTCGAGCGCCTCCAGAGCTTGCCTCAGTCCCTGTCGAAACGCCGAACGCTGAAGTACGGCCAGCGGATCTTGGTTGCTGCGTGCGCAGACCTCCAAGTAGTCGGGCATATCGGCCTCGGCTTCCAAATCATCCAAGGAAAGCAATTTATAGCCGTTAGCCCGCTGAAGCAGGCGGCGGTATTCTGGCAATGGTTTTCCCATGGCCTGAGCAACCTCGCCTTCCCGCGGTATGCGGCCAAGACTGTGACTGAGTTGCTGAATGGTCTGCTCGACCTGCCGCATTTCAGCACGTACGCTGCGTGCTGCGGGGTCCATTGCACGAAGCCCATCAAGCATTGCACCGCGCGCTCGCTGCTGCATGTAGCGGTCAAAATGTTGGCTGTTCGTATCGCGCGTCCAACGCAACATGGCTTCCATGAGACCAACATAACCATCCTGCTCCAGGTCTTCGCGTTCAACGCTTGCAGGAAGACGACGAGCAAGTTGAGACGCAGCAGCGCGGATGCGAGGCGACTGCTCCTGCACTAGCTGCTTCATGCCTTTGGAAGCGACTACAGCGTTTCGCTTTCCCTTCATTCCTTAAAACTTCGCCTCAAGCGCATAAGTTGACCCATAAGATTTATACATTTGTACAAATGTAACATCGTTGGAATTACACCCGGAATAGGCTTCAAGAGCGTTATTCGGCTAGCCTTATCCCTCGCTTCGTTCCGATTCGTATCAGACTCAGGAACAGTGTCAATTCCATATCCAAAGATGCTTGACTTCATCAACCAACACCTACTTGTAGGCCGAGCCGAGTTCACGGCTTATGAATGCCAATCGCCGCAGTCACAGCAGCAGGGAGTCTTCTAGATCACCAGAACCTTCCCACGGTCAGCTTCTGACACTAGGTAGTTGCTCGCAAGCATCCAGCAAGGACGCCAAACCTGGCAATGCCTCAACCGCATTGTGTGCGTTAGCCTGGGAAATTAAAGCACTAGTAGTTGAACGCAAATCAGCCATGCTTTGGGCAATGCGCGGCAATTGCGCCGGCTCGTTCACGCCCTGCGCCTGCCCGCTGGCACGGGCCTGGGCGTCCACATACAACCAGTGCGGAGGAATGTCGGGGGCGTCGGTTTCCAGCACCCAATCGGCCGGGCCCACGCTGGCGGCCAGACGACGCAGCTGCAAGGCACGTTCGAACGTGAGCGCGCCACCGAACCCCAGTTTGAGGCCGGCCTCGGTGCAGCGCTGGGCCTGTTCGGCACTGCCGTTGAAGGCATGGGCTATGCCATGCCAGCCTCCTTGGGGGCGCACTTCGCGCAGGTACTTGAGCACCCGGTCCACGCTGCGGCGCACGTGCACGATCACCGGCAGGTCGAACGCGCGCGCCAGCAACAGCTGCTGACGGAAAACGTCCTCTTGCCACTGGCGCATCGCGTCCGTGCACAGGTCGGGTTCGAAAAAGTCGAGTCCGATCTCGCCCACGGCCACCAGCCGGGGATCGCCCCGGTGGATTTCCAGTTCGACACGCAAGGCATCCAGGTCGGCCTGCGTGGCCCGCGCCACGTACAGCGGGTGGATGCCCAGCGCGTAGCTGTCGCCAAAGGCATGGGCCAGCTCACGCACCCGGACCCAGTTGCTGCGCTCCACCGCCGGCAGAACGCAGTGCACGACCCCTGCCTGCCTGGCACGCTCGCGCACCGCCGCAATGTCGGCGGCCAGTTCGGGGGCATCGAGGTGGCAATGGGTGTCTATCCAGGGCATGTCCGCGATGGTAGCGAGTCAGCCCACAGGCCCGTGCATCAGCCCGCGTTCTTCTTGCGCTGGATGATGAGGTTTTTCTTGCGGTCCGCGGCATAGGCGAAGGTCACGATACCTTCGCGCACGGTCCCCATGACCAGCATGTTTTTCGAGATGGCGTCCTTGTCGTCGCGCGAAAACGGCTGCTCGTGCGTGGTGACCACGCCGTAGTACACGCGCTTGATGTTCTCCAGCGCATGCTTGATGGCAGGACCGCTCAGCTCGCCGTTGCGGATGGACAGGAGCGCGTAGGACAGCAGGTACACCGTATCGTAGGCCTGGGCTGCCGCCATGGGCACGGCAATCTTGCGGGTCTGGAATTTCCGGGCGTAGGCACTGAGAAACGCAACACGGCGTTCGTTGCTGGGCTCGCCGATGAAGGTCTGCGCCATGAGTGAGCCCTCAGCGGCCTCCTTGGCGCCCTGGATGTAAGCCGGGAACGACAGCGGCCAGGCGCCTACCTGGGGCACGTTCCACTTGAGTGCCTGGCGCGCCTTCGCAATGACAGCCGCCTCGGCGCCCACGGTGTAGCTGAACACCACGTTGGCACCGGACTCCTGCGCGGCCTTGACCTCGTCACGCAAGTCCTTCACGCCAATGTCGAATCGGCCGATGTGCACGGGCTTCAGACCGTGGACAGCCAGGGCCTGCACCACATCGTTCAAGCCCGCTTCGCCGTAACCGGTCTTGTCGGCCAGGACCGCCACCTTGGTCCAGCCGCGGGACACAAGGTCGTCCACCACAAAGGGGGCTTGCAGCGCATCGCGCGGGGAGGTCCGAAACACATAGCTGTCCGCCGCAGCGAACTTGGCGGTGATGGGCGTGCCCGTGGCACAGGGCACGATCAGCGGTGAGCGCGCGTTCTGGAACAGGTCCAGCGACTTCATGGCCACGCCGGTGTTGCAGAAGCCGATGGTGGCCACCACGCCCTCCTGCATCAGTTCCTGGGTGCGCTGCAAACCCACGTCGGGGTTGGCGGTGTCGTCCTTGATGACCAGTTCGATCGGGCGCCCCAGATAGCCGCCAGCGGCATTGATCTCGTCCACCGCCAGCAAGGCGCCGTTGCGCATGGGCAGGCCGAAGTCGGACGAGGCGCCGCTGAACGGGCCGATCAGGCCAATGCGTATGGGCGCAAGCGTTTGCGCTCCTGCTGCCACCAGCGTACCCACCAACCCCAGTGCAACGCACATGTGTCGCACTGCCCGAAACCCCCGCGCCTGAAATTCCATGCTTCACTCCGTCCTTGAAATGGGGGCGAAGCTTAGGTGCCGGGTGCGCTCCGGCATGCTCTGGTAAACCCTTGAAACCGTCGCGCCGTCAGCAAACAGAAAGTTTGCTGCCCGGTGGCCTCAATCGCAGAGTTGCCCGCCAGCCAGACGCACCTGGCGGCTGCAGCGTGCAGCCAGGGTGGCGTCGTGGGTGACGAGCACGAAGGCCGTTCCCACCGCGTCCGAAAGCTCCAGCATCTGGGCGAACACGGCGTCGGCGGTGCTACGGTCCAAGTTGCCGGTAGGCTCGTCGGCCAGCACGCAATCGGGCCGGGTCACTAGCGCACGGGCAATCGCCACACGCTGGCGCTCGCCACCCGACAACTCACCTGGGCGGTGGTGCAAACGGTGCTGCAAGCCTACTTTCGCTAGCATTTCGGTAGCTGCCTGCGCAGCATCTGCGCGGGCTGCACGCCGAATCGTCAATGGCATGGCGACATTTTCGAGCGCACTGAACTCAGGCAATAGATGGTGGAACTGGTAGACAAAGCCCAGGTGCTTGTTGCGCAACGCGCCCTGTGCGGCCGCGCTCAGTCGTGCCAGAGGCTGCCCCAGGATCGACACCTCGCCCTGCGTGGGCGCATCGAGCCCGCCCAGCAGGTGCAGCAGCGTGCTCTTTCCCGAGCCCGAGGCGCCGACGATGGCCAGGGTTTCGCCGCGGTGCACGGTCAGGTCCACACCGTTGAGCACCGTCACGTCGAGCGTGCCGTCATGGAAACGCTGGGTCAGGCCGCGTGCCTGCAACACCACCTCGGTGGACGGTGTGCGCTGGGGGCGCGCGCCCAACGAGGCCACGGTGCGGTAGTGGGCCGCGCCCAGTGCTGCGGAAACGGGAGAAGCGGTGCTGTCACTCATAGCGCAGGGCCTGTGCGGGGTTGACGCGGCTGGCGCGCCAGCTCGGATACAGCGTGGCGGCAAAGGCCAGCACGAGGGAAATGATGCCGATGGGCACGATGTCGGCGGCCTGCGGGTCGCTGGGCATCTTGGAGATCAGGTAGATGTCCTTGGGCAGGAAGCTCGCACCCAGGGCCTGTTCGATGGCCGGCACGATGACATCAATGTTGCTGGCCACACCCAGGCCCAGCAGCAACCCGGCCAGGGTACCGATGACCCCCACCATGGCCCCCTGCACCACGAAGATGCCCATGATGGAGCCGGGGCTAGCGCCCAAGGTGCGCAGGATGGCAATGTCGGCGTGCTTGTCGGTCACCGTCATCACCAGGGTGCTGACCAGATTGAATGCGGCCACTGCCACGATCAGCGTGAGGATGATGAACATCATGCGCTTTTCCACCTGAACGGCGGCAAACCAGGTGCGATTCTGGCGGGTCCAGTCACGCACCACATAGGCATCGCCCAGCTCTTGCTGCAGCACCGCGGCGAATTCGCGCGCCTGGTGCAGGTCGCGCAGCTGCAGGCGCAGGCCCGCTGGTCCTTCGAGGCGGAAGATGCGCGCCGCATCTTCCCAGTGGATCATCGCCAAGGCCGAGTCGTATTCGTAGTGCCCGGAATCGAACACACCGCGCACGGTCATCTGCTTGATGCGTGGGACCACCCCGGCCGGTGTCGCCTGCCCACCGGGCGCGATGAGCGTGACGGCGTCTCCCGGAAACACGCCCAGCGAACGCGCCAACTCCGACCCCAGCACAATGCCAAAGTCGCCCATGGACAACTGCTCCACCACGGCGGCGTTCTGGCTGCGCGTGAAGCTGGCGACCTGGCCTTCCTGGGCCGGATCAATACCCCGCACCATGATGCCTTTCATGCCTTCTCCCCGCGCCAACAAAGCCTGGGCCGCTATGAAAGGTGCAGCACCCGTCACCTCCGGGTGCGCGCGCACCCGCTGTGTGAGCGCCGCCACATCGGGCAAGGCCTGGCCGTCGGCGGCGTAGATCTCGATGTGCGACACCACGCTGAGCATGCGGTCGCGCACCTCCTTCTGGAAGCCGTTCATGACCGACAGCACAATGATGAGGGCCGCCACCCCGAGCGCAATGCCCAGCATGGACACGCCAGAGATGAAGGAAATAAAGCCGTTGCGACGGCTGGAGCGCCCGGCGCGGGTATAGCGCCAGCCGACCAAGAGTTCGAATGGAATCTGTTTCACCCCGCCATTGTGGCATTGGTGCAGTATTTGCGAATCCTCCACAGATAGCTGCGAGCCATCCGAAAGTGCTAGATACTAGAGTGCCGACTAGCCTCTTTCATCCAATGATGTGCGTCCCAAACGGATTTCGCGTCGCTTTTCAAACTCCTAGTTGCTCCACCAATGTCCAATTTTTATATTTCACTGCTTCTATGTTTCGCACTGCTAGCCCCTGCAGCGGCCCAGACCAAGCACGAATTGGCGTTTGAATTGGCTAAAGTGATCTCGGGAAGTCAGTTCAAGTCTCTCCAACCACTCTTGGACGGTGCTCTTGAAAATCTGAAATACCAGACACGGGAAAGTGGCAAGCTCGACCGTGTCATGGAAATCTGGATCGATGAAATGAAGGAGTCCACGAATCCTGAAAGCTTTACCCAGGTCATGGCAGTTTTTTGGGCAGAGCAACTCACTTTGTCGGAGCTTCAGCAAGCTTTGGAGATGGTTCGATCTCCAATTTACAAGAAGCTTACCGGGTTATCGGTATCCATGGCGCAGCCGAGAACTATTGCACCCATTGTCAAGGAAGCATGTAAACGGACAAGGGTGCGGGCGCAGGCCGAGAGTCTCTCTACGCGTGACATCGATATATTTTGCCAACAGTTCGCCCTCTAAATACCCACTGTCTGTCTATCCCTAATGGTCTGTCGCACTTTGAATACACACGACCATCAACCCCACAGCGCTGTCGTCTTTGGCGTTCGTATTCAATTCCCGAACCAATGACCCAACTCAAATGCACCGGCTGATTCCCCACGCTGCCCCGCCCGGCCCGGCCTGTCGCCAGGCCCTGGCCAGCTTGCAGCTCCCCCACTTGCAGGCGCTGCTCACGCTACTTAGTCCGGCCTGGAACCTCGCCGTTGATGAAAGCCGCCTCACCCCAGCCAGTGAACTCGCGCACGCCAAGGCCCTGGGCCTGCCACTGGTGGACGGGCTTATTCCCTGGGCCGCGCTTGCGGCCCGTGAAGCCGGACTGGCGCCGGACGCTGCCTACGCCTTTCTGACCCCCTGCCATTGGGAAATCCACACCCAGAACGTATTCATGGCCGATCCAGCGCAATTGGCGCTTGGCGAGGAAGAGTCACGCACCTTGCTTGCGGCCATGCACCCCTATTTCGAAGAAGATGGTCTGCAGCTGCATTGGCTGCGTACCGATACCTGGTTGGTCTCCGGCGAGGTGCTGCGCGACCTGCCCACCGCCGCGCTGGCGCGCGTGTGCAACGCCACCGTGGACGACTGGATTCCGCGCCAGGACGCGGCCAAGCTGCTGCGTCGTCTGCAGAACGAAATGCAGATGCTGCTCTACACCCACCCCGTGAACAACGCCCGAGAGGCCCAGCGCGCCCCCACCGTCAACGCCTTCTGGCTCAGCGGCACCGGGGCGCTGGACGCCGATTGGCACCCACCCCAAGAAAGCTTGACGGTGGCCGCCGACCTGCAATCCAGCGCAGCCAATGACGACGCACCCGCCTGGGCCGCAGCCTGGCAAGCGCTCGACGCCGGCCCCGTGCTGCAGGCGCTGGACGCCGCACGCCAGGGACAGCCGGTACAGCTGACACTGGCCAGCCTGGCCCACGCCCGCAGTTTCCACACCGCCCCCCTGTCGTTCTGGGCACGCCTGCAGCGCCGTTTTTCGCCCGTGAACGCCATCGCTTTCCTGCAATCGTTATGAAATTCGAAACCCGCAAAGTACCGCCGCGCAGCCAGTGGGCCCTGGAGCAAGCCGGAGTGCACCCGCTCCTGGCCCAGCTCTACGCCGCCCGGGGTGTGAACAGCCCCTCCGAACTGGACCCAGCGCTGACCCACCTGCTGCCCCCCGACACCATGAAGGGCACCAGGGAAGCAGCCGCGCTGCTGGCCGACGCCATGGCCGCGAACAAAAAACTGTGCATCGTGGCCGACTACGACTGCGACGGGGCCACCGCCTGCGCCGTGGCGGTGCGTGGCCTGCGCCTTTTGGGCGCAAAGCGCGTCGACTACATCGTGCCCGACCGCGTGGTGGACGGTTATGGCCTCACGCCCCCCATTTCCCAACGCGTGAAGGACAGTGGTGCGGACGTGCTCATCACCGTGGACAACGGCATTGCCAGCGTGGCCGGCGTGGCCCACGCCAAGGCCCTGGGCCTGCAGGTGTTGGTGACCGACCACCACTTGCCCGGTACCGGCGAGCAGCCGCAGGCCGATGTGATCGTCAACCCGAACCAGGCTGGCTGCGGTTTCGAGAGCAAGTCCATCGCCGGGGTCGGCGTCATGTTCTATGTGCTCATGGCGCTGCGCTCCGAGCTGCGCCAGCGGGGCGTGTTTGACCCATCCAACCAACCGAAATTGGACACCCTGCTGCCGCTGGTGGCGCTGGGCACCGTGGCCGACGTGGTGCGCCTGGACGCGAACAACCGCCGACTTGTCGCCCAAGGTCTCAAACGGGTGCGCGCCCTGGCCATGCCTGCGGGACTGGCGCGCCTTTTTGTGGCAGCGAGCCGCAAGCCCGAAGTCGCCACCACCTTCGACTTCGGCTTCGCGCTGGGCCCGCGCATCAACGCCGCCGGGCGCCTGGCCGACATGACCGTGGGCATTGAATGCCTGCTGACCGATGACGAAGCCCGCGCCCAGGAACTGGCGCAGGCGCTGGACGCCATGAACCGCCAGCGCCGCGAGATCGAAGGCGACATGCGTGAACAGGCCCTGGACATTGCCGAGAGCCTGTTCGACGAAGGCGATGAGCCGCCACCCGCCATCTGCGTGTTCGACCCCGACTTCCACGAAGGCGTGGTAGGCATCGTGGCCAGCCGCATCAAGGACAAGCTGCACCGCCCCACCTTCGTGTTCGCCCCCAGCAGCGCGCCAGGCAAGGAGCACGAGCTCAAGGGCTCGGGGCGCTCCATTCCCGGATTTCACCTGCGCGACGCGCTCGACCTAGTGGCCAAACGCTACCCGCACGCCATTCTCAAGTTCGGCGGCCATGCCATGGCGGCGGGCTGTACCGTGGCTGAGGAGTTTTTCGACGAGTTCGAACAAGGCCTGAATGAGGTGGCCCAGGAGTGGCTGGACGAGGCCACGCTGCAGCGCCGTCTCGAAACCGACGGCCCGCTGCCCGCCCAGTACCGGCGCGTGGACCTGGTGGACACGCTGCACAAGGAGGTGTGGGGCCAGGGCTTTGCGCCGCCTACCTTCAGCGAGGTGGTGGAAGTGGTGTCCCAAAGGCTGGTGGGCGAGAAACACCTGCAGCTCAAGCTCAAGCACCAGGGCGAGCCCATCGACGGCATCTGGTTCAACCACACCGAGCCGCTACCGGCCAAGGCCCACATTGCCTTTAGGCTCGACGCTGACGAGTGGAACGGCCAGCGCCGCTTGAAGTTTTTTGTTGACGCAATCGCCCAAGACTAGTAGTGTTTCAGGCATCCAGCCCGCGTAAGTATTGCGCAGTTAGCTAGCATTTTTATAGCAAACATGAGTCCCCCCAAACCACTCACCATCCTTACCGGTGCCTCGCGCGGCATGGGTCTGGCCATGGCCAGCGAGTTGCTGGTGCGCGGTGGCACGCTGCTTTGCATTTCCCGCCAGACCTCGCACGAACTGGAGGTGCTTGCCAAGGCCCACGGCACCGAGCTGATCCAGTGGAAGTACGACCTGGCACTGCCCGCCCCTGTGGCCGAGGCCCTGCACGCCTGGCTGGGCTGGCAGGACGCCGGTGCCTTTGCCACCGCCACCCTGATCAACAACGCTGGCGTCATCCCCCCGCTGGTGCCCCTGGAGCAAGCCGCCACACGCGACACGACCCATGCGCTGCGGGTCGGGCTGGAGGCGCCCATGGTGCTGACCAGCGCCTTTCTGGCGGCAACGGCCAGCTGGACTGCCAAACGCCGTGTACTGAACATCTCTTCCGGTTTGGGGCGGCGCGCCATGGCCTCGCAGGCCGCCTACTGCGCCGCCAAAGCCGGGCTGGACCATTTCACGCGCTGCCTCGCCCTGGACCAGACCCACAGTGCCAACCCGGCGCAAGTGTGTTCGCTGGCGCCGGGCGTCATTGACACCGACATGCAGGTGCAGCTGCGCCAGGCCAGCCGCACCAACTTCCCCGACCAGGACAGCTTTGCTGGGCTGCATGCCAACGGCCAGCTCAGCAGCCCGGCAGAGGCCGCGCAGCGCGTACTGCAGTACCTGGAGCGTCCCGATTTTGGCGACAACCCCGTTGCCGACGTGCGCGACGCGGCCCGTTGACCTCGGCCATGGGCGTGCAGATCATTCCTCCCGACACCGGTGCTGCAGCACCGGCAGCACCGGCTGCGCCGACTTCACACGCGCCGGTGCGCCTGGATGCCGCCCTGGTGGACAAGATTGCACGCAAGGTGCCCGTGTTTGCCGGCATGCCACGCCAGGTGCTCGAAAGCCTGCTGACCAACGCCCGCCGCGTCCACCTGCAAAGTTGGGACAACCTGTTCGAGCAAGGCCAGGCAGGGTCCGACTTCTTTGTACTGCTCACCGGCGAGGTGTCGGTCACCCGCCTGCACGACAGCCAGCGGGTGCAGCTGGCAAAACTGGGGCCGGGGGAGTGCGTGGGGGAAATGGCCTTGGTGCGGCAGGAAGGGCGCAGCGCCACAGTGACAGCCCTGGCACCCACGGTGGCCCTGCAGCTGGAACAAGCGACCATCGACGCCAGCAGCGAGGCTGCCCAGCACATCTACCGCAATATCGCCCGCATCCTGGCCGCGCGCCTGTCGGATTCGAGCACCACGCTCACGCTGCTGGCTTCGCAGCACCGCTGAGTTTCAATCGGGTGCCAGCACGCGCACCTGCAGCAACTGGACCTGCCCCTGCTCCGCCGCGCGGCTGGAGTAGCTTCCTTCCACGCTGAGCTGGGCCCGTGGCCCGCTGCGCGCCAGCGTGAACCACTCACCCAACGGCACCCAGGCCACGGTGCGAACCTGCTGGGTGCGGGGCTGCAGCGCAGTGCCGTCTACCGTACCCTTGCCACTGGCGGCCACCTGCACGGTCACTTCCAACCGGGCCGGTTTGCTGCCGCCGGGCCAGGCCACCTGGCATTCCAGCGCACGGCTGTCGCGGGCCCACTGCAGGCTCTGGCTGACACCATCGGCACTGCCTGCGCCATTGCCACGTACCGCGGCCGTGGTCCAGGCCCAGGGCTGGGCGGAGCTGAATTCGAACTGCGCCTTTTCGCCATTGGCGACGGTGACCTTTTGCCATTCTTCGGCCTCGCCGGGGGATACGTTCCAGCTTTGTTGGCTGGTCGGTGCCAGCGCCGTCTCGGCAATGCTGCGCAGCTCCAGCGTCATGTTGCGCTGGGGCACGGCAGCGCGTGGCTTCGCGGCCGACTTGGTATTGGCTGCAGGTGCGGCAGGGGGCGGGACTTGTGCCCATCCATGGAATGGGATGAATAAGGCAGCACCCAACCCGCAGAGCAGGCCCAGGCAGGAGTGGAATCGCGACATACTGCCATTGTCCGGCGCCTGCCCCCGTGCCGTAAAGCCTGGATTGCCGGGAAGAAGCGCGGCATTTCCGGCGTTCGGGGCCATGCTTTAGCGCCACACCGCGTACGCAAGACTACGCATGGCGGCGGCAAGCAACTCATGCACAATCACTATTCCTCGCACAGGCGTGCTTTTTTCGGTGCGCCACGCCCTTTCTTGTTGGTCATTCAGGAGTCAAACATGTCCCGTGAAGTCGTAGTCGTCAGCGCCGTCCGTACCGCCATTGGCACTTTTGGCGGCAGTCTCAAAGACATTCCCCCCACCGAACTCGGCGCCACCGTGGTCAAGGAATCGCTCGCCCGCGCCAAGGTGGACGGCAAGGACGTGGGCCATGTGGTGTTCGGCCACGTGGTGAACACCGAACCCAAGGACATGTACCTGAGCCGCGTAGCCGCCATCAACGGCGGTTGTGCCGAAGGCACCCCTGCCTTCAACGTGAACCGCCTGTGCGGTTCCGGCCTGCAGGCCATCGTGTCTGCCAGCCAGAGCATCCTGCTGGGCGATACCGACGTGGCCATTGGCGGCGGTGCCGAAAACATGAGCCGCGCGCCTTTTGCCAGCCTGAACATGCGCTGGGGCGCCCGCATGGGCGACACCAAGATGGTGGACATGATGATCGGTGCCTTGCACGACCCCTTCCACACCATCCACATGGGTGTTACCGCCGAGAACATTGCGGCCAAGTGGTGCATCAGCCGTGAAGAGCAGGACAAGCTGGCCGTGGAAAGCCAGAACCGCGCACAACGTGCCACCGAAGCGGGTTACTTCAAGGACCAGATCGTGCCCGTGATGCTCAAGAGCAAGAAGGGCGACGTGGCCTACGCCACCGACGAGCATTTCCGCGCCAACGCCACGATGGAAGACATGGCCAAGCTCAAGCCCGTGTTCATCAAGGAAAACGGCACCGTGACCGCCGGCAATGCCTCGGGCATCAACGACGCCGCCGCTGCTGTGGTGCTGATGGAAGCCAAGACCGCCCAAGCCCGTGGCCTCAAGCCCCTGGCCCGCCTTGTGGCCTACGCCCACGCCGGTGTGGACCCCAAGTACATGGGCATCGGCCCGGTGCCCGCCACCCAGCTGGCCCTGAAGAAGGCCGGTCTGAGCGTGAACGACCTGGACGTGATCGAAGCCAACGAAGCCTTTGCCGCCCAGGCCTGCGCAGTGACCAAGGATCTGGGGCTGGACCCGGCCAAGGTCAACCCCAATGGTTCCGGCATTTCGCTGGGCCACCCCATTGGCGCGACCGGTGCCGTGATCACAGTGAAGGCCTTGTATGAGCTGGAGCGCATCCAGGGTCGTTACGCACTGGTGACCATGTGCATCGGCGGTGGCCAGGGTATTGCCGCCATCTTCGAACGCGTCTAAGTCGACAGCGTGCGGGTCTTCGGAATCGCCGGCTCGTCCGGCATGGGCAAGACCACCTTGCTGGAAAAGCTCATCCCCGTGCTCACCGCACGGGGATTGGTGGTATCGCTCATCAAGCACAGCCACAAGGCCATCGAGATCGACCGCCCGGGCAAGGACTCCTACCGCCTGCGCGAAGCCGGTTGCCAGGAAGTGCTTCTGCTCGGCCTGGAGCGCTGGGCCTTGATGCACGAGCTGCGTGGCGCGTCCGAGCCAGACTTGGACTCGCTGCTGGACCGCATCCAGAACTGCGACCTGGTGCTGGTGGAAGGTTTCAAGGGCGGCGAGTTCCCCAAGCTGGAGATTTGGCGACAAGGCGTCGGGCGTGCGCCCCTGCATCCGGCATGGCCCGGCATTGTGGGGCTTGCCTCCGATGCCCCAGTGCCTGGGGCGGGTGACTTGCCGGTCATGGCGCTGGACCAGACCGAGGTGATTGCCGACTTCGTGCAGAAAAAGGCCGTCTTGCGCTGAACCGGCCATTTCCTCCCCCGATACAAACCGCCCCGGCCCTCTGGTCGCGGCGGTTTGTTCATTTTTGCGCCCCTGTTTCTTGACCCGTATTAAGGACGCCACCTCGGCTAAACCCTACCCTTGCGAGGCCCATTTTTTTAGGAGTTCAACACAATGAATCAGGTTAAGAGCAGCGGATTCACTAAGCAGATGGCCCGCAACATGTTTTATGGAGGAACCGTTTTCTTCATATTGGTGTTTGTGGGCTTGATCCTGGATACCGAGCGCAAAATTCCGCAGCGCTCCAACGCCCAGGAGATCACCCCTTCCGTGGTGCGCGGCAAACACATCTGGGAAACCCGCAACTGCATTGGCTGCCACACCCTGCTGGGCGAAGGCGCGTATTTCGCGCCGGAACTGGGCAACGTCTACAAGCGCCGTGGCCCGGACTTCATCAAGGCCTGGATGGCATCCCAGCCCTCCGGCACACCTGGCCGCCGCCAGATGCCGCAATTCAACCTGACCGAAGAGCAGTTGAACGACCTGGTCGAGTTCCTGAAGTGGACCGGCAACATCAACACTGAAAAGTGGCCACCGAACATCGAAGGCTGATCGTTGAAGCACGTCTGAACGACAAGGAAACGCAAAATGCAAGCAACAACCCTTAAATACTCATCCCAAGCGGTGTCGAAGTACTACTTCGTAGCCGCCCTGCTGCTGTTCACGGGCCAGATCGTCTTCGGTCTGACCCTGGGCCTGCAGTACATCGTTGGCGACTTCGCCACCCCGTACGTGTACTTCAATCAGGCACGCATGGTCCACACCAACCTGCTGATCGTCTGGCTGCTCATGGGCTTCATGGGCGCGGCCTACTACCTGATCCCCGAAGAAGCGGAAACCGAGCTGTACAGCCCCAAGCTGGCCATTGCCCTGTTCTGGATCTTCCTGGTGGCTGGCGCCCTGACCGTGGTCGGTTACCTGACGGTTCCCTATGCCAAGCTGGCAGAGTGGACCGGCAATGACCTGCTCGGCACCATGGGACGCGAGTTCCTGGAGCAACCCCTGCCCACCAAACTGGGCATCGTGGTCGTCGCGCTGGCTTTCCTGTTCAACATCACCATGACCGTGCTCAAGGGCCGCAAGACCAGTATCGCCCTGGTGCTGCTGATGGGCCTGTGGGGTCTGGCATTGATGTTCCTTTTCAGCTTCGTGAATCCCGACAACCTGGTGCGTGACAAGATGTACTGGTGGTTCGTGGTGCACTTGTGGGTGGAAGGTACCTGGGAACTGATCCTGGGCTCCCTGCTGGCCTTCGTGCTGATCAAGACCACTGGCGTGGACCGTGAAGTGATCGACAAGTGGTTGTACGTGATCATTGCCTTGGCACTGGTTACCGGCATCCTGGGTACAGGCCACCACTTCTTCTTCATCGGCACCCCCGGTTACTGGCAGTGGATCGGTTCCGTGTTCTCTGCCATGGAGCCCATCCCCTTCTTCGCCATGACGATGTTTGCCTTCAACATGGTCCAACGCCGTCGCCGTGAGCATCCCAACCAGGCCGCCATGCTGTGGGCCGTGGGCTGTTCCGTAATGGGCTTCCTGGGCGCTGGTCTGTGGGGATTCATCCACACCCTGAGCCCCGTCAACTACTACACACACGGCACGCAAGTGACCGCCGCCCACGGCCACCTGGCCTTCTACGGCGCCTATGTGATGGTGGTTCTGGCCCTGATCAGCTACGCCATGCCCATCCTGCGTGGACGTGAAGCCAACAGCCGCCGTGCCCAGAACATTGAAATGTGGGGCTTCTGGATCATGACCATTTCCATGGGCGTGATGGTGCTGGCCCTGACCGGCGCAGGCATCCTGCAAGTGTGGCTGCAACGCATCCCCACCGAAAATGCCATGTCCTTCATGGCCACCCAGGACCAGCTGAACTTCTTCTACTGGATCCGTCTGGGTGGTGGTGTAGGCTTCCTGGTCGGTCTGGTGGCCCACCTGTACAGCTTCTTCGCAGGCCCCTCGGCCGACGAGCAGGCCGCCTGACGCAACGCTGCCGCACCGTTTGACAAACCGTTGACCGCAAACTGAAAGAGCCCATGACCGAGTCCGCTGTTCCCTTCTACGCCCCCCAGGGTGACGAATGCGTGCTGTTCGAGCACACCTGGAAGAAGCAGCTGCCTCTGCTCATCAAAGGCCCTACCGGTTGCGGCAAAACCCGGTTTGTCGAACACATGGCCGCCCGGCTGGGGCGTCCGCTCATCACGGTGTCGTGCCACGACGATCTGAGCGCTTCCGACCTGGTCGGGCGCTTCCTGATCGGTGACGGCAGCACCGTGTGGTCGGACGGCCCGCTGGCCCGTGCCGTGCGCAGTGGTGCCATTTGTTATCTGGACGAGGTGGTGGAAGCCCGCAAGGACACCACCGTCGTTCTCCATCCGCTGGCTGATGACCGGCGCGTTCTGCCCATAGAGCGCACCGGTGAGCAGCTCGTTGCACCACCAGAATTCATGCTGGTGATTTCCTACAACCCGGGCTACCAGAACCTGCTCAAGGGCCTCAAGCCCAGCACGCGCCAGCGCTTTGTGGCACTGAGCATGGGCTACCCCGACGCTGCGGTCGAACTGGGCATTGTCCAGCGCGAGACCGGCATCACCGAAGCACAAGCCCAACAGCTGGTGCAGTTGGCCAAAGCCCTGCGCAACCTGACCGAGTACGACCTCGAAGAAACCGTCAGCACCCGCCTGCTGGTGTCGGCTGGACGCCTCATCGCTTCGGGTGTCGCGCTGCCCGGTGCCTGCCGCGCCGCCATCATCGACGCCTTGACCGACGATGCCCCCACCGCCATGGCACTGGCTGAGGTGGTGCGAGCGCTCGTGGGCGATGGCCGCTAGGCCCTCGGCGCTGGCGCAAGTCGCTTCTTCCCCGAACGACCACCAGCCCACCGCCCTCAACACGCAGTCCCTGCAGCGTTGGCGCACCCGCACCCAAATTGGTTTTTTCCTGCTGTTCCTGCTGGCACCGGCACTGAACCTGCTGCGCTTTGACCTGTATGAAACCCAGCTCTGGTTCCTGGGCATGCGCTGGAGCTTGGGGATAGGCGACTTCATGGCCGGCAAGATCGACGCGGCCCAGGTGGGCACTGCCATCCTGCTGCGCGGCATCCTGCCGGGCGTCGCCTTTGTCACTGCCTTCATGGTGGTTGCCTACCGCTGGGGGCGCCTCTACTGCGGCTGGCTGTGCCCGCATTTCTCGGTGGTGGAGCTGCTCAACGGAATTCTGCACCGCGCCTGCGGCAAGCTCAGTCTCTGGGATGCCAGCCCGACACCCCGCGCCGGGGTGACACCGCAAAAGCGCTACTGGCCCCTCTTTTTCCTCAGCTGCGTGCTGATGGGTTTTTTGTGGGCCATTACCCTGCTGACCTACATGCTCCCCCCCGATGTCATCTGGGGTAATCTGGTGCAACTGTCGCTGACCGGAAACCAGGCCCGCTTCATCGGCATAGGCACCCTGGTTTTCACGCTCGAGTTCACCCTGGCGCGGCACCTGTTCTGCCGTTTTGGCTGCGCCGTGGGCTACTTCCAGAGCGTGGCCTGGATGGCCAACCCGCGCGGCATGGTGGTGGCGTTCGAGCGCAACCGCGCCAAGGACTGCAAAAGCTGCGACATGCCGCGCGGCTCCGCGTGCGACAACGCCTGTCCCATGCGGCTGAATCCGCGCAATATCAAGCGCATGATGTTTTCCTGTGTCCAGTGTGGCCAATGCCTGAGCGCCTGCGATACCTCGCAGACATCCCAGCAACGCAAGCCAACACTGGAGTGGAAAGTCGGTCTGGAGGCAATGCGTGAAACGCTGCACCAGCGTCAGCAGGAACGTGAGGAGAAACGCTGATGGAAGAGATAGTCGGACGCTGGTGGCACAACGCCATTACCCGCGCAGCCCACGCCCGTTTCCCGGATGCCGCGGTTTCGCTGGACGAGGTACAAAAATCCATCGGCATCCTGTTCCGCGCCGCAGGAGGCTCGCACGCGTTGCGTCTGGCCCCCTCCACCGAGCATCGCAGCGGTGGCTACCGTTCGGTGCTGCAACGCATTGCTGGCGCAGGCCTGCGCGCGGACACTGCACAACTGGAGCCCGAAGTACTGGCACTGCCAGCCTCTTTGGCGGTATTTGCAGAACGTGAACTGAACCGTGACCTGTACCTGTGGCTTTCTATCCACGCGGCCTGTTTCGTGCCCAGTGGGCACTGGCTGGGGGACAACCTTCGTGCCACCGAACTGGCATTGACCCACTTCCCTGGGTTCAGTCTGCGCCATGAGCGCCTGCTGCAAGCCCACCTGCGCCAACGTGGTAACCCCGGGCGTTTGCGCGGGAATGTCCGCAATGCCGAAGAGCAGGTGCAGGCTGTGCTGCGTGGCACGGTGCCAGCGGTCGATGTAGAGCCAGCCGCAGTGTCACCGGTGTGGTTGTGGATCAATGCCCGTATTCCCCCAGCCCCCCATCCACCACGCAGTGGTGAGGCGCCCGAAGAAGAAGCCCCGCGTGCCAACCAGGCCGAAGACGGCAAGCGCCGCCGTACCAACAAGGTCACGGAGGAGGACCGCCACAACCCGTTCGTCCTGCCTTTTCGTGCTGAATCGCTGATGACCTGGAGTGAACTGGTCCAGGTCAACCGCAGCACCGACGACGAGGAAGACGGCAATGCGCTGACTGCCGCCAATGACATGGACACACTGGCCATCGCCCCGGACGGCCAGACCCTTGCAGCGCGCGTCAAGTTCGACCTGGACCTGCCCAGCAGCAGTGCCGATGACCGCCCTTTGGGGCCGGGCCTGCGTTTGCCCGAATGGGATTTCCACAAGGGCAAGCTCCTGCCTGAACACTGTGCCGTCCAGGTCATGACCGCCGCTGCCCCCGGCCCCTACAGTCCCAACCTGGCGCTGCGCAGTACCGCACGCCAGTTGCGCCGCCGCCTGGAAGTGCTGCGCGAACTCCCAAGGCCGCTGCACGGGCAGGAGAGCGGCGATGCCATCGACCTGGATGCCTGGGTGCGCTACAGCACGGACGAAATGGGCCACCGGGGCAACCGCACGGACACACCGCCGGTCTATACCCGCCAGACGCGCAGTGAGCGCAGTCTTTCGACCCTGCTGCTGGCGGACCTGTCACTGTCGACCGATGCGTATGCAACCAACGAGCAAAAGGTGATCGACGTCATACGCGACGCGCTGTTTGTCTTTGGCGAGGGACTGAGCGCCACAGGTGACGCATTTGCCATGTGGGGTTTCAGTTCGGTCCGGCGCCAACACGTGCGCATGAACCACCTCAAAGCCTTTGACGAAGCCTGGAACGAAAGTGCCCGTGCCCGGGTGGGCGCCATCAAGCCGGGGTTCTATACGCGCATGGGGACCGCCATCCGGTACGCCACGCAGCAGCTGCAGCAGCGCCCTGAACGGCGCAAATTGCTGATGCTGCTGACCGACGGCAAGCCCAATGATCTGGACAACTACGAAGGGCGCTACGGCATCGAGGACACGCGCCAGGCTATCCATGAAGCGCACCAGGCTGGGCTTTCGCCCTTCTGTGTCACCATCGACGAGGCAGGACACGACTACCTTCCCTACCTGTTCGGAAAGCAGGGCTATGCCCTGGTGCACAAACCCTCCGATCTGGTGCTTCGACTGACCCAGGCATGGGCCACACTGGCGCGCTAAGGCGGCCCCTTGGTCCCTGCACACCCCCTTCTACAATTGATCGCTTACCCCTCTCACTCCTGGAGCCCAATTCCCATGCCGCAGAAGTTCGAAACACCGCACTTTGACATGGCGCGCTACTTGTCGGTGCTGCCACTTTTCAGCGATCTCAATGCCGAGGAACGCGAGCGTCTGGCCCTGGGCTGTGTCCAGAAACGCTTGGCCAAAGGCGAACTGGTGTTTCGCCAGGGCGAGCCCTGCGACGCCTTCTACATGGTGGTCACAGGACAGGTGAAACTTTTCATCACGGCACCTACCGGCCAGGAAAAAGTCATTGAACTGATCAGCCCAGGAAACAGTTTTGCCGAAGCCTTGATGTTCCTGGAGAAACCTTTCATCGTCAGTGCCCAGGCCCTGGCCGACTCGCTGCTGATCCGGGTGAGCCGCCATGTGGTGATCCAGGAAATCGAGCGCGATCCCAAGTTCTGCACCCGCATGCTGGCTGGCATGGCTCGCCGCCTGCATGGACTGGTCATGGACGTGGAAGGCTATTCGCTGCACAGCGGCATGCAGCGCCTGATCGGCTACCTGTTGCGCGACATACCGGATGACATGCTGGATTCGAAATCGGTGTTCACCGTCTCTTTGCCCGTCAGCAAGGCCACGTTGGCCTCACGCCTGTCGCTCACCCCAGAGTACTTTTCGCGCGTGCTGCACGAACTGGAGGCAGAAGGACTGATCGAAATCGACAAGCGCGACGTCCGCATACTGGACGTCCCCCGTCTCTCCCAGTACGGATCACATTGAAAATAGCGCCCTGGCCCGCTTGTATATTGCCTAAACCGCTATTTATTTTGTAGCATTCAGGGCCAATTCACAGGGTTGGGGCTTGGTCTCGGGGCGCACGTCTTCGCGCACAGGCTTACGTACATCGAGATGAATGACCAGCGGAGTTCCGGGTCCAGACATGGGCGGCCCCTGCAACAAGACCATGTGTCCGCCTTCGTCCAGACCTGCAGCATGCGTATTCCAAGGCAAGGCCGTTCGCAGGGGATTGAGGAAGCCGGGGACAAAGTGCCCCTCGCGGTACTGGAAGTCATGCACCATCCCCAAGCCGATTTCAGGTGCCAAGGGGTTGTAACTAAGCTCCCACATCTCCGGCATGTCCGAAAACACCGCCACAAAGCTCTGGCGCTGGGGTGACACCAGCAAGTTGCACACGGGCGAGGTGAGCTTTCCTGTCCTATCCCGCAGTGGCAATCGCTGCAACAGCTGCAATGCACCATCGAGCATCAGCAGATTTTCGGGCGTTTGGGTGGCCACGGCCACAACTTCAACGGCACCCGCAGCCGATACGGCCAGGGCCGTGATGCGCCCATCCAACTTCACCATGGGCAGAGGAAAGAGTGCCCCATGCCGGGGAAGCGACATGACACGCCCATCGCGGGTGGCAACAATTTCATTTTCCGATCCTGGGAACTTCTGCGGTGGGGATAAAGCTTGTCCACGCAGGGGCACTGTGCAGGACAGTGCGGGACTTTCGTAGCGCAGCACATCACTACCGTCGCCTACCGCCTTCAACAATTGCCAGCGTCCGCGTGCTGGGTCTGCGGCATGCTGCTCGCCGCATATGGTCTGTGCGGAGAGGGGCTGAGGACAAAAAGCCATTGCAAAAAAACCGAGTGCAATCCCTCGCAGGATGTGCACCCGTTCCAGCGCCAGGATACGCATCGTCCAATCCATGCGTATCCTCCAACTGCCTTTTACTGCTTGCTGGCCTTCAGATCGCCATCAGCGCCAACACCGATGGTGTAACCCAGCGATACATGGTGGAAGCGACCTGATGCATTGTCGGCATGGATGGCCACGCCAAATGGCACCACCTTGCCTTCACCCGGGTTCTTGCGGGTGAAGGTCACGGTGTAGGTGTCGCCGGCTTTGCTGCCTTCGGCCTTGGCGCCCAAGCTGCCACCTTCCATCTTGCGCTCGGTCGTCACGGTGCCGTCGGCAACCTTTGCACCCTTGCCGCTGGCCCATTGCATCAGCTGGTAAGAGCCTTCCTTGGTGTACTTGGTCTTCTTCTCGTCAGCGCCAGGCATGGTGCGGGCGTCGTTGTGGCAGCTGGCCCAGCAGCCTGCCTGAGCAGCCAACTGCACCTTCTCGTCAGGGAACAACACCGTGGCTTTCACCTCGTTCGTCTTGTCGCCCTTGTTGGCTCCACCTGTGGGAGCCTTGAAGGTCAGCCGAATGTAGAGGTTGCTGGCATCGTAGGCCGCTTGTACAGCTACGGGGTAGTTCATGGTTTTGGGGGCACCAACCGGCTCCAACTCCTTGTCGGCAAGGCGCTTGAAGTTGAAATTCAAACCGCCTTTTTCCTCATGGCAACCCACGCAGGTTTCACCCTTCTTGAGGCCAGCCGTACCACTATGGTCAGATTTTTTGCCCACCCACTCCATTGCCGCCGTGCCGGGATGGAATACCGTAATGTCGCGCTTGGCGGCCTTGGTCCAATCGGGAGCTGCCCATGCCGCGCCACCCGTGGCACCCAGCAAGAGCCCAAGAGCCACCATAGAAAGTGTAGATTTTTTCATTTCACAAGGTCCTTTCGTCGTTTGCTAACAGATGCGTCAGGCTGACCAGCATCCCACTTATAAATCTTCGTCCGCGTCTTCTTTCATGCCTTTGGGCTTGTTGTGTGCAATCCCCTTGTGGCAGTCGATACAGGTCTGTTTGTCGTCCTGGGCAATCTTGTGCATCTTGGCTGCACGGGTTTTCTGTTTTTCAACATCCATGCCTTCGAAGCTGTGGCAGTTGCGGCATTCACGTGAATCGACGGCCTTCATGCGCGCCCATTCATGTTCAGCCAGACGCAGACGGTTGGCTTCAAATTTTTCCTTGGTGTCAATGGTGCCCATCAACTTGCCCCAGACTTCGGCACTGGCCTGGATTTTCCGCACCATCTTGTGCGACCAGTCCTTGGGAACGTGGCAATCCGAGCACACGGCACGCACACCAGTGCGATTGCTGTAGTGGATAGTTTGCTTGTATTCCTGGTAGACGTTGTCACGCATCTCATGGCAGGAAATACAGAATTCCAGGGTGTTGGTCGCTTCCATGGCAGTGTTGAAGCCACCCCAGAACAGGATGCCCGAAACAAAGCCAACGGACAGCAAGCCCAACAGGGAGTATTTGACGCTGGGTTTGCGTAATGTTGCCCACCAACCCGCGATTTTTGAAGCCATATCCAACTCTCCAGTTCTTGCAATAAGGGGTTTCTAATGCCACAAATACTAAAGGGGCTTACGCCCCTTTAGCCTTGCTACAGATCAAGTTTCGATCAATAGATATCGTGCTGTGTGTTGTACACATTGAACTTGCCGGTCGGGGTGATCATCTTGGGATCGGTGATCACTTTCTTGACCTTCAAAGTTGCATCGTCGTACACCACGATGGCGGACTGGTCGGTCTTGCCGCCCCACAGGGAGATCCAGACTTCCTTGCCATCGGCAGAGTACTCAGGATGCACTGCGCGCTTGGTGGCCTTGGTGGGTGGAAGACCGGAGTCCTTGGCCACGTTCAAGATGGCCTTGGGCTTGGACAGGTCGGCCATGTCCCACACCGCAACCGATTCAGCCAAGTCCTTGTCAGAGTTCTGTGGCGAATCCGCCCAGAAATGCTTGGACACCGGGTGGGTCTTGACAAACAGATTGCCGGGGACGTGCTTCATTTCCTGAACCACTTTCCAGTTGTACTGTTTGTACTGTGCGTACTTCGGGTCTTCCGACGGTGTGGAGATCAAAGTGACCACGTCGGCACCCAGGTGACCGGTAGCCCAGACGGGACCGAACTTGGGGTGCACGAAGTTGGCGCCACGTCCCGGGTGGGGGATCTTGGCCACATCGACCAGGGCCGCCAGCTTGCCGGTCTTCAGGTCCACCGCAGCGATCTTGTTGGAGGCATTGGCCGCCACCAGGAAGTAACGCTTGGAAGCATCAAAGCCGCCGTCATGCAGGAACTTGGCAGAACCAATGGTGGTTTGCTTGAGGTTCTCGATGTCGGAATAGTCCACCAGCAGGATCTGGCCGGTTTCCTTGATGTTGACCACCCATTCCGGCTTGATTTCGGAAGCCACGATGGAAGCCACGCGGGGTTCGGGGTGGTATTCACCGTCCACCGTCATGCCACGGGTGCTGACCACCTTGCGGGGCTTGAGGGTGTCACCGTCCATGATGACGTACTGGGGCGGCCAGTAGGAACCGGCAATCGCGTACTTGTCGTCATAGCCAGCAAACTTCGAAGTGTCCACCGAGCGTGCGTCGAAACCGATCTTGACTTCCGCGACCACAGAGGGACGCTCCATCCACAGGTCGATCAGACTCAGACGGCCGTCGCGGCCAATCACGTACACATAGCGGCCCGACTTGGACAGGCGGGAAATGTGCACGGCATAGCCGGTCTTCACGATGGAGCGGATTTCCTTGGTATCGCCGTCGATCAGGGCGACCTCACCGGTGTCACGCAAGGTCACAGAGAACACATTCTTCAGGTTGATGTTGTTCATCTGCTTGGTCGGACGCTTGTCCACAGGAACAATCACCTTCCAGGAGTCCATGGTGTCCTTCAGGCTGTACTCCGGCGGCACGTCAGGCGTGTTCTGGATGTACTTGGACATCAAGGTGATTTCTTCCTTGGTCAGGATGTCGTCGAAATTCACCATGCCACCGTCGGTACCGTAGGCGATGATTTTTTCCAGACGGGCCTGGCCCAAGGCCAAGGTGCCGCCTTCGGTCTTCTTGCCATCCTTGTCCACTTTGGCCCAATGCGGCTCCAGGTTCTTGCCTGTAGCGCCCTTGCGCAGCACGCCATGGCAGCCAGCGCAACGCTCAAAGTAGATTTTCTTAGCAGTTTCTTTTTCTGCTGCAGTGAGTGTTGGCGCGGTGTTTTGCGCGAACGCCGTTGCAGCCAAGCCGGTAAGCAGCACTGCTGCCGCTACGCTGGATAGACGTGGAACATTCATTTGTATTACTCCGTAGGACCTTACAACCATTCAGGCGTCGGTAAACGCTGCACCCGGCGAGGTTGCAATTTTTTCACTCCGGGCCCGAGAATTCTTTCGCCGCGTAGGGGTATTAGTCCTTGACCTAAGTTAATAGAAACGCAGGATTGCAGTGTCTGGAACTTGTGCAAAGACATGACTTGCATCAAGGCTGCCAATCCCTGTGCACCTAAAATGGAGCCTTACCAACTTTCGTTCCCGCACGTCCACTTTTCATGACCCTCTGTTTCAGCAAGCTCGGTTGCAGCAAGGGCGGACGGCGACTTTTCAAGGACGTTGATTGCACCCTGGATGAAGGCGCATGGCTGTATGTGGCTGGAGCCAACGGCGTCGGCAAGACCAGCCTGTTGCGCATGGTGTGTGGGCTGGCTCCCATCGAAAGCGGCGACATTCTGTGGAAAAACGAATCGATCAAGGGCCGCAATGAAACCTTCAAGCGCGATTTGCGCTTTTTAGGACACCTCAATGCCCTTCAGGATTCGATGACAGTGGCGGAAAATCTGGACTTCACGTGCGCCATCAGTGGCACAGCCCACAGCCTTGCATCACGCAAGGAAGTCCTGGGTCGTTTCGGACTCAAGGGCCGCGAGAACCAGCTGGCACGCTACCTGTCGCAAGGCCAGAAACGCCGCGTCGCGCTGTCGCGCTTGGCGCTCAGCCCTGCCAAACTGTGGGTACTGGACGAACCCTATGTGGCCATGGATGAATCGGGTGTCCGCATGCTGGCCGACCTGATCGCCGACCATCTGCGACACGGTGGAATGGCCGTTGTCACCAGCCACCAGACCGTCCCCGTTGCCAATATCGCGCCCCAGGTTCTGGAGTTGGGGACATGAGCAAGCTCTCCACGTCTGTTCTGGGCGCTGGCGGAGTCATGCGCGCAGTTCTGCGCCGCGAACTGGGCTTGGCCATACGCCAAAAAGGCGAGGTGCTGACGCCCATTGTCTTTTTTGTGGTGGTCGCCAGCCTCTTTCCCTTGGGCGTTGGACCCGAGTCCAACCTGCTCCTGCGCATGGCACCCGGTGTACTCTGGGTGAGTGCATTGCTGGCCACCATGCTCTCGCTTCCCCGAATGTTCGCCACCGACTATCTGGATGGTTCGCTGGAACAACTCGTTCTGTCACCCACACCGTTGGCACTGTTGGTCAGCGCCAAATCCTTGGCGCATTTTGTGATGTCGGGCCTGCCGCTGGTTCTGGTCGCCCCGGTTCTAGGTCTGCAGTTTGGGCTGGATGGCGACAGTCTGGAAATACTCATGCTCTCGCTGCTGCTGGGCACGCCCACGCTGAGTCTGATCGGAAGCATTGGTGCTGCTCTGACATTGGGCGTACGCGGCGCAGGGGTTTTGTTGTCCCTGCTGATACTCCCCCTGTACATTCCAGTCCTGATCTTCGGTGCCGGCGCTGTGGAAGCCCAGGCCGCCGGTTTCGGAGTTCACGGCCATTTTTCCCTTTTGGCAGCCCTGTTGGTACTGTCTGCTTTTTTTGCCCCCCTGGCCACAGCGGCCGCCCTCAAAATTTCCCTGGAATGAAACAACGCGCCATCCACTGGTTCAAATACGCAGCGCCCCAGCCCTTTTATGAGTTGGCTGGACGACTGTGGCCCTGGTTTGCAGGCCTGGCAACCGTGTTGACATTGGTCGGGCTCTGGATCTCCTTTTTTGTAGCCCCCACGGACGCCCAACAAGGGGAAGGCTATCGCATCATTTTTGTCCACGTTCCGACATCGCAGATGTCGATGTTCATCTATGTGGTGATGGCATTCTGGTCCGGTATCGGCCTGGCCTTCAATACCCGTCTTTCCGGAATGATGGCCGCCGCGCTGGCACCCACGGGCGCACTGTTTGCGTTCCTGTCGCTGGTGACCGGGGCCTTGTGGGGCAAACCGATGTGGGGGGCCTGGTGGGTATGGGATGCGCGCCTGACTTCCGAATTGATACTTCTTTTCCTCTACCTCGGTTTTCTGGCCTTGCAGTCCAGCATTGACGATCCGCGTCGCGCAGACAAGGCCGGCGCTGTACTGTCCTTGGTCGGCGTGATCAACGTCCCCATCATCTATTTTTCAGTCACCTGGTGGAACACCTTGCATCAGGGCGCGTCGGTTTCCATGACCCGCGCACCCAGCATGGCGAGCACCATGCTTGCGGGCATGCTCATCATGGTCGTGGCGTGCTGGATGTACACCATCGCCATCGCCCTGTACCGGGTGCGCAGCATTATTTTGGAGCGTGAACGTCACGCCGAATGGGTTCGACATGCAGTGGAATAGTTGGCAGGATTTTTGGCACATGGGCGGTTACGCCCTGTACGTGTGGGGCAGTTTTGGGCTGACCGTCGCCGTGGTCGCAGGAGAAATCCTTCTGGCCCGCAACCGCCGCCAACGCATATTGCAGGAACTGCGTGACACCATCGAAAGTGAAGAAAGCAAAATATGAAACCCCGTCACAAACGTGCAGCAATCATCGCTGGTGGACTGGCAGCCCTGAGCCTGGCCGCCTATTTTGTTCTCAACGCGTTTGAGAGCAACTTGGTGTTTTTCTTCACGCCCTCCCAAGTTGCGAACGGTGAAGCACCCAAGAACCGCACTTTCCGGATTGGCGGCATGGTCAAGGAAGGCTCCATAGTGCGGGACAACCTGACCGTCCATTTCGTGGTGACAGACACTGCCAAGGAAATGAAGGTGTCCTACACCGGCATCCTGCCCGATCTGTTTCGCGAAGGTAAAGGCGTTGTGGCCCAGGGAAAGATTGGCGATGACAACCAGTTCACTGCCACCGAGGTCCTGGCCAAGCACGACGAGAACTACATGCCGCCCGAGGCCCAGCACGCTGTGGACCAGGCAGCCAAGACGGCCGAGACCCTGAAATAGCGTCCAAACGCTTGGCTCACAACCCTACACACCATGATTCCTGAACTAGGCCATTACGCCCTCATTCTTTCGCTCTTTGTCGCAGCACCGCTGGGTCTGCTGGGTATCTGGGGGGGCAGTACACAGCGCGCAGCCTGGCTGAACTTTGCCCGACCTGCAACCCAGGCGCTCTGGTTGCTGACGGCCCTGTCGTTCGCCTGCCTGATGTACGCGTTTTATTCCAACGACTTCTCGGTCGCGTACGTGGCCCAGCACTCCAACTCCCTGCTTCCAGACATTTATCGCATCGCCGGGGTCTGGGGGGGACATGAAGGCTCCCTGCTGCTGTGGCACTTCATGTTGACCAGCTGGATGCTGGCAGTCTCCCTGTTTTCGCGCCAATTGCCCGACACCATGGTCTCACGCGTGCTGGGCGTGCTGGGCCTGGTAGCTGTCGGCTTCCTGATTTTCATGTTGGTGACCTCCAGTCCGTTTGTCCGCCTGGCTGACATTCCGGCTGATGGCCGAGACCTCAATCCCCTGCTCCAAGACCCTGGGCTGGTGTTTCACCCTCCCCTGCTGTACATGGGCTATGTCGGCATGGCAATACCGTTTGCCTTCTCGATCGCAGCACTGCTCAATGGACGCCTTGATGCGGCCTGGGCACGCTGGTCACGCCCTTGGGCCACGGTGGCCTGGATTTTCTTGACATTGGGTATCGCCTTGGGATCCTGGTGGGCCTATTACGAACTGGGCTGGGGTGGATGGTGGTTCTGGGACCCGGTGGAAAACGCCTCTTTCCTTCCGTGGTTGGTCAGTGCAGCACTGATCCACTCGCTGGCGGTCACCGAAAAGCGTGGCCTGTTCCGCAACTGGACCATGATCTTGGCCATCACTGCCTTTTCACTGAGCCTACTGGGAACCTTCCTGGTGCGTTCGGGCGTGTTGACTTCGGTGCACGCCTTTGCATCAGACCCCAAACGCGGCATTTTCATCCTGCTGTTCCTGGCCGCTGTGGTGGGCAGCTCGCTGGTACTTTTTGCGGCCCGAGCCAGCAAGGTCAGCTCCATCGGCAGCTTCCAGCCGGTATCACGCGAAACTTTTTTGCTTGTCAACAACCTTCTGCTGGGGACTGCTGCTGCGGCCGTTCTACTGGGCACGTTGTACCCGCTGATCGTGGACTCCCTGAATCTGGGCAAGCTCTCGGTTGGCCCGCCCTATTTCAACGCCGTCTTTGTCCCGCTGATGGCACCGGTCATGCTGTTGATGGTGGTCGGCACATACGCCCGCTGGAAAGGCGATTCCTTGGCGGCCATAGCGCGCAAGTTGGGCCCCATTGCAGCGCTGTCCCTGGTAGCAGGATGTGCAGCAACGCTAGCAGCCGGTCACTGGTCATCCCTGGTGGCCATGGGATTGACCTTGTCCTTCTGGATCATCTTGTCCTCCGTGGTGGATGTCATACGCCAGATTCGCCAGACAGTGCAATGGCGCTCCACCCCCTGGTCCTTCTGGGGCATGCACTTGGCCCACGTTGGCATTGCAGTCACCGCCATTGGAATCACCATGGTCAAAGGGTATGAAACCGAACGCGATGTGCGAATGACTCTGGGCGACACGGTGGCAGTTGGTGGCTACACCTTCAAGCTGACCGGCATTGAAAAGGTCCAGGGGCCCAACTACGTGGCCGACCGTGGTGAAGTCGAACTGATCCAGGATGGCCGTGTGCTGCGCATACTGCACCCGGAGAAACGGGCCTACGCGTCGTCCAGCATGCCCATGACCGAAGCTGCCATCGACACCGGATGGACCCGCGACGTCTATGTATCCTTGGGTGAGCAGTTGCAACCGGCTCCCGACGCCGCTTGGGCGGTGCGGGTGTACCACAAGCCGTTCGTCACCTGGATCTGGGGCGGCTGCCTGCTCATGGCGTTCGGTGGGCTGATGGCGGCTGCGGACAAGCGCTACCGCCGCAAGAAGTCGGTAGCCAATGCACCACTGGCCCATTGAAGCACTGCCATGAAAAAAACACTGATCCCTCTGCTGGTATTCGTGGTGTTGCTGGTCTTCCTGGCCATTGGCCTGACCCGCAATCCACGGGAAGTTCCCTCCCCCCTGATCAACAAACCTGCACCGGTGTTCACCCTGCAGCAATTGCATGCCCCTGAAAAGAGCTTCGACTCCAAGTCAATGCTGGGTCAGGTGTGGTTGCTCAACACCTGGGCCTCATGGTGTGTGGCCTGCCGGGAAGAACATCCTGTTTTGATGGAATACGCAAAAACCAAGTCGGTTGCCCTGATTGGCCTGGACTACAAGGACAAGCCAGAGGAAGGCCGCAAATGGTTATCCCGTTTTGGCAACCCGTACGACTTGTCCATCAGTGATCTGGACGGCCGCGTGGGCATCGACTTCGGTGTCTACGGTGTTCCGGAAACCTTTCTGATCGACAAGCAAGGGGTCATTCGCTACAAGCATATTGGTCCCGTTACGCCAGAAGCTCTCAAGGAAAAAATCATTCCGCTGATCCAGGAGCTGCAAAAATGAAGCGCGCTGTGTTTGCTTTTTTCCTGGGCATGACCGTGTTGAGCGGACAGGCCCTGGCCGCCGAAGCGGTGGATCTGGCGCAAGACCCAGTCATTGAACAGCGCCTTGTAGTCATCTCCGAAGAGTTGCGTTGCCTGGTATGCCAGAACGAATCACTGGCCGGTTCACGGGCCGACCTGGCCAATGACCTTCGGCGAGAAATCCGCACACTGATCAAGGACGGCAAGACCGACGCGGAAATCATGGAATTCATGGTCAACCGCTACGGTGACTTTGTCCGCTACCGCCCACCGGTCAAACCCATCACCTGGGCCTTGTGGTTTGGCCCTGCCCTGTTGTTGTTGCTCGCGGGTTGGGGGCTCTGGCGCATGGTACGCAGAAACCGTCTCAACAAGGAAGCCCCCTTGGTACTCACACCAGAACAGCAAGCCCAGGCACAAGCATTGCTGAATTCAAGCACGGACAGTAAATGAACACTTTTTTGGTTTTGGCATTGATACTGACCACCCTGGTGGTGGTGTGGCTGATCCGTCCCCTCTTGCGGGTGCATCCCGCCGGGGCCGTATCCAGCATAGAGCTCAACGCCTCCATCTACCGCGACCATCTGGCTAACCTGGAACGCGACTTCACCAACGGCCAGCTCGATGCAGCCGAGCTGGAAGCAGCGCGCAATGAGCTTCAGCTGCGCTTGCTCGACGACACCCGCAGCGAAGATACAGCACCGCCGACAATGACACTGTCGGCAAAGGCCACGGCCATTGCCCTGGCGGTGCTGCTTCCCCTGGGCGCGGGTGGCATGTACTGGTGGCTGGGCAACCCCGCAGCCATTGACCCCCAAGCAGCCAAGACGGCAACCCAGGAAAAGATTCAGCAAATGGTGGCTAACCTTGCAGCCAAAATGGAAGCTAACCCCGACAACCCCCAAGGCTGGACCATGCTGGGCCGCTCCTACAAGGTGCTCGGGCGTTATGACGATGCAGCCAAGGCGTATGCACGTGCAGGTAAGTTTGTGGAATCGAGCGCCGACATGCTGGTCGAATACGCCGATGTACTGGCTTTGAGCCAGGACAGCAACCTGCAAGGCTTGCCCACCGAACTGCTGAAAAAGGCACTGGCACTGGACGACAAGCACCCCATGGCCTTGCTGATGATGGGCGTGTCCGCCTACCAGCGCGAAGACTATCGTGCTGCAGTCACGCACTGGGAAAAGCTGCTGCAGGACCTGGAGCCTGGATCGGACGATGCCCAGCAAGTAGAGGGAAACATTGCCCAAGCCAAACAACGCATGGCAGAAAAATCCTCCGCTTCCGCAAAGACCAAGGCCAAACCCTGATGGTTTGCATCAGCCCCGGCCCGGTGCCGGGTGCCTGAGGGACCTGGTCCTCAGAACAAGTCGACGTCCATGTCCTCGGTTTGTTCCTGGATCACACCCGAGTCCACCAGATCCTGGTAACTCACCACCTGGTTGCGACCATGGGATTTCGCGTGGTAAACAGCCTTGTCGGCCCGGCCAAAGGCCGCACCCGGTGTGTCATGGGGCTGCAGCACCGAGAACCCCAGACTTACCGTGATCGAACCGACCTGCGGGAACACGTAGCTTTCCACGTTGTGGCGCAGGCGCTCCAATGCCTGGGCAGCATCCTTGGCATCCCGGCACCGCATAAGAATCACGAATTCCTCACCGCCAAAGCGGTAGAGCTGGTCATGGAAACGAAAGCTGTTGCGCATGATGCGTGCCACCAACAGCAGAACTTCATCACCAATCAGGTGACCATAGGTATCGTTGACGCGCTTGAAGTGGTCAATGTCCAGCACCGCCAACCAGTACTGACCACCGTCCTGGGAGGCACGCCGGTCATCCTCGACATCCACGGTTTGTGTCGCCGCAGTGGCTTTGAAAAAAGCACCATCGAAGGTTTTGCGATTCAGCAACTCGGTGAGGGCATCCTTTTCGCCGTAATCGAGCAGGCCCAAAACGTTCTGATAAGTCTGCAACAGGGCTGTCAGACGCACATGCGCGCTTTCGTCCAGAGGTTGCTCTGAACTGATCTCAAGCAGCCCCGAAGCACCTTGCTCCCCCATGACTGCAAAAAGACTGCGGCACAAGGCGCCGTCCTGCACAGACTGGGGCGTGCCATCCGCCAGAACCCTGGCATAGAGGGGTTTCTCTGCAAGTAACGGCAAATCACCCCAATCCTGCCAGATTGGATCGCATCCTACGGCATCTGACCCGGCATCAAGCCGCGCACAGACCAGACAGCGACGATCGGCACCCTCGCCCACGACACGGATAAGGGCCACTTGGCGCACCGTGCCATCCACGGTTTGCATGACCAGACGGACAAAAGCGGCGTTCAGCGCATCCCGATCGCGCACGCCGCTCAATGCCGCCATTCCATGAACAAAGGCCTTCATCAGGCCAGTGTACCCGGACAAATACCGCAAACCGCAGGACTACTCCGGAATTGGTAGAAACCCGGTATCTGGCTTTGTATTGCCTTTCATCAAAGAACCCAATGGGGGTTGTGCCTATCCTCGCGCGGGCGGTGGGCAGACCCTCTGCCATCGGATTTTTCATGCCACTCAAGCCTCTCACTCCCCCTCCGTCCCCGCCGCAATGGCGCAAGCCACCCGAGCCTGCGCAAGCGCCCGCACCGGTTCCTGTGCGCTGGCAATTGCAACGCCTGCTCGATGCACCGCACCGCCTGGGCTTTTTCTCTGCTGCACTGGGCCTGTCGATCACGGCTTTGTGGTGGCTGGCAGTTTTGGCTTTGCGCTGGAGCGGTACCGAGCTGGCCTGGGCCGTTGCGCCCGGCCTGGCCCACGGCATGCTGCTGTCCATGGGTTTCATGCCTCTTTTCATCGTCGGATTTCTCTTTACCGCCGGGCCACGCTGGCTCCAGGTCCCTGAATTGCCTACCCGCGTGCTGCTACCCGCCGTCGCTGCTTACTTCGGCGCCCTGCTGGTGGCACTGGGTGGATTTCACGTGTCAAACACGGTGGCGGCACTGGGCCTCGCAGGCATGGTGCTGGCCTGGGGTCACATCAGCTGGCTCTATGGACGGCTGTGGTACAGCAGCCAGGCCGAAGACAAAGTGCACGGCAGCCTCATACTGCTGGCCTGCTTTTCCGGGTGGCTGGGCATGCTACTGGCGTGCATCGGCGTCTGGACAGGCAATGACACCTTGGTGCGCAGCGGCATTCAAATGGTGTTGTGGCTGTTCATCGGCACCGTATTCGCCTCGGTTTCGCACCGCATGATTCCTTTCTTTACCGCCAGCGCCATCCCCTTTCTGGATGCGTGGCGTCCCATGTGGCTGTTGTGGTGCATGGTGGCCGCACTCTGGTTTGAAGGCATCGGCGCGCTGGCCGATCTGTGGATATGGCCGCTTCCTTCCGCATGGCGCTGGGCGCAGGTGGCGATCGAGGGCCCTGCGGCACTGCTGATGCTGTGGCTCGCCATTCGCTGGGGGCTGGTACAGAGCCTGAAAATCCGCCTCCTTGCCATGCTCCACGGTGGTTTTGTCTGGCTCGGCATCGCGCTGCTGCTGCAAGCCCTCAGCCATGCCTGGATGGCGCTGTCGAACGACCAGCAGTCACTGGGCCTGGCGCCCCTGCATGCCCTGACCATGGGCTACCTGGGCGCCACCCTGTTTGCCATGGCCACGCGCGTGGCAGCGGGCCACAGTGGCCGCCCGCTGGCCGCCGACGACCTGGCCTGGGGCATTTACTGGGTAGTGCAAACCGCCATCGTGCTGCGCCTGGTGGCGGCCTTGCCGTTCACCAGTGCCACCTGGCCCTTGCTGGCCGCCATCGTGCTGTGGGCCCTGGCCTGCTGTGCCTGGTCCGTCCGTTATGGCCACTGGTTTGGACTGCCGCGCAAAGATGGACGTCCGGGGTAAGCCATGGACTACATGCTGCTTCGCCACCTGCACATCACCTGTGCCGCCATCAGTATTGTGCTGTTTGCATTGCGCTGGCTTTTGTCGCTGCGCGCCGTCGCCTGGCGCCAGTGGAGATGGTTGCGCATGACCCCCCATGTCAACGACACCGTGTTACTGACAGCGGCCATTGCGCTGGCCACAATCAGTCACCAATATCCCTGGCGCGAACCCTGGCTCGGGGCCAAGGTCTTGTTACTATTGGCCTACATCGGTCTGGGCAAGCTGGCCTTGCGCCCCGACCAGCCCCGCACCGCCCAAGCACTTTGGGGTGCCACTGCGCTGGTGACCGTTTTTTCCATCGTCGCTATCGCCACCACACGCCATTCGACCCTGTTTTCCTAGCACACACCTCCAACAATTGAACACCATGTCCACTACCGAACACGCACCCAACGCCCAAGCACTGGAACTTCCCAGCCAAGCCATCAGCGAAGAAGTCTTGCTGGAAAAATACGCCAAGGCCGATGAGAAAAGCATTCTCGACGTCAACATGCGCGTGGCCTCTGCCCTGGCCGCCATGGAAACCGAGGAAAAGCGCAGCCACTGGGAGTCACGCTTCTTCGATGCCCTTCAAGGCGGCTTCCTTCCGGCCGGGCGCATCCAGTCCGCCGCCGGCACCGACCTGGCGGCGACCCTCATCAACTGTTTCGTCCAACCCGTGGGCGACTCCATCGCCAGCCTCGACGACGGCCACCCCGGCATCTACACCGCACTGACCCAGGCCGCTGAAACCATGCGCCGCGGCGGTGGCGTGGGTTACGACTTCTCGCGCATCCGCCCACGTGGCGCCTGGGTCGGCAGCACCCAGAGCAGCGCCTCCGGCCCGGTGAGCTACATGCGTGTGTTCGACCGCTCCTGCGAAACCGTGGAATCGGCCGGTGCCCGCCGCGGTGCCCAGATGGGCGTGCTGCGCTGCGACCACCCGGACATCGAAGAATTCATCCACGCCAAGGACAGCGGCGACCTGCGCAACTTCAACATATCAGTGGGCGTGAGCGACGCCTTCATGCAGGCCGTGCAAGAAAACGGGATGGTAGAGCTGACCCACCGCGCCCGCCCCAGCCAGGCCCAGATCGATGCCGGCGCCTACCAGCGCGAAGAACAGGGCGACTGGGTCTACCGCAAAGTGGCAGCCTCCGAGCTGTGGGACCAGATCATGCGTTCCACCTACGACCACGCCGAACCCGGCGTGCTGTTCATGGACCACATGAACCGCGACAACAACCTCTCGTACTGCGAGACCATTGCCGCCACCAACCCCTGCGCCGAGCAGCCACTGCCACCCTACGGCTGCTGCTGCCTGGGCTCGGTCGACCTGACCCGCTTCATCCGCGACCCGTTCACCCCCCAGGCCCGCTTCGACGAAGCTGCCTTTGCCGACATCTGCCGCGTGGCCGTGCGCATGCTCGACAACGTGCTCGACGCCACCGTCTGGCCCCTGCCCCAGCAGCAAGAAGAAGCACGCAGCAAGCGCCGCGTCGGCCTGGGCTTTACCGGCCTGGGTGACGCCCTGGTGATGATGGGCCTGCCCTACAACACGGCACCAGCGCGCGACTTTGCCGCCCACATTTCGCGCCACATGCGCGACACCGCCTACGATGCCTCCGCCGACCTTGCCGCCGAGCGTGGTGCCTTCCCGCTGTTCAACGCCGACCTGTACCTCGCGGGCGCCAACTTTGCCTCGCGCCTGCCCACCGCACTGAAAGAAAAAATCCGTGCCAAGGGCCTGCGCAACTCGCACCTGCTGTCCATTGCTCCCACCGGCACCATCAGCCTGGCCTTTGCCGACAACGCCTCCAACGGCATCGAACCCCCCTTCAGCTGGACCTACAACCGCAAAAAGCGCATGCCCGACGGCAGCTTCAAGGAATACGCGGTCGAAGACCACGCCTGGCGCCTGTACCGCCACCTGTTCGGCAAGGACACACCGCTGACCCCGGCCTTCATCACCGCGCTGGAGATGAGCGCCCAGGACCACGCCAGCATGGTCGCCGCCGTGGCACCGTTCATCGACACCGCCATCAGCAAGACCGTCAACGTGCCGGCCGACTATCCCTATGCCGACTTCCAGGGTTTGTACATGCAGGCCTGGAAATCGGGCCTCAAGGGCCTGGCCACCTACCGCCCCAATTCCGTGCTCGGTTCGGTGCTGAGCGTGGGCACAACACCTGCCGCGGCACCGCTGGAAATTGCCGATGCCAACCAACGCCTGGCGCTGGACAAGCTGCCGGCCCCGGTGCTGTCTTCGCTGCGCTGGCCCAGCCGCCCCGAGCTGCCCAGCGGCAACCCGGCCTGGACCTTCATGGTGCGCCACGCCTACGGTGACTTTGCCCTGTTCGTGGGCGAACTGGCTACCGGTGAAGGCAGCAACCCCAAGCCCTTCGAAGTCTGGGTCAATGGCACCGACGAACCGCGCGGCCTGGGCGCCCTGGCCAAGACCCTGTCCATGGACATGCGCACCAACGACCCGGCCTGGCTGCGCCTGAAACTCGACGCCATGTCCACCGTGGCCGAAGAGCATGCGTTCGAAATGCCGTTCCCGCCACATGGCCACAAGCGCCTGTTCCCCGGCGTGGTGGCGGCTACCGCGGCCGTGATCCGCTGGCGCTGCGAACAGCTCAACGCCTTTGCCGGTGCCGACAATGCCGACAACACCCCGGTGCTGAACTCCATGTTCAGCCGCAGTGAACCGCAAACCGGCCCCTCGGGCACCCTGGCCTGGTCGGTGGACATCGACAACCCGGCCACCGACGAAGCATTCACCGTCACGCTCAAGGAAGTGACCCTGCCCAACGCCGACGGCACCCTGGTGACCCGCCCCTGCGCCATCGGCTTCTCGGGCAACTACCCCAAGGCCTATGACGGCCTGGCACGCGTGCTGTCGCTGGACATGCGCGTCATCGACCCGGCCTGGATCGGCATGAAGCTACGCAAGCTGCTGAACTACGCCGAGCCCCTGGGCCACTTCATGGCCTTCGTACCGGGACTGCCCCACGGCGAACGCCGCCAGCAGACCTGGCCCTCGACCGTGGCCTACATGGCGCGCCTGATCATCCACCGCTACGCCATGCTGGGCGTGCTCAACGAAGAAGGCTACCCGCTGCGTGACATGGGCGTGCTCGACACCCCACAGGACGCCCAGACCACCCACACCATGGCCGGCAAGACCTGCCCCGAGTGTGGCAACCCCACCGTGATCCACAAGGATGGCTGCGACTTCTGCACCGCCTGCGGCTACGTGGGCCAGTGCGGCTAAGGGCCAGGCTGCAGGCGCTACTTTTTCAGTAGCTGCCTGCGCTTATTTCATGCGGGCTACGGGCCTATTTCATATATGAAATAGGCCCGTAGTACGTTCAGGCGCCCTGCAGCGTGGAGTCGGCCACGCGGTTGCGCCCGCCCATCTTGGCCTGGTAGAGCATGGCGTCGGCCCGGCCTAGCACGGTGTCGGCACACTCGCCCTCGGCCCATTGCGCCACGCCAGCGGAAAAGCTGCACTGGAAGCGCTGGCCAGCTGCTTCGTGGACGATGCAGCCGAAGTCCTGGCGAATGGCGTCCAGCAACTGGCGTGCTTCGGCCAACGCGCTGCCAGGCAGCATCACCACAAACTCCTCGCCGCCATAGCGCCCTACCACGTCGGTGCTGCGCAGGCGCTGCTTGAGCAGCCAGGCCATGCTGCGGATGACCTGGTCGCCCGCCGGGTGGCCCCAGGTGTCATTGACGCGTTTGAAATGGTCAATGTCCACCATGGCCACGCAAAAACCTTCGCCATCGCGCTCGGCGGCAGCCACCAGGGCATCGAGTCGCTGCTTGCAGGCGGTGTGGTTCAGCAGCCCGGTCAGACTGTCGCAGACCATGTGCTTGCGCAGGGCACGGTAACGCTCGATCTTGCTCTTGATGACGGCGTTGAGCACCACCGGATTGAAAGGCTTGGTCAGGAAATGGTCGCCCCCCAAACGCAAGGCATCCACCTGCAGGGCCACATCGGTATCGCCCGAAAGGTAGACCACCGGCGTCGACAGGAACTCAGGGTGCTGGCGCAGCACCCGCGTCACCTCGACCCCGTTACAGCCGGGCATGTGCATGTCCATGAGCACCAGGTCGGGACTGGTCTGCACCAACTGGTCGAGCACGGCACGCGGGTTGTGGATGACCGTCGCCTTCATCCCCCCTTCGGAGAGGGTGCGCTGGATCTTGGCCGCGGCCGTTTTCGAGTCTTCCACCACCAGCACATGGTAGGGGTCTTCCTCGCGCGCCTCGTTCACCCGCACGATGCGGTCAATGAGCACGGAGTGCGCCGCCCCTGCGGTGAAGCAGTAGTCACAACCGGCGGCCAACACTGCGTTCTGGCTGTCAAAGTCCGCTGGCACTTCACAGGCAATGAGGCAACTGGCAGCCAAGTGGCCGCGCATCGCATGCACCATGGGCACCACCTCACCCGGTGCCCAACCACGGTGGTCTATCAGCACAATCGACACATCACACTGGTGAACCGTGGGCGCAGCACCAACGTGCACGTCGGTCTGTATATTGAAATAGCGCAACTGGCGCAGCAACTCCTCCCAGTCGGCAGGACGGTTGGTCAGGAGGCAGATGCTGCGGCGCGTGGGCAGCAGGCCCTCCTGGTTGGGCGCCGGGGCGTGGCTGCGGCGTTCGCTGAACGGGGTGGTGGAATTTCCATGAACAAAAGCATCAACCCTGCCTTCGAACTGCTGCAAGCGCTGACCCAGCACAAGCAGGTCCGCTTGCGGCATCTGCGGAGTGTTCCAAGCTTCAAAATAGGTTAGCACGGTCTGCTCCAGCGCATGTGCATCCTGGTGCAACCCGGCCAGCCCCCGGCTGGACAGGAATTCCGTCAGGCTCGACACCGCGACGGCGAACTCGACAAAGGCCTCGAAGGCAGGCTGTGCGGAAAACCCCTTCCACTGCAATTGCAGTGCGTGGCAGCGGGAGGTGAGCTCTTCGGCAGAAACGGCCATGAAAAATAGAGAAATAGGAGAAAGGCCAAACTGCCTTAAGGTGTGGCCGGCCGCGGGGCGCTAGTATGCCCCACCACCCATCCAATCCAGTACTTTGCCATGACCCAATCCGCCGCGCTACCGGGTTTCCACTCGCCTGCAGCCAACTTCGAAGCCCCCCACGACATGCTGTTGGCCTGCCACGAACGGGTGCAGCGCAGCCTGGACCTGCTGGGGCGGCTGGTTGCGCACATCGACAAGCACGGGCACGACGCCTCCAGCCGCAGCGCGGCGCATGATGTGTTGCGCTACTTTACCCTTGCCGCCCCGCTGCACCACCAAGATGAGGAACTGCACCTGTTTCCGGCCCTGCTGGCGCAAGGCGAGCCTGCCCTGGTGGCTGCTGTGCAGCAACTGCAGCAGGACCATGTGGCCATGGAGCGACTATGGGGCGCTGTCAAACCCATACTGGAACAATGGACAGCGCCGGACTCGGCGGGAAGCCCCTCGCAAAGTGCACGCGACGCCATTGCGGCCTTTCGCGCCATCTACCCCGCGCACATTGCCCTGGAAAACAGCACCGTTTTCCCGGCCGCGTTCACCCTGCTGGGGGCCGATGCCAGTGCCCTGGCAGGCCAGGAAATGCAGGCCCGGCGCCGTGTCGGGCACAATTCGGGGGAGTAGGTCGCCAAGGGGCGCCCCAGGGAAAGATGCAGACAGGTACAGCGATGACGCAGCAGGAAACAATTGACTCCATGCAGTGGAGTGAAGACTACACACTGAACAACTCCGTGATGGACGACACCCACCACGAATTCGTCGAACTGCTGGATACCGTACTGCAGTCTGGCGACTCCCAGTTGCTGGCTGCCTGGGAAGCCCTGGTGGACCACACCCAGGACCATTTCGACCGCGAAGACCAATGGATGCTGGCCACGGGCTTTACGGCCGACAACTGCCACGCCAGCCAGCACAAGATCATTCTGCAAATCATGCGCGAAGGCACCAATCGGGGGCGTGCCGGTGAACTGCACGTGCCCCGTCAGATGGCGCGCGAACTTACGGTGTGGTTTCCCCAGCATGCCCAGGCCATGGATGCGGCGTTGGCCGCGCACCTGCAGGAAGTAGGCTTCGATTGCGCCACCGGTACCCTCGCACACCCACAGGCCCTGCCCCTGGAGTCGATCGAAGGCTGCGGCGGCAGCACCTGCAGCACGCACTGAAGCCGGGCACAAAGCCCCTTCCCATGCCAGTGGCAATGCACTTTTTGCACGGGCGCTGCACACTTGCTTACGCCAAAGTCTGTTTGGCGTAAACCCTTAACTTTCTGGAACGCTTCTTGCGTTACAGTGCCGCGCATGCCCGTGAAACCCTTGCGGGTGGCTTGGACTGTGGACAAGACCGTTGCCGACAGTTCCATTTCCAACATTGTTTATTGGAGTCTCCACAATGAAATTGAATACCGCCAAAACCGTTGCCATGGTCCTTGCCGCCATGGGTGCCATGGCTGCTGCCCCCGCCCATGCGGGCAAGACACTGGACGCCATCAAATCCCGCGGCCAGGTGGTATGCGGCGTGCACACGGGCCTGGCAGGTTTCAGCGCGGCCGACTCCAACGGCAAATGGACCGGCATTGACGTCGATGTCTGCCGTGCCGTGGCCGCTGCCACCCTGGGCGACCCGGAAAAAGTGAAGTACGTGCCCCTGGCAGCCCAGGCCCGTTTCACTGCATTGCAGTCCGGTGAAGTCGACGTGCTGTCGCGCAACACCACCTTCACCCTGACCCGCGACGCCTCCCTGGGCCTGAGCCAGACCGCCGTGGTGTACTACGACGGCCAGGGTTTCATGGTACCGGTCAAGAGCAAGATCAAGAGCGCCAAGCAGCTCAAGGGCCAGACCGTGTGCGTGCAATCCGGCACCACCACCGAAAAGAACCTGACCGACTTCTCCAAGTCTAACAACCTGGGCATCAAGCCTGTGGTGTTTGAGAAGCTCGATGCCGTGGAGGGCGCCTACTTCTCCGGCCGCTGCATCGCCTACACGACCGACGCATCGGGCCTGGCCTCGGTGCGCAACAAGTCCGCCAAGAACCCGGCCGACCACCTGATCCTGCCTGAACTGATCTCCAAGGAGCCCTTGGGCCCGCTGGTGCGCCGTGGTGACGACGAGTGGCGTGCCATCGTGACCTGGACCGTCTACGGTCTCCTGGAAGCCGAAGAAGCCGGCATCACCCAAGCCAATGTGGACGAGCTCAAGGCCAATACCAAGGACCCTGCCATCGGACGCATGCTGGGCGCTACCGAGGACACCGGCAAGCTGCTGGGCCTGGACAAGGAATGGCTGGCCCGTGCTGTAAAAGCCACCGGCAACTACGGTGAAATCTTTGAACGCAATGTCGGCCCCAAATCGGCCCTGCAGTTGCCGCGCGGCCTGAACAACCTGTGGACCAAGGGCGGCGTGCAGTACGCACCCCCGATCCGCTAAAGCACAGCGCGGCGATCTTCAGAATCGCCGCCACCCAAGGGCAGCAGCAGATCCACCGACTGCGCTGCCCTTTTTGATTTCCGTCGTTTAAGAAATGGGGGCGCAATGTCCGAACCCTTACAACCTCCAAAGAAAAAGTGGTCCTGGCGCAGCCAGGCCTTCCGCGCACTTGTGTACCAGGTCGTCGCCGTGGCGGTGATTGCGCTGGGCGTGCTCTACCTTGCCAACAACACGGCCACCAACATGCGTGCCCGTGGAATCCAAAGCGGCTTTGACTTCCTGAGCAGCGCCGCTGGCTTTGACATTGGCGAGAGCCTGTTCACCTTTGACTCGGGCGAGTCCTATTGGCGCGCCTATCTGGTCGGCATGGTCAACACCCTGCGCGTCGCCATCGTCGGCATCCTGCTCACCACGGTGCTCGGCACCCTGATCGGTGTCGGCCGCTTCTCCCGCAATGCGCTCATCCGTGGCCTGTGCACCGCCTACGTCGAATTCTTCCGCAACATTCCGGTGCTGCTTCAGTTGCTCATGTGGTACCTGTTTTTCACCGAAATGCTGCCCGCCAGCACCGAGCCACTGTCGGCAGGCCCTATCTTCCTGAGCAAGGGCGGCATCAATTTCCCCATACCGGTGGCCGGCAACGAGCACTTCATCACACTCGGCGGGCTGGCGCTGGGCTGCGTGGCCGCCTGGGTGTACCGGCGCTGGGCCCAAAAACACTTTGAAGCCACTGGCCAGGTGCGCAGCATGTTTCTGGTGCCGGTCGGCATCATGCTGGGCGGCACCCTGATGGGATGGATCCTGGCCGGCACCCCCACGGCCTGGAACGTTCCGGTGCAGGGCGAGTTTGCGATCGAAAATGGCGGTTCACTCTCACCCGAGTACCTGTCGCTGCTGTTGGGCCTGACCATCTACACCGCAGCCTTCGTGTCCGAAGTGGTGCGCGCAGGCATCCAGTCGGTGTCCCTGGGCCAGGCCGAGGCCGCCAGTGCACTGGGCCTCTCCCGCGGCCAGACCATGCGCCTGGTGATGCTGCCGCAGGCCCTGCGCGTGATCATTCCACCCATGACCAACCAGTACCTGAACCTGACCAAGAACTCCTCGCTGGCCGTGGCCATCGGCTACCCGGACGTGGTCTCCATTGCCAACACCGCCATCAACCAGACCGGCCGCGCCGTGGAGTGCATTGCCATCATCATGCTGGTCTACCTCAGCACTTCGCTGTCCACGTCCATGCTGATGAACTGGTACAACACCCGTTCGGCGATCAAGGAGCGGTGAGGTAAACGCCATGACTGCACAAACCTTTCAACCCATTCCTGCCCGCCCGGCGCCCCACCGCAGCGCCGGCCTGATCGGGTGGGCCCGCACCAACCTGTTCAGCGATGCTATGACCACGCTGGGCACCCTGCTGGTGTTACTGGCTTTCCTGTATGTCGGCCCCAAGTTTTTCCACTGGGCCATCACCAACGCCGTGTGGGCGGTCGACCCGGACGTGTGCCACGCCGCCGCGGGCGCCTGCTGGGGCGTGGTGCGCGAGAAGTTCCGTTTCATCCTGTTCGGCCGTTACCCGTTCGAAGAACACTGGCGCGCCCTGCTGGTGACCGTGGTGCTGCTGGCGCTCATCATTGCCAGCTGCATCCGTGCCTTCTGGAAGCCCTGGCTCAGTGCCGTCTGGGTGGCCGTGCTGGTGTTCTATTTCACCGTCATGTACGGCGGTGTCTTCGGCCTGCGCCGTGTGGAAACCGACGTCTGGAGTGGCCTGCCCCTGACCATCCTGCTGTCTTCGCTGTCCATGATCATGGCCTTTCCAATCGCCCTGTTCATCGCCCTGGGTCGGCGCTCGGGCATGCCAGCGATCCGCAGCCTGTGCACGGTGTACGTGGAGCTGATCCGCGGCGTGCCACTGATCTCGGTGCTGTTCATGGCCTCGTTCATGTTCCCGCTGCTGATGCCGGCAGGCTTCAACATCGACGTGCTGATCCGCGTACTGGCCGGCATCACCCTGTTTGCTGCTGCCTACATGGCCGAAGTCATCCGCGGTGGCTTGCAGGCCATCCCCAAAGGTCAGTTGGAGGCGGCCGCCACACTGGGCCTGTCGTACTGGCAGACCCAGCGCAAGATCGTGCTGCCCCAGGCCCTGGCCATGGTGGTGCCGGGCATCATGAACAACTTCATCTCCACCTTCAAGGACACCTCGCTGGTGGCCATCGTCAGCCTGTACGAGCTGACCGGCGCCATGGGCATGGCCATGAACTCGGAAGCGCAGTGGCGCCCCTTCCGGCTGGAAGGCTACCTGTTCATTGCTGTCATCTATTTCACCTTCTGCTACTCCATGTCGCGCTACAGCCGCTGGATTGAGGCGCAGGTCAACAAGAGCAAACAACGCTAAGGGACCCAGAAATGTCTGAACCCATCATCACCTTCAACAAAGTCAACAAATGGTACGGCAACGATTTCCACGTGCTGCGCGACATTGACCTCACTGTCACCAAAGGCGAACGCATCGTCGTCTGCGGCCCCTCGGGCTCGGGCAAGTCCACCATGATCCGCTGCATCAACCGCCTGGAGGAACACCAGCAGGGCCAGCTCATTGTCGACGGCGTGGAGCTGACAGACGACGTGAAAGCCATCGACGACGTGCGCAAAAAAGTCGGCATGGTGTTCCAGCAGTTCAACCTGTTCCCGCACCTCACCGTGCTGGAAAACCTGACGCTGTCGCCCATGTGGGTCGGCAAGATGCCCAAGAAAGAGGCCGAAGAGAAGGCCATGGAGCAGCTCAAGCGCGTGCGCATCGCCGAGCAGGCCCAGAAATACCCGCTGCAGCTTTCGGGCGGTCAGCAGCAGCGCGTGGCCATCGCGCGCGCGCTGTGCCTCAAGCCCAAGATCATGCTGTTCGACGAACCCACCTCGGCGCTGGACCCCGAGATGATCAAGGAAGTGCTGGACGTGATGATCGAGATGGCCAACCAGGGCATCACCATGATCTGCGTGACGCATGAAATGGGCTTTGCCAAGGCCGTGGCCGACCGCGTGATCTTCATGGACCAGGGCCAGATCGTGGAGCAGAACACGCCCCACGAGTTCTTCAACAACCCGCAAAGCGAACGCAGCCGCGATTTTCTGTCCAAGATCCTCGGCCACTGAGCCGATTCAAGCCGGGCATCGACAGCGCAGGCGCTAGCAAATTGCTAGCGGCATGCGCTTATTTTTTGCGGGCTACAGGCCGATTTGGCATACAAAGTCGATACCCGCGCAGACCGCCGCCACCTGGGCAGCAATGCACTGCTCGGGCGTGGCGCGCGGGCTGTCGGGGTAGACCTCGGTGGTGGTCGTGAAGCGCGCACCGGAAATACCTGCGCACAGGCCGAGTTCCTTCATCGCGTAGTGGATGACGCCGTGCGCCACCAAGGGTGAGCCGATGATGCCGCCCGCTTCGTCGGCGGGCGCAATGTGGGTCACCCGCTCAACCGCCGCAATGAGGGCCTGCTGGAAGGCCGGCTGCGGGTTGGCGCTGTCGTCCACCAAGTAAAAACCATCGGGGATGCGCGCCGGCTCGAACGGCTTGCCATCGCGCGCGGCCACGGCCGGGCGGTATTCCGATTCGTCCGAATCGGTGGTTTCGTGCAGGTCGATGTGGGCCGCAAACTGCCCCACCAGCGGCGCCACCAGGCGCATCAGCGCGGCCGACTCCTGCGCCGGGCTGCTCGCGCGGAAATTGCGGTTCGGGTCCAGGGCGTCGAAATTCCAGCGCTGGATGCGCTCATAGGCCCAGGGGCTTACGCATGGCACCACCAGAAGGTTCACCCGCCCGGCATAGGCCTTGGCGTGCTGCTGGGCAAAGCGCAGTGCACCGTGCACGCCGCTGGTCTCGTAGCCATGCACACCGCCGGTGACCAGCACGCTGGGCAACTCAGCATTCCACGGGCGACTGCGCAGGGCCTGCAGGGCAAAGCGCTCGTCACCATAGACCACTTCACCATAGGTCAGTACATCCCAGTCACTGCGCAGTGCGTCCACCGCCTGCAGCACGTCCTGTGCGTAGCTGCGCTGGCGCACCTGGCGCTGGCGCCACTGGTCAACTTCGGCAGCGCCCCAAGCCTGGCCGGGGGTGCCCAGGGGGTAAAAGCGTTTCACTTGCGCTGGAACACCACGGCATCGAGCTTGAGCGCGTGGATCTTCTTGGCCGCAGCATCGGCATCGGAGCGCTTGGCAAAGGGTCCGACACGCACGCGCGTCAAAGGTCCCTTCTTGGAGTCGATCACTTCAAAGAACACGGGCTGACCGGCGGCTTCGAGTTTGTGCACGGCGTTCGACCCATTGGTGGGCACGGCAAACAAGCCGATGTTCAGGTAGAAGCCTGCGGCGGTGGGGACCACCGCCGCCGAAGGACGCTGGGGGCTGGCCGGCGCAGGCGCCGGGGCCACGGGCAAGGGGCTCGGCGGAATCAGTTCGGCCGCGGTGGGCGGCGGTGGCGCATTCACAGGCGTGCTCACTACCGGAGCAGGTGCGGGTTCGGAAGCTGCCGGGGTGGGCGCGGCCGCCACTGGCGCCGAAGCGGCGGGCTGCGGTGCGGCAACGGTCGGCGGTGTGGGCACCGGAACTTCGGGCGGGTTCTCGCTGAACATGGCCGTCCACAGCGCACACCCGCCCAAGGTGGACAGTGCCGCCAGGGACAGTGCCGTGCGCGCCAGGCGCTGGCCTGCAGAAGGGGCGGAGTGCATCAGGGGCGTGGACAAGGCAGTGGGCAGGGTGCTGTCAGCAGTTGTCATGGTGTGGTGTGAACGGTGGTTTGGATGCGAATGTAACCCACTGTGCCGCCTGCGCTGCACGCTGCCAGCAAGGAAGCCAACGCAGCGTTGTCCTAACGCAACCGCTGCACCCGGTAGCCCTTGCGCGCCAGCTGGCGCACCAGGCCATCGTCGCCCAGAAGATGCAAGGCGCCCACCACGACCAGCGCGTTGTCACGGTCACTGTCGCGCAGCAGCGCTTCGAGCCGCGGCAACCAGGCCCGGTTGCGGGCGACATTGACGCTCTGGTACAAGGCCGGGTAATCGCGCCGCAAGTCTTTCAGGCCCAGGCGCTCCAGCGTGGCCTCGTCGGCGTGGCGCCAGGCCACCAGCAAAGCGTTCAACTGTTGCTTGAAATCCGGTACATCGGCCAGTGTTTCCTGCAGAAACTGCAGCTGCGCCTTTGCCCCCATGCCGTCGAACAAGGCAATCTGGGACTCTGCTCTTTCCAGCCCGGAAGTTGCCTTGCCTGCAGTGGCCGCACGTTGCATGAAATGGGCATCCAGGCCCTGTGCCGGGTTCACACCGGCCTTCTGGCTCTCGCCCATTATCACCATCAGGGCCACGAACCAGGGCTTGTAGTTCTGCAGCGCCGCCACCGGCATGCCTTGCGCTTGCACATAGGACTGCAAGGCCTTCCAGGTGGCCCTGGGCAGGCTTTGCTCCAAGGTCTTGCCGTCGGTCCGCGTGGCGGCCTGCAGCATGGCCTGGCCCACCCGGGCCGGGTCCAGGTTGTCGGGAGACACTTCAAAGACCAGCTGGGCACTGTCGGCAAAAGCCGCGTCGACCACCGGAGCCAGCGGGTAGTCGGCTTCGGTGAGCAGGTGCATGGAGCCCAGCAGGTAGACACTGTTGTCGGCGTCGCTGACCTTCCACAGCAAAGGCACGGGCGGCTGCGCCCAGGCCACACTCGCACTCCAGGCCCACAGCAGGCCGATCCACCAGTGTTTCATAGTTCCCCCATGTTTCACACTGCGCCCATGATAGCCCTGCAAATGCTCCCAATTTGATAGCTATATGTGCTTCCTGTACGCGGGCCAGATGCCAATTTCCTTATGAATCCAGGCACCATGCCATGCCCCCTACAATGCCGCACATTCACCCGTTCCCCTGCCCCGAACCCGCACAAGGATGACCCCATGACCCAACTGACCCTGACCTATTTCGACTTCAACGGTGGCCGCGCCGAACCCGCACGCCTGGCCTTTGCCATCGGCGGCATTCCCTTCGAAGACAAGCGCTTCGCCTTTCCCGAGTTCGCCGAAGTGCGCAAGCAGACCCCCTTCGGCCAGGTGCCGACCCTGCATGTGGACGGCGTGCAGATCACCCAGAGCGACGCCATCACCCGCTATGCCGGCAAGCTGGCCAAGCTCTACCCCACCGACCCCTACCAGGCGCTGCTGTGCGACGAAGTGCTGCAGGCCATGGAAGACCTGAACGTCAAGCTCGGCGCCAGCTTCGGCATGACCGGTGACGCGCTGCGCGAAGCGCGCGAGGCTTTTGTCAGCGGCCCCCTGAGCACCTACCTGCGCTGGCTGCAAGCCCAGCTGCTGGCACGCGGCGGCGAATACTTTGCCGACCAACGCCTGACCGTGGCCGACCTCAAGGTGTTCGTGTTTGTGCGCGGCGTGGTCTCGGGCCGTCTGGACCATGTGCCTACCACCATCGTCGAGCAGCTGGCCCCCACCGTGGCCGCCCACATGCAGCGTATTGCAGCCCTGCCCGCGGTGGCGGCGTACTACGCCAAGTTCGCCAAATAAATCGGCGCATGAAAGCGGCGGCGGTGGCATCGGGCACAATTCGCCGCTTTCGCATACCACCTGCTTTTCGACCATGAGCCAAGACGCCACCCCCACCTCCGAGCGCCCCGCACTGCCCGACCGCCTGTGCATCGACGTGCGCAGCCCGTTCCACAACCCGGTGATCTTCGAGCACGACATCGGCATCCGCCTCAATGACAAGGAACGCAACGACGTGGCCGAATACTGCATCAGCGAAGGCTGGGTCAAGGTGCCCGCGGGCAAGACCGTGGACCGCAAGGGCCAGCCGCTGATGATCAAGCTCAAGGGCAAGGTCGAAGCCTTCTACCGCTGAAACCACGCCTGGCCCGCAAAGCGTGTCTGCCCTGCAACTGCGCCCGACCAACGCCGATGTATTCGCCGTGCACAGCGCCGACGGTGCCCATGTGGGCAACCTCAAGCGCGTGGGCGCAGTCTGGAAATTCAAGGCCGTGGGCTATGAGCCCGACGGCAGCGTGGTCCCTGGCGGCGGCCCACTGACCGGACGCCACAACACTGTTTTCACCGCGCCCGACCCGGACGCCGTCAACGCCGCACTGGGCAGCGCCTGAAAAACCTGCGCCCGCTTCGCCGGGGCATCGGTTACCCTTCGCCCCCTCACTCCCAAGGAACCCCCATGAAAAAACTCCAAGTCACCATCCAGGTCGAAATGTCCGTGCCCGACGATTGGGAACTGTCCACCACCTCCGAAGGTGGCAAAGTGGTCAAGATGGCCGACGGCCAGTACCTGGACCTGGCGATCGAACCCCTGTTCGCCACCGACCCAGAAGACACCTGGACCAGCACCGACAGCGACGACGAGCTCAACGACATCCTCGACATGGTGGAAAGCGAAGAAGTCACTTTCACCATGGTGTCGCACTGACCCACTGATGCTGGCCGCCATTCCCAGTTTCGAGACCGCACGCCTGCGCTTACGGCCTTTCACCGAGGCCGACTTCGAGCCCATGGCGGCGTTCTTTGCCAGTCCGGTCTCGGCCAGCTACGGCGGCCCCTGCGACCGGGTCGAGGCCTGGCGCAAATTTGCCGTCTACTCGGGCCACTGGGCGCTGCGCGGCTACGGACCCTGGGCCCTGGAAGACAAGGCCAGCGGTGCGTATGTGGGCTTGGCGGGGCTGTGGTTTCCCGAAGGCTGGATTGAGCCCGAAATCACCTGGGCCCTGGTGCCGGGCCAGCACGGCAAGGGCTATGCCACCGAAGCGGCCCAGCGCGCCTTGCAGGCGGCCTACCAGCACTTTGGCTGGACTACGGCGGTGAGCGTCATCGCCACCGACAACGCAGCTTCCCTGGCCGTGGCCCAGCGCCTGGGCGCCACGCGGGAGCGCACCATCCCATTTCGGGGCCAGCAGGCCCATGTCTACCGCCACAAGGCGGCGCAGGACTTGCCCAGCACACGCTGAGCGCCTAAGCCACCCCCAGCGCCTGCGCCACGCGGGCCGCGGCATAGGCGTCATTGGCGGCGTAGACCAGCTGCGACTCTGTGAGGCGCGCGTTGGCCCAGTTGCTGGTGGCCGCCTTTTTCGACTTGGTGAACCGTTGGCCAAACAGCAACGCCACCGATCCCTTCACGCCCATGTCCTTGCGGTAACCCTGCTTGCGGAACACGGTATTCAGGTCCAGCACGCCGACCGGCAACACACCGAGCTTGCGCACGATGCGCTTGTGGTCATCCCCGAGCCCAAAGCCTGCTTTCACAATGTTGGGTGCCGCCAGCAACTGCGCCGCCACGGCCACGCAGTCGGGGTCGAACAGCTGAATCACCCAAGCGTGGTCCAATGTGGACAGCTGCAGCACATGCGGCCCGTCGGACTGCTGGCCGACATGGAAAGTGGGCTTGCTTTCGGTATCGAAACCCCACAGCGGTGCCAGCAGCAAGGCCGCCGCTGCCGCCTGTGCTTGCGCGCCGGTGTTCACCAACGTGATGCCTGCGAGCCCGAGGCGCGGGAATTCGGGCAGCAAGGCGATGGCGTCCTTGTCTGGTACGGTACTGGGGGGCGGACGTATGTGCATGGCAGCGATCATCGCAGCATCCAGCCGCGGACATCGGGCGACATGCAACTTGCCCCACACCATGCGCTACGTAGCCCTTAAAAATCGACCGGTCCAAACGCCGATTTCGATGCTCCACATGGCGGACAGCACCAGGTGGGCGGGATCATTTCCCACAGCGTTCCGGCGGGGATACCAGTGGAGTTTGCGCCCAACGTCTCGTCGTAGATGTGCCCACAGTCCTTGCAAAAGAACTGTCTAGATTCCTGCGGAGTGGTGCAGTTGTTTGTTGACACGATCCGCTCACTTTCCCAAAGAAGATGTGACAGTAGCTGCGGGTCGCAACCGGCCGGTCATACGCAATCCATCCCGCACGTTCAGGCACATCAGAACGAGATTGGTTGCGCCTGCCAGCAACTCAATCGCCTGAACGAAATAAAACGTTGTGTCGAAACGGCCCTGGTCCGCCCATTGGTGGAGAACAATCGCACAGGGAACTAATACTAAAAGCCCGTTGAGCGCGATAAAGGGCATGCGCTTTTTCTTTGATTCCACCAGGCGGCCACGCCGCCCCTTACCGATCAACATACCGCTGCCACCCGTCGCCACCATGGCCGGCACCATGATCCACAAGCCCGGTGTCACGATCAAGGATTTGACCCATGCGACGGTTTCGTGCGAGCCAAACAACTCCACCCATACAGTCGCAAGAAAGAAAGTCAGTAAACACAGTAGTGCGAGTGCCGCTGCAATGCGGTGCGTGATATTGGCCATGGTATCTCCAGAAAATGATTAACCACAACTTTGTCAATGATTGATAGACAATTTGAAGCAATCAAAGTATATGGAAGCCAATCAATCAAATTTCTGCTGCAAAGCCTGACATATTGTTTGTATATTCGAAACAATAAAATCCAAACAAGTGTCCAACCAAAGGATAGCAATGGACCGTTTTGATGCCATGCGCGCTTTTATTCAGGTGGTGGAGAGCGGCAGCTATACCAAGGCTGCACAACAGCTGGGCTCACACAAAGCGACCCTCAGCCTTTTGATACAGCAACTCGAAGCCCATTTACAGGTACGTTTGCTCACACGCACCACACGCTCTGTCAGTCCCACCGAGGAAGGACAGGCTTATTACCACCACTCCCGCGCACTACTACAACAACTCGATGACGCCGAGACCCAAGTGCGCCAAGGCGCACAGACCGCCGTTGGGAGCCTGCGTGTCAACGTTCCTGTAGCCATTGGACGACAGATACTCGCCCCTGCGGTTCGATCGTTTCTAGATCGGCATCCGGGCGTCACCCTGGAGTTGGCTTGCTCAGACCGATCAGTCGACCTCATCAAGGAAGGCGTGGACTGCGTTTTGCGAGGAGGGAACCTGCCGGACTCTGGGCTAACCGCGCTGCCCGTCGGGAAATTGCACTTCGTTTTGTGTGCTGCGCCCCATTACATTGCCCGGTTCGGCCTGCCACGCAGCCCGCAAGACATCTTGCACCACACACAAATTGGATTTTTACTGGCGTCGACCAACAAAATTCGGCCAATACAACTCCAGAAAAAAGATGAAACCCTAGATCTGCTGGTACCAGCCCGTTTTGTCACCACCGACAGCGCTGCTGCGTTGAGCGCCGGGCTAGATGGTGTCGGCATAGTCGTATTGGCAGGCTTTGTTGCTGATAACTACTTGCGCAGTGGCGCACTTGTCGAAGTTTTGCCCGGCTGGCGCTGTCCGCCTCTGCCACTAAATTTCGTCACGCCGACAACCCAACACCGTACTCAACGGGTCAAGCTTTTCATGCACTGGGCTAGAACTTTACTAGTGGAAAAATTGGGCACCCAAATCGAACCACAATGACATAGCGCACCATTGTCTTGAGGGTCTGTTGTTTGAGGCGTCTTTGCACGACCGGACAACCCAACCGAGGGCTCCGTCAAGGACAGTTGTTGTGCAGCTTCCACTTCTGCTCATGCCCCATGGCCTTGGCAAACTCTGGCACTTTGCAGCGTTCGGCGTCGGCAGCATTCGGGAGCACGACCGCATCCGAGGTCACCGTGACAGGCTGGCCAATGCGCACGTTGGGTGGCTGCTGTGAGGCCATGGCAATGACCAGCCCCACCATGGCGACCACCGCGAGAAAACCCACTTTGGGTGGGTGCAGTACGGCGCGCTGCCCTGGATCGCAAACACCACCCGGACACAGCGCAGCCTGCCCAGGATAGATGCGGCTGTGAATCCAGCAGCCGATGCAAATGCCAAAGGCGGTTTCAAAAAACAGCAGCAACAGACACACACTGCACACCAACAGATTGACCGGCCCCACCACCTGGCGGATGACCACAAGATACAACATGAGAAACGCCAGCACCAGTCCGATTCCCCAGGCAAAACGCTTGGGTGGCGCACCCACCCATTCGGGCTGCTGACGCCGCACCATCCACTGCCCCAGCACCAGACTGGGCGCCAGAGCCGGGTTGACGAACAGCCGCAGCACAAAGTCAAACAGGAAGGCCACCACAAACACCCGGGTGGGGGCAAAGTTGCCGGTGAGCCAGGCGTTCATGAAGGCGATGAGCGCAAAAAAGAAAAGAATGCCTGCGCCAGCACGCACGGCGCGCTCGTTGAGCACCGGCACGCTGTACTCGGGGCGACGCTCCCCAAAGGAAAAAATGGAAATGGACATGTCGTACCTCTTGGCTGCGAGTGTCGCGCCGCGAGCCACACCTGACTATGATCATTGTCATAACCATGACCCTATCTGCGCTGCCCCCCGAATCGACCCTGCATGCACTGTTGCCTACCCCGCTGCATGGGCAATGCGAAAGCATGCGCTTTGCCGCAGGCGCCTTGCTCTTTGCACAAGGCCAGATCCCGGTCTGGATGTTCTTTGTCGAAACCGGTGAGGTGGTGCTGGAGCGCCATGGTCGGCAAGGCGAGTCGGCCTGCCTGCAGCGCTGCCAGCACGGCTTTGTGGGGGAGGCCAGCCTGACATCGCCACGCTACCACTGCGATGCACGGGCGCTGCGGCCCGGCAACGCCATACGCGTCCCCGTGCCCGCGCTGCGCCAAGCCCTGCAGCACGATAGCGACTTTGCACTGCGCTGGATCGGCATGCTCAGCGGTGAAGTGCGCACGCTGCGCCTGCGCAACGAACGCCTGTCGCTGCCCCGCATCCAGGACCGCGTCGTCCACCTCATCGAAACCGAAGGCCACGACGGCCACTACACCCCTGATTGCCCCGTGAGCCAGCTCGCCCGCCAGCTTGCCGTGACTCATGAGGCGCTCTACCGCTGCTTGGCCCGCATGGAGCAGGCTGGGCTGCTGGCCCGCACAGGCAGCACTCTGCAGCTGCAAAAAAACTTGCCCCCAACCGCTGTGGAAGCCCCTGTGGATAAGCAGGCTGGAATCGCGCCCAAGCCGCGTCAGGCCTAAGTTTGCAGGTCATGCCGCTTTTTTGGGCAATCTGGATGCCCAAAAAAATACTTTCCCCCACTGCCTGTGGAAGCCCTTGTGGATAAGCGCGGGGACAAGGCTGCAAACCCGCGCCAGTCTTGGCTTTCCAGGCCCTGCCGCTTTTTTAGGCACCCCATCCACCGCCCAAAAACCACCGGGAAAACTGTGCTAGCGGCCCGATCAGCCCCCGATAATCGCCACATGCAATCCCTCGCTTCTCTCTTCCCCCTGGGCTGGCAGCACTACCTGCTCGGTGGCCTGCTCATCGGCGCCGGCACCGGCTTTCTATTCATCATGACCGGGCGCATTGGCGGCATGAGCACGGTGTTTTCCAGCACCTGGTCGTACTGGCTCAAAACCCCCTTCTTCCAGCAGGCGCGCTTCACCGGCTCGCGCCAGTGGCGTCTGGTCTATGCCGCCGGGCTCATTGCCGGGGCGCTGGTTTGGTTCAAGCTCTATGGTGGTGGTGTGCTGCTGCGTACCAGCGTACCCACATGGCAGCTGGTAGTGGGCGGCTTCTTCGTGGGCTACGGCGCACGGCTGGGCAATGGCTGCACCTCGGGCCACGGCATCTGCGGTCTGGGCTCACTGCAACTGCCCTCGCTGGGTGCGGTGCTGACCTTCATGGGCACCGCCTTCCTCACTGCCAATCTGATGGGGGCCCTGGCATGAACGCTGTCATCCAACACTTCGGCCGCTCGGTTTCCACACTGATCGCCGGCATGCTGTTCGGCTTTGGCCTGTCGTACGCCACCATGGTGCGCCCGGAGGTGGTGTTGAGCTTTCTGCGCTTCCAGGACTGGGGGCTCATGCTCGTCATGGGCGGTGCCGTGGTGGTGGTGCTGGTCACCTACAAACTGGCCCCACGCCTGATGCGCAAGCCTGTGCTGGACGACCATTTCCACACTCACCCCAGCGTCTGGAACCGCGACACCGCTGTCGGTGCCGCCCTGTTCGGCATCGGCTGGGGCCTGTGCGGCGTGTGCCCGGGCCCGGCCATTGCAGGCTTGGGCACCGGCAATGTGGACCTGCTGTGGGCGCTGGCTGGCATTGCCACCGGTGCCCTGGCCCAAGGGCTGCGGGCCAAGGCCTGAATTCAGTCGCTACATCTTTCATAGCTGCCTGCGCAATCCCCACGAGGGCTGCAGGCTGTTTCCATCCCACAAGGAGTCAAATATGAGCCTCGCCTTGTTTCCCTCCGCCATCTACCAGCAGCGCCGCGCGCGCCTGCGCATGCTCTTGCGCGAACGCCTTGGCGCACGCGGCCTGGTGCTGCTGCCCGGGCACTTTGAAGCGCCCATGAACTACGCCGACAACGCCTACCCGTTCCGGCAGGACTCCAGCTTCCTCTACTTCTTTGGCCTGAACCAACCGGGCCGCTTTGGCCTGCTGGACCTGGACGCGGGTGACGACACCCTGTACGGCGACGATCCGGACCTGCTGTCCATCGTCTGGACTGGGCCGCTGCCTTCGGTGGCCGAACTCGGCGCACAGGTCGGCGCCACCAATACTGGCACCGTGGCGGCATTGCTGTCCCGCCTGCAACAGGCCACCGCGCAGGGGTGCAGCGTGCACTACCTGGCCCCCTACCGTGGCGACACCGTGCTCTGGCTGGCCCAGGCGCTGGGCCAGAGCAACGCCCAGGTGCAGGCCAGTGCCTCCACCGCGCTAACCGACGCCGTTGTGATCCTGCGCGAAATCAAGGGCGACGAAGAAGTGGCAGAGATGGAGCGCGCCTTGGTGGTGACTGCCGACATGCACCACGCCGCCATGCGTGCCAGCCGCGCAGGCACAGTCGAACGCGAGGTGGTGGGGCTGATGGAAGGCATCGTGCGCCGCCAGGACTGGCAGCTGGCCTATCCCAGCATCTTCTCGGCCCACGGCGAGGTGCTGCACAACCACGGCCACGACAACGTGCTGCAAGACGGCGACCTCATCGTCAATGACACCGGGGCAAGCTCGGCACTGGGCTACGCCAGCGACATCACCCGCACCATCCCCGTGGGCGGCAAGCTGGCCGGTGTGCAGCGCGACCTCTACAACGCCGTGCTGCAAGCCCAGCAGGCCGTCATTGCCGCCGTCAAGCCCGGCGTGCCCTTTGTCGACATGCACCGCCTCTCCGCCGGCATCCTGGTGGACGGCCTGCGCGACCTGGGCGTGTTCAAGGGTGCCACCGAGGACGTGGTGCACAGCGGCGCCTACGCCATCATCTTCCAATGCGGTCTGGGCCACCAGATCGGCCTGGACGTGCACGACATGGAAGGCCTGGGCGAAGACCGCGTGGGCTATGGGCAAGGCTACAGCCGCAGCACCCTGTTCGGCCTACGCTCGCTGCGCCTAGCCAAGCCGCTGCAGGCGGGCATGGTGGTGACGGTGGAGCCCGGCTACTACTTCATCCCGCACCAGCAAGCCCAGTGGCGTGCCCAGGGGCTGTTTACCGATTTCATCAACTACGACGCGTTGGCCGCGATTACGCAGGTGCGCGGCATCCGCATTGAAGACAACGTGCTCATCACCCCCACCGGCAGCCGCACCCTCGGCCCGCACATCGCCCGCACGGCGGACGAGGTGGAAGCCGTGATGGCCACCTGAGGCTTCGCCCGGCCAGCCACCATGCCTGCAGCCATCTGCTTTTGCTACGCTTTTAATAGCTTCTTCCGCATATTTTGTGCGGGCTGGAGGCCAAAATCACATCCATTTTCCATGAAGGACTGGAGGGTGCCGACATGAAACGCTGGAGACATTACCTGGGTCTGCTGGCCCTGGCAGGGGTGTTGTGGGGCTGTGCGGGAATGGGGGGCATGCCCCAACAGCCCGACCACTCGTTTTCCTTCGACGGCCAGTTCGACGGCTGGGCCAAGCAGGTGGATTTGCTGGAATACCGCTATGGCAGCCCGGCGCGCACCACGGGGGACAGTGTCAAACCCGGCAGCACTTCGCTCGGCTACCGCAGCCCGATCATCAGTGCCATGCCAGCGGGCGAATTCCTTTTCGTCAAGTGGCGCATCAAGGCCACGGGCGAGGTGCTGGAAGACCGCGTAGACTTGCGCCCCCTGCTGCCCCGCAGCATGGACAAACAAACCGTCACCTTCGTCATCGACGGCAAACAACTCTCCGTCTACCTCGTGACGGGCACACTCAAACCTTACATGGCCCCGCCGATCCTCAAGACCTACCTGTCGAAATCAACCGTGACTTTTGAGATCTACCCCCGCAACACCCGGCCACAATGAGCGCAGCCGGCGGTTGCTACACTTTCACTAGCTGCCAACGCAATCCCTGCGCGGGCTACTGCCCGATTTAATCCCTAAGCACCCACCCATGCCCTTCTCCACCCTCGGCCTCTCTCCCGCCCTGTCCCAGGCCTGCGCCACGCTCGGGTTCGCCCAACCCACGGCCGTGCAAGCGGAGGCCATTCCGGCGGCAGTGGCGGGGCGCGATGTCCTGGCCAGCGCGCAGACCGGCTCGGGCAAGACCCTGGCCTTTGCGCTGCCGCTGTTGCAGCGCCTGCACGATGGCGCCGCCCCAAAGACGGCGCCACGCGGCGTGCGTGCGCTGGTGCTGGTGCCCACGCGCGAACTGGCGCAGCAGGTGAGCGGCGTGCTGGCCCAGGTGGCGCACAACGCGGGCTTGCATGCCCGCGTGGTCACGGCGGTGGGCGGTGTCTCCATCAACCCGCAGATGCTGGCCCTGCGCGGCGGCTGCGACGTGCTGGTGGCCACGCCCGGGCGCCTGCTGGACCTGGCCAGCCACAACGCCGTCCAGCTTCACACCGTGGGCCTCTTGGTGCTGGACGAAGCCGACCGCCTGCTGGACCTGGGTTTTGCCAAGGAGCTGCAAGGCGTGCTCGATCTGTTGCCCGCGCGGCGGCAAACGCTGCTCTCCAGCGCCACCTTTCCCGACGAGGTGCAGGCACTGGCCACCAAGCTGCTGCGCGACCCGGTGCGCGTGGAAGTACAAGCTGACCAGGCGGCGCCCGTGGCAATCGTGCAACGGGCGATCCGCGTGGACACGAAAAGCCGCACGCAGCTGCTGCGCCACCTGATCCAGACCGAAAAATGGGGCCGCACCCTGGTGTTTGTCGCCACCCGTTACGCCGCCGAGCTGGTGGCCGAGAAGCTCTACAAGGCGGGTATCTACGCCACCGCCTTCCACGGCGACCTGAGCCAGGGCGCGCGCCAGGAGGTGCTGACCGAATTCAAGGACGAACGCTGGGAGGTGGTGGTGACCACCGACCTGGCCGCCCGCGGCATCGACATCCTGAAGCTGCCCGTGGTGGTGAACTACGATCTGCCGCGCTCGGCCACCGACTACACCCACCGCGTCGGCCGCACCGGGCGCGCGGGCGAAGCCGGGCTGGCTGTGAGCTTTGTCACGGCCGACGAGTTGGCGCACTGGAAGCTGATTGAAAAGCGCCAGAAGGTGTCTCTGGCGCTGGAAGAAGTGGCAGGATTCGTACCGACCGAAGTGGCTGTACCCGTAGCACCTGCCCCCGTGGGCCCGAACAACGGCGGCGTCAAAGGCAAACGCCCGAGCAAGAAAGACAAGCTGCGGGCAGCGGGCCTGTTGCCACCGCTACAGGGCTGAATGGCAGCCTATCTGCAAGCCAAATCAGCACCTGGCCCGCAAGAATTAAGCGCAGTTTGCTATCTTTATAGTAGCAATATTTTTATTCAACCCTGGCACTACGCAAAGCCTGCCGGGCCACCAGGCTCCAGAAAGTCAGGCGCAACGCCATGGCGCCCACAGTACGCATTTCGAATGCACCACCCAAGGCCATGTGCACTGCCAAAGCCACCGCCACCGTGGCCGTGAGCAACGCCAGCAGCACACTGCCCTGCAAAGCCCAACGCGGCGCATCGTGGGCCAGTCCCCAGCCCACAGCCAAATAGGCAAAGCCGGCCAGAAAGTTGAACCACAGCACCCAGGGCACCACCTGGCCCAAGGCAGCTTGTGCCTCGGGCGGCCCGAACAAGGCCTTGGCACCACTGAACACGGTGAGCGCGCCAAAGACCAGAGCGGCCCAGCCCCACGGGCGCAGGGATCGGGATGTGGGCGAAGCAAGCATGGTGTAACTCCTCGGTGCTGGTTTGGAAAATGCTCAATCGACGCTCACGCCAAGTCCGGTTTCCTCATGGGTCTCGCCATCGCGGATGTGGTAGATGCGGCGGAAGGTCGGGATGATCTTTTCGTCGTGCGTGACCACGATGATGGCGGTCTGCCACTCCTGCGCCATGCGGTGCAAAATGCGCGCCACGCCCAGGGCGCGCTCACTGTCCAGCGGCGCGGTAGGCTCGTCGGCCAGGATGACCGGCGGTCGGTTGACCAGGGCGCGTGCAATCGCCACGCGCTGCTGCTCACCGCCGGACAGTTGCGCCGGTTGGGCCTGAGCGCGGTGGTCCACGTCCAGCGCCTGCAGCAGGGCATGAGCGCGGGTGCGGGCAGTGGCGTTGTCCACCCCGGCAAGCATGGGGAGCAGGGCCACGTTGTCGGTCACGTTCAGGAACGGAATCAGGTACGGTGCCTGGAATACGAAGCCGATGCGGTCGCGCCGCAGGGCCCGCAGGTCACGCACCTTCCAGCCGTCGTCGAAAATGGTTTCGCCGCCCAGCTCCATGTGCCCGCAGGTGGGTTCGATGATGGCGCCCAGGCATTTGAGCAGGGTGCTTTTGCCCGAACCCGAAGGCCCCACCAGCCCCACCACTTCGCCCGGCTGCACCTGCAGGCTGGCGTTCTTCAGGGCCACCACGGCGGTGTCGCCCTTGCCATAGACCTTGCGCAGACCATCGATGCGAATGCCTTGGCCGGACGGTGAGGAATGGGTGGTAGTGGCAGACATGTGGGCACCCAGTGTTTAGGAAATGGCTTGCGCCGGATCGACCTGCAAGGCCACCCGAATGGCGAGCGTGCTGGCCAGTGCGCAGATGAGCAAGGTGGCGAGTAGGCCGGTGACGGCGTCGCTGCCCAGTAGCAGCACGTATTTGGGAAAGGCTGGTGCCCACAGCGTGGCGGCCAGCTTGCCCACGACAAACCCGATCAGCCCCAGGCCCAAGGCCTGCTGCAGGATCATGCTGGCGATGGTGCTGTTGCGTGTGCCGATGAGCTTGAGCACTGCAATCTCGCGGATCTTGCCCAGCGTCATGGTGTAGATGATGAAGGCCACGATGGCGGCACTGACGATGGCCAGGATGACCAGGAACATGAAGATCTGCTTGGCCGAAGTAGCGATGAGCTTGGCCACCAGGATGTCGTGCATCTGCACCTGGGTGTAGGCCTGCACATGCTTCCAGCGCCGCAGGTTCTGCGCCATCTGTTCGGGATCGGCCCCAGGGAGCAACTGCACCAGCACGGCGTTGACGTTGTGGCTGCTGGTTTGCAGCGCCTGCACGGCTTCCAGCACCGCCGCATTACCAGGCTTGTTGAACGCAGGGTTGGCGGCGGTGCGCACGCGGTCGTTGACGATGGCGTCGTTGTCCTTGAGAAACTGGGCCTCCTGTGCGTCGGCCACCGACACCAGCACCATGGGGTCGCCCCCAGAGGACACCATGCGCCGCGTAAGCCCCACCACCGTGAACTCGTGGCGGCGAATGCGGATGCGCTCACCGACGGCAAACCCGGTTTTGAAGTCGGCCACCGCCTCATAGTGCGCGCGAGTGATGTGCCGCCCGGCTACCAGATGCAGCGGCTCGCCCGGCAGCCCGGGCTCGAAACCCACCACCATGGCCCGGCTCTCCTGGCCGGCTTCGCTCAGTACCTGCATGGTGAAGTAGGTGGCGTTGGCAGCGCGTGCCACGCCGGGCATGCCGCGCACAGCCTGCACGGTGTCATCCTTGAGGGTGGACGCCTCGGCATACGGGCCCTGGGTGTCTTTCTGCACCACCCAAATGTCGGCGCCACTGTTGTGCAGAAGGGCCTGGGCGTCGTCTACCATGCCGCGGTAGACACCGGCCATGGTCAGCGTGACGCCGATAAGCAGCCCCAAGCCCATGCCCGTGAGCACGAATTTTCCCCAACTGTGGGCAATGTCTCGCCCGGCCAGGCTGATCATGGCGCGCCACTGCGGCCCACCAGGGCGTCAACCACGCGCACGCGCTGTCCCGTTTTGAGGGCGGTCTGGCTGTGCTGCACCACCACGTCACCCGCCAGCAAGCCTTGCAGCACCTGCACACGGCCGTCGAGGCTGCTGGCGCCCAGTTGTACGGGTGCCCAGGCGGGTGTACCGCCTTCCATGCGCCACACGCCGGTCTGGCCGCCCTGGCGCTGCACCGCAGCGTTCGGAATGACCGCGCTGCTGGCCGTGGCTGGCAACGACAAGGTCACCTCGGCCGTCTCGCCCACGGCAAGCACCGCCCCGCTCGCGGGCGCACCGAATGACACCTGGGCAATGCGTTCTTCGGTCACGCTGTCGGCCAGTGGCTCGACACGCAGTACCTTGCCGGTCAGGGTCTGCCCGGGCTGCGAGCGCAGCACCACACGCGCGGGCAAGCCCACGGCCAAGCCGCTGGAGCGCCCCATGTCCACCCGCAGTCGCACCCACAGGCTGGCCGGGTCTACCAATTGCAGCAGTGCCTGTCCGCCCACCACCGTACTTCCGGGTTCGGCTAGGCGGGCTACTACCAAAGCATCGGCCGGTGCCAGCAGGCGCAGGGCATCCCGCTGACGCAGTGCCGCGCCACGTTCGGACTGCAGGCGCTGCACATCGCGCACGGCAGCTTCGCGGCTGGCCTGGGCGGCGGCCACGGCGGCATCGGCCTGCTGCAGTTCGGTCTGACGGCTCTCCAGTGCGCTGGGGCTGATGAAGTTTTTGGCAGCCAACTCTTCGTTGCGACGGGCATTCACCTGGGCCAGGCGCTGGCGCGCCTGCGCTTCCTGCCACTGGGCGCTTTGGGCAACTTGGGCACTTTGTGCCCGCTGTACCGCCGCATCCAATGCCTGAAGGCGTTCGCGGAAGTCCACCGGGTCCATTTCGGCCAGCAACTGGCCCGCGCGCACCCGTTCGCCCACGTCCACCGCCACCCGCAGTACCTTGGCCGAGGCCACGGGCCCCAGGTTCCAACCGGTACGCGCTTGCACGGTGCCGATGCCATAGATGGCAGGCTCCACCGTGCCCTGTTCCACCGTGGCTACCGTCACGCGCACGGGGGCCAATGGCCCTACCTGTACAAATACATAGCCAAGCAGTGCCAGCACGATCACGACAGCCAATACCATCGCCAACTGCTTGCCGCGCACCGAACGTCCTCCCAATGTCATGGCCTTAACTCCGGTTGACCAAGCCCGCCTTGAACACGGCGAACGTGGATTGGGCTGTGGTCTGCAAGCGCTGCTGACCATCCAGCACGTTCGAGCGCAGCACCAGTCCCTGCACCATGCCGATATAGAGCACGGCAGCGCTTGTGCAGTCCAGGTCATTACGCACCAAGCCCTGTGCCTGTGCTGCTTGCAGAAGGCCCGCGATGCGCGCTTCGTAGCCGGAAATGATGCCGACGATCAACTCCTGGAAGCGTCCGCTCTTCTTGTGCAGCAGCTCCGAAAACAACAGGCGGGGAATGGCCGGGTGCTGGGCAATGAAACCGATATGGGCAGTGAACATGCGCTCCAAGGTATCGAGCGGATCTTTGCCACCTGCGGCCGCCTTCTCCAGTACGCCCATGAGGCGCTCACGCACCCACACGATCACGGCGTACCAGATGTCGTCCTTGCTTGCAAAGTGCCGAAAAATCGCACCTTGGGTGACGCTCATGGCTTGGGCCATGTCCTGGGTGGTCACACTGTCGACGCCTTTGTCGGCGGCCAGATCCACGGCAACACGCACGATTTCTTCTTGCCGCTCTTCGGTACTCAGACGCTTGCGGGCTGCGGGGGTATCAGTCATGGCAATTTGTTAGTAATTAATTACTATCTTACTGGATTCTTGAAGACATTGCTGAACGCCCTTACGAGGCAAAACGTGCCTATTGCGGCTTGATGCGTTCCGTCATCCAGCGCAGCAGGTCCAGCCACATCTGCCGAATCTCACCATCCTGGGGCAATTGGCTCGCGCTGCCCAGTTCAATGGTGACCACGGGCACGCCTTTGTGCACGCCACCGTAATTGCCCAAAGAACCGGGGTATATGCCTACCTGGTCCAGGTAAAGCCGCCCTAGGCGGCTGGGGGGCACCGTCGGCCCGTCAAAGTCAAGGACCCCGAACGGGGCATGCACACTGACGATCAAATGCGGTTTGAACTGTGCAATCTGGTCCACTACGTACTTGGACTCCGGCTCCGACAGCGGCGTCTTGCCAGGCCAGCGGCGCGGGTCGCGGCGGGTACGCTTTTCCCAGTAGTCCTTGGCATCCCGACTCCAGTTTGGTGTGGGAAAGTTGCGGTTCAGGTCCACCCCGCGTGCATTGACACGCTTGGACGGATGGGCGAACAATCCGTCCGGGTTCAGCGAGGGCACGAAACGCCAGTGCACGCCGTGGGGCATGTCGGCCACTCCCTGGCGTGCCAGACTGATCCAGTGGTGTACCAAGGATACCGAAGACATTTCATCCCCATGAATGCCCCCAAGCACCAGCACGCGCAATCCTGCATTTTCGGTGCGCACATCGGTTCCCCACAGGGTGCGCCCTTGCACGGAGCGGACTTTCAGATCGGTAAGGCCTGCCGCCTCGCACAAAGCCACGCTGCCACCAGGAATCCGTGACACATAGTCGCGACAAATTCTCGGATCGGCAGCCCACGACGCTACGCAAAATGTAGCAACCAACACGCTCAGAAAAACACGATAGAACATGGCTGCAATTGTAGGGAATCCCTTGCGCCCACCGGTCTTTGCCCATCGGTTAAATTCGCCCCATGCCCCACCACGCGCTGTCCGTAGCTCCTGCCTTCACCCCTAGCGAGTTCCGCGCGGCATTGGGCATGTTTGCCACCGGTGTGACCATCGTGACAGCCACCAAGACCAATGGGGAGTTGGTGGGGCTCACCGCCAATTCGTTCAATTCCGTTTCCCTGTCACCTGCCCTGGTGCTGTGGAGCCTGTCGCGTGCGGCAGGGTCGTTTGGGACTTTCAGCAACGGCTCGCACTACGCCATCAATATTCTGGGGGCCGACCAGCAGGCCCTGGCCCGGCGCTTTTCTGAAAAGGTGCCGGACCGGTTTGAAGGCGTGGCATGGAGTTCCGGCATAGGGGGAGCGCCGCTGATTTCGGGTGCGGTTGCCCACTTCGAATGCTTCAACCGCAGCCAGTATGCGGAAGGGGACCACATGATTTTCGTGGGAGAGGTCGAGCGCTGCAGCCACACCCCGGGCGCAGCTCCCCTGCTCTTCCACGGGGGCAAGTTCTACACCGAACACCCCCTACTGTAGCGCAGTGGGCTATTGTGAGGGGCCCAGGCTGCGGTAGGCTCCGCAGCCTACGAGCAGATTCGCATCCACCGGCAAGATGTACGAGGCCTTGCCACGCACTTCCCCACTGACCGGATTGACAATGCTGTACTCCACCCAGCCACCGCCCTGTTCGGCCCGTTCCCAGGCATCGTCCAACAGCTGCTGGGCATCAAGCCCGGGGGCGTCGAACAAGGAAGTTCCCACTTTCTTCACATCCGCGCCCATGACGCGGTAGACGCCCTGGCGGTCAAAAACAAAGACGTAGAGGTCACGGTCCACAAATTCGCCGTCCCTGTCATGGAACAGGGGGAAGGCGGCATCGAAGCCGACACGTTGGAGTTGCTCATGCGCCCGCTTGGCCAGAGCCATGGCCTCGTCGGTGGTTCCCTGGCGGAGCTTGATATGGGTGACCGCTTCTTCCAACTGGCGTGACCGCTGCATGAGCCGGTTGCTGCGGTGGGAGGTGCGGTCCACCAAGCCTGAATTTTCAATGGTGACCTTGTCCAGATCGCCCACCGCCTGGACCACTTCGGCCAAGGCAATGCTCTGCTTGGCACTGCCTTCGGCCATGGTTGCCACGTTCTGGGCAATCTCGTGGATACCGGCCTCCAGGCTGGTCATCAGCTGGTTGACGGCCTTGATCTCGGTGACAGTGGAACCCACACGCCCGGTGGATTCGGCAATGAGGGTGCGCACTTCGGCCGCGGCCGACTGGCTGCGCCGTGCCAAGCTGCGCACTTCGGCTGCCACCACGGCAAAACCCTTGCCCTGCTCGCCCGCGCGCGCGGCTTCCACCGCTGCGTTGAGGGCCAACAGGTTGGTCTGGAAGGCAATGCCATCAATGGTGCCGATGATTTCTGTCATGCGCCCGGATGTGGCCTGCAAGGCCACCATGCCGTCCACCGTCTGCTCCATCAGGCTACTGGCGTTGCGCGCCTCTTCGTACAGGCTGCGGGTCATCAGGCTGACCTCTTGCGCAGCCTCCGAATTGCGGGATACGGTGTCGCTGACTTCACCGACATTGGAAGTGGCTTCCTCCAGGCTGGCAGCCTGTGACTGGGTGCGTTGCGACAGCGACTGTCCGTCCTCCACCAGTTGCCCCCCCACGTGCGTCACCATGCTCGATGCGCTGCGCACGTCTGCCACCAAAGCCGACAGCACATCCAGCATGCGCTCGAACTCCCGGCTGATCTCGGCCAATTCGTCCGTTCCCGGCACCTCGACTTTGGTCGCCAGGTTGCCTTTGGTGCCTTCCTTCAATGCCCTGTGCAAAGCACTGATGCCCTTGAGTGTGGCCACCATGAAACCCAAAGCGAGGTACATGGACACGATGGCAGCCAGCACAGAGAGGGACCCGAGCACCGCGATACGAGTCAGATAGGCATCGCTGCGGGCTTCCAGACGGTTTTGCAGCTCCAAGGACAGTTGCACCCGCAGTGCACGCCCTGTCTCCAGTGCCTTTGTTCCAAGCTCGTAAAGTTTGGCGAACTGATCCTTCTGGTCAGGGGACTCCAGCACCAAGCGCCCTTGCTTGGTGAAGTCCTGTACCGCTTCGAGGGCCATGTCACCGTCGCGGGTCTTAAGTTTGACGCCGGCGCGCGCCAAGGCCGCGAACCGGTCCACGATGGTGTCGGTACGGGTATCGATCAAATCCACAAGCAAAGCCATGGCGGCCTTGTTGCTGGCCGGGTCACCGAGCCCCGAGGCCCAGGCATCACCCAGTGCGCGTCCGCTGCTCACGGTATCGATCCAGGGAATGGCCTGCTCCACCAGTATGGTCTGCAGGAAATAGGTGTCAGCGGCCGGGTCCAGAACCAGGGCCGAGGTTTCACCTACGTACATGGTGAGCTTGCGCAAGGCATCGACCGCCTTGGCATGCTTCGCAAATCCCGCTTTCTTGTCTGGTTCAGTCGCAGTAGCTGGCAGCCCTTTCACCAGTTCTTTCACCGCAGGCCAGTTCTTTTCCAGCTTCAGCTGCGGATAGGCCTGAACCAAGGCATCGATTTGTTCAACCAGCTTGCCTATTTCGGCTTCGGACTTGGGGCGCGCGGCCTCCATCTCCGGCCTGGCACTGAGCAGAACCTCGGTGCGATGCTGCTGAACTTCTGTTGCAAGGTCAGTCAGAAGGCCAACTGCACGCAGCCCATACAACTCACCACGTGCCACGCGGTAATCCGACAATGTGACGCTCAGAAAGAAGTAGCCAATGATCACCAAGGGTATGAGCACCAAGGCGATCAATATGGACAGCTTTGTCCGCATGCCGACGCGCTGCATGAGCGACACACTGGGTCTGAGCCAACGGGCAACTTCTCTTCTTCGTTTTTCAGTCGTGTGTGTCTGCATAAAAACAATATAGCTTCAACTGGGCCCACTCAATGATGAAATAGCGCCACCAATGCCAACCCTTATCCACGCCCAAGCACGCGCATGAACTCCTTTTTCAGAGCATCCAGTTCAATCGGCTTGGCCACATAACCATCTGCACCCGCTTTTCTGAAGCGTGTCCGCTCTTCCGGCTCTGTATGGGCCGTTGCCATGATGACAGGCAAATGCTGCCCCGTCGAGGCCTCTCCCAGGCGAATGGCTGCAAGCGCTTCCAATCCGTCCATGACCGGCATCATCACATCCATCAGGACGACATCAAACTTCAGCTTGGCCAGGCATTTCAGGGCCTTGTCACCATCGCCCACCACCACACCGGTGTGCCCCAGCGCCGTCAACAAGCCGACAGCGAGCCGCTGGTTGATGGTGTTGTCCTCCACCACCAGCACTTTCAATCCCTTGGTATCTTGGCCCATGACGGTTGGCGATCCCCATAACGTTAGATCAATGGAACACATTCTGCCTCAGCACCACCCCCATCGACATGACCCAGCAAAAGTTCAACCGGTTTTTTCGACGACGCTGACCAAGCACGACTTGATGCCCTTTGGCCAAAAACAGCCAGGAGCACAACCGGCAACGCCCACAGTTTGCGCCAATAATCACCCGATGGACCAACGGAAAAACCACCTGGATGGCATTGCCATCACCCTGCTTCTGTGCTGCTTTGCTTTCTGGGGATTCCAGCAGGTACTGGCCAAGGCGACGCTTGACGAAGTCGCCCCGGTATTCCAGGCAGCGCTGCGTTTGATTGGCGCCGCCGCACTGCTGCTGCTGTGGTGCCGACACCGCGGCATAGGCTTGTGGCAAGCGGATGAGAGCCTGCCCGCCGGGGTTCTGGCCGGTGCATTGTTCGCACTCGAATTTGTCTTCCTTTTCATGGGGCTGCAGTACACGTCCGCCTCACGCCTCACCCTGTTCCTGTACACATCGCCCCTGTGGGTTGCGCTGGTTCTGCACTTCCTGGTTCCGGCTGAGCGCATGCGCCCACTCCAATGGGCCGGTCTGGTATGTGCATTTCTGGGTGTGGCCTGGGTGCTGAAAAGTCCATCCCACACCGAATACCCCCGCCAATGGCTGGGCGATGGCATGGGCTTGCTGGCAGGCATGCTCTGGGGCCTGACGACCGTGGTCATTCGCGCATCCTCGCTGACCCGCATTGCCCCTGAACGACTCTTGTTCTACCAACTCGGGGTCAGCAGCCTGTTGCTTCCCTGTATTTCCCTGGGCCTGAATGAGCGCTGGAGTCTTCAGCTGAGTCCATTTGCATGGGGATCCCTCGCCCTGCAAGCTGTTGTCGGTGCCTTTGTGAGCTACCTCGTGTGGATGTGGATCCTCAGCCGCTACCCCGCCACCAAAGTCAGCGTATTCACCTTTCTGACACCCGTGTTTGCACTCATTGCCGGCGCCCTGTGGCTGGGCGAACCCATCTCAGCGGAACTGGTCAGTGCCCTGCTGGTGGTGGGGGTCGGGATTGGCCTGGTCAACTGGCGCAAGGCAAGCCAGGTCGCTATCAAATAAATAGCTGAATACCCAATTCCTAAGCGGGCTAATCGTCGTTTTGACTGAAATCAGAAGGTAGTGTCTACGCTGTTGCGCATGGCTGTTTGGGCCACGGCATTCAAGGCACCTTCAACCACAGCCTTGGCCGACACCAGCCGCAGATGACCTGCCGCCAACAGCTTGTCGCGGGAGCGCCGTGTCATGGACTGGGTGGCGCCAAAACCATTGGTGAACAGGAACAGCGTGCCGTGCGGGCTGGCCCAGGTCAGCTGGGTGCGCACCCACTGGCCATCGGTCTTGAGTTCGATCCAGGAGCCCAGCGCCAGGTTGTCGAGCACGTCCTCGCCGATGGGCACGGGCTCGGTCGGCGCGGCCGGTGCCAACATATCGCCAGAGGCGTCCTGCGCGGCTGCGGTCGGTGCCGCTGGAACGTCCAGGCAGTCCATGAAGTTGGAAGCCTGCGCTTCCTGCGGTGCAATCCAGGGGTCGCCGTCTTCGACGGCATGCCGCCCGACACCTGCCTCGGCATGGGTCTGCACCGCGGCTTCGGGCACGGGACCTTCGGCAGTGCCCTTGGCGGCAGTCCGGAAGGCGCGCTGGTGCAAGCCCATCAGCGCCTCTAGGAAGGCGCTGGTCTTGGTGGCAGGAAAGTCGATGGTATCCAGGCCCGCACGCAAGGTGGCCAGTAGCATGGGCACCAGGCGCGTGAGCTTGGCCAGGTTGTTCTTGGTCAGCTCCGGGTGCACGCTCCACAGCAAGGCCGAAATCAGCGCCTCGTACTTGGTTGCAGCCTTGGAACCCGCACCCTGCGTGATGCGGGCATGGGCCACCACCTGGGCCCAGGGGCCGCACAAAAAATCCACCACCACCGCAGGCACTGTGGCCGCGTCGGGGTGACTTTCGACCTTGCGGGCAATTTTTTCGGCCAGCAGGTTGCGGGCTTCCGCGTGCTGGAGGATGGCCACCACCTTGGCCTGCGAATCCTCCTGCTTTTGCCGGGCCAGTGCCCACTGGGCGTTGAGCCGGTCCAGTGCCTGCTGGAAGGGGCTGGCGCCCTCAATGTGCATGCGCGCCAGCGGGTCAAGCTCGGCTTTGACCTCATCCAGGAACTCGGTCAAGCCCCGGGACTGCGGGTGGCTGAAGGCCAGGCTGCGCTGCGTCACCTGCAGCAGCAGTTCGCGTGCCGGGTGCAGCTTGTCGGAGAAAAAACGCGGGTCCACCAGCGACAGGCGCAGCATGGCCGGCTCCATGGAACGCACCAGGGCCTGCACCGGCTCCAGCAGGCGCGGGTCGCGGGCCAGGTTGTCCAGCATCAGCTGCACCACTTCCAGGCTCAAGGCCTGGGCCATGCCCTTGGCATGGCGGCGCATGGCCATGCGCACCCCTTCGATGCTGCTGTCGGAAGGCGCATCCTGCTCCGGCAGCGCGCCCTGGCGCTCCTGCAGCTTCTGCACCACCCGGTCAACCTGGCGCATTTCGCTCAGTGCCTCGAACGCGGCCGGCACGGTGGCGGCGAATTCGGAAATCGGGGTGGCAGGCTGGGAGTCCCCCGATTCAAACTCGCGCGAGAAGCGTTGGGCAAAGGATTCGACCCGGCTCAAGGGCACGCCGTCCCCACTGTCGAGTTCACCGGACAACAGGCGTCGCAAGGTGTCCAGGTTCAGCAAGGCCTCATCCTTGTGCGGCCGCTGCACCACGGGCTGAGTAACTTCTGGTGGCGCAACAGGTGCCGCCCCCTCCCAACCCCAAGCGCTGGGAGGACGTGCATCGGTACGCGGGGCCGCGCTCGGGTAGGCAGCACCAGGCACGGGCGTTGCTGTCTGTGCACCCGACGCGGCCAAAGAGGCCGGTGCGACGGCCTTGGCCTGCACAGGTACCGTGCCACCGGATGGCAACACCATGTAACCCGCTGCCACAACGCCCTGGGCACGCAGTTTTTCGGCGTACATGGCGTAGTAGCTGCGCAGCTCGGGGCCCAGGGCCGTGCTCATGACGGCAAACCAGTCCTGGCGAGCGGCCGGAGGTACCGCCAACTTGTCCAGAACTTCCTTCAAGGCCACCACATAGCTTTGCGGTCGCAAGGGGTTGCTTTCGGTGCGAACCGCCGTGTGCCCCAAGGCACTGCAGACCATGGTGTTGAGTTCGTTGAGGTTGGCCTCGGCGACCAGCATGGTGGTTTGCTGGGCCCGGGCCAGGGAAACGCTTTCCTGGACCTGGTTCTCGTCCATCAATTCGAGCTGGTCCAAGCTCAATGATTCCAGGGCCTGGGGGGCACGCTTGCGCTCGCTTTGCGGTTGGGTGATGGCCTTGCGCAGAGCCGGTCCAAAACCAGCACGCAGCTCGGCTTCATTGGCCTTGAACAGTTTGCCCGAAACGATGAGCGCATCGCGCTCGTAGACCGTGCGCGCCTTCAGTTCGCGGTCGTACAGGGAGCGCGAACAGGCGCTCGCCAGGACGTTCATCATGGCGGGGGCCGCCGCCACCGCATCGTCCACGATGGCATGGAACTTGGCGAGGTTCTTACCCTGGAGTGATGCGTTGGCTGTCATGCCGCCATGGTAGCGGGATTTGCTACTTTTTTACTTCAGTGCCTTGTAGCGCATGCGCTTCGGTGCGGCACCTTCCACGCCCAGGCGTTTCTTCTTGTCGGCTTCGTACTCCTGGTAGTTGCCGTCGAAGAACACCCACTGGCTGTCGCCTTCGCAGGCCAGGATGTGGGTGGCAATGCGGTCCAGGAACCAGCGGTCATGGCTGATGACCAGCAGCGAGCCCGCGAATTCCAGCAAGGCGTCTTCCAAGGCGCGCAGGGTTTCCACGTCGAGGTCGTTGGAAGGTTCGTCCAACAGCAACACGTTGCCGCCCCCGATCAGGGTCTTGGCCAGGTGCAAACGACCACGCTCACCGCCCGACAGCGTGCCCACCTTCTTTTGCTGGTCGCCCCCGTTGAAGTTGAAACGTCCGCAGTAGGCGCGGCTGGCCATGGTGAACTTGCCGATGTTGATCATGTCCAGACCACCGGACACGTCTTCCCACACCGTCTTGTTGTCGGAGAGGTCGTCGCGGGTCTGGTCCACGAAGGCCATCTTCACGGTCTGGCCGATCACGACTTCACCGCTGTCGGGTTCTTCCTTGCCGGCAATCATCTTGAACAAGGTCGACTTACCAGCCCCGTTGGGGCCGATGATGCCCACGATGGCACCCGCCGGAATGTTGAAGGACAGGTTATCGATGAGCAAGCGGTCGCCAAAGGACTTGGACACGTTCTTGAATTCGATGACCTGGCTGCCCAGGCGGTCGGCCACAGGAATGAAGATTTCCTGGGTCTCGTTGCGCTTCTGGTATTCGTAGTCGCTCAATTCCTCGAAGCGGGCGATACGCGCCTTGCTCTTGGCCTGGCGGCCCTTGGCGTTCTGGCGCACCCACTCCAATTCCTTCTTCAGGGCCTTGGCACGGGCTTCTTCACCCTTCTGTTCAGCTTCCAGACGGGACTGCTTGGTTTCCAGCCAGGTGCTGTAGTTGCCCTTGTAGGGAATGCCTTGGCCGCGGTCCATTTCCAGAATCCACTCGGCGGCGTTGTCCAGGAAGTAGCGGTCATGGGTGATGGCCACCACGGTGCCGGAGAAGCGCTGCAGGAACTGCTCCAGCCAGTCCACCGATTCGGCGTCCAAGTGGTTGGTGGGTTCATCGAGCAGCAACATGTCGGGCTTGGACAGCAGCAGGCGGCACAGGGCGACGCGGCGCTTTTCACCACCGGAGAGCTTGCCGATGACAGCGTCCCAGGGCGGCAGACGCAGCGCGTCGGCAGCAATGTCGAGCAAGTGGTCGCCACCGTCACCGGCAGCGGCAATCACGGCTTCCAATTGCGCCTGCTCGGCCGCCAACGCATCAAAGTCGGCGTTTTCGTCGGCATAGGCCGCATACACCTCTTCCAGGCGCGCCTGTGCGGCCTTGACTTCGCCCATGCCGCCTTCGACGGCCTGGCGCACGGTCTCGTTGGGGTCGAGCTGGGGCTCCTGGGGCAGATAACCGATCTTCAGCCCGGCCATGGGAATGGCTTCACCCTCGTACTCCTTGTCGACCCCGGCCATGATCTTGAGCAGGGTGGACTTCCCGGAACCGTTCAGACCCAGCACGCCGATCTTGGCACCGGGGAAGAAGGACAAGGAAATGTCCTTGAGAATATGGCGCTTCGGCGGCACGATCTTGCCGAGGCGGTTCATGGAAAAAACGTATTGGGCCATTTTTGTAATGCGGGAACGGGTGGACGTAAAACCGCCATTATCCCAGCAGTACCGTACCCGCCAACGCGGGCAGAGCTAGGAATCCGTGTGCGGCTGGTTGGAAATGGCCGTTTGCGCCACGGCATCCAGGGCCTGGTCCAGCACCTTGCCGTCGGACACCAGGCGAATCAGGGCCTGGGCACGCAGCCGCTCCATGGTGCGCCGTGACATGCTGTGGGCCATGCCCCCGCCCGAAATGAACATGAACAGGGTCCGGTGCGGGCTGGCCCAGGTGAGCTGGGCCCGTACCCACTCCCCCTCCATCGCCAGATCGACCCAGGCGCCGGTATGCAGGGTCTGGGCCGACCACAGCTGGGGTTCCGGCACCGCGTCGGCCGGTGCGACCAATGCGGCGTCCACGCTGTGAACCTCGTCCAGGTAGCCAGAGTCCTGGGCTTCGGCTTCGGACATCCAGTAGTCCGACATGTCCAGAAGGCTGTCGCTGGCCTGGGTGTCGGGCGACCGCGTTTCGGGCCCTTCATCGCTGGCCACGACCACTTTGCCTTCCTGTGGCGCGGCGGACGGTGCAGGCGGGCGGGCACCCTCGAAGGCCTGCTCGTGAAAGGTGATGAGTTCGTCAAAAAACGCCGCAATGCGCTCGCTCGGGTAGTCGATCATGGTCAGGCCCTGGCGCATCTTGACCAGCATGCTGGGCACCAGCTGTACCAGGCGCGAGCGGTTGCGACGTGCCGCCTTGACGCGCACGCTCCAGATCAGGTCGTCCACCAAGGACAGGAATCCGTCGGCGTCTTCGGTACCGGAAACACAGCGCAGCTGCGATTCGGCCACCACCTGGGCCCAGGGGCCACGCAGGAAGCTGACCACTAGGTCAGGCACCGACTTGTTCTCCACAAGGGCCATGAAGTCCTGCACCAGGCGCTGGGCCAGCAAGTGACGCTGCTCGGCATGCAGCAAGGCCCGGGCAGCTTCCTCGGCACGTTGGCGCTGTTCGTGCTCATCGCGGGCCCACCCAGCTTCCAGGCGCCGCAGCACGCGCTCGAACGCGGCTGCGTCACCCTCGCCACCGATCAGTACGCTGTTGGCATTGTCAAAGGTCTTCATGAAGCGGGCCAGCCCCGGCTGTTCGAGGGAGGAGAAGGCCAGGCTGCGGTTGGTGATGCGGTCCAGGTACTGGCGTGCCGGGTGGGTGCGTTCGCTGAAGAAGCGCGCATCGGTCTGCACCAGTTTCTGCAGCACCGGCTCCAGGGCACGCAGGGACGCACGCACCGGGGCCAGCAAGCGGTAATCCTGCTCCAGGTTGTCCACCATCAGGCGCACCACCTCTTCGCCCAGTTGGGCCCCCAGGCGTTTGGGTGCTTCTCTTTCCGGCCCGGCAAGGGCCGCTGCGGCTCCATCGGGGTTTTCCAGCTGCGAAGGGCCTTGCTGCGTGCGCTCGGCCAGGCGCTTCATCATGTGCTCCAGCAGCTTCATGTCTTCCAGTGCGCTGTAGGCAGCAGGCAGGGTCTGGCTGAACCCGTGCGTGCCACTCCCCGCCGCCGGTTCGCTCAGCTCGCCGCTGAGCAGGCGGCGCAGTTTGTCCAGTGTAAGCATGGTGCGCGCCACAGCGGGCGCGGCACCGCTGCCCCCGCCCGCGCCCCCCAGTTCGCTGCTGCCCACCATGGGCTGGGCCGCGGGTTCGATACCGGCCGTGCGCAACCAATCCACCAGCTCCTTGTAGAGCTGGCGCAGACTCAGGCCCAACAGACCGGCGGCCTGGGTCAGGATGGCATTGCGCCCTTGCGGCTCGTCCAGCACCTGCAGGAAGGTTTCGCGCAGGGCATAGACAAAGGCTTCGGGGCGCAGTGGGTTGAGCTGGGGCTGCACCGTTTGCCACCCCATGAGGCCACTGACATAGGCGTTCAACTGGGGCAGCATGTCGCCCACCGCCATGCCGACCTCCTGCTGGGTCAGGGCGATTTCGATGTTCGAGTCGATCTGGTCTTCTTCCAGCAGCTGGAAGTCGTCAAAGCGCACGGCGGGCTGCGCCAGTCCGGGCAGGGTGGCCCCGGAAAAAATCGCGCGCCGCAAGGTGGCAGCAAAAATGGCGTGCACCTCCCCCATCTGGGCACACAACACTTCAACCGCCTCTTTGCCCGGTGTACTGATCAGGCCATAGGCCACTTTGGAGTGCTTGCCGAGCACTGCCGCCTGCAAACCGGCCATCACGTCATCCATGAGCGTGTCACTTTGCTCCAGGATGGTTTCCAGGCAGACCTGCACCGTGGGCCGGTGACCGCCATGGTCCTGGGCCACCCCCAAACGACGCAGTGCATATTTTTTCAGCATGGCCCCATTGTCAACATCGACGCCCTCTTGTACAGGGCTGTGCAGGGGCTTTACCAATTTTTACTACAATACCCCCCGCAGCAGGACTTCAGTCGCCTGTTTCGCCGGCACCATGCCGCGGGTTGCAAAAAGCATTGCACCCACCCTGCAATCGAACTGCTCAGAGCTGAGCCGGTGCAACCCGCACCGGAACGGGCAGATTCACAAAGCGCCAAAGTGCGCATCCTATCCCCATGAATTTTGATGAATTGAACCTGGCCCCGGCCATCCTGAAAGCTGTGCGCGAGCAGGGCTACGAAACCCCCACGGCCATCCAGGCCCAGGCCATTCCACTGGTACTGGAAGGCCACGACCTGCTCGGCGGCGCCCAGACCGGCACCGGCAAGACCGCTGCTTTCACCCTGCCCATGCTGCACCGCCTCTCGCACGCCCGCAGTGCCCAGAACAAATTTGGCGGCACCGGCATCCGCGCCCTGGTGCTGACCCCGACCCGCGAACTGGCGGCCCAGGTGGAAGAGTCGGTGCAGGTGTACGGCAAGTACCTGCAACTCAGCTCCACCGTCATTTTTGGCGGTGTGGGCATGAACCCGCAGATTACCAAGCTCAAGAAAGGTGTGGACATCCTGGTGGCCACGCCGGGCCGCCTGCTGGACCTGAGCCAGCAAGGCATGCTCGACCTGTCCACCGTGCAGATCCTGGTGCTGGACGAGGCCGACCGCATGCTGGACATGGGCTTCATCCACGACGTGAAGAAGGTGCTGGCCCTGGTGCCGAAGGAAAAGCAGAGCCTGCTGTTCTCGGCCACCTTCAGCGACGAGATCCGCGAACTGGCCAATGGCCTGCTGAAAAACCCGCAAAGCGTGCAGGTGACCCCGCGCAACACTACGGTGCAGCGCATCACCCAGGTGATCCACCCGGTGGGTCGCGGCAAGAAGAAAGCCCTGCTGGCCCACATCATCAAGGAGCACAACTGGAGCCAGGTGCTGGTGTTCACACGCACCAAGTTCGGCGCCAACAACGTGGCCGAATACCTGGAGAAAAACGGTATCACCGCCATGGCCCTGCACGGCAACAAGAGCCAGGCCGCACGCACCCAGGCCCTGGCCGGCTTCAAGAGCGGCGAAGTACGCGCCCTGGTGGCCACCGACATCGCCGCCCGCGGCATCGACATTGACGACCTGCCGCACGTGGTGAACTACGAAATCCCCAATATCAGCGAAGACTACGTGCACCGCATCGGCCGCACCGGCCGCGCCGGTGCCGACGGCGCCGCAGTGAACCTGGTGTGCCTGGACGAAGAAGGCTTCATGCAGGACATCGAGCGCTTCACCAAGCAGAAGATCGAGGTCAAGGTGGTCGAAGGCTTCGGTCCGGAACCCGACGAGAAGGCCGAACCCATTGCCATGGGCCGCCAAACCATCTGGGGCGGTGCTGGCAAGCCCCCAAGCCGCGAAGTCATGCAGGCCGCTGCCAAAGCCGCACGCGGCGAGATGATGCAACGCATCCGTGACAACAAGGCCAAGCAAGGCGTCAACGGCGGTGGTCGCAATGGTGGTGGCCAGCGCCACCAGGGCCCCCGCCCGGCCACAGGCCCCAACGAGGACGGCGTGGTGCAACTGCACGAGGGTGCACGCGGCAACGGGAATGGGGGGGGCAATGGCGGCGGCCGCCGTAACAACAACGGCAATGGCAACCCCAACCGCCCGCGCCAGGAGCGTGGCGAGCCTTCGCTGCAGCGCGACGACCTGCACCTGGGTTCGGGCTTTGGTCTGAATCGCAACAAGCCGCGTCCCCAGGGTGGCGGCCAACCCGACCCCATGCGCACCAGCGTCGATATGATGTCCGATCGTGGCGGCCGCCGTGGTGGTGGTGGCTTTGGTGGCGGGCAACGCCGCGGCGGTGGCGACTTTGCAGGAGGTGGTGGCTATGGCAACGGAAAACCGGGTGGCGCTGGTCGCGGGGGCAACCGGTCTCGTGGGCCGGGAAATCCTCGCAATCCTGCTGGCCGATAAGCGCTACCGCCGGGTGCATGTGCTGGGTCGGCGTACCACCGACCTGCAGCACCCCAAACTGGAGCAGCATGTGGTGGACTTCACCCGGCTGCCCAGCCTCCCAGCCATCGACGACGTCTTCATCGCCCTGGGCACCACCATCAAGGTGGCTGGTAGCCAAGAAGCCTTTCGTGCCATTGATTTTGACGCTGTTTTGGCTGTAGCCCGCGCAGGTATTGCAGCAGGCGCTACCAAATTAGGAGCAGTCAGTGCCTTGGGCGCAAACTCCAAGTCTTCGGTGTTCTACAGCCGCGTCAAGGGCGAGGCCGAACAGGCCCTGGCCCAATGCGGCTACCACAGCCTGGTGCTGGCGCGCCCGGCGATGCTGGCCGGTGACCGCGAAGCCCTGGGGCAGCCGGTGCGCTCCGGCGAACGCATGGGCCTGGCCTTCACCCGCGCCTTGCGCCCACTTATTCCCGCCAATTACCGCTCCATTGCTGCTGCCGATGTGGCCGCTGCACTGGTGCAGGCCGTACACACGGGCACGGCGGGGGTGCGTTATCTGGAGTCGGGCACCATGCAAGGTGCCAACAGCAAGGCCTGAGTTTTTTCAGACTTTGACAAACAAAGTCACCAGAGGCTGATCACCGACCTGGCGGCTCCAATGGCCGTGGATGTCGGGGTCAAACGTCGCGCCTTCGGGCAGCAGATCGGCACTGAAAAAGTGTTCGCCCGGCTTGAAAACCCGGGAAACGCCGCCTTGCAAGCCTATTTCCATCTGTCCCCCAAGGATGAAACACCATTGGGGCGCGCCGGTGCAGTGGAACTGGCTGCGAAAGCCCACCGGGCTGGTGCGCAGCTGGTAGCCGCCACTGGCAAATACCTCAGACAGCATGGACTGGGGCGTGCCCTGGTCCAGCGGCACAACTTCTTCCCGAAAACGCGCACGGCCGTCGGTGTCGGTAAACAGAACAACTTTAGTGAATTGGGTCATGGCGGCCATTATCCCCGCAGCCTCACGCAGGCTGAGGCACGGCCCGCACCAGCCGTGCCTCGCGGATCGGCAGGTGGATCAGGGCGGCAGCCACGGCCAACGTAATGTCGATGTACCAGACCCAGTCGTAGCTGCCGGTCGCATCCAGCACGCGCCCACCCAGGAAAGCGCCCAGGAAGCCGCCAATCTGGTGGGTGAACATCACCACCCCAAACAGTGTGGCCATATTGCCCACGCCAAAGAACTTGGCCACAAGCCCGGCCGTGGGCGGTACGGTGGACAGGAAGGTCAGGCCCATGACGGCGGCAAACACCAACACCACCGGCCCGGTCTTGGGCGCCAGCAGGAACACCAGCACCGCCAGGGCGCGTGCGGCGTAGACCATGGACAGCAGCGACTTCATGCGCCAGCGCCCCACGGCCCAGCCCATGGCGACGCTGCCCACGATGTTGAACAGGCCCAACATGGCCAGCGACCAGGCACCCCACTGTGTGGGCAGGCCGCACTGCGCCACCACGCCCGGCAGGTGCGTGGCCAGGAAGGCCACGTGAAAGCCGCAAACGAAGAAACCTCCGGCCAGCATCAGGTAGCTGGGCGTGCGCAGGGCCTGGCGAATGGCTGCGCTGGCAGACAAGGGATTGTGCGCAGCGGCAACGGCGTGGGCCGGGCTGCCCCGCAAAGCAAAGGCTGCCGGCAGCGCCAGCAGCACCAGCAGACCCATGACCTGCATGGCACTGGCCCAGCCCAGGCCCACCATCAGCGCGCCGGCAATGGGCGCCATGACGAACTGACCGAAGGAGCCGCCGGCGTTGATGATGCCAGTGGCCATGCCACGCTTGTCGGCCGGAATCAGGCGGGCCGTGGCCGCCATCAGCACGGCGGGCCCCGCCATGCCGGCTCCGCCCGCTGCAAGCACGCCAATGGCGAGGGTCAGGCCCAGGGTGCTGGTCATGAACGGCGTGATGAAGGTGCCAACGGCCACCAGCACCACACCGATGAACAGCACACGCCCGGCCCCGACACGGTCGGCAAAGGCACCGGCAAACGGCTGTGTCAGCCCCCACCAGAGCTGGCCAAAAGCGAAAGCCAGGCTGATGCTGCCCACGCCCAGGCCAGTGGAGGTGTTGAGCGCACTCAGGAACAGTCCCATGGTTTGGCGCGAACCCATGGTCAGCGCAAAGGTGGCGGCCGCAGCGAACAGAACCATGCCCACAGTCATGGCTTTGCGTGGTGATGCGGTGCTAGTGATGTCAGACATCGTCGGCTCCGGCTTCGGTTTCAGGGTGGGACTGGGCCAGCAGGGCCAGTGACTCCTGGATCAGCGAATGCAGGGCCTGCACCCGCTCTAGGCCCAGGGTCTCATTGAGACTGACCTGCGCCTGCTTCCACAGGCGCTGCGCCTGGGCACGCTTGTCCTGCCCGGCGGGCGTGGCGCGCACCAGGCGGCTGCGGCCGTCGGCACCAGGGGCCAGCTCGACCCAACCCGCGGCGATCAGCGGCTTGAGGTTGCGCGTGAGCGTCGATGGCTCCATGGCCATGGCCTGGGCCAGATCGGCCGGGCGGATGGGGCCGAGTTTGACCACGTAGGACAGCAGCGAGTACTGCGTGGTCTTGAGCCCGATTTGCGCCATCTGCGCGTCGTAGCGCTGCGACACGCGGCGCGTGAGCTGGCGCAGCTGCAGATTGGTGCAGCCCTGGGGTTTGGCGGCAGCCGGTACGGGCGGCGCTGTAACGGTGGTGACGGTGTGCATGGTTCAATTGTAGCTACAATTGTTGCATATGCAATTTTTTAAGGAAGCACCATGAACACCACCAACCACTTGGAAGCCTGGCTGGTTCAGGAAGAAGACGTACGCGCCGTGCTGGACCGCGGCCCCGGCCCTGGCGTCGCCAAGCCGCACCAGGTGGCCGGCCTCTCCGGCCTGCAGACCATGCAGGCCCTGCTGCAGGGCGAGCTCCCCTACGCCTCCATTGCCAAGACGCTGGATTTCCTGATCGTGGAAGTGGAACCCGGCCGCGCCGTGTTCCAGGGCACCCCGGGTGCGACCCACTTGAACCCCATGGGTGGCATCCACGGCGGTTGGTACGCCACGCTGCTGGATTCGGCCCTGGGCTGCGCCGTGCACACCCTGTTGCCGGCCGGGCGCGGCTACACCACGGCCGAGCTGAGCGTGAACATCGTCAAGGCCATCAACCCGGCCAAGACATCGCGGGTACGCGCCATTGGCACCGTAATCCACTGCGGCAAGCAACTGGCCACGGCCGAAGCGCGCCTGGTGGGGCCTGACGGCACGCTCTATGCCCACGCCACCACCACCTGCCTGGTGTTCGAGCTGGCACCGCGTTAAAAGCAAAAAGGCCTGCACATACATGCAGGCCCTCTGACGCCTCCAGGAACGATCAGACCACGCCGGGCAACGATACGGATGCCGCCTGCACCAAAGCACCACTGCGCACCAAGCCAATGGCCGCCTGCATGTCGGGCTGGATGTGGCGGTCGTCGCTCAGGTGCGCCACCTGGGCGCGCAACAGCCCGGTGACCTGCTGCAGCGGCTGGCTGGTCGTGAGCGGTGCATGGAAATCATTGCCCTGCGCGGCACAGAGCCATTCGATGGCCACCACGGCCATGGCATTCTCGGCCATGGGCGCCAGTCGGCGCGCACCGTGGGCCGCCATGGACACATGGTCTTCCTGGTTGGCCGAAGTCGGAATCGAGTCGACGCTGGCCGGGTAGGCGCGTTGCTTGTTTTCCGACACCAAGGCGGCCGCCGTCACTTGGGGAATCATGAAACCCGAGTTCAGACCGGGCTTGGGCGTCAGGAAGGCGGGCAGGCCCGACAAGGCCGGGTCGACCAGCATGGCGATGCGACGCTCGGACAGGGAACCGATTTCACAGATGGCCATGGCGATCATGTCGGCGGCGAAGGCGACCGGTTCGGCGTGGAAGTTACCGCCTGACAGCGAGTCGTCGGGTTTTCCATCCTTGCCCGGGAAGATCAGCGGGTTGTCGGAGACGCCATTGGCTTCGGTCTCCAACAGATCGGCAGCATGGTTGAGCACATCCAGGCAGGCGCCCATGACCTGGGGCTGGCAACGCAGGCAATACGGGTCCTGCACACGCTCGTCGCCACTGAGGTGCGAAGCGCGGATGGCGCTGCCCAGCAGCAGCTGGCGCAGGGCGTCGGCGGTGGCGATCTGCCCCTTGTGGCGGCGCAATGTGTGGATGCGGGGATCGAACGGTGCATCCGAGCCTTTGGCCGCATCGGTTGCCAGGGCACCGGTCAGCAAGGCCGACTGGAACAGGCGCTCGGCTTCAAACAAACCCGCCAGGGCATTGGCGGTGGAGAACTGGGTGCCGTTGAGCAAGGCCAGACCTTCTTTCGGGCCCAGCACCACCGGCGCCAGACCGGCGCTGGCCAGGGCCTCGACGGCCGGCTTGCGCCCGCTGGGGGTGTCGGCTTCACCAACACCAATCATCACCGCAGTCATGTGCGACAAGGGGGCCAAGTCGCCCGAGGCGCCCACCGAACCCTGGGCCGGCACCACCGGAATGATGCCGCGCACCAGCATGGCTTCGAGCAGGGCCAGCGTGGCCGGGCGAATGCCGGAGGCGCCCTGGGCCAGGCTGGCCAGCTTCAGGGCCATCATTAAACGGGTCACGGCCATGGGCGTGGCCTCGCCCACGCCAGCGGCATGGGACAGCACGATGTTGCGTTGCAGGGTTTCGAGGTCTTCGGCCGGAATGCGCACGCTGGCGAGCTTGCCAAAGCCGGTATTGATGCCGTATACCGGGTCGCCCTTGGCAACGATGCGCTCCACCGTCGCAGCACTGGCGGCCACCGCGGCAGCGCAGGCGGGGTCGAGTGTGGGCGTTGCGCCACGGTAAATGTCACGCCATTGGGCCAGCGTCACCTGGCCGGGCTTCAGTGCAAATGTGGGGTGGGTCATGCGGTGCTCCTGTATATACAACTTTATAGTACCGCAAATCAGGAAAAAACAAAAGAGGGGTTGCGCCCGCCCTTCCATGCCGCACGGGCAATCCCCGCCGGGCCACAGGCATTGCGCCACACAGGCACAATGGCCCGCATGCGAATTCTTCACACCATGCTGCGGGTGGGCAACCTGCAACGCTCCATCGATTTCTACACCCAGGTACTGGGCATGCGCTTGCTGCGCAGCTCGGAAAACCCCGAATACCACTACTCCCTGGCTTTCCTGGGCTACGGTAACAACCCCGAACATGCCGAGTTGGAACTCACTTACAACTGGGGCGTAGACAGCTATGAACTGGGCACGGCCTACGGCCACATTGCCCTGGGGGTGCCCGATGCCTATGCCGCAGTGGAAAAAATCAAGGCCGCTGGCGGCAATGTCACCCGCGAGGCCGGGCCTGTCAAAGGCGGCACCACCGTAATTGCCTTCGTCACCGACCCGGATGGCTACAAGATCGAACTGATACAGCGCGCTGAGAACGCTGCGCCCACCAATCTGCGCTGACAGCCCAAAGTCCCATGCAACGCCGCCATTTTCTTGTTTCCAGCCTTGCCATAGGAGCCGGTATGGTCCATGCATCCTCTGCCCCCGCCTTACAGTCCATTCCCCAGGTACTGCAATGGCTCGACACCTTGGCCCAGGCCCAGGAGGTGCGCAGCACCGGCACCTGGCCCCTGGTCGCCGTCATGGAGCACATGGCCCAGAGTGTGGAGATGAGCCTGGACGGTTTCCCGCAACCCAAGAGCGCCTTGTTCCAGTCCACCGTGGGCGCGGCGGCCTTTGCCGTGTTCCAGTGGCGTGGACGGATGAACCACGGGCTGGCGGAACCGATTCCCGGCGCCCCGGCCTTGGCGATGCAAGGCGACTGGAAACCCGCAGCCCAGCGCCTGCGTGCCACCTTGCTACGCTTTGATGCCCACACCGGCGCACTCCAGCCCCACTTTGCCTATGGCGCGCTCAGCAAGAGTGCGTTCGCCCAGGCCCACGTGCTGCACATCGCCAACCACCAGGAAGAAATTCTGATCCGTTAGTTGCTACAAAAAATGTAGCTACTTACGCAATTTCCATGCGGGCTGATGCCATAAATAGCCTCAAACCTTGAGCCTACGGCTTTGCGCCGCCAGGGCCGTGATGCGCGCCCAGTCACCCTGCGCCATTGCGTCCTGCGGCACCAGCCAGGAGCCTCCCACACAAACCACGTTGGGCAGCGCCAGCAGCTCAGTGGCATTGCCCTCCGTCACCCCGCCGGTGGGACAGAAGCGTACATCGAAAAACGGGCCCGCCCAGGCCTTGAGCATGGCAGGGCCACCGGCCTGCATGGCGGGGAAAAACTTGAGTTCGCTAAAACCGTCCTCTTGCGCCATCATGATTTCGCTGCCGGTAGACACGCCGGGCAGGAGCGACAGGCCCAGGTCGCGGCAGGCTTGGCCCACGGCGCTGGTGTAACCGGGGCTCACGGCAAAGCGGGCACCTGCATTGGCCGCTGCACGGGCATCGGCCTGGCTGCGCACAGTGCCGGCGCCGACCACGGCTTCGGGCACCGCCTTGGCAATGGCTTCCATGCAGGCCAGGGCCTGGGGCGTACGCAGGGTGATCTCCAGCATGCGTACACCACCAGCGACCAGCGCCTGGGCCATGGGCACGGCGTGTGCCACGTCATTGAGGACGATCACAGGAATCACGGGGGCGTCTTGCATCACTTGCAAGGCGGTCAATTTTTGAGTCATGGTTGGGTCTCGTTTTGTACAGATTACAGCCCTAAGCGGTCAGAGCCAGGTACAGGCGCCCTCTTCTGCAGCCAAGGCGTTACGCCGCATGCCGCTGAACAGTTCGCGGCCCAGGCCCACGGCATTGGCCGCGCGCAGGGCTTCGGGCATGACGGCCACGGGGCGGTTGGCCCACTCGGCGGCATCGACCAAGACCTGCAGGCTGCCTGTGGTAGCGTCCAGGCGAATCAAATCGCCGTCACACACCTTGGCCAAAGGACCGCCGACTGCGGCTTCGGGCGACACATGGATGGCCGCTGGCACCTTGCCTGATGCCCCGCTCATGCGGCCATCGGTCACCAAGGCCACCTGGAAGCCTTTGCCCTGCAACACCGCCAGTGGCGGGGTGAGCTTGTGCAGCTCGGGCATGCCATTGGCCTGTGGGCCCTGCCAGCGCACCACGCAGACCACGTCGCGCTCGAGTTCACCGTTTTTGAAGGCCTGTAGCAAAGCCTCTTGGGAATCGAACACGCGGCAGGGAGCCTGCACCACATGGCGCTCGGTTGGAACCGCCGATACCTTGATGACGCTGCGCCCCAGTTCACCTGCCAGGAGCTTGAGTCCGCCAGTGGGACTGAACGGATTGGCCACCGGGCGCACCACGGTTTCGTCGCGGCTAGTGTCGGCGGGTGTCCACTGCAGTGCGCCGCTGCCAGCATCGACCGCCGGAATGGCGGTGTACTCGCGCAAGCCACCCGGACGCACGGTGCACACATCGGCATGCATGATTCCTGCACCCAGCAGTTCATGGATGATGAATCCGGGACCACCGGCCGCCTGGAACTGGTTCACATCGGCCGTGCCATTGGGGTAGACGCGCGCCAGCAAGGGCACCACATCAGAGAGTTCGGAAAAGTCGTCCCAGTCGATCACGATGCCAGCGGCCCGTGCCACGGCCACCCAATGGATCAGGTGGTTGGTCGATCCGCCCGTGGCCAGCAGGGCCACCATGGCGTTGACGATGGCACGCTCATCGACCACATGGCCAATCGGAGCCACCGGCACGGAGGGCGACCCGGCCGACTGGCCCAGCACCGTGCGCACGGCTTCGCGTGTGAGCGCCTCGCGCGACAGGGCGTGGGGGTGGATGAAGGCACTACCGGGCACGTGCAGGCCCATGGCTTCGAGCAGCATCTGGTTGCTGTTGGCGGTGCCGTAGAAGGTGCAGGTGCCTTCGCCGTGGTAGGCCGCCGACTCCGCGACCAGCAGCGCATCGCGACCGACCAGACCCTGTGCGGCCTGCTCGCGCACCTTGGCCTTGTCGCTGTTGGAAAGCCCCGAGGACATGGGTCCAGCCGGCACGAACACTGTGGGCAGGTGCCCAAACTGCAGGGCACCGATCAGCAGACCAGGAACGATCTTGTCGCACACGCCCAGCATCAGGGCACAGTCAAACACATCGTGGCTGAGCCCGACTGCCGTGGCCATGGCAATCACATCACGGCTGAACAGGCTCAGTTCCATACCGGGCGTACCCTGGGTCACGCCATCGCACATGGCGGGCACGCCGCCAGCCACCTGGGCGGTCGCGCCGCAGCGTGCAGCCTCGTCCTTGATGGTCTGCGGGTAGGACTGGTAGGGAGCGTGGGCCGAGAGCATGTCGTTGTAGGCCGTAATGACCCCGATGTGGGGTGGTCGCTGCACGGCCACGGCGATCTTGTCCAGCCCCGAGACCTGCCGCTTTTGCGCGTCGGGCATGGCCGCAAAGGCATGGGCCACGTTGGCGCAGCCCAGACGCTGGTTGCCTGCAGGCCGGGCCGCCATGGCATCGACCCGCTCCAGGTAGGCCGTGCGCGTTGGCGCACTGCGTTGGCGGATGCGCGCGGTGACGGCCTGCACTACAGGGTGCACTGCAACAGGAGAAGAACCGGGGGATGAGACTGCCATGGTCAGAACCTTGTAACAAAATTACATGATTAATGGTAACCAGTTTCATGCGGTAAGTGAACCCTCCGGGGTTACCAAATGGGTACCAACTCCACCGCCCCGTCCTAGTCAACTGCCTATACTGGCGCCATGCATACCGACATTGCCTCCCTGAGAAAAAGCTACGAACGCGCCGAGCTGAGCGAAGATGCGTCCCATGCCGCACCCCTGCAGCAGTTTGAACAATGGTTCAACGAAGCGGTGGCCGCACAGGTACCCGAACCCAATGCCATGACCCTGGCCACGGTGGACCACCAGTTGCGCCCTTCCACCCGCATCGTGTTGATCAAGGGATTTGATGCGCGCGGCATTACTTGGTTCACCAATTACGAAAGCCGCAAAGGGCTGGCGCTGGCGGGCAATCCGTTTGCAGCATTGCAGTTCCACTGGGTTGAGCTGGAACGCGTGGTGCGCATTGAAGGCCGGGTGGAAAAGGTGAGCGCCGAAGAAAGCGATGCCTATTTTGACAGCCGCCCACTGGACTCGCGCATCGGCGCCTGGGCCTCGCCCCAAAGCCAGGTCATCTCCAACCGCAGTGTGCTGGTGGCGAACGCCGCCAAGTACGGTGCCAAATTCATGCTGCAGCCACCGCGCCCGCCGCACTGGGGTGGCTACCGCTTGGTACCCGACCAATGGGAATTCTGGCAAGGCCGCAAGAGCCGCCTGCACGACCGGCTGCGCTACCGCCTGCAGTCGTCCAGTGCGTCCGCCACCTGGGAGCGCGAGCGCCTGGCACCGTAAAACGCACCCAGGCATCGCGCATAAAAAAGGGCGCCTGGTGCGCCCTTGTCTTATTTCTGTTCCGCCGCTTTGGCGTCTTCTGCCATCTTGCGCTTGAAGAAAGCGTTGAACCAAAAGCCCATACCGATGACAAAAACGATCACCGCCAGACTGCCCAAACCATAGTCGGTGGAAAAGAGGTCAACCATTGCTTTCATGAGGTACTTCCTTGAATGAAAAAAACCGAACAAGCCACTAACGCAGCTTGGGCAGTGTAAACCCTTTGAACTTATGCGGTTATTCCAGGCCGGTAATTTTATTGATGCACATCAACATTTTCATACCGGCCGCCCGCTCCTGCAGGCTGTACACGAAGACTATTTGACCGGTGTCGCGTCGGTCATGCGGTAGTACAGACCGTAGGGATCATCCTCCAGCACCGCAAACGTGCCCTCCACCACCACGGCTTCCATGCTGTACTTCACCGCGGTCTTGGTCTTGACCTCCACCATGCTTTCAGGACCGCCGGGAACGCAAAACGAACAGGTCAAGGGCACCGAACTGAGCAGGAAGTGCTTCTGGCTCTCCCCTGGTTCCAAGGGCATCATGAAGCCCTGGACACGCTGCTTTTTCTTGTTCAGGGCCTGGATGTCGGCGGGGAATACCGGCAGCAAGCGGTTTTTGACGTTCTTGGTCTTGACTGCCGTGAGAAAGTTCCACGACAGCACATCCGCACGCTCCTGCAAGGGCTTGAAGGGGCTGTTGGGGCTGTGCACACCAGCCCCGCTACCCAGTGGTGCCCCCGTCGTGCTGGCCATTTGCGCTTGGGCAACCAACACAAATGCCATGAGAAAAATAAAGCACCAGCGACCTAGCATAGCGAGGATCCTTCCGCCCTAGCGGGCGCGCAGTACGACACTGGCGTGGTCGTTGATACCAATGACATTGAAAAATGCCGCAACCAGACGGGACAGATCCTGAAACTGCACATGACAGCCCTGCGACTCCAGGTTAGCGACCCAGTTCAAGATGCTGCCCGCCGCCGCGAAGTCCACCCGTATAAGCAGACTGCAGGACACCACCAACTGGTGGCTACCCTTGGCACCATCGCGCAGCGCAGCCAGGGCACTGTCCGCATCTCCGAGCACTTCGCCGTCGATTTCGACCACGTCGGATTCACTGGCCGACAGCAAGCCGAACACCGATGCGCGTGAGTTGTCAAAATCGGGCACCTGGGTTTCGGACAATGCTGCGCCATCAGACACGGCCATTTCGTGAGAGCACTGGCACACCGGCGCCTCCCACGAAGGTGGCGACAGTTCATACACCATGCAGAAGTCGAGCGCCACCTGCTCAAACTCATCCAGCATTCCCAGCACACGGTAGGCATTCAGACGCAGTCGCCACCAGGCCTGGTCGGTACGCACATCGCCCCCCGGTGTCCTGGCCTTCAGGGCCTTGAGCAACATGGGAACGCCGGAAAAGCCCAGGTCCAGCGGCTTGGACGCCCAACGGGCCAGCATGTCGGCAAAGGGACTCGCCACATCATCGGCAAACTGCTGCAACCCATCCCAATGCACGTGAACCGTGCCGCTGGTGCGCAGTGCCAACTGATTCAACTGCTGCAACCCATCTGCTGTAAGCGTGGCCGGGCAGACCCATTCGTCCGAGCGGAGCTCGGCACGCGGTCCACCACCATGCGCACGTTTGGACTTGAGTAAATCAGGCAGACAGGCCCATTCCGGCGGGCTGGTACCAAAGCGCTCTGCATAGGCCAGTGCAAAGTGGTCAAAGGCGTCTTTGTTTCCCGTGGAGCGGTGCAGGTCAAAAATGGCGCCAGCATATACCTGCACAGCCTCTTCGCGGGTATCCGGGGCAGCATAGCCCTGCTCCAGCAAAACCAGCGCCCCGGCTGAGTCACCTTCTGCAAAACGGATCGAAGCCTCCTGCAGGTTCGGGTCGCCCAAGGTAACGCCCATCTCAATCGAAATCAGCTTGGAATTGGAGAACCCGCTGATGCCACTGTCCAATGCCGCCGACACAGACGGCACAAAACCTATCACCACCGGGTCGTGGCCCGACGGTTTGAACGCCTGTGCGTGCGTCACATCCAAACTCACAGACTTGGACGCTGATGCACCCGTTCCCGGGGCAGCAGTGGCGAATTCGAAACCATCCAGCAAATCCGTACCTTCAGGTGGATCGTCTGCGCCCATGCGCACGCTGGCAATCACTGGCTTGCTGGTAGCGGGCTTGGATGCGTGCAGTGGGAGGGGGCGTGTAGGCAGCAAGTGGGACGGCGTTTCCTCGCCTTTTCGTGTCCACCAATTGCGTGACATCTGTGCCTCGATGTCGTTGATCTTCTGCACCGTATTGTGGCGCTCTTGCTCTTGGTAGCCGCCACTGCTTTGGTAGACCTGCGATTTGCCCGCCACATAGCTGCTGGTAACAATGCCGTTGGAGCGAATTTTGCGCAAATGGTCAAACTCGCGTCGACGGATGATGTCGTCACGGCGTTTTTGCTCCACGCGGGCTTTCAATGCTTCCTGGGTGGTGTCAGCGCCTCGATCTTGCCGGGACTCCTCGCTGTCGGATGTCTCTTTGTCATCCTTGCGAATCAGATTGGCAACCCTGGACAACAACCCTTTGCTGTTCTCTTTCACGGCCATGGCGCAGTCTAACCCGTCAGTTGTCCATTTGGCGATCTTTACCGCACAGAGTATGCACCCAGGTGCTACTTTGTCGCATGTCCACTACTTCATTAGACGTGCAAACGCGTGGCGGAATTTGGCCACTTTGGGCGCTGCCACTGCCTGGCAATACCCCTGCCCCGGATTCTTTGCGAAGAAATCCTGGTGGTAGTCTTCAGCAGCGTGGTAATTGGCCAATGCAGCGATTTCGGTCACCACGGGCTGATCCCAGTACCCCTGTGTGGTCCAGGCCTGCAGTAACTGCTGCGCCTGTTCACCTTGTGCGGGGAGCGTCCAATAAATCCCGCTACGGTACTGGGTTCCGATGTCGTGCCCTTGCCGATTCGGCGTGGTGGGGTCGTGAATCTGGAAGAAGACCTCCAGCAAATCCTTCAAACTGACTTCTGCCGGCTCGTACACCAGCTTGACGACTTCGCAGTGTCCGCTGCGTCCCGTGCACACTTCTTCGTAAGTCGGTGCAGGCGTATGTCCGTTGCAGTAGCCCGACTCGACTGCAAGGACACCACGCACTTCCTTGAACACGGCATGGGTACACCAAAAGCACCCACCACCCAAAACCAGCACTTCAGTCATAGGCCTCCTACCCTTCAAACGCCCACCCCCTGCCTCACACCAGATGAGTCTTTACCGTACTTTGCAAGACTCGTTTGACTTTGCGGCTCACCAGGCGATAAACTAATAACCAATCGGTCATTAATTATGCCTACCACCACTTTATGCACCATCGCAGCCAATGTTCGCGCCAAACGTGAACGCCGCAAAGAAGCCCGTCCTGGCGAGCTTCTTGCAGCCGCACTGCAATTGTTTGTGGAAAAAGGATTCGCTGCAACGCGAGCCGAAGAAGTGGCACGCCGAGCAGGTGTATCCAAAGGCACGCTCTTTCTGTACTTTTCCAGCAAAGACGAGCTGTTCAAGGCCGTGGTTCGGGAGAATATCTCGGGGCAGTTTCCCGAATGGAATGCACGTTTTGAGGCCTACCAAGGCAGCACTGCCGACTTGGTACGCCTGTTTCTCATGCAATGGTGGGAAACCATCGGCAACAGCCCCATCTCCGGCATTGTCAAGCTGATGATGAGCGAAGCCAGCAATTTTCCAGAACTTGCTGAATTTTATGAGCAAGAGGTCATACAACCTGGTTCGCAGTTGATCCAGCGCATTTTGCAGCGAGGGATTGACAGCGGTGAATTCGCGCCGATTGACCTGCATTACGGCACCTACACTTTGTTGACCCCCATGCTGTTCCTGGCCACATGGAAGCACTCTTTCGGGGCATGCTCCAAACTGGCCCACAACATCGATCCGTCGGACTACCTTCGCATCCAGTCCGAAGTCATTTTGCGCGGCCTGGCCGCACCTTCCACCACACGACCATGAAACCCTGGATGAAATGGACTGCAGCGGCAGTCACCATTGCGCTGCTGGGCACCGGCACTGCGCGCCTGCTTCAAGCCCGCAAAGCCAAGGAAGACGCACTACAGGCGCAACAGGCAACCCTGAAAGCTGCAGTCGTTCTCAACATCAACCCATCCGATATACATACCGTGCAAATGTTGGAACTACCGGTGGGTATTGCCATTTCCGGCACACTGAAGGCCACGGAGTCGGCTGTGGTCAAAGCCCGTGTTGCCGGTGAATTGCAAAATCTCACGGTTCGGGAAGGCGACTTCGTCAAGGCAGGGCAGATCCTGGCCCGCATCGAGCCCACCGAGTACCTAGCTCGCTTGAAACAAGCCCAACAACAGGCCGAATCAGCCAAAGGGCAACTTGACATTGCCCGGCGCAACTTCGAGAACAACCGTGCCCTGGTGGAACAAGGATTCATCTCCAAGACTGCGCTCGACACGTCGACCGCATCGCTAGCCAGTGCGCAGGCGAGTTACCAAGCAGCCCAATCTGGTGCCGACATTGCACAAAAAACACTGGAAGACGGGCTGGTTCGCGCGCCCATCAGCGGTCAGATTTCTCAAAGACTGGTTCAACCGGGTGAACGCGTGGGAATCGATGCGCGCATCGTTGAGATCGTCAACGGCGACAAACTTGAGCTCGAAACCGCCCTCAATGCCGCAGAATCCCTGCTGGTTCGACCAGGCCAGACTGCGCAGTTGCAACTTGACGGCAGCGATCAAACCATTCGCGCCCGCGTGGCCCGCATCAACCCTACTGCCAACACAAGCACCCGCACTGTCAGCGCCTATCTGTCCATCGAGGGCGCTGCGCAACTGCGGCAAGGCCTTTTCGTGCAGGGACAGTTGAATACCGGCAAAGCCGACAAGGTACTGGCACTGCCTCTGGGCTCCATCCGCACGGACAAGCCCCAGTCCTATGTCCAAGTATTCAAGGACGGGAAAGTTGAGCACGTGCCTGTGGAAGTGACCCTGCGCAGCATCTGGCAAGGGGCGCCGTATGCTGCCGTTCAGGGAATCCCCCAGGACACGCCAGTGCTATCAGGCACCCTGGGCGCCGTGCGTGCAGGAACTCCTGCCCAGATCGTCAAGGCGGGTCAATAAGCATGTGGTTCACGCGCGTTAGCCTCAAGAACCCGGTATTTGCCACCATGGTGATGCTGGCCCTGGTGGTACTGGGCCTGTTTTCCCTGCAACGACTGAAAGTGGACCAGTTTCCGAACATCGACTTCCCTGTTGTCGTTGTCGTGACCGACTATCCCGGGGCTTCGCCTGAAATCGTGGAAACCGAGGTTTCCAAGAAGGTTGAAGAAGGTGTCAACTCGATTGCAGGCATCAATGCACTGACCTCGCGCAACTACGAAGGCCAAAGCGTTGTGGTCATCGAGTTTGGTCTGCACATTGACGGCCGCAAGGCTGCCGACGATGTCCGTGAAAAGGTCGCATCGGTGAAGCCGTTGCTTCGCAGCGAGGTCAAGGAACCACGCGTTCTGCGCTTTGACCCGTCAGCACGTGCGGTATGGTCCGTCGCGGTCATTCCCGATGCCAAAGGACATGCACCCAGCCCTGTAGAACTGACAAACTGGGCCGAACAGACCTTCAAGAAGCGTTTGGAAAACGTGCGCGGCGTCGGCTCGGTCACTGTGGTCGGGGGAACCAAACGCGAAATCAATCTGTACCTCAATCCCCGTGCCATGGAGGCCTTGGGCGTCACCGCCGACCAGGTGGTCAGTGCAGTCCGGTCTGAAAACCAGGACGTACCGGTAGGGACCTTGCGCTCTGCGCAGCAGGAACGCGTCATCCAGATCGAGGCACGGCTGCAACGGCCCGAAGACTTCGGGCGCATCATCGTGGCGCGCAAGAATGGCGTCGGCATACGACTGGATCAGATCGCCCGGATTCAGGATGGTGCCCAGGAAGAAGAAAGCCTGGCGCTTTACAACGGTCAACGCACCTTGCTCCTGACCGTCCAGAAATCCCAGGACGAAAACACCATTGCCGTCGTCGACGGCTTGAAAAAGACCCTGCAGGACATGCAAGCACTGGCACCAGCCGGTGTGCGTCTGGAACCGATCTTCGACGGTTCGCGCCAGATCCGCGTCTCGGTCGACAACGTGCGCCGCACCCTGATTGAGGGAGCAGTGCTGACGGTCCTGATCGTCTTCCTGTTTCTGAACTCCTGGCGCTCAACCGTCATCACCGGCCTGACCCTGCCCATCGCGCTGATCGGCACCTTCCTCTTCATGGACATGTTTGGCTTCACCGTCAACATGATCACCCTGATGGCCTTGTCGCTGTGTGTGGGCCTGCTGATCGACGATGCCATCGTGGTGCGCGAAAACATCGTGCGCCATGTGCAGATGGGCAAAGGTGCTTACGAGGCCTCCTTGGATGGCACCCAGGAAATCGGTCTGGCCGTGCTGGCCACGACCCTGTCCATCGTGGCCGTATTTCTGCCCATCGGCTTCATGGGCGGCATCATTGGCAAGTTCTTCCACGAGTTCGGCATCACCATCGTGGCGGCGGTGCTGATCTCGATGTTCGTGAGCTTCACGCTCGACCCCATGCTGTCCTCGGTCTGGCACGATCCCTCAATTGAAGAGCATATGCGCCACGGCCCGCCGGTCACGCTGTACGACAAGACCATCGGCCGTATCACCGGTGCCTTCGACCATGCCACCGAACTGTTGGCTGATTTCTACCAAGGAATCTTGCGCATGGCCTTGGAACACAAGCTCGCCAGCATGGCTATAGCGGCGGGAATTTTCCTCGCCAGCATTGCAATGGTTCCCCTGCTCGGCACCGAGTTCGTGCCCAAGTCCGACTTTTCGGAAACCACCGTCAACTTCTACACCCCGGTGGGCTCCTCACTCGAAGTCACTGAGGCGCGCGCGCGTGACGTGGCAAACGTGATCCGCTCTTTCCCCGAAGTGCGCTACACCCTCACAACCATCAACACCGGCAATGCCCAGGGCAAGATGTACGCCAGCATCTACGTACGCCTGATCGACCGCAAGGACCGCCAGCGCAGCGTCGACGAAATGTCGGTGCTGCTGCGCCAGAAGCTGCGCGAAGTCCCTGGCGTCACCGTCACCCATGTGGGCTTGCTGGACGCCGTGGGCGGCCAGAAGCAGATTTTGTTTTCACTGCAGGGCCCCGATATCGGTGAACTCGAACGCCTGACCCAGGTGGTTCTGGACAAGGTGCGACCGATTTCTGGACTGGTGGACCTCGACTCGACTGTCAAACCGAACAAGCCCACGCTCGATGTACAGGTCAACCGCGAAGCAGCATCGGACCTGGGCTTCAACGTCGCCCAACTGGGCAGTGCACTGCGCACCATGGTGGCTGGACAGACCGTGGGCAACTGGCGCGCACCGGACGACCAGACCTACGACGTCAACGTCCGACTGCAACCCGAAGCCCGCGCCAACCCTGCAGACTTTGCCAACCTGCCCTTCGCGGCCGGGAGCCTGCCCGACGGCAGCGCGCGCATCGTACGTCTGGGCCAAGTCGCCAAGGTTGTCGAATCTACCGGGCCTAACCAGATCAACCGCCGTGACCTGACCCGGGAAGTGGCGATATCCGGCAACGTGTCGGGTCGATCGGCCGGTGAAGTGTCCAACGACATCAAGAAAGCGATGGAAGGCATCCAATTGCCTCCAGGCTACAGCTACAAGTTCAGCGGCTCCACCAAGGACATGGCAGAGGCCTTTGCCTACGCGATCTCGGCGCTCATCATGGCCATCGTGTTCATCTACATGATCCTGGCTAGCCAGTTCAAGAGCTTTCTGCAGCCACTGGCGCTGATGACTTCGCTGCCGCTCACACTGATTGGCGTGGTACTGGCGCTGATGATGTTCAACTCCACCCTGTCCATGTTCTCCATCATCGGTGTGGTCATGCTCATGGGCCTGGTCACCAAGAACGCCATCCTGCTGGTGGACTTTGCCATCCGTGCCCGTGAGGAAGGCATGGCCCGCAGCGAAGCCCTGCTGATGGCCGCCAAGGTACGCCTGCGCCCCATCTTGATGACCACCTTGGCCATGATCTTCGGCATGGTACCCCTGGCCTTTGCCCTGAGCGAGGGCTCCGAAATGCGCGCCCCGATGGGACAGGCCGTGATCGGCGGTGTCATTACCTCCTCGGTCCTGACACTGGTGGTGGTACCGGTGGTGTATTGCTATATGGATGATCTGGGTCAATGGTTCAAACGCTTGTTCAGCGGCAAATACCCCCCCAAACAGTAGAATTAAAGAGATTCTGCTAACATACCCCACGGAGTATTAAAAATGAACATGGCCGAGATTCAAAAAGCACGCTTCAACATGGTGGAGCAACAGGTGCGCCCCTGGAACGTATCCGACGAAGCCATCCTGGCCTTGTTGCTGAGCGTGCCGCGCGACGCCTTTGTGCCAGCAGGCCAGGAAGGCATTGCGTTCGCCGACCTGGAGATTCCAACGGCTGGAGGCCAGGTCATGCTCGCGCCCAAAGTCGCGGCCAAACTGGTGCAGGAACTGCGCCTGCAAAAGACCGACCGCGTGCTGGAAATCGGTACCGGCACAGGCTACATGACCGCATTGATCGCCAACCTGGCCGAGCGTGTGGTCTCCCTCGAACTCGATCCCGAATTGGTCGCAACCGCACAAGCCAATCTTGCCAAGCTGGGCATCCGCAACGCCACGATCCGCCAGGACGACGGTGCCAAAGGCGCCCCGGTGGAAGGCCCGTTCGACGCCATTGTGCTGGGTGGCTCGGTTGCTGAAGTACCCGCAGCCCTGATGGACCAACTCAAGCCCGGTGGCCGCCTGGTCGCCATCGTGGGTGATGAACCCGTCATGCGCTGCGAAATCACCACCCGCACGGGCGCCAACAGCTTCACGAAGGCCACCCCCTGGGACTGCAACGCACCACGCCTGCAGAACTTCCCCACCCCGTCGCGCTTCAGGTTCTGAGCCGCGTCACCGAGCAGACCCTACATGATTGACCAGATCCGCCCCGCTGACTTGCCGCACTGGATTGCGGCCCACGCTGCCCACGGCCCTGCCCTGGTGCTGGACGTGCGCGAGCCTTACGAAGTGCAGGCAGCCGGCATCCGGGCGGACGGGTTTGAACTGGTGTGCATTCCGATGGGCGTGATACCGCCCCGGCTGAACGAATTGAATACCCAGCGTCCCATTGCCTGCCTGTGCCACCACGGTGGTCGCAGCATGCAAGTGGCCGCCTTCCTCAGCAGCCGGGGGTTTTCCCACGTAGCCAACATTGCCGGTGGCATTGACGCCTGGTCAACCGAAGTTGACCCCAGCGTACCGCGCTATTGACCCGAACGCCCTTGCACCCCATCCAAACCCACTTATCCGGTTCCAGAAAGTAGTCGCCATGCTCCAACACCCTTCATTTCTTCGCCTGCTTCCCTTGTCCTTGGCTCTGGCTGTGGCTGCTCCCGCATACGCCCAGTCGCTGACCGAGCTGTACGGCGCAGCGCGGGACTACGACGCTAGCTACCAGTCGGCCAAATCGCAGTTTGACGCCACCCTTGCCAAGGCTGAACAGGCCAAGGCCGCCCTGCTGCCCACCGTGGGGCTGAGCGCCAGCGCCAACCAGTACAACACCGACGCCAAGGAACCCACGGCCAAATCCTACGACTGGACCGACCAGAAAGTCGCGATTTCCGCCTCCCAGCCCCTGTTTCGCCCAGCCAATGGGGCCAGCTACGACCAAGGCCTCCAGCAAGTGAAGCTGGCAAATGCCCAGCTGGTATCGGCAGAACAGGACCTCATGGTGCGCGTCAGCCAAGCCTACTTTGACACCCTGGCCTCGCAGGACAACCTGGAACTGGTGCAGAAACAGAAGACCGCCGTGTCGGAGCAGCTCGCGGCGGCCAAGCGCAACTTCGAAGTCGGTACCGCCACCATTACCGACACCCGCGAGGCCCAGGCCCGCTTCGACCTGGTCCTGGCCCAGGAACTGGCAGCAGAGAATGACTTGCGCGTCAAACGCATGGCCCTGCAGCAACTGGTCGGTTCAGCCCAAGCCAACCCGCTTCCCTTGCGCGAAGGCACCGCGTTGCCCACCACTACACCGGAAGATGTCGAAAGCTGGGTGACACAAGCCCAGGCCCAGCACCCGGCCCTGCAACAGTTGCAGGTGGCGCTTGATGTCGCCAAGCTCGAAACCAAGAAAGCCGAAGCCGGACACCTGCCCACCCTGGACCTGGTCGGCGGTTACCAGATTAGTGCCTCCCAAGGCACCCTCTCCTCCACCACCGGTCAGGCCATCAATACCCGCTCGGGGGTCGCCTCGGTGGGACTGAGCTTCAACTTCCCCCTCTACGCCGGAAATGCTGTCACGAACCGCGTGCGTGAAACCGCTGCCCTGCAGGCGAAGGCGGACACCGACCTGGAAGCGAGCAAACGCAGCATTGCCCAAGGTGTGCGCACCGCCTTCTTCGGAGTGCAGTCCGGCCTGGGGCAAGTCAAGGCCCTGGAAGCCGCCGAGGCGTCCAGCCAAAGTGCCCTGGACGCCAACAAGCTCGGCTACCAGGTGGGCGTGCGCATCAACATCGACGTGCTCAACTCCCAAAGCCAGCTGTATGACACCAAGACCAAGCTGGCCAAGGCGCGTTACGACGTACTGCTGGGCGGGCTGAAGTTGCGCCAGGCGGCTGGTGTGCTCAAGCCGGACGACCTGGACGCTGTCTCCGGCCTGTTGGCGAAGTAAAAACCCGCTGCGTGCTCAGTGCGGCGCACTGAGCACGGCCGCCACCGCCACTGCCGTGCGCTCGGCGGCCCCGCGGTGGGCCACGGCCATACCCAAGGCTGCGGCGCGGGCGGCCTGCAAGGCCTGCGGATCGGCCACCAATTCCAGTGCGCGTTCCACAGCCTGTGCCATATCGTCCACCTGCCAAGCCGCACCTGCAGCCAGAGCCAACTCCGATGCCTGGGCAAAGTTGAACAGATGCGGGCCCATGACGACCGGGCATTCACAGGCCGCGGCCTCGATCAGGTTCTGCCCGCCCAAGGGGGCAAAGCTTCCGCCCAGCAGCACCACGTCACTCAGGCCGTAGTACAGCGCCATCTCACCGAGCGAATCGCCCAACCAGACATCGGCCTGCGGCAATGGCACCCCCGGCGCGGTGGGCCACTGGCTGCGGCGTGCTACGCGCAAGCCAGACTGGCGCAACAACGACTCCACCTCGTCAAAGCGTTGGGGGTGGCGCGGAACAATCAGCCACTGCACCGCAGGCGCTATGGTTTTGCTAGCTTCGTACGCAATGTATACAGGGGCTTCGGCCTGTTTTCGCTTCAAAATATCGACCAGCATGGCTTCTTCGCCTTCGCGTGCACTGGCCAGCATCACCACCGGGCTGGGCTGGGCCTGGCGCCAGGCACGCCCCTGACCGAGCTGGATGCTGGAGGGCTGGACGTCGAACTTGAAGTTGCCCATGACACCAGCCACGGGGGCGCCCAAGGACCGCAGGCGCTGGGCGTCGGATTCGGCTTGCGCCCACACGGCGGTGAGGCTGCTGTAGGCCTGCCGGGCCAGCAGCCCCAGGCGCTTCGCCTGGCGCAATGACTTTTCACTCAGACGGGCGTTGACCAGACACAGCGGCACACCCTGCTTTTTGCACTCGGCCGTGAGCAGCGGCCAGACCTCGGTTTCCACCAGCAGGCCGATGCGGGGACGAAACTGCTCGACAAAACGCTGCACGGCCAGCGGGCAGTCCCAGGGTTGCCACACCTGCACGTCGCCGGTCTGCAGCAGCGCCTTGCCGGCTTCGCGCCCGGTGGCGGTGCCGTGGGTCAGCAACAGGCGCATGCTGGGGATTTCGCGGCGCAGGGCCTGCACCAGCGCGGCCACGGCACGGGTTTCGCCTAGGCTCACCGCATGCACCCATACCACCTTGCCGCCCACCAGCGGCGCCATGGTGTAGCCACCAAAGCGTTCTTCCACCGCCTCGCCATAGCCGGGCTCGGCCAAGGCGCGGCGCGCCAGCTTGCGCCGCAGCAGGGGAATCAGGAGGGTCATGACCCAGCCGTAAATGCGCAGCAGCATCAGCTAGTTCCTCTCGGCTTGTCCTGCACGCCCAGCCAGGCGGACCACACGGCGTCGACACCGGGCTGCGGCTGGGCAAACACTGCCACCTGCCGCGCGCCAGGGTGCACGCTCGGGCCGGTGCGCCAGGCGGTGTCGAAGTTGTAGATCTGCACATGGGGCAGGTCCAGCGCCGTGGCGATATGGCTCAGGCCACTGTCCACGCCAATGCATCCGGCGCAGCTGCCCAAGGCATCGGTCACCTGCGCCAGGTCCATGGCGGGCCATACCGTGGCGCCCTGCCCGATCTGCGCGGCGATCTGTGTGCTGGTGGCCTGCTCCTTGGCACTGCCATGGGCCAGGGCCACGACACAGCCCTGAGCCAGCAAACGCTGCCCCAGCGCCACCCAGTGCTCCACCGGCCACTCCTTGTCAGCGCGTGAGGTACCGTGGACAAGTGCCACCAGAGGTTTTTGATTTGCTATGTTTTCAATAGCGATCTGCACAGTGTTTATCCGGGCAAAGAGCCCAAAACGCTCTGAATCCGGCACGGAGTAGCCGAGCGCCTGGGCGCTGAGGATGCGCGCGCGATGCACGGCGTGCACATGGGGCTCCATGCGGACGGCCACGTCGGCCACCCAGCGTGTGGGTGCCTCGTAACCCGAACCATCGGTGCGGTGGGCCAACGCCACTTTCTTGCCGCCCGGCGTGGTGCGCGCCAGCCAGGCCACCAGTGCCGACTTGGTCAGGCCTTGCAGGTCCAGCACCCAGTCGTAGGCCGTTGCCTGCAACTCGGCCTTGAAGGCGGTCCACTCGACACGCGTCTGCGCGGCGAATGGGCGTTTGCGCCAACGCCGCAGGTCGCAAGGAATGACACGCTGCACGCCTTCGCAGCGCAGCACCAGCGGCGCAAAGCCGCGCTCCACCACCCAGTCAATGCGGGCCTGGGGAAAAGCACGGCGGATGTCCTGCACAGCCGGCATGGCATGCACCACGTCGCCCAGCGAAGACAGTTTGACGATGAGTATGTTCAAGCCAACGACCCTGGTTGGGAATTCAATGCGCCGCGGCTTCAAACCGCGCGTCGGGCTTGACACTGTGCAGCAGCGCCACCATGGCGTGCTGGATGCGCTCCAGCGCCGCCTGGGTGTGGCCCTCGAAGCGCAGCACCAGCACCGGCGTGGTGTTGGAAGCGCGCACCAGGCCAAAGCCATCCGGCCAATCCACACGCAAGCCGTCGATGGTGTTCACGACAGCGGGTGCTGAGAAATCTGCCGCCTCCACCAAGGCCTGCACCACGCGGTGCGGCTCGCCTTCAGCACAAGGCACGTTGAGTTCGGGCGTGGAAAAGCTGGTGGGCAGGCCGTTCAGCACGGCGTTGGCGTCGGGGCTTTTACTCACAATCTCCAGGAGGCGACAACCGGCATAGGTGCCGTCGTCAAAGCCGTACCAACGCTCCTTGAAGAAGATGTGGCCGCTCATCTCGCCGCCCAGGGGCGAGTCAATTTCCTTCATCTTGGCCTTGATGAGCGAGTGCCCGGTCTTGTACATCAGCGCCACGCCGCCAGCGGCTTCGATGGCCGGGGCCAGGCGCTGCGAGCACTTCACGTCAAACAGGATGGTTCCGCCCGGCACGCGCGAGAGCACGTCCTGCGCGAACAGCATCATCTGGCGGTCGGGGTAGATGTTGCTGCCATCCTTGGTGACGATGCCCAAGCGGTCGCCGTCGCCGTCAAAGGCCAGGCCCAGCTCGGCGTCGCTGCTGCGCAGGGCCTCGATGAGGTCGCGCAGGTTTTCGGGCTTGCTCGGGTCCGGGTGGTGATTGGGGAAGTTGCCGTCCACTTCGCTGTACAGCTCCGTCACTTCGCAGCCGATGGCGCGCAGGATGGCCGGGGCCGAAGCTCCCGCAATGCCATTGCCCGAGTCCACCACCACCTTGATCGGCCGCGCCAGCTGGATGTCCCCGGCAATGCGCGCCGTATAGGCCGCCAGCACATCGGTCTGCTCCACAGAGCCACCGGCCTGCAGCGTCCAGCTGCCGTCTTCCATCATGCGGCGCAGGGCCTGGATGTCGTCGCCGTAGATGGCGCGGCCACCCATCACCATCTTGAAACCGTTGTAGTCCTTGGGGTTGTGGCTGCCGGTGACCTGGATGCCGCTGCGGCACAGGGTGTTGGCGGCGAAGTACAGCATGGGCGTAGTGACCATGCCAACATCAATCACATGGACGCCCGACTCTTGCAAGCCGCGGACCAGCGCCGCACTCATGGACGAGCCACTGAGGCGCCCGTCGCGCCCTACGGCCACGGCCTTTTCGCCTTGCTGCAGGGCCACGGTGCCAAAGGCACGGCCCAGGCGCAGGGCCACTTCTTCGTTCAAGGTGCTGGGGACGACGCCGCGGATGTCGTAGGCTTTGAAAATGCTGGCGGAGAGTTGCATCGCGTCTCACAAATGTCTGCAGGGCCGCCGCAGCGGCAAGAGCCGGCATTGTAGGTGCTGGGCCTGGCCCAAGCGGTCGCAGTCACATGTCCGAAAACTGCCAGTGCCTGTCGCTTGCGCGGCCTATCATTGCCCCATGTCCACCACCGTAGCCGCCCCCCACACACCGAGCTCTGCCACCGTGCTGGAGGACGCAGGCTGCTACCGCGCACTGCAGGCCCGCGACGCCCGTTTCGACGGCCAGTTCTTCACGGCCGTGACCAGCACCGGCGTCTACTGCCGTCCGGTGTGCAAGGTGCGCACCCCCAAGCTGGCGAACTGCCGCTTCTTCACGCTGGCAGCCCAGGCCGAAGCGGCCGGTTTTCGCCCCTGCCTGCGCTGCCGCCCGGAGCTGGCCCCGGCCAGCAGCGCCGAGCGCGCGGTCTGGTCGGTGCAGGACGCCTCACAGCTGCTGGCGCTGCAGGCGGCCCAGTGGTTGGCGCGCCCGGCCTATGCCAGTGCAAGCACCAGCATCCCGGACATTGCGAAGGCCTTGGGCGTCAGCGAACGCCACCTGCGCCGCATCTTCCAGAGCACACTGGGGGTCGCCCCGCAGCAGTACCAGCTGACCCACAAGCTGCTCAGCGCCAAGCAGTTGCTCACCGACACCCAACTGCCCGTGGCCGAGGTCGCGGCCATGAGCGGCTTTGCCAGCGTGCGCACCTTCAACGCCGCCCTGCAACAGCACTATCAGCTCACGCCGACGCAGGTGCGTGCCAGCGGGCGCAGCAGCCCTTCCACCGCTTTGCAGTTCACGCTGTACTACCGCCCGCCGTATGACGTGGACACCCTGTTGTCTTTTTTCGCCCAGCGTGCCCTGGCCGGGGTGGAAAAGGTGGACACCGCCCAGCGGAGTCTGGCGCGCACTCTGCGCATCGCGCACGGCGGCAGCCACTACTGCGGCTGGGTCCACTGCCGTTTCGAACCCGAACAGTGCCGCGTGCGCGTGCAGGTGGCGCCCACGCTGGCGCCCTGCCTGCCGCAGGTGCTTACCACAGTGCGTGCCCTGCTCGACCTGGACGCCGACCCCCAGGCCATCGGCACGGCCCTGGCCGCCACCTGGCCGGACGCCGGTGGTGTGCGCGTGCCCGGCTGTGGCGACGGCTTCGAACTGGCGGTGCGTGCCGTGCTGGGCCAGCAGATCACCGTGGCGGCGGCCCACACCATTGCCCAGCGGCTGGTGGCGGCCCTGGGCACGCCTCTGCCCGTGCCGCCACCACCCGTGCTGTCCACGCTGCAGCACCTGTTCCCGACACCGGAACAGTTGCTCACCGCCAGCGACGACACCCTGGGCCAGATGGGCATCGTGCGCCAACGCCAGAAAGCCTTGCGCGCCTTGGCCCAGGCCTGCCTGGACGGCAGCCTGGCACTGCACCCCGGTGCCGCCCCCGAGCCCAGCTTGGCAGCCTTGCAGGCCCTGCCCGGCATCGGCCCCTGGACCGCGAACTACATCGCCATGCGCGCCCTGCGCTGGCCCGACGCATTCGTTGCGGGTGATGTGGCCCTGCACAACGCGCTGGGCCTGCGCCAGCACCCACAAGCGGCACGCGAAGCCGAAGCGATAGCACAAGCCTGGCGCCCGTGGCGCAGCTACGGCGTCATCCGCGCTTGGCAGTCGCTATAAAAGATATAGCTATTTACGTATATTCCATGCGGGCGAAAGACAAAAATGACCCTCAATACACGGCAACTTCAGATACTGCAGCACTGCGGCCGACTCGGCCCCATGGTGCTGGCGCGCCATGGCGACGCCCTGTGCGGCGTCTGGTTTGCCGACCAGCGCCACTTTCCCCAAGCCCCCCAGTGGAATGAACTGGAGCATGACCCGCTGCTGGAGAACGCCGCAACCCAGATCGACGCCTACCTGGCCGGTGCCCGCACCGAGTTCACCCTGCCGCTGAGCCTGCACCTGGGCACGGCGTTCCAGCAATCGGTCTGGCAGGCCCTGCTGGGCATCGCCTGCGGCCAGACCCTGAGCTACAGCGCACTGGCACAGCGCCTGGGCAAGCCGCGGGCCGTGCGTGCCGTGGCCGCCGCGGTGGGCCGCAATCCGCTGAGCCTGGTCGTTCCCTGCCACCGGGTGCTGGGATCGGATGGGAGCCTGACCGGTTACGCTGGCGGGCTGGAGCGCAAGGCCGCGCTCCTGCAACGGGAACGCGCGCATGACTGAGACACACCCTTCCACCACCGCAGCCCCTACAGCTTGGATGCTCGACTTCGTCCTGCTGGCGGCCATCTGGGGCGCATCGTTCCTGTTCATGCGCACGGCCAGCAAGGAATTCGGTGTCTTTGCCACGGCCGGCCTGCGCACCTGCATTGGTGCGGCCTTTCTGCTTCCCTTGCTGTGGTGGCGCGGGCACGGTGCCGCGCTGCGCCAGTACGGCCCGCGCACCATGGCCATCGGGGTGCTCAACTCGGCGATTCCGTTTGCCTGCTTCAGCTATGCACTGCTGTCCATCAGCACGGGCCTGTCGGCCATCCTCAACGCCACCGTGCCCCTGTTCGGTGCCTTGGTGGCCTGGGCCTGGCTGGGCGACCGGCCTTCGCGCATGCGCATGCTGGGCCTGGCCATCGGCTTTGCCGGGGTCACGGCACTGGCCTGGGAAAAAGCCAGCTTCAAGCCCGACGCTTCGGGCCTGTCCAGCGGCTGGGCCGTGCTGGCCTGCCTGCTGGCCACACTCTGCTACGGCATCTCGGCCAGCCTGGCCAAGCGCTTCCTGGGCGGCGTGCCCTCCCTGGTGTCTTCGGCTGGCAGCCAGCTGGGCGCCACCGCGGCGCTGGCGCCGCTGATGCTGTGGTACTGGCCCGCCACGCTGCCGGGCTTGGAGGCCTGGGCGGCCATTTCGGGCCTGGGCCTGCTGTGCACCGGACTGGCCTATGTGCTGTACTTCCGCCTGATCGAGCGCGCCGGTCCGGCGCGCGCGCTGTCGGTGACCTTTGCCATTCCGGTGTTCGCCGTGGGCTATGGCGTACTCTTACTGGGCGAAACTGTCACTTTATGGATGCTGGGCTGTGCCCTGGTCATCGTACTGGGCACGGCCCTGTCCTCGGGGCTGCTGAATCCGGGAAAACGCTAGGCACCTCCCGTCCGCTTCCTGGACGGTTTTTCTCTGCAAATCGCGGCGGCTGGCGTATAGTGGGTTCATCCATAGAGCGACCCACCGCCAGAGGAGACATGAAGCCCCTAGCACGTACCTTGGCACGCGCACTGGTGTGCGCAGGCATTGCCAGCACCAGCTTGGCAGCTCGCAGCGACATGGCCGCTGCCCAGCGCTGGCTCGACGCCGAATTCAAGGTCTCCAGCCTGAGCCGGGCCCAGCAGCTGCAGGAAATGGACTGGTTCGTCCGTGCCGGAGAAAGCCTGCAGCAACGCGGAGTGCGGGCGATCCGCGTGGTGTCGGAAGACATCGCCACCCACAACTACGAGTCGCGGGTACTGGCCCGCGCCTTTGAAGACATTACCGGCATTGCCGTCACGCACGAAATCACCTCGGAAGGTGCCCTGGTGGACCAGCTCTATGCCGACATGCAAAGCGGTGGCCACCGCTACGACGGCTGGATTTCGGACTCCGACCTGATCGGCACCCACTACCGCTATGGCGCCGTGATCCCACTGACCGACTACATGCAGGGCAGCGGACGCGAGTTCACCAACCCCACGCTGGACCTGGCCGATTTCATCGGACTCAAGTTCACCACCGCCCCCGATGGCAAGCTCTACCAGCTGCCCGACCAGCAGTTTGCCAACCTCTACTGGTTCCGGGCCGACTGGTTTGCCCGCAAGGACCTGCAACAGCGTTTCGAGGCGCGCTACGGCTATCCGCTGGGGGTTCCACTGAATTGGACGGCCTACGAAGACATTGCCGATTTCTTCAGCAACCACGTGAAAGAGATCGACGGCGTGCGGGTGTATGGCCACATGGACTACGGCAAGCGCGACCCCTCGCTGGGCTGGCGCTTCACCGACGCCTGGCTGTCCATGGCCGGTGCGGCCGACAAGGGCATTCCCAACGGCCTACCGGTGGACGAATGGGGCATCCGCGTGGCACCTGACCAGTGCACGCCGGTGGGCGCCTCAGTGGCCCGCGGTGGCGCCACCAACTCCCCGCCCGCCGTCTTTGCATTGACCAAGTTTGTCGATTGGCTCAAGGCCTACGCACCGCCCGAAGCGATGCAGATGACCTTCAACGATGCCGGGCCGGTGCCTGGGCAGGGCCAGATCGCCCAGCAGATATTCTGGTACACGGCCTTCACTGCCGCACTGACCCAGCCGGGAATTGCCGCTGTCAACCGGGATGGCAGCCCCAAGTGGCGCATGGCGCCCTCGCCGCACGGCCCCTACTGGAAAACCGGCATGCAAAACGGCTACCAGGACGTGGGCGCCTGGACCTTTCTGCGCTCGACACCCCCCAACCAACTGCACGCAGCCTGGCTTTACGCGCAGTTCGTCACGTCCAAGACCGTGTCCCTGCGCAAATCCATGGTGGGCTTGACCTTCATCCGCGAGTCCGACATCAAGCACCCGTACTTCACTCAGAATGCCGCGCGCTACGGTGGCCTCGTCGAGTTCTACCGCAGTCCGGCACGTGTGGCCTGGACCCCGACCGGCAACAACGTCCCCGACTATCCACGCATGGCACCGCTGTGGTGGGCCAACGTCGCCACCGCCCTGTCGGGAGAAAAATCACCGCAGGCGGCCATGGATGCACTGGCCAGCGCGCTGGACAATGTCCTCGCCGGACTGCAGCGCAGCGGTATGAAGCGCTGTGCACCGCGGCTCAACGCACCACTGCCCGCGAGCCAACGGCTGAGCGACAAGGGGGCCCCCTGGAGGAAGGTCGATCTGGAACAACCCCGTGGGGAAACCATCCCCTATGAACGGCTGCTACAGGCCTGGAAAGAGGGCCGGGTGCAATGAAATACGCCGGCGACGACCGCAGCCGCAGCCAGTCGCTGGTGGTACTGGCATTGGTGCTGGTACTGGCCTCCATCATGGGCCAGACCTGGTGGTCGGTCTCCCAGGACTACCGGCAGACCGTCGCAGCCGAAACCACCAATGGCCTGGCCACAGTGCGCCTGTTGGAAGAACATGCGGGCCAAACCCTGCAAGATGCCGTCTACACATTGGACCAGGTAGCACGCAAGGTGCGCCAGCAAAGCGATGCAGCCCCCCTGTCCCCCGAACAGATCCGCAAACTGGTAGCCGAATACGACCTTTCACAAAGCCGCCACCTCAAGGCGCTGCAATATGTCAGCCCGGACGGGGAAAGCTGGATCAGCTCCCCGGACTACCCCACCCACCAGCTTTCGGTGGCCTATCGCAACGATGTCTTCTACCTGCTCAGCCACCCCAGCCACCGGGAGGCTGTGCTGGGCCGCCCCTATGCCAGCCCCTACGACAGCCAGTGGGTGTTGCCAGTCAGCCGCACCCTGTTCGACATCCACAATCGCCCCTTGGGGGTGATTGCGGTGGATTTGCGCCTGTCCTACTTCAGCAAGCTGTATGCGCGCGTGGCCGGCGAAAACAGCGCGGCCGTATCGCTCGTGGCCGACGATGGTTATGTCATCGTCCGTTCCCCGTTCGAGGCGCGTTTTGTCAATCGCAATGTGAGCGAGGAAGTCCACCTGACGAGTATTCGCGAAGGTGCCGCCGAAGGCTCTTTCGAAGCGGACTTTTTTCTGGATGACGACCCTGGAATCAACCTCTACACCTACCGCCGCAATGCCGACTTTCCGATTACGGCCGTGTATGCCCGTGCAATCGATCAGGTGGTTTCCCCCTGGCGTGACCGCACTCGGGGACGACTGGCCTTGGCATTTGTGGTGGCCGCCTTGGCCATCGGGCTGAGCCGCCTTTTGTTGCAGTACATGGCACGTCTGCAGGACTCGCAAACGTCATTGCGCCAAAGTGAATTGCGCTTTGTGACCTTGTTTCGCCAGTCGCCGGTTGCGGCCATTCTGGGGCGCCCAGCCGACGGAACCTTCCTCGATGCCAATGATGCCTGGGTGCAGACATTCGGTTACAGCCAGCAGGAGTTGATCGGCAAGACCGCATCGCAATTGAAACTGTGGGGCAACCTGGAGCAGCGCCGCGTATTTTTCACCCACATCGCCCAGCACGATACGCTCGACAACTTCCCCATCGATTTCTTCAACCGTGCAGGCCAGCGCATCCATGGGCTGACGTCATCGCGCATCGTCAATGTCATGGGCGAGCGCATCCTGCTGTTCACGCTGATCGACATCACGGCACTGCGCGAAGCACAGGAACAGATCGAACGCATGAACCACGAACTGGAGGCGCGGGTGGAAGCAAGGACAGCCACACTGGCCCAGTCGAACCGCGAACTGGAACAAGCCCTGCAGTCGGTGCGCACCATGCAGGCCGAATTGGTCCGTACCGAAAAGATGGCGGCACTGGGTTCGCTAGTGGCTGGCGTAGCGCACGAACTCAACACCCCCATCGGCAACAGTGTCACCGTGGCCAGTACCTTGCAGTTCCAAGTCGAGGCGCTGGCGCAGGACCTGCAAAACGGCACCATGCGCCGCTCAGGTCTGCAGGCCTTTGTCGACAACGCTGCCCATGGCAGCGAGATTCTCATGCGTTCACTGCATCGCGCTGACCACCTCATCAGCAGCTTCAAGCGCGTGGCCGTCGACCAATCGAGCGATCTGCGGCGCAGCTTTGACCTCGCTACCGTGCTGTCCGAGCTCTGCACCACGCTGGAGCCGATGTACAAGAAACTGTCCCTGACCCTGGATTTGCATGTCAGCAGCGGTATCGCCATGGACAGTTTCCCGGGCGCCCTGGGCCAGTGCATCACCAACTTCGTCAGCAATTCCATTCAGCATGCCTTTGAGCACCGGGACCAAGGTCGCATGCAATTGCGTGCCGAGCGTCTCGGTGCCGACTGGGTGCGGATTGTCTACAGCGATGACGGCACGGGCATGACCGCCAACACCCTGAACCGCATTTTTGATCCGTTCTTCACCACCAAGCTCGGCCAAGGCGGCTCTGGTCTGGGCATGAACATCGTCTACAACATCGTGCGCGATGTACTTGGTGGCAGCATCCGGGTCGAGAGCACCTTGCAGGCAGGAACCACCATCACCCTCGAACTGCCCTGCACAGCCCCCCAGCGCGGCGCTGAAACGGCCGAAAACCTGCATTGATGGGTTGGCTGGCGATTAACAGCTGCCCGAAGTTTAGGCAGCAGAAATGAAAAAACCCTTGTAACTCATTGAATTACAAGGGTTTCTCGTTTTGGCGGAGTGGACGGGGCAGATTTTGCAATCCAAAAACTCCAACAAAATCAGGTACTTAGCAGCTTTAGACCCTTGAAAAATTGCTGCTAGGTAGATTACCGCAGAAAGGACACTCCGCCAAACGTGCTCCATTCAGCCAACTGCAACCCAATCAAGGCCAAAAATGAAGGCAAACAGCCCTTCTCCAAAAAAGAGCCTGAGGCCCTTGACATTTCAAAAAAATTTGTTTGACTAGTTTTGTAGCCAGTCAAAAAGCTGGTTGCATCTTCGTTTTATGCGTCAAACCCTTCGGGGTTTCTCGGTTCGGACGAAGAGCTAAAGCGGTCAGAATGGGATCCAACACAGCCGCACGGAGAGCCAATGAAGTCGAACCCGGTTGGAGCGTTTCAGGACGTGAATCGACAAAGCGCAAGTGACCTGTATTGATACTTGGCAGGAGACGTTGACATACGGAACCTCATGGCAGCAACCAGATTTTTGTCTGGTTTGGGTTTTCCATTCTGGAAAACAGAGCCAATGAAGGTCCGTATATACGGACCATCCAAAGAAATCCCTGAGAGCCGAAGGCTAAGAGAAAGGCCTAAGGGTAGTTGAGTAAATTAAATACCAATGGTATTGATCAAGAGATCCTTTGGATCCCTATTTCTCATAGAGATGAAACACCTATTGGCCAAAGAGAAGAGAGACCAACTCTCCAAGAGAGATAGGAAAAATAACTGGACGCGGCGACCAGCTTTTCAAAAATCACTGCTCGGGCTGGCTGTCAGCCTGGTCTAGTCCAAAGAGCTCATAGTCCCTTGGCTGCAACATTCCAGCAGCCTTCAAACGGTTGCCCACCCGTTTGAGATCACCACCCAGCAGCTGAATGAAGAAGGCACCCACCAGAATTTTTCTGCGGGTGTCCTTCTTTCGTTCTTCACTGGTTTGCTTGTTCTTCAACTGTTGAATTCTGGCATCCAGTTGTGCCCTCTTGGCCTGCATCTTTTCAATGGTTGTGGTCTTCACATTGCTCATGGTCTTTCCTCCCTTTTTGGCAAAAACTTGACATTTCGTTTTTTTTCGTTATCTGTATTAGAGATACCAAAACGAAAACAGAAGTCAAGGCCTGACCCGAACGAAGTGAAGGGCGCACTTATACGTTGCAAGCAACGTGTGCGATCAATTTCCCAGGGTGCACAAGAACAAGAAAGGAGGGGCACATGGCAATTTTTCATTTGAATGCAAAGGTAATTTCACGTGCCCAAGGTCGCAGTGCGACTGGGGCATGTGCCTACCGTGCAGGGCAATGCATCAAGGATGAACGAACCGGCCTGGTGTTTAACTACACCAGAAAAAGGGAGGTCGCATATCGCCAGATATTTGCACCATCCAATGCACCCTCCTGGGTGCAGGATCGTGCCCAGCTATGGAACCAGGCAGAGCACAAGGAAACCAGAAAGGATGCCCAGGTTGCCAGGGAGATTGAGGTTGCCCTGCCTCTGGAGTTAAACCTGGACCAACAAGCCCAACTGCTGGAGAGCTTTGTCCAAGCCCAGTTTGTCAAACTGGGCATGGTTGCTGATGTATGCATCCACAACAAGCCAGGCAATCCCCATGCCCACATCCTGCTCACCACACGTGAGATCAACCAGTCCGGCTTTGGTGCCAAGAACAGAGACTGGAACAGCAAAGAGCAACTAGAGAAATGGCGATCAGCATGGGCAACCCATGCCAATCACAGACTGATGTTTTCTGGCTTCAAGACCCGCATTGACAGCAGGAGTCTTCAAGCCCAAGGAATTGACCGCGTGCCCACTGTGCATGTAGGTCCAACGGTTACAGCAATGCAGGCGAAGGGAATGCCTGCTGCTGCTAAGCAACTCAATCAAACTATAAAGGAGATAAACATGAATGAGATAAAAAACACCCCCACACATACAACCAGCAAACTATCCAAGGCAGCATTGAAGTTCCTCAATGGCATTTGCATGCCACTGAGCACCACAAACAGTGCCAAAAAGACAGCTGACTTTGACATCTTGTCAGACGACTACATGGAGCTATTGGAAGAGCTTTTTGAAGGTCGTTCGTTCATGATCCAACAAGAGGACACAGACACTGGCTATTGCATTCGAATTGAATCGCCCCGGGTTTTGTAGAGGCTCCGTGGTTTAAGTACAGGCGTATTCGGCCTGTGGTGCGAGTTGTGAATAATACCGTTCCTCTGCTTCGGCGGGAGGGATATATCCGATCGGCTCAAGCAGGCGCTGGTGATTAAACCAGGTCACCCATTCGAGCGTAGCCAGTTCGACGGCCTCGACGGTTTTCCAGGGCGCCCGGCGGTGAATCAATTCCGCCTTGTAAAGACCGTTGATGGTCTAAGGCAGCGCATTGTTGTTGT